>CAVPTM010000009.1:0-47553 GCA_963708635.1 uncultured Alphaproteobacteria bacterium | reverse complement strand
GTCGGCAGCGTGCTCTACGCGGTCGCCGTGCGTTTGCTGGTGCACGCCATCGGCGAGCGCGGGCTGGTGGTCGGCGGCGGCGCGATCGGTTTTATCGGCTTTGTCACGCTCGCCGCCGCGCCAATCTGGCAGACGGCGTTCTGTTGCCTGCGGCGTGCTCGGCTTCGGCTATCTACATGCTGCACAACACGCTGCAGACCAACGCCACGCAGATGATGCCGGAGGCGCGCGGCACCGCGGTCGCCGGCTTTTCCTCGGCGCTGTTTCTCGGGCAGAGCGCCGGCGTCGCGCTCGCCGCGCCGGTGGTCGACCGCGCCGGCGCGGTGCCGGTGTTCGTGCTGGCGGCGCTGCTGTGGCCGGTGCTGGCGCTCTGGGTCACTGGCGGCTGGAGCGGCGCGGCACAGCTGCTTGCCCGCGGCGCGGCCATCGCGTGAAGCCGGATTGACGGTATGGCTAGTGCGACCGCGCGAGACGCGCTCGATCTCGGCGCGCACGATGCGCTCGACCAGGCCCGGCAGATTGTCGTCGAGCCAGGACTTGAGCATCGGCCGCAGCATTTCCTTCACCAGGTCCTCGAGCGTGCGCGCGTTGTTGCCGAGCACGGTCTGCGCCAGCGAATTGAAGGCGCTGTCGACCGCGGCGGCGGTGGCGCCGAGACCAGCGCGCGGTCGGGCTCCGCGGCTTGCGACTGGCGGCGCGGCTCTTCCATGCGCGCGGGCGGCTCTTCGCGCGCGGCGGCGCTTCCGGCGGCTCGGGCGCCCGGTCGGTGAAGACCACGTCGGGCCCGGCCTCGATGGTGCGGAAGGTCGGCGCCGGCGCCGGCTCGGCGGCGGCGGCGCCGTCATGGCTTCGGTCAAATCGAGCACGTCGGCGGCCGCGGCGCCGGCTCGCGGCGGCTGTCTGCCAGCATGGTGTCGGCCTCGTCCTGTTGCGGCCGGCCGCGGCGGCAGCGCGGCGGCGGCACGGCGGCAGAGCGGCGGCGGCGGGCGGCTTGCCGGCCGGCTCGGCCGGTTTGGCGGCGTCGTCATCGGCGATGATGCGCCGGATCGAGGCCAGGATCTCCTCCATCGAGGGCTCTTGGGCCTTCGCCGCTTGGCTCATTGCGTCATTCCCGACCGCAGACCTTCGCGCGATCGCGGCGAATCGCCAGGCGCGAATCGCCGTCACGCCCATTTATACGCCAGAGCGGCACAAGGATGGCAGCCGGAATGCGGCATGTGCCGCCGATACGCTGTGGACACATGGCAACGCCGCGTCAGCGGCCGTCCGGAGTGCGCACGCCGGCCCAGCTGTCGCGCACCTGCTGGTAGTGCACGCGCGCGTCGTAGACCGGCACGCCGAGCCCGAGCACCTGCGGCGACAGCCGGCCGACCGCCGCCAGCAGCGTGTAGGACGCCACCACCCGGTCGCGCTGGGCGGTGACCAGCGCCACCCGCGCGTTCACCAGTTCCTGCTGCGCGTTGAGCACGTCGAGCGTGGTGCGCTGGCCGACGCGCGCTTCCTCGCGCACGCCGTTGAGCGCGATCTCGGCGGCCTGCACCTGCGCCTGCGTCGCCTCGATATTGGCCTTGGCGGCGTCGAGCAGGCCCCAGGACTGCACCACGGTCTGGCGCGCCTGATCGCGCGCGGTGTCGAGATCGATCCGGCGCTGGCCGAGCGTCTCCTTGGCCTGGCGGATCGAGGAATATTCGGCGCCGCCCTGGTAGATCGGAACGCTGAGCGTGCCGAGCACCGAGGCCTGGTAGCTGTCCATGACGGCGAGGCTCTGCGTGGCGAGCCAGTTCTTGGTGTAAGTTGCCGGTGACCGACAGCGTCGGATAGAGCGCGCCTTCCGCCACCTTCACCGCCAGCAGCGCGGCGTCGACGTTGAATTGCGCGAGCGTCACGGTCGGATGGCTGGCGGTGCCGGTGCCGACCGCCGCGGCAAGATTGCGCGGCGAAAAACGGTCGACCGGGCTTGCCGGCGCCAGCCTGGCCGGGCTCGACTGCCGATCACCAGGCGGTAGGTGGCGGCCGAGGACTTGTAATTGGCCTCGGCGGTGAGCACCTGCGAGCGGCCGGCGGCGAGCCGCGACTCCGACTGCGCGACGTCGGTGCGGGTGACCTCGCCGACATTGAAGCGGTCGCGGGTCTGGCGCAGTTGCTCCTGCAGCACTTCGACGTTGCGCCGCTGCAGATCGAGGATGGCGGTGTCGCGCAGCAAATTCATGTAGGCGGTGGCGGCGTTGAGCAGCACGCTCTGCTCGGTAATTGCGCAGCGTCTCGCGCGCGGCCAGCACCTGGCTTTCGGCCTGGCGCGTGCGGTTGGCGGTCTGGAAGCCGTTGAACAGGGTCTGCGGTGGCGGTGATGCCGGCCTGCACCGGCGAATTATAGCCGGCTGAGCGTCGAATAGATCGAGCCGCCGGGCGGCGCCGAGGCGTTCTTGGTGGTGGTCGAGGACGTCACCTCGCCGCCGGTCGCGTTGACGGACACGCGCGGTCGATAGCCGGCGAGCGCCTGCGACACGTTCTCGTCGGTCGCGCGCACGGCGGCGCGCTGCGCGTTGAGCGAAGGGTTGTTGAGATAGGCTTGCACCAAAGCGGCTTCGAGCGTTTGCGCCGAGGCCGGCGCCGCCGCAACGCCGCACAAGGCGATGCCAAGCGCGAGCACGCCCCAAGGCTTACGAACGAGTTCCATCCACTACCCTACCGGCGCAACCGAGACAGCGATTCGCCGCCCGAACCCATGCGGGTCGGGAACCATAAGCTTCCGGGGCGCGGGATAAAACCCCTGCCGCAAACAGCGCTGCGGATAACCGGGCGCTTGGGGCTTTTCAGCCACGCTTTGCGGCGGTTGGTCAGAAAGCGAAGGCCGGCGGCTTGACGAAGCCGGGCAGAACCGCGGCGGCGGCATCGAAGATCGCCCGGCCGCCGACATCGGCGCCGCTGCGGCGGTAAAGCGTCGCCTTGGCCGACGGACCGCCGCCCAGCACGCAGGCGAGCCGGCCGCCGTCTTTGAGCTGGTCGAACAAAGCGGCGCGGAACTTGCTCGGCCGCGCCTTCCAGCAGGATGGCGTCGTAGGGCGCGCCCTGCGGCCAGCCCGCCGCTAGCGGGCCGCCGACCGCGGTGACATTCGGCGCATCGGCGAGCGCGGCTTGCGCGGATTGCGGCGAGGCTTGCGTCTTCTTCCAGCGCGACGACGTGGCCGGCGAGACGCGCCAGCACGGCCGCGCCGTAGCCGGCGGCCGCAGCCGACATCGAGCACGCGCTCGGTCGCCGCTCAAGTCGGGCGCCTGCATCGAGCTTGGCGAACACCATCGGCTTGAGCAGGCGGCGGGTGGCGCTCACCGGAACATCGAGGTCGAGATAGGCGAGGCCGGCCAGCGCCGGCGGCAGGAACCGCTCGCGCGGCATCTCGGACATGGCCGCCAGAATGCGCAGGTCGGTGACGTCGGCGGTGCGGACCTGGCCGTCCACCATGTGACGGCGCGCGGCGGCGAAAGTCGGTCATGCGCGAGGCCTCATCGGAGCCGGAGCGCGAAATTGCGCGGCTTTTTGCGGCAAGGATGTGCAAAAGGCAAGCCAACGGCGGCGTTGTCGCCGCGGGTTGTGGAAGGTAGCCCGCTCCTATATAGCCAGGGCCAGGGCCACGTGGCGGAGTGGTTACGCAGCGGACTGCAAATCCGGGTACGCCGGTTCAATTCCGGCCGTGGCCTCCAGCCTTCGCCCGCCGTAACGGCGGCTAGCGACTCGGCGAGCCGGCGAAGGCTGTCGCGCCGAAGCTGCCAAGCAGCGAAGGCGGACGTTCGCGGCTTTGCAAAGCAATGGAGCTTTGTTATAGGCCCGTTGCCTAGAGGCTAACGGCTTTTCCCTGGTAGCTCAGCGGTAGAGCGTTCGACTGTTAATCGAAATGTCGCTGGTTCGATCCCAGCCCAGGGAGCCAACTCTATTGCGGTTATGGCTTGGCCTTACGCCACCGCCCGGCGATGCCGGCGTAGAAGCTCGCCGCCATTAATGCATAGAGCACCCATTGCACGTTGTCGTTCACGCGCTCGGGCAGCGCGAGCGAGGCAACGCCGAAAAATACCGTCGCCAGAAACGACAATTGCCGCCACGGCAATTTGAAATTGCGCCGGCGCGCGCTCTTCCATTGCTCGAATTCCGCATCGACCGGCGCAGCCGGCTTGGCCGCCGCCGGCGGCTGGCGCCGGCACGGCAACCGCGCGCACGCGCCGCCGCGCTGGCGGGCGGGCCTTGAAAAACGACGCGGCGGCCGAAAGGCTTCTGCACCGGCGCTCGCGATGGGTCGCGCGCATGCGGCCATCGTCCAGCGGCCGAGTTAGCGATCGTTTAATAAAATAGCTGCGTTTGACAGCTTAAACCTTTGCACTTACCAACGTCGCAGCGCCAAAACGAGCGCCGGCCGCGAGGCGCCAAACCGCCTGCAACCATGCCGCCCGTCAGCAACGCCCTCACCACCGACCTCTACGAACTCAACATGGTCCAGGCCTATCTGGACCGCGGCGAGAACAAAGAGGCGGTGTTCGAATTCTTCGTGCGGCGGCTGCCGGCGCGGCGCGGCTTTCTGCTCGCCGCCGGGCTTGGCCGACGCGCTCGACTATCTCGAGACGCTTGCGCTTTTCCGCCGCCGAAATCGATTGGCTGAAAAGCACCGGCCGCTTCCGGGCAAACCTGCATCGACTATCTGCGCGCCTTCCGCTTCACCGGCGACGTGCATGCGATCCCGGAAGGCACCGTCTGCTTTCCCAACGAGCCGCTGATCCGCATCACCGCGCCGCTGCCGCAGGCGCAACTGGTCGAAACGCGGCTGATCAACATTCTGCATTTCCAGACGCTGATCGCGTCGAAGGCCGCGCGCATGGTGCTGGCGGCGCCCGGCAAGATCCTGTCCGACTTCGGCCTGCGCACCGCGCATGGCGCCGAGGCCGGGCTGTTTTCGGCGCGCGCGAGCTACCTCGCCGGCTTTGCCGGCGCCGCCAATGTGCTCGCCGGCGAGCGCTACGGCGTGCCGATCGTCGGCACCATGGCGCATTCCTTCGTGCAGGTGCACGACGACGAGACGCAGGCGTTCGAGAATTTCGCGCGCGCGCGGCCGGACGGCGTGATCCTGCTGATCGACACCTACGACACCGAAGCCGGCGCGCGCAAAGTCGTGGCGCTGGCGCCGCAAGCTTGAGGCCGACGGCATCGCCATCCGCGGCGTGCGCATCGACTGCGGCGACCTCGACCGCGATGGCGCGCAAGGTGCGCGCCATCCTCGACGCCGGCGGGCTGAAGGACGTCATCATCCTGGTCAGCGGCGGCATCAACGAAGACGTGCTGCAAAGCATGATGAAAGAGCAAGGCGCCGATCGACGGCTTCGGCATCGGCGTCAATCTCGACGCCTCGGTCGACGTGCCCGCGCTCGATTGCGCCTACAAGCTGCAGGAATATGCCGGCACGCCGAAGCGCAAATTGTCCGAAGGCAAGGCGACCTGGCCCGGCCGCAAGCAGGTGTGGCGCGCCTACGATCTGCACGGCCGCATGCGCGGCGACATCCTGTCGCTCGAAACCGACAAGCAGCCGGGCGAAACTTTGATCGTGCCGGTGATGCGCGGCGGCAAGCGGCTGCGCCGGCGCCGACGCTCGCGCAAATCCGCGAACGCGCCGCGCGCGAGCTCGCGCGCCTGCCCGAGCGCGCTCGAGCGGCTGGAGCCGTCCGACTACCCGGTGACGGTGGCGCAGCCCTTGCGCGCGATGGCGGCGGAGATCGACGCCAGAGCGCGCGTAAGCGCTGCGCTCAGTCCGCGCAAGCGGATCCGACGCCGAAGACGGATCGCACTACGTGCTTGCGCGCGACACGCTGCCGTCCCCGCCTTGTTCCAGCCGCGCGCGCCTTCGCCGTAGATCTCGTGGCCGCGCTTCGGTGACGACCACGGTGTCCTCGAGCTTGATGAAGCCGCGCGCCGGATGCAGAAGCGTGGTCTCGACCGAGACCACCTCGCCCGCTTCCAGCGGCATCTCGCGCATCGGTCGCTCGGATAAGGCACCGGCCCGCGATCGGTGAGCCGCGGCGCTTCGTGGCTGACCATGCCCATGCCGTGCGCCAGAAATTCCAGGTGATTGTGGTGCTTGGATTTCTGCACCAGCGGCTCGGCGGCGGCATAAATCTCCGCGCCCATGGCGCCGGCGCGTGATCGGCTTGAACGCCGCGCGCTGGATGCTCTCGATCTCGCCGAGCAGATCGTCGAGCTCGGCATCCGGCTCGCCCTGGATCGCCATGCGGCAGATGTCGCCGATATAGCCGTGGTAATTGCCGCCGGAGTCGATCGACATGATGTCGCCCTTCTCCCATTTCTGCTCGGACGGCGCGCGGTTCATGCTGGTGCCGCACGGTGATCAGGCAATATTCGAAGGTGAGCCCGCGGTTGGTTTCCTCGCGCCGCAGCGCCTCGACCACCTCGGCCTTGGTCGTGCCCGGGCGGGGTCTTGGCGATCACCGCCTGCATGGAATCGAGCACCGCTTCGGAGGCGTGTTTCAGTCTTGCCAATTCGTCCGGCGATTTCTTCACGCGCTGGCGCTCGAGCACGAACAGCGCGTCGACCCATTCGGCGTCCGGAAAGGCGGCGCGCAAGACGCTGCGAGGCGTCGTAAGGCAGGAATCCGAATTCGGCGGCGATGCGCTTGGTCTTGATGCCGGCCTTGCGGATGTGGTCGACCGCCTTCTGCATGGCGTCGACCGAGCCGGAGGTGTTGGTCTGCGTCTCCGGCGTCCACAGCGGCTTGTTCTGGATGCTGGAATTTTTCCAGGCGGTGGCCGATATAGGCGGCCTTCTCCGGCTGCGCCCTTGGGATAGACGAGCACCGGCAGATAACGGGTGACGCCGGTCGCATCCATGTAGTCGAAGAAATTGGCGCGGTGGCCGCCGAGCAGATACTGCACGTTGTGCTTGGAGGTGGCGAGCACGACGTCGATGCCGGCCTCCTCCATCAGCCGGTCGAGGCGGCTGTGATCGAACGGGATGGCAAGGCCTTTGGCGGGCTGGGCGTTGACGTTCATGGCAAGCCTCCGTCGGATGTTCTTCAACCGAAAGCCTAGGACCAGAGTTCCTTGCTCGCAAGCCGCGCGCCCGCGGCCAGCGCCTCCAGCTTCGCCCACATGATCGAGGGATGCACGCGGCGGTGGAACGGCCCCTGCGCGAAGCCGCAATCGGTGCCGGCGATGACGTTCTCGCGGCCGACGATTTTCGCCAGCCGCACGATGCGCTCGGCCACCAGTTCGGGATGCTCCACCACATTGGTGGCGTGGCTGATGACGCCGGGGATCAGCACCTGGCCCGGCCCGAGCTTGGCGTTCTTCCACACCTGCCATTCGTGCTCGTGGCGCGGATTGGCGCCCTCGATCACATAGGCGCCGACCTTCACCTTGCAGGATCAGGTCGACGATGTCTTTCAGCGGCACGTCGCTGACATGCGGGCCCGGCCAGGTGCCCCAGCAGACGTGATAGCGGATGCGATCGGCCGGCAGGCCTTCGATGGCGTGGTTGATGATCTCGACCTGCTGCGCCAGCCAGCGCCGGTAGTCCTCGAAGCTCGCCGGCGGCACCATGCGGTCATAGGTGACGGCGTTGCGCGCGTCGTCGAGCTGCACCAGGAAGCCGGCGTCGATGATCATCTTGTATTCGGTGCGCATGGCTTGCGCGATCGCCGCCTGCAGCTCGTCGTCGTTCTTGTAGTATTCGTTCTTGCGGTCGGGGATCACGCTCGCCGGCGCCGCCACCGGCAGGAAGGCCTCTTCGACCTTCACGCCCTTGAGCGCGGCCTTGAAATTGTCGATGTCGCGCTGCAGCTCGGCCTGCCCGGTATATTGGATCGGCCCGACGCAGATCGCTTCGGTGGTGGTGGCGACGCCTTCGCGCGCGTCGAGCTCGGCGTAGAATTCGGCAAAGCGCGTGCGGTCGGCGCCGCGCTTGAACGGATTGGCGGTCTCGCTCTTGATCGGGCGGCGCTCGAAGCCGGACAGGCGCTCGAGCGCGTATTGCGACCAGCGAGATCGACTTGCCGAACTCGCCGTCGCTGACACGTCGATGCCGGTCTTCGGCCTGCTGGCGCACCACTTCGGCGACGGAGTCGGCAAGGCACGTCTGGTAGGCCTTCTCGTCGTAAGGCTTGCCGCTCTGCTTGGCGCGCAGGAAATCCTGCAAGGCCTGCGGACGGATCAGGCTGCCGACATGGGTGGTGAGGATGCGGTCGCTGCTGCGCTTCATGCGCGCTCTATGCCTGCGGCGCGCGCGGAAGGCAATGCGTGGGCGGCGGCCCCATAACGGGTCAGCCCTTCACCACGCCGATCAATTGCTCGAGCCGGGCCGGATCGTCGCGCAGCGCCGCGCTCGGCGCCGTCATAGACGATGTGGCCGCGGTCCATCACCACCGCGCGCGCGGCGATGTCGAGCGCCAGCCGCGTATTCTGCTCGACCAGGATCAGCGCCAGGCCGCCGGCCTGCGCCAGCCGCTTCACCGCGCGCGCCAGTTCCTCGACGATCACCGGCGCGAGCCCCTCCGAGGGCTCGTCCATCAGCAGCACGGTCGGATTGCCGATCAGCGCGCGCGCGATCGCCAGCATCTGCTGCTCGCCGCCGGAAAGCTGGTTGCCGCGGTTGCCGGCGCGCTCGGCGAGCCGCGGAAACAGCTCGAACACCGCCTTCTCCGTCCATTGCCCGGGACGCGCCGCGACCTCGAGATTTTCCCGCAAGGTCAGCGAGGGAAAAATCTCGCGCTCCTGCGGCACCAGGCCGAGCCCGCCGGTGACGCGCCGGTAGGTCGGCCATTTGACGATGTCGGCGCCGTGCAGGCGGATGCGCGCCGCCGTGCAGCGTGGTGTGGCCCATGACGGTGGCGAGCAGCGTCGATTTGCCGACGCCGTTGCGGCCGATGATCGACAGCGTCTCGCCGGCGCCGAGCGTGAGCGCGATGTCCTCCAGCACCACGGTCTCGCCGTAGCCGGCGAAGACCCGCTCGAGCGCCAGCGCCGGCTCAGCCATGGCGGCCTCCGCGGTGGCTTTCCTCGCCGAGATAGACCGCGCGCACCGCGGCGTTGGCCATGATCTCCTCGGGCGTGCCTTGCGTGAACACCGCGCCCTGCACCAGCACGGTGATCTCCTTGGCGAAGCGGAACACCACGTCCATGTCGTGCTCGATGATCAGGATGGCGATGTCGGGATCGAGCGCGGCCACCACGTCGAGGATGAGATGGCTTTCCGACGACGGCACGCCGGCCGCCGGCTCGTCGAGCAGCAGCACGCGCGGCTTCTGCGCCAGCGCGATGGCGATCTCGACCAGGCGCTGGCGGCCGTAGGGCAGTTCGCGCACCAGCTTGAGCGCATCGTCGGCCAGCCGCAGCGAGTCGAGATAGTCGAGCGCCTCGTCGATGCACCACGCGGGTCGAGCCGAGCGGCGCGCCACATATTGTTGCCGTGGCCGTCGCGCTCGCTGATCGCCATGCCGACGTTTTCCAGCACCGGCAGGCCGCGGAACAACTGGTTGATCTGGAAGGTGCGCGCCAGCCCGCGGCGCGCGCGCTCGGCCTGGCCGGTCAGCGGTGATGTCCTCGCCGTCGAGCAGCACGCGGCCGGAATGCGGCTTGAGCGCGCCGGTGATCAGGTTGACCAACGTGGTCTTGCCGGCGCCGTTCGGCCCGATCAGCGCGCGGCGCGCGCCGCTTCTCCAGCGTCAGATCGACGTCGCGCGTCACCGGCAGCGCGCCGAAGGCGCGGTTGAGGCCCTGCACTTGCAGCGCGGCAACGCTCATGGCTTGCCCCGCGCGAAATAGCGCCCGGCATCCTCGATCAGCCCGAGCAGGCCGCGGCGCGCGAACAGCACCGCCAGCACCAGCAGCAGGCCGATGCCGAACTGCCAGAAGGTCGGGCGAGAGCTTGGAGAAATAATCCTCCAGCACCATGTAGACCACCGCGCCGACAAAGGCGCCGTAGAGCCGCCCGGTGCCGCCGAGGATCAGCATCACCATCACCTTGGCGGAGACGTCGAAGTCGAACACCGTCAGCGTCACGTAGGCGTTGGTCTGGGTGAACAGCGCGCCGGCAACGCCGGCGATCGCCGCGGCGATGGTGTAGACCGTCACCAGCCGGCGGTGCACCGGCGAGCCGATGGCGTGCATGCGCCGCACGTTTTCGCGGATGCCGGTGAGCGCCTGCCCGAACGGCGAATAGACGATGCGGCGCACGAAAAAGAAGACCACCGCCAGCACGCCGAGCACGTAGAGATAATTGACGTGGCCGTAGAGGTCGTACTGGAAGACGCCGAACAGCGGCGCGATGGTCAGCCCGGGCAGGCCGTCATAGCCGCCGGAAATGTCCGAGCGCAGGTTGCCGGTCTCCTGCAGCATGATGGCGGTCGCCAGCGTCAGCATCAGCAGCGTCAGCCCGCGATAGCGCAGCAGGAACCAGCCGGTGATGAAGCCGACCAGGCCGGCGACCAGCGCGGCCGCGATCAGGCCGGAAATCGGCTCGCTATAGCCGAGCCGCGCCGCCAGCAAGCCGACCGTGTAGGCGCCGATGCCGAAGAACGCGGCGTGGCCGAGCGTGACGATGCCGGCATAGCCGAGGATCAGATCGAGCGAGAGCGCGAACATGACCATGATCAGCACCTGGCCGCCGAAGGTCATGCGGTCGGGCAACAGGAAATAGGCGGCGAGCGCCAGCAGCCAGGGCAAGGCTTCCGCCAGCCGGAAACGATGCCGGCTGGTCAGATAGGCGACGGCGCGTTCGCGCGCCTGGCTGCGGGCGGCGGCCGGCGGCTTTGCGTCACTCGCGGCCATAGAACCCCGCCGGCTTGATCAGAAGGACGGCGACGGTGACGGCATAGATGAAGAAGCCGCCGGCATCCGCCATGAGATATTTGCCGGCGGTGTCGAAGACGCCGAGCACCAGCGCCGCCAGCAGCGTGCCCTTGAGGCTGCCGAGGCCGCCGACCGCGACCACGATCAAAAACAGCACGAGGTAAATGACGGCGAAGCTCGGCGACAGCCCGAACAGTTGGATGGCGAGCCCGCCGCCGAGCGCGGCGAGCCCGGAGCCGAGCGCGAAGGTCAGCGTGAACAGCCGGTCGACATTGATGCCGACCGATTCCGCCATGCGCCGGTTGTCGACCGCGGCGCGGATCTTGGCGCCGATATTGGTGCGCTCGAAGGCGTACCAGAGCACGGCGATGAGCGCGGCGCCGAGCACGATCAGGAAGGCGCGGTAGCTCGGGAACAGGCGGAAGCCGAGATTGATGTCGCCTTGCAGCCAGTTCGGCAGCGGCACCGATTTGGGGATCGGCCCGTAGAAATACGTGAAGGTCGCGATCGCCATGAAGGCGAGGCCGATGGTGAGCAGCACCTGCTCGAGGTCGGTGGCCTTGTAGAAGCGGCGGTAGAGCAAGCGCTCGAACGGCACGCTCGCCACCCCGACGATGACCGCGGCGATGAGCAGCGAGGGCACGAAGCCGACGCCGTAGGAGCGCGTCAGCGTGACGACGATGTAGCCGCCGGCCATGGCGAAGGCGCCGTGCGCCAGGTTGACGAAGCCCATCAGCCCCATCGTCACCGACAGGCCGACGGAGGTGATGAACAGGAACATGGCGTAAGCCAAGCCGTCGAACAGAATGCTGACGGCGATGCTGGCGACCTGCGGCACGAGCCCCACCCTCGTCAATGAGAACGCCGCCGCGCCGTTATGCGCGGCGGCGCCGTTCGCTGTCAATTCGCGCCGGTTTTAAGAACCGCAGCGGCCGAGCTTGAGCTCCTTGCACTCGTCCTTCACCGCCTTGGTGGTGCCGAGGATCTTCTCGCCCAGCTTGCCGTCGGGCTTGCGATAGACCTCCATGGCGTGCTCGTCCTGCACGATGTCGCGCGTGGCCGGATCGATCATGACGTGGCCGCGCGGCCCGTCGGCCGACCAGCCCTTCATCGCCTCGACCACCTTGGCGCCGTCGGCCAGGTCGCCGTTGAGCTTCTTGATGGTGTCGAAGATGGCATGCATGGTGTCCCAGCCGGCCGCCGACATGAAGTCCGGATAGGAGTCCTTGCCATAGGCCTTGTGCCATTCCTCGTTGAAGGCCTTGTTCTGCGCGTTGGCGAGGTCGACCGCGTAGTGGCCCATCACGATGGTGCCGATGGCGGCGTCGCCCATGTCCTGCAACTTGTTGTCGGGGATCAGGTCCATCGGGCCGATCAGCTTGACGCCGGCCTTGCGCAGGCCGAGCTCGCCGTAGGCCTTCATCACGCCGGTCGCATGCGCGCCGGACGGAATGAACACGTACATGCAATCGGGCTTGGCGTCCTTGATGCGCTGGAAGAACGGCGTGAAGTCCGGCACCTGCACCGGCGAGCCCATCGGGATCGACAGCACGATCTTGCCGCCGACTTTCTCGAAGCCCTTGGTGAAGGCCTCGACCGAATCCTTGCCCGGCGGGAAGTCGGTGTAGGCGACGGCCGCGGTCTTGCAGCCGACTTTGTCATGCGCGTAGGCGCCCATCGGAAACGCCGGGTGCCACATGCTGAACGACAGCCGCACGATGTAGGGCGACAGATTGGTGATCCAGGCGGTGCCGGCATTGGCGATCACCATCGGCACCTTGGCCTGCGTGATGGTGGGGGCGAGCGCGATCGCCGACGGCGAGAACACGAAGCCGGTGACCAGCTGCACCTTGTCGTTGGTGATCAGCTCGGTGGTGACGGTCTTGGCGACCGCGCCGGTCGGCGGGCCTTCGTCGCGCTTGACGATGGTGACCTTGTGCGGCGCGATGTCCTTGGCGTGCAGCTTGACGTAAAGGTCGAACGCCTTGTCGATCTGGTGGCCGAGGTCGGCATTGGCGCCGCTGAACGGCAGCACCACGCCGATCTTGACGTCGGCCGCCTGGGCGCCGCCGCCCACCGTCACGGCCAGGGCGGCTAACCCCAGCAAACGCAAAATCTTCATCGCATCCTCCCTACTTCCTTGAATTAGTTTGGAATCCCACTATTCGACGAGCCGGCATTTCCGGCCCACTCGTCCTAAAGTGGACTAATTCGAAGGCGCAGGTCAATTGGCCGGGACGCGGCAGCGCGTCACGCCTTCAGCTTGGCGTTTCGCGGCGCAATCCAATTTTTGGCGGGCGAACTATCGCGCCGGCGCGTGCGCGAGCCTCGCTCAGGCGGCGGTTTTGGCGGTGATCGAGGCAACCGCGTCGGTGGCTCGCGCCGGCATGCTGTCGCCCGGCAGGGCCCCGAGCGAGAAGCTGGTCACTTCGACACGGTTGCGACCGCGCTCCTTGGCGAAATAGAGCGCCTGGTCGGCCTGCGCCAGCAGGTTGACCATGTCGAGCACCGGCGCCTCGCAATGCACGACGCCGATGCTGACGGTGGCGCCGACCGGACGGTTGTCGACCTCCTGCGCGGCCTTGGCGAAGGTCTCGCGCACGCGCTCGGCCGCCGCCACCGCCTTCTCCTTGCTGGTGTCGGTCAGCACGGCGGCGAATTCCTCGCCGCCGAGGCGGCCGATCAGGTCGGAGGCGCGCAGCGAGGCGCGCGCGGCGTCGGTGAAAATTTCCAGCACGCGGTCGCCGAGCGCGTGGCCGAAGCGGTCGTTGATCGACTTGAAGTGGTCGAGGTCGATCAGCAACACCGCGGTCGGATGCGGATTGGCGCTGTGGCGCTTGGCCAGCACGCCGGCGTCGTGCAGGAACGAGCGGCGATTGGCGATGCCGGTCAGCGGGTCGACCATGGCGGCGGTGCGGTGGCGCAATTCGGTGCGCTCTTTCGCCATAGCGAGCAGGATGAAGGCGATCGAGATCGTGAACAGCAGCGCTTCGAAGGACAGCACCGTCAGCCACACGCTGCCGAACACGTTGCCGTCGGTCGGCGACCACGGCAGCAATTCCACCAGCGGCGTGCGCAGCAAAAACAGCGCGCCGTGCGCGAACAACATGAAGATCGCCGGCCAGCGCGACACCAGCGGCTCGGCGCGCCCGCGCCAGAATTCGAACGCGGTGAGCCAAGTGTAGGCGGCGATGATGCCGGAGGCGAGCAGCGCGCGCGCCGCGACCGCGTCGGTCATCACCGGCAGGCGGCAGACCAAGAGCCAGATCACCGCGCCGGTGACGAGATAGACCGGCTCGACCGGGCGGCCGTCGAACACGCGCGCGCCGGTCCAGGTCACCGCGAAGGCGGTGAACAGCAAGGCGTTGGCGAAATCGATGGAGATGAGATCGGGCGCGCTGCCGTACATGCCGAA
Source organism: uncultured Alphaproteobacteria bacterium (assembly GCA_963708635.1). Taxonomy (GTDB): domain Bacteria; phylum Pseudomonadota; class Alphaproteobacteria; order Rhizobiales; family Xanthobacteraceae; genus Pseudolabrys. The sequence continues at coordinate 33,301 of CAVPTM010000009.1, read as the reverse complement.
CAGCATGACCGACGCCGCCCGCAGCAGATGGGCGAACCCCCACCAGGCGACGGCGTGGATCGCCGTGTTCTGCGCCCAGGCAAACAGCAGCAACAGGCCGAGGATGGCCTCCACATAGATGGTCACCATGAAGAGGGTATTGACGTCGAGATTCATCGCTCGGTCCCGTTCCCTGGGGCTCTGGTTTGGCTGAATCCCCGGCTGGCCACGAATAAAGCCGGCGGGAAAACAACTGGTGAACGTGTCCCGGTACCGCCGCCCGATGCGCCGTTATGGTTTCGGGGACGTTGCGCGAACGGCTACAAAGCGTGCATTTTCGGCCGGTCAGGGTTAACGGCGGCGGCCTTGTGAGGGCAAAGCCCCTCCACTAGCTTGCGCAACGGGGTTGAAGGACGGCGGATTAAGCCATGCAAATTCGCGACGACGTCGTCGAGGCGATCGGCAATACGCCTTTGATCAAGCTCAAAGCCGCCTCGGCCGCCACGGGCTGCACCATCCTCGGCAAGGCCGAATTCATGAACCCCGGCGGGTCGGTGAAGGACCGCGCCGGCCGCCAGATGATCCTGGAGGCGGAGAAGCGCGGCGAGCTGCGGCCGGGCGGGCTGGTGGTGGAGGCGACCGCCGGCAATACCGGCATCGGGCTCGCGCTGGTGGCCAACGCGCGCGGCTATCGCACCATCATCGTCATCCCGGAGACGCAGAGCCAGGAAAAGAAGGACGTGTTGCGGCTGTTCGGCGCCGAACTGGTCGAGGTGCCGGCGGTGCCCTACAGCAACCCGAACAATTACCAGCATGTCGGGCGCCGGCTGGCGGAGGAATTGAAGAAGACCGAGAAGAACGGCGTCATCTTCGCCGACCAGTGGAACAATCTCGACAACAGCAAAGCGCATTATGTCTCGACCGCGCCCGAGATCTGGAACGATACCGGCGGCAAGATCGACGGCTTCATCTGCTCGGTCGGCACGCGGCGGCACGCTCGCCGGGGTGTCGCGTTACCTGAAGGAGAAGAAGAAGGATGTCGTCATCGGCGTCGCCGATCCGCGCGGCGCCGCGATGTACCATCTGTTCAAGGACGGCGAGGCCAAGCTCACCGAAGGCGGCTCGATCACCGAGGGCATCGGGCTCGGGCGGGTGACGCGCGATCGTCAAGGAGATGATCGTCGACAAGGCCTATCTCATTCCCGACGAGGAGGCCGTGCCGATCATCTTCGATCTGCTCGAGCACGAGGGGCTCTGCCTCGGCGGCTCGAGCGGCATCAACGTCGCCGGCGCGATCCGGCTGGCGAAAGAACTCGGCCCCGGCCATACCATCGTCACGGTGCTGGCCGATTTCGGCACGCGCTATCAGTCCAAGCTGTTCGATCCGGAATTCCTGCGCGCGAAGAACTTGCCGGTGCCGGCTTGGCTGGAGCGCAAGAGCAACATCACGCCGCCGTTTGTGAAGAGTTGAGGCCATGGCAACCGAGTGCCTGTTCCGCGACGATTCCTATTTGCAGGAATGCGCGGCGCGCGTCGTCGCCGTCACCGAGCAAGGCGGCATCGTGCTCGACCGCACGGTGTTCTACGCCAATTCCGGCGGCCAGCCGGGCGACACCGGCGCGCTCACCACAGCCGACGGGCGAACGGTGCCGATCGCCAACGCGGTCTACACCGACGCCGCCAAAACCGAGATCGCGCATGTCCCAGCCGCAGGCGCCCCTGCCCTCTCCGTCGGCGACGCGGTCAGCGCCGCCATCGACTGGGACAGACGCCACGCGCGCATGCGCATGCACACCGCGCTGCATCTGCTCTCCGCCGTGCTGCCTTATGCGGTGACCGGCGGCTCGGTCGGCGAAGCCGAAAGCCGGCTCGATTTCGACATTCCGGAGGCCGGCCTCGACAAGGACGCCATCACCGCCAAAGTTAACGAGATGATCGCGTCCGACGCCGCCGTGTCCGACCGCTGGATCAGCGATGCCGAACTCGAAGCCAATCCCGGCCTGGTCAAGACCATGTCGGTGAAGCCGCCGATGGGCACCGGCCGCGTGCGGCTGATCGAAATCGCCGGGCTCGACCTGCAGCCGTGCGGCGGCACCCATGTGCGCACGACCGCCGAGATCGGCCCGGTGCGCGTCACGCAGATCGAGAAGAAGGGCAAGCAGAACCGGCGCGTGCGTATTGCGTTGGTATAGTGTCCGTCATGGCCGGGCTTGTCCGGCCATCGACGCCTTTACGGTTGGCCTTTACAAGGCGTGGATGCCCGGCATAAAGCCGGCATGACGAGGATTGAACAGAAAGCAAAGCTCCATGGCCGACTCCAAGACGCCCAGCAGCCGCTGGCTGAAGTCCACCGAATGGCTGGCCGACAATCTCGGCAAGGTCGTCGTGGTCGACGGCTCCTATTACCTGCCGACGCAGAAGCGCGACGCCAAGGCCGAATATCTCGCCGCGCCACATCCCCGGCGCGGTGTTCTTCGACATCAACGCCATCGCCGACCATTCCACCGACCTGCCGCACATGCTGCCGGGACCCGACCAGTTCGGCGACATGGTCGGCGCGCTCGGCATCGCCGAGACCGACACCATCGTGGTCTATGACGGCAGCGGGCTTTATTCGGCGCCGCGCGTGTGGTGGACCTTCCGCATCTTCGGCGCCAAGAACGTCTACATTCTCGACGGCGGCTTGCCGGCTTGGAAAGCGGAAGGCCGCCCGACCGAAGCCGGCGAGGTCAAGCGGCCGGCCAAGACAATTCAAGGCCGAGATGGACACCGGCGCGGTCGCCATGCAGTCGCGACGTGCAGATGGCGCTCAACGACGAAAGCGCGCAGGTGGTCGACGCGCGCTCGGCCGGGCGCTTTGCCGGCCGCGAGGCCGAGCCGCGCGCCGGCCTGCGCTCGGGCCACATGCCGGGCGCGCGCAACGTGCCGTTCACCGAGATCGTCGAGAACGGCCGTCTCGCCGCGCCCGAAAAGATCGCGGCCGCGTTCAAGAAAGCCGGCGTCGATACCGACCAGCCGATCATCACCAGTTGCGGCTCCGGCGTCACCGCGGTGGTGCTGGCGCTCGGCCTCGACGCGCTCGGCAAGCCGTTGCCGCGCATCTACGACGGCTCCTGGTCGGAATGGGGTTCGCGGGCGGATTTGCCGGTCGCCAAAGACTGACATTGCCGCGCGCCGGTCCTTACATATAAAATGCTGCATGTGACCTGACGGCAGCGCGCAAGGGTCCCGATGATCTTCCGCCAATTGTTCGACAGCGTGTCCGGCACCTACTCCTATCTGCTCGCCAGCCGCGCCGGCGGCGAGGCGCTGATCATCGATCCCGTGCTGGAGAAGGTCGACCGCTATCTGCAATTGATCCGCGAGCTCGACCTCAGGCTGGTCAAGGCGGTCGACACGCATCTGCACGCCGACCACATCACCGGCCTCGGCGCGCTGCGCGACCGCACGCATTGCATCACCGTGATGGGCGAGAACACCAAGGCCGACGTGGTGTCGATGCGGCTCGCCGAAGGCGACAGGCTCACCATCGAGGGCGTGAGCATGGACGTGCTCTACACGCCCGGCCACACCGACGATTCCTACAGCTTCGTGATGGGCGACCGCGTGTTCACCGGCGACACGCTGCTGATCCGCGGCACCGGCCGCACCGATTTCCAGAACGGCGACGCGCGCATGCAATATGAATCGCTGTTCGGCAAATTGCTGCGCCTGCCGGACGAGACGCTGGTCTTTCCGGCGCACGACTACAAAGGCGACACCGTCTCCACCATCGGCGAGGAGAAGCGCTACAATCCGCGCCTGCAGGTCAAATCGATCGACGAATACGTCGCGCTGATGGCGAGCCTCAACCTGCCCAACCCGAAGATGATGGACGTGGCGGTGCCGTCCAACATGAAGATCGGGCTGGCGCAGCAGGAGATCGCGCGCCGCGGCTGGGCGCTCGACGCCAAGAACGCGATCGCGCATGGTCGGCCGGCCCGACATCGCCTTCGTCGACCTGCGCGAAACCAGCGAACGCGACAAGCACGGCAGCATTCCGGGCTCGCTGCACGCGCCCTATGGCGACCTGCAGAAGAACATCGGCCCCGGCGGCATGTTGCGCGAGCTCGCGCGCGCGAGCGACAGGCGCATCGTGTTCTATTGCGCCTTCGGCGAGCGCTCGGCCATGGCGGTGCAGGCGGCGCAGGACGCCGGCATCGTCTCCGCGCTGCACGTCGAAGGCGGCCTCGACGCCTGGCGCAAGGCCGACGGCCCGCTGGCGCGTTGATCAGCCGCGCCAGGCTTGCGCGAATTGCGCGGTGTCGGTGAACTCGCGGAACGCCGTCACCTTGCCGTCCTTGAGCGTGAACACGTGCACGAAGTCGGCGTCGGCCGGCTTGCCGGTCTTGCGCACGGTCCAGCGATAATTGCCGAGCACGACGACGGTGTCGCCGGCGGCGTGAAACTCGTCTTGCGTGAAGGCGACGGCGCTCTGCGTCTCGCCGACCAGCTTGAAGAAGTCGCGCACGCCGGCCGGCCCGTTCCAGACGCCGAGGGTCGGATAGTCCTCGCGGCGGCCCTTGACCTGCCAGCGTATATTCGGCGCGCAGGCGGCGGCGATGGTTTCGATGTCGCCGCGCCCGAACGCGGCGTACAGGCTTTGCGCAAGTGCGATATTGGCGGCGCTCATGGCCCCCTCCCTTCGATTTGTGTCGCGCCAAGCTTCGGCGCGGTCGCGGCTTCGAATGCGTGGCCGGCGCGTCCATTTTAGCTAAAGATTGCAATATCGACATCCGCTACTTTTGATGGGTAACATGCCGCCGTTCCACCGACCCGCGGGGGCGACGTGCGAACGATTGGCGGACATCCGACGGCGCCAGCCGCGCTGGTCATCCGCTCGGCCGAGGATTTGCGTGCGCTGCGCGCTCAGCCGCGCATCGCCGCGATGCGGCCGCTGCGCCTCGACCTGCCATGGCTGCCGCGGGACGTGGCGCGCGAGCGCCGAGCCCAAGCTTGCCGGCTACAGCAACGCCTGCGGCTGCGCCGCCGGCGCCGCGGCGATGCTCGCCGTGTGCGCGTCGCTCGTCGCCTGGCTCATCTTCTCCTACGGTCTCAGCGCCGGTTTTTTCTGGCGCCTGCCGATCGCTTTTTTGGGCGGACTGATCGCAGCCGGCATCGGCAAATGGCTCGGCCTTGCCTACGCGCGCTCGCGCCTCGGCCGTGAAATCGAAAAACTCCTCTCGCTTCAACCGCACCCCACGGAGGTCTAGTCATGCCCGGCACCTGGATCGCCATGCCGACCATCTGCTCGTCGCGCCGCATCGTCGCCTATTTGAGCTGCAACCAATGGGCCGACGAAGGCTCGTTTGCCTGCTCGCAATGGGCCGACCAGGGCAGCAACCAGTGTTCGCAATGGGCGGACGAAGGAAGCAACCAATGCGCCTCGTCTTTTTTGAACGAGTGTCATTGGTACAGCCCCTGGAATTGTATCGCGGGCTGGCTTTGCCAGGCTTGGTACTGGGTCGCCAATTGGGTCTGCCAAGCCTGGTATTGGGTCGCCAAATGGGTGTGCCTGGCCTGGTTCTGGATCGCGCGCTGGATTTGCCTGGCTTGGACCTGGTTCGTCTACATCTTCTGCATCAGCGGCAACGGCGGCGCGGCCTTTCTGCTGACCGACGGCTCGATCTTCATGAACGAATGCGCATCCGGCTACGGCACGCGGCGCTGGTGGAAACTCGCGCCAGACGGTTCTGGCCGCTACGAAGGCGGCACCTGGATTCGCATGGCCGACAGCATCAACGGCCGCAAATATTTCGGCTCGGCCGTGCTTGCCGACGGACGGCTGGTGGTCGCCGGTGGCGAATACAGCGACGTCAGCGGCGGCAACGCGCAGGACGAAACCAATAAATGCGAGATCTACGATCCGGTGGCCAATTCCTGGGCGCCGATACCGACGCCGGGCGGACTGGCGCAAGTCGGCGATGCCGCCTGCTGCATGCTGGCCGACGGCCGTCTGCTGATCGGCGACCTCAACGGCACGCAGACATTCACCCTCGACCCGGCAACGCTTACCTGGACGGTGACCGGCGGCGCCAAGAGCATCCGGCCGTCCGAGGAGAGTTGGGTGTTGATGCGCGACGGCACGGTGGTGACGCCGAAATGTCTTAGCACGCCCAATGCCGAGAAATACGACCCAGTCTCGGACAGTTGGGTGAGCGCGGGCGCGCTGGCCGCCAATATCGTCGAGACTTCCTCGTCCGAAATCGGGGCGGGCGTGCTGCTGACCGACGGCCGGGCGTTTTTTATCGGCGCCAATGCCGGCAATACGGCGCTCTATACGCAGGGCGCGACGCCGACCGCGGCCGGCAGCTGGAGCGCCGGCCCCACGATCCCCAACCGGGGCACCCAGCCGCAGGGCGGCAAAGACGGGCCGGCCGCGCTCGAGCCCGGCGGCAAGGTGCTGTTTCCGGCCGCGCCGCTCGATGGCGTGTCGGGCAATTACAACAGCCCCTGCACCTTCTTCGAGTTCGACCCGGTCGCCGGCACGCTTGCCGCCTCCGGCGACGCACCGAACTCGAACTGCCCAACCTTTGTCGGCCGCCTGCTGGTGCTGCCCTCGGGCGACATCTTCTGGGCGCGCGAAGACGACAGCGCGTTCTATCTATTCCGCAGCAGCGACGTGCCCGACAACGCCTGGCGTCCAGCCATCACTTCCGCACCCGCCTCGATCGCGGCGGGCGCTAGCGCGGCCGTTTCCGGCACGCAGTTCAACGGCCTGTCCAACGCCAGCGCCTATGGCGACGATTATACCGCGGCAACCAACTACCCGATTGTGCGGCTGGAGGGCCTGCGGCGCAAAGGCGTGCGCTATTGCCGTACCGCCAATCACAGCGCCGGAACGCTGCCGAGCATGGGCGTCGCCACCGGCGCGCACGGTGATCACAACGCAGGTGACCGTGCCCGGCGATGTGCCGCCCGGAGCCTATAATCTGGTCGTGGTGGCGAACGGCATTCCGTCGCCGCCTGTTGCCGTCACCATCACGTAGCGCTCAGCGCAAAATCTGGCTGAGGAACAGCTTGGTGCGCTCGTGCTGCGGATGGGCGAAGAACTCCTCCGGCTCGTTCGCCTCGACGATCTGGCCCTCGTCCATGAAGACCACGCGGTTGGCGACCTGGCGCGCGAAGCCCATTTCGTGGGTCACGCACAGCATGGTCATGCCGTCCTCGGCGAGCTGCACCATGGTGTCGAGCACCTCCTTGACCATTTCCGGATCGAGCGCGGAGGTCGGCTCGTCGAACAGCATGATCTTCGGGTTCATGCAGAGCGCGCGCGCGATCGCGACGCGCTGCTGCTGGCCGCCGGAGAGCTGGCCGGGATATTTGTGCGGCCTGCTCGGGGATCTTCACGCGCTTGAGATAGTGCATGCGCGACCTCCTCGGCCTCCTTCTTCGGCATCTTGCGCACCCAGATCGGCGCCAGCGTGCAGTTCTCCAGCACGGTCAGATGCGGAAACAGGTTGAAGTGCTGGAACACCATGCCGACCTCGCGGCGCACCTCGTCGATCTTCTTCAGGTCGTTGGTCGAGCTCGATGCCGTCGACGACGATGCGGCCCTGCTGGTGCTCCTCCAGCCGGTTGATGCAGCGGATCATGGTCGACTTGCCGGAGCCGGACGGCCCGCAGATCACGATGCGCTCGCCGCCCATGACCTTGCAGGTTGATGTCGCGCAGCACGTGGAACTCGCCGTACCACTTGTTCATGCCGATGATCTCGACCGCGACGTCGGTCGTCGAGCCGGCGCGGCTTGCCGGCGGATGGCAGGGTCGGCGGTTCGGTGGCCGACATGGCACAGCCTCAGCGCTTGTCGCCGCTCGCGAGCCGCGCCTCGATGGCGCGGGCGTAGCGCGACATGCCGAAGCAGAAGATCAGATAGAAGATGGCGGCGAACGCATAGCCGGTCGTCGCAGGTCACCGGCGTCGCCCATTTCGGATCGATGCGCGCGACCTCGATGGTGCGCAGCAGATCGAAGATGCCGACGATGAACACCAGCGTCGTGTCCTTGAACAGGCCGATGTAGGTGTTGACGATGTTCGGGATGGTGATCTTGAGCGCCTGCGGCAGGATGATCAGCCGCATCATCTGCCAGTAGCGCAAGCCGACCGCCATGGCGCCCTCGTACTGGCCCTTCGGGATCGCCTGCAGGCCGGCGCGCACCACCTCCGCCATATAGGCCGAGGCGAACAGCGCGATGCCGATCAGCGCGCGCAGCAGCTTGTCGGGCTCGAAATGCTCGGGCACGAACAGCGGCAGCATCACGCTCGCCATGAACAGCACCGTGATCAGCGGCACGCCGCGCACGAACTCGATGAAGATCGATCGAGAACAGCCGCACCGTCGGCATGTGCGAGCGCCGCCCGAGCGCCAGCAGGATGCCGAGCGGCAGCGACACCACGATGCCGACCGAGGCGACCACGATGGTCACCAGCACGCCGCCCCACAGCACGGTGTCGACGACCGGCAGGCCGATCGCCGCAAAGCCGTGCAGCAGGAAGATACGAGCACGATCGGCAGCACGACGAAGAAATAGATCGCGCCGAGGTCGCGGCGCGGCGCGTCGAGCCAGAGCAGCCAGACGACGCCGACCGCCAGCATCGCGAAGAACACATCGACCCGCCAGCGCTCCGGGATCGGATAGGAGCCGTAGATGAAATAAGGCAGCCGCTCCCACACGAAGGGCCAGCAGGCGCCGATCTCGCGATGCTGCACGGTTCGAGGCAGGCCTCGCGGTCGGCGCCGGTCCACACCGCGTCGATGCAGCAGGAACTTGACCAGCGCCGGGATCGACCCAGGCGAGCAGCAGCGCGATGATGATCGTCAGCGCGATGTTGAACGGCGTCGACAACAGGTTCTCGCGCAGCCAGCCGATCGCGCCGGTCATCGCCAACGGCGGCGGCTGCGGCGCAAGGTGCTGGCCGCGCACGAAATGAAGTTCGGCAACCGCGAGTTCGCCTTCGGATTGGGTCATGGCGCGCTCACCGTTCCACCAGCGCCATGCGGCGGTTGTAGATGTTCATCAGCGAACGAGGTGACCAGGCTGATGGTGAGATAGACCAGCATGGTGATCGCCACGACCTCGACCGCCTGGCCGGTCTGGTTGAGCACCGTGCCGGTGAAGATCTGCACCAGGTCGGGATAGCCGATGGCGACCGCCAGCGTGGAGTTCTTGGTCAGGTTGAGATACTGGCTGGTCAGCGGCGGGATGATCACGCGCATCGCCTGCGGCACCACGATCAGCCGCAGCGTCGGCCCCGGCTTGCAGCCCGAGCGAATAGGCCGCCTCGGTCTGCCCGCGCGACACCGCCAGGATGCCGGCGCGCACCACTTCGGCGATGAAGGCCGCGGTATAGATCGACAGGCCGAACAGCAGCGCGACGAATTCCGGCAGCACCTCGACGCCGCCGCTGATGTTGAAGCGGCCGGCCTGCGGATAGTCGAAGGTGAGCGGGAAGCCGCGCAAGCGCGAACACGGCGAGCGGCAGCCCGATCACCAGCGCGAGCGTCACCCAGAACACCGGCGCGCTGCTGGCCGGTGCGCTCCTGCCGCTTGCGCGCCCAGAGGTAGATAGGCGATGCGCCGCGATCGACGCCGGCGATCAGCGCCACCACGCACCGCGTCGAAGCCGTGCTGGAAGACCGGCTGACGGCAGGAACAGGCCGCGGTTGTTGAGGAAGGCGCCGCCCGGAATGGCGATGCTGTCGCGGATCTCCGGCAGCGCCTTGAGCACGGCGTTGTACCAGAACAGCAATTGCAGCAGCAGCGGGATGTTGCGGATGATTTCGACGTAGCCGGTGGCGAATTTCGCCAGCAGCCAGTTCTTCGACAGCCGCGCGATGCCGATGATGAAGCCGAGAATGGTCGCGAACACGATGCCGAGACCGGCGACCAGCAGCGTGTTGAGCAGGCCGACCCAGAAGGCGCGGCCGTAGGTCGAGGCCTGCGACGAGTATTGGATCAGCGTCTGGCTGATGTCGAAGCCGGCCGGGTCGTTCCAGAAGCCGAAGCCGGACGCGATGTGCGCGCGCCGCAGATTTTCGATCGCGTTGCTGGCCGCCGCGTAGATCAGGAAGCGCGATCGCGGCGCACAGAACGACCTGATAGACGATGCTGCGGACCTTCGGGTCGTTATAGAACGCGACACGCGCAGGGCTCGAGCCCGTTGTCCGGTCCGACGACATTCACCCCTCGGCCCGCGCTAGCGGCGGCGTTCGGCAGCCCTCGCACGATCGTATGCCGCGCGGACGCCCTCGCCCCGCGGCGCTAGCCAAGCCTCAGCGGACCGGCGGCGCGTATTGGATGCCGCCTTTGGTCCACAGCTTGTTCAAGCCGCGGTCGATCTTGAGCGGCGAGCCCTGCCGACATTGCGCTCGAACGATCTCGCCGTAATTGCCGACCGCGCTTGATGATGCGCACCGCCCAATCCTTGGTGAGGCCGAGCTGCTCGCCGTAATTGCCCTCGGTGCCGAGCAGGCGCTTCACGTCCGGATTGGTCGACTTCATCATCTCGTCGACGTTGCTTGGAGGTGATGCCGAGCTCCTCGGCGTTGATCATGGCGAACAGCGTCCACTTCACGATGTCGAACCACTGGTCGTCGCCGTGGCGCACGGCCGGGCCGAGCGGCTCCTTGGAGATGATCTCCGGCAGGATGATGTGGTCGTCGGGATTGGCGAGCCGCAGCCGCTCGGCATAGAGGCCGGAGGCGTCGGTGGTGTAGGCGTCGCAGCGGCCGGCGTCGTAGGCCTTGACCGCCTCGTTGGCGGTGGCGAAGGTCACCGATCTTGAGCTTCATGTTGTTGGCGCGGAAGATAGTCGGCGAGGTTGAGCTCGGTGGTGGTGCCCTGCTGCACGCAGACCGAGGCGCCGTTGAGCTCGAGCGCCGAATTCACCTTCAGCGCCTTGCGCACCATGAAGCCCTGGCCGTCGTAATAATTGACGCCGGTGAATTCAGGCCGAGCGAGGTGTCGCGCGAGGAGGTCCAGGTGGTGTTGCGCGCCAGCACGTCGACCTCGCCCGATTGCAGCGCGGTGAAGCGGTCCTTGGCCGACAGCGGCACGAACTTCACCTTGTTGGGATCGTTGAAGATCGCGGCGGCGACGGCGCGGCAGAAGTCGACGTCGAGCCCGGTCCAGTTGCCCTGCGCATCGGGCAGGCCGAAGCCGGCGAGCGTGCCGTTGGCGCCGCAATTCAGCATGCCGCGGTCCTTGACGGTCTTGAGCGTCTGCGCGGACGGCGCCTTGCGCGCAAACGAGCGCGGCGAGCGCGAGCAATAGGGCAATGCGTTTCATGAGATGGCCTCTCTGGCGCGAACTCGGATACGGCGTTCCTTGCGGGCCGCCAGGCACTCCGCCGGGCCGAAGCCCGCGCTGCGGAATTCACTGGCGCTTGATCCCCAAGGCCCCTCGCCTGTCCGCATCACAGAACGCCCCGGTAGCAAGGTCAAGGGGTTGACGCTTCGCCGGCGGTCGGGCGGTATATGGCCGCGGGCGGCCTTTAATGGCGCCGAGACGGATATTCCCGCATCATGGCGAAGACACCCAAAGCCCCGAGCAAGCCCGAAACGCGTCTGGTCACCGCCGGCCGCGATACCAAAGCCCAGCACGGCTTCGTCAATCCGCCGGTTTATCACGCCTCGACCGTGCTCTATCCGACCGCGGAGGACCAGGTCGCGCACCGCGCGCGCTACCAATACGGCCGGCGCGGCACGCCGACCTCGGAGGCGCTGGAGAGCGCGTTGCGCGAGCTCGAGGGCGCAGGCTGCGCCGGGGTGGCGCTGATGCCCTCGGGACTGGCGGCGATCTCGACCGCGCTGCTGGCGGTCGCAGGTTCCGGCGACCACATCCTGGTCACCGACAGCGTCTATCGGCCGACGCGCAATTTCTGCGACGGCGATGTTCAAGCGCATGGGCGTCGAAACCACCTATTACGATCCGCTGATCGGCGCCGGCATCGCCACAGCTGTTCAAGCCGAACACGCGCGCGGTGTTCGTCGAGGCGCCCGGCTCGCAGAGCTTCGAGATGCAGGACATTCCCGCCATCGCCAAGGTCGCGCACGACAAAGGCGCGCTGGTGCTGATGGACAATACCTGGGCGACGCCGCTTTATTTCAGCGCCTTCGACAAGGGCGTCGATCTCTCGATCCAGGCCGGCACCAAATATATCGGCGGCCATTCCGACGTCATGTTCGGCTGCGTCTCGGCCAATGCGGCGACGCTGCCGAAGCTCAAAGAGGCGATGAACATGCTCGGCCTGTGCGTCGGGCCGGACGACATGTATCTCGCGCTGCGCGGCCTGCGCACGCTCGGCGTGCGGCTGGCGCGGCATCATCAATCGGGCCTGCAAGTCGCGCGCTGGCTCAGCGCGCCGGCCGGAAGTGGCGCGCGTGCTGCATCCGGCGCTGGAGAGCGATCCCGGCCACGCCATCTGGAAGCGCGACTTCACCGGCGCCTGCGGCCTGTTCAGCGTCGTGCTCAAGCCGGCGAGCCAGCAGGCGGTCTACGCCTTCATGGACGCGCTCGCGCTGTTCGGCATGGGCTATTCCTGGGGCGGCTTCGAGAGCCTGGTGATTCCGTTCGACTGCGCCGACTATCGCACCGCGACGCCATGGGCGCCGGGCGGGCCGACGCTGCGCTTCCACATCGGGCTGGAAGATCCGGGCGACCTGATCGCCGATCTCGAGCGCGGCTTCGCGGCGATGGCGGCAGCCAAGTAGTTAAGCCGCCGCGCCCTGCCCTTTGCCGCGCAACACGAATTGCAGATTGCGCAAATAGACGAAAACCCCGAAGGCCTGGCCGATGATGAAGACCGGGTCGCGGCGGTAGAGCGCATAGCCGAGCAGCATCAGCCCGCCGCCGATCGAGAATATCCAGAACGTCATCGGCACCACGCTACGGCCGGCCCGCTCGGAGGCGATCCACTGCACCACAAAGCGCATGGCAAACAATATCTGTGCAACGTAGCCGATCAGGATACCCCAATCGGCATGGCCGAGGAACACGTCTTGCAGATAGCCGCCGACGGAGCGCGCGATATCGATCAGCATTTACTCCTCCGAGATTTCCGGATTCCGCTTTTTGCGGCGGATCAGCCACCACACGCCGGCGAGATCGAGAATGCCGATCCACAGCCGGTCCCATAGTCCGTAATTCGAGACGCCGGCGCCGCGCGGGCGGTCGACGACATCGACGTAGCCGATCTCGTAGCCCTCGCGCTTGACCAGCGCGGGCAGAAACCGGTGCAGCCCGTCGAAATAAGGCAGGCGCAGAAAAACGTCGCGGCGGAACGCTTTCAGGCCGCAGCCGGTGTCGCGCGTGCCGTCGCGCAGCACCGCGCCGCGCACGCCGTTGGCGATGCGCGATTGCAGCTTCTTGAACCCGCTCGCCTTGCGGCCGACGCGCTGGCCGGCGATGAGGCCGACGCGCGGCGCGCCCTGCTCGAGCGCGCGGATCATGGCCGGGAGGAATTTCGGGTCGTTCTGTCCGTCGCCGTCGAGCGTCACGACGATCGGTGCGCGCGCCGCCTGCACGCCGGAGCGCACCGCCGCCGATTGGCCGCAGGACTGCCGGTGGCGCAGGCGCCGCAGCCAGGGAAATTGCGCGCTCAGCCGCGCCAGTTCGGCCCCGGTGCCGTCGCTCGAGCCGTCGTCGACATAGACCACCTCGAACGCCCATTGCGCGTCGAGCGCGCCGGCGATTTCCGCCACCAGCGGCGCGACATTGCCGGCCTCGTTGCGCACCGGCACCACCACGGTGACGGCCGGATCGCTCGGGTTCATGCGCCTTCTCTAGGGGGCGAAAAGGCCGCGGGCAACGGCTTTGAGCCGCCGCGGCGACGGCCCGGCCAGAGCCTTGACGGCGCCGTCCGGCCCGATCGTGAACGCCAGCCGCCGCAGCGCGAAATAACGCCGCACCATGAGCGCGCCGACGCTGCCGATCACCGCGCCGGCCAGCACGTCGCTCGGGAAATGCGCCGTCACCGCCACGCGGCTTGCCACGATGACAAGCGCGTAAATCCAGATCACCGCCCGCGCGCGCGGCCATAGCGATCCGAACGCGACCAGCACCGAGAATACCGTCGTGGCGTGCCCCGACGGCAGGCTGGCATAGGCCGCGCTCCAGTTGAACGGATCGAACGCGAAGGGGTCGATATTGCCCGGCACCAGAGGCCGCGCCCGGCCGCAGATTTTCTTGACGATGTTGATGAACAGGCCGGGCACGCCGATCGCCAGGAACAAAAAGCCGACGCGCACCGTGACCGCCGCCAACACGCGCTGCGAAACGTGCGTCAGCCGGCTGCGCGGCAACACCGCCAGGATCACAAGCAAAACGCCGAGCGGCCAGAGAAACCAGCCCGACTTGCCGTAATCGGTGATCTGGTCGAACAACCAGGGCACGCCCGGCGGCAATCGGCCGACGGCGCGGATCGCCGCGGCGTCGAGCAGCACCATGCACAGGAAAAACGCCGCCAACGCGGCGCCTGCGAGCAGCGCCGCGCGCCGGCCATCGCGCGGCCACATCGTGCCGCCGCGCGCCGGCCGCAGCAGCAGGCGGAACGCCGCCGCGATATTGAACCCGAAGCGCCGCAGCGGCGAGAGCTCCGCGCCGTCCTGCAATCCATTGAGCGCACTCATCGCGCGCTCACCGAGCGGAACAGGCTCATCACCACCGGCTTGCCGATGCTGATGTTGAAGCCGTCGATCGTCTGTGCGGGCGTGTAACGCAAGCCGAGGGCGTCGGCGCGCTGGATGAAGGCGCGCTCGTTGCGCTTGTCGACCAGCGCGAAACGGCAGGCGCCTTTGTTGAGGAACTCGGCGGCGCCGAGGGCGTCGGTGAAACGCGTGTCGGTGCCGAGCAAGAAGATCAGGCTCGGTTCCTGATAGGCGTAAGTCGACACCAGCTTGGCATCTTTGCAGCCGGTGGCGCGCACCGCCTCCACCACCAGTTCGCTCGGAAACAGCGCCGGCAGTGCCGGGAAGGCGATGGCGTAAACCGTCGCGCTCATGAACAGCGCCGCCACCATGCCGCGCAACAGCGCGCGCTCCGGCCCGTCGACGTCGTAGAGCCGCCAGGCGAACAGGCCGAAGATTACCGCCGCCGCCGCGAACGGCCAGGCGACGAGGCCGAGGTCGTGGTTAAACTTGAAGAACACGATCGGGATGCCGAGCGCGATCACACCGGGGAAAATGAACCAACCGGCAAGGCCGGGCCGCATCCAGCGCGCGCGGCTGAGAACCCCGCGATCGAGAATGCCGGCGATCAGGATGGCGATGGCGGGATAAAGCGGCAGCACATAATGCGGCAGCTTGGTGATGACGGCTTCGAACACGAGCCATGCCGGCACCAGCCAGGCCAACAAGAATTGCGCGCCCGGCTCGCGCCGCGCCTTCCACACCATCGGCGCGGCGACGCCCGCCAAAATGGAGCCCGGCCAGAACGTCACCCAGAACAACACAAAATAGAATCCGGGCGGCGCGCCGTGCGCCTCCTGGCTGCTGGTCACCTTGGCCAGCATGTCCTGGCCGACCGCGTCCTTGAAAAATTCCGTACCCGACTTGGCGACGATGGCGGCGAACCAGGGCAGGACCAAGAGCAGCATCCAGGCGATGCCGGTCACCGGCCGCAACGCGCCGATCCAGCGCCAGGATCGGTCGAGGATCGACAGCGTCAGCGCGGTCAAAAAGACGAACATCAAGATCAGCGGACCCTTGAGCATCACCCCGGCGGCGATCGCGGTCCACAAAATCGCCGGCAAAATCCAGCCGGTATCGGCCTGCGGCGCGCGCCGCGTGCCGAGATAAATGCGCGCCATCGCGCCCATGGCGGCGACGCAGGTGAGCAGCAGCATCGCGTCGGTCTTGGCGAGCCGCGCCTCGACCCCGAGCAGGATCGAGCTCGCCATCATCAGCGCCGCGATCAGCGCCGCGCGCCGGCCGACAAAAGCGAGCGCCGCCCAATAGGTCAGCAACACCGCGCCGGTCGCCCCGAAGAGCGAGGGCAACCGGTAAAGCCAGATGGCGGTGCGCGCCTCGCGGAACGCCGATGGCTTGGCCGGCTTTGACGGCCGCGACTTGCAGCCAATAGATGCCGACCGGCTTCTTGTAGCGGACCTCGTCCTGGAAATGGATGTCGATATATTGGCCGCTCTCGATCATCTGCTTGGACGACTGCGCGAAACGCGCCTCGTCGCGGTCGACCGGCGGAACCTGAAAGAAGCCGGGCAGGAAGGCGAGCAGCGAAAAGACGATCAGCAGAGCGGCCGCGCGCCGGTGCGAGGCCACCGCGCGGTCGACGATGCCCGCGAGACCGCGCGCCGGGGCAAGCGCCTGGCGAGCTTGATTATCGGTGGCGGTACTCATGGTCTCGCTGGGGTCCAAAGGTTCGATTCCGCGCGTTGGGCGCGGACAATAGGGCCAAGCCTGGCGGCTGTCATATCGACGTTATTGCAGGCGGACCATGACGCTGTCGGTGAGGCCGCGGCCGTCCATGACGGTCAGCCGGACGAAGCCCGGCCCGTCGGGCTGGAAGAACAGCGTGCGGCGGCCGGGCGATGGCGGCAGCGGCACGCCGTTGACCAAGACCGTGAGCAGGCCGCGGCCGCCGGCGATCTTGAGCGCGATCGGATCGCCATTGGCGGCGAGCTCGAGCCGCGCGCCGTTGGGCGGGAACATGATGCGCGGCCGGTCGCGCGCCTCGCCGGGCTTGGCGTCGGCGCTGAAATGCCGCAGCGGCGGCGGCAGCCGCGCATTGGTGGCAAAGACCGCGCCCTTCGGCGCGCGCGCCAGCGGTACCGCGGTGTGGAAGGAGCGCGCGAACGCGTCGAACAGAATGGGCGCGGCGGTCAGCGCGGCCGACAATGCCGGGCAGCGGCGCGCCGTCCGGCCGGCCGACCCAGACGCCGATGGTCATGCGGCCGTCGTAACCGACGGCCCAGGCGTCGCGATAACCGTAGGAAGTGCCGGTCTTGAAGGCGATGCGGCCGGGCGGCGCGTTGTCCGGCGGCGGCGCGCCGATCAGGATATTGCCGACATACCAGGCGGCGACCGCGTCGAGCAGCCGGCGCGGGCTGGCGTCGGCCTGCCCCACCCGCTCCTTGAGCGGCAGCACGGCGCCCTGCTGCGCGAGCCCGGCATACAGCATGGTGAGATCGGCGAGCGTGATGCCGACGCCGCCGAGACCCATGGCGAGACCCGGCGCTTCGCCCTTGGGCAATACCAGCGTGGCGCCGGCCTGGCGCAGCCGCGCGCTCAGGCGGTCGGCGCCGACTTTGTCGAGCAGCGCGATCGCCGGCACGTTGAGCGAGAATTGCAGCGCGCGGCGCACCGACACCGTGCCCTGGAAGGTGAGATCGAAATTCTCCGGCGCGTAGCTGCCGTAACGCACCGGCCTGTCGTCGATCAGCGTCTCGGGATGGATCAGCCCGTCCTCGAAGCCGAGGCCGTAGATGAACGGCTTCAGGGTCGAGCCCGGCGAGCGCAGCGCCAGCGTCATGTCGACCTGGCCGGCGCGGCGCGCGTCGAAATAGATCGCCGAGCCGACGCGCGCGCGCACTTCGCCGCTGGCGTTGTCGACCGCGAGGATCGCCACCGACGCGTCGGGCCCGAGCGCCTGCGCGCGGTCGCGCGCGAGCTCCTGCAAGCGGGCCTGCAGATCGGCGTCGATGGTCAGCCGGTGGATGCGCGTCATCGGCTCGGCCGCCACCACTTGATCGGCGGCGTGCGGCGCGAGCAACGGGAAAGTCTTTGCGCTCTTTCGGCACCGGCTTGCACCTTTGCGCGCACGACCTCGTCGCGCGGCACGAGGCCGGCGGCGGCGGCGCGGTCGAGCACGCGGTTGCGCGCCGCGAGCGCGGCCTGCGGGTTGCGGTCGGGCCGGCGCAATTCCGGCGACTGCGGCAGCGCCACCAGCAGCGCCGCCTCGGCCAGCGACAGATGGCGCGGCTCCTTGCCGAAATAGGCGAGCGAGGCGGCGCGCGCGCCTTCCAGGTTGCCGCCATAGGGCGCCAGCGTCAGATAGAGCGCGAGGATTTCGTCCTTGCCGAGCGCGTGCTCGAGCTCGAGCGCGCGCACCAGCTGGCGCAGCTTGGCGCCGAACGAGCGGTGCGCGCGCGGCTCCAGCAGCCGGGCCACCTGCATGGTGAGGGTCGAGCCGCCCGAGACGATATGGCCCGTGGTGACGAGCTGGAAGGTCGCGCGGCCGAGCGCGAAGAGATCGACGCCGTGATGGGCGTAGAAGCGCTTGTCCTCATAGGCGAACAGCAGCTTCAAAAACCGCGGATCGACGTCTTCGACCTTCGCCGGCAGCCGCCAGCGCCCTTCCGGCGTGGCGTAGGCGCGCAGCAGCTTGCCGCCGCGGTCGAGCACCACATGCGAGGTGTCGAGCTCGCGCCCGAGCGGCGCCGGGCCGAGCGACTGCACATAAACCGCCGCGGCGAGCGCCACGGCGGCGAGCGCGCCGCCGGCGCCCGCTGCCATCAGGCGCCAGCGCTTCATTTTGCCGCCGTGACGTCGATCGTGCCGGTCGCGGTGCGGCCGAAGCGGTCGGGCCGGTACATGTCCTCGACGAAGGCCTGCGGCAGCACGTAATGGCCGGGCGACACCGCCCGCACCACGTAAGCCACCGTGAACACCGGCGCCGAATCTTTGTTGCGCTCGAAAGCCGCCGAGAAGCGGTCGTCGCGGAACTCGCTGTGCACCGGCGGCGCCGCGTCGGCGATCCAGGACAGCGTGCCGGTATCGCCGGAGGAGACCAGGCGCGGATTGTCGATCTCGAACCCGGCCGGCAGATAGTCGGCCAGAATGACGCGGCCGTATTGCGGCTGCGGCTCGGTGACCTTCAGCACCACGACGAAGCGCTGGTTCTGCTTGGCTTTGCTCGGATCGGACGGCTCGCCGGCGAGCGTGAAGTAGTTGCGCTCGATCTTGAAGCCATGATCGGCGGCCGGCTCCGGCGTCAGCGGCGAGCCGCTGACCGAGACCACCGCCTGCACCTTGTTGTCGCCTTTGTTGGTGACGGCAAACGGCGCCGTCAGCTCGGCCGCGCGCAGGCTACGGTAGAAGGCGCCCTGGCGCGTGTCGCCATTGACGGCGAGCGAAATGGCGTTGGTCTCCTTCGCCAGCGAGCGCGCCGCCAGCACCAGCCAGGCCTCCTCCTGCGTCGAGGTGTAGGTCGACAGCCCGCGCGCGGCATCGACGCGGGCGATCGCGCCGTCGATGGTGGCGGTCGAGCGCGTCTCGGATGCGAGCGTCACCAGCGCGGCGGCGTCGCGCAGCGGCGAGCCGTAGTCGGTGCGGCCCTCGTCGTTGGGCATCGGCGAAAGCGCCGCGAGCGCGGCGCGGTAGGCATTTTCGGCGCGCGTCTGGTCGCCGAGCATGGCGAGCGCGGCGGCGATCTGCGCCTTGGCGAGCGGCGTCACGAAGCTCGCCGAGCTTGACGTCGGCGATGTAACGCAGGTCGCCGACCGGCGCGGCGCCGTTCCGCGCCAGCACGTAGAGCGCATAGGCGAGCTCGCGGCCGCCGTCCTTGCCGGGGTCCTGCTGCTGCGCGACGTAGTTGCGCAGGCGGTCGAGCGCCAGCGTGAAGGCGGTCGCCGGCACCGCGAAGCCGCGCTCCTTGGCGCGGGTCAGGAAGTCGGTGACATAGGCGTCGAGCCAGACGTCCTGGCCGCCCACCGCCCACAGGCCGAAGGCGCCGTTGGAGTCCTGGCGCGCCAGCAGGCGGGCGATGGCGTCGCGGATCTTGCCGTCGACGTCGTCGAGCGCGAGCTTGGTGCCGGCGCCGAGATCGTTGAGATAGAGCATGGCGATGGCGCGGCTGGTCAATCTGCTCCGAGCAGCCGAACGGATAGCGGTCGAGCTCGGCGAGCAAGGTCGCCGCGTCGAACGAGGTCGAGAGCGCGACCGTCAGCGACACCCGGCCGGTGCCCGGCACGAAATCGGCGAACATGTCGCTTCCCAATGTCAGCGTCTCGCCGGCGGCGAGGCTGCGCACCGTGCGGCGCGTCAGCAGCTGGTTGGCCGGCCGCACGTTGAGCGCGTAAGCGCGCTCGAGCGTAAAGCCGTTCGGCCCGGCGACGCTGACGCTGATCGTGCTGGCGCCGGCCGTCGAGGCGGCGACCGGCACGCTGAGGCGGCCGCGTTGCTTGGCGGCGAGCGTGAGCTTTTGCGTCTTGTCGCCGTCGAGCTTGACGGCGCCCTCGCCGCTGACGGTCACGCTGAAGTCGCCGGCGGCGCCCTCGACATTGTCGAACTCGAGCTGCACGGCGCCCTTGTCGCCGGTGCGCAGGAAGCGCGGCAGCGTCGCGGTCAGCACCACGGGATCGCGCACGATCACGTCGCCGGCGGCCTTGCCGACTTTGTCCTTGCTCCAGGCCACCGCCATCACCCGCACGGTGCCGGTGAAGGCCGGGATGTCGAACGACACCGTGGCGGCGCCGTCGGCGTCGACCTTGACGATGCCGGAATAGAGCGCGAGCGGCGCCTGCGCCGGCGGCGAGCCGGCGAGCTCGGCGCCGATGTCGCCGCCGGAGCGGATGGCGCCGGGCACGCCCTGCATGCCGTCGATCAGTTGCCCGTAGAGGTCGCGGATCTCGGCGGTGAGCTGGCGCTGGCCGAGATAATAGTCGTCCGGCGCCGGCGGCTTGTAATTGGTGAGGTTGAGGATGCCGACGTCGACGGCGGCGACCACCACGCGCGCCTCCTCGCCGGCTTTCAGCCCGGCGATGCGCAGCGGCACCGTCAGCTTGGAATTCGGCCGCAGCATCGCCGGCAGATTGAGCGACACCGGCAGCGTGTGCGCGGCGCGGTCGATGCCGAACCATTGCACGCCGATGGCGCGGCCGGGCATGCGCTGCGCCGGGGCGTCGAGCGGACGGCGCAGCGTCGCGACCGCATAGGCGCCGGTGCCCCAGTCGGTCCCGACCGGCAGCGTCACATGCGCGGTGCCGATCTTGACGTCCTGCTCGATGCTGGCGACCAGGCGGTCGGTGAAGACGTTGAGCGTGAGGCGGCCGGCGGTGCGCGCGGTCACCGCCACGTTCAGCGTCTCGCCCGGCCGGTAGTCGGGCTTGTCGAGCGCGATCTCCAGCAGATCCGGCTTGTCGGCGCTGGCCTCGGCATAATAGCCGGCGTCGAAGGTGAGCGAGGTGACGGCGCCGTTGGCATCGCCGGTCGAGACCTCGAGCCGGTAGCGGCCCCAGTTCACCGGCAGCGACAGATGCGCCGGCTTGTCGGCGTCGGCGTCGAGCGTGCCGTTGGCGACGCGCTGCGTGCGCTTGACCGGCTCGTAATTCCATTGGCCGTTGGCGCGGTACCATTGATACGAGGTCTCGACCCGCAGCAATTCGTAGCGCAGGCCCTTGGCCGCCACGGTCTTGCCGTCGGGCGCCACCATGACGACGTCGAAATCGGCGTTGGCGCCGTCGGCCAGCGCGCGGCCGTTGAAGGCGGGCTTGACGCCGATCATCGGCGCCGCCGGCGCGATCGGCAGCGTGAGCTTGCGCTCGACCGCGCGGCCGCCGGATTCGGTCATGCCGATGATGATGCGGGCTTCCAACAGGCGCGTGGTGTCGGGCAATTTGTCGAGCGCGATCTCGACCGTGGCCTTGCCTTTGTCGTCGGTGCTGGGCAGGTCGCTCAGCTCCTGGCGCGTGGAGCTCACCTCGTCGTCGCTCATGCCGAAGGCGTAGCCGGGGAAGCCGGGACGCTCCTTGGCGGCGGCGATGGTCACCGAGCCTTGCAGGTCGAGACCGGAGGCGGGCGCGCCGTAGAGGAAGCGGCCGTCGAGCTGGACTTGCGCCGGGCCGTCGCGCGGGATCGATTTGGCCTCGGTGGTCAGGTCGAATTCGACGCGGTCGGGCACGTAGTCCTCGACCATGAAGGTGGCGTCGCCGACCGGCGGGCGCTTGGGGTCGGTGAAGGCGCGCACGTGCCAGGTGCCGGTCATGGCGGAGGCGACCAGCGGCACTTCCCAATTGCGGCCGCCGAGGCCCTGGTCGTCGACCAGCGCGCGGCGGTATTCGACGCCGTCCGGGCGCTCCATCACCAGCGTCAGCGCCACCGGGGCGGCGGCATTGCCGCGCGGGTCGCGCAGCAGGCCGGTGACATGGACGGTCTCGCCGCTGCGGTAGACGCCGCGCTCGGTAAAGACAAAGGCGTCGAGCCCGGCCGGCACCTGCCGGCCGGCGACGCCGCGGTCGGAGAGATCGAAGCCGGGCGCCTTGAGCTGACAAGAAGGCGTAGTCGTCTTTGCCGCTGGCGACGATCGCCGCCGGGACGAGCCCGCCGTCGCCGCGCGTCAGCCCGGCCGGGAAATGCACGCGGCCGTTCTTGTCGGTCGTGAGCGTCGCCAGCACTTCGTTGTTGCGCGCGACCAGCCGCACCTCGACCGCCTCGAGCGGCGCGGCGCTGGCGAGCGAGTGGATGAACACGTCGACGCCGTCATGGCCGCTATAGGCGGTGAGGCCGAGATCCGAGACGATGAACCATTGCGTGGCGCGCTGCTCGTAATCGTTGCCGACCTGCTCGGCTCGCGACCGCGGTCATGGCGTAGACGCCGGCCTTGAGGTCCTTGATCACCTCGCCGACCGGGAAGGCCGTGGTCACCTCGGTGTTGAGCTTGGGCTCGACCGCGAGTTCGCCGCTCCACACCTTGGCGCCGTTGCGGCTGGCGAGCTGCTCGCTCTCATAGCCGCCGAGATTGGACTGGAAGCTGTTGCCGAGCACGGTGTCGAGCAGATTGCGGTCGCCGACGCGGTAGATCGTCAGCTTGACCGCCTTCGAGTTGACGCTGAGCACCGGGATGCCGCGCTGGCCGGTGCGCGGCAGCACGAAGGCCTTGCCGGAAAAGCGCACGAACGGCTTGCGGTCGCGCACGAAGACGGTGAGTTCGGTGGTCTTGGCCAGCGTCTCGTTCACCACCGAAGGCAGCCCGGCGCGCAGCGTGACGGCGTAGCGCTCGCCGTGCTTGAGGCCTTCGACGCAAAGCTGTTTTTCGTTGACGGAGATCGCCGGCTTGTCGATGCCGGCGACCGCGACGAAGGGCGAGAAGTCGGTCTTCTTGCCGGGCAACTCCTCGGAGAATTGCACGCAGGCGCGCGGCGCGGCGGCGTCGGAATCGACGGTGAAATCCAGCATGCGGAAGCCGTGCTCGAGGCGCAGCCGTTCGTAGTCGCCGCGCAGGTCGGCGCTCTCGCGCAACAGCAAAGCGAGCCGCATGGCGTCGAGCGCGTTGCGCCATTGCTGGCGGTCGGCGAGCGTGCGGCCGACCAGCGCCAGGCTGTCGGCTTCCACCGCGCGATCTTTGGCGCGCTGGTAGGCGATGTAGGCGGCGGTCGAGGCGCGCTCGAGCAGGAAGTTCTTTTCGCGGTCGTCGCGCGGCCTGATCTCGCGCACGGCGCGCGCGAGCCGCAGCCAGGCGGCCGCATCGTCGGGCGCGGCGGTGACCAATTGGCCGAGCACCACCATGCCGTTGCGGAAATCGCGCTTCTGGAAGGCGGCGTCGGCGTCCTTGCGCAATTGCGCCACCGGCTTGGTGACGGCGCCGGCGTCCTGCTTGATCTGCGCCGCGAGCTTGATGGCGGCCTGGTCGAGATCGCCGCGCTGGAAGGCCTTGTCGCCGTCGGCGGCGAGCGCGGGGGTGAAGGCAAGGGCGAGCAACGCGGCGGTCAAGCCGGCGCGGACCAAGGTAAGCATCGCAGAAGACCTCCCGAAGCGGGTTCGACCGCTACTCTGATTTCAGGCGCCGAACGTGTCGAGGCCATGGCTCATTCGCGACCAAGAGCGGGCGGCGTCGCGGCGGCGCCATGGTCCGGCGGCCGGCACGATGATGACTCAGATCGCCGGCGCTGTATCCTCATAAATTAGGTGAATGGCCGCAGGAATTTTCGGTAAGGCCCTTATTTATCTCGGGAATTCGGTCAGCCGAAGCCCGGCGGCGGCGGCATCGGCAGCGCCTGCTCGACGGCCCTTGCCGCCCGCAACACGCGCGCGTCGTCGCGCAACGCCCCCACAACCTGGACGCCCATCGGCAGGCCGTTGCGCGCCAGCCCGCAGGGCACCGAGGCCGCCGGCTGCTGGGTGAGATTGAACGGATAGGTGTAAGGCGACCACTCGATCCAGTCGTCGCCGAAGTCCGCGTCGTCCGGCACCACCAGTCCGGCCTTGAACGCGGTCAAAGGCATGCTGGGCGTGAGCAGCAAATCGTAACGCGCATGGAAATCGAGCATGGCCTTGTGCAGGTCGGCGCGCGCGGCGTAGGCGGCGGCATAGTCGCCGACCGAGAAGCGCCGGCCGCGCTCGGCGACCGCCCGCAGGCCCGCATCCATCTCGCCGCGGCGTTCCGGCGCAACCGCGTCGACCAGGCCGGTCATCACCGGCCACCACATCACGCGGATCATGTCGGGCGCGCGCCCAAGCGGCGGATCGGCCTCCTCGACGATGGCGCCCTGCCCTTCCAGCGCGCGCGCCGCCTTGCGCACCGCCGCCTCGATCTCGGGATCGAGCTTGCCGCCGCGGCCGAGCCGCATCGACAGCGCGACGCGCAGGCCGCGCACGCCTTGCTCCAGGCCGGCGGTGAAATCCGGCGCCGGCGTGTTCCAGGCGGTCGCATCGCGCGCGTCCGGCTGCGCGATCACCGACAGCATGGCGGCGGCGTCTGCGACCGTGCGCGTGATCGGCCCCTGGTGCGCCAGAACATTGAGCATCGAGGGCGGATAGACCGGCACTTGGCCGAAGCTCGGCTTCATGCCGACCACGCCGGTGAAGGCGGCCGGGATGCGCAGCGAGCCGGCGCCGTCGGTGCCGAGATGCAGCAGCCCGAGGCCGAGCGCGGCCGCCACCGCGCCGCCGCCGGTCGAGCCGCCGGGCGTGTGCTCGGGATTCCACGGATTGCGCGTGATGCCGGTGAGCGGGCTGTGGCAGACGCCGATCCAGCCGTGCTCGGGCAAGCATGGTCTTGCCGAGGATGACGCAGCCGGCTTCGCGCAGCCGCGCGCTCGCCGGCGCATCGTCCGCCGCCGGCGCGGGGTCGCTGGTGCGCGAGCCGCGCCGGGTGGGAAAGCCTTTTGCCCAGATATTGTCCTTGATGGTCGCCGGCACGCCGTCAACGGCACTGAGCGGCGCGCCGCGCCGCCAGCGCGCCTCCGATTGGGCCGCCGCCGCCAGCGCCGGCTCGGGTTCGAGCGGCATGAAGGCGTTGAGCGCGCGCGCCGCCTCGATGCGCGCGAAGGCGTCGCGCGCGACCTCGACCGGCGAGGCCTTGCCGGTGCGGTAGAGGTCGGTCAGCGCGGCAGAGGTCAGGCCGGCAAAGTTCGTCATGCGGGCGAGATTAGCCGCGCGCGCGGCCGCTCGCACCTTTCCCTGCGGCGCGAGGCCGGATAAACCGGGGCGCGTGCCGACCCCGTAGCTCAGCCGGATAGAGCATCAGCCTTCTAAGCTGAGGGTCGCTGGTTCGAATCCAGCCGGGGTCGCCAATGTTTTCAATGGGTTAGCAGGCGCGCACCGTCGCAACCATTCACTAAATCTTTTCGGCTACCTTGTTATCGCAAGAGCGCAAATTCTTAATCGAAAGTTACCGCTGCCGCATGTGAGCGGATCATGGGCGAAAAAGGCAATACGCACGGCCGCTGCTTGGCGAGCCTTGTTGGCTTGCTGATCTGCCTGTTGCTCGGCGGATGCTTCGACCCGGATCATCCCGACCCGGCGCGCTACGAATATTTGTACATCAACGGCATTTTCCAGAGCGGCTACACGTCGTTTCCGAGCGGGCGAGACCGCGAAAATTGGAAGTGCTTCGATGGCAAGCTGCGGCGCGAATTTGACTGCACGATGGTCAGAGGCGGCTGGGAGAAATTCGAATATATCTACCGAAACCGCCGCTAGTGCGACCGCAAATGAATCGATTGCAAACAATTTTAGATACTGACAACAGGAAATTTTACGCCCCGTTCTTTATATAGGTTGCGATAACGAAGGGAGCGCGCGTTGAGCGACGCCGTCAAGGTCAGCAACGTCGACGAAGCGATGGCCAGCCTCAAGGCTGCGCACGACGCCAACCAGGCGGCGTTCGACGCTGCCATGGGCGCGCTGTTGAATGTCCCGGTGCCGGCCCGCGCCGGCGCCGCCGCCCGAAGTCGACCGCATCGGCATTGCCGAAATATCGCTACGGCGATTTCCGCCACCGGCTGCGCGCGGCGATGCCCGACTGCGGCTGGGGATTCACCGACGAAAAATAGCCGAAGCCTGTTTCACGCCTCACGTCAGACCGGCGCTTCGAGCGCGGCGGCGCACCCTTCGCGCCGGCGCGCAGCCCGTCACCGCGGCCGAGCGTCGGCCTTATGCGCTCGGGTCCCTCCGCGCATCCCACCAAAACCGCCGCAATTTGCGCCGCTGAGCTGAAAAGCCCGTTCGGCGGCCGATCCAGACATAGGCGGACGCGCGCGCGCCGGATAAGGTCGGAACCGGGCCCTGCCGCTTATGGTTCTGGATCGAATGCACAGCGTCACGACCAACATGGTGGGAGCGCCAACGGCGCAGCGATTGCCGTCAACCCTGTCATGGCATCGCTGGCGCCGCGACCCGGAGATTCTCATTGCGGTCGGTTTGCTCTGTGCCGCCGCGCTGGTCGGCCTGCTGACGGTCGACGATTACGGCCTCACCGTCGATGAATGGAATGCCGACAGCTACGGCCCGAAGGCGCTGGCCTGGTATCTGAGCGGCTTCACCGACCGATCGACGTTCACCGACGTCGAAGACACGCTTTGGTACTACGGCCCTTGGTTTCATTCGCTCATAACGCTCGTGCAGTGGACGGGCATCGCCGAACACTGGGCGGTCCGCCACGCGATGACTTTTCTGTCGGGGCTTGCCGGCATCGCCTTGCTGCTGCCGATCGGACGGCTCGCCGCCGGGCGATGGGCCGGCCTTGCCGCGGTGACGCTCTGCCTGACCTGCGGTTATCTCTACGGCGGCATATTCTTCACGCCGATCGACGTCCCCTTCCTGTTCGCCATGACCGCCGCAACGCTGGCGGTGATGCTGATGGCGCGCGAGCGCGTGCCGTCATGGCCGGCAACGGTCGCGGCCGGATTGCTCACCGGGCTCGCGATCGCGACGCGCTCGTCCGGCATCATCGCCCAGGCCTATCTGGTCGGCGCCATGGCGCTGTGCGCGATCGAGGTCATCCTGGCCGAGCCGCAGGCGCGCGGCCGGCAGGTCGCGCGCATTGCCGCGCACACGCTGGCGGCCATTTTGCTCGGCTGGCTGACGGCCTTCTTATTGTGGCCGTGGCTGCAGATCGGCAATCCGTTCACGCAGTTCTACGAAGCCTTTGCGTATTTCGCCAAGCACCCGGCCTCCTGGGAATTTCCGCATTGGGGCCATACCGTCACCACCAACCATCTGCCGTGGTCCTATGTCCCGGCAGAGCTTGCGGCCCGGCTGCCGCTGGTCTTTCTCATTCTGCTGGTGCTCGGTTTGCTGATCGGCCTCGGCCAGGGCGTCGCGCTCGTCGGCGCCAGCGGCCGCGCGCTCGCGGACCGCAATTGGCAGAACCTCAAAGCAACCGTGCGCGCGGTGACGCGCGCGCGCTTGGCGCTGGTCGTCTGGGCGGCGGTTTTGCTGCCGATGGCCTTCATCATGATCAAAGGCTCGACGCTCTACAACGGCATCCGCCACGTCTTATTTCTCATCCCGGTGATCGCGGTGATTGCCGCCTATGGATTGGCGCGGGTGCTGCCGCTGCTCCGGCGCGTTCCCATCTTGGCCGGCGCCGGCATCGGCGCCTATCTCGGATACCAGGTCTATTTGTTCGCGGCCTTGCATCCGCTGGAATATATCGAATTCAACGTTTTGGCCGGCGGCGTGCACGGCGCCTATCAGCGTTTCGCCATGGATTATTGGTCGGCTGCCGGCAACGTCGCGCTGCGCCGCCTGGAGCATAGGATGGACTTGGATCCCGCTCGCGCGGCCGGCGACAACCCGCCATCGCTTTTGATTTGCATTCAATGGCGGCAATCGATGGTCGCGCCGATGTACCGGCGCCCGTGGAAACTCGAAACCGATCCCGCCAAAGCCGATTACATCATCGCCACCGAGTCGGACCCCGACTGCGCGAAAGATCAGCCGGTGGTGTTGATCGATGAGGTCACGCGCTTTGGCCGCGCATTTGCCTGGACGTATGCGCGTCGGCCGCCGCCGGCGGCGCCGGCTTCGGCGCTTCCTCGGCCGTGACGGCGGGCGCTTCCTGCGCCGCGGCGAGGTTCGCGGTCGCAATCGAGCGCGCCAGCTTGGTGATCGTTTCCTGCTGCGCGCGCAGTTTCAGATGCAGATTGAGCATCACCGTCAGGCTGATGCAGACCCACAAATAGAGGATCAGGTCGACGCCGCGGCCGATCCCGACGAATTCGGCCACCAGCGTGCTGTGTGAGGGCATCCAGACGAAATAGAGCCCGGCGAGGCCCGCCATGATCGACAGCGCCCCCACCAGCGGCGAGCGCCGGTATTCCGCCCAGGCGTAGACCAGCACGCCGCCCAGCAGAACCGAGAGAAGCGCTTGCGCAATCATCGCCGCAATTTGTGGGCGAACAGATCGAGCAGGATCATCACGAAGTCGCCGGCGCGCTGCCCCTTGGCCAGCGAGTATTCGGTGTAGTCGATGGTGACCGGCACCTCGACATAGCGCAGCCGGCTGCGGGCGATCTCGGCCAGAATTTCGGAGGCGTGCGCCATGCGGTCCTGCCGCAGTCGCAACGCCGCGGCGCCGCGGCGGGTGAAGGCGCGCAGCCCGTTATGCGTGTCGGTCAGGCGCAAGCCGGTGGTGACGGCGGTGAACAGCGTAGCGGCGCGCAGCAACAGGCGCCGCAACACCGGGGTGCGCTGCGCGCTGCCGAGAAACCGGCTGCCGAGCGCAAAATCGGCGCGTTCGCGCTGCAGCGCCTCGAGCAGCCGCGGAATATCGGAAGGGCGATGCTGGCCGTCGGTGTCGAAGGTGACGATGAACTCGGCGCCGCGCGACAGCGCGTAATCGATGCCGGTCTTCAAGGCGGCGCCTTGGCCGAGGTTGACCGGATGACTGATCACCGTCGTCGCCATTGTCTCCGCAACACGGCGCGTGCCATCGCTCGAGCCGTCGTCGACCACGACGATCTCGTAGCCCTGCCCGGCCAGACCGGCGAGCACGCCGGCGATCGTCCTCGCCTCGTTGAAGGCCGGACAGATCACGTACACGGATTTCGATACATTACCCTGCATGATGGCGGCAGATGACGCGTCCACAAATGGGTGCCTGAGAAAGGACAACCCGGCAGACGCTAGAAGAGTTCCCCTCATCCGACAACGAAAAACAGGCCGCACAAGAATAAAAAGAACACCAATGATAAGACGCGCCGAGACGGCTTCCTGGAACACAAGGGCGCCGAGAAACGGCGTCAGCGCGAAGGCCAAGGCCACAAAAGGATAGGCGCGCGACAGCGGCGTGAAGCTCAGCAGCCACACCCAGAGCACCGATAAGCCTGCGTATAACAGCACGGCCAAGAGGAAATAGACGTTGTGCAGCAGCCCGAACAGCCGCTCGCGAGGTATCGCCGCCGGCCGCGCCGTAGCGCAGCGCCGCGCTCTTGAACAAAAGCTGACCGCCCGACATGCCCGCGGCATAGGCCGCCAGCAGCAGGACCTGCGTCAGCGTCAGGCGCTCGTTCATGCCGTCTCCTTGCGCAGCACGACGCGCATGGCGTCGAAAAGATTGACCGGAATGCCGATGCGGCTGGCGCCGGCAGCCGGCAGATTGCGCATGCCGAGCATGCGGCGCAGCTGAAATCCGATCAGCGACAGCGGCACGATCTTTCCGGGATGGTCGAAATGCACCATGGTCAATCCGAGCGCGCTCGCCATGCGGCGCACGCTTTCGCGCGTAAAAAACCATAGATGCTGCGGCGGCGTCATCAGCCGCCACTTGGCGCCCATCACCCGCGCCGCCAGAGAGGCAAAATCGCCGGTGGTCAGCACGATCACGCCGCCCGGCTTGAGGTGGCGGCAGGCGAGCGCCAGCACGTCCTGCGGCTGCGGCAAGTGTTCGATGACGTCGAACAGCGTGACGACGTCGAGTGCGCCGATCTTGGCCAGCGTTGGCTCGTCGGCCACGCCTGACACGACCGACAGGCCCGCCTGCCGGCAAAACTCCGCTGCGTCCTCGGCGAGCTCGATGCCGCAAACGTCGAAATGGCGCCGCGCCTCCTGAAGAAAAAATCCGTAGGCGCAGCCGATATCGAGCAGGCGTCCCGAGGCTTTTGAAGCGGCGGATGAAATCGACCGCGCGGGCGAACTCGCGGCGCAACACCGGCTCGGCGCCGCGATAATCGGCGTAGCCGTCGCTGCGGCTGCCGGAAAAATAGCCGGCGGTGTAATACGTGCTTGGCTCGAAGCCTTCGGTTTCCGCCCGCCCCAGACCGCAGATCTGGCATTGCCAAATCGGACAGCCGTTCACCGTGAACCGGTGCGCGTGCGGCGTCGCGCTCCCGCAAGCGGGGCAGGCCTGCAAAGCCGAGATCGCGGCAGAGGCGTCGATGGCTTGCTGTTTCACCAATCGGCCTCGCAAATGGTCGCGTTCACCCTTTAGCGCAGTCGGTTGCGGGCCTGAAGCGATCAAGATCACCCGGCCTGCAGGCAGCCTGCCTTTGACGCCCGCGGC
Organism: uncultured Alphaproteobacteria bacterium; assembly: GCA_963708635.1. Lineage (GTDB taxonomy): Bacteria > Pseudomonadota > Alphaproteobacteria > Rhizobiales > Xanthobacteraceae > Pseudolabrys. Next base: position 2,605 of record CAVPTM010000009.1, on the reverse strand, counting down.
GTCGCTTCGTTCCCGGACCCTGCGGCGCTCCGCGCCGGCGGCCGCCGCTGCGATCGACGACGGCCGCCAAACCTTAAAGCATTCCATAGCGTTAGGCGCCAGTTGCGGCCGCGTCCGGCGGCATCGGGAAACTCATAATTAATACCTTTAGCCCACCAATAGGGCGGGCCGCATCCCGGCATCCTATTTCGTTTTTCGCACCTCAATCTCATGGCCGAGACCGCCGCCTTGTCCGACCCGAAAGCCGCCTCCGCCGTGTCGGAGGTGCCGTCGCCGCCGCTCGCGCCCTCCTCCGCGCCGCTCTGTTTCGTGGTCGACGAGGAATCCAGCATTCGCCATTTCGTGTCCTTGGTGCTGCACGGCTACGGCATCGACAGCATGGAATTCGCCGACGGCGCCACCATGCGCACGGCGATCGACAAGCGCACGCCCGATCTGATCTTTCACAACGTCTCGCTCGATTCGGCCGACGCCGTCGGCTCGATGGTTGCGCTCGGCGCCGCCCATTATCGCGGCGCGGTCCAGCTCATGAGCGGACGCGGCGCCGCCGTGCTCGAACACGTCAAGGGCGTCGGCCTGCAGCACAAGCTGAACATGCTGCCGGTGCTCAAGAAGCCGTTCGAGACCGACGCGATCATCACCGTCACGCGCGACCTCAAGCTCGGCATGCCGCCCGCGGTCGCCACCCGGCTCGAGCTCGACGAAGCGCTCGCCAGCAACTGGATCGAATTCTGGTATCAGCCCAAGATCGAGCTGCGCAAAAAACGGCTCGCCGGCGCCGAGGCCTATGCGCGCGCGCGCCATCCGCAGCACGGCATCGTGCTGCCGAGCGCCTTCATGCCGGGCGCGCAGGAGCCGGCTCTGGTCAAGCTCGGCGAGCATGCGCTCAACAGCGCGCTCACGACCGCGGCGCGCTTTTCCGAGCTCGGCGTCCACCTCAAGCTGACCGTCAACATTCCGCTCAACGCGCTCGCCAAGTTGCCGGTCGCCGACATCGTCAAGGCGCACCAGCCGGGCCCGAAATGGCCGGGCCTGATCATCGACGTGCCCGAGGATCAGATCGTCAGCGAACTCGCGCTCGCCACCCAGCTGGCGCAAAGCCTGGAAAAGGAGAAAGTCTGGCTGGCGATCGACGATTTCGGCCGCGGCCATTCGGCGCTGTCGAAACTCACCGCCGTGCCTTTCGCCGAGTTCAAGCTCGACCGCGCCTTCGTCGCCGATTGCGGCACCGACCGGGTCAACGCCCCGCTCTGCAAGACGGTGATCGATCTGGCGCATAATTTCGGCCGCAGCACCGTCGCCATGGGCATCGAGAAGGCCGCCGACGCGGTCGCGCTGGTGAGCATGGGCTGCGACTACGGCCAGGGCTTCCTGCTCGGCCAGCCGATGCCGGAGGAGCGTTTCACGGCTTTGCTGCGCCAGCGCGCGGCGACGCAAGGCCGCGAACTGCCGGCAGCCGGAAATCAGTGATCAGAGATCCGAAGCGATGCCTGACGCCTGGTCAGTGGGTCCAGGCGTCGCGGCGCGTATGAAGGCGAAATTGTCGGAATAAGAGATGGCGCGCCGGCTCGGCCGGCTTGGCCTCGAACACCTGGTAGGCCATGCCGTGGCGCTCGCAATAGGCGACCGCCTCTTCCTTGCTGGCGAAGCGCAGCCGCAACTGCTGGCGCATGTCGCCCGAAGAGGTCCAGCCCATCAGCGGCTCGACCTGGCGCGGCTCCTCCGGCTCGAAATCGAGCACCCAGGCCTTGGTATTGGCCTGGCCCGACTGCATGGCGGTTTTGGCGGGCTTGTAGATGCGTGCAGCCATAACGGATCGCTCCGGAGAATGCCGCGTTCGTATAGAGCCAAGCCGATTTGCTGGCAATGGAGAACGCGCGGCGCGCAGGGCCGGAGAGCGCCGCGGGTCGCTGGCGCCGCCATGCGAACCTTGGTGGCAAGGCGCGCCGGTCGAGATAGAGCAGTTCGACCGGAGTGCGAGACGTGACGCGATTTGGATGGCCGCCGACCGAACATAATGACCAGGCAATTTGAAAAAACCCCCGGCGGTTGCCCGCCGAGGGTCATGTCTCAAACGACGATCATCCGATCAAGGATAGAAGTCGCGGTTCACGCGCAGACGAACCGCCCAGACGTTCTGGTCGTCGAGGGTGTAGAGGCCCGCCGGCTTGGTGACGTTTGCCGCGAGGAAAGCGGTCCCCGTCGGCGAGTCTCAAACCGTTGAGGTTGGCGTAGAGCACTTCCAGACCGATCTGGAACGTGCTTGAAACCGCCCACTGGGTGCGCAAGCCGGCGCCCCACATGGACCAGTTCATGTTGCAGCCGGGGACCGCAACTGCGGTCGTGCCCGCACCGGTACCGCCGCCAGGACCCGCCGCCGAGCACAGCATCGCGTTGGCGTTGCTGTTGTACATCTGGGCCATATAGGAACCCCACAGAGTGGACTTCCAAGCGGCATTCCAGTTGTGGGTAAAGGCCGCGTTCACCGCCCACGCGGTGGTGAGTTCGAGCGCACTGGCGGTGGCGCCGATGCCGCCATAGACGGCGTCGGAGTTGATGCCGAGCGCGACGCTGTCGCCCTGATACTTCACTTCGTCCCACACCA
>CAVPTM010000008.1:0-43173 GCA_963708635.1 uncultured Alphaproteobacteria bacterium | reverse complement strand
GCAAGGACGAGAACGGCCGCGACAGGCTCGGCTTCGAGTTCCTCGATGGCCCGGTCACGCCCAAGCCGGAGAAGCTGCCGGCGGCCGCCAAGGCCAAGCGCCGCTCGCCGCGGCCGAAGCCGAAAGGCGAGGGCAAGCGCGGCTCGGTGCCGAAGGTGCCGCTGATCAAGGCCTAGCGCCGTGCTGCCGTCGAGCGAGTGCCGTCGCCGCCCGCGGGCGGAACGGAGCAGCCATGACCACGTTGTCTCCCGAATATCACCCCGGGAGGAGTCCATGGCCAAGAAAGCCAAACAGCTCGACGAGCTTTTTCACGATACGCTGAAAGACATCTACTTCGCCGAAAAGAAGATCCTCGCCACCCTTCCCAAGATGGAGAAGGCGGCGCAATCGGCCGACCTCAAGCGCGCTTTCGCCAAGCACCGCGGCGAAACCGAAGGCCACGTCGACCGGCTGGAACGGGTGTTCAAGGCGATCGACAAGAAGCCGCAAGGCAAGACCTGCGACGCCATCGTCGGCATCACCGATGAGGGCGCGGAAATCATGAAGGAATACAAGGGCTCGCCGGCGCTCGACGCCGGGCTGCTGGCCGCCGCGCAGGCGGTCGAGCACTACGAAATCTCGCGTTACGGCACGATGAAGACCTGGGCGGAGGAACTCGGGCTGCAGGACGCCGCGCGGCTGCTCGAACAGACCTTGCAGGAAGAAAAGAAAACCGACGAAACGCTGACGCAGATCGCCGAAAGCAACGTCAATCGGCATGCCGAAGCGGCGGAGTGACTGAGGTCGTCGCGCGCTAGAGCGCGGCGATCGCGGCGGCCAGTTTCTTGGCCTGCTCGGCCAGCACCTCGGGCTTTTCCTTCTCGCTCGCCGGCGGCTTCATGGCGACGCCGGTCTTGCGCGGGATGACGTGGACGTGCAGGTGGAACACCACCTGCCCGCCGGCGCCTTCGTTGAATTGCTGGAGGGTGACGCCGTCGGCACCCAAGGCGCCGTCATGGCAGCCTTTGGCGATCTTTTGCGCCACCTTGACGACATGGGCGAGATCGTCGGCCGCCACGTCGAGGATGTTGCGCGCCGGCGCCTTGGGCAGCACCAGAGTATGGCCGGGCGCGCGCGGCATGATGTCGAGGAAGGCGAGCGCCTTGTCGTCTTCGTAGACCTTGTAGCAGGGCAATTCGCCGCGCAGGATCTTGGCGAAGATGTTGTTGGGGTCGTAGCTCGGCATCGGCGCTCCCCGGCTTCAGATCTTCGCATGAGCTTACGTCGTCCGACTGTCGGATCATGTCACTCCTGTTCGACCAAATCCTTGCGGAACGGCGCCGCCGCCGCAAGCTCCTCGCCGGCCGCCGCCACATAGGCGCGCTCGCGCGCCAGATAATCGGCCACCGCCCGGCGCAGGCCGGCATTGGCGATGAAATGGGCCGAATAGGTGGTTTTCGGCAGGTAGCCGCGCGCCAGTTTGTGCTCGCCCTGGGCGCCGGCCTCGACGCGCGCGAGCTTGTGGGCGATGGCGTAGTCGATGGCCTGGTAGTAGCACAGCTCGAAATGCAGGAACGGGTGGTGCTCGATGGCGCCCCAGTTGCGGCCGTAGAGCGCGTCGGCGCCGATGAAATTGATCGCGCCGCCGATCCAGCGCCCGGCGCGCTTGGCCATCACCAGCAGGATGCGGTCGGCCATTTTCTCGCCGACGATCGAGAAGAATTCGCGCGTCAGATAAGGCCGGCCCCATTTGCGCGAGCCGGTCTCCATGTAGAAGGCGAAAAAGGCGTCCCAGACCGCCTCGGTCAGGTCGCAGCCGGTGAGCCAATGCACCTCGATGCCGGGGGCGAGCGCCTCCTTGCGCTCGCGGCGGATGGTCTTGCGCTTGCGCGAGGAGAGCGCGGTCGAGGAAATCCTCGAACGTCGCGTAGCCGGCATTCTCCCAGTGGAATTGCTGGTCGGTGCGTTGCAGGAAGCCGCGCTGCGCCGAGCGCGCGCCATTCCGGCTCGGTGAGGAAGGTGACGTGGGCCGAGGACAGTTCGCTCGCCGTGCGTGATCTCGGCGAGCGCGTCGGCGAGCCCGCCGCGTACCGCCTCGGCCGCCGGGCCGGGGCGGGCGAGCAGGCGCGGGCCGGTCACCGGCGTGAACGGCACCGCCACCTGGAGCTTGGGGTAGTAGTCGCCGCCGGCGCGCTCGAAGGCGTCGGCCCAGCCGTGGTCGAAGACGTATTCGCCGCGCGAATGGCTCTTCACGTAGCAGGGGGCGCAGCCGAGCAGGGCGCCCTCGGCGTCCTCCGCCAGCAGATGTTGCGGCTGCCAGCCGGTGCGGCCGCCGACCGAGCCGGACTGTTCAAGAGATGACAAGAAATCGTGAGAAATAAATGGGTTATGGACTTGTCCTCGTGTGGATAATTCAGCGGACAAGTTATCCTCATCCATTACTTTAGCGTCCGGCGCCAAGGGGCCGGCGCCGCACGCGCCGGCGCAGGCGTCCCAGGCGCGCGGCGGGGACCTCGGCCAGAGATGGGACAATACGGATGCGCAGTTCGGTCATCGGCGGCCTTCTAGCCCGACTTTATGCCCTAAATCGTGCGGCGGTCAGCCGCTTCGCCGCAACGCAACCCGCGCCGGCGGCAGGCGTTACGGCCGAAAGCCTTCGAAAATCATCTGGTCGGCATAGCGCGCGGCGCGCCGGCGGTCGTCCTCGCTGCGCACGGTCCAGGTCAGCAGCGGCAGCCGAAGACACGTCGCGCGATCAGCGGCGCCGCCGCCGGCAGATCGCGCACCGCATAGGCGACGAAATGCGGGCGCGTGCGCGCGGCAATGCAGCAGATGCGCCATGGCGAAAGCGCGCCGGCGCGGCAGCGTCGGCCATTCGCGCCTGCCGGTAATGCCGCTCGGCGACGATGCCGCGCGTGAGGTGCGGCGCGATCTCGCGCAACGCCGCCACCATGGCCGGGATCGAACGACATCACCGCGACCGGGCCGGCATAGTCCGCGCAGCACCGCGGCGGCGCGCTGCGCCAGCCGCCTGTCGCCGTCGAAACGGCTCTTGAGCTCGAGCAGCAGCGTGACGCGGCCGGCGACCAGATCGCACAGTTCGCCCAGCGTGCAGCATGCGGTCGCCGCTCGCCTTGAAGCGCACCGCCTTGAGCGCGGCCGCGCTCATCTCGGCGAGGCGGCCGCTGCCTTCGGTCAGGCGGCCGAGCGCATCGTCGTGATGCACCATGGCCTCGCCGTCGGCGCTGATCTGCAGATCGCATTCGATGCCGTAGCCGCCGGCGATGGCCGCGGCGAAGGCGCCGGCGCGTGTTCTCGATCACGCCGGCCGCGGCGTCGTGCAGGCCGCGATGGGCGATCGGTCGCGCGGTCAGCCAGGCGAGGCCGGGCATGGCGCTAAGTCACCTCGAACACGCCTTCGACCTCGACGGCGGCGTCGGCGGGCAGCGCCGAGACGCCGACGGTGGTGCGGGCGTGGCGGCCCTTGTCGCCGAACACCTCCACCATCAGGTCGGAGGCGCCGTTCATGACCTTCGGTCCGTCGGTGAAGCCGGGCGCCGAATTGATGAAGCCGCCGAGCCGCACCACGCGGGCGACCTTGTCGAGGTCGCCGAGCGCGGCCTTGACCTGCGCCAGCAGATTGATGGCGCAGGCGCGCGCCGCCTTCTGCCCGTCCTCGACCGACACGCCGCCGCCCAGCTGGCCCTTGGCGACCAGCTTGCCGTCGGCGCCGAAGCAGAGCTGGCCGGAGACCGACCAGCAGATTGCCGCTGCGCACGAAGGGCACGTAATTGGCGATCGGCGCTGCCGGCGTCGGCAGTGCGATGCCGAGGCTCGCGAGCTTTTTTTCGACCGTTCCGGCCATGGCGATCTCCTCAACTGGCGTGGCAATCTGCTTGACCGGTGTCTTGGCCGAACCGGCCCATGGGCGCAAGATGGCCGGCCCAAGTTGGCCCGCCAGTTGCCCGCCATGTCGGCGCCAAGGCGGCCTCTATCTTGCCCCTTTCGTGCATCTTGCTGAGTTCGTGCCGACCACACGGCGGCCAGCCGGAGATCCGCGATGATGCCAGCCACTGCCCGACGCCTGCTGCCGCTCGCCGCGCTGCTCTGGCCATTGGCCGGCGCTTGATCCGGCCGCCGCCGCGCCGGCCGGCGCGGCGCCCGCCGGCGCCGTCGTTCTGGCGCCGCACCGGGCGGTCTACGATCTCAAGCTGTCGAAGTCGCGCGGCAGCGCGCAGCATCGAGGCGGTGCGCGGGCGCATTCTGTACGATTTCTCCGGCAACGCCTGCGAAGGCTACGACGCTGCAATTCCGCCAGGTGTCGGAGCTCGATTGCGGGCGAGGGCAAGGCGGCGCTCAGCGATCTGCGCTCGACCACCTGGGAAGACGGCGACGCCAAGCATTCCGCTTCAATTCGCAGAACCTGCTCAACGACGAGCAGACCGACGCGGTCGACGGCCATGCCGACCGCACGCAAAAGACGGTCACCGTCACGCTCAAGCAAGCCGAAGCAGAAGAAGCTCGCCGTCACCGGCCGGCGCGGTGTTTCCGACCGAGCACATGCGGCGCATCATCGAGGCGGCGCGCGAGGGCAAGACCATCCTGGAATTTCCGGTCTATGACGGCTCCGAGAACGGGCAGAAGCTCTACAACACGCTGACCGTGATCGGAAAGCCGATCGCGCCCGGCGAGAAGCCGCCGGACGACGCGGCCGGCAAGATCCCGGCGCTCGCCGGCATGACGCGCTGGCCGGTGACCATCAGCTATTTCGAGCAGCAGGACGAGGGCAAGCCGAGCATCGGCGAGCAGACGCCGGTCTATGCCATCACCTTCGAGCTCTACGAAAACGGCATTTCGCGCGCGCTCATGCTCGACTACAGCGACTTCACGCTGTCCGGCGAGTTGACCTCGCTCGACCTGAAGAAGGCGAAGCCCTGTCCGTAGCGACTGGCCGCGACAAGCCCGACCCCGTCACTCCTCCTCGATCGCCAGGCCCTTCACCACCGCGTCGCGGCCGAATTTCTCGCGCAGCCGGTCGACCGCGTGTTCGGCCTGCGCGCTGCGGCGGTCGATGAGATCGGCGAGATCGTCGCCGGCGGCGTCTTCCAATTGGCTGACGCCGATGCCGATCAGGCGATAGCGCGTGGCGCCGACCTCGCGCTCGAGCAGATCGCGGCCGGCGGCGATAGATGCGCGCGGCGAGTTGCGTCGGCGCGCCGAGCGCGCGCGCGCGCGTGCGGATCTTGAAGTCGGCGCTCTTGAGCTTGAGCGTCACGGTCGAGCCGGCGAGCGCCGCGGCCTTGAGCCGGCGCGAAACCCGTTCGGTCAGCTCCCACAATGTCTGCTCGAGCGGGCGCAATTCGCCGATGTCGCGCTCGAAGGTGGTCTCCGCCGAGATGCTCTTGGTGTCGCGTTCGGGATCGACGTTGCGGGCATCGATGCCGCGCGCCAGCCGCCACAGCCGCGCGCCTTCCTCGCCGTAGCGGCGCATCAGGTCGTGTTCCTCGGCGCGCTGCAGGTCGGCGATCAGGCGGTAGCCGTCGGCGGCCAGCTTGGCGGCGCTGACCGCGCCGACGCCGTAGATGAAGCCGACCGGCTTTGCCGCCAGAAACGCCACGGCCTCGTCCTGGCCGAGCACGGCAAAGCCGCGCGGCTTGTCCATGTCGGAGGCGATCTTGGCGAGGAACTTGTTGGCCGACAGGCCGATCGAAACCGTGATGCCGAGCTCGCGCTCGACCTGGCAAGCGCGAAGCGCGCCAGCACCTTGGCGGCGCTCATGCCGTGCAGCCGCTCGGTGCCGGTGAGATCGAGAAAGGCCTCGTCGATCGACAGCGGCTCGACCAGCGGCGTCAGCGCGCAGCATCATGGCGCGCACCGCGCGGCCGACCTCGACGTATTTCGCCATGTTCGGCTTGATCACCACCGCGTCGCGGGCAGCGGCGCATGGCCTCGAACATCGGCATGGCCGAGCGGATGCCGTAGGTGCGCGCGACATAGCAGCAGGCCGCGACCACGCCGCGCTTGCCGCCGCCGACGATCACCGGCTTGTCGATCAGCGACGGATCGTCGCGCTTCTCGATGGTGGCGTAGAAGGCGTCGCAATCGACATGGGCGATGGTCAGCCGGTCGAGTTCGCGGATGGCGCGCCAGCCGCGGCGAGCCGCAGGCCGGGCAGCGCTTGGCCGTGTCCGGCGCATCGGCCAGGCAGTCGCGGCAGAAGCTCATGGTATCTCGCGCTCCCACTGTCGCCGCTCAGCACCAGGCGGCGCTTTGCCGACGTCGGCCGGATCGAAACCGGCCTCGTGCGGCAAAGCCGGTGAGCAGGCGCTCGTCGCCGGCGAGGTAGTCGAGCACGCCCAGCAGGAAACCCGGGCTCGCGTGGCGGCGCGGCGAATCTCGGCCGGCCCGATGCCGGTTGCGGCGAGAAAGCGCCCGAGCCGTTCGCCGTCGCCGGCAATGTAGGTAAGCGCCTGAATCGCCAGCGCTTCTGCCGCCTCTTGGGCCATGGCCAAGGCGGGTTTCATCGCTCAAATTTGCCTTTCCGTAACAAATCGGCACTACCGTGACGCATCATGCCCGAGCGCGCAGGGACTGGCGACGCCATCCGCGCCGGGCAGGCGCATTGGGGACAAATGGGGCGGGAGATCGATGCCGAAGACCGTCCTGATCGTGGAGGACAACGAGCTGAATATGAAGCTCTTCCACGATCTGCTGGAAGCGCACGGCTACCAGACCGTCGGCACCCGCAACGGGATCGAAGCGCTCGATCTCGCGCGCAAGCACCGGCCCGACCTGATCCTGATGGATATCCAATTGCCGGAAGTGTCCGGCCTCGAAGTGACCAAATGGCTGAAAGACGACCCCGAGCTCAAGGCGATCCCGGTGGTGGCGGTCACCGCCTTCGCCATGAAGGGCGACGAGGAGCGCATCCGCGAGGGCGGCTGCGAGGCCTATCTGTCGAAGCCGATCTCGGTCGGCAAGTTCATCGAGACCATCCGGCATTTCCTGGGGACCGCCTGAGGTGCACATGACCGCCCGCGTTCTCGTCGTCGACGACGTGCCGGCCAACGTGAAGCTCCTGGAAGCGCGGCTGTCGGCCGAATATTTCGACGTCATCACCGCCTATAACGGGCGCGAGGCGCTGGCGCGTCTGCGAGCGCGCCGAATGCGACATCGTGCTGCTCGACGTGATGATGCCGGACATGGACGGCTTCGAGGTCTGCCGCAAGCTCAAGTCCAATCCCGCTGACCCACCACATTCCGGTGGTGATGGTGACCGCGCTCGACCAGCCCTCCGACCGCGTGCGCGGGCTGGAGGCCGGCGCCGACGATTTCCTCACCAAGCCGGTCACCGACGTGGCGCTGGTCTCGCGCGTGCGTTCGCTGGCGCGGCTCAAGATGGTGACCGACGAGCTGCGCATGCGCGCGGTCACCTCCAAGGAAATCGGCATCGAGAGCCCGGAGCGCGAGGCGGTCGCCGAAACCGGCCGCAACGGCCGCATCCTGATCGTCGACGACCGCGCCTCGTCCTACGAGCGCATCGTCGGCGACGCTGTCGGCCGAGCACACCGTCGAGCGTCGAGGAACAATCCGAACGAAGCGCTGTTCCACGCCGCCGAGGGCAATTACGACCTGGTGATCGTCTCGCTCGGCCTGAAGGATTTCGACGGCTTGCGGCTGTGCAGCCAGGTGCGCTCGCTCGAGCGCACGCGCAACGTGCCGATCCTGGCGGTCGCCGAAGCCGACAACAATGCGCGGCTGGTGCGCGGGCTGGAGATCGGCGTCAACGACTATCTGATGCGGCCGATCGACAAGAACGAGATGCTGGCGCGCGTGCGCACGCAGATCAAGAAGAAGCGCTACACCGAGCGGCTGCGCGACAACGTGCAGATGTCGATCGAGATGGCGATCACCGACGCGCTCACCGGGCTGTTCAACCGCCGCTACATGGAAACGCATCTGGCGACCTTGGTCGAGCAGGCGGCCGACGCGCGGCAAGCCGATCGCGGTGCTGGTGCTCGACATCGACTACTTCAAGGCGATCAATGACGGCCACGGCCACGACGCCGGCGACGACGTGTTGCGCGAATTCTCGCTGCGCATGCGCAAGTCGATCCGCAACATCGATCTTGCCTGCCGCTACGGCGGCGAGGAATTCGTGATCGTGATGCCGGAAACCGACATGGCGGTCGCCACCATGGTGGCCGAGCGGCTGCGCCGGCGCATCGCCACCGAGCCGTTCGCGATCCAGCAGGGCTGCGCGCAATCTCGACGTCACGATTTCGATCGGCATCGCCGCGCTGGTGAGCGCCGACCGACACCGCCGCGGCCATCCTCAAGCGCGCCGACCAGGCGCTCTATCGCGCCAAGCGCGACGGCCGCAACCGCGTGGTGCCGGACGCGGCGTAAGGTGTCGAGTCGGCCGGCCGCTTCTTCCGTGTCATCCCGGTCGAGCGAAGCATGGCCGGGACCCGTAGCCACCGGCTATCGAGATCTCCGGGTACGAGTCCCGGCTGACGACGAGGAGACTTGACGATGAAGCGGCTACGGCCGGACGATGGTCCAGCCTTTTTCGCCGAGCTCGATCAGCGTCACCACGCCGGCGGTCACGCGCGTGGCGTTCTCGACCAGCGGCGGCTCCTTGCCTTCCTTGCGGGTCATGGCCTCGAGCGTGTTCTCGCAGGCCATGAAGGAGACGTTCGGCATGCCCTGCTTGAACGACTTTGAGCCGCTCGAGCACCGGCGACTTGTCGGCGCGCAGCATGGTGCAGGCCGGCATTGAAGGCGACGATCTGGATTTCGACCTCGTCGCCTTTGTCGGAATAATATTTCGACACGTTGGCGGCGACGTTGAGCACGGCATTCATCTTGGCCGGGTCGTTGTCGCTGATCTGCAGCGCCAGGCGGTGCTTCTCCATGGCGCCGGCGCCGCCGGCGGCGAGCGGCAACAACAGCAAGGCGACGAAGACGGCGCGCAGCAGAGCAGGGCTCATTGCGCTCACTTGATCTTGGATTCGCGGTACTCGACGTGCTTCTTGGCGATCGGATCGTATTTCTTCTTGACCAGCTTCTCGGTCTGCGTGCGCGAATTCTTCTTGGTCACGTAATAGTGGCCGGTGTCGGCGCTCGAGACGAGCTTGATCTTCAGACTGACGGCTTTGGCCATGGAACCCTCGGATTTCTAGCGGCGGCGGTCGGTTGGCGCGGAACCTAGCGCCGGACCGGCAAATGTCAAGAAACGGCGGATTTCAGCGTCTTACAGCAGCTCCCGGAAAACTGCTGTCTCGACCATGAAATAGAACGGCACCGGCAGCGCTGGCCCATGCCGGCTTCGACGCGGGCGAGCAGTTCCTCCAGCACGATGCCGGTGATGGTCGGCATGTCGAGATGGGCGGCTTCCTCGATCGGCACCCAGGCCAGCTCGACCAGTTCGGAATCCGGGCCGACCACGCCTTCGATCTGTGTGCGCGATGGCGGACGCATCGGCGGTGAAAAAGCGGGTGTCGAAGCGGCGCGGCCGGCGCGGCGGCGTGATGGCGCGGGCGATGAAATGGATATTGCCCAGGTCGGGATGCACCTGGCCTTGGCGAATTCGCTCCAGATCTCGCCCGGCGTTTGCGGCGGCGTGCTGCCTTTGACGCCGAGCAGCAGGCCGGTCTCCTCGGCCACCTCGCGGATGGCGGTCAAGCGCCAGCGCGCGCGCGAATTGCGGGCTCGGCATTGGCGACGCGCTCGTTGAGCTTGGCCTGCCATGTCGGGATGGATCTCGCTCACCGCCGACATCGTGGCGTCGAGCGCCTCGATGCGCCCGCCCGGGAACACGAACTTGCCCGGCATGAACTTGTGGCCGTGCGTGGCGGCGGCCGAGCAGCACCTTGGGCACGGGCCCGGAGCGGTCGATCAGCATCATGGTCGCGGCGTCGCGCGGCTCGCTGTCGGGAAAGGACTGTGTCGCGCTCGGATTTGGTCATGCGCTCGGCCCAGACTTTGCCGAGCTGCGAGGTGTCGCGCATCATCGTGCCGTCCGTTGTTTGCTTGCGCGGCGGTATTGCTGCGCCCGGTCGCGCCGCGATTGATGCGCAGGACGCGGCGGGCGGCTCTGCCGGCCTTCCGAGAAAAGCTCGAAGCGCAGCGCGCCGGCAACCGGCGCCGCCTCGACCAGCTTCACGGTGACGCGGTCGCCGAGCCGGTAGGTCTCGCCGCTGCGGCGCGCCGACCATGGCGTGGCGCGCCTCGTCGTAGCGGAAATATTCGTCGCCGATGGTGCGCGCCGGCACGAAGCCGTCGGCGCCGGTGTCGTCGAGCTTCACGAACAGGCCGGCGCGGGTGACGCCGGAGATGCGGCCCTCGAAGGTGGCGCCGATGCGGTCGGCGAGGAAATGCGCGATCAGCCGGTCGTTGGTCTCGCGCTCGGCCACCATGGCGCGGCGCTCGGCGGCGGAGATCTGCGCGGCGATCTCGGCCAGCTGCTTGCGGTCGGTCGCTCTCGGGCAGCCGCCGTCGCCGAGCTTGAGCGCGCGGATCAGCCCGCGATGCACGATCAGGTCGGCGTAGCGGCGGATCGGCGAGGTGAAATGCGCGTAGCGGCGCAGGTTGAGGCCGAAGTGGCCGTAATTCTCGGCGGCGTATTCGGCCTGCGCCTGGCGTGCGCAGCACCACCTCGTTGACCAGCTGCTCGGCGTCGCGGCCCTTCACCCGCGCCAGCATGCGGTTGAAGGCTTCCGGCCGCAGCGCGCCGGCCTTGGCGAAAGGAGATGTCGAGCGTTGCGAGGAACTCGCGCAGCGCGTCGATCTTCTCCAGCGACGGCTCGTCGTGCACGCGATAGATCAGCGGCACGCGCGCCTTTTCCAGCGTCTCGGCGGCGGCGACGTTGGCGAGGATCATGAACTCCTCGATCAGCCGGTGCGCCTCCAGCCGCTCCGGCGTGATCACGCGGTCGACGGTGCCGTCGGCGTTGAGCAGGATCTTGCGCTCGGGCAGATCGAGATCGAGCGGCTGCGCGCTCGTCGCGCGCGCGCTTGAGCGCCTCGTAGGCGGCGTAGAGCGGCTTGAGCACCGGCTCGAGCAGCGGGCCGGTGGTGTCGTCGGTGCGGCCGTCGATGGCGGCCTGCGCCTGCTGGTAGGACAGCTTGGCGGCCGAGCGCATCATCACGCGGTGGAAGGTGTGCGAGCGCTTGCGGCCGTCGGCGCCGATCACCATGCGCACGGCGAGCGCGGCGCGGTCCTCGCGCGGCCGCAGCGAGCACAGATCGTTGGAGATGCGCTCCGGCAGCATCGGCACCACGCGGTCGGGGAAATAGACCGAGTTGCCGCGCACCAGCGCCTCGCGGTCGAGCGCCGAGCCGGGCGTCACGTAATGGGCGACGTCGGCGATGGCGACGGTGACGATGAAGCCGCCGTGATTGTTGCCGGGTCGTGTCGGGCTCGGCATGCACGGCGTCGTCGTGATCCTTGGCGTCGGGCGGATCGATGGTGACGAGCGGCAAGCTCGCGCCAGTCCTCGCGGCCGCGCCAGCGTCGCCGGCTTGGCGGCTTCCGCCTCGGCCAGCGTCTCGCGGCTGGAACACGTGCGGGATGCCGTGGGCGTGGATGGCGATCAGGCTGACCGCGCGCTCGCTCTTGAGCGAGCCGAGCCGCTCGACCACGCGGCCGGTCGGCAGGCCGAGCCGCGGCGCGCGGCCGGTCTCGACCGCGACCAGGTCGCCGTCCTGCGCGTCTGGCGCTGGCGCCGGGCGGGATCGCCAGCTCCTTGCCGAGCATTTTCTTGTCGACCGGCTCGAGCCGGCCGCCGCCGTTCGGGCAGTGCGCGGAAGATGCCGAGCACGCGCTGCTTGGGATGGTCGATGATCTTGATGACGCGGCCGCGGTGGCGGATGCCGTCGTCGTCCTCGGTTTCCTCGACGCGCAGCAGCACGCGGTCGCCGAGCCCGGCGGCTTCGCCAGGCCGCGGCTTGCGCGGGACGTGCGATGCGGATCTTCGGCGCCGGCCCGTGCGCCGCCTCGTCCCATTCGTCGGGCGTGGCGATCAGTTCGCCGTCGGCGTCGCGCGCGGTGACGTCGGCGAGCACGGTCGAGGGCAGCGTGCCGGGCTGGTGCAGCTTCTTGCGCGCGCTTCTCGATCGCGCCTTCGTCGGCCAGGTCGCGCAGCATGCGCTTGAGCTCGGCGCGCGTCGGCGTTCTTCAGGCCGAAGGCGCGGGCGATCTCGCGGGTGCCGACCTTGCCGGGCTGCTCGCCGATGAAGGCGAGGATGTTCAGCCTTGGAGGGAAGGGAGGGTGTTGTTTTGATTGGCTTGTTCAAAATGAGAATTTCCTGCGCCAAATCGGCGCGTTGCAATGTGCAATGTAGTGATCGAACGTCAGCTTCGCCAGCCGTATTCGGCGGCGGTGGCCTTGCATCGGCCGCGCGCGGCTTGGCTTCGGCGGCAACGGCTGCTCTTTTCGGCTTTAGCAGCGGCGCGTTTCTTCGGCTTGGCGGCCGGTCGAGGCCGCGGCCTTGCCGGACGCTTGCTCTTGCGGCCGGCGGCTCTGCGGCGCTTCGGCGAATTGCCCATCTGGTCGGCGCGGGCGTCGAGCAGCACGACCGCCTCGTCGAGCGTGATGGTGTCGGGCGTCTTGTCGCCGGTGAGCGTGGCGTTGACGCCGTTGTGGCTGACATAGGGGCCATAGCGGCCGTTCTTGACCACGATCGGCCCGCCTTTGTCGGGATGCTCGCCGAGCGCCTTGCCCGGATCGGCGCCGAAGCGGCGGCCCTTGCCGGGATTGGCGTTCTTCTCGGCGATCAAGGTGCACCGCGCGGTTGAGGCCGACGGTGAGGACGTCGTCGCCGTCTTCGAGGTTGGCGTAGGTCTTGCCGTGCTTGACGTAAGGCCCGAAGCGGCCGACGCCGGCGATGATCGGCTCGCCGTCTTCCGGGATGTTGCCGACTTCGCGCGGCAGCGCCAGCAGCGCCAGCGCCTTGTCGAGATCGATGTCGTCGGGCGCGACGCCTTTCGGCAGGCTGGCGCGCTTGGGCTTCTCGACTTCCTGCTCTTCTCGCCCTTCTTCGGCTTCGGCGGCTTGACCTGCTCGCCGAGCTGCAGATAGGTGCCGAAGCGGCCGCCGCGCAACGTGACCTCGAGACCGGTGTCCGGGTCGTCGCCCAGCACCTTGGTGCGCGCTGCGCTGCCGTCGGCGCCCGGGCGTCATCTGCCGGGTGAAGTTGCATTCCGGATAGTTCGAGCAGCCGATGAAGGCGCCGAAGCGTCCGACTTCGAGCGACAGCTTGCCGGTGCCGCATTGCGGGCACTGGCGCGCGTCGCCGCCGTCGGCGCGCGCCGGGAAGATGTGCGGCTCGAGCAGCTCGTTGAGCGCGTCGAGCACCTGCGGTGATGCGCAGTTCCTTGATGTCGTTGACCGCGCCGATGAAGCCGGTCCAGAAGTCCTCGCAGCACCTTCTTCCAATCGATCTCGTTGTTGGAGATGCGGTCGAGCTGCTCTTCGAGCGCGGCGGTGAAATCGTATTCGACGTAGCGCTGTGAAGAAGCTTTCCAGGAAGCCGACGACGACGCGGCCCTTGTCCTCGGGGATCAGCCGCTTCTTGTCGATGCGCACATAGCCGCGGTCCTGCAGCACTTGCAGGATCGAGGCGTAGGTCGAGGGCCGGCCGATGCCGAGCTCTTCCATGCGCTTGACCAGCGCCGCTTCGGAGAAGCGCGGCGGCGGCTCGGTGAAATGCTGCGCGGCTTCGATCGCCTGCTTGGCGAGCGCCTCGCCCTGCGCCATCGCCGGCAGGCGGCGCGACTCGTCGTCTTCGGCGGTTTCGTCCTGGCCTTCCTGATAGAGCGTGAGGAAGCCGTCGAACTTCACCACCTGGCCGGTGGCGCGCAGGTCGATGGTGCGGCTGCCGGCCTTGGCGACGATATCGACGGTGGTGCGCTCGAGCTCGGCGGATTCCATCTGGCTCGCGACCGCGCGATTCCAGATCAGCTCGTAGAGCCGGGCCTGGTCGCGGTCGACATATTTGGCGACCTCGGCCGGGCGTGCGGCTGGCGCTGGTCGGGCGCACCGCTTCGTGCGCTTCCTGCGCGTTCTTCGACTTGTTGTGATAGTCGCGCGGCGAAGCCGGCACGTATTCCTTGCCGTAATTCTTGCCGAGCATGGCGCGGATGTCGGCGATCGCTTCCGGCGCCATGTCGATGCCGTCGGTGCGCATATAGGTGATGAGGCCGGTGGTCTCGCCGTCGATCTCGACGCCTTCGTAGAGCCGCTGCGCCAGCCGCATGGCGATCGCGGGCGCGAAGCCGAGCTTGCGGCTCGCTTCCTGCTGCATGGTCGAGGTGGTGAAGGGCGGCGGCGGATTGCGCCGCGCGGGCTTGGCCTCGACCGCGGCGACGGTGAAGCTCGCGCTTTCCAAGTCGCGCTTGAGATCGGCTTCGGCCTGCGCGCCGGAGCCGATGTCGAGGCGCTGGATCTTCTGGCCGTCGGCGCCGACCAGGCGCGCTTCGAAGCTGTCGCCGCGCGGCGTCGCGAGCTTGGCGACGATCGACCAGTATTCCTTGGCGACGAATTTCTCGATCTCGAGCTCGCGGTCGCAGACCAGCCGCAGCGCGACCGACTGCACGCGGCCGGCCGAGCGCGCGCCCGGCAGCTTGCGCCAGAGCACCGGCGAGAGCGTGAAGCCGACCAGATAATCGAGCGCGCGGCGGGCGAGATAGGCATCGACCAGCGCGCCGTCGATCGCGCGCGGATGCTTCATCGCCTCGGTCACCGCCTGCTTGGTGATGGCGTTGAAGACCACGCGCTCGACCGTCTGGTCCTTGAGCGCCTTCTTTTCCTTCAGCACTTCCAGGACGTGCCAGGAGATCGCCTCGCCCTCGCGGTCCGGGTCGGTGGCCAGAATCAGGTTGTCGGCGCCCTTGAGGGCCTGGGCGATGTCGTTGACGCGCTTGTTGCGACTTGGGGTCGACCTCCCAGAGCATCTTGAAATCGTTGTCCGGATCGACCGAGCCGTCCTTGGCCGGCAGGTCGCGGATATGGCCAAAGGAGGCCAGCACCTCGTAGCCGGGGCCGAGATACTTATTGATCGTCTTGGCCTTGGACGGCGATTCGACAACGACGATTTTCATGCAAATCCAATGGGTTAGGGGCCGTTACCGGCCCCGCTGCAAGCTCTGGCCACCCCTTTTGCGTGGCCGGAACATGGGTAAGCGGGCCCCGGCTGTCAAATGACAGTGCCCGGCGGGGGTTTCAGAACAGTCAATTTGGGCGTCAGCGGGGCTCACTTTGCGCCTAATTACAACCATAGGACGTAAATTTTGAAAACTTCAATGTATGATATATAATTGTGCGATGAAACGTGTATTTTCCTCCGGAGTGCGGCGCAAACCGGACCGAGCCGCGTCCTCAGGATTGCCGATGACCGACCAACCCGCCCCGGACGATGCCGGCGCCCGTATTGCGGTCGCCAGCTACGTCGCGACTTTGTCGGCCGACCTCTCGACCATGGCGCGGCGCAACGGTCTCGAGGCGCTCGGCTACATCCTCGAAATGGCGCGGCTTGAGGCCGAGAGCAGGGCGCGTCAAGCCCCGCACGGGCCGAACGGCCAACCTTGATCGCCGGCTCCCTGGCTCACGGAATTTTCACGCCCAGGCGTGCGAGCAGCGCCGCCGTCGGATTGCCGTCCGGCAGCATGCCGAGCTTGTTTTGTTCGGCGCGGATATTGTCGCGCAGGTCGAAATCGATGTGGCCCTCGAAGTCGTTCACCTTGTAGCCGAGCGCGGCCAGTTTTTTCTGCAACGCGATGCGCGCGTCGCGCGAAAGCTGGCGGTCGTCGGCCGGCCACGCGGCCTTGAACGGCGCGCCGCCGTTGATGCGGTCGGCGAGGTGGCCGACCGCGACCGCGTAGGCATCGGAGTTGTTGTACTCCTTGAGCACCGCGAAATTTTCGGTGGCGATGAAGGCCGGGCCCTTGGCGCCGGCCGGAAAGAACAGAATGCCCTCGCCCGTCGCGCGGCAACGGCTTGCCGTCGGCGCGGCGCAGCGCCGAGCTTTTGCCATTCGCGCGAAATCGCGCGCGGCTCTGCATGAAGTCGAAGCCCTGCGGCACGACGACCTCGAAGCCCCAGGGCAGGCCGGGCCTCCAATTGCGATTTGTGCAGATAGTTGGCGGTCGAGGCCAGCATGTCGGGCACGTTGCTCCAGATGTCGCGGCGGCCGTCGCCGGAGAAGTCGACGGCGAAGTCGACGAAGTTCGACGGCATGAACTGGGTCTGGCCCATGGCGCCGGCCCATGAACTGACCATTTTCTCGCGCGGGAGACGGTCGTCCTGCATGATCTTCATGGCGACGATCAGCTCGTTGCGGAAATACGGATGCCGGTAGCGCACGTAGCCGAGCGTCGCCAGCGAGCGGAACACGTCCCATCTGTCCTTCTCGGCGCCGTAGTCGCTTTCGATGCCCCAGAGCGCGGTCAGCACCAAGCGGTCGACCGCAAAGCCGCGCTCGACTGTGTCGAACAGCGCGCTCCATTGCTTGATCTTCTGCTTGCCGCGCGTGAGGCGGTCGGCCGAGACCATGCCATTGACGTAGTCGCCGAACGGCTTGCCGTATTCCGGCTGCCGCTTGGTGGCGGCGATGACGCGCGGATCGGGCGTGACGCCGCGCATCGCGAGGTCGAAGGTGGCGCGGGTGACGCCCTTGGCCTGCGCGTCCGGCCACAGTTCCTGGACGAAGGCGGCGAAGGACGGCTCTCGCGCGTGCGCGCCGGCGCCGAGGAAAACCAGCACGAAAGCCAGAGCGAGGCGGGCGAGCATTCGTTCGTCTCGATTCGACGCTGCCGTTATAGCAGCGAGACCAAGGCGCCGCCGTGACGTTCGAGCCGGCCGGCGATCTCGAGCTCGAGCAGCACCGTGCGCACCACCGCCGGCGAGCTTTGCGACAGCCGCACCAGATCGTCGATCGAGATCGGGGTGGGCCCGAGCAGGCCGACGATGCGGGCGCGCTCGTCGTCGCCGGGCTCGGCCTCGGGCGGCGCGCGCGGCTCGGGCTCGCGCGCCGGCGGCAGTTCGACGCTGCGCCCCATGATCGGCTCCAGCACCGCGATCACGTCGGCGGCCTCGGTGACCAGCGTCGCGCCCTGCTTGAGCAGGCCGTTGGTGCCTTCCGCGCGCGGATCGAGCGGCGAGCCGGGCACGGCGAACACTTCGCGGCCCTGTTCGCCGGCAAGCCGCGCCGTGATCAGCGAGCCGGAGCGGCGCGCGGCCTCCACGATCACCACGCCGAGCGACAGTCCCGAGATCAGCCGGTTGCGGCGGGGAAAGTCGCGCGCGCGCGGCTCCCAGGCGAGCGGCATTTCCGACAGCGCGACGCCTTGCGCCAAGATCGCTTCGGCAAGCTCGGCGTGTTCGGGCGGATAGATGCGTTCGATGGCCGCCGGCCAGCACCGCGACCGTGCCGCTCGCGAGGCTCGCGCGATGCGCGGCGGCGTCGATGCCGCGCGCCAGACCCGAGACGATGCCGAAGCCGGCCTCGCCGAGTTCGCGCGCCAGCGACTGCGCGAACTTGGCGCCGGCGGCGGAGGCGTTGCGCGAGCCGACGATGGCGACCAGCGGCCGGGCCAGCACCGCGCGGTTGCCGCGCACCGCGAGCAAGCGGCGGCGCGTCGTCGATCATCTGCAGCCGCAGCGGATAGTCCGGTTCGCCGAGCGCGACGAATTGCACGCCGAGGGCGCGCGCCGCCTTCAGCTCGGCTGCGGCCTCCTCGCGCGGGCAGATGCGTGCCGGGCCGCGCCGCGCCGCCGCGGCGGGCAAGCGCGGGCAGCGCGTCAAGCGCGGCGCGCGCGCCGCCGAAATGATTGACCAGCTCGCGGAAGGTGCGCGGCCCGACATTCTCGGAGCGGATCAGGCGCAGCCAGTCGAGCCGCTGCTCGTCGGTTAATGTGACGCCGTCCGCCCAAACGCCGCCCCCCGTCATGATGGCGGCGACAGCATCGCGCAAGCGGCGGCGCGGCACAACCGGGCGTGAAAAATACAACCGGGGGTCAGCCTGACGGGGCGGCCTTGGCGCCGATCTTGCGTTCGCTGCCTTGCAGCAGGCGGGCGATGTTGGCGCGGTGCATGAACCACAGCAGCGCGGTGAGAACGGCATAGAGCACGGCGGCGTCGGGGCGGCTCATCAGCCAGAGCGTGAGCGGCGTCAGCGCGCTGGCGATCAGCGCGGCGAGCGAGGAATAGCGGGTGAGACAGGCGACCGCGAGCCAGATCGCGCCGAAGATCGCCGCCGCGACCAGGCAAGCCCGAGCAGCACGCCGATATAGGTCGCGACGCCTTTGCCGCCCTTGAACTTGAGCCAGACCGGAAAGACGTGGCCGAGCAAGGCGCCGAGGCCGGCCGCCAGCGCGGCGTCGCGGCCGACAAAATGCGCGGCCAGCAAGACCGCGGCGGTGCCCTTGAGCATGTCGCCGAGAAGCGTCGCGGCGGCGAGGCCCTTGCGGCCGGTGCGCAGCACATTGGTGGCGCCGATATTGCCGGAGCCGATCGCGCGCAGATCGGGCCCGCCGGCCGCGCGCGTCAGCACGAGGCCGAACGGGATCGAGCCGAGCAGATAGCCGAGCGCGAAGGCGAGGCGCGAGGCGTCATACCAGTATTCGTAGACGGTGCGGCCGGCGACGATGGTGCGCACCACGCGGCCGGTGCATGCGCGCCTCGTCGAACGGCGTGTTCTTGCACTTCGACTTGAGTTCGGTCGGGATCGAGCACCCAGGGCACGTCGGGGTCGATCACGATCACGTCGGCGGCGCGCGCCGCTGCGCAAGCGTGCCGCCGGGCAGGCCGAGCAGTTCGGCCGGCCGCGTCGACATCGCGCGCAAGCAGCGTCATCAGGTCGAGCTCGCCGTTGTGCACGAGCCGCAGGCCGGCGGTCAGCATGGTCTCGAGCCCGATGGCGCCGGGCGCGGCTTCGGCGAAAGGCAGCCGCTTGGTCTCGACGTCCTGCGGATTGTGGTCGGACATGACGACGTCGATGCAGGCCGTCGGCCAGCGCCTCGACCAGCGCGCTTGCGGTCGTCCTCGGCGCGCAGCGGCGGCGCCACCTTGAGGAAGGTGCGGTAGGGGCCGATGTCGTTCTCGTTGAGCGTGAGGTGATTGATCGAGGCCGAGGCGGTGACGTTCAGGCCGGCGTCCTTGGCGCGCGCGCAGCACTTCGAGCGATTCCGCGCAGGTGACCGAGGCCGCGTGATAGCGCCCGCCCGTCAGCGCCACCAGCCGGATGTCGCGCTCGAGCATGATGGTCTCGGCCGCCTTGGGAATGCCGAGCAGCCCGAGGCGGGCGGCGAACTCGCCTTCGTTCATCACGCCGTCGCCGATCAGATCGGGATCCTCGGTGTGATGCACGATCAGCGCGTCGAAATCGCCGGCGTAAGTCAGCGCGCGGCGCATCACCTGCGCGTTGGTGACGCTTTTCTCGCCGTCGGTGAAGGCGACGGCGCCGGCGGCCTTCAGCAGGCCGATCTCGGTCATCTCCTCGCCTTCGAGGCCCTTGGTCAGCGCCGCCATCGGATGCACGTGCACGATGGCGGTGTCGCGCGCGCGGCGCAGCACGAAGTCGACGATCGCCGGATCGTCGATGGCGGGCGAGGTGTCGGGCTGGCAGATGATGGTGGTGACGCCGCCGGCGGCGGCGGCCTGGCTCGCCGAGGCGAAGGTCTCGCGGCTGGCCGGCGCCCGGCTCGCCGATGAAGGCGCGCATGTCGACCAGGCCGGGCGCGACCAGCTTGCCGCGGCAGTCGATGACCTCGGTGCCTTCCGGCACGCCGGCGGCGCCGATGCCGTGCTTGGCCTCGCGGATGACGCCGTCGGCGATCAGCAGGTCGCCGGGAAAATCGAGGTCGCGCGACGGATCGACGATCCGCGCGTTGGCGAGCAGGATCGGGCGGCGCTCGGAGAGCATCGCAGTACCTTGTCATTCGGGCGCGAGCGCATCGACGATGCGGCCGTCGGATGACGGGAGCTACGCATTCGGCAAATTCCGCGACAGCGCTTCCAGCACCGCCATGCGCACCGCGACGCCCATCTCGACCTGCTCGCGGATCAGCGACTGCGCGCCGTCGGCGACGATCGAGTCGATCTCGACGCCGCGGTTCATCGGCCCGGGATGCATCACCAGCGCGTCCGGCTTGGCGTAGGCGAGCTTCTTCTCGTCGAGGCCGAAGTAGTGGAAATATTCCGGCACCGACGGCACGTAGGAGCCGTTCATGCGCTCGCGCTGCAGCCGCAGCATCATCACGATGTCGGCGCCGGCGAGGCCCTCGCGCATGTCGCGCGCGACCTCGACGCCGAAGCGCTCGATGCCGGGCGGCAGCAGCGTCGAGGGCGCGACCACGCGCACGCGCGCGCCCATGGTGTTGAGCAGCATGATGTTGGAGCGCGCGACGCGCGAATGCAGGATGTCGCCGCAGATCGCGACCATCAGGCCGTCGATGCGCGCCTTTGTTGCGGCGGATGGTGAGCGCGTCGAGCAGCGCCTGCGTCGGATGCTCGTGCGCGCCGTCGCCGGCATTGATCACCGAGCAGTCGACCTTGCTGCGCCAGCAACTCGACCGCGCCGGAGGCGTGATGGCGCACCACCAGGATGTCGGGGTGCATGGCGTTGAGCGTGATCGCGGTGTCGATCAGCGTCTCGCCCTTGCGCATCGAGGAGGAGGAGACCGACATGTTCATCACGTCGGCGCCGAGCCGCTTGCCGGCCAGTTCGAACGAGGCCTGCGTGCGGGTCGAGACTTCGAAGAACAGATTGATCTGGGTGCGGCCGCGCAGCGAGGCGCGCTTCTTCTCGACCTGGCGGTTGAGCTCGACGAATTCCTCGGCGAGGTCGAGCAGGCCGGAAATGTCCGTCGCGCGAAAGCCCTTCGATCCCCAGCAAATGCCGCCTGCTGAGGACGAAGGAGGATTTCGGCGCGATGTTCATTAAAGCCATTGCTATAGGCGGAACCGGCTGTTCCGGCAAGGGCCGCGCGCCCGGCCCTCCACAAGGCTTGGTTCCTCGGTAAGCGCGCAAACCATCGTGAAGGGCGCGAAAGCCGGGAATCAGGAACTGGCGTGCTTGTTCCGCGGTTGGCCCGCGAGTGTCCGCGCACCCTGCGGATGCGAAATTCATGCCCCGCAGACGGAGCAGAGGAGGCACAATGAAGACGATTGTTAAGTATGCGGCGGCAGCCGCTCTCACCGGCGCCCTGGCGCTGGCGGCGGTGACGCCGAGCCAGGCGCGTAACGGCCGCAATGCGGCGATCATCGGCGGCTTCGCGGCCGGCGCGGTGGTCGGCGCGGCGGCGGCAAGCGCCGCCAATGACGGCTACTACTACGGCCCGGGCCCCGGCTACGCCTATGAGCCGGGTTACGTGGATGACGGCGCCTATGCGTATGAGCCGGCGCCCGCCTACGAGCCGGCGCCGACCTATGGCTATCGTACCGTATCGCTATCGCGGCGAGAGCTGCGCGGTCGACATGGGCTACGGCCGGCTCGACTACACCGGCTGCTAACGGCCGATAGCCGAGCTTAAAGATGACCGAGGGCGGGCAGCGTGCCCGCCCTCAGTCTTTCATATTGGCGAGGCGGTCGAGCGCGCCTTGCAGGATATAGGCGGCGGCGTGCTGATCGATCACCGCCGCGCGTTTGGCGCGGCTGACATGTCGGCGGCGATCAGCTCGCGTTCGACCGCGGCGGTCGACAGCCGCTCGTCCCACAGCGCGATCGGCAAGCCGGTCAACTTGGCGAGATTGCGGGCGAAGGCGCGCGTCGATTGCGCGCGCGGGCCTTCCGAGCCGTCCATGTTGACCGGCAGGCCGAGCACCAAGCCGACGGCCTTGCGCTCGGCGGCGAGCGCGAGCAGGCGCTGCGCGTCGGCGGTGAAATTCTTGCGCGCGATGGTCTCGACGCCGGCCGCCAGCCTGCGGTCGGGATCGCTCACCGCGACGCCGATGGTCTTGGTGCCGAGATCGAGCCCGAGCAAGGCCCCGCGCGCGGCAAGATGCGCGGCGGCTTCAACGAGCGGCAAAATGACGGCCATGGCGGAGCGGTAGCATGCGCGCGATTACGGCACCATGCCGGCCGGCAGCGCCGCCGCGTGCGCGGCGATCGCGCCCGGCGTGGTGAACCAGACTTTGTCGCCGGCCTGGCGCGCGACCTGCTTGAGCGCGCGCGCCAGATGCTTGAAGCGGTGCGGCCAGCCGACGACGTAAGGGTGCAGCGCGACGCCCATCACCAGCGGCCGCTTTTCGCATTCCGCCGCCATCACCTCGAAGGCGTCGACGATCATGTCGGCGAACTCGCCGCCCTCGCGCTTGCGCGCGACGATCTGCGGGATGTCGTTGAGCTCCTGCGGGTAGGGCACCGACAGGATGCGGCCGGCGCGCGTCTTCATCCAGATCGGCTGGTCGTCGTGGCACCAGTCGAGCATGTAGCCGTAGCCGGCTTCCTGCAGCAGGTCGGGCGTCAGCGGCGACTGCGAGATCCAGGGGCCGAGCCAGCCGCGCGGGCGCGTGCCCGCGAAATTCTCCAGCGCGGCGCCGGTCTCGGCGATCAGCGCGCGCTCTTCGGCTTCGCTCAGCGTGCCCTGGCGCTCGGAATTGCTGCGGCCGTGGCCGACGATCTCGGCGCCGGCAAAGGCTTCGATCGCCTGCGGCGCCTGCTCACCATGCGCGCATTGACCAGCAGCGAGACCGGCCATTGCAGTTCGGCCATCAATTCGGCCAGCCGGAAAACGCCGACGCGGTTGCCGTAGTCGCGCCAGGCGTAATTGAGCACGTCCGGCTGCGGCCCGCCGGGCGCGAGTTCGGCGCCGAGCCCCTCGCCGAAGGCAGAACCATTCGAGATTGATCGCGACATAGAAGGCGAGCCGCTTGCCGTGCGGCCAGTCATAGACCGGGCGCGCCGGGATCGGCGAATAGGCATAGCGGCCGTGGCCGGGTGCGGTTGTCATCGCGGGCGACATCTTCCCGCACATTGCGGGGATTTGGCTACAGCCTTCACGCCGCACGACGGTTCCGTTCACCGCTTGCGAATGGCCGTGCTCGTCTGATTGGCGCTAATGTTTTCCGATGTGGCCGGACCGCCGTCTCATCGATCTGTTCGGGATCGAGCATCCGATCGTGCTGGCGCCGATGGCCGGCGCCATGGACGTCGAGTTGGCCATCGCAGTCGCGCAAGCCGGCGGCGTTCGGCTCGCTGCCGTCGGCTCTGCTCGATGCCGAGAAGCTGCGTGCGCAAGTCGCGCAATTCCAGGCCGCCGCGCCGGGCAAGCCGCTCAATTTGAACTTCTTCGTGCATCGGCCGGCGGTGCCCAACAATGCGCGCGAGCATGCCTGGCGCGAGGCGCTCAAGCCTTATTACGCCGAACTCGACATCGATCCGGCGGCGCCGGTGCCGGCGAGCAACCGCGCGCCGTTCAACGAGGCGCTCTGCGAAGTCGTGGAGGAGATCAGGCCGCGTGTGGTCAGCTTTCATTTCGGCCTGCCGACGCCGGCGCTGGTTAAGCGCGTGCAGGCGGCCGGCTCGCTGATCCTCGGGTCCGCCACCACGGTCGCCGAAGCGCGCTGGCTGGAAGATCACGGCTGCGACGTGGTGATCGCGCAAGGCTTCGAAGCGGGCGGCCATCGCGGCCATTTCCTGAGCGACAATCTGGCGGCGCAACCCGGCACCTTCGCGCTGGTGCCGCAGGTCGTCGACGCGGTGAAAGTGCCGGTGATCGCGGCCGGCGGCATTTCCGACGCGCGCGGTATCGTGGCGGCGCTCGCGCTCGGGGCCGCCGCGGTGCAGATCGGCAGCGCGTATTTGCATTGCCCGGAGTCGAAGATCCTGCCGCCGCACCGTGCCGCGCTGAAGAAGCGCCAGCGACGACGGCACCGTGGTCACCAACCTGATGACCGGCCGGCCGGCGCGCGGCATCGTCAACCGGGTGATGCGCGAACTGGGGCCGCTCAGTCCGCTTGCGCCCGAGTTCCCGCTCGCCGGCGGGGCGCTGGCGCCGCTGAACGCCAAGGCGCAGACGCAAGGCTCCGGCGATTTCTCCGCGATGTGGGCGGGGCAGGCGGCCGGCGCTCGGCCGCGCGCTGCCGGCGCGCGAATTGACGCGCAAGCTCGCCGACGAGGCGCAGGCGCTGATGCAGCGCATGGCCGGCTAACCGGTTGTCGCGCCGAAAGCCGCTCTGCTATAGGCTGGGCCACTATGTCCGTCGACGCCGACACCGTCCGCCGCATCGCGCATCTCGCCCGCATCGCCGTGGCCGAAGATGAGGTCGCGCATCTGCAGGGCGAGCTCAACGCCATCCTCGCCTTCGTCGAGCAATTGTCCGAGGTGGACGTGAGCGGCGTCGAGCCGATGACCTCGGTCACGCCGATGAAGATGAAAATGCGCGCCGACGAGGTGACCGACGGCGGCATCGCCGCGGAGATCGTCAAGAACGCGCCGGCGAGCGAGGACAACTTTTTTCTGGTGCCGAAGGTGGTGGAATAGATGTGCATCGCCTGCGAAATGGCCTTCTTCGACATGGTCGAGGCGATGACGCCCGAAGCGCGCGAGAAATTCCTGCGCGAGCAGGAGGAGGCCGCGCGCTTTGCCTGCGACGCGCCGCCCGCCGAGGCGCCGGCAGCCGGCCGAGGATGAGCGCAAGCCGTGAGCGATCTGACTTCGCTCACGCTGACCGAGGCGCGCGACGGGCTCGGCAAGAAAAGCTTCTCGGCGCTCGAGCTGACGAAGGCGCATCTCGCCGCCATGGAAAAGGCGCGCGCGCTCAACGCCTATGTGCTGGAGACGCCGGAGCGCGCCGCCGAGATGGCGAAAGCCTCCGACGCGCGCATCGCCAAGGGCGAGGCCGGGCCGCTCGAAGGCATTCCGCTCGCCATCAAGGACCTGTTCTGCACCGAGGGCGTGCGCACGACCGCCTGCTCGCACATCCTCGACGAATTTCGTGCCGACCTACGAGTCGACCGTGACCGCCAACCTCTGGCGCGACGGCGCGGTGATGCTCGGCAAGACCAACATGGACGAGTTCGCCATGGGCTCGTCGAACGAGACGTCGCATTTCGGCCCCGTGATCTCGCCCTGGCGCAGGAAGGGCGCGAACACGCCGCTGACGCCGGGCGGCTCGTCCGGCGGCTCGGCCGCCGCGGTCGCCGCCAATCTGTGCCTGGGCGCGACCGGCACCGACACCGGCGGCTCGATCCGCCAGCCGGCGGCCTTCACCGGCACGGTCGGCATCAAGCCGACCTACGGCCGCTGCTCGCGCTGGGGCATCGTCGCCTTTGCCTCCTCGCTCGACCAGGCCGGGCCGTTCGCGCGCACGCGTGCGCGACGCGGCGATCCTGCTGCGCTCGATGGCGGGCCACGACGCCGAAGGACACGACCTGCGCCGATTTGCCGGTGCCGGATTACGAAGCGGCGGTCGGCAAGTCGCGTGAAGGGGCTGCAGCATCGGCATCCCGAAGGAATACCGCGTCGACGGCATGCCGGCCGAGATCGAGAAGCTCTGGGCGCAGGGGCGCGACTGGCTGAAGGCCGCCGGCGCCGAACTGGTCGACATCTCGCTGCCGCACACCAAATACGCGCTGCCGGCCTATTACATCGTCGCGCCGGCGGAGGCCTCCTCCAATCTCGCGCGCTATGACGGCGTGCGCTACGGCCTGCGCGTCGACGGGCGCGACATCACCGCCATGTATGAGAACACGCGCGCCGCCGGCTTCGGCAAGGAAGTGCGCCGGCGCGTGATGATCGGCACCTATGTGCTGTCGGCCGGCTATTACGACGCCTATTATCTGCGCGCGCAGAAGGTGCGCACGCTGATCAAGCGCGATTTCGAACAGGCCTTCGCCAACGGCGTCGACGCCATGCTGACGCCGGCGACGCCGTCGGCCGCCTTCGGGCTCGGCGAGAAGGGCGGGGCCGATCCGGTCGAGATGTATCTGAACGACGTCTTCACCGTGACGGTGAACATGGCCGGGCTGCCGGGCATTGCGGTGCCGGCGGGCCTCGACGCGCACGGCCTGCCGCTCGGCCTGCAGCTCATCGGCCGGCCGTTCGACGAGGAGACGGTGTTCTCGCTGGCCGAGGTGATCGAGCAGGCGGCCGGGACGCTTTGCGCCCGCGCGCTGGTGGTGATTATTTCGGCTCGGCGGTCGCGATCGGCGGCAGATCCTGGTCGCCGGACACGGTGGTCTTGCCGCCCAGACTGCCGTCGCTGAAGATGAACAACACCGCGGCGAGCGCCACCAAGCCGCCGAGGATCAAGCCCCAAGTTCCGGTCTCGTTTTTCATCGACGAAATCTCCTGGCTGCCAAACTGCCGGCGGCCGCGCCCGTTCCAAGGGGCGCCGCGAAGCCGGCGAATTCGGTGCAGAATCGGGGCCATTCCGCGTCAGGCGCGCGCCGGGCAGCCTTGCGCCGGCTGCAATGCACGCTTCAGCGCGGGCTGAGTTTGGCGATTTCGGCCGGCTCCGGCGCCGGCCCGCGCGCGGTGCCGGGACTGCCGTAGATGAAGAAGGTGCAGATCAGGCCGGCGGCGATGATGGCTTCGAGCAGATAGCCGAGAGGCGCTGCGCCACGGTGGTCGTCCATGGTCGTCACTCCGGGCGGGAGGAAGCGCGACGTCGGGCGCCAGCATGGCATGGATGCTTGCGGCGGGCCGGCTCAAAACGCTACGACTTGCGCAGAGGGTGACATGACGGTTCATGGCAACGCTAAAAATCTCCTCAAAGGCGCGACCGGCGACTGGGAGGTCGTCATCGGCATGGAGGTGCACGCGCAAGTCACCTCCAAGGCCAAGCTGTTCTCCGGCGCCTCGACCGAATTCGGCGGCGCGCCCAACAGCCATGTCTCGCTGGTCGACGCCGCCATGCCCGGCATGCTGCCGGTGATCAACGCGGAATGCGTGCGCCAGGCGGTGCGCACCGGGCTCGGGCTCAACGCCAAGATCAATCTCAACTCGGTGTTCGACCGGAAGAATTATTTCTATCCCGATCTGCCGCAGGGCTATCAGATCAGCCAGTACAAGCAGCCGATCGTCGGCGAGGGCGAGGTGACGGTCGATCTCGACGGCGGCGAGAGCGTCACCATCGGCATCGAGCGGCTGCATCTCGAGCAGGACGCCGGCAAAAGCCTGCACGAGCGCCATCCGACCGTCTCCTATGTCGACCTCAACCGCTCCGGCGTGGCGCTGATGGAGATCGTGTCCAAGCCGGATCTGCGCTCGGCCGAGCAGGCCAAGGCCTACGTCGCCAAGCTGCGCTCGATCCTGCGTTATCTCGGCACCTGCGACGGCGACATGGAGAAGGGCAACCTGCGCGCCGACGTCAACGTCTCGGTGCGCAAGCCGGGCGGGCCGCTCGGCACGCGCTGCGAGATCAAGAACATGAACTCGATCAGCTTCATCGGCGACGCCATCGAGTACGAGGCGCGCCGCCAGATCGACATCCTCGAAGACGGCGGCGCGATCGAGCAGGAAACGCGCCTTTACGATCCCGGCAGAAAACGAAACGCGGTCGATGCGCACCAAGGAAGAGGCGCACGACTACCGCTATTTCCCCGATCCCGACCTGCTGCCGCTGGAATTCGACCAGGCCTATGTCGCGGACTTGAAGGCGCACCTGCCGGAACTGCCGGACGAGAAGAAGGCGCGCTTCATGCGCGAGTTTGCGCTGTCGGCCTATGACGCCGGCGTGCTGGTGGCCGAGCGCGACACCGCGGATTATTTCGAGGCGGTCGCCAAGGGCCGCGACGCCAAGGCGGCGGCGAACTGGGTGATCAACGAACTGTTCGGGCGGCTCAACAAAGAAGGCCGCGACATCGCCGTCGTCGCCGGTTGCCGCCGCGCAACTCGGCGGCATGCTCGACCTGATCGCCGACGGAACCATCTCCGGCAAGATCGCCAAGGACTTGTTCGAGATGGTGTGGAGCGAAGGCGGCGACCCGCGCGCCATCGTCGAGGCGCGCGGCATGAAGCAGGTCACCGATCTGGGCGCCATCGAAAAGACGGTCGACGAGATCATCGCGCAAGAATCCCGACAAGGTCGCCGACGCCAAGACCAATCCGAAGGCGATCGGCTGGTTCGTCGGTCAGGTGATGAAGGCGTCCGGCGGCAAAGCGAGCCCGCAAACGGTCAACGCGCTGCTCAAGAAGAAGCTCGGGCTCTGAGGCGCGCGCGCATCGCGCGCGCCGCATGTCCGGTCCAACACAAGACGCGAGATTTGGCGGCGGCGGCCGAAAATTTCCGCGCGCGCGGATCACTCGACCGCGAATCACTTGCACCCGATTCGCTCGTTTTTGATCAATTCAGGCATTCGGCGAGGCGTTTTCGCGCCGTGTTGTGAAAAAAGTTTTGCACCGCGTCATCGCGCGTATCGCGCGCGCCGACGACGAAGGAATGCGCGCGCGCACGCGCCGTCGACCAACAAAACGCGGCGCGATGCGCGCGCACAATAATTCAACAAACACTTATTTCATCGATGTTTTTTGAATCGCGCGCATGCGCGTGCGAATTCGCACGCGCGTGCGCGATCGTGTCATGCGTATTGCCGTCAACGTCGCGCCGCGTGCGCGCCGTCGCGCGTTTGCGCGCGCGCATACACAGTTCGTTAAGTGGAACGCTGCTTTTTTCATTGCGCTGTAGTAAACGGAATGCAGTGCGGCTCGATTCGCGAACGCACTGAGCGACACCCGCCATATCGATATGGCTAGGAGGGCAGCAATGGCGAAACGTAGAAAGAAGGCAGCGAAGGGCGCGGCGAAGAAAAAGGGCCGGAAGAAGAGGCTCTAGTCTTTGACGCCACTTTCCTATCTTCGACGTTGAGCTTGTCGAAGATCGCGTCATAGGGGCCGGTGCGCGTCACGGAGCGATTTCAGCGCAACGCGGTCGCTCCGCGGCGCCCCGGTTCCGGATGACGACAGAGGGCGTCGGCGAGACTCAAGCGTCTCGCCGACGCCCTCGTGTTTTGCGGCCGTGCGTGACGCGCGTTCGCTTGACGCTCAGCCGCCCGCCTTCAGGCGCTTGTTGCACGCGCTCCAATATTTCGGCCAGGTCTGGCCCTTCTCGATCTTGCCGGCGGCTTTTTCTTCTTTCCATTGCGCGGCGCATTTCTTTTGCCGTTCGCGCGCGGCGATCTGACCGGGTGACGGCGGCTTCTTGGTTTTCTCGGTCTTGGTGTCGGTCTTGGCGTCGGTTTTCGCGTCGGTCTTGGCTTCGGGCTTGTCGTATTGAGCCAGCGCGCCCGACGCCGGCAGCGTCGCGATCAGGCCGGCGGCCAGCAGCGCGGCCAACGTGGTCGCTCCCATGTTTCTCCAGATGATCCTTCCCATGACGGTCCTCCCCTTGGGTGCGGCTGCAACCGGTTTCTGCCATTCCGCAACCGCTCGCGGAAGAATACAACCAATGGGTTGTAAGCGTCCAGACCTGCTGCGCCGGCGGCCGCGCCTGCCGGCGGGCCAAGCCTGCCGAGCAAACCCGGTTGCGCAGGCCCGGGCGCGCGCCTAGGTCTCACCGGACTTTGCATCCTCAGGGACAATGGGAGCGTGGACATGGCGCGGGCGAAGAAGTCGGCGAAGCGGGCGGGCGGTGCCAAACCGGCGAAGAAGAGCGTGGCGAAGGCGGCCAAGGGAGCGAAGGCGGGCCAAGCCGATCGAGCTTTATTACTGGCCGACGCCGAACGGCTTCAAGATTTCCATCATGCTGGAAGAGTGCAGGCTGCCTTACACCATGATCCCGGTGAACATCTCCAAGGGCGAGCAATTCAATCCCGACTTTCTCAAGATCTCTCCCAACAACCGCATGCCGGCGATCGTCGATCCCGACGGGCCGGGCGGGCGGCCGATCTCGATCTTCGAGTCGGGCGCGATCCTGCAATATCTCGGGCGCAAGACCGGCAAGTTCTATCCGAGCGAGGAGCGCGCGCGCGTCGAGGTCGAGCAATGGCTGTTCTGGCAGATGGGCGGCGTCGGCCCGATGGCGGGGCAGGTGCATCACTTCAAGAACTACGCGCGCGAGCAATTGACCTACGCCATCAGCCGCTACGTCGACGAGGTCAACCGGCTGTACGGCGTGATGAACATCCGCCTCAAGGATCGCGACTTCATCGCCGGCAAATATTCGATCGCCGACATGGCGCTGGTCGGCTGGGTCAATGGCTGGCCGCGCCAGGGCCAGAACATCGACGAGTTTGCCAACCTCAAAGCATGGCTCGAACGCGTGAAGGCGCGCCCGGCGGTGCAGAAGGGCATGGCGCTCGGCCTCGAGCTGCGGCAAGGCATCGACATGAAGGATCCGAAGGTGCAGCAGGTGCTGTTCGGGCAGCGCGCGCGCGCGAGCTGACGCGCCGCGCGGACAATGCAGCCATCGCGCGCCGGCGCGATGGCGCGGTGGTTAGTGCGCGCTGAAGGCACGCGGTTAGCGATCCGTCACCGCGGCGCGACAAAACGCGTTTTATCGCGGTATTTCCGCACTTTTCTGAATTTGCGCGCGGTCTCGATTCACCTTCGATTCATCGCGACGCTTAAACTGCCATTCAAATTTTCTGCTTCATGGTCGCCTCGCTCGGCCGCAACTTTCGGCCCGGCAACAGGGACGCGCCGGCCGGCATTGGGGCTTTTTGGCCGCGCGCAACATGGGGAGGCCTGCAATGGCTGACATCGAATTGGCGGCAACGTCCGCCGCGGAGCCGGCCGACGCGGAAGGCTGCTTCGGTCGCGGCATGATCTATTCGGCGGGGGCGGGGGTCCCGGTCGATCTCATCGAAGCGCACAAGTGGTTCAACATCGCGGCCATGCGCGGCCACGGCGACGGCGCGCGGCTGCGGCGCGAAATCGCCGAGCAGATGAGCGACAGCCGAGATCGGCCGCGCCCAGCGCGCGGCGCGCGACTGGCTGCAAGGCGCATCCGCTCGAGCCGGCGCCGATCGCGATCCGCGCCGCCGCCTAACGCGCGAACTCCGCCAGCGCTTGCGCATGCCTGCGCGACCACGCCCGGCCAATCGCCGGGCGCGCTCTGGCGCAACAGCCGCATTTGCGGATACCAGGGACTGCGTTCGCCGGCGAGCGTCCAGCGCCAGTCGGGCGAAAACGGCAGCATGACCCAGGCCGGGCGCGCGAGCGCGCCGGCCAGATGCGCCACCGAGGTGTCGACCGCGATCGTAAGGTCGCACAGCGTCAGCGCCGCGGCGGTCTCGGCCATGTCGCTCGAGCGCCTCGCCGACATGCGTCACATTGCGATGCGCCGCGAGCCGTGCCGCGTCGCCCTCGCGCAGATCGCGCTGCAGGCTCACGAACGACACGCCGGGGACCGCGAGCAGCGGCTCCAATAGCGACAGCGCGAGCGAGCGGTTGCGGTCATTGACGTGGCGGGCATGACCGGCCCAGGCGAGCGCGACGCGTTTGCCGGGCAGGGCTTCGATGCGCGGCCGCCAAGCCGCGATGCGCGCCGCATCGGCGTGCAAATAGGGCAAGTCGGCGGGAATGGTGGCGGGCGCGGTCTTGAGCGCGAGCGGCAGGCTGCCGAGCGGGCAGTGCAGGTCGTAGGCCGGCAGCGGCTCGCCGCGCGCATGCACAAAGGCGGCGCCCGCCATGCCCTCGAACAGCGGCTTGAGCTCCGGCTGCACCTCCAGCACGACCGTCGCGCCCATGCGCGCGACCAGCGGCACGTAGCGCGCGAACTGAATGGTGTCGCCGAGGCCCTGCTCGGCGTGCAGCAGAATGCGCTTGCGCGCCAGCGGATATTCGCCGAGCCAGAGCGCGCCGCGATAATTGCGGCGCAGGTCGGTCATGCCGGCGCGCTTCCAGCGCCATTCGTATTCGGCAAAGCCGCGCGCTAGTTCGCCGAGGGTGAGCAGCGACAGCGCGCGGTTCGAATGGGCGTCGGCGTAACTTTTGTCGATGGCGAGCGCCTTGTCGAAGCTGGCGACCGCTTCGGCGTGCCGGTTGAGCGCCTGCAAAGCGCGGCCACGGTTGTTCCAGGCCGCAACGTGGCCGGGGGCGGCGGCGAGCGCGCGCTCGAAGGCGGCGAGCGCCTCCTCGAGACGGCCGAGCTCGAGCAGAGCATTGCCGCGGTTGTAGAGCGCCGCCGCGATGGTTGGGGGCGAGCATCAGCGCGGCGTCGAAATCGGCCAGCGCCTCGGCAAACCGGCCGAGCGTTGCGCGCGCGGTGCCGCGGCCGAGCAGCGCCTCGCCCCGGCGCGGATGCGCCGCCAAGACCCGGTCGAACTGCGCCACCGCCTCCGCCGCGCGCCCGAGCGCGAGCAGGGCATTGCCGCGATGGCACAGCGCGTCGGCATCGCCCGGGCGCAGCGCCAGCGCGCGGTCGAGCGCGTCGAGCGCCTCGCCGTCGCGCTTGAGCGCGTGCAGCACGTTGGCGAAATTGCTCCAGGCGTCGGGCGACTGCGCGTTGATCTTGAGCGCGGCCGCCATCAGCCGCTGCGCCTCGCCCATTTGCCCCGATTGCGCCTTGGCGAGCCCGAGCAGATGCAGCGCGTCGAAATTATCGGGCGCGGCCTTGAGCACGCGCGCGTAAAGCTTCTCGGCCTCGCGCAGCCGGCCCTGCCGCTGCAGGCCGAGCGCCTCCTGCAAAGTCTGGCCGATGTCGAAGCGG
Source organism: uncultured Alphaproteobacteria bacterium (assembly GCA_963708635.1). GTDB lineage: Bacteria > Pseudomonadota > Alphaproteobacteria > Rhizobiales > Xanthobacteraceae > Pseudolabrys. The sequence goes on along the minus strand of CAVPTM010000008.1, from coordinate 10,596 downwards.
CTTTGCGGCACGATCAGGGCTTCTGGATCCAGAAATTATACATGCCGGCGAAGGTGTCGGGAAATTTGGTCTCGACTTCGTGCCAGCGCGCAAGATCGCCGATCGGCCAGCCGTTCTGCGCGAACAGCGCGCGGTAGTGCCGCTGCGCCGCCGCCGGAAATTCGAAGCCGATGAATTTAAGCTTGTGCGCGGCGATGAAATCCTTGAGATGCGCAATGGTGGTGTTGCTCTCCTGCACGTGAAACAGCAGATCGCGGCACTCGCTGAGCGAGAAGAAATCATTGAAGCGGGCAACGCGGCGCAGCGGCGTTCGCGGCGAGCTCCTGCCGGCAGCGCCGGATATCGGCGGGCGAGGGCGTGTAGCCGCGCTGCGCGATGAAGGCGCGCGCTTGCGTGACGTCGCGGCGCGCAAGCTCGCTGTACAGGCCGAGATTCATCACGCCGCCGGATTTGAGCAGGCCGAGCAGCACGCGCCAGCCTGCGAACGGATCGGCCATGTGATGCAGCACGCCGCTGGCGTAGACGATGTCGAAGCGGCGCTCGAGCGCACCGAGTTTCAGAATGTCGGCTTGCGCGTAGTCGATCCGTGCGGCGAGCCCGGCCGGGGTGTTGCGCTTGGCATAGGCGAGGCTCGCGACGCTGAGATCGACCGCCGTGATCCGGGCCGTGGCGAATTGCTGTGCAATGCCAGTGGTTTGCCAGCCGGTGCCGCAGCCGGCGACGAGGATGTCGGGCGCCTCGTTGTGCAGCGGCGTGAAGGCGGCGGTGGGGAATTGCTCGCGCAGAAATCGATCGATGCCGGTCGGCTGGATGGCGCCGGCGGCGCGCGTCCAGCGCGGGTAGGGGTTTTCTTCGTACTGCGCGCGCACGCGCAGCGAGACCGCGTCCTCGATTTCGGTCAGCCGCGGAATCGACGCCCGCAAGTCTTGCTCTGCGCGCGGCTCGCGCAGCTGCTGGGTCACGACGCCGTCGAGCGGCGCCGGCCAGGCGCGTTCGCTCAGCGCCTGCGCGGTGTCGAGCGCGTGCAGCGGGGCATACATCGCGAGCGATGCGAGGCGCGCCGGGGCGATCTCGGCGCCGGCCGTGAGCGCGCGCTCGATTTCTGTTTTCAATTCCGCGACGCGCGCGTCTTCTTCCGGCGTGCTGGCGAATACATATTCGTTGAGGAAGCACTGGCGCGCGAGCGCGCAGGCGAGGTCGATCGGCGCGTCTGCGTGGTCGAGCAAGGCGCGACGCAACGAGGTGAGCATGCGCTCGAACGCGATGTCGCGCACCGGCGCGGTCGCGAGGATGCGCAGCAAGAAAGGATCGGCCGCGATCGAGCCCAGCGTGTCGCCGCCGAACAGCTCGTCCAGAGAGAGACGGCGCGGCCAGGCCGCCTCGGCTGCGCGCCATGGCGGCGGCGAGCGGCGGCAGCACCGATTGCAGCGCGGCGCAAAGGCCGGGGAAATTATCGGCGAGCTGCGGGACGAGCGTGAGCGCCTGCGCGAAGCAGGCGGAGGCTTCCGCGAGCTTGCCTTGCGCTTGCAGCACGCAGCCGAGATTGTTGCTGGCCTCGGCATGATCGGGCGCTTGCGCGAGCACGCGCCGATAGGCGCGCGCGGCCTCATCGAGCCGGTGCTGCGCCTGCGCCTGCATGGCGAGCGCGAACAGTTGACGCACGTCGCCCGCCGCAGGCGCGGCGCGCGCCGGACGGGTTCTGCTTGTGAGCGGCGCGGCGCTGCCGGCGATTCATGGTCGCCGTTCCGACTTGCGCGCGAGGCCACGCCGCATGCCGCCGGCGTCGAAAATTCCGCAATCTTTGGCCATCATGGGCACTGTTTGACCATACAAGGCAGTTTCTATACCCATTCCTGCGCGCGCTGGAGACGTGGCCGAGTGGCTGAAGGCGGCGGTTTGCTAAACCGTTATACGCTCCAAAGGCGTATCGAGGGTTCGAATCCCTCCGTCTCCGCCAGCGCGCCATCGAGCTATTCGAACCCTCGATTTTAGCGCGCGGCGACGCGCTTGCGCGTCGCTTCGCGCAGAACGGCCTCGGCGCAGCGGCCATGGGTCGAATCCTCCGTCTCCGCCAGCGCACATGTATTCGAACTCGTCAATGCGCGCGTGCTGGCGGAATCAAATCGCAGTTTTGGCAATCAGGGGCCTCGGATGCGCACGGGCCTCTCAAACCTGCCTAGGAGCCGGCGCATTAACCCGGCATCCGATGGGCGTCGCACGGAAACCACCAACCGAGGCTGATAATTCCTCCGGAGAGAGGATGACGGCGCAGCTCATTTGCATCGCGCCGCTGAAATAAGCCTTTGATTTACAAAGGCTTTTGCACGGTCGACGGCTGCCGCCGCCGCTCGGACGCGGGTGCCTAAGCAGGCCCAAAACGGTTGCGTGTTTTTTACGCAACAGTCCCGCGAAAAGCGCCCGCAAGGCCTGTGGGAAGGGCCCTTCTTCATTGCTTGCGAGGGCTCATCCATTAATGTCCGCATTGCGACGGAGGGGGGCATCCCCCTGTTGCGCTGTCCGGCTTCGGATTGCATCGAGCGAAAAGCCCAGTGCCGCGTATCGGGTCGATTGCAAAATGCGGGATTTTCCGGATGGCGGGGAGCAAGGGGAAGTTCCATCGGTGCTCGTCGCACTGCGGATACGAACCCTCTCACGAAACAATGTTTGGAGGTTCAAGATGAAGATGGTGAAAAGCCTTCTCCTTGGCTCCGCAGCGGGACTCGTTGCGATGACAGGGGCGCAGGCCGCCGATCTTCCCGTTAAGGCCAAACCGGTCCAATACGTGAAGATTTGCAGTCTGTATGGTGTGGGGTTCTATTACATCCCCGGCACCGATATGTGCCTGAAGATCGGTGGCTGGGCTCGCTTCGAGACTGGCTACGGTTATAACGGCAGCTTCACGAACGAGTTCTACAACAACAACCTGAACAACCGCACGACCAACGACAACAACTGGCGCGTCAAGGGCATCGCGTCCTTCGACGCCCGCAGCCAGACCGAATACGGCACCGTGCGCAGCTACATCACGCTCGGCGTCAGCACCAACGTCAACGGCGACGACGGCGCGGCGACTGCGACCTACTCCAACCGCTGGTTCATCCAGTGGGCCGGCTTCACGATCGGTCACTCGACGTCGTTCTTCGACTTCTACAGCATCGGCGCCAACCAATACGGCGTCGCCAACTTCGGTTCCGACACCGGTGACGGTGGCTGGACGGTGTTCGGTTACACCGCCAACTTCGGCAACGGTCTGTCGGCCTCGCTCTCGGCCGAACAGCAGCGCCGCACGCGCATCTACAACGTCAGCTCTGCGGCGCCGGCGGTCGGCTTCTTCGAAGCGGCTCCGGGCCTCGGCGGCATCCGCTGCCGTTCGTCGGCTGGATCAATACCCGGCCGGCAGCAACAGCTACGAAGGCCACGACTATCCGGACGTGGTCGCCAACTTGCGCGTCGACCAGACTTGGGGTTCTGCCCAGGTCATGGGCGCCTTGCATAACGTCGCGGCCACCTACTACGGCACGACGGACAGCGCCGAATCACCGGCCATCCGAGCGACAAGCTGGGCTTCGCCATGGGCGGCGGCATCAAGCTCAACGCTCCGATGATCGGCATGGGCGACTACTTCCAGGCCGAAGTCGACTACTCCCAAGGTGCGTTGCGCTATCTCAACCATAGCGCGACGGTCTGGCGACTACATCATGTACCATGGTGGAACCATCGGCTACGGCATCAACTACCGACGCGGTCTATGGCGGCACGGTGCACCGCGACCTCCAGCTGACCACCGCGTGGGGCGTGAACGCGGCGTTTACCCACAACTGGAACGCGGCATGGAAGTCCACGCTGTGGGGCGCCTACGTGGCCGTCAGCTACAACAGCATCGGCAACTCGCTGCTGTGCTCGGCGGCGCTGCCGGCACCGTGCGTGGCAGACCGCGCTGCGACAACGACTGGAACATCTGGGGCGTCGGTCTGCGCACGCAGTGGGCAGTGTCCAGCACCTTCCAGATCGGTCTGGAAGTGCTCTACGCCAACCTGGAAAGTGCAGACTCCCGTCGGCGGCTGCATCACCCAGTCGCGGCACCAACGTCTGCCAAGGCGGCTGCGCGGTGGGCGTACTGGGCGCTCCCTGTTACACCGCTTCGACGACCAGGAGAACTGGGCGGTTCCGCTCTGCGCGTCAACCGCGACTTCTATCCCTGATCGGATGATCGTCGTTTGAAGACATGACCCCCGGCGGGAAACCGCCGGGGGTTTTTAATTGCGCGACACACAATGTGAAAATAGCGCAAAAAGCCTTTTGCCGGGTGAAGTGGCTTATCTCGCGGACAAAATTACTCAGTGATCTCGATCACTGGTTTTATATCGAACAGTGCGATGTCGGCCTTCGGGATAGAGCGGAGATCCAGGATTCACATGGTCATGTCCGCTAATGACCCAAGCGGACGTACCTCATTGGCGGTCTCTGGACACCAATTCCGACGTCCCAGTCGAATCGAGATTCTCCTTTCGCAATAATTGCAAAGCAAATTCTGCGCGCGCTTGTGAAGGGTATACATAGGTTCCCATCTCTGCCGTCCAGTGGCCTGAACGAAAGAGCTCCCAGAGCGAAACATATTTTTGTGTGACTGCGGTAGCGGCAATGCCCGAAGCAACCTGCTGGACAATAAAGATGACGGCCGCGAGGATGACCAATGACCTAACTGCTTGTCCTGCGAAACGCCGATAAAAATATTTTAGGTAGCCTGAGGCCGCAAACAGCATGCCGATCTGTCCCATCGCCACGAAAATGCTGTAGCGAATTGGCATTTCCCGGCCGGGCGCCACGCCTGATCTGGCGACACCGGAAGCAGCCGCGATCAAGAACATAAACAGGATTAAAGCCGCACCAATCCTCTGCAGCCTGCGCGGAGTAGATGTGTGTGAACTCAATGTGACAAGCAACCAACTTCCTACCCCGAACGAGATAAGACCGGCGAGTCGTCCGAACCAGACTAGCGATGGCGCGTGTGACCACGGCAGCCCCAGCAAGCGAAGGGCATAGTCCAGCATGTTCACGATTTCAGACGCGCTGATTGTATGAGTCATGGAAACACCGGAGAGATAAATGATCCACTCGGCGGTGCCGACGAGGACAACAAGGACAAGCCATTTCAATCCGAGGTTTCCGCGCCACGCCGCCCAGAGTAGCACCGGCCAGACGAGCAGCCCGCCCGACACGCCGAACGGCGCAAAGTGGCGCATAGGATGGCGAGTGAGCGCCGCAGAGTTGGGCGACAACCTTCGTTTTCGCCATCTAGGAACGTGATCGCCAGAATGACAAATAAGGACGTGTACAGGAAGAGGCCCATCGCCGCCATGCTGACCAGGATCGCGAGATGGCTTGCGGCAAAGGCAAAAACGACCGCGGCCGTCGCCATCAGGCGCAACTCAGTTGGCAGGCTACTCAGCCGTATTTCGCGGAAAAGAACACCCACAATTGCCAATTGGGAGAGCGCACCGAAGATGAAGAACGGAACGCCAGAGCCCCGAAAAATCTCGATGTCAGCCGCAAGCAGCAGGCGCGATATTGGAATCCGGTGCTCGCCTATCGGTAGCCAGAGATAGCTCCACCAATCGCCGGTCCGCCCGGTCTGCAAATAGAAAAGAACCCAGTCCAAAAGATCCCATACTGGCACGCGCACCAGGGTCGTGTAGACGAATACACAATATAGCGCGGCATAGACGATGGTCGCTAACGCCAGCGAAATGCGGAACCACTCTGTCTGTTTCACTTCAGCGGCAACCCGCATCCCGCAATTCCTTGCCAATGTCGCCGGCGCGGCTCGATCGCCATCAGTTGCATGTCTTTTTGACGCGACATGTTGCGATATCAGTGAGCCTACGCGCCACTCGGAGATGTCTCAATGACGGTCGTCAGTCGTAGTGCTTTAGTATGAAATTGTTGGCGAGAAGAATAGGCCCAAAATTCGCGTAGGATGCACGGAAATTTCCGCTATTGGTACCTCGCGGACGTGCGCGAGTACCCGATGAGTGACCGTTGTTGGGGGCAGGAGCAGACAGGACTCCGAAAATCGTCGGGGGCTTTTATTTTATGTTAGTCTCACAGGCGCTGATCTCGGGTAAATTGCGGTCGAGCATTTGATTGGCCAACCGACTAATCCAACGCCAATGAACAGGGCGCTCGGCGATACGGTTTGCCGCGACCGTCTTTGCAGCGCGACCGCGCGAAAGGAAATTTGAGCATGGATCAAGACAGCCCGATGACATTGATTTTTCGCTGCCCGCCGCAGCTGATGGGCGTGCTGCCGCCGCCCATTCCGGCGGTCCAGGGCCTGCCCGACTGGTTCAAGGCGCTGCCGCACACCGCGTTCAACGCGATTGCGCAGGCGGAAGGCCAGACGGTCAAGCGGTGCCCGCCTTTCATCGACGCCATGACGTGCGGCTTTCTTATTCTGCTGCCGTGCGACCTCAAGGTGGAGGGTGGTGCGTTCAGCTGGGACTTCGACCCGCCGGCCAACGGCGTCGACGATTTCGTGCGCTCGCCGATCGCCTTCCATGATCCCAGCCAAGTCGCCGGCACGCCGTTCTTCGAAGAGGATCGGTTCGCCATGAAGTTCAACAATTTCTGGAGCATCGAGGCGCCGCCGAACTACTCGCTCTTGATCACGCATCCGGTCAATCGGACCGACCTGCCATTCACCACGCTCACCGGCCTCGTCAACTCCGACCTTTATCACGACAGCCGAATTAATTTTCCGGCGCACTGGCACGACTTGAGCTTCACCGGCGTACTTCCGAAAGGGACGCCGATCGCGCAATGCATCCCGGTCAGGCGCGACCATTGGCGCTCGCGCGTGGAGCCTCTTTCGCAGGACGACATGGCGCGGCTGCGCGAGGTGGCGGGTGCCATTGAACAGGGAACCGACCTCTATCGGCGGCAATTCCGGGCGGCAAAGCGCTAATTTGTTTCGCCGCGCAACGCGCGCGCAGCATCGCTCGGCCGCAGCCAGAAACAACCTCGCCCGGCATCGACGAGAGCGCTGACGACCTCACCGAAGATTTTCGCGTTGGTGCGGCTTGCCACACGCAAATGATCAAACCCTTCCTCGCCGCGGCCGAGCTCAATCAGGCAAATGCCTAACCCGATTTGGGCGGGGGCGTCTTTTGGCGTTGAGGCAAGCAGTCGGCGATAGGTTTCTGCGGCCTGCGCAAAATCGCGTTCCGCCTGAAACGCGCGGGCGAGCGCGAAGAGCGCGTCCCGGTGTCCGGGCACGAGCGCGACCGTGCGAGCAAAGGCGGCCCGCGCTTCCGCATTCTTTCCCTGCGTTGCGTAAAGTCGCCCGAGTTGCATCGACAAGTCGGCAAAATCGGGCGCGATGACGAGACCTTGGCGCAGGACATCGACCGCCTCATCCTTTCGGCCGAGCACGAACAGGAGATTGGCTAATTCGAAGAAGGCCGGTGGAAATGGCGGTTTGCGTTTGATCGCGCGCTCGAGCTGTTCGCGCGCCTCCTCCTCACGACCGGCCTGGCGCAGCGCTATCGCCAGCCGGGTTTCGGTTGCCGCGTCGCGCGACCGGCGCGCGGCGCGCTCGAGCGGTAAGATGGCGTCCTTACCACGGCCCTGCATCAGCAGGGCGGTTCCGAGCAGCTGCATCGCCGGTAAATTCCATGCTCGACGTGGGCTGCGGCACGGGAAGGCTGCTGCTCGACTTCATGGGGCAGGGAATAGAGATAGACGGCGTGGACAACTCGCCTGAGATGATTACCTTGCTTCACGAGAAGGCCGCCAGGATGGGTCTCCAACCGACGGTATATCTGCAGCAGATGGAGGAATTGGACCTCCCCAGGAGCTACCAGACAATCATCGTGCCGTCCAGTTCATTCCAACTACTAACAGACCTCGACAAAGCCCGCGAGGCCATGCGACGGTTCTACCGCCATCTGCTGCCGGGCGGCACGCTCGCCATGCCGTTCATGGTGCTGTGGACCAAACCCTCTGCCGAAAAGTTTGTGCGGCAAGATTGGGATGAGGATTATGGTGGCGAGCCGCGCCGCGTGATCAGGCCGGAGGATGGCGCAGAAGTTACGCGCCGCAGCCGCTCTACCTTCGACCTTGAAAACCAGCTGGAGAGCACCGAGGACCGATACGAGGTCACCCTGAACGGCGAAGTAATCGCGTCCGAGTACTATTCACGCTCGCCCGCCACCCGCTGGTACACTCAGCAGCAGGCTATCGATCTCTACAAAGAAGCAGGTTTCACCGACATCCGCCTCACCAGAGAGTTCACACACGAACCTGTGAAGGAAAGCGACACGGTATTTTGCGTGCTGGGAGAGAAACCGGCCGGTGAATAATCCCCGCAGTCTGCGAATGAGCGGCCAGAATCAAGGCATATGCTATAATCCGGGATATAAGGGGATGAAGGTGACACTTTGGCTAGAGAAACGCCATCTGTAACATTTGAGGAGTTTGCGAATAACATTGCGGCCTTCTTCGAATGGGTTGTGCGCGATCACGAGACTGTTGTAGTTGAAGACGAGACGGGCAAGGCAGCAGTGCTCAAACCTGCGTCTACATCTGCACGCGGCACACGCCGCCAGACGCAAGGGTGCGGCGAGGACAGCAGGAGATCGGGAAGTATTCCTTTCATCTTTGGGTGGTTGGAAAGATCTCGTTGATACTGATCGGCTCGTTGAGAATATCTACGAGAGTCGAAGCATCTCCACCAGGTCACCTGTAGAGCTATGACAGATGCAAGCTATCTTGAGGACAGCGATGTAGTGGCCGATCGGGCTAAAAGGACAGCAGAGCGGTACAGCTATTGCGAACTCAACCCGGACGGACTTGCCATCAGCCTTATCACATATGGCGAAATCTACGAAGGTATCCTCTACTCTACAGACCCAGACGCGAGCGAACGATTATTCAACCACTTCTTACGAAATGTCAGCGTCTTGACCATAACCCGCCGATAATGAAACGTTTTCGCCCAGCTTCGTGGCCAGTTACGATCTTCAGGCACACTCATTAGCGATTTCGACCTGCTCATAGCCACTAGCCATCCACCATCAGCTTACGCTATTGACGCGAAACACTAAACACTTTCAACGCATTCCTGGCTTGGCCTTGCGCTACCTGCTAGGACATGCTATACGGTACGCTCGCCCTGTCCACATTCGACTCACTACCCCTAACTTCTGGGACACTTTAGCAATCTGAGAATAACTATTGACAGCCGAATAGACCTCTGCTAACATTGGCCGCAACCGGCCATATTCGTACATGGTTACTGGCTGAGGCTTGTTGCTGTTTTGCCCGCAGATACAAAGGAGGGATACGAGTCATGGCGAATTATGGACCGGACCCTAGCGCTGGGCCCCCGCCGGAGCAGCCCTTGCAACGAGGGGCACAGCAGCCTGGCCAGATGCCACCTGGATCGGGCTACGTACCGCCTCAGGGCCCACCAGGAGGCTATATACCGCCGCAAGGCCAAGGGGGCTATGTGCCACCGCAAGGCCCAGGAGGCTATGTTCCACCGCAAGGCGCGGGAGGATACGTGCCGCCTCAGGGTATGCCGCCGCAAGGTATGCCAACGCAGTACTTGGGCGGGCCGCCTTGGCTCCGCCGCGTCGTAGGCCGACATGTCTTATTATCGCCATTGTCGGTACTGGTGGTGGTGCTGGTTTGTGGTATTGGGGGCGCTATAGCTATTGGCGGTATAATTAGCGGCGTAATACGGCGCAGATTAAATCCCGGCAACACAGATACCGACAGCCCTCGCGATGGCGACTATAATACCGCGTACAACCAATCTGCGCCGGCCTCTGCAACAACAGGTGGGTGATGCCCAGGGTATCCAGAGCGCCCTCAGCTCAAAGCAGCTCGCGAGTTGGTCATTTACGTCACGCAATATCAACAATGACCAGGGCACACTTTCGGGCACCGCATTCCTACAGAACATGGGACGACCGGTACTGTAAGATGGTGTTCGTAAGGTGCGGCATGACTAGGTGGCCGGTATCCCCATGAGGATGCCTTCCTCAGAAAGGGGAGGATTATTCAACAGGGAGTAATGAAAAGCGGCGAGCGGCCCCATTACTCCCTTTTGAATGTTAATTCCCGATTTTTCGTTTATTATGCCTAGCTCCAGGTGCGTGGCCACATACTCGCGAGCCAGGCGCTCGGCTGTTTCTTTGTCGTCCTGGCGAGCTGGCCGTCCAGCACGAGGCCGAGCAGATAGTCCTTGACCTGACCTATCCAGCGGCCCGGCTGCCCTCCGAACATGCTCATGAGTTGTGGCCGTCCAGGGGACTGCTCAGCTTCTCGACGTCTTCCTGGGCCTTGATCTCCTCGCAGCGTCGGTAGAGAGCGTCCACTTTGGCGAGGGCCGCCGCCACCTTCTGGGGACGGACGAGGTGATGTCGGCCCGCGAGAGGGCGAACAGGCACTCGGTGATAGGCGCGGTCTCGCGCAGGAAGCGGCGCACCGCCCCGTCGGTCCAGCTCTCGTCGTAGATGCCGATGCGCAGATGCTCAGAGATGAGCTGCGCCACGGGCTCGATCACCTCGGCGGGGCGGCGCAGGCGCATGA
>CAVPTM010000007.1:0-56850 GCA_963708635.1 uncultured Alphaproteobacteria bacterium | reverse complement strand
GTGGATGGAACTCGTTCGTAAGCCTTGGGGCGTGCTCGCGCTTGGCATTCGGCTTGTGCGGCCATTTGCGGCGGCGCCGGCGCGCGGCGAAACGCTCGAATCCGCGCTGATGCAGGCCTATCAGAACAATCCGTCGCTCAATTCGCAGCGGGCCGCGACGCGCGCGATCGACGAAGGCGTGCCGCAGGCGCTTGCCGGCTATCGGCCGAGGTCACCGTCACCGCGATCGGCGGCGAGCAGACCTCGTCGACCACCACTAAGACACGCTTCGGCGCCGCCCGGCACCTCGATCTATTCACGCTTAGCCGGCTACAACTCGCCGGTGCAGGTCGGCGTCACCATCACGCAGACGCTGTTCAACGGCTTCCAGACCGCCAACCGCACGCGCCAGGCCGAAAGCCAGGTGCTGGCCGCGCGCGAGACGCTGCGCACCACCGAGCAGACCGTGCTGCTCAACGCGGCGACCGCCTACATGAATCTGCTGCGCGACACCGCCATCCTCGATCTGCAGCGGCGCAACGTCGAAGTGCTGCAGGAGCAACTGCGCCAGACCCGCGACCGCTTCAATGTCGGCGAGGTGACGCGCACCGACGTGGCGCAGGCGGAGTCGCAGCCTCGCCGCCGGCCGCTCGCAGGTGCTGACCGCGGAAGCCAATTACACCGCCTCGCGTGCGACCTACCGGCAGGTCATCGGCGTCGAGCCGGGCAAGCTCGCGCCGGCACGCCGGTCGACCGCTTCTCGCCGCGCAATCTGCCGCGGCGCGGTCGCGCGTCGGCACCGCCAGCAATCCGGCGGTGACGCACCGCGCAATACAATGTCGACGTCGCCCTGCAGGCGGTGAAGGTCGCGGAGGGCGCGCTCTATCCGACCGTGTCGGTGCAGGGCAGCTTCACCAAGAACTGGCTGAGCACGCAGAGCCTCAGCGTCATGGACAGCTACAACGCCTCGGTGCTCGGCACGCTCAGCGTGCCGATCTATCAGGGCGGCGCCGAATATTCGCCTGATCCGCCAGGCCAAGGAGACGCTCGGGCAGAAGCGCATCGATCTCGACACCGCGCGCGATCACGGTGCGCCAGACCGTGGTGCAGGCCTGGGGCCAGCTCGAGGCGGCCAAGGCCAATATCGAGGCGACGCAGGCCCAGGTGCAGGCGGCCGAGATCGCGCTCAACGGCGTGCGCGAGGAAGCCCGCGTCGGCCAGCGCACCACGTTCGACGTGCTGAACGGCGCAGCAGACCTGGTGAATGCGCGGGTCGCGCTGGTGACCGCCCAGCACGACCGGGTGGTGGCGTCCTACACGCTGCTGTCCGCGGTCGGCCGGCTGTCGCCGCAGGTGCTCGGCCTGCGCGTGCCGGTCTACGACGCCGCAGTCCACTACCAGCAGGTGCGCGACAGCTGGGCCGGCGTGCGCACGCCGGACGGGCGCTGACGCCGGGTCCACAGGTCATTGCGGCACAGCCGAATTTCCGCCTGCCACGCCTCATGCCGCTCTGGCGTATAAATGGGCGTCAAGTGACGATTCGCGCGTGCTCGGCGATGTGCGCGGCGCATCGATGGGAGCGTACAGTGCGGTCGGGAATGCAGGAATGAGCCAATCGGCAAAGGCCCAAGAGCCCTCGATGGAGGAAATCCTGGCCTCCATCCGACGCATCATCGCCGATGATGACGCCGGCAAGACGGCCAAGCCGCCGGCCGCGCCAAGCCGGCCGCCGCCGCGTCCGCCGCGCCAGTCGGCCGCCGCCGCGCCGCCGCCGCCAGCCGTGGCTAATAACCAGGACGCCATCGATGCCATGCTGGCCAATAGCCGAGCCGGCGCCGGGGCGACGTGCTCGACCTGACCGAAGCGATGGCGGCGCCGGCCGCGAGCCGGGCCGGCGCCGACTTCCGCACCATCGATGCCTCGTCCGACGTGGTCTTCACCGAGCGGGCGCCCGAGGCGCCGGAGAGCCGCGTGCGCATCATCGAAGAGCGCGCCGGCCAGCCAGACCTCGCACGCCGGCGCCGGCCGACACCCGCGCTCGACCGCGCGCTGATCTCGACCTCGACCATCGCGGCGGTGGACAGCGCGTTCAATACGCTGGCGCAGACCGTGATCGGCCAAAACGCGCGCACGCTCGAGGACCTGGTGAAGGAGATGCTGCGGCCGCTGCTCAAGTCCTGGCTCGACGACAACCTGCCGGGCGTGGTCGAGCGCATCGTGCGGGCCGAGATCGAGCGCGTCTCGCGCGGCCGGCCTTAACGCCCGGCTTACTGCGCGGCTGCGCCGCTTCGAGCTGGCGCGCGAACCACAGGCTCAGCGCCAGCAGCACGACGCCGGAGATCAGAAACAGCGGCACCGCCGTGAAGCGGTCGAACACCACGCCGCCGGCGGCGACGCCCGCCGTCTGCCCGAGATAAAGCGCCGAGGAGAAAATCGCGACCGCGGTGCCGCGCGCTTGCGGCGTCATCTGCGTGGCGTTGGTCTGCAGCGTGTTGTGCAGCATGTAGAAGCCGAGCCCGTCAGCGTCGATCGCGACCGGCGCGATCCAGTAATGCGGCGCGAACGCGAGCGTGACGTAAGGCGAGCGCGAGCAACGCGCCGCCGCCGGTGGCGAGCCCGATCTGGCCGAGGCGGTCGACCAGCACGCGCACCGACAGGCTGTAGATCAGGCCGCCGATCGCGAAGGTGCCGACGAACAGGCCGACCAGCGTGAAGCTCGACGCCGAAGCGCAGATGCAGGTCGGCGCCGACATAGGCGAAGGCGCCGAACATCGCGCCGCTTTCGATGAAGGCCATGACGATCACCGCGCGCGCCCAGGGCGAGCGCAGCACGGCGCGTATAGTCGGCGACGAAGCCGCGCGACCGCGTTGCGCCGGCGTGGCGCGGCGTGCGTGATCGGATTGCGCATCAGCTCGTAGAACAGCCCGAGCGTGGCGGCCGCCAGCAGCGCGGCCAGAATGAAGAACACGTTGCGCCAGCCGAACCAGTCGCCGAGCACGCCGCCGGCGGCCTGGCCGAACAATTGGCCGAGGATCTGCCCCGACAGGAAAGCGGCCGAGCACCTGCTGGCGGCGCTCGTAGGGCATGACGTCGCCGATGAAGGCGAGCGCGAACGGAATGATCCAGCCGGTGGCGAGCCCGCAGGCGAGCCGCGCCGCCACCAGCGACCGGCAGCGACGGCGCCAGCCCGCACAGCGACACCATGCACGGTCGAAACCGCGGCGGCGATGGCGACGCAGAGATATTTGCCGAAGCGGTCGCCGATCGGCCCGATCACGAGCTGCACCGAGCCGTGCGCCAGCAGATAGGCGGTGACGACGATCGAGGCCGCGCCGACGCTGACATGTCGAAGTCGGCGGCGATCTGCGGCAGCAGCGAATCGGTCGAGCGCACCATCGCCTGGGCTGGCGAAGGCGGCGAGCGCCAGCAGCGTGATGGCGCTGGTGGCGCTGCCGCGCGAGTCGGGTTGGGCAGGCGGCAAAGTTGACACTCGATAGGCTGGCGGGCTTTCTAGCGCGCCGATTAAGACCGACTCAACCGCTCGTCCCCGCGAAAGCGGGGACCCAGGATGAACGAGTTGACGCTACGGCTTGATCTGGATTCCCGCTTGCGCGGGAATGAGCGGAAGTGTTGCAAGACGAAACGACGATGATCGACAAGACCTATCAGCCCGCGCGAGGTCGAGGGCCGCATCTACCAGACGTGGGAAGAGGCCGGCGCCTTTCGCGCCGGCCGGCCCGAGCGCGCGGGCGCGCAGCCGTACTCCATCGTCATCCCGCCGCCCAACGTCACCGGCTCGCTGCATATGGGCCATGCGCTCAACAACACGCTGCAGGACATCCTGTGCCGCTTCGAGCGCATGCGCGGCAAGCGACGTGCTGTGGCAGCCGGGCACCGACCATGCCGGCATCGCCACGCAGATGGTGGTCGAGCGGCAGTTGATGGAGCGCCAGGAGCCGAGCCGCCGCGACATGGGCCGCGAGGCGTTCCTCGAGCGCGTCTGGGAGTGGAAGGCGAGAGTCGGGCGGCACCATCGTCAACCAGCTGAAGCGGCTCGGCGCGTCCTGCGACTGGTCGCGCGAGCGCTTCACCATGGACGAGGGGCTGTCGCGCGCGGTGCTCAAGGTCTTCGTCGAGCTCTACCGCGAAGGGCTGATCTACAAGGACAAGCGGCTGGTCAACTGGGACCCCAAGCTGCTGACCGCGATCTCCGACCTCGAAGTGGTGCAGGTCGAGACCAAGGGCCATCTCTGGCACCTGCGCTATCCGATCGAGGGCAAGACTTCGATCCCGACGATCCGTCGACCTTCATCGTCGTCGCCACCACGCGGCCGGAGACCATGCTGGGCGACACCGCGGTCGCGGTGCATCCCGACGACGAGCGCTACAAGGCATCTGGTCGGCAAGAACGTGATCCTGCCGCTGGTCGGCCGGCGCATCCCGATCGTCGCCGACGACTATTCCGATCCGGAGAAGGGCTCGGGCGCGGTCAAGATCACGCCGGCGCACGACTTCAACGATTTCGAGGTCGGCAAGCGGCACGATCTGCCGCAGGATCAATATTCTCAGACGCGAAGCCAAGCTCGACTTCGACGACAATCGGATTTCACGCCGGACGAGCCGAGACTGACCGAGACTGACGCAACTCGCAGTTGCACGGGCTCGACCGCTTCGCGGCGCGCAAGACGATCGTCGCGCGGCTGGAAGCGCAGGGTCTGGTCGAGAAGATCGAGCCGCACACGCACGCCGTGCCGCATGGCGACCGCTCCAACGTGGTGATCGAGCCGTACCTGACCGACCAGTGGTACGTCAACGCCAAGGAGCTGGCGGAGCCGGCGATCGCCGCGGTGCGCGACGGGCAAGACCAAGTTCGTCCCGAAGAACTGGGAGAAGACCTATTTCGACTGGATGGAGAACATCCAGCCCTGGTGCATCTCGCGCCAGCTCTGGTGGGGCCATCAGATTCCGGCCTGGTACGGGCCGGACGGCAAAGTCTTCGTCGCCGACGACCGAAGCGGAAGCGCAAGCGCGAAGCCGACAAGCACTACGGCAAGGCGACCGCGCTCACGCGCGACGAGGACGTGCTCGACACCTGGTTCTCCTCGGCGCTGTGGCCGTTCTCGACGCTCGGCTGGCCGGACAAGACGCCGGAGCTCAAGCGCTTCTATCCGACCTCGACGCTGGTCACCGGCTTCGACATCATCTTCTTCTGGGTCGCCCGCATGATGATGATGGGCCTGCACTTCATGAACGAGGTGCCGTTCCACGACGTCTACATCCACCGCCTGGTGCGCGACGCGACCGGCGCCAAGATGTCGAAGTCGAAGGGCAACGTCTCGACCCGCTCGGCGTCATCGACGACTACGGCGCCGACGCGCTGCGCTTCACGCTGGCGCGCAACGTCGCGCCCGGCCACGACATCAGGCTCGGGCCGCAGGACGTCGAGAACAACCGCAACTTCGCGACCAAGCTGTGGAACGCCGCGCGCTTCGTCGAGTTCAACGGCGCGGCGCGCGTCGAGGGCTTCGATCCGAAATCGGCGAAGGAAACGCTCAACCGCTGGATCGCGCACGAGACGGCGAAGGCCGCCGCCGAGATCACGCAGGCGATCGAGGCCTACGCTTTCAACGAGGCCGCCGGCGCCGCCTATCGCTTCGTCTGGAACGTCTATTGCGACTGGTACGTCGAACTGTCGAAGCCGCTGCTGACCGGGCCCGACGGCGCGGCCAAGGACGAGACGCGCGCCATGGCGGCCTGGGCGCTCGATGAAATCCTCAAGCTGCTGCATCCGTTCATGCCGTTCATCACCGAGGAGCTGTGGGCGGTGACGGCGGAGCAGGGGCCGAAGCGCAAGTCTGCTGGCGCTGAGCGCATTGGCCGCAGCTCGAAGGCCTCGCCGACGACAAGGCCGAAGCCGAGATCGGCTGGGTGATCGACCTCATCACCGCCATCCGCTCGGTGCGCGCCGAGATGAACATCACCGCGCAGATCCCGCTGGTGCTCGCCGGCGCGTCGGCCGAGACGCAAGGCGCGCGCCGAGCGCTGGGCCGAATTCATCAAGCGGCTGGCGCGCGTGTCGGAGATTTCCTCGGCGGCGAGCGCGCCGCAGGGCTCGGTGCAGCTCGTCGTGCGCGGCGAGGTGGCGGCGCTGCCGCTCAAGGGCGTCATCGATCTCGCCGCCGAGCGCGCGCGGCTCGCCAAGGAAATGCAGAAGGCCGAAGCCGACATCGCGCGCGTCGACGCCAAGCTCGGCAATGCCGAATTCGTCGCCCGCGCGCCGGAAGAGGTGGTCGAGGAGGAGAAGGAAAAGCGCGAGGAGGCGGCCGCGCGCAAGGCCAAGATCGCCGAGGCGCTGGAGCGGCTCAAGGACGCCGAGTGAGGCTTGACAGCGCCGGTTCGGGGCGCAGTATCCGCGCCGGAACTGGGCAGGGGGACATGGATGCGTGGGGTGATTTCGGCGCTGGCGCCGGACGGAACTTATGGCCAGATCGCGGCCGACGACGGGCAGCGCTACAGCTACTGGACCAGCGAAGTGCGCAACGGCCCGGCGCACATCCACGACGCGGTCAATTTCCAGATCGCCGACGGCCAGCCGGTCGACATTTTCATCATGCCCAAGCCCGGCCAGGAGGCGGCGCCGCCGCCGCGTGCCGGCATGCCGCGTCCGGCGCCGGCCGCCGGGCGCTCGGCCGAACCCGGGCGGTTATGCGCGCCACGCCCGCCGGCTACGGCGCGCCGCAAAACTACGCGCTCGGCGGCGAGGCAATCCCGACCGACCAAAATTATTGGATCGCGCTGTTCACCTCGCCGGCGGGCCGCATCTCGCGCAAGCAATTCTGGCTGCACGGCGTGCTGCCGCTCATCGGCGTCGGCATCGTGCTCAGAATGGTCGCCTATGCCGGGCTATTCATCATGCCGACCTTCGTTCTGTTCCTGGACTTGGTGATCTTTCTGGTATTGCTGTGGCCGCAGCTGTGCATCAGCTACAAGCGCTTCCACGACGTCGGCTATCCGGGTTGGTACAATTGGCTTTGGGTCGCGCCGCTTGCCGTCGCGCAGGTGCTCTCGGTGCTCGATCTGTTTTTCTTTACATTCGCCTATCTGCTCGGCACGGTTTCGTTGATCCTCTCGAGCATCGGCGGGCTGATCGTGCTCGCGGCATTGATCTTCGTCTATGTGCGCGCCGGCCAGCAGGGACCGAACCAATACGGCCCCGATCCGCTGGCGCAGGCCTGACTCGGCCGGCCTTGAAAATATTTCTGGCCGGCGCAGGCGGCGCCATCGGACGGCGGTTGACGCCGCTGTTGCGCGCCGCCGGCCACCAGGTCGCCGGCACGACGCGCAGCGCCGACAAGGCGGACGCGCTGCGCCGCTCGGCGCCGAGCCGGTGGTGGTCGACGTGTTCGACGCCGAGGCGCTCGACGCGCGCGGTCAAGGCGGCGGCGCCGCAAGCGATCATCCATCAGCTCACCGATCTCGCATTCCCGCCGAGCTCGCCGCGTTACCAGGAAGGCTTGGCGCGCAACGCCCGCCTGCGCGTCGAGGGCACGCGCAATCTGGCGGCCGCGGCGCGCGCGGCCGGCGTGACCCGCATGATCGCGCAGAGCATCGCCTTCATCTATGCGGCCGGCGCGGGCGCGCGCGTCGAGAGCGATCCGCTCTCGCGACGATCCGGCCATGGCCGGCACCGTCGCAGCGGTGCAGGCGCTGGAAGACGCGGTGCTGGCGCTGCCGGAAGGCATCGTGCTGCGCTACGGTTTCTTCTACGGGCCGGGCACCTGGTCGGAAGAGGCCGCGCGCACGCCGGCGCTGCATATCGACGCCGCCGCGCAGGCGACTTTGCTCGCGCTCACACGCGGCAAGCCCGGCATCTACAACATCGCCGAGGACGACGACCGCCTGTCGAGCGAGAAGGCCAAGCGCGAACTCGGCTTCGACGCCGCGTTCCGCATGTAGCCGCCGCCCTACAATTCCTTCTTCATCAGATTGTCGAGCGCGTAAGGCGCGCTGCCGCGTCTCGATCGAAGCGGGCGAGGGGGCTGGCGCGTCGTCAGCGACTCCGATTGCACTATCTGACGGGGCGCGCAGCTCAAACGGGGCGAGCTGCACGCGTCGGCGCACGATCAGCGATTGTTTTCGCGCTTGGCGCAGGCCCGAAACTCGGCGGCGCACTTGTCGACGCAACGGTCCCGGGCTTTCTCATCGCGTTGAGGACAATGCTGGAGGCAGCGTCCCTCGATAGGCATGCAAATGTCCCAGCCGCGGTCGGCTTTCGCCGGGCCGCCGGAGAGCGCGGTCACGCACGAGGCGAGCAAGGCGATTGCCGCAGCGAGCCCCAAGATACGTGGCAAGGCGACGGAAGAGACGGACTTTTTCATTGCATGACCCGGTCGGTTAGGCCGCCGCGGCGGCAATAGCAAATGTGAGCGCAAAAACCCGGCAGAAGCAATCAGCTGGGAAACGGCTTGCTGAGGAACGGCGATCCCTTCAGCCCGTAGCGCCACGGCTGCTCGACCGCCTTGGTGATGCCGATGCGCGGGCCGACGACGATCTCGGGTTTGCCGTCGCGCGCGCGCAATTCGAACGGCGCGCGGTCGAGCGGCAGGCCGTTGTGCTTGCCGGTGACGCCCAGCGCCTCGGCGAGCTTGCCCGGTCCCGAGCAGAGCGCGCGCTCATCGGCGAGGCCGCGCCGGCGCCGCATGGCGGCAAGGCCCGCGGCCGGCTCGCAGCGCCCGGATCAGCACGGCGCTGGCCGAGCCTTCCTGCTCGCAGACGAAATTCAGGCACCAGTGGATGCCGTAGGAGCGGTAGACGTAGGCCACGCCCGGGCGGCCCGAACATCACGGCGTTGCGCGCGGTCGGCCCGCGGTAGCTGTGGGCGGCCGGGTCGGTGTGGTGATAGGCCTCGACCTCGACGATCATCGCCGCCGACGCCGTCGAACAGCAGCGTCGCCCCGATCAGCTCGGGCGCGACCTCGTGGACGGAGCGGCCGAAGAAGGCGCGGCGGAGGCGGGGCGGCTTGCTCATGCGGCGGGTGCACTGCGGTATCTGTGGCCCGCCGGCAACAGTGGCGGACATTTAAACCATTCGCCCACATCATCCCTCGCCACGCCGCGATTTGGCCATACCCTTCCATGAAATCGAGGCCCGAAAGGCGAGGCACAAGCCGTTGCGGTGCTTCCGGTTTTTCCGGGCCGCGGCGGCATCGAACCGGCGATGCAATCCGGCAACAGTTGAGGGTGCGGGGGGAAGACCAAGGCTATGGACGCCAAGACCAATTTGAAATCGAGGCTGCCCAGCCGCCACGCCACCGAGGGCGCCGACCGCGCGCCGCACCGCGCCTTCTATTACGCCATGGGGCTGACCACCGAGCAGATCCACCAGCCCGTTCGTCGGCGTCGCCACCTGCTGGAACGAGGCCGCGCCCTGCAATATCGCGCTGATGCGCCAGGCGCAGGCGGTCAAGAAGGGCGTCGCCGCGGTCGGCGGCACCCCGCGCGAATTCTGCACCATCACCGTCACCGACGGCATCGCCATGGGCCATGCCGGCATGAAGTCCTCGCTGCCCTCGCGCGAGGTGATCGCGGATTCGGTCGAGCTCACCATGCGCGGCCACGCCTATGACGCGCTCATCGGCGTCGCCGGCTGCGACAAGTCGCTGCCCGGCATGATGATGGCGATGTGCCGGCTCAACGTGCCGTCGATCTTCATCTATGGCGGCTCGATCCTGCCCGGCAAGTTCAAGGGCCAGGACGGTCACCGTCCAGGACGTGTTACGAGGCGGTCGGCCAGCATTCGGTCGGCGCCATGTCGGACGAGGATCTCGATGACCCTCGAGCAGAACGCCTGTCCGTCGGCCGGCGCCTGCGGCGCGCAGTTCACCGCCAACACCATGGCGACCGTGTCGGAGGCGATCGGCCTGGCGCTGCCCTATTCGGCGGGCGCGCCGGCGCCTTACGAAATGCGCGACCAGTTCTGCATGACGGCCGGCGAGAAGATCATGGACCTGATCGTCAAGAACATCCGCCCGCGCGACATCGTCACCCGCAAGGCGCTGGAAAATGCCGCCGCCGTGGTCGCCGCCTCCGGCGGCTCGACCAATGCGGCGCTGCATCTGCCGGCGATCGCGCATGAATGCGGCATCGAGTTCGATCTGTTCGACGTCGCCGAAATCTTCAAAAAGACACCGTATGTCGCGGATTTGAAACCGGGCGGCCGTTATGTCGCCAAGGATATGTTCGAAGCTGGCGGCGTGCCGCTTCTGATGAAGACGCTGCTCGATCACGGCTTCATGCACGGCGACTGCATGACCGTCACCGGCCGCACCATCGCCGAGAACCTGAAGAGCGTGAAATGGAACCCGGACCAGGACGTCGTGCGTCCGGCCGACAAGCCGTTGCCGGCGACCGGCGGCGTGGTCGGCCTGAAGGGCAATCTCGCGCCGCGAAGGCGCCATCGTGAAGGTCGCCGGCATGACCGACGCTGAAATTCTCCGGCCCGGCGCGCTGCTTCGACGGCGAGGAGGCCTGCTTCGACGCGGTCAAGAACCGCAGCTACAAGGAAGGCGACGTGCTGGTCATCCGTTACGAGGGCCCGAAGGGCGGCCCCGGCATGCGCGAAATGCTGTCGACCACGGCCGCGCTCTACGGCCAGGGCACGGGCGGCAAGGTCGCGCTGATCACCGACGGACGCTTCTCCGGCGCGACGCGCGGCTTCTGCGTCGGCCATGTCGGCCCGGAAGCGGCGGTCGGCGGCCCGATCGCGCTGCTGCGCGACGGCGACATCATCGAGCTCGACGCCGATGCAACGGCACCATCGAACGTCAAGCTTTCGGATGCCGAACTCGCCAAGCGCAAGAACGGAATGGAAGGCGCGCGAAAACGAATACGGCTCCGGCTACTTGTGGAAATACGCCCAGCAGGTCGGGCCCGCGCGTCAACGGCGCGGTCACCCATCCGGGCGGGGCGGCCGAGAAGGCGTGTTATGCGGATAGCTAAGACTTTGCTGGCGTGTGCTGGTGATCGGCGCCGCGCTTTGGCAGCGCGCCGGCGCTCGCTTCGACGGCACCAAGACCGATCCGGACGCGACGCTGGCGATCCCGCCGTCGCCGGGCGACGCGTTCCGCTCCGGCACCGCATTGGCTCAAGACCGGCGAGAAGGACCGCGGCCTGCGCGTCGCTCGAATACGCCGCCGAGAACGGCCACCCGCTCGCGCTCTGGAAGCTCGGCCGCATGTATGCCGACGGCGACGGCGTCAGCGCATGACGACTTCAAGGCGTTCGAGTATTTCCGCCGCATCGCCGACAGCCATGCCGACGACAATCCCGACACCCCGCAGGCGCGCTTCGTCGCCAACGCCTTCGTCGCGCTCGGCCACTATTATCTCGACGGCATCCCGAAGACGCCGGTGACGCGCGATCCCGACCGCGCGCGCGCGCATGTTCGCCTATGCGGCGTCCTATTTCGGCGATCCCGACGCGCAGTATTATCTGGCGCGGCTCTATCTCGACGGCAACGGCGCGCCGCACGATCCGCGCACGGCCGCGCGCTGGTTCGCGCTGGCGGCGCAAAAGGGCCAGTACCAGGCGCAGGCGATGCTCGGCGCCATGCTGTTTTCCGGCGATCACGTGCCGCGGCAGGCGGCGCGCGGGCTGATGTGGCTGACGCTCGCCAAGGAGAACGCCAAGGATACGCGGTCAACGACCAAGCCTGGATCGGCCGGCTTTACGCCAGCGCCATAAGCCAGGCGACCGACGACGAGCGCGCGCTCGCGCTGGTCTATCTGCGGCGCTGGAGTGACCGCCGCTTTGAGGAGCGGCGGTAAAACTCACCGCCCGGCGATATCCAGATCGACATAGACCGGCACGTGGTCGGACGGCTTGCTCCCAGCCGCGCACGTGCTTGTCGATGCCGGCGGCGGTGAGCCGGTCGGCGGCCTGCGGCGACAGCAGCAGATGGTCGATGCGGATGCCGTCGTTCTTCTGCCAGGCGCCGGCCTGGTAATCCCAGAACGTGTAGAGCCCGCCGTCGTCGCTGACGGCCCGCAGCGCGTCGGTCAGGCCGAGATTGAGTCAGCGCGCGGAACTGCTCGCGCGTCTGCGGCAGGAACAGCGCGTCGTTGACCCAGGCCTGCGGCGCTTGGCGTCGGCCGGCGTCGGGATGACGTTGTAATCGCCGGCCAGCACCAGCGGCTCCTCCAGCTTCAGCCGTTCATGTGAAAAAGCAATAAGCCGGTCCATCCATTTGATTTTGTATTCATATTTTTCGTCCGGGCGCGGATTGCCGTTGGGCAGATAGAGGCTCGACCACCCGCACCACGCCGGCTTGGCGTCGAGACCAGCGCTTCGAGGAAGCGGGCCTGCACGTCGCCGTCGTCGCCGGGCAGGCCGGGCGCCACCTCGTCGAACGGCAGCTTGGACAGCATCGCCACGCCGTTGAAGGTCTTCTGGCCGTGCACTGCAACGTTGTAGCCCAGCGCCTCGAGCGGCTCGCGCGGGAAGGCCTCGTCGACGCATTTGATCTCCTGCAGGCAGACGATGTCGGGCTCGCGCTCCTTCAGCCAGGCTGTGCAGGTTGTCCAGCCGCTGGCGGATCGAATTGACGTTCCAGGTGGCGATGCGCATGGCAAAGTTTCTGTTGGCGGCATGAACTAAGCCCGCCGGGCCCGTGTTTACCAGCGAGCGCAGGGATATGCACGGCAGGGCGTTTATATGCTAAGGGAGCCCGCCCGCGCGGCCCCGGATGAATATCGCGCGGCTTCGCCGGAAAGGGAGCGCCCGGGCAGGGGTCGCCAACGGCCTGGGTCGGCAGATTGCAAATGAGCAAGCGAAAGTGGCTCTTTGGGGTGGCGGCGCTCGCCCTGATCGGCGATTGCCGTGCTTATCCGCAGCCAGTGGACCACGCGATTGCCGCGCCGCTCGCAGCCGCGCGCCGAACGCGTGGTGCCGGTCGAGACCGCCACTGGCCGAGCGCAAGAAGGTGCCGGTGCGGCTGGACGCGCTCGGCACGCGTCACCCCGATCGCCAGCGTCGCGCTCAAGGCGCGCGTCGACACCAACATCACCGCCGTGCATTTCAGCGACGGCGCGCTGGTCAAGCAGGGCGACCTCCTGTTCACCCTCGACGGCCGCGCCATCGAGGCGCAGATCGCGCAGACCGAGGGCGCCATCGCGCGCGACCAGGCGCAGCTCGACGGCGCCGAGCGCGACGTCGCGCGCTACACCGATCTGGTCGCCAAAGGCGCCACCCCGATCGTCAATCTCGACAACGCCAAGACCCAGGCGCAGGTCTTCGCGCGCCGCCATCAAGGCCGACCAGGGCGCTGCTGGAAAACCTGAAGGTGCAGCTCGAGCTATTGCACCATCGCGCGCGCCGATCACCGGCCGCATCAGCGCCGCCAACGTCAAGGTCGGCAATTTCGTGCGCCAGGCCGACACCGCGCCGCTGGCGACCATCATCCAGATGGCGCCGGTCTATGTCAGCTTCACCGTGCCGCAGAAGAACCTGCCCGACATCCGCAAGGCGATCGCCGCCGAGACGCGCCTCGATCGAGGCGGTCGTGCCGGGCGAGGACAAGCGCGCGCAAGGCGGCCAGGTCACGATGATCGAGAACACCGTCGATCAGGCGACCGGCATGGCGACGGTGCGCGCCACCATGCCGAACACCGACGAATTGCTGTGGCCGGGCACGCTGGTCACCGCGCAGATGACGCTGCGCAGCGAGGAAGCGGTGGTGGTGCCCGTCGAGCGCGGTGCAGGTCAGCCAGACCGGCAATTTCGTGTTCGTCGTCGACAGACGGCGCCGCCAAGGTGCAGCCGGTCAAGGTCGAGCGCCAGTCGGACAGGAGACGGTGATCGCCTCCGGCCTCAACGGCGGCGAGACGGTGGTCACCGACGGCCAGCTGCTGCTGTCGAACGGCACCCGCGTCGACACGCGCGCGCGCAAAGCGCCGGCCGGCGAGCTGATCGCATGAACCTCTCGGAAACCTGCATCCGCCGCCCGGTGATGACGACGCTGATCACGGCGTCGCTGATCGTGTTCGGCGCCTTCGCCTACCGGCTGCTGCCGGTGGCGGCGCTGCCGGCGGTCGACTTTCCGACCATCCAGATCACCGCGACGCTGCCGGGCGCCGCGCCCGAGACCATGGCCGCCTCGGTCGCCGCGCCGATCGAGCGGCAGCTCTCGACCATCGCCGGCATCTCGTCGATGACCTCGTCGTCCTCGCTCGGCGCGACCCAGATCACCATCCAGTTCGACCTCGACCGCAACATCGACGGCGCCGCGCTCGACGTGCAGACCGCGCTCGCCACCGCGCAGCGCCGCCTGCCGGTCGAGATGACGACGCCGCCGTTCTTCCGCAAGGTCAATCCGGGCGACTTCCCGGTGCTGTACGTCAGTCGATGCGCTCCGACACCTGCCGCTGTCGACGGTCGACGACTACGCCGAGACCGTGCTGGCGCAGCAGATCTCGCAGCTGCCGGGCGTCGCCCAGGTGCTGGTCTACGGCGCGCAGAAATTCGCCGTGCGCGTGCAGGTCGATCCGGTGGCGGCGGCGGCGCGCAACATCTCGCTCGACGACATCCGCACCGTGGTCGCGCAAGGCCAATTCCAACACGCCGGTCGGCACGCTGCAGGGCGAGAAGCAGACGGTCACGCTGCTCGCCACCGGCGCCATGCGCAGCGCCGCCGACTACCGCGACGTCGTGGTGGCCTATCGCAACGGCGCGCCGGTCAAGCTCGACGAGATCGCCAACGTCATCGACAGCGTCGAGAACGACAAGGTCGCGACCTGGTTCAACGATGCGCGCGCCATCGTGCTGGCGATCCAGCGCCAGCCCGACGCCAACACGGTCGAGGTCGTCGACCGCGGTGCGCGCCGCGCTGCCGGCGATGCGCGCGCAGATCCCGCCCGCGATCCAGATGGCAGCCGCTGTTCGACCGCTCGATCTCGATCCGCGCCGCGGTCGATCGACGTGCAGGAGACGCTGGCGATCGCCATCTGCGCTGGTGATCATGGTGATCTTCCTGTTCCTGCGCAAAGTGTCGGCCACCATCATCCCGGCGCTGGCGGTGCCGGTCTCGCTGATCGGCACCTGCGCGGCGATGTACGCCTTCGGCTTCTCGATCAACAACATGACGCTGCTTGGCGCTGACGCTGTCGGTCGGCTTCGTGGTCGACGACGCCATCGTCATGCTGGAGAACATCGTGCGCCACATCGAGGGCGGCATGCGGCCGTTCGAGGCGGCGCTCAAGGGCTCGCGCGAGATCGGCTTCACCATCGTGTCGATCACCTTCTCGCTGATCGCGGTGTTCATCCCGGTGCTGCTGATGGGCGGCATGGTCGGCCGCGTGTTCCGCGAATTCGCGGTGACGATCGCGGTCGCCATCATCGTTTCCGGCTTCGTCTCGCTGACGCTCACGCCGATGCTGTGCGCGCGCGTGCTCAAGAGCCATCAGCCGGGCGAAGAGGAGAAGCAGAACTTCGTGCTGCGCGCCTTCGAGCGCCTGTTCGAGGCGATGCTCAAGGGCTACCAGGTGACGCTCGACTGGGTGCTGGCGCACAAGTCGGTGATGCTGGTGGTGACGCTGGCCACCATCGTCGGCACCATCTGGCTCTACATCATCGTGCCGAAGGGCTTCTTCCCGACCGAGGACACCGGCTACGTGCTCGGCATCACCGAGGGCAACACCGACATCGCCTTCCCGGCGATGAGCGAGCTGCAGCGCCAGGTCGCCGACATCGTGCGCAAGGATCCGGCGGTCGACTACGTCAACTCGACCGTCGGCGCCGGCGGGCCCAATTCGCTGCCCAACAGCGGGCGCATGCTGGTCGCGCTGAAGCCGCAGAAGGAGCGCGGCAAGCTCGCGCCGGTCATGGCGCGGCTGCGCAAGGACGCCAACATCGTCCCCGGCATCGAGATCTTCTTCCAGCCGATCCAGAACATCAATCTCGGCGGCAAGCTGTCGAAGAGCCAGTATCAATACACGCTGCAGTCCAACGACACCGAGACGCTCTATCGCGTCGCGCCCGAGCTGCGCGACAAGATCGCGAAAATTTCCGGCCTGCTCGACGTCACCACCGACCTCTACGTCAAGAATCCGCAGGTGACGGTCGAGGTCGATCGCGAGAAGTCGGCGGTCTACGGCGTCTCCATCGATCAGGTGCGCCAGGAGCTCTACAACGCCTTCGGCTCGCGCCAGGTCGCGACCATCTACACGCCGGCCAACGACTACCAGGTGATCCTGGAGGCCAAGCCGGACTTCCAGAGCGGCCCGCAGGATCTCAACTACGTCTACGTGAAGACGACTCGAGCGGCACCGTGGTGCCGTTGTCCGCCGTCACCAAATTCGTGCGCACGGTCGGCCCGCTGCAGGTCAACCACCAGGGCCAGCAGCCCTCGGTCACCATCTCGTTCAATCTGGCGCCCGGCTTCTCGCTCGGCCAGGCGGTCGACGCCATCCAGAACCTCGAGCGCGAAACGCGGCTGCCGGCGACCATCACCACCGGCTTCCAGGGCACCGCGCAGGTGTTCCAGGATTCGTTGCGCGGGCAGGGCATCCTGATCCTGGCGGCGATCTTCGCCGCCTATGTGGTGCTCGGCATTCTGTACGAGAGCTTCATCCACCCGATCACCATCATCTCCGGCCTGCCGTCGGCCGGCATCGGCGCGCTCCTGACGCTGATGCTGTTCAAGATGGACCTGTCGGTGATCGCCATGATCGGCATCGTCATGCTGGTCGGCATCGTCAAGAAGAACGCGATCATGATGATCGACTTCGCGATCGAGCGGCGCCGCGTCGGCCTGTCGGCGGAGGCCGCGATCCGCGAGGCGGCGCTGTTGCGCTTCCGGCCGATCATGATGACGACCTTCGCCGCGATCTTCGGCTCGCTGCCGATCGCGCTCGGCACCGGCGCCGGGCGCCGAGCTGCGCCAGCCGCTCGGCGTCGCCGTGGTCGGCGGCTTATGCTTGTCGCAGCTGCTGACGCTGTACATCACGCCGGTCATCTATCTCTATCTCGACCGCTTCGACCGGATGATCAAGCGCCGCATCGAGCCGCAGCTCGAGGAAGTGCCGGAGGCGCCGGCGGCGGTGGCGGCGGAATAGCAGCACGAAACGCGGCGCGTTGCCGCGATGTGTTGTGACGGGGGGCGACATGATCAAAAGCGTTATTTTGACACTCGTGCTGGCCGCGGCGGCGATGATCGCGGCGGCGCCGGCCAAGGCCGGGGTCGGGTTGGCGGTGGGTGTGACCAGCAATCCCGGCGACGGCATCGCCATCGGCTATGCCTACAATTACGACGACGAGAAGGAGGCGGCTGCAACCGCCATCGACGAGTGCCGCAACTACAAGGAAGCGCCCCAGGCCAACCGGCAGTGCCGGCTGATCGGCACCCTGAAGAACGGCTGCCTGGCGGCGGCGTTCGACCCGAAGAGCGATTCATCGGGCATGGGTTGGGCGCTGCACCGCGACCGCGAGGCGGCGGAATCGCGCGCTTTGTCCGATTGCCGCGCGGCGGCGCCGTCCAGCCGCAAGGAATTCTGCCGCGTCGATATCAGCAAATGCGACGGCGACCCGCCGATCAAGAAGCGCTGAGCGTCAACTCTAGCCGCCTGTTCGCTCACCGGCAGCAATTTTGATCCGGCGATTGCTGCATCGGCGGGCAGGGCACGGAGCCGTAAGAACAGAACACGCAGCAGTCGCCCGGCAGCGGCTTGAGCTTGGCGCCGCAGCCCTTGCAGACATAGAAGAACTGGCAGGCGTCGGTCGGCATCGGCTCGAGCGAGCGGTGCCGGCAATGCGGACAGGTGATTTCGGATTCGAGCTGCATCACCGCAGGCTCGCAAAAGCCGCGGCGAGGACCTCGAGCACCCGCAAGGCGTCGGCGGCGCCGTCGGCTTCGCCTTTCTCGAAATCCTGCGGCGTTTGCCCCATGCTGTTGGTGACGTGCGCCAGACAAAGCACTTGTTTGTTGGCGGCGCGCGCAAACGTGTAGAGCGCGGCGGCCTCCATCTCGACCGCCAGCACGCCTTGCGCGCGCGCCGCTGCGATCGCCTCGGCGGTTTCGCGGAATGGCGCATCGGTGGTCCAGGTTGCGCCGACCGCGGCGGGCAGGCCGGATTTTTTGAGCGCGCCGGCGGCGGCCGCCACCAAACCGGGATCGGCTTCGCCATAGTCCGACGGCGCGGCGTAATGATAGCTCGTGCCCTCGTCGCGCAGCGCGCGGTCGATGATGACGAAGTAGGGCGTCGGCCCGACCGGCGCGATCTGTCCGGCCGAGGTGATGCTCACCAGCACTTGGCAGCCGCTGGCGAACAATTCCTCCGCCACCAAAACGGCAAAGGGAGCGCCGACCGCGCAGCCGACGATGCCGGCGGGTCTGCCCGGCGAGCGCGAAGGTGTCGAGCGCGGTGTGGTAGCAAGGCCAGTCCGCAAAAGCCCGCGCCCGACCGTCGGCGCGCAGGCGGCGCACGATGTCGCCATCGGGATCGAGCACGCAAAGCGCCGGCACGTCGGCGGCGGCCAAGCCCTTTTGCCGCCGCGCCTCGCGCAACAGCGCCGCCGGTGCGAAGACCGACGGCGCCGACGGGTTTTTGTTGTCGAGCAAAGGTGACATCGCCGTTCTCAACGCCACCGTTTCGAGCGGCGCAAGCGCCGTCAGAGCGAGAAGCTGGTGCCGCAGCCGCAGGAGGCTTTGGCCTGCGGGTTCTTGACCTTGAAAGCGGCGCCGATCAGGTCGTCGACGAAGTCGATCTCCGAGCCGGCCAGATATTGCACCGAGACCGGGTCGATCAGCACGACGGCGCCGGCGCGCTCGATGGCGAGATCGTCGGCCGCGCGCGCGCGCTCCATGTCGAACTTGTACTGGAAGCCGGAGCAGCCGCCGCCTTCCACCGACACGCGCAGCATGGTGCCGGCCGGCTCGGCCTTGAGGATTTCGCCGATCCGCCGCGCCGCCCGTTCGCTGACCGTGATGTTCTCGCTCATTCCGCCTGCTGTCCTATTGGCAGAACCTATGCCAGTTAGTTAAGTGCCCCGCGGGCCGAGGTCAATCCGGGCCAAATATGGCGATTTCGACACACAATAGCGCGCGCGCCTTACGCCGCCGACCCCGCCCGGACGCCGCGGCCGGCTTTATCCCGAGCCGCCGAGCGCCTCGCGCAACGATTTCCGCCGCGATTGCGACCGCATCATCCATTCCGCCGCCTTCCGGCGCCTCGGCTACAAGACGCAGGTCTTCGTCTATCACGAGGGCGACCATTACCGCACCCGGCTCACCCATACGCTGGAGGTCGTGCAGATCGCGCGCTCGCTGGCGCGCGCGCTCGGGCTCGACGAGGACCTGGCCGAGGCGGCGGCGCTCGCGCACGATCTCGGCCATCCGCCCTTCGGGCATGCCGGCGAGCGCGCGCTCGACGCGCTGCCTCGAGGACTACGGCGGCTTCGACCACAACGCGCAGGCGCTGCGCATCGTCACCGCGCTCGAGCGCCGCTACGCGCAATTCGACGGGCTCAATCTGACCTGGGAGACGCTCGAAGGCCTGGTCAAGCACAACGGCCCGCTCACCGACCGGCAGGGCCGCGGCGTCGGCCGCTACGCGCAGGCCGGCGTGCCGGCGGCGATTCTCGCCTATTCGGCGCTGCAGGATCTGGAATTGTGGTCGTTCGCCAGCGCCGAGGCGCAGGCCGCCGCGCATCGCCGACGACATCGCCTACGACGCGCACGACATCGACGACGGCCTGCGCGCCGACCTGTTTTCGCTCGACGACATCGCCGCGGTGCCGCTGATCGGCGACATCGTGCGCGAGATCGACGCGCAATGCTCCCAGGCTCGATGCGGCCCGCCGCGCGCATGAATGCGTGCGCCGCCTGATCACCCGCATGATCGAGGACGCCGGCGCCGAAAGCGCGCGCCGGCTCGCCGCGCTCAAGCCGCGTTCGGCAGCCGACATTCGCGAGGCCTCCGTCGAGCGTGATCGGCTTCTCGCCGGCGATGCAGGAGGCCGACGCCGCGATCAAGGGCTTCCTTTATCCGCGCATGTACCGCCACGCCCGCGTGCAGCGGGTGATGCAGGACGCCGAGCGGGTGGTGCGCGAACTGTTCGCGCATTTCCTCGCCGCGCCCGCCGATCTGCCGAGCGAATGGGGCGAGGGCCTCGCCGGCGCGGACGCGGCCGCGCGTGCGCGCGGTGTCGCCGACTACATCGCCGGCATGACCGACCGCTACGCGCTCATCGAACACGCCAAATATTGCAAGGAGACGCCGGAGCTGCGCTGAGGCTGGCGCGCCGCGCACGCGCATGCTATCCTGCCCGGCATGGCGCGTTTGGCGGGCAAAGTGGCGTTCATCACCGGAGGCGGCGGCGGCATCGGCCGCGCCACCGCCGAGCGCTTTGCCGAGGAGGGCGCCAAGGTCGTCATCGCCGAGATCGACCGGGAGAGCGGCGAGGCCGCCGCGCAATCGGCGCGCGCGCGCGGCGGCAATGCCGGCGGCGACGCGCTGTTCGTTCACTGCGACGTGCGCGAGCGGGCCAGCGTCGAGGCGGCTTTGGCCGAGACCATCAAGCGCTTCGGCAAGCTCGACATCCTGCACAACAATGCCGGCGGCTCCTCGCCGGTCGACGGTCCGGTGACCGAGGTCAGCGAGGAGGAGTTCTGGCGCGCCATCAAGCTCGATTTGTTCGGCACCTTTCTGTGCTCGAAGCTCGGCATCCCGCACATCGTCAAGGCGGGCGGCGGATCGATCATCAACATGTCGTCGGTGGTGGCGCTTGAAGGCGCTGCCGGGACGCGACTGCTACACCGCCGCGAAAGGCGCCATCGCCGCCATGACGCGCTCGATGGCGGTCGAATACGCGCCGCACAAGATCCGCGTGAACGCGATCGCGCCCGGCGTCGTGCTGTCGGAGCGGGTCAAGAAGCTGCTGGCGAACTCCAAGGACATCGAGAAGCTCGCCGCCACGCATCTGCTCGGGCTCGGGCTGCCGAGCCACATCGCCGAGACGGCGGTGCATCTCGCCTCGGACGAATCCTCGCTCACCACCGGGCAGATCGTCTCGGTCGACAGCGGCGCGACGGTGGTTTGAGCGCGGCCGCCCCAATTTGGGCTTGGACTTTTTCATCGTTCTGGTGAAAGCTGCTCACCGGCAACCTTTGGTTGACCGGGGAGCGACCTATGACGAACCTCGTCGTCTGCTGCGACGGCACCTGGAACACGCCGACGGAGATGGATCACGGCCTGCCGTCGCCGACCAACGTCGTCAAAATCTACAACGCGCTGGTGAAAGACGATGCGCAGCGCGTCTACTACCATCCCGGGCGTCGGCACCGGCAAAAACTGGTGGGACAAGATCGCCGGCGGCGGCACCGGCGAGGGGCTCGATCAGAACATCATGAGCGCCTACAACTGGCTGGCGCGAAACTACGCGCCGGGCGACCGGATGTCTCTGTTCGGCTTCAGCCGCGGCGCCTATACCGTGCGCAGCCTGGGCGGATTGATCTGCGGTCACGGGTTGCTCGACCTGCGCGCCGTCGATGTCGCCGCCGACGCGTGGAAACGCGTCGGCGATGTCTTCGCCGCCTATCGCAAGGGCGTGGAATTCGCCAATCCGGACAGCTACGCGTTCCACGATCGCGATGCGACCGGCATTCATTTGATCGGCGTGTGGGACACTGTCGGGGCGCTCGGCATTCCCGACGACCTCGCTCTGCTGGGATTGCTCGACAATCCGGAGCGCTACCGCTTTCACGACACGGCGTTGAGCCCCAAGGTGGCGCATGCGCGCCACGCGCTCGCAATCGACGAGCGGCGCGCGAGCTTTGCCCCGACGGAATGGACCGCCTCCGTGGCAGCCGACCACCATGAAGCAGATCTGGTTTCCCGGCGTGCATTGCGACGTCGGCGGCGGTTATGCGGAGACCGGCCTGTCGGACCGCACGCTGGAATGGATGATCGAGGAAGCGGAGGGGTGCGGTCTCGCCTTCAGGGACAAGGTCACGGATCAGCTCGCGCCCGACCAACTTGGCGTCGCGCACGATTCCTGCACCGGCGTCTTCAAGGCGTTGAAGACCAGGCCGCGGCCGGTGCCGCCGATTCCGAAGGCGCCGCCATTCTCGACACCTCCACGCTCGGCCGGAACAAAAATCCTCCTTTGCTGCAAGGTGACTATTGGCCGACCAAGGTTCTGGATGTCGGTGAGAGTCATACGGTCGACATTTATGCCGCTGAGCGCTGGAACTCGACCGGCCTTTATTTGGAAGCGGGAAACACCTACGAGCTCACGGCGTCGGGAGAGTGGGTCGATCACAAGGACAAGTTCGGACCGGACGGACAGGAGGCCGCGGGCTTCCATCTCGGCGATCTCGTGCGCGCCGCCGGCTCGGCGCTCGGCGAGGCGGAGACCGTGTTCAAGTCCACGACCGGCCGCGAAGCCGATTTCTGGTGGACGCGGCGCGACGAAGACGCGCCCTGGTTTGCGCTGATGGGTTTCATCGCCAACGATACCGGGGAAGACGTCAAGACGCCGGCGCATGGCGAGAGCTTCTTGATCGGCACTGGAAAGTCGCGTCACCCCAAAGCTCGGCGGTTATCTTTATGCCTATGCCAACGACGCCTGGCAGGCCTACAACAACAATCGCGGCAGCGTGGCGCTCACCGTCAAGCGGACGGCGTAAGCGTGCAGATCTAAGTCAAAGTCGTCTCCGGGCCGGCGGCGCCGCTGGGCGACGCCATTTTGACTCGGCACTCAAATTCCACTACCCGCTCGCGACATGCCCGCCGCCGCCCACCCGCATCTCTTTGCCACCATGCTCGCCCGCGTTGCGGCGGCCTGCGCCGCGATCCTCGGCCCCACGGCCGACCTTTCCCGCATCGTGGTCGAGCCGCCGCGCGATGCCTCGCACGGCGACATGGCGACCAACGCCGCCATGGTGCTGGCGAAGGACGCCGGCCAAAAGCCGCGCGAACTGGCCGAAGCGATCGCCGCGAAGCTGCGCGCCGACGACGACGTGGCGAAGGTCGACGTCGCCGGGCCCGGCTTCATCAATCTCACGCTCAAGCCGCAGGTCTGGGGCGAGGCGCTGCGCGCCGCGCTCGCGGCCGGCGCCGATTACGGCCGCAGCGACATCGGCAAGAGCGAGCCGGTCAACGTCGAATACGTCTCGGCCAATCCGACCGGGCCGATGCATGTCGGCCATGGCCGCGGCGCGGTGTTCGGCGACGCGCTCGCCAATCTGCTGGCCTTCGCCGGCTTCAAGGTCACGCGCGAATATTACATCAACGATGCCGGCGCGCAGGTCGACGTGCTCGCGCGCTCGGCTTACCTGCGCTACCGCGAGGCGCTCGGCGAGGACATCGGCGCCATCCCCGAGGGGCTTTATCCCGGCGACTATCTGAAGCCGGTCGGCGGCGCGCTTGGCGAGCGAACACGGCGCCAAGCTCACCACCATGAAAGAAGCGCAGTGGCTGCCGCTGGTGCGCGCCGAGGCGGTGCGCATGATGATGGATTCGATCCGCGACGATCTCGCCGCGCTCGATATCGATTTCGACGTGTTCTTCTCCGAGCGCTCGCTGATCGACGGCAAGGACGAAGTCGCCGCCACCATCGCGGCGCTGCGCGCGCGCGGCGAAGTCTATGAAGGCCGCCTGCCGCCGCCCAAAGGCGGCGCGCCGGCCGAGGATTGGGAAGACCGCGAGCAGACGCTGTTCCGCGCGACCGCCTTCGGCGACGACGTCGACCGGCCGCTGAAGAAGTCCGACGGCAGCTACACCTATTTCGCCTCCGACATCGCCTATCACAAGTCGAAGGTCGAGCGCGGCTTCCGCCATCTGATCGACGTCTGGGGCGCCGACCACGGCGGCTACGTCAAGCGCATGCAGGCGGCGGTCAAAGCGGTGAGCGGCGGCAAAGCCGATCTCGACGTCAAGCTCGTGCAGCTGGTGCGGCTGTTGCGCGCGGGCGAGCCGGTGAAAATGTCGAAGCGGGCGGGCGAGTTCGTCACGCTGCGCGAAGTCGTCGACGAAGTCGGCAAGGACGCCGTGCGCTTCGTCATGCTCTACCGCAAGAACGACGCGGTGCTCGATTTCGACCTCGCCAAGGTGATCGAGGCCTCGCGCGACAATCCGGTGTTCTACGTGCAGTACGGCCACGCCCGCGCGCAGTCGGTGTTGCGCAACGCGCGCGCGGCCTTGCCCGATCTGCCGGCGCAGCCGGCTGCGCGCGTCGCGCTGGCTCAAGGCGCGCCGCTCGACCGGCTGAGCGACGAGGGCGAGGTCGCGCTGCTCAAGCGCATCGCGCTCTATCCGCGGCTGGTGGAGGCCGCGGCGGCGGCGCATGAGCCGCACCGGGTCGCGTTCTATCTCTATGAACTGGCGAGCGAATTCCACGCGCTCTGGACGCGCGGCACGGCCCTGCCTCATTTACGCTTCATTATCGAGAATGATCCAGAAACCACCAAGGCGCGGCTGTCCCTGATTCAGGGACTCGTGTACGTGCTGGCTTCCGGGCTCGCTCTGCTCGGGGTCGGGGCGCCGGATGAGATGCGGTAACGCTTCGCCGCGATTGACGCGGGCGGCAGAGACGGGCGAGCATACGGGGACCCGTGCAACCGGACAGCCGAATGGCCGACGACATTATCCAGCGATCCTATCGTTTGAGCGACCGGCCGGCGCGCGCGCCGTCGGCGGGCGGCAACGATCCGTTGGCGGAACTCGCGCGGCTGATCGGGCAAAACGACCCGTTCGGCGAATATGGCCGCGAACAGGCGCGCGCCGCGCCGATGCCGGCCGCGCCCGCGTTCCGCGCCGCGGAACCTGCGGCCGAGGATTGGAACAGCCTGCCGCCGCCGGCCGCGCCGCCGCGGCATGTGGCGCCGGCTTACGCCGAACCGCCGCATTATGCGGAGGATGAGCGCTATCCCGCTACGGTTCCCGGCTACGAGCAGGGCGCCGAGGACCCGAACCATCCGCACTTCGCCGACGCGCAGCAAGAGGAATATTACCAGGATGCGCCGCCGCGCCGGCGCTGGGGCATTTTAGTCATGGGCATGGTGTTCGGCTTGGCCGTGCTCGGCACCGCCGGCGCTTTCGGCTATCGCGCGCTGTACGGCATGCCGGGTTCCTCGCCGCCGAAGGTGATCGCGGCCGATCCGACGCCGAGCAAATTAACGCCGCCCAAGAAAGATTTGAGCAAGGTCGCCGCCGCGCCCAGCGCCGCCGCCGAAAAACTGGCGCCGCCGCCGGAACCGCCGGTCGAACTGAAAGCGAAACCGCCGGCCCCGGTCGTCGTGAATCAAGCCAATCCGCCGGCCGCCGCCGCGCCGCCGCCCGCCGCAGCGGTCGTGGCCAACGGCGCCGCACCGCCGCCTGCGCCGGCGGCCGTCGCCAGTGCCACGCTCGGCAGCGAGCCGAAGAAAGTCCACACCATCGCGATCCGCCCCGACATGACGGTGGCGGAAGCCTCGCCGCCGCCGCCGCTGCCGCCGCCGCCCGCCGGCGCCTGCGTCGCTCCGCCCGCGGCGCCTGCCGCACCCGCGGTGCGGCCCGCGCCAGCTGCGCCATCGGCATCAGCGCCGCCGGCTGCGCCGACCCGCCTCGCTGCCGCTCCGAGCAATGGCGCGCCGCTCTCGCTCAGCCCCGATGCCCCGCCGGCTGCACCGGCGCGGCCGGCGCCGGCGACGCGCGTGACGTCGGTGGCGCCGACGGCGCATGTGGCCGCGCCGAGCGCGGCGGCGACCGGCGGGTTTGCCGTGCAGCTCTCCTCGCGCCGCAGCGAGGCCGAGGCGCAGGCCGCGATCCACAGCCTGCAAACCAAATTCCCGGCCCAGCTCGCCGGCCACGCGCCGCTGATCCGCAAGGTCGAGTTGGGCGAGAAGGGCACCTACTACCGCGCCATGGTCGGCCCCTTCGGCTCCTCCGAGGAAGCCGGCAAGCTGTGCGCCGCGCTCAAGGCCGCCGGCGGCAGCTGTTTCGTCCAGAAGATTTAGCGCCGGCCAGCTTGTCCAGACCCGAGCGGGACGCTAATCCGCGCCAATGCCTGCACGCGCTTTCATCACCGGCCTGGCGGGATTGACGATTTCCGCCAACGAACGCGCTTTCCTGCGCGAGGCGCAACCCTGGGGCTTGATCATCTTCCAGAGGAACGTGAGTTCCCCGGCACAAGTTTCTGATTTAACTCAGATCGTTCCGCGATCTGGTGGGCTGGGAAGCGCCCGTTTTGGTCGATCAAGAAGGCGGCCGCGTGCAGCGCCTCAAACCGCCGCAGTGGCCGGCCTATCCGGCGGGCGCGCGCTACGGCGCGCTGTACGACCGCGCACCGGAGGCAGGCCTGGCAGCCGCGCGGCTCGCCGGCCACCTGATCGCCGCCGATCTGCGCCCGCTCGGCATCGACGTCGACTGCCTGCCGCTCGCCGACGTGCCGGTCGCCGGCGGCGACCCCATCATCGGCGACCGCGCCTATGGCAGCGAACCCGGCAAGGTCGCCGCCATCGCCGCCGCCATCGCGCAGGGGCTGACGGCGGGCGGCGTGCTGCCGGTGCTCAAGCATCTGCCCGGCCATGGCCGCGCCGGCGCCGACAGCCACCTCAAGCTGCCGGTGGTCGACACCCCCCGCGCCACCCTGGAAGCGACCGATTTTGCCGCCTTCCGCCCGCTCGCCGGCCTGCCGCTCGGCATGACCGCGCATGTTGTGTTTTCCGCCATCGACCCGGTCGCACCGGCGACAACTTCGGTCACAATGGTGCGCGAAGTGATTCGGGGCTTTATCGGGTTCCAAGGGCTGCTGATGAGCGACGATATCTCCATGGGCGCCCTGTCCGGTACGCTGGCGGCGCGCAGCCAAGCCGCGCTCGCCGCCGGCTGCGATGTCGTGCTTCACTGCAACGGCGACTTGCGCGAAATGACGCAAGTCGCGAGCGTGGTGCCGGAGCTTTCGGGCGAGGCTCTTGCGCGCGCCGACGCGGCGCTGGCTGCGCGTTCGGCGCCGGAGGAATTCGACGCCGAGGCCGCGCGCAAAGTGTTCACGCAGATGGTCGAGGGCGAATTGCCCAAACACAGGATGAGCGTCTGATGAGCGAGGAATTCGGCGCCGTCGATCGAGGCCGACCGCGGCGTCAGCGAGCCGGCGATGATCGTCGACGTCGAGGGCTTCGAAGGCCCGCTCGATCTGTTGCTGATGCTGGCGCGCCAGCAGAAGGTCGACCTGTCGAAAATCTCGATCCTGGCGCTCGCCGACCAATACCTCACCTTCGTCGAGGCGGCGCGCCAATTGCGCCTCGAACTGGCCGCCGATTATCTGGTGATGGCGGCCTGGCTCGCTTACCTGAAATCGCGCCTGCTGCTGCCGGAAGCGCCGTCCGGCGAAGGCCCGAGCGCCGAGGACATGGCGCTGGCGCTCGCCTACCGGCTGCGCCGGCTGGAGGCGTTCCGCGCGGTGGCCGGCCGGCTGATGGACCGCCCGCAGCTCAACCGCGACGTGTTCGCGCGCGGCGCGCCCGAGCCGATCGCCGAGATCAAGCAGCCGGAATGGTCGGCGACGCTCTACGATCTGCTCAGCGCTTACGCGACGCAGCGCTCGCGCAGCGAGCTCTCGCACGTGCGCTTCAAGAAGCGCGAGGTGTGGTCGCTCGCCGAAGCGCGCAGCGCGCTCGAGCGGCTGATCGGGCAAGCGACCGACTGGTCGCGGCTCGACCAGTTCCTGATCTCGTATGTGGTCGAGCCGGCGCTGGCGCCGACCGTGTTCGCCTCGTCCTTTGCCTCCGCGCTCGAACTGGTGCGCGAGGGGCTGGCCGAGATTCATCAGAAGGAGTCTTTCGCGCCGATCTACATGCGCAAGCGTGTCGGCGCGAACGGAGTTGTGTCCACGCATGACGCGCAAGAAAACGCCTAAGGAGACCGCAATGCCGAGCGTGGCCAAAAAGCTCGCCATCGTCCCGAAAGACGAGCCGCCGCCGCTGGCCGAGGAAAGCGCCGCCGCTGCCGAAGCGCGGCCGGAAGAGTTGCGCCTGCTGGAGGCGCTGCTGTTTGCCGCCGGCGAGCCGCTCGACGAGGCGACGCTGGCGCGGCAATTGCCGAACGGCGTCGAACTCAAAGACGCCTTGGCGCGGCTGAAGGCGGAATACGCCCCGCGCGGCGTCAACCTGGTGCGCATCGGCAAGAAGTGGACCTTCCGCACCGCCAACGATCTCGCCTGGCTGTTGACCAAGCAGACGGTGGAGACGCGCAAGCTCTCGCGCGCGGCGATCGAGACGCTCGCCATCGTCGCCTATCACCAGCCGGTGACGCGCGCCGAGATCGAGGACATCCGCGGCGTCGCCACCGCCACCGGCACGCTCGACGTGCTGCTGCGCACCGGCTGGATCCGCCCGCGCGGCCGCCGCAAGGCGCCGGGCCGGCCGATCACCTACGGCACCACCGAGAATTTCCTGTCGCATTTCGGGCTGGAGGCGGTGAGCGACCTGCCGGGCCTCGACGAGCTCAAGGGCGCCGGCCTGCTGGAAGGCAATATGCCGCTCGGCTTTGCGGTTCCCATGCCGTCCGACGAAACCACGCTGCGCGACGACGAGGATCCGCTCGAGCCCGGCGACCTCGATTTGGGATTGGCGCCGGCGGCGGAGCGGACCGAGAAGTAGTTCCGTCGCGCGTCATCCTGAGTGCTCGCGCGGAGCGGCGAGGCTCAAGGATGCCGGCAAAAAATTGACGACTGGCGTCGCCCTTAGGCTCGCTTGCGCCAGGGTGACGGTGCAATTCTGAACTGCGGCGCGCGGATTAACCTAAATTCCTGTTCCTGCGGCGTTTTCGCGGGCTTTTCACGGGGCGGAAGTCCTTGTTTTTGCCGCGTCCGGAGCCTAGTTTGACCCTCAAATCACAAGCGGGACGCGCGCTGTCAAAAGCCCCGTCGCTGCGGAGGGTATGCCGATGGGTTCCTTTAGTATCTGGCATTGGATCATCGTCCTGTTGGTGGTGATGGTCCTGTTCGGCGGGCGCG
The DNA here is from genome assembly GCA_963708635.1 of uncultured Alphaproteobacteria bacterium. Taxonomy (GTDB): domain Bacteria; phylum Pseudomonadota; class Alphaproteobacteria; order Rhizobiales; family Xanthobacteraceae; genus Pseudolabrys. Next base: position 27,884 of record CAVPTM010000007.1, on the reverse strand, counting down.
GAAAAATCTCGTCGCTGATGGGCGACTTCGCGCAGGGCATCAAGGCCTTCAAAAAGGGCATGTCCGAGGAAGACAAGACGGCGGAAGCCGAGCCGACCAAGAGCATCGACCATCCGGCCGGCGCGACGGCGAAGCCCGAGCCCGAGCGGCGCCCCGAGAGCGTTCGCTCCTGACAATTTCGCGGCGGCCTTGAAGCGGGCGAAGCCGGCCGCCGCGGCCGGAGTTGGCTGATCCATGTTCGACATCGGTTGGGGCGAGCTCGTCGTCATCGGCGTCATTGCGCTCATCGTGATTGGGCCCAAGGAATTGCCGGCGGTGCTGCGCACCGTCGGCCGCACCATGAACAAGGTGCGGCGCATGGCGGGCGAATTCCAGGGCCAGTTCCAGGAAGCGCTGCGCGAAGCCGAGCTGCATGACCTGAAGAAGCACGCCGACGACATCGCCAGCACCGTCAGCGGTTCGGTCGGCGATCTGTCGAGCGTCAATCCGATGGCGGAGACGCAAAAAGAGATCGAGAGCGCCTTCACCATCGACCCTGGCAAGAGCGAGCCTGACAAGAGCGAGCCGGCCGCAGCCGAAGCCGCTGCGCCGCCCGAAGCGCTGCCGGCGCCCGAGCCGCAGGCGGCGCTGCCCGCGCCCGATGCGCACGCCGCCGCCGAGCCGGCCGGCGCCGCGCCTGAAGAGCCGCCGCAAAAGAGCGCCGGGAGCGCGGCATGAGCCACGAGGACATCGAGGCCACCAAAGCGCCCTTGATGGACCACCTGATCGAGCTGCGCTCGCGGCTGATCAAGGCGCTCGCCGCCTTCGGCGTGACGTTCGCGCTCTGCTTCGTCTTCGCCAAGGACATCTACAATATTCTGGTGTGGCCGTTCGTGCTGGTGGCGGGGCCGGAGAATTCGAAATTCATCTACACCGCGCTGCTCGAATATTTCATCACCCAGATCAAGCTGGCGATGTTCGGCGCCGCCTTCCTGTCGTTCCCGATCGTGGCGGCGCAGATCTACATGTTCGTCGCGCCCGGGCTCTACCGCAACGAGCGCCGCGCCTTCCGGCCCTACCTGATCGCGACGCCGATCTTCTTCACCATGGGCGCGATGCTGGTCTATTTCATCGTGTTCCCGATGCTGATCCGTTTCTCGCTGCACATGCAGCAGCCCGGCTCATCGACCGACGCCGCGATCGTGCTGCTGCCGAAGGTCGGCGAATATCTCTCGCTGATGATGTCGCTGGTGCTGGCCTTCGGCGTCGCCTTCCAATTGCCGGTGATCCTGACGCTGCTCGGCCGCGTCGGCATCATCACCTCGGACCAGCTCAAGGGCAAGCGGCGCTACGCCATCGTCGGCGTGTTCATCGTCGCCGCCGTGCTCACCCCGCCGGACGTGCTCAGCCAATGCTCGCTGGCGATCCCGCTGCTGCTGCTCTACGAGGGCTCGATCTGGTCGGTGAAATTGGTGGAGAGGCGCAAGGCGGCGGAGGACGCGGCCGCCGCCGAGCGGCCAACGCCAAGCCGGCGGAGTAAGGCCTTTATTGCTGTCGTCCCCGCGAAGGCGGGGACCCATACGCCGCAGCGTCTCGATAGGAAACGGCGTATGGGTCCCGGCCCTCGCTTCGCTCGGCCGGGACGACAAAGACAGTTTTGCAACCCGCCACCGCCAAGTAGTTAACTCCGCTCGTCCCCGCGCAAGCGGGGACCCAGTGCTTCAGGTCCCAAAGCAAGGACTGGATGCCCGCTTTCGCGGGCATGAGCGGGAAGTGTGAGCGCGTCGGTCCGCTTAGTACGACGTTACCCGCGATTCCGAGGCTAAGAAACCCCGCCATGTACGACATCAAATGGATTCGCGAGCACAAGCGACGAGTTCGACCGCGGGCTGACGCGGCGCGGGCTTGCAGCCGCTGGCCGACAAGTTGCTGGCGCTCGACGAGAAGCGCCGCGCCGCCATCACCAAGGCCGAGCAGGCGCAGGCGCGCCGCAACGCGGCCTCGAAGGAAATCGGCGAGGCGAAGAAGACGAAGGACGAGCGCGCGCGGCGGCGCTGATGCAGGAAGTCGCCGAGCTCAAGACCGTGCAGCCTGAACTGGAAGCCGAGCAGAAGAAGCTCGACGACGAACTGAACAAAGAGCTGGCGCAAATCCCCAACACGCCGGCCGACGACGTGCCGGACGGCGCCGACGCCAGCGGCAATGTCGAGCATCATGCGTTCGGCAAGAAGCGCGACTATGCGTTCAAGCCGAAGCAGCATTTCGAACTGGGCGAAGCGCTCGGCCTGATGGATTTCGAACTGGCGGCGAAATTATCCGGCGCGCGCTTTGTCGTGTTGCAGAAGGGCCTGGCGCGCATGGAGCGCGCGCTCGGGCAGTTGTTTCTCGATGTGCATACCAGCGAGAAGCATGGCTACACCGAAGTCAGTCCGCCGCTGCTGGTGCGCGACGATGTGATGTTCGGCACGGCGCAATTGCCGAAATTTGAGGACGATCAGTTTTCGACTGCGAACTCCGAGATCGCTTACGGACGCATTCGAAGCGCTGCGATTCAGTTGCAGAACGATTGAGCAGTTGAAGCAGACTCAGAAGCTTGGACACGAAGAGCGCTGAAGATGCGTCTCGAAACTACTGAACGAGTCCATGAAGCATGCGATTCGAGATTACGACGATCGATGCCAACGCAAGATCGACCTCTGGCTCATCCCCACCGCCGAAGTGCCGCTCACCAATCTCGTGCGCGAGTCCATCGTCGACGAAGCGCAACTGCCGATGCGGCTGACCGCCTGCACGCCGTGCTTCCGCGCCGAAGCCGGCGCCGCCGGCAAGGACACGCGCGGCATGATCCGCCAGCACCAGTTCACCAAGGTCGAGCTGGTCTCCATCACCACGCCGGAAAAATCGCAAGCGACGAGCACGAGCGCATGCTGGCCTGCGCCGAGGAAGTGCTGAAGAAGCTCGACCTGCATTACCGCGTGGTCACGCTCTGCACCGGCGACATGGGCTTTGCCGCGCAGAAGACCTACGACATCGAGGTCTGGCTGCCGGGGCAGGACGCCTATCGCGAGATTTCCTCCTGCTCGAACTGCGGCGAGTTCCAGGCGCGGCGCATGAACGCGCGCTACAAGGGCAAGGACGGCAAGGTGAAGGGCCACGTGCACACGCTCAACGGCTCCGGCGTCGCCGTCGGCCGCGCGCTGATCGCGGTGATGGAGACCTATCAGCAGGACAACGGCGCGATCGCGGTGCCGGAGGCGCTCAAGCCCTACATGGGCGGCATGACGAAGATCGAGAAGGCGTGAATGGCGAGCGACGCAACAATTTCGGTTGTCACTCGCCGGGCTTGACCGCGGCGAGTCTCGCTGAGGATCGGCGAGGCCGTGCCTGCCCGAATCGCAGCTCGCGCCGCGCGCACGACGCCCGGCCATCGAGCAGGGATAAGAAACCATGCGCATCCTCATCACCAATGACGACGGCATCCACGCGCCGGGCCTCGAAGCCTGCGAAAAGATCGCGCGCGCGCTGTCGGACGAGGTCTGGATCGTGGCGCCGGAGAGCGACCAGTCCGGCGTCGTCGCATTCGCTCTCGCTCAACGATCCGCTGCGCCTGCGCGAAGTCGGCGAGCGGCATTTCGCGGTCAAGGGCACGCCGACCGACTGCGTCATCATGGGCGTGCGCCACATCATGAAGGAGCTGCCGGACCTGGTGCTGTCCGGCGTCAACCGCGGGCGCAATTGCGCCGAGGACGTCACCTATTCCGGCACGGTCGCCGGCGCCATGGAAGGCACCGTGCTCGGCATTCCGTCGTTCGCGCTGTCGCAGGCCTATGCCTCCGCCAACAAGCACGAGCCCTATTGGGACACCGCGATCAAGTTCGCGCCCGACCTCATCCGCCGCGTGCTCAAGGCCGGCATGCCGCGCGACGTGCTGGTCAACGTCAATTTTCCCGATTGCCCGCCGGACGAAGTCGCCGGCACCGTGGTCGCCGTGCAGGGCAAGCGCGACCAGGAACTGCTGCGCATCGACGCGCGCCACGACGGCCGCGGCAATCCGTATTACTGGATCGCCTTCGGGCGCGGCGGCATCGCCGGCGCGGCGCCGGGCAGCGATCTCGCCGCGCTCAACGACAACCGCATCGCGGTGACGCCGCTGCGGCTCGATCTGACCGACGAGCCGTTCATGACGCAGCTGGCGGAGTTGTTCGATTAGGCGCGCGCGGCGTCCGTTGCGCTGGTCCCCGCTTGCGCGGGGACGAACGGAAGCGCGTTACACCGGCGCCAGCAGCCCGGCGAGCGTCGTTTTCAGCCGCTCGGCCTGGAACGGCTTCTGCAACGCCGGGCGGCCGCGATAGGGCTCGGGCAGGCTGTTCTCGCCATAGCCGGTGACGAACACGAAGGGCAGGCCGCGCTCGGCCAGGATGTCGGCGACCGGAAAGATCTCCTGGCCGTCGAGATTGACGTCGAGAATGGCGACGTTGAAATCGCCGTTGGCGGCGAAGTCGCTCGCTTCGGCGATGGTGCCGGCCGCGGCGGCGATCTCGTAGCCGAGGTCGCCGAGCATGTCCTCCAGCAGCATGCGGATCAGATATTCGTCCTCGACCACGAGAACCCGTGGTGCGCCCTTGGATGGCTTGTTCCATCTCTGCTCCCGCCGTTCAACTCGTTGGCCCCGGACGGGTTCCACTTTCCGGCGCGGTCCCGAGCTTACATGAATTGCCGCAAAACATGCTAAAAAAGCGGCCAAAAGAGGGGTTTGCAGTGGCCGGATCGGGCGCGCGGCGAGCGACGGCCGCATGGAATTTCTGCTGACGCTGCGCCGCCGCGGCATCGGCGACCAGGCGGTGCTGCGCGCGCATGGACGAGGTGCCGCGCGAGCATTTCGTCGACGCGCGAATTCAGCCGACGCGGCCTATGCCGACCAGGCGCTGCCGATCGCCTGCGGGCAGACCATCAGCCAGCCTTATGTCGTCGCCTATATGACCGAGCAGCTCGGCGTGCGGCCGCATCACCGCGTGCTGGAAGTCGGCACCGGCTCCGGCTACCAGGCGGCGGTGCTGTCGCGGCTGGCGCGCGAGGTGGTGACGCATCGAGCGCTACCGCACGCTCGCCGATGCAGGCGCGCGAGCGGCTCGCCGCGCTCGGCTACGACAATGTCGAGGTGGTCGTCGGCGACGGCCTTTGCCGGCGTGCCGGCGCGCGCGCCTTACGACCGCATCATCGTCACCGCCGCGGCCGAAAGCGTGCCGCAGGCTTTGCTCGACCAGCTCGCCGACGGCGGCGTGATGGTGCTGCCGCTCGGGCCGCACGGCGGATCGCAACAGATTATCAAGCTTACCAAGTCGCCAACGGGCGTCGCGCGCGAGGACCTGATCGCCGTGCGTTTCGTGCCGCTTTTGCCGGGGCAGGCGCAGAGAACTGTGACATTTACTGATCGCATGGTAACACAGATCGCGGCAACGAATCCGGTAATTCTTAAAAGCTTATTTACTCGTCGCTGCTTTATTTCGCATTCGACCTTTGTTGCGTATGAGTGAGTAACCATATGCCGCACCCCAACGTGCCGTGTCGCTCGCGTCTTTGGCCGCGCGTTGCAGTTCTTGGCGTCGGTTGGCCTGCTCGCCGCCGGTTGCGCGGATAGCGCGCGCTTCGACTCCAGCCCTTACGCGGCCAATACCCGCGCCGCAAGGCGACGTGACCGGCTCGGTCAACCGCGCCGCCCGCCAACCGCGTGGTGGCGCAGCCGCTGCCGGCGCCGAGCGCGGCCCGGCGACCGTCGCGGTCAATGGCGGCGTGACCAACGGCGCCGAGCCGCTGGTCGCCTACCGGCCGGCTACGCGCACCGACATCACCGGCTCGGTGCCGGCGCATCATGCGCCGCCGGCGCCTGCCGGACATTGGACCTGGGACGGCGGCGCGCCGGTGACCGTCGGCCAGGGCCAGACGCTCGAGCAGATCGCGCGCAAATACGGCGTGCCGGCGAGCCGCGATCATGCAGGTCAACAAGCATCGCGCAGCGCGGCCGATATGCGGCCGGGCCAGCGTCTGGTCATTCCGCGCTACGTTTCGAGCGCGGCGCCCGTCGCCGCATGCCGCGCCGCACGCGCGCGCGCGGCCGAGAACGTCCACATCGTCGCGCCCGGCGAAACCATGATGGCGATCGCGCATCAGCCACGGCGTCACGCTCTCGGCGCTGGCGCAAGGCCAACAAGATCGAGCGCCTATCGGCAAGATCAGCATCGGCGATCGCCTGACCATTCCCGGCGGCGGCAAGACCGTGCTGGCGCAAAGTCACGCGCCGGCGCCGCAAGGCCGCGCCGCACGGTCGCCGCCGAGGCGGTCGCCGAGCGTGCCGGTCGAGAACGCGCGCATCGCCAAGCCCGAGCGTGCACGTCGCCGCGAAGCCCGCCAAGACCGCCGAGGCGGCCGGCGCCATGCCGTCGTTCCGCTGGCCGGTGAACGGCCGCATCATCGCCGGCTTCGGCGCGCGAGTCGAACGGCGCGGCAGAACGACGGCATCAATCTGGCGGTGCCGGAAGGCACGCCGGTCAAGGCCGCCGATGACGGCGTCGTCGCCTATGCCGGCAACGAGCTCAAGGGCTACGGCAATCTGGTGCTGATCCGCCACGCCAACGGCTTCGTGTCGGCCTACGCCAATGCCAGCGAGCTGCTGGTCAAGCGCGGCGACACCGTCAAGCGCGGCCAGGTGATCGCGCATGCCGGGCAGACCGGCAACGTCACCTCGCCGCAACTGCACTTCGAGATCCGCAAGGGCTCGACGCCGGTCGATCCGACCAAGTATCTCGGCGGCGCCTGAAAGTCCGGCTAGTCGACAGCGACAAGGCTGCGTCGTTCGCGCATTGCTAGTCCTTCAGCGCGACGCCGAGCCGGCCGGCCAGATCCTGCACGAACTGCCAGGCGACGCGGCCGGAGCGCGAGCCGCGCGTCGTCGCCCATTCCAGCGCCTCGCGGTGCAGCTCGTCGCCGTCGCGCCGGGATCTTGTAGTGCGCGACGTAGCCCTCGACCATCGCGAGGTATTCGTCCTGGCTGCAGCGGTGGAAGCCGAGCCAGAGGCCGAAGCGGTCGGACAGCGACACCTTCTCCTCGACCGCCTCGCCCGGATTGATCGCGGTCGAGCGCTCGTTCTCCATCATGTCGCGCGACATCAGATGGCGGCGGTTCGAGGTCGCGTAGAAGATCACGTTGTCCGGCCGGCCTTCGATGCCGCCTTCGAGCACCGCCTTGAGCGACTTGTAGGAGGTGTCCTCGGCGTCGAACGACAGGTCGTCGCAGAACACGATGAAGCGGTAGCGCGCGTCGCGCGCGATCGCCATCAGGTCGGGCAGGCTCTCGATGTCCTCGCGGTGGATCTCGACCAGCTTGAGCGGCGCCGTCTTGCGCGAGCGCGGCGTTGACGCGCGGCATGCGCCGCCTTGACCAGCGACGACTTGCCCATGCCGCGCGCGCCCCACAGCAGCGCGTTGTTGGCCGGCAGGCCCTTGGCGAAGCGCTCGGTGTTCTCGACCAGCATGTCGCGCACGCGGTCGATGCCCTTGAGCAGCGACATCTCGACGCGGTTGACGCGCGGGACCGGCGCGAGCCGGCGTCCGTCCGGCTGCCAGACGAAGGCGTCGGCGGCGGCGAAATCGGGCGCGGCCGCGCGCTGCGGCGCCAGCCGCTCGAGCGCGTCGGCGATGCGCGCGAGCACGTCGGCGTCCGGCGCCGCGCGGCGCTGCGGCCTTCGACTTCGCTTTCGACTTCGATTTCGATTTGGCCATGGCGCGCGCTTTCCGGAACTCGGCGCTGCTCTTAGCGGGCGCGTCTGCCGGCCCGCAAGGCTGGCAGTCGCGGAAAGCGCCTGAAAATCGGCCGTTTTTGAGGGTCTGCGCGGCGTTGCAATTGGGGCCATGGCCGCTATAGTCCGCGCGAATTCGAGGCGCACGGGCGACGGGCCGGAGAGCCGGCCGCCGTGCCTTCGAATGCTCAGAGGAGCTTACCGATGTTCATTTCGCCCGCCTTTGCGCAAGGCGCTTCGCCGTTCGGCGGCGAGCGGCAGCATGCTGATGTCGCTGCTGCCGTTCGTGCTGATCTTCGTGATCATGTATTTCCTGATCCTGCGCCCGCAGCAGAAGCGGGTGAAGCAGCATCAGGAAATGGTCAAGAACGTGCGGCGCGGCGACACCGTCGTCACCAATGGCGGGCTGGTCGGCAAGGTCACCAAGGTGATCGACGACGACCAGATCGAGATCGAGATCGCGGACGACGTGCGCATCCGCCAGATGCGCTCGATGCTCACGCGACGTGCGCGCCAAGGGCGAGCCGGTGAAGGACGAGGCGGCGGCCAGCTGAGCGCCGCCGGCGCCGCTTAGCGCACCAAGTCGGACGATCATGCTTTATTTCACGCGCTGGAAGGCGATGGCGATCGTGCTGACGGCGCTCGTCGTCTGCCTGTTCGCGGTGCCCAATTTCTTGCCCGAAAAGATCGTGCAGAGCTGGCCGAAATGGGCGCAGCGCCACGTCGTGCTCGGCCTCGATCTGCAGGGCGGCTCGCACATCCTGCTCGAGGTCGACACCAACGCGGTGCGCAAGGAGAAGCTGGAGGCGCTGCGCGACGACGTGCGCCGCGTGCTGCGCGACGCGCGCGTCGGCTATACCGGCCTGGTGGTGCGCGGCAACAGCGTCGAGGTGCGCATCCGCGAGGGCGCCAACTCCGACCAGGCGCTGACCAAGCTGCGCGAGCTGTCGCAGCCGCTCGGCGGCTTCCTCGGCGCCACCGGCCAGCGCAGCGCTCGACGTCGCCACCGAGCCGGCAACCTGATCCGGCTCACCGTCACCGACCCGGCGATCGTCGAGCGCATGCGCCAGTCGGTCGAGCAGTCGATCCAGATCATCGAGCGGCGCGTCAACGAACTCGGCACCGTCGAGCCGCTGATCCAGCGCGCAAGGCACCGACCGCATCCTGGTGCAGGTGCCCGGCCTGCAGGACCCGACGCGGCTGAAGGAACTGCTCGGCAAGACCGCCAAGCTCGATTTCCGCATGGTCGACGTCAACGTGACTCGCCGGAGCAGGCGCTGCAGGGCCGCGTGCCGCCGGACGACGAACTGCTCTACGGCACCGAGCGACGACCAAGACGCCTTACCTGGTCGAGAAGCGCGTGCTGGTGTCGGGCGGCGACCTGACCGACGCGCAGCCCGGCTTCGACCAGCGCACCAGCGAGCCGATCGTCTCCTTCCGCTTCAACACCAGCGGGCGCGCGCAAATTCGCGCAGGTGACGCAGGAGAATGTCGGCAAGCCGTTCGCCATCGTCCTCGACAACGAGGTGATCTCGGCGCCGGTGATCCGCGAGCCGATCCTCGGCGGCTCCGGGCAGATTTCCGGCAGCTTCACCGTGCAGAGCGCCAACGATCTCGCCATCCTGCTGCGCGCCGGCGCGCTGCCGGCGCCGCTCACCATCATCGAGGAGCGCACCGTCGGCCCCGGCCTCGGCGCAGGACTCGATCGCCAAGGGCAAGATCGTCGTCCTACGTCGGCGCCGCCATGGTGATCGTCTTCATGCTGGCGACCTACGGGCTGTTCGGCCTGTTCGCCAATATCGCGGTGGCGATCAACGTCGCCATGATCTTCGGCGTGCTGTCGCTGCTCAACGCCACGCTGACGCTGCCGGGCATCGCCGGCATCGTGCTCACCGTCGGCATCGCGGTCGACTCCAACGTGCTGATCTACGAGCGCATCCGCGAGGAGGTGCGCGCCGGCCGCACGCCGATCAACGCCATCGACGCCGGCTTCACCCGCGCGCTCGCCACCATTCTCGATTCCAACATCACCACCTTCATCGCCGCCGCGGTGCTGTTCTATATCGGCACCGGCCCGGTGCGCGGCTTTGCCGTGACGCTCGGCATCGGCATCATCACCACGGTGTTCACCGCCTTCACCCTGACGCGGCTGATCGTCGCCACCTGGGTGCGCTGGCGGCGGCCGCAGCGCGTGCCGATTTAGGGAGGACACAGCTCATGCGCCTGCTCCGCATCGTCCCCGACGACACCAAATTCGATTTCATGCGCTTCCGGCGCATCAGCTTTCCGATGTCGGCGCTGATGTCGATCCTGGCGATCTCGCTCTACTTCATGCACGGGCTGAATTTCGGCATCGACTTCAAGGGCGGCACGCTGATCGAGGTGCAGACCAAGGCGGGTCCGGCCGATCTCGCCAAGATGCGCTCCACGCTCGAGCGCGCTCGGCCTCGGCGAAGTGCAGTTGCAGCAATTCGGCGCGCCCGACGACGTGCTGATCCGCATCGCCGAGCAGCCGGGCGGCGACGCCGCGCAGCAGGCGGCGGTCGACCAAGGTGCGCGGCGCGCTCGGCGAGGAGGTCGATTACCGCCGCGTCGAGGTGGTCGGCCCGCGCGTGTCGGGCGAATTGCTGTCCTACGGCATCATCGGCCTGATGCTCGCGATCTTCTGCATCCTGATCTATCTCTGGTTCCGCTTCGAATGGCAGTTCGCGCTCGGCGCCATGATCGCCAACGTGCACGACCTCGTGCTGACCATCGGCTTCATGTCGGTGACGCAGATCGATTTCGACCTCACCAGCATCGCGGCGCTGCTCACCATCCTCGGCTATTCGCTCAACGACACCGTCGTCATCTACGACCGTATCCGCGAGATGCTGCGGCGCTACAAGCGCATGCCGATGCCGGATCTGCTCAACGCCTCGGTCAACCAGACGCTGTCGCGCTCGGTGATCACGCACGTCACCGTGTCGCTGGCCTTGCTGGCGCTGCTGCTGTTCGGCGGGCAGGCGATCCACTCGCTTCACCGCGACCATGATGTTCGGCGTGGTGCTGGTCGGCACCTATACGTCGGTGTTCATCGCCTCGCCGATCCTGATCTATCTCGGCGTCGGCACCGGGCGGGACTCGCTGACCGCCGCCGCCAAAGACGAAAAAGAGCGTCCCTGACCATGGCGGGCGGGCTTTCACGCCAAGCCCCGCATCTGCCGCGACCGGCGCCGATCGATGCCTATGGCAAGGGCGGCTTCCGCTTCGCCGGCATGTCGCATCGCGGCTCGCTGCTGTGCCTGCCGGACGGCATCTGGGCCTGGCCGGTGACGGCGTCGCGACGAAATAACCGAAGCGGCGCTGGCGCCGGCGCTCGAGCGGGCGGACACGCTCGACTTCTTCCTGCTCGGCGTCGGGCGCGGCGCCCTGGGCGCTGCCGGAGCACCTGCGCTTGCGTTTTCGCGAAGCCGGCATTTCGCTCGACGCCATGCCGACCGGCCCGGCGGTGAGCACCTACAATATTCTGCTGGGGGAAAACCGCCGCGTCGGCGCCGGCCTGATCGCGGTCTAGATCGTCATGAGCGAGCCGGACAGCATCGCCGAGGCCTATGCCTATTGCGGACGGCTGGTGCGCGCGCACGACAAGGACCATTACATCGCCAGCCTGTTCGCGCCGGCCGAGCGCCGGCCATGGCTGTGGGCGCTGTACGCCTTCGCGCTCGAGATCGGCCGTGTGCGGGCGCTGGTGAGCGAGCCGATGGCGGGGATGATCCGCCTGCAATGGTGGCTGGAGGCGCTCTCCGGATTGCGCGCGGAGGAGGCGGCGGCCCATCCGGTGATGAGGGCGTTGCAGGACGCGGCGCGCGCCAGCGGCGTCGCGCCGGCGGCGCTCGCCGCCGCGGTCGAGGCGCGGCAGGATGAGCTTTACGGCAAGTCCGCCGTCGGCGCGGTGGCGGCGGTGTTTACGGTTGCCGCGCGCATGCTCGGCGCGGAAGGCGAGGCGGTCGTGGCCGCGGCGGACGATGCGGCGAAGGCCATGACATGTGTCGAGACTGATGATCCCGAACAGGCGCGTGCGAGCTATCAAGCGTTTCGTACGCGAGTGCCGCGCCTGCCGGAAGCGGCGCTGCCGGCCTTTCTGACCGTGGCGCTGGTGCCGCTGCGGCTACGGCGGCCGCAGGCGGCGCCATGGCGGCGTCAGATCGCCATGCTGCGCGCGGCCTGGTTCGGATTTCCCGAAATCTAGGTTTATTCGGCGGCGCGCGCGTTCGGCGCCTCGATCCAGCGTTCGAGATCGGCGAGCGCGCGGGCGGACAGCGCGCCTTTGCGCGCCAGGTTTTTGGCCGAGCCGCGGCCGAACTTGCGGCCTTGCGGGTCGACGGCGACGCTTTCATTGAGCGGCGGGAACAGGCCGAAATTCACGTTCATCGGCTGGAACGAAGAGCGGCCCGGCGTCGATGGTCTCGATATGGCCGCCGGTGATGTGCGCGAGCAGCGCGCCATGCGCGGTGGTCGGCGGCGGCGGCACGATGGCTTCGCCGCGCCGCTCGGCGGCGGCAAATCGCGCCGCCAGCACGCCGACGGCGGCGGATTCGACATAGCCTTCGCAGCCGGTGATCTGGCCGGCGAAGCGCCAGCGCGGCTGCGCATTGAGCCGCAGCGTTGCGTCGAGCAGCTTGGGCGAGTTGAGAAAGGTGTTGCGGTGCAGGCCGCCGAGCCGGGCGAATTCGGCGTTCTGCAGGCCGGGGATGGTGCGGAAGATGCGCACCTGCTCGCCGTGCTTCAGCTTGGTCTGGAAGCCGACCATGTTGAACAGCGTGCCGAGCTTGTTGTCCTGGCGCAGCTGCACCACCGCGTAGGGCTTCACATCCGGCGCGTGCGGATTGGTCAGGCCGAACGGCTTCATCGGCCCGTGCCGCAAGGTTTCGCGCCCGCGCTCGGCCATCACCTCGATCGGCAGGCAGCCGTCGAAATAGGGCGTCGATGCTTCCCAGTCGTGGAACGACGGTCTTGTCGCCGGCGATGAGCGCGTCGACGAAGGCGTCGTATTGCTCGCGCGTGAGCGGGCAATTGATGTAGTCGGCGCCGGTGCCGCCGGGACCGGCTTTGTCGTAGCGCGACTGGAACCAGGCCTGGCCCATGTCGATCGAGTCGCGATGCACGATCGGCGCGATGGCGTCGAAGAAGGCGAGCGCGTCCTCGCCGGTCAGCTTGCGGATGGCGGCGGCCAGAGCGGGCGAGGTGAGCGGGCCGGTGGCGATGATGACGCTGTCCCATTCCGCCGGCGGCAGCGCGACTTCGCCGCGCTCGAGCGTGATCAGCGGGTGGGCGGCGAGCGCCGCCGACACCGCGGCGGAAAAGCCGTCGCGGTCGACCGCCAGCGCGCCGCCGGCCGGCACCTGGTTGGCTGTCGGCGGCGCGCATGACCAGCGAGCCGAGCCGGCGCATCTCCTCGTGCAGCAGGCCGACGGCGTTGTGGTCCTTGTCGTCGGAGCGGAACGAATTGGAGCAGACCAGTTCGGCATAGCCGTCGGTCTTGTGCGCGGCGGTCTGACCGCAGCGGCCGCATTTCATGCAGCACCACCGGCACGCCGGCTTGCGCCGAGCTGCCAGGCGGCCTCCGAGCCGGCGAGGCCGCCGCCGATGATGTGGACCGGTTGTGTCATGGCCGGAAGCTAGGCGCCGATGTCCGGCCCCGCAAACGAAAACGCCCGCCAGGGTGGCGGGCGTTTTCGTCGGTCTGTGGCGGAAGACTTAGCGCTGCCGCGCGGCGCCCCAGGCCACCCGCTGGATGTCCGAGCGGCTGATGCCGATATCGGCAAGCTCGCGGTCGCCCAGGCGGCTGAGCTCGTTGAGGCTTTGGTTGTAGCGCCTCCATTCGCGCAGGAAGCGGATCAGGCTGGCAAACATGGCAGTGTTCCTTCAGTACGGACCGGCGCAGTGCCGGTTCAGTCGTTTGTATGCAAAGTAGTCATCGGCGCCGGCTTGAAAAGCAATAATGTTGCGCCGCAGCAATGCGTATTTTGCATGGCTTAAGTAACTGAAGCTTAATGACAAAGGGCAAAATCGCCGGCCAAATCGGCACGCCGGCGGCGGCAAATGGAACCCGGCCGGACCAAAGCCGTGTCGCCGGCAAATCGTGTAGATTGCGCGGCCTGGGGGCGGAGAATGGTCATGGCGAAGAAATTCGGCTTTGCGCTGCTGATTGCGGTCTTTGCGGCCTTCGGCTCGGCGGCGAACGCCGCCGAGCTCAAAGTGCTGACCGCCGGCGCCTTCATGCAGGTGATCGAGGCGCTGATCCCCGATTTCGAGAAAGCAGACCGGCCACAAGGTGAAGGTCGAGAAGGACACCGCCGGCGGCCTGAAGAAACGCATCGCAGGCGGCGAGGCCTTCGACGTCGCGGTGATCACGCCCGTCGTGATCGAGGCGCTTGCCAAAGACGGCAAGCTGATCGCGCAGAGCCACGTCAAGGTCGCGACCGTCGGCGTCGGGGTCGGCGTGAGAGAAGGCGCGCCCAAGCCGGACATCTCCACGGTCGACGCCTTCAAGCGCGCGCTGCTGGCGGCCAAGGCGGTCGCCTATATCGATCCGGCCAGCGGCGGCACCAGCGGCATCTATGTCGACAAGCTGCTCGAGCGCCTCGGCATCGCCGGCGAGATCCGGCCGAAGGCGAAGCTCAAGAAGGGCGGCCATGCCGCCGACCTCGTCGCCAGCGGCGAAGCCGACATCGTGCTGCAGCAGACCAGCGAGATCCTGCCGGTCAAAGGCGTGGTCCTGGTCGGGCCGCTGCCGGCGGAAATCCAGAACACCACCACCTATTCCGCCGCCATCGCAGCGCAGAGCAAGAACCACGACGCGGCGCAGGCGCTGATCAAGGCTCTTTGCCAACCCGCAAGGCGCCGCTTTGTTGAAAGCCAAGGGCATGCAGCCGGCGTCCTGACGGCAAGCCGCGCAACCCGCCTGTCATGTCGCCGCCGCTCGATCGCCGCCTCGTCATCACCGCGCTCGGCGTCGCCCAGATTCTGGCCTGGGGCACGTCGTTTTATTTTCCGGCGGTGTTTGCCGAGCCGATCGTCAAGGAGACCGGCTGGTCGCTCGGCTATGTGGTCGGCGGCACCTCGCTCGGCCTGCTGGTCGCCGGGCTGATCTCGCCGCAGGTCGGCCGCGTCATCGACAAGCACGGCGGGCGGCCGGTGCTGCTGGCGAGTTCGCTCTGCTATGCCGCCGGCCTGACCGGCATCGGCCTTGCGCCGGCGCTGCCGGTCTATCTCGCTGGCCTGGGTGGTGCTCGGCCTCGGCATGGGCACCGGGCTTTACGACGCCGTGTTTGCCGCGCTCGGCCGCATGTATGGCAGCGCGGCGCGCCAGCCGATCACCAACCTCACGCTGTTCGGCGGCTTCGCCAGCACGATCTGCTGGCCGCTGAGCGCCTTCATGATCGAGCATGTCGGCTGGCGCAGCGCCTGCTTCATCTACGCCGCCTTCATCTTGTGCGTATCGCTGCCGCTTGCAGATGGCGGTGGTGCGCCGGCCGGCTGCCGCGGCATCGGACGACACGGCGCGCGAACAGTCCGCCGCGCGCACCGAGCCGGCGCGCATCCCGCAACGAAACCTTGATCTTCGCGCTGCTGGCGCTGGTGCTGTCGCTCGCCGCCGGCATCGGCTCGATCGTGGTCGTGCACTTGCTGATCTTCCTGCAGGCGAGGGGCGTCGATTTCGCCGTCGCGGTCGGCCTCGGCACGCTGTTCGGTCCGGCGCAGGTCGGCGCCCGCGTGGTCGAGCGCCTGTTCGGCGACCGCTATCACCCGATCTGGACCATGATCGGCTCCTGCGCGCTGATGGCGATCGGCCTCTTGCTGCTGTTCGGCCGGTTTCCGCTGCTGGTGCTGGTCATCCTGCTCTACGGCGCCGGCTACGGCATTTCCTGGATCGGGCGCGGCACGCTGCCGCTGGCGCTGTTCGGGCCGCTGCGGTTTCCGCGCCTGATGGGCAAGCTCGCTTTTCCCAGCCTGATCGTGCAGGCGCTGGCGCCGTCGGCCGGCGCGCTGATGATCGAAGCGAGCGGCGCGCGATGCGACCATCGGCGTATTGACGGCGCTGGCGCTGATCAATGTGGTGCTGATCGGCGTGCTGTGGTGGCTGTGCCGGCGCGCGGCGACGACGCGCGGCGTGACAAGCGAGACGCCATGATCCTGCCGCTGCAGATGCTCTATTTCGAGGACCTCTCGCTCGGCATGACCGAGCGGCTGCGCAAGACCATCGACTCGTCCGACGTGGTCGGCTTCGCCGAGGTGACCGGCGACCGCAACCCGATCCATCTGTCCGAGCATTTCGCCGCCAAGACGCCGTTCGGCACCCGCATCGCGCACGGGCTTTATACCGCGAGCCTGATTTCGGCCGTGCTCGGCACGCGGCTGCCGGGACCGGGCGCGGTCTATATTTCGCAGACGCTGAATTTCCGCGCGCCGGTCAAGATCGGCGACACCGTCGAGGTGAACGTCAGCGGTGGCCGAGTTGATGCCCGACAAATGCCGCGCGCGGCTCGCCTGCACCTGCACGGTCGAGGGCGAAACCGTGCTCGACGGCGAGGCCTGGGTGAAAGTGCCGTCGAAGCACAGCGGCGGGCGGCCGCCGCCGCGGATTTGACGACGGCAATTGCGCATGCCGGATTTGCGATAGATCAAGGCGGGCGGTTGAACCGGCGCGGAGCTTGGCGGTTGTCCTCTAAGAGGTCCGCTATGCCAACCGTGCCGCCGCTCAAAACGCCAGCGAAAACAAAGGCCAAGGCCGCAAATCCCGCGTTCGACGGGCTCGGCGCGTGGTCGCTCTCCATGGGCTTTTCCGCCGTCGCGATGGCGGCGATCGCCTACTTCACCGCCGGCGACAAGACCGGCGCCGCGTTCGTCCTGGTCGGCGCCGCGCTGGTGGTCGCGCTGGTGCTGCGCGCCAGCGTTCCGCCCGCTGATTGATCGATCCCGGCAGGCTAAAGCGCGTCAGCTTCCCGGACGGCGGCGCGAAGAAGCAGCGCGGCGAGCCGTCCGGCCGCTTGCAGCGCCAGAAGGCGCCATCGGGCGAGGGCAGCGACTGGCTGTAGGGCACCATCTCATTGACGTTATCCTGCCGGGTCGGCCCGTCGCTGGCATTGCCGGTGATGGCTTGGCCATAGGTGACCGTGCCGACGCACCGAATAGCCGCCTGTTTCCGGCTTTCACGGCGCCGGGCGAGACGACGCCGCAATCCTCGGCGCCGCAGCACCATTCGCCGGCGGGATTCTTATAGGTGCCGCGGCTGATCCACATGTCGTGGGCGAACGCGGCGGATGTCGTGAAGCGTGATGAACGAGGACGAGCAAAGAACGTCCAGAGCGCGCGCGGCATCGGTTGGCCTCCTCGAATGCCCCGCGCGTCGCGTCTCAGCCGCTTCTTATCTGCTCCTCCTTCTGCCCTATGGATTGCCGCCGACTGGTTCCGCAGCGGAAACCCTTTTTGCGCCCAACCTTTTGATCGGTTGTGACGAATCGGCTCTTGAATTTCAATGCTAGCACGGTAATTCCGGATTTCGGAGGTAGATTTGTGCAGCGCTGTGATCGGCATGCGAACTGGCTAAGGCGCTGAGCGATGAGCGCTTCCTGGCAACTCTGGCGCGACAAGCGCGGCCGGCTGTCGGCGCTGCGCATCGCTGCGCTCGGCGCTGCTGCTGCTGCCGCTCGGCAAGGCGCTCTTCGATGCCAGCGCGATCGCGCACGGCGCGCGCCCGCTCAACGACCTCATCCACCGCGCCGGCTTCTGGGCGCTGGTTTTCCTCGGCGTGACGCTCTCGGTCACGCCGTTCCGCCGCATCGCGCGCTACGGCAACCTGATCGAGGTGCGGCGCATGCTCGGCGTCGGCGCCTTCTGCTATATCGCCGCGCATCTGACGCTCTACATCGCCGACCAAAGCTACGACCTCGGCAAGGTCGCCTACGAGATCACCCATCGCTGGTATCTGATTATCGGCGGCACGGCCTGGCTCGGGCTCGCGGTGCTGGCGGCGACCTCGACCGACGGCATGGTCAGCGGCGGCTCGGCGGCCTGCGCTGGCGGCGGCTGCACCAGATCGTCTACGCCATCGCGCTGTTCGCGCTGATCCATTATTTCCAGCAGACCAAGGCCGACATCACCGTGCCGGTCTTCGCCGCCGGACTGTTCGGCTGGCTGATGGCCTATCGCGCGCTGGCCTGGTGGCGCGACACGACCGAATTGTCGACGCTCGCATTGCTCGGCCTCGCCGTTACGGTCTCGGCGCTGACTTTCGCGGGCGAGGCGATCGGCATCGCCATCGCCTTTCACGTCTCGCCGCTGCGGGTGCTCGGCGTCGCCTTCAACATCGACGCCGGCATCAGGCCGGGCTGGCAAGTTCTGGCCGCCGGGCTCGCGGTCGCCGCGCTCGATTTCGTGCGCGCCCGCTGGAACAGCCGCGGCGCCCGCGCCCGCACGGTAGCGGCGGAATAAAGCGCGCCCTTCGGCATCATTGCGTGACGGTGAAGCGGCGCCGGCGCGTGATGGCCGCGAACTTAGGGGCGCGGCACGCGCTGTGCGATCGCCGCGGCCGGAACCTCGGCGCCGCGTTTCGGCAGCAAGTGGCCGGCGGCGTCGAAGAACGGCGCCACCAGCTCGCCTTTTACGCTGTGCGCGTCGAGGCGGCCGGCGACGCCGAAGGTGAGCTTCTCGCGCTTCTTCGCCGGCACATAGAGCGTGCCGAACATCCAGTCCCAGAGCGCGAGGCAGCTGCCGAAATTCTTGTTGAAGTGCTTCGGATTCTCCGAGTGGTGCACCTGATGATGCGCCGGGCTGATGAAGATACGGCCGGCGAGCCCGCGGAACGCGATCCACATATGCGAATGTTGCAAGTGGACGTAAGCGTGGATGAACAGCACCAAAATGATGTTGGTATCGGCGAGCGCGAATTGATGCGTTGTGTCGCCGAACAGATAGTGACCGAAGCCGTTGGCGACCGCGGCCGAGAACGCCAAGATGTTGGCGAAGATCACCGCGTAGACCGGATGGACGCGGAAATTGGTGAGCGGCGTGAGCACTTCCGCGCTGTGGTGCACTTTGTGGAATTCCCACAAGAACGGCACCTTGTGGCTGAGCCAGTGGTTGAACCAGTAGCCGAGCTCGTAGGCGAGAAACAGCATCAGCGTGATGACCGCGCGCGCGACGAAGCCGGCGTGCCGCCGGCGCCGACCGGACCGAACACGCTAACGAGCCCGGCGATGATGGCGTTGCTGAGGAACTGATAGGACAGCACCGCCCAGCCGAAGGCGAGGCCGAAGGTGAAGACGTTGAACAACAGATAGAAGATGTCGGCCTGGTTCGACGGGCTGCGCAGGATGCGGCGCGGGAACAGCGCGCGCAGGATCACCTTGGCGCGCAGGCGGCGGCCGCGCCGCTTGCGCTGCCAGGCGAAAAACGCCGCCGAGATCATCGAGCGCCGCCGCGAGCGAAGTGACCGACAGCATTCCGCCGGGGCTGAACAGCACCCGGCGCATCTGCTCGAACAGGAAATCGAACGCGGGCAACGCGCAACTCCTCGGTACGACGGCCCAATGTCTTACCGAAGGGTAAAGATTGCGTTAGACGCAACGCGCAATCCGCTGCTCAAGCCAGCAGATCGGCGAATTCGGGGTGTTTATCGATATAGGACTTCACGAAGGGGCAGTGCGGAACGACCTTGAGGCCCTGACCGCGGGCGAGCTCGAGCACGCCGCGCGCCAGCGCCGAGCCGATGCCGCGGCCGCCCAATTCCTTCGGAACCTCGGTGTGCTGGATGGTGATGACGTTTCCGGCGCGCGTGTAGTTCGAGAAGGCGACGTGGCCGTCGGCATCGAGCTCGAAGCGGTGGCGGTCGGCATTGTCGCGAACGGCATGGGGCATAGCGTCCCCGCCTTAACGCGCGCGTGCGCCGGCGGCAAGCCGGTCTTGCCGCCGCGCCGGGACGCCGGTCAATGCGTCGCCACGCGGGCGTCGACCGCGATGAAGCCCGGGCTACCCGGTCCGAACAGCGTCGCGCTCACCGCCTTCGGCGCCCCGGGTGCCGCCAGCCCGAAGAAGAAGCTGGTCTCGCCCGGGCACAGATACTTTTCGAAGGTGAAGATGATGACGCTGCCGTCCTGCTCGGCCGATGCGATGCCGACGCTGCCGAGGCCGCCTTGCGTGACGACGAAGACGTGCCCCGGCTGGTTTTGCGGGTAGGTCAGTTTGGTCACCGGTCCGAAATTAAGCACCACCCCGGCCACGCATTCGGCGAACTTGTTGGCTTGCCGCAGATCCAGCCGATATTCGTAAGCCATGTTGCCGGCGCCCGGCGTTCCGGCGACGGCGGGATAGGTGCGCGATTGAAAAAAGGCGCCGTCACCCAACTGGCTGAAGGTCGGGTTGCCGACGCTGTCGTTCACCGTCACCGTGCAGCTCGCGTTGAACACGCAATTGACGGCCGGAGCCGCCACCTTGACGACGGTCAGATTGGCCGCGAATGCCGGCGGCGCCAGCAATGCTGCGCCCACCAGCACGATGCTGTGGATTTTCATGTCGCCCTCCCGCTGCGCATTAAGCGCAGAGGCGCAAGCTTGCACCTGGGGGCGCTGCAAGGCAAGGTTGCGCGCGCTCGCGATGGCGTGATTTGACCGCGGCCGCCGCGGTGTCCGACAAGCTGCGGTCGGCGGGCACCACCACTCCACAACCGGAGCAGCTTCATGGCCGATCTCACGCTCTATCACGCGGCGCCCTCGCGCTCGTCCATCGCGCTGTGGATGCTGGAGGAAATCGGCGAGCCCTACGACGTCAAGCTGCTCAAGCTGTCGGCCGGCGACAACATGAAGCCGGACTATCTGGCGATCAATCCGATGGGCAAGGTGCCGGCGCTCAAGCATCGCGACACCGTCATCACCGAAGTGGCGGCGATCTGCACTTATCTCGCCGACGAATTCCCCGCCAAGAAGCTCAACGTGCCGGCCGGCACGCCGCAGCGCGGCGTCTACCTGAAATGGCTGTTCTTCGGGCCGAGCTGCATCGAGCCGGCGGTGATCGACCGCGCATCGCCGCGCAAGGAAGAGGCGCGCCGCGGCATGCTCGGCTACGGCGATTTCGACACCTGCATGAACGTGGTCGCCAAAGCGGTCGACAAGGGGCCCTGGATCATGGGCGAACAATTCACCGCCGCCGACGTGGTGATCGGCTCCAACATCCGCTTCGGCACCATGTTCAAGCTGATCCCGGAGCGGCCGGAGTTCACCGCCTATGCCGCGCGCATCGCCGCGCGCCCGGCGGCGCAGCGCGCCGCGGCCAAGGACAAGGAACTGGGCGCGGCGGCCTGACGCCGCACTCGCCAAGGACACAGCATGACACGATGGATGGCTACCGCGGCGGCTTGCGCCGCGCTCACCCTCTTGATCGCTTGGCCGCCGGCGAGCCGGGCGGCGACGCCGGAGGAGAGCTACATCGCCACGCGCGACGCCGCCATCGCCAGACTGAAGGCCGCGGTGGCGGCCGAGCAGCGCGGCCCGATGGACGGCTATGGCGATGCCATCGTCGCGGAGGAAAAGCGCGCGCGCGAAAGCGCTCGAGCAGCAGATGCGCGCCATCGTCGGGCCGGTCGCGATCAAAGGCATCACGGGGGAGGGCGCGCTCAACCTCGACACTTTGATCGAAGGCGACCAGGGCTTCGGCCTGCTCGACGGCATGGTCTATGGCGGCCTCGACGACAAGACGCGCGTGATCGTGACCACCGACAGCCTGTTCCGGCGCTGGCTGCGCGCAGCACAAGGAATGGTGGGGCAAGGACTCGACCGACATCCCGCAGGACATCGAGCGCCGCGGTCAAGGCGGCCGCCTTCTATAGCCAGGCGGTGCTCACCGATTCCGCGGTGTTGCGCTACGCCGAACTGCCGCTGCGCCAGCCGGCGGCGGCGACGCTCGCTTTCGCCATGCTGGCCGCGCGCACGCAGGACACGCCGCCGCCGCAGGCGAACGAGCTGTTCGTCGCGCTGGCGCAAGGCGGCCGCGTGTTCATCGCCTATAGCTTCGGAGTTTGCAGCGGTCGGGCCGATCGCGGCCTGCGACGCGATCCGCGCCGGCTACGAAAAGCAGGCGAGCGAAGCCTCCGAGGACCGCACGCTCGACGACAAGACGCGCACGGAAAAATCCGGCGCGCTGATGACCCGCTCGGAAACGGAATTCCTGCGCTGCTTTTCCGAACAGGCGCCGAAGCAGAAGAGCTTCGCCGCCGCCGTGCAGGCGGCGCAGGCGCTGCTCGAGCGGCTGCCGCCGCGCTAATCGTCCATCGCTCGTCCCCGCGAAAGCGGGGACCCAGTGCAACAACCGACTGCGATCGTGGCGCTGGATTCCCGCTTGCGCGGGAATGAGCGGAGAAGGGCGCCGCGCTAGTCGTTCTCCACCTCCTTGCAGCCAGAGCGCGTGGCGCGCGGCCTCCTCGTACAGGCAGATCGCGTAGGTGGTGCGCGCGAAGGTGCCGCCCTCGTAGCGCAGCGCGCGCGTGTCGCACATCTTGGCGCGCCAGATCTCCCAGGTGCGCTGCATGTCGTCGATGATGTCGGCGCCGGGGACGGGGCCGGCGCGCTTGTTGGCCGCCGGGCGGTTGGAAGGCTGCGCGGTGGCGGTGCCGATCGGGCCTGCGCGCAGCGCCTTCAGGCTCATGTCGATCTTCTCCTGCCAGACCGCGGCCTCGCGCGCGGCGCAATCTTCCTGGCCGGGCGTCGAGCCGGGCGGCGCCTTGTCGGCAGCGCTCGGCGGGCGCTCGGTGCAGGCTTTGTAGAGCGTGCCGATGCATTCCTCCGCCTCGTCCTGCTTTTGCAGGCAGACGTCGATCATGGCGCGGTCGACCGGGCGCGGCTGCGCCTGCGCGGCGGCCGATAGAGCGGCGAGCGCGCAAGCGGCCGCCGCCATCATTGCAAGCTTCATCGTCGTGCTCCTCCCGAGGGCGCGTGCCGGTATTTGTCGCACAAAGCGCGCCGCCTGTGCAGCACGCGCGCGCGGCCATTCCCAAGGCCGCGGCGGCGATATCCTCCGGCATCGTTTTCCCCGCCAAGGACCCGCCCCGATGAAGCTCATCCTCACCTTGCTCGGCCTCGCACTGCTCGTGGTCGCCGTCGTCTATTTCGTGCTGCCGGCCGACCAGCTGCCCGGCTTCTTCCCCGGGCACGACGCCGCGCTGCACCGCGCGCACGTCAAGCACGGCGTCGTCGCCGGCATCGCCGGGCTGGTGCTGCTCGGCGCCGGCTGGTTCATGGCCGGCGCTAGGCCGGGCGGGCTCATGCCGCCGGCGCGGCGCGCTTGCGGCCGTGATGCCCGCGCCGCGGCGGGCGGATGGCGTTGAACCAGCCGGCGAGCGCCGCGAGCTCCTCCGGCCAGCGCGCCCGCGCCTCGTCGAAGCTCAGCCCCAGGCGGCGGCCTTCGCACATGGCATCGGCGCCGGCGACGACCGCGTCGGACACCAGCGGCATGTAGGCCTCGCAGCAAAACTTCGGATCGCCGCTGCAGCGGCCGGCGCGCCGGCAGGCGGCGAGGCCGCACAGCGCCCAGAACGCGTAGGTATCGCTGGCCAGCCGCCCGATTTCGGCGTGGATGGGATGGCCGGGCGGAAAGCGCCGGTCGAAATCGTCGTGTTCGGCCGCGGCGGCGTCGGGGATCTGGTTCATGCGGGCATGCTCCTTCGTTCTCGCGGCGCGAAAGCGCCCGAGCTTTGCGCCCCCGGACCCCGGGGGCGGGGTTAGTGCCCCCGCCGAAACAGGCGAGGGGGACGGCGCGCCGTTCGGCGCGGCCGTCCTTCAGTTTCACGCGGGCTTTTCGGCCCGCGTGGCGCCTCTCGGCGCGCCGTCCGGCGTTTTCCTTGCGGCGCCGGGCCCGCGCTTTCGGCCGGCCGTTTCGTCCCGCCTCCGGCTCCCGGTTGCGACCCCTTGCGGGTGGCCGCGCGCGGGCGCCTCGGGCGGGCCTTGACGGCCCACCGTCAGCGAGCTCCTCGCGGGGGGTCGTAGTGCCCCCGGGCGGAGCCCCGGCGCCGCCCGAGTGCGCGGCCTGCTCGCCGCGCCCGCGGGCGCCGGCCCGACCCCACGAGCCGGAGCAACCGGTTCGCGTCCCCTCGAGGGGTCGGGCGAGGAGGAATATGATCCTAGATTATGGCGGAAATAAGTCCTAAGAAAAGAAGGTCTGAGGACTTTCGCCCTAGGGGCGCTTCAGGAGTTGTAGCCCGCATGCAGCGGAGCGAAATGCGGGACCGGACGAAACCCCGGATTTCGCTACGCTCCATCCGGGCTACGCTTCAGCAATATATTTGAAGTCAGAAAGCACCTTCATGTTGAGAAGAAAGAAATAGCGGATAGCTCCGGCAACCGAATAAATGGCGAAAAACCTATCTGGATGGACAGATTTAGATTTAACAAAAACATCTCGGGGACGATCAGAAACCGTTGTTTTGTTGAATTCGAAAGCTGTAGTAAATGCTCCAAATAAAAGAACTCCGAACAAGGTGACGCCGGCAAAGGCTCCCTGTCTGACAAAAGTGAAAAGAACTTTCATGTATTCAATTGCTGCATGTCCAACTTCCCCAGAAGCGTTTTTTGTTTCTCGCGAAAGTTGATCGGATAGCGACCACACAAAAATGGTGAAAGCAGAGAGGGAAGGTTATTAGGCCGAACTTCAGTCAGAATGTTTCCATGTGGAAATTCCGGGCAAGAAAAATGGAAAGCTAAGACAGATTTGTGCAAAGAAGATACAGACGGAGATATATAATGAAGATAATGTTTGTCTCTTGATAATCAGACAATTCACTGCCGTCCCGGCAAGAAAGATAAAGATGCAGATGAAAGCATATGGATAATGCCGGTTAGGAAAGCGCGCATGGCTCGTTAAAACAGGATGCTATGAAAATTGGAGGAACGACGGCTAGCGCATATGCAACTACATAGCCGATAAGAAGAACGGCTTTGATGTCCTCCTCTCGAGGCCATTTTGATCCGCTCGTTAGCCCGCGCGCGGTGGCCTGCGCAGCCAATTAAGTAAATATGGTAGCCCCCACCCCGACAACCATCACGTGTAATGTATTAAAACGTTGGTGTCGAGAATATCTCTTGTGACAAGAGAAAGTGCCCCAACTGGGAGATCAGCTGCCCGGCTTTCGCCCTAAGGGCGCTTCAGGCGGACGCCCGGCTTGTTGCCGTTGGTGAATTCGACGCCGGCTTTTTCGAGCGCGGTCTGGACGGCCTCGACGGTGCGGGGCTTCAGTTCGACACCGGCTTCCAGCCGCGTGATCGTACCGGTGGCGACCTTCGCCATGGCGGCAAGCTTGAGCACCCCAATCCGGAGCGCCGCTCTCGCCATGCGGCATTGCGCGGCATTAATTGTCATATTATGTCAAATCTAGCTTGACATGATAAAATGTGCGTCTTAGGCTTATAGTAGATTGCCGGATTCGTCGGAGTTTCACCATGCCCGCGCGCAAACGCGGCGGCAAACTTGTGCGCGCGCGAGCGGCCGCCGCCAAGCGTGCGGCCGGCCTGGCGCTCGACATGGAGGTGCCGCTGAACGAGGCCATCGACGCCGCGCAGGCGCTGCGCCTCATCGGCTACGGTCTGGCGCAGCACCTCGGCGACGAAGAAGGACGCGCGGTCACGGCGCTGGCGTGGATCGCCTGCCAGCGCCTCGATGCGTTGCAGGAATTATGGCGCCGGCTGTTCAAGTGCGCGGCACTGGCGAGGGGGTAGTCGAGTTCAGGCGAACCGGAATCAGTCCGAAAGCAATCTTTCGTAAAACCCGCTTTGGTTGTAGGATAGGTGCTGGCATCGCAATGAGAGGGGGCGCTCATGCCGGTCACCAAAGCCGTTTGCGGACACAATATCGAAAGGCACGCCGGCGCCGCCGCGCAAGGCAGCGCGCCATTTCCCTGGGTGGCGATCCTGATCGCGGCGAAGAACTTCGTCGGCGTGTGCCGCGACGTCGACAAGTCGCTCAAGCTATACGCGGCACAGCCGTGCCCGAAATCCTGCCCGATCAAGACGCCGAAAAATCCGAAGCCGAAATATTTCGGCTTCAAAGCGAGACTTTCGTTCCTGCCGGCGAAACTGCCGAAGCGGCCGCGTGGCGAGTGGACCTGCATCTTCTCCATCAAGGGCAAGGTCGAATTCGACTGCGACGGCGAGGAGGGCGACGTGCAGCCGTAGGGCAACCGGCTGTCGCCCGACATCGGCGTGCCGTCCGGCCGCGTCATCGACATTCTCAACGCGCGGCGCTCGATTACCGCCGACACGGCGGTGCGGCTCGGCCGCTATTTCGGCAACGGCGCGCAGTTCTGGCTCGACTTGCAGAGCCAGTACGACATCGCGGTGGTGAGCGGGAGAAGGGCGGGGAGATCGCGAAGCGGGTGCGGCCGGCGGACGCGGCGTGAGGCAATAATAGCGAGGTGCAATAGCCTAGTTGTTGTCGCGCGTCCAAAACCGCCCATTTAATCGCCTAAATCCCCTGCCGGACGCATCGGCCTCTTTGATCATATCTTCCCATGGCCATTTTACAGTCGCGTATCGACGATAAAGCAGAAGCTGACGGTCGACGACGGCGACTTCCGCTGTGGCTTCGATTGTAACTCAGAACCAAACCGCGGCCTTCGCTATCAACTTGAAGCTCTTCGAATTTCTCCAAGACTTGCGAGGGTGAGCTTCTGGATTCGATCTTGCCGTGAGTGTGCAATTTCATAAATCCGATCTCGAGTTATTCCTTTCATCAATGTCGCATCGTCGGCTTCCAAATCACTGCAATCGCGTGAGCATAGATGCCCGTCAAATCTTGCCGGTTCCGGATGCCTTTCGAGACCCTAGTCGCGAACTGTTGATAAAGTGGGTTGAGTTGTTCTGCGTACGCAAGTTCGGCACTTTCTAAGCCACCGAGATCTGTAACTGGCGTCAAAGATGCTTGCTCCTCTTTTATGCCGAGCTGATCAAGCGTATCAAGAATAACTATGTAGAATTCCGGCATTTCCAAAACATTCGCTAATGGCGCGCTTTTTGACCGGTTCGGAAAACGCCAACCTCAGCGCGGCTCCGCCTTTCGTGATGACTTTATCGAGGTCAGCATCGCCCCAATAAATTGATACCTCTTCGATCCTCCCCGACAGATCGGGGTTCAAATGGATCAGCATATTGTTTTTAATTCCAGACCCCGATAATGATCACGAATACTCCATAGTCCCACAGCGCTTTGAGATCGAAGGCAAATGAAGCGCGTTCTTCGACCGACATATAGTGGAAGTCTTCGATAACGAGACGGCGGCCAGATTCCTGGATCTTTTCTCCGATATACCGCAGATCATTGATGTCGTCGCCAACCTCATCAGCTGCGGGCGCCGGAAGTGTGTTCGCCACCAAGCGAGCTTTTGAAGCCGAGCCTAGCCAATATCGCGGCGCCAATTTCGCCGCTGGCTTCGACAGAAGCCTTAAAAGAGCTCGATGAAGTTTCGTCGACGGTGAGCTTGATCTCGAGTTGCGATAAAGCATCGATGTAAAGATCAATAACCTTTTTCTTGAGCCGGCACTGGATGGTGATTGCTTTCGGGATATTCCTTTGCCTAAGCCAAGATTTGCCGCACTTCATTCTCCGCGTAACGCGATATGTGTGCGGCGGTCCAACAGCAATTGAATGTGCTGGTCAAGCGAACCGCGGTCGACATAAAAATCCGACAAAATTGTATTCGAGACGCCAAACACATCGGATGTCTTTTTCTTGGAAAACATTTTAAATGACCCGCTCACTCGCTCCGCCGCTTCGACGCGCTTCATGCCGCCACGTGAACCGCGCATCAGCACCGGCTTCAAAAACTCCGCCGTATAACTCCACTTCACCTTACTCTCCGGCGGTTTCCCGCCCGACCTCGGGTAGACCCGAGGGCAGCTTTCTCGCCGCCGCCTTCGCCGCCCTCGAGCACGGTCAAGCGGCTCTCTGATCGCGCTCTCGGTACGCTTCACGCACCGCGTCGCCGACAATGCCGGGCAGGGCCTTCGCCAATCCGTCGACTTTGGTATCGATTTTTCGATCCAGGCCGTCTACTTTGCTCTCTAATCGATCAAATCGTCCGTCGACCTTGTC
>CAVPTM010000006.1:0-41163 GCA_963708635.1 uncultured Alphaproteobacteria bacterium | reverse complement strand
CGACCAGCGCGCGCTGCTTGATCCACGGCATCATTTCGCGCAGCTTGGCGCCGACCTGCTCGATCGGATGCTCGGCGAGCTTGGCGCGGGTCGCCTTGAACGAGGTCTGGTTGACCTTGTTCTCCAGCATCCAGTCGCGGGTGAAGCGGCCGGACTGGATGTCGGCCGAGCATGCGCTTCATCTCGGCCTTGGTCTCGGCGTGACCACGCGCGGGCCGGAGACGTATTCGCCGTATTCGGCGGTGTTCGACACCGAGTAGTTCATGTTGGCGATGCCGCCTTCGTAGATCAGGTCGACGATCAGCTTCACCTCGTGCACGCATTCGAAATAGGCCATCTCGGGCGCGTAGCCGGCCTCGACCAGCGTCTCGTAGCCGGCCTTCATCAGCTCGACCAGGCCGCCGCACAGCACGGTCTGCTCGCCGAACAGATCGGTCTCGCATTCTTCCTTGAACGTGGTCTCGATGATGCCGGCGCGGCCGCCGCCGATCGCCGAGGCATAGGACAGGCCGAGATCGTGCGCGTTGCCGGAGGCATCCTTGTGGATCGCGACCAGGCACGGCACGCCGGCGCCGCGCTGATATTCCGAGCGCACGGTGTGGCCGGGGCCCTTCGGCGCGATCATCAGCACGTCGAGGTCGGCGCGCGGCTCGATCAGGTTGAAATGCACGTTGAGGCCGTGCGCGAACATCAGCGCCGCGCCGTCCTTCATGTTGTCGTGCAGGTGATCGCGATAGATGTCGCCCTGCAATTCGTCGGGCGTGAGCATCATCATCACGTCGGCCCATTTGGCGGCCTCGGCGACTTCCATCACCTTGAAGCTTCTCGGCCTCGGCCTTCTTGACGCCGGCCGAGCCCTTGCGCAGCGCGACCGCGACCTCCTTGACGCCGGAGTCGCGCAGATTGAGCGCATGGGCGTGGCCCTGGCTGCCGTAGCCGATGATGGCGACCTTCTTGCCCTTGATCAGGTTCAGGTCGGCGTCGCGATCGTAATAAACACGCATCTTTTTTACCCCTGTTCGAACACTTGAGCGCCCGCAAGCGCCCGTTTGGTGGCGAAAAGCGCGGCCAAGGTCAAGTGACCTTTGGCATGCTCGACGCGTTATCGAGCCACCGGGCTCGACCTTCCATCTTGCGCAGGAACGAGCGCAATTTGCCGAGCAGTAAGCAGCACGACATCGGCATTGACGACCAGCGACGGCTTGAGGCCGAGGCCCCAGCGCATTGAGCGACCCGATGGCGAAATTCTTGGTCATGCGGGCGAACCCGCCGGTCGAGGCCTCGAACACGCCCGTTGACGGTGAGCGTGTCGTCAGCCGAAGTCGTTGCGGAATATGAAATCGAGGCTCTCGGACGACATTTCGACATCGGGCTTGGCGTCCGGTGCCTCGCGCAGTTCCTCGAAGAATGAAAACCGCGCCGTTTTGGCAAGATCGGTCAGCCGGATCGCCAGCGGCTGGAACGCGCCGCACCCCCGGAACCAGCGACGCCAGGCGGATCAGCCATTTCGAGTTCTTGCTGAAAACCCGCTCCTGATAGGCGCGGCCATGCGCGATCAGATCCGCCAGCGGCACCGGGCTCGCCGGCTGGCGCAGCGGCAGACTGGCGAGCGAGGCATAGGCCTCGCGCCAGTAGGCGATGGCATCGCGGTTGTCCCAGGCCTCGCCCACCGTCCAGACATCGCGCGGCTTCATGATGACGGGCTTGCAATCCTGCTGCCCGATCGCGTCGAGCACGGCTTGAATGTCGTTGATCGAGTCGTTCAGGTACGAATTCTCGGCATGGGAAAAATACACAAAGGAGGCGAAAGGAATGACGAATTTCGGCTGGAGGATTGCGATCTGGCGGTTGACCGTCGCAAGCTTGTCGCGCGCGGCGGCCTCACGCAGACGCCTTGTTGGCTCCGGCCGCCCTTCCACGCCGCATAGCTGAATTGGGTGAGCAGCACGATCGATCGGCCCGATCTCTCTCCTTGAGCGCCAGCAGCTCCTGCTCGGTATTCACTTCGCAATCGTTGAGGTTGAGGATGACCTTGCCGCCGGCGCGCACCACGCACCAGAAATCGTAAAATCCGGCACGGGTGATGCTGATGGTTTCGCCCGACGCAAATTCGTGGCTCACGCCTTGCGGATTTCATCGACCGCGAAACCTTGCGCGCGCAGAAAACCCGCCACCCGGCCATCGGCGGTTTTCTGGAACAGCACGCGCAAGGCGCGGTTGGGCGTCGCCTTGAAAAACGCAATCGAGAAGTGGTCGGGATGCTCGATGCGATAGCCAGATATGCGTGGCGTCGGACGCCGTCGCCGTCATCTCGGCGTCGGCACGGATCAGATCCCAGCCGTTGTTGAACGCCGCGCCGCATACCATGGGTCGCTGGTGATGCGCGCCTGCGGCGTGATGATCTTGACCGAGGCGTGATTGATGAACTGAATCTGCATCTGCGTCTAACGGGCCGCACATCCCCTCCGGGCCGCGCGCGATGGCCGCGATGCCGGTGCGCGACACCTCGACCAGCCCGAGCGGCAGCATCAGCTCGATGAACTGCTCGATCTTGTCGCTCTTGCCGGTGATCTCGAACACGAAGCTCTCGGTGGTGGCGTCGATCACGCGGGCGCGGAAGGCGTCGGCCAGCCGCAGCGCCTCGACCCGGTGCTCGCCCTTGCCGCGCACCTTGACCATCGCCAGTTCGCGCTCGATCGAATTGCCGGCGAGCGTCATGTCGACGACGCGGTGCACCGGCACCAGCCGGTCGAGCTGGTTCTTGATCTGCTCGATCACCATCGGCGTGCCGGTGGTGACGATGGTGATGCAGCGACAGGTGCTTCGCGTGCTCGGTCTCCGACACCGTCAGCGACTCGATATTGTAGCCGCGGCCGGAGAACAGGCCGATGACGCGCGCCAGCACGCCCGGCTCGTTGTCGACCAGCACCGACAGCGTGTGGCGTTTCGGCTTTCTGCGCCGTCGGCGCCGCCGGATAATGCGATGTGCTCGGCTGGCAGATTGGCGATGTTCGCGTTCATCAGCACCATCACCTTGCCTTCCTCGGTGATCGCGTCCTCGAGCTCTCTCCGCCGGCGTCACCGAGGATCATTTCGTTGTGCGCGCGGCCCGACGGGATCATCGGGAAGCAGTTCTCCTTCGGATCGACCACGCAGTCGAACAGCACCGGCTTGTCGACGTCGATCATCTCCTTGATGGCGTGGTCGAGATCGCCCGGCTTCTCGCAGCGGATGCCGTGGGCGTGATAGGCCTCGGCCAGCTTGACGAAATCCGGCAGCGCCTCGGAATAGCTCTCGCGAATAGCGCCCGCCGTGCAGCAATTCCTGCCACTGCCGCACCATGCCCATGTACTGGTTGTTGAGGATGAAGATCTTGATCGGCAGCCGGTACTGCACCGCGGTCGAGATCTCCTGCATGGTCATCAGCACCGAGGCCTCGCCGGCGATGTCGATGACCAGCGATTTCGGATGCGCCAGCTGCACGCCGACCGAGGCCGGCAGGCCGTAGCCCATGGTGCCGAGCCCGCCGGAGGTCATCCAGCGGTTCGGCTCCTGGAAGCGGTAGAACTGCGCCGCCCACATCTGGTGCTGGCCGACTTCGGTGGTGATGTAGGTGTCGCGGTCCTTGGTCAGCTCGTAGAGCCGCTGGATGGCGTATTGCGGCTTGATCACCTCGTTGGACTGCCGATAGGCGAGCGACTTGCGCGCGCGCCATTTGTCGATCTGCTTCCACCAGTCGGCCAGCGCCTTCTTGTCGGCCTGCTTGGCGCCGCGTGCGCCACAGCCGCACCATGTCTTCCAGCACATGCGCGCAGTCGCCGACGATCGGCACGTCGACCTGGACGTTCTTGTTGATCGAGGACGGGTCGATGTCGACGTGGATCTTCTTCGAGCCGGGCGAGAAGGCGTCGAGCCGGCCGGTGATGCGGTCGTCGAAGCGCGCGCCGATGCAGATCATCACGTCGCAATCGTGCATCGCCATGTTGGCTTCGAGCGTGCCGTGCATGCCGAGCATGCCCAGCCATTGCGGATCGGCGGCCGGAAAGGCGCCGAGCCCCATCAGCGTCGAGGTGATCGGGAAGCCGGTGAGCTTGACCAGTTCGCGCAGCAGGTCGCTCGCCGCCTTGCCGGAATTGATCACGCCGCCGCCGGTGTAGAACAGCGGCCGCTTGGCGTGCGCCATCAGCTCGACCGCCTGCTTGATCTTGTCGAGGTCGCCCTTGAGCTTGGGCTTGTAGCCGGTGTGCGGAAAATCCTTCGGCTTGGAATAGACGCCCTTGGCGAACTGGATGTCCTTCGGGATATCGACCACGACCGGGCCCGGGCCGGCCGCTCGCGGCGATGTGGAACGCCTCGTGCAGCACGCGCGGCAGATCCTCGATGCGCTTGACCAGATAATTGTGCTTGGTGCACGGCCGGGTGATGCCGACGGTGTCGCATTCCTGGAAGGCGTCGTTGCCGATCAGATGCGTCGGCACCTGGCCGGTGATGCAGACGATCGGGATCGAGTCGCAGAGCGCGTCGGTCAGGCCGGTCACCGCGTTGGTGGCGCCGGGGCCGGAGGTCACCAGCACGCAGCCGACCTTGCCGGTCGAGCGCGCATAGCCTTCGGCCGCGTGCACCGCGCCCTGCTCGTGCCGCACCAGGATGTGCTGCACCTTGTCCTGCGCGAAACAGCGCGTCGTAGATCGGCAGCACCGCGCCGCCCGGATAGCCGAACAGATGCTTCACGCCCTGGTCGGCGAGCGCCTCGATCACCATTTCGGCGCCGGTCATTTCGCGTGTCATGGTCGTCTTCCTTGCTCGTCTCGTTTCGGCGGCAATAAAAAAGGCCCGCAAGGGCCATGTCCGGACGCTTCCCGCGGTTCTTGCTCAGGACCGCGCCAGCGTCCGAACCTTCACTACCGGTAATAATATTGCGCAACATGGTGTCCGCCCGAACTTTCATTGCGCGCTTTATAAGCGGCGCAAAATGGCCGGTCAAGCGCAAAATTATCGGCCGGAAGGCACTTTAGCGGCCCGCGAACTGGCTTTCGAGGGTCTTTTCGGCGCTATCGGCCGCCGCCCAGGGCCAATCCTTCATCTGATTGCGAAACCAGGTGAGCTGCCGCTTGGCGTAGCGGCGGGTGTCCATGATCGCGCCGGCGGCCGCCTCGTCGAGCGAGATCTCGCCGGCGAGATGGCGGATCGAGCCAGGGCACGCCATGCGCCTTCATCGCCGGCAGCAAGGGATCGAGCTTGCGCGCGGCCAGCGCCCTCACCTCCTCCAGCGCGCCGGCCTGCAGCATGGCGGCAAAGCGCGCCTCGATGCGCGCCACCAGTTCGCTGCGCTCGCAGGTCACGAACACCTTGGCGGCGCGGCCGGCATCGATCAGCGGCGGCAGGCCCTCGCGGTGCCAGTCGGAGAGCGGCCGCCCGGTCGCCAGCGACCACTTCCAGCGCGCGCGCAGATGCGCGAGCGGTCGTTGCGCGTGATGCGCTGCGCCGTCGCCGGATCGAGCCGCGCCAGCTCGGCATGCAGCGCCGGCGCGCCTTCGCTTTGCAGGCGCGCGCGCACCTGCGCGCGGATATCGGCCGGGATCGGCGGCACCGCCGCCAGGCCCGCGGTCAGCGCCTTGAAATAAAGTCCGGTGCCGCCGACCAGGATCGGCACGCGGCCCTGCGCCTTCACCTCGTCGAGCACGTCGCGCGACGTCGCGCAGCCATTGCCCGGTGGAATAATTCTCCGCCGCGTCGACCTCGCCGTAGAGCCGGTGCGGCGCGCGCGCTTCTTCCTCGGGCGACGGGCCGCGCGGTGATGACGCGCAGGTCGCGATAGACCTGCATGGAATCGGCGTTGACGATGACGCCGCCGAGCTTCTCGGCCAAGCGCAGCGCCAGCGCCGACTTGCCGCTGGCGGTCGGCCCTGCAATAAGCACCGCGCTATTGGCTCGCATCGCCATGACTCATGTCGCGACCCTGATCGGCTCCGAACGCGCCCGCCGCCGCGGCGCGCGCGCGCGCCAGCCTGCCGGGCGCCGGCGCGCCGCAAACGCTCGGCCCCGGCGCGCTCGATATTCCCTTTAGCGCGGATCGCGGCCTCGACCAACGCGCGCTGGCCGAGCAATTGCGCGGCCTGGCCGACGGCATCGATGTCGTCGTGCAGCCCGCCGCCGGCCGCCGCAAGAAGCTGTTTCTGGCCGACATGGATTCGACCATGATCGGCCAGGAATGCATCGACGAACTGGCCGACTATGTCGGCCTCAAGGCGCGGGTGGCGGCGATCACCGAGCGCGCCATGCGCGGCGAAATCGACTTCGCGCCGGCCTTGCGCGAGCGGGTCGCGCTGCTGGAAGGCTTGCCAGTCTCGGTGATCGAGGAGGTGCTGCGCGAGCGCATCAAGCTCACGCCGGGCGCGCGCACGCTGGTCAAGACCATGCGCGCCAACGGCGCCCGCGCCGTCATGGTGTCCGGCGGCTTCACCCATTTCACCGACCGCATCGCCGCCATGATCGGCTTCGACGAGGCGCGCGCCAATACGCTCACGGTGCTTGACGGCCACAAGCTTGCCGGCAAGGTCGCCGAGCCGATCTTCGGCCGCGACGGCAAGCGCGCGGCGCTGATCGAGCTGCGCCAGCAGCTCGGGCTCGCCCAGGCCGAGACCATGGCGATCGGCGACGGCGCCAACGACATGGACATGATCGCGGAAGCCGGCCTCGGCGTCGCCTACCACGCCAAGCCGAAGGTGGCGGCCGCCGCGCCCGCGCGCATCGACCACGCCGACCTCAGCGCGTTGCTGTATGTGCAAGGCTACCGGCGCGAGGAGTTCGTGGCGGACTGACGCGCCACCAAAACGAAACGGCCGGGCTGAGCCCGGCCATATCGACGTCCTTGCGAAGCGAAGGCTTAGTTCAGGCTGAGCGCCACGAAGCTCGGGTCGCCGTCCTTCGAGATGATCAGCAGCACGACCGACTTCTTGCCGTCCTTCTTGAGCTTGTCGAGCCGCGCCTGCAATTCGGCGGCGCTCGCCACCGGCTCCTGCTGCACTTCGGCGATCACCATGCCGGGCGCGATGCGCTTTTCCGCCGCCGCCGATTTCGGATCGACGCCGGTGATCAGCACGCCCTTCACGTCGCCCTTGAGCTTGTGCTCGCGGCGCAGCGAGTCGGTGATATTGGCGAGCTCGAGACCGAGCGTGCGCTGCACCACCGATTCCTTGGTCGTCGGTTCTTTGGTCAACGGTTCCCGCGCCGTCGGCTCGTCGCCCGAGCCGGGCGTGCTGTTGTTGTGGCTGCTGCGACGGTCGCTCTTGCTGTCGTCGCGCCTCGTGTCGTCGCGCCGGCTGTCCTCTTTGCGGCTGTCGTCGCGCCGGCTGTCCTCTTTCTTGCTCTCTTCCTTCTTCCGGCTGTCTTCTTTCTCGACCGCGGCGCGCTTCTCGCCGTCCTCGAGCCGGCC
The DNA here is from genome assembly GCA_963708635.1 of uncultured Alphaproteobacteria bacterium. Lineage (GTDB taxonomy): Bacteria > Pseudomonadota > Alphaproteobacteria > Rhizobiales > Xanthobacteraceae > Pseudolabrys. Next base: position 33,728 of record CAVPTM010000006.1, on the reverse strand, counting down.
GAGCGTCACTTTCTTGGTGATCTCCTTGCCTTTGCGGACGATCACCACCTCGACTTCCTTGCCGACCGGCGCGTCGGCAACGATGCGCGGCAAATCGCGCATCTCCTTGATGTCGCGGCCGTCGAACTTGATGATCACGTCGCCCGGCTCGATGCCGGCGGGCTTGGCCGGACCCTTGTCGTCGATGCCGGCGACCAGCGCGCCGCGCGCCGGATTGATGCTGAGGCTTTCCGCGATCTCGGCGTTGACCTGCTGGATGCGCACGCCGAGCCAGCCGCGCCGCACTTCTTTGAACTGGCGCAGCTGTTCGATCACCGCCACCACGGTCTTCGAGGGCACCGCAAAGCCGATGCCGATCGAGCCGCCGGTCGGCGAGATGATGGCGGTGTTGACGCCGATCACCTCGCCCGCGAGGTTGAACAGCGGCCCGCCCGAATTGCCGCGGTTGATGGCGGCGTCGGTCTGGATGTAGTTGTCGTAGGGCCCGGACTGGATGTCGCGGTTGCGCGCCGAGACGATGCCGGCGGTCACCGTGCCGCCCAGGCTGAACGGGTTGCCGATCGCGATCACCCACTCGCCCAGCCGCAGCTTGTCGCTGTCGCCGAACTTCACTGCCTTGAGCGGCTTGGTCGGCTCCACCTTGAGCAGCGCGAGGTCGGTCTTGGTGTCGCGGCCGACGATGGTGGCCTTCATGCGTGGTGCCGTCGTTGAGGATGACGGTGACCTCGTCGGCGTCGGCGATCACGTGATTGTTGGTCACCACCAGCCCGGTCGGGTCGATGATGAAGCCGGAGCCGAGCGAATTGACCCGGCGTTGCGGCGGCGCGTCGCGGTCGGGGCTGCGGCGGTTCTTGTTGAATTCGTCGAAGAAGTCCTCGAACGGCGAGCCCGGCGGCAGCCGCGGGATGTCTCCGCGCAGGTCGACCGCCTGCTTGGTGGAAATATTGACCACCGCGTCGATCACCGCTTCGGCGACGTCGGCGATATTCTCCGGCCCGCGCGCCTGCGCGGGCAGGGTGAAAGCCGGCCAAAGGATTGAGGCGGCTGCGAAAACGGCCAAACTCGTGCGGCGGAAAGATGCGGTCTGAGGAAGCGCGCCCATGGGCGTCAAATCTCCTGAAAAGGGAACATCGACAGTGCGCCTGACATCGCGGCTATTCAAGGGCATTCCGATCGGGACGGCGCCGGTTAAGGCCGCTCAGAGGCTGCGGACCAGCCATACCAGGATAAGCCCGACGATGGCGGCGCCAAGACCGATGCCGCGCAAGGTGGCATCGGGCGTTTCCAGCACGCTTTTCATCGCCGCCTTGGCGTGACCGGGGAAAGCCGCGAAAATCAGCCCCTCGATCACGAAAACCAGCCCAAGCGCGGCCAGGAAATCGCTCATGCCGGGCCGCGCCTGTCCGAACCGTTAACGGGCGGGCGCCGGCGCAGCCGGCGCGCCGGGCGGGGCCGCGGCCGCCGGCTGCTTGCCCATGGGATCGTTGAAGAAGCGGAAGAAGCTCGAATCGGGCTTGAGCAACAGGCGGGTGTCGTTGGCCTTCAGGCCGGTTTCATAGGCCTGCATCGAGCGGTAGAAGTTGAAGAAGTCCGGGTCCTGGCTGAAGGCCTGCGCGAAAATCTGGTTGCGCGTGGCGTCGCCTTCGCCGCGGATCTGCTCGGACTTCGAACTGGCTTCCGCCACCAGCACGGTGACCTCGCGATCGGCGCGCGAGCGAACTTCCTGGCCGCGCTGCGCGCCTTGGGCGCGGAATTCCGCCGCTTCGCGCTGGCGCTCGGTCTGCATGCGGCGGTAGACCGCCTGGCTGTTCTGCTCCGGCAAGTCGGCGCGGCGGATGCGCACGTCGACCACCTCGATGCCGTAGCCCTGCGCTTCGCGGTCGACGAGCTGCTGGATGCGCTGCATCAGCTCGGCGCGCTGGTCGCGCACGACGTGCGTGAACGTCACCTCGCCCAGCACCCGGCGCAGCGCCGAATTAAGCAGGATGGCAAGCTGCGAATTGGCGCCGCCGATCGAGCCGAGCGTCTGGTAGAAACGCAGCGGATCCTTGACGCGGTAGCGCGCGAAGGCGTCGACCACCAGCCGCTTCTGGTCGGAGGCGATCACTTCCTGCGCCGGCACGTCGAGGTCGAGGATGCGCTTGTCGATATAGACCACGGCGTCGATGAACGGCGCCTTGAGGTGCAGGCCGGGCACCGTGATCGGCGGCAGCGGATTGCCGAAGCGCAGCACCAGCGCCTGCTGGGTCTGGTAGACGGTGAAGACCGCGGAATAGGCGACGATCAGCAAGGCCGCCGCGATCACGACGAAGACGCCGCCGATGAAATTCAGTCTCATTGTCCGGTCCCCACGCGTTGCTGTGCCGGACTGCGCGGCGCGCGTCAATTCGTTGAGCGGCAGATAGGGCACCACGTTGGCGCCGTTCTCCTTGGTGTCGATGATGATCTTGTCGGCGCCGCCGAGCACGCGCTCCATGGTTTCCAGATACATGCGCTGACGGGTGATATCGGGCGCCTTCTTGTACTGCTCGTAGATCTTCAGGAAGCGCGAGGTCGCGCCGGTCGCCTCCGCCACCGTCTGCTGGCGATAGGCTTCGGCGGCCTGCACGATCTGCGCCACCTTGCCGCGCGCTTCCGGCACGACGCGGTTGGCGTAGGCCTGCGCCTCGTTGACCGCGCGCTCGAGGTCGGCGCGCGCGGCCTGCACGTCGCGGAAGGCTTCGATCACCTGCGTCGGCGGGTCGACCTTCTGCAGCTGCACCTGCGTCACCACGATGCCGGCGCCGTAATGGTCGAGCGTCTTCTGCATCAGTTCCTGCACCGCGTTCTCGATGGTCTGGCGCGCGCCGGTCAGGATCGGCTGGATTTCGGAGCGCCCGATCACCTCGCGCATGGCGCTCTCGGCCACCGCCTTCACGGTGCCTTCGGGATTCTGGATGTTGAACAAATAATCGCCGACGCCGGCCGGCTTGACCTTCCACAGCACCGAGAAGTCGACGTCGACGATGTTTTCGTCGCCGGTGAGCATCAAGCTCTCTTCCGGCACGTCGCGCGTGGTGGCGCTGCCGCGGCGGCCGTCGTCGACCACGCGCATGCCGATGTCGATCTTGTTGATGCGCAGCGCCTTGGGCGTGAGCACGCTCTCGACCGGATAAGGCAGGTGGTAGTTCAGGCCCGGCTGCACCTCGCGCACCGCCTGCCCGAAACGCAGAACGACGCCGATCTCGTCGGCGCCGACGCGGAAGAAGCCGGAGAAGCCCCAGAGCGCCAGCGCCGCCAGCAGCAGCAGCGCAAAGCCGCGCCCGCCCATGTTGCCGCCCGGCAGGAAGCGCCGCAGCTTGTCCTGGCCGCGGCGGAGCATTTCCTCGAGATCCGGCGGCGTCGGGCCCTTTTGCTGCGGTCCGGAGCCCCACGGGCCCTTGCCCGAGCCCCACGGGCCGCCGCCCTGATTTGACCATGGCATCGAATGATGTCTCCCGGCGCCGGGCTGAAGGCCGGCGGCCTGTTCGGGAGGGGTTATAGGGGACGGAACGCGCGGTTACAACGCGCCGACATGCCGCGTTTTTCGTGTCGTTTAGCGCCTTACATAGGTCGCAACCGCAAAGCTCGCGCTGTCGCCCGGCCCTGCCTCGCGCTCCTCGCGCTTTTGCTCGCGCCATTGCGCCGGATCGATGGGCGGAAAAAAGACGTCGCCCTGCCGGCGCTGGCATGGACATGGGTGATCTCCAGCCGCTCGGCGAGCGGCATGGCTTCGGCAAAGACGTCGCTGCCGCCGATCACCATGATCTCGTCGACTGCCGCGCCGCTCGGCGTCCTTGCGCGCGAGCTCGAGCGCTGCCTCGAAGCTTGGCACGGCGACGGTGCCGGGCGCGGAAAATTTCGCGTCGCGCGTGATGACGATATTGGTGCGGCGGTCGAGCGGCTTGCCGATCGACTGATAAGTCTTGCGCCCCATGATCACCGGCCGGTCGAGGGTGAGCGCGCGGAAATGCCGGAGGTCGGATTTCAGCCGCCACGGCAATTGCCCGTCGCGGCCGATGACGTTGTTCTCGCCGATGGCGGCGACCAGCACGATTTTCATCGGCGGCGCCCCGTCGCGCGCGAAAGCTCGCCAGCGCCGGCCCGCTCAGCCGGCAGATCCTCCACTCGTCCATCACCTGCGCGCCGATCGAGCGGTAGAACGCGATCGACGGCGCGTTCCAGTCGAGCACCGCCCATTCGAAGCGCGCATAGCCTTCGCTCGACGCAATGCGCGGCGAGCCGCGCCATCAACGCCTTGCCGATGCCGCGCTGGCGAAACGCCGGCCGCACGAAAATGTCCTCCAGATAGAGGCCGTGGCGGCCGCGGAAGGTCGAGAAATTGAGAAACCAGACCGCAAAGCCCGCCGGCCTCGCCATCCCATTCCGCGATGTCGCAGAACAGCCGCGGCGTCGGGCCAAACAGCGCCGCGGCGATCTGCCGCTCGGTCGCATCGACCTCGGCCGACAGCTTCTCATAGTCGGCAAGCTCGCGCACCAGCGCGAACACCAGTGCGCTGTCCGCTGGCCGCGCCGCGCGGATCGACAGGCTCACACCGCCACCTCGGCCTTGATGTGCGGATGCGGCGTCGTAGCCGCGACAGCGTGAAGTCCTCGTAGCGGAAAGCGAAGATATCCTTGACCGCCGGATTGAGCTTCATCGCCGGCAGCGCGCGCGGCGCGCGCGACAAGCTGCAGCTCGCGCCTGCTCCAGATGATTCAAATAAAGATGCGCGTCGCCGAAGGTATGGATGAATTCGCCCGGCCGGTAGCCGGTCACCTGCGCCACCATCAGCGTCAGCAGCGCGTAGGAGGCGATGTTGAACGGCACGCCGAGAAACACGTCGGCCGAGCGCTGGTAGAGCTGGCACGACAGCCGCCCCTCGGCGACATAGAACTGGAACAGGCAGTGGCAGGGCGGCAGCGCCATCTTGTCGACGTCGGCCGGATTCCAGGCGGTGACGATCAGCCGGCGCGAATCCGGATTGCGCTTGATCATGTCGATCGACATTGCGCGATCTGGTCGATGGTCTTGCCGTCTTGCGCCGGCCATGAGCGCCATTGCTGGCCGTAGACCGGGCCGAGGTCGCCGCGCTCGTCGGCCCATTCGTCCCAGATGCGCACGCCGTGCTCGTTGAGATATTTGATGTTGGTGTCGCCGGCCAGGAACCAGAGCAGCTCGTGGACGATCGATTTGAGGTGCAGCTTCTTGGTGGTGAGCAGCGGGAAGCCGTCGTCGAGGCAAAGCGCATCTGATGGCCGAACACCGACAGCGTGCCGGTGCCGGTGCGGTCGCGCTTCTCCACGCCGCGGCTGGAGAATTTGTTCCATCAGATCGAGATATTGGCGCATCGCCCGCCGCTCTTGCCCGCCGCTCTTGCCCGCTCTGAGTCGAAAGATGGGGAAATTCACCGCTCGGCGGCAACCGCCGGCCGCGCTTTTCAACCTCCTAATCGGCGCCGGCCTCTCCCAGCGCCGGGATGTGGTATCATCGCCGCAACGGCAGAAACGACGGTTTGACAGGGGGACCGCCATGCACTTCGACCTCACGCTGCTCGCCCGCATCCTGCTCACGGTGGTGACGCCGGCCTATGGCTTTGCCACCGTGCTCGCCGACTTCAACAAGACGCACGCCACCAACCCGAAATGGACGCCGCACGCCCGCTTCCACGTGGTCTGGCAAATTTCGAGCTATGTCGGCTTCGGCCTGCTGGCGCTGGCGCTCACCTGGTGGCCCGGACCGTTGGCGATCGAGCGGCTCTATCTGGTCGCCGCCATGGGCGCCATCGTCTATGCCGCGTTCTTCGTCGCCGTGTTCGCCATGCCGGTCTACGGCGGCGAAGCCTACGACCAGAACGGCTACGTGCCGTTCGCCGCGCCGGTGCCGCTGATCGCCAAAAAATGGGACGTCAACATCACCATCTTCTCGGTGATGGTTTGCGTGCTGATCGCGGCCGCGCTGTCGATCACCGGCGCCGCGGCCGGCTAAGCTGCGGCCGTCTTTCCACGGCACGGCCCCGGAAGGGGGGCAGGCCGGCCCCTCCGAGCCCGGCGGATTCCGGCCGCACCGCCCGCAAAGTGCGGTCTTTGCTGCGCCGCCGCAAATTATGGCAAAGGGCGGCGCTGCGCCGCAGGGCTTTCACGACAACTTTTTTGACTTTCATATTGACCGGCAATGCGCCGATCTATTGAGATGGCACCGGTCGGCCATAACGCGAAGATAAACAGTGCAAAAACTGATCCGGTGGTGGAAGCGCGACTATTACGCGGGCGCGCTGATGATCGTGCTGGGCCTGATCACGGCCCACGAGGGCAGCACCTATCCCATTGGCACCTTGAACCAGATGGGACCGGGCTATTTCCCCATTGCGCTCGGCGTGTTGCTGATCTTTCTCGGCGGCCTGATCGCGGCCACCGCCACCGCCGGCGCCGACAGCGAAGAAGCGGCCCTGCCGCACGCCGAATGGCGCGGTTGGGCCTGCATCCTTGGCGGTCCGGCATTGTTTATCCTGCTTCGGCCGCGACGACCGGCATGCTGCCCGCGACCTTCGCCTGCGTCTTTGTCGCAGCGCTCGGCGACCGTGAAACCACGCTCAAGAGCGCACTCATTCTCGCGTCCAGCGTCACGGTGTTCGGCGTCATCCTGTTCCATTACCTGCTGAAACTGCCGATGCCAGTACTGACCTGGAACGGCCTATGATCGAAACCGCCCTCACCGACCTCTGGTACGGATTCGGCGTCGCCCTCGAGCCGCACAACTTGATGTGGGTCTTTCTCGGCGTGTTGGTCGGCAACATGGTCGGGGTGCTGCCGGGCCTCGGACCGGTCGCCACCATTTCAATCTTGCTGCCTCTGACCTTCGGCATGAAGCCGGTGGCCGCCATCCTCATGCTCGCCGGCATCTATTACGGTTCGCAATATGGCGGCGCGATCTGCTCGATCCTGCTCAACTTGCCGTGCCATCCACCCCATGCGGTGACCTGTCTCGACGGCTATCCGATGACCAAGCAGGGCAGAGGCGGCGTTGCGCTCAGCGTGACGGTGATCGGCTCGTTTATCGGCGCCTCGTTCGGCATCACCGAAATGATTTTCCTGGCGCCGGCACTGGTGTCGATCGCGATGAAATTCGGCCCGTCCGAAGTGTGTTCGCTGATGTTGCTCGGTCTGCTCGCCGGCTCGACGCTGGCGCGCGGCTCGCCGCTCAAGGGCGTGGCGATGACCGTGCTCGGCCTCATCATCGGCATTGTCGGCGCCGACATCGAAACCGGCACGCCGCGGCTCACCTTCGGCATTCTCGAGCTCTACGACGGCGTCGAGATCGTGGCGCTGGCGCTCGGCGTCTTCGGCATCGCCGAGTTCATGAAGAGCATCAACCAGAACGTCAAGTTCGATACCAAATACGCCAATATCAAACTGCGCGACATGTGGCCGACCCGCGCGGATATCAAGCAATCGTTTTTCCCTTGGATTCGCGGCACCATGATCGGCAGCCTGTGCGCGCTCATTCCCGGCACCGGCCCGACCATCGCCTCGTTCGTGTCCTACGCCACCGAAAAGAAGATCTCGCGCACGCCCGAGCGTTTCGGCCACGGCGCCATCGAAGGCGTCGCCTGCCCGGAGGCCTCGACGCATTCCTCGGTGCAGGGCGATTTCATCCCGACCATGAGCCTCGGCATTCCCGGGCGACACGGTGATGGCGCTGTTGCTCGGCGCGCTGATGATCCAGGGCATCGTGCCCGGCCCGCAGCTCATCAGCCAGCACCCGGACATCTTCTGGGGCCTGATCGCCAGCTTCTGGATCGGCAACATCATGCTGGTCGTGCTCAACGTGCCGATGATCGGGCTGTGGGTGAAGCTCTTGGCGGTGCCGTACAAGTACCTCTATCCGAGCGCGCTGTTCTTCGTCTGCATCGGCGTCTACGGCGCCAACAACGACATGTTCCAGGTGGCGCTCACGCTGATCATCGGCGTGTTCGGCTACATCCTGCTGCTGCTCGGCTTCCATCCGGCGCCGATCCTGCTCGGCTTCGTGCTCGGTCCGCGTTTCGAGGAGAATTTCCGCCGCGCCATGTTGATCTCGCGCGGCGACATCTGGGTGTTCGTCGACATCAAGAACCATCCGATCAGCACGGTGTTCGTCGGCCTGTCGGCGTTCCTGATCATCTTGCAGATCGTGTTGTGGCTGCGGCGCGTCAAATGGGGCATGCGGGTGCCGCAAGTGTCGGCAACGCCGTCGGAAGCCGAAGGCTGATCGCTACAGCCAGCCGGTGAGGCCGAGCACGCGCGCCGGCCGCGAACAGAAACAGCGGATTGATGCGGGTCGCAAACGCGACCAACGCGGTCGCCGCCGTCAACAGCCCGGCGACCGCGGTGTGATCGGCGGCGCGCGCCAGCACGAAACAGCTGGCGCCGATCAGGCCGAGCGAGACCGGCACCAGCCCGGCCTGCACCGCCATGCGCCAGCGCGCCTCCTTGAAGCGGTCCCAGGTGCGCGCGACGACGAAGGCGAGCACGCAGGTCGGCCCGCACATCGCGGCGGTCGCGACCGCGGCGCCGGCCAATCCCGCCACGTGATAGCCGATGAGCGTGACGATGATCACGTTCGGCCCGGGCGAGACCTGCGCGATCGCGAACATGTCGGCGAACTGGCGGTCGCTCATCCAATGCATGGCCTCGACCGCGACGCGGTGCATCTCCGGGATGGCGGCGTTGGCGCCGCCGACCGCAAACAGCGACAGCAGCGCGAAATAGCCGGCCAGCGCGACGAGCGGCGAGGAATTCATGGCCGAACCCAGGCCAGCGCGATCGACAGCGGCGCCAGCGCCACGAACACCCAAGGCAGCGGCCAATGCATGAGCGCGACGCCGATGAAGGCCAAAATCGCCACCAAGGGCGCCCAATGCAGGCCTTTGCGGAACAAGGGCGCCGCCATCTTGGCGACCACCGCGATCAACAGCCCGGCCGCCGCCGCCGCGACGCCGGCGAGGATGCGGTTGAGCGCGGCGAGGTCGCCATAGCGGTCGTAGAGCACGGCCAGCACCATGACGATGATCAGCGGCGGACCGAGCAGCCCGGCGAGCGCCACCGCCGCGCCGGCCGCGCCGCCGAAGCGCTGCCCGAACACCACCGAGAAATTGATCACGTTCGGGCCGGGCAAAAATTGCGACAGCGCGAACACCTCGTTGAATTCCTCGGCCGTCATCCAGCCGCGCTTGTCCACGATCATGCGGCGCGCCCAGGGCAGCGCGCCGCCGAAGCCGGACAGCGAGACCTGCACGAAGGCGAGGAAAAGCTCGCTGAGCGAGGGGCGCAGGGCGGCGGGCGCGGGGGAAACGGAATTGGACATGGGCGGCGAGACTTACCGTGCCCGCTGCCGCCCCGCTAGACGCGTTGCCGCCGGGCGCGAATGCGTAAACCGAAGGGGCTCGCCGCCCGGCCGCGATCTGTTATCATTTTCGCCGGCAGGGAGCGGTCCATGCGGCGACGGGACTTCGTGACGCTGCTCGGCGGCGCGGCCGCTTGGCCGCTGGCGGCGCGCGCGCAGGACGAGGCCGGCCGGCTACCCCGCGCGTCCGATCACGCTCATCGTCCCCTACGCGCCCGGCGGCGGCAATGACGTGCTGGCGCGCGCGGTCGCCGAGCCCATGGGCCAGACGCTCGGCCAGCCGATCGTGGTGGAGAACCACGGCGGCGCCGGCGGCTCGATCGGCACCCGCCAGGTCGCCAAGGCCGCGCCCGACGGCTACACGCTCGGCCTCGGCGGCACCGGCACGCTCGCCATCGACCCGACGCTTTATCCCAATGCCGGCTACGATCCGCGCAAGGATTTCGCGCCGGTCGGCCTGATCGCCACCAGCCCGCTGATCGTGCTGGTCAACCCGTCGGTGCCCGCGCACACGATCCAGGAGCTGATCGCGCTCGCCAAGAAGCAGAAGCTCACTTACGCCTCGGCCGGCACGCGGCAGCGGCATCCATCTCGGCACCGTGCTGTTCGCGCGAAATGGCCGGCATCGAACTCACGCATGTGCCGTACCGCGGTTCGGCCCCTGCCCTGACCGATCTGCTGGGCGGACATGTGCAGATCTATTTCTCCTCGCTGCCGCCGGCGATCGGGCTGGTGAAGGACGGCAGGCTGCGCGCCCTCGGCGTCACCAGCCTGATACGCTCGGCATCGTTTCCCGACGTGCCGACGGTGGCGGAGCAAGGCCTGCCCGGCTTCGAAGCGGTGCTGCATTACGGCATCGTAGCGCCGGCCGGCACGCCGCGCGCGATCGTCGGCAAGCTCAACGCCGCGCTGCGCGTCGCGCTCGCCGACGCCAAGGTCAACAAACACATCGCGACCGAAGGCGCCGAGCCGCTGCCGACCACGGCGGACGAATACGCCGCCGACATCGACCGCGAGGAAACCAAGTGGTCGGCGCTGGTGAAAAAGTCGGGCGCGCAGCAGAAGTAGGTCTGCGCTTCAGCGCGGGACCGGCTCAAGCCCATGGACCTTGAACAGCGCCGCGGCGGACGGCGCCGCCAAAGCCTCGACCAGCGCGGTGGCGGCGGCGCGATCGCTGGCCGCGGCGCCGACGCCCGCCGAAAAGATCGTGGTAGAGCTGCAGTGCGTCCGGAAACGGCCCGGCAAAATCCACACCCTCGACCGGCAACAGCTCGGGGATCTGCTGCACCGCCAGTTCGGCCTCGCCGCGCGCCACCATTTCGGCGACGCGCCCGCTCGGGCCGAGCACGATCTTGCCGCGCAGGACGTCCGCGATGCCCAACCGCTGCAGCAGCTTCTCGAAATAGACGCCGCTGGTGCCTTCGCTTGAGCGCACCACCGAGCGTGCCGCCAGCAGCGCGCGCTTGAACGCGTCCGGGGTGGCGATATCGGGCTTGGGCGCGCCCGCGCGCACCGCAACGCCGAGGCCGCAGCGCGCGATGTCGCGGCAGGTTTCGCGCAAAACCAAGCCCTGCCCGGCCAATTCGTCGATCACCGCACGGGTGACGATCGCCACGTCGAAGGCCGCGCCGTTCTCGATGGCGCGCTTGAGCGCATTGGCGGGATCGTAACGAATAGCCAGCCGCTGCCCGCTCGCGTGCGCAAACTTCGGCGCCAGCGCGCGCAACACCTCTTCGACGGCATGCGTGCTGAGGACTTTGAGCTCGGCCATTCCGCTATTTTACGAAACGCGCGCAGTCGATGAAACGGCCACGCAGCTTGCGGAAAATTTTATTTTCATTTGCCGCGAAATCGCTCGAGCCGCGAATTCAGGGCACTCGTCGATGTCTCCTGTTTTAATCAAACCAGCTTCGATTCCTTGAAGGGTTCCATACGGACGCATCCTAAGGATAGCCCGCATTCGAGCCGCAATTGTTTTTGCCCAAGGGGGGCCTGACGATGGATCAAACAACGCAGCAATCTTCGCATGCGGACGTGCTCGCTTTTCCGCACATCACGCGCAAAGAAGAGCAAATGCTGCACACCGTTCTCAACAACATGTCGCAAGGCGTGGTGATGTTCGATTCGCAGATGCAATTAATATTCTGCAATCAACGCTACGTCGAAATGTACGGATTATCGGCCGACGTCGCCCAGCCGGGCTGCTCGCTGCGCGAGCTGATCGAGCATCGCGTCGCCAGCGGCAGCTTCGCCGGCGACCCGGTCGAATACATCGCCGGGCTGACCGAAACGCTCGCCGGCGGCGACACCATGCAGCAAACCGTCACGCTCGCCGACGGCCGCGCCTTCTCGGTGGTCAACAAGCCGATCGCCGGCGGCGGCTGGCTGTCGACCCACGAGGACGTCACCGAACGGCAGCGCTCGGAAGAGCGCATCGCGCACATGGCGCGCCACGACGCGCTGACCGACCTGCCCAACCGCACCATGTTGCGCGAGCGTCTCGAGCACGAGCTCAAGCGCGTCAAGCGCGGCGAGTGCCTGGCGGTGCTCTGCCTCGACCTCGACCAGTTCAAGAGCGTCAACGACGCGCTCGGCCATCCGATCGGCGACGAGCTGCTCAAGCTGGTCGGCCGAGCGCCTGCGCGGCTGCACGCGCGAGCCGGACACCGTGGCGCGGCTGGGCGGCGACGAGTTCGCCATCATCATGACGCAGATGCAGCAGCCGACCGACGCCGCCGCGCTGTCCAAGCGCATCCGCGAACTCGATCATCAAGCCCTACCAGATCGACGGCCACCAGATCGTCACCGACATCTCGATCGGCATTTCGGTCGCGCCGATCGACGCGCTCGACGCCGGAAATGCTCATGCGCAACGCCGACATGGCGCTGTACGGCGCCAAGGCCGACGGCCGCGGCACCTACCGCTTCTTCGAGCCGGAGATGAACACGCGCATGAAGGCGCGGCGCGAACTGGAAATGGACCTGCGCAAGGCGCTGGCCGGCCGCAAGTTCGAACTGCACTACCAGCCGCTGGTCAATCTGGAGACCAACGAGGTCAACGCCTTCGAGGCGCTGCTGCGCTGGAACCACCCGGTGCGCGGGCTGATCTCGCCGGCCGACTTCATCCCGATCGCCGAGGAGACCGGGCTGATCGTGCCGCTCGGCGAATGGGTGCTGAAAACGGCCTGCGCCGAGGCGGCCAATTGGCCCGATCACATCAAGGTCGCCGTCAACCTGTCGCCGGCGCAGTTGAACAACCGCAACCTGCTTGGCCGTGGTCGCGGAGGCGCTCGAGCGAATCCGGCCTGTCGCCGCACAAGCTGCAGCTCGAGATCACCGAAACCGTGCTGTTGCAGAACACCTTCTCGACGCTCGCGACGCTGCACGAGCTGCGCAAGCTCGGGCGTGCAGATCGCGCTCGACGATTTCGGCACCGGCTATTCGTCGCTCAGCTATCTGCGCAGCTTCCCGTTCGACAAGATCAAGATCGACCGCTCGTTCATCCAGGATCTGTCGAACGGCGTCGAGCCGGTCGCCATCGTGCACGCGGTCGCCAATCTGGCCAAATGCCTCAACATGACCTCGACCGCCGAGGGCGTCGAGACGCAGCAGCAGCTCGATACGCTGCAGGCGATCGGCTGCACCGAGATGCAGGGCTATCTGTTCAGCAAAGCAAGGCCGGCCAAGGAGATCAGGCAGTTCTTCGGCGCCGGCCCGGCCGCCGAGAAGCTGACCGGCGCGGCGTAACGGCCGGGCGTCAGGGTCAGGGATCAACATTTGATTCCTGATTGCCGATTCCTGATACCTGATGCCGGCGGCACGCGCGCCCGAATGAGCGCGGCCAATTCCGAAATCGGCGCAAATACCGAAAACACCGTGGAACCAGCGCCTGCCGCGCCCGATTGACCCGGGCGCCGGCGCGCCATGCTTGACGTTGCGATTGTGCCCGGCCGCACATGCCGGAAGCGCAAGGGCGACAGGAGCAGCGCATGCACAGTCATTCGATCGACCGCTTCCGTCACTCGCACGTGTTCCTCGGCGAGGCGCACGAACGCAACGAACGCCGGACCTGGGCGGTCATCGCCCTGTGCGCGGCGATGATGGCGGCCGAGATCGCCGGCGGGCTGTGGTTCGGCTCGGTCGCGCTGATCGCCGACGGCCTGCACATGTCGACGCACGCCGGCGCGCTGCTGATCGCGGCGCTGGCTTACACTTACGCGCGCCGGCACGCCAACGACGCGCGCCTGACCTTCGGCACCGGCAAGCTCGGCGACCTTGCCGCCTTCACCAGCGCGATCGCGCTGGCGATGATCGCGCTGCTCATCGGCTATGAGAGTCTCGAGCGGCTGATCGACCCGGTGCCGATTTCCTTCAACCAGGCCATCCCGATCGCGGCGGCCGGGCTCGGCGTCAACCTGCTGAGCGCCTATCTCTTGCGCGGCGGCCACGGCCACCAGCACGGCCACGCGCACGATCATGCTCACGCGGGCCATGACCACGCTCACGCCAGCGCGCATGTGCATCGCGACCACAATTTGCGCGCCGCCTTCGTGCATGTGATGGCGGATGCCGCCGTCTCCGTGCTGGTCATTGTTGGGCTGCTGGCCGGGCGGCAATTCGGCTGGCTCTGGATGGACCCGGTGATGGGCCTGATCGCGACCGCCGTCATCCTGAGCTGGTCGTGGACGCTGGTGCGCTCGGCCGGCGCGATCCTGCTCGACGTCTGTCCCGACCCGGCGCTGGCGCGCAAGATCGCGCGTGCGGCTGGAGCAAGGCGGCGACCGCGTATCGGATCTGCATCTCTGGCGCGTCGGGCCCGGCCACCTCGCCGCGGTCATTTCGCTGGTGAGCGACGACCCGCGCGCGCCGCAGCATTACAAGCGCCGGCTGAGCGGCCTGCCCGGCCTGTCGCACGTGACCATCGAGGTGCTGCCCGGCCCGGGCGCAGCCGTCTTGAGCGGCCGGCGGCGATGACGCCGGCGCTGCGGCGGATCGTCGGCATCGTCGCCGCGCTCAACTTGGCCTATTTCGGCGTCGAGTTCGCGGTCGCCCTCGCCATCAAGTCGGTTTCGCTGTTTGCCGACAGCATCGACTTCCTCGAGGACGCCTCGATCAATCTCTTGATCCTGGTCGCGCTCGGCTGGACGGCGCGTCAGCGCGCCAAGCTCGGCATGGTGCTGGCCGGCATTTTGCTCGTCCCCGGTCTCGCCACGCTGTGGACCGCGTGGCGGCAGTTTTCATTGCCGGTCGTGCCCGACCCGGCATCGCTGTCGTGGACCGGCGCCGGGGCGCTGGCCGTCAACCTGACCTGCGCCTTTCTGCTGGCGCGCTATCGCCATGCGGGCGGCAGCCTGAGCAAGGCCGCGTTCCTCTCGGCGCGCAACGACGCGCTGGCCAATATCGCGATCGTGGCCGCCGGCGTGGTGACCGCGTTTGCGCCATCGGCTTGGCCGGACTTGGTCGTCGGGCTCGGCATCGCCGCGCTCAATGCCGGCGCCGCCCGCGAGGTGTTCAGCGCCGCGCGCCGGGAGCACGCCGAGCCTTAGCGCAAAGCTTTCGCCTAATAGGATTTGTTTCTCGTGAAACGCGCGGCCCGCTCTTCCTTCGGTAACCTTTGCCACCTATATTCCGGGGTGCCGGGGCAACCCGGCTATGGCGATAAATGGCCGTCGTAATAAACCTTTCGGACCCGGGGGCAGTACCCGGCGGCTCCACCCAAGCCCAGCGCGGCTGGGCTTCGGCGGGGCCGAACTAGGATCGACGAGGGCGTAAAGGACGTGCTTTTGCTCGGCATGGTTCCGCCGTTATCGGGCCAATCTCATAGTTGCCAACGACAACTATGCTCCGGTTGCTCAGGCCGCGTAAGCGGTTTGAATAACCAAGCTACAAGCCCTAGCCGTCTTAGCAGCGGTTAGGCGGGGTTCGGAGGCACCTGGCAACAGAAGCCTCCACTTTTCCAGGAGGCAGGTATCAGTCATCGGCGATCGAGAAGGCACCGGCAGCCCTTTTCTGATCACTGAATACTGATTACTGATACCCGCCATGGCCGACCACATCCGCTACGACCTCCTGACCCAGCAGGCGCTGCGCGGCGTCGTGCGCAGCGTGCTGGCCGACGCCGCCAAGAAGGGCCTGCCGGGCGAGCATCATTTCTACATCGCCTTCGACACCACCGCCGAGGGCGTGCGCATGTCCGAGCGGCTGCGCGCGCAATATCCGGAGCAGATGACCATCATCCTGCAGCACCAGTTCTGGGACCTCAAGGTGACCGACGACGGCCTTCGAGGTCGGCCTGTCGTTCGGCGGCGTTCCGGAGCAAGCTGACGGTGCCGTTCGAGGCGGTGAACGGGTTCTTCGATCCGTCGGTGCAGTTCGGCCTGCAATTCGAGGAGGTCGGCGAAGAGACCGAGGAAGCGGCGCCCGCCAACGACGCCGAAAAGCTCAAGGACAAGCCGGCCGAGCAGGCCGGCGGAGAAAACCGCCGAGCCCAAGAAGCGCGCGCCGGTAGCGCCGGTGCGCGGCCGAGCCCGCCGCCGAGGCCAAGCCCGCACAAGCCCAAAGGCGGCGCCGAAGTCGTCCGGCTCGACCGCTTCCGCAAGAAATAGCGCGCCGCCTGCGCGCGGACATCGCCATGGCCAAAACCGCGCAAACCGAAAACCCGCAGCGAAAGCGACGCCTTCGGGCCGCTCGATATCCCCGCCGACAAGTTGTGGGGCGCGCAGACCGAGCGCTCGCTGCACAATTTCCGCATCGGCATCGGAACGCATGCCGATCGAGACTCGTGCGCGCGCTCGGCCTGATCAAGCGCGCCGCGGCCGAGGTCAACCGCGATCTCGGCTCGCTCGACCGCCGCCGCGCCGGCGCCATCGTCGAGGTGGCGCAGGACATCGCCGACGGCAAGCTCGACGATCATTTTCCGCTGCTGGTCTGGCAGACCGGCTCCGGCACGCAGACCAACATGAACGTCAACGAGGTGATCGCCAACGCGGCCAATGTCGCGCTCGGCGGCGAGCTCGGCGCGAAAAAGCCGGTGCATCCGAACGATCACGTCAATATGAGCCAGTCGTCGAACGACTCGATCCCGACCGCGATGCACATCGCCGCGGCGCATCGAGATCGAGCGGCATTTGCTGCCGGCGCTGCAAGCATCTGCACGCCGCGCTCGAGCAACAAGGCGCAAGGACTTCGCCACGATCGTCAAGATCGGCCGCACCCACACGATGGACGCGACGCCGATCACGCTCGGCCAGGAATTTTCCGGCTACGCCGCGCAGGTGAAATCCGCGATCGCGCGGCTCAAGCTGGCGCGAGCGCGAGCTTTACCCGCTGGCGCAGGGCGGCACCGCGGTCGGCACCGGGCTGAATACCAAGCCGCAATTCGCCAAGGCCTTCGCCGCGCCGCATCGCCAGGCTGACCAAGCTGCCCTTCGTCAGCGCGCCCAACAAATTCGAGCACATGGCCGGCCACGACGCCTATGTGTTCGTGCACGGCGCGCTCAACGCCGCCGCCGCCGCGCTGTTCAAGATCGCCAACGACATCCGCCTGCTCGGCTCCGGCCCGCGCTCGGGGCTCGGCGAATTGATCCTGCCGGAGAACGAGCTCGGCTCCTCGATCATGCCGGGCAAGACCAACCCGACCCAGAGCGAAGCGCTGACCATGGTGTGCTGCCAGGTGTTCGGCAACCAGACCACGATCACCGTCGCCGGCAGCCAGGGCCATTTCGAGCTCAACGTCTACAAGCCGGTGCTGGCCTATTGCATGCTGCAATCGATCCGGCTGCTCGGCGACGCCGCGCAATCCTTCACCGACAATTGCGTCGTCGGCATCAAGGCCAACGAGCCGCGCATCGCGCGAATTGATGGAGCGCTCGCTGATGCTGGTGACGGCGCTGTCGCCGCAAGATCGGCTACGACAAGGCGGCCGCAGGTCGCCAAGGCGGCGCACGCCAACGGCACGACGTTGCGCGAGGAAGCGCTGCGGCTCGGGTTATGTCACCGGCGCCGAGTTCGATCGCCTGGTCCGCCCGCGCCGCATGACCCGCCCATCGTGATTTTATTGGCCGCAGCGTCTGCGTTTTACCCTCGCAAATATATTCGCCATTGCTCATGTATTGCGAAGCGGCCGGGACAATCCTTCAGGTATTATTTTACTCGCGCGCGCTGGTGGGTCGCAGGACTATCGGCGCTTTACCCTAAGGTTTCCGCGGGGCGTGTTTCGTTTTCCATAGTAATACTTTCGGGCCTGTCAAATATACGTTGGAGAGTGTTCTGCTGCCGGGACAATTATCGGCTCTCGACTAATGGTATTCCTGGCCGTGTGTCGAATGACATCTTTCAATCAACTAAGCGTGCTTTGAATTCTTGCGGTAATTGCTGCATTTTTGTCGGCGCCATCTTATGGATTCGCGTTCCTTCGTCGCGAAGATGCTTGACTGCCGAATGTCGGCGTATGGGGCATGCGAATCGGCATCAAGCATCGCGCGAATGTAGCCAGTTACCGCCGAGGACAAACGAATGGCTGAACTGGTCAATCTGCGGACCGCGCGCAAGCGGGCGAAACGCCGGCAGGACGACGAACGGGCGCATGCCAATCGCCTGGCGCACGGCCGGCCTGCGCACCTTCGCAAGTTGCAGGAGGCGACCCGCGCCAAAGCCGATCGCGATCTCGACGCGCACCAAATCGACAAAGGAGGCGACCGATGAAATCGCCTGTGGTCAAACGCTCGATCGTCATCGCCGGTCACAAAACGAGCGTCAGCCTCGAGGACGCGTTCTGGAAGGGCCTCAAGGAAATCGCCGACAGCCATGAGCTGACGCTGTCCGAACAGGTGGCCGCCATCGACACCGACCGCCGCCACGGCAACCTGTCGTCCGCGATCCGGCTGTTCGTGCTCGACCATTACCGCGCGCAATCGGCGACGAGCGGCCGGCGCGCGAGCAGGCCGGCACGCGCCCGGCTCCGTCAGCGCTGCGGGCCGATTGACGCTTCCGGCTTCGGCCCGCGCGGCCGCGGCAAAGGATCCACATAGATCGGCGCCGGCAAAGCCGGCGCGACCGCCTGCGGCGGCATGGCCAGCGGCGGCGGCGCCAGCGGCGGCGCGCGCGGTCGGCGGCGCGCGTGGCGGCGGCGGCGCGGCTTTTGCCTGCGCGTCTTGCGCGGCCTTGAGGCGGCGCGCCTCGTTCTCGACCGCCCGCAACGTCAGCCATCCGGTCAGCGCCGAAACATCGACGCTGCGCGCCGGCGCGTTCACCGGCCCCTTCAGGCTCATGAAGATATCGGGCCGCGCATCCCCCGATTTGCCCGACAAGATGAGGTGGCTATCGAGCGCGCCGTCGATCAGATCGAGATTGCCGATCAGCGACAAGTCGGCGTCGGCGCCCTTGGCGGTGAAATCGGTCAGGCGCGCCTGCCCGGCAGTCACCACGATGCCGCCTTGCGCGTGCTTGATCGAGAGCCGGCCGCTGTCCAGCGCCTTGCGCACGACGTCGGAAATGCGCGCGACGTCGATACTCAGCCCCTGGTCGACGGCGCGCGTCACCGCATCGAAAGCGCGCGGATCGAGCCCGGCGAAGGCGGCATCGCTGAGCGCGATCTTGCCGGCGCCGTGCAGCGAGCCGATCAAAGCCTGCGGGCTGCGACCCGCGCCTTCCACCGTCAGCGACAAATCGAGCGCGCCGGTGATGGGCGGCCGCGCCGCGGCGGGCAGCAGCGCGGCGACATCGGCGCCGGCCAGCGCGATGGCGCCGCGCGTCACGAGCCCTTCGGCGCCGTTGCGGAAATCAAGGCTGCCGGTCAGCCGGCCGCCGGACAGCACGCCCGTGACATCGTCGAAAGCCAGCGCGTTCTTGCCGAGGCGAAGCGTGCCGCGGAATTCGCGCGCGGCGAGCCCCGGCAGCACGGCGAATTGCCGCGCTTTGATCGTCAGCGCGCCGGTGAAATCGCCGAACCAGCCGCCCTCGAAGGGGGCATCCGGCCAGGCCCAACCCCCGTCCTTGCCGGCAACGCCGGGCGGCATGCCGACCGCCGCGGCGATCAGCGCGGAGGCGTCGACGCTGTCGGCATCGAGGTCGCCCTGCACCGCGTGCGGCGCGGCGAGGCCGACGGAAACTTTGCCGCGCAGTTTGGCGCCGGCCACGCTCGCGTCGATCTCGCTCAACGACAGATCGCTGCCCGACAACGCGACGCGGGTCGCAAGGGTGACCGGCAGCGTCGTTGCCGAGCCGCGCAGGGGCGCCACATCGGCGCGGGCGACGGCCAGGCGCAGCGCCGCCGTCGGCGCAGTCGCCGAAAGGATTGACCGTGCCGCCGGCGGTGGCATCGAGGCCGGCCGCGGTCAGGCGGCCGTCGATCTGCCAGTCGCCGCGCGCCGGCCCGCTGGCGTCGAGCGTCAAGGCGCCGGCGCCGGTATCGACCGCAACGATGGAATGAAGCCCGAGCAGCGCGATCAGCGCCTTGCCGTCGGCGGCGTCGAGCTTGGCCTGCATGCGCATGGCGCCGACATTGAATTGCTTGGCGTCGAATTCGCCTTCGCCGTTGAACGCCAGCCGCACCTTGCCGAGGCTGCCTTGCAGGGCGAGCTTGGCCGGCCCATCGGGGCCGAGCGTGAATTGCGCGCGCAGCTTGGCCGGCGCCATTTCGGGCGCGCTGCGGCCGAGCGCCTGTGCAGCGCCGGGCGCAAAGCGCGCCAGCAGCGTCAGCACCGGCGCCATGTCGCGCGCGTCGAAATCGAGACGCATGTCGCCCTGCGGCGCGGGGCCGGCCAGCGTCAGACCGCCGCTCGCCGACAGCGCCGCGCCGCCGAGGTCGCCGATCACCAGCCGGTCGATGGCCCAGCGGTCGGCGTCGACCTTCACCTGCGCGCTCAGGTTATGACCCTCGATGCCGGCGATGGTGGCGCGGCCGATCTCGGCGGCGATGGTCATGTCCTGCGGGCGCTCGAGCGCCGAGCCGGCGAGCAGCGCGCGGCCGAAGCCGAGCGCCACGTCGAGATCGAGCTCGGGCGCGTTGAGCGCGGCGTCGAGCTTGGACGGATGCCCGCCGGCGGCGAACACATAAGCAAAGCGGCCGGTGATGGTGCTGGCGCGCGAATTCGGCGCTCAGCCGCTCGAGCGCGACCTTTTCGCTGCCGAGCGTGAGCTCGCCGCGCATGCTGCAGCGGGCGCGGATCGCCGGGCCCAGCTCGGCTCGCGGCCTTGCAGCCAGGCGGCCAGCGCCTTGGGATCGGACGAGTCGATCTCGGCCGGACCGGTGAAGGTGACGCCGGCATCGCCGAGCGCGAGGTGGCCGCTCAGCCGCGCCTGCGTGAAGCCGGGCGCGCGAAATTCGAAGCGTCTTGAGATCCCAGCCATGGGCGTCGGCGCTGATGTCGCCGCGCAAGTTCTGCACCACCCCGCCGGCGAGCGTGAGCTGATCGATGCCGATGCCGATCTGCATCGGAATGACCGGACGGAAGGCGCCGCGCGCCAACTCGGCGAGCTTGCGCAGCGCTGCGCCGGGCGAGGTGCGCGTTGCGGGATCGCCGCCGAGCGCGCGGTCGAGATCGATCTGCCGGCCGGACAACACGCCTTCGAAGCGCGGCGTCTTGCCGAATTTCAAATTGGCGACGCCGGTCAATTTGATGCCATGCTCCTCCGAGCCGTAGAGGAAATCGACGTTCTCGATCAGCACGGCGGCCGCGCTCGCCTTGATCTTGCCGCGCAGCCGCCAGGGCTGCCGTACCGGTTCGCCGCCGGGCGCGCGCAGACCGGCCGGCCGCGTCAGGCTGAGGGCGCCTTCGAAGCGCGGCGCGCCGCCGTCGAAAGTGCAGCGTGCCGTCGCTTTCGAAATTGAGCGGCCGGTCGCGCGGATCGACGTTGATTTTGAGATTGAGCGTGCCGTCGCCGGCATAGCGGCCGGCGGCGATGCGGTAGGGGTAGTGCTCGCCGCCGACGACCACGTCGCCCTCGCCGTGGAACGGGCCGAGCAGCGACTCGCGCCTCGCCGTTGAAATAGAGCTGCTCGAGCGTGACGCTGCCGCCGCTGGCCGCGTCGGTCAGCGTCAGGCGGCCGTCCTGGATGCTCAGCCGGTCGACGCTCACCGCGTCGGGCTTGAAGCCGATCGCCGGCGCCGGCGCGTTCAGGTGCCCGGCGGCGTCGAGGCCGAGCCGCATTTGCGGCCCGGTGACGCGCAATTCGGTGGCGCGCCATTCGCCGCGCATCAGCGGCCCGAGCGCGAATTCGATGTCGAGCGAACGCGCGCGGATGGTCTCGTCGCCGCCGATTTCGATGTCGTGCAAGGTGAGCTGCGGCGACGGCAGCAGCCGCGCGTCGATGCGGCCCTTGACGCGCACACCGGAGGCCGACGAGCCGGCTCGCTTGCGCCTCGAACAGCGGGCGATAGGTGCCCCAATCGACCAACAGCGGACCGACCAGCGCCGCTACCAGCGCCAGGATGATGGCGATCGCCGCTGTCAGCAGAGTGGTCTGCAAAGGCCAACCCCAGCGCCGGTTTGCGAGAGCCGCTGCGGCCGCGCTTCGGCACTGTAAAAACCTACGCCATTTTTGCCGGTGTTTGGCGGCAAATCTATGTCGCCTGCGGCCGGCAGCCCGGCCGACGTCTACAGCGCGACGATCTTGCCCGGATTGAGGATGTTCTGCGGGTCGAGCGCGCGCTTGATCGAGGCCATGGCGGCAAGCGCGGCCGCGCCGTGCTCGGCCAGCAGATATTTCATCTTGCCCTGCCCGACGCCGTGCTCGCCGGTGCAGGTTCCGTCCATGGCGAGCGCGCGCTCGACCAGCCGCTCGGACAGCGCCTTGGCGCGCTTGACCTCGTCGGCATCGTCCATGTCGACCAGCAGCGTGAGGTGGAAATTGCCGTCGCCGACATGGCCGACGATCGGCGCCAGGATGCCGCTGGCCGCGATGTCGCGCTTGCGTTTCGGTGACGCATTCGGCCAGCCGCGAGATCGGCACGCAGACGTCGGTGGCGAACCATGTGCGCGCCCGGACGCAGCGCGAAGTTCGACATGCGCGGCGTGGTGGCGCGCCTCCCACAGCCGGGTGCGCTCCTCCGGCTTGGTCGTCCAGGCGAAGGGACCGCCGCCGAACTCGGCGGCGATCTCGCCGAAGCGCTTGGATTGCTCGGCGACCGAGGCTTCGGTGCCGTGGAATTCGACGAACAGCATCGGCGTCTCCGGCAGGCCGAGCTTGGAATGGATGTTGACCGCCCTCACCTGCAGCGCGTCGAGCAATTCGATGCGCGCGATCGGGATGCCGGACTGGATGGTGAGGATGGCGGTGTTGCAGCAGGCTTCGACCGAAGGGAACGGGCAGACTGCCGCCGGAAATCGCTTCCGGGATGCCGGAGAGCTTGAGCGTCAATTCGGTGATGACGCCGAGCGTGCCTTCCGAGCCGACCATCAGGCGCGTGAGATCGTAGCCGGCCGAGGTCTTCCTGGCGCGCCGCGCGGTGTCGATCACCTCGCCGTTGGCCATCACGACTTTGAGCGCGATGACATTGTCCTTCATGGTGCCGTAGCGCACCGCGTTGGTGCCGGAGCAGCGCGTCGCCGCCATGCCGCCGAGCGAGGCGTCGGCGCCGGGGTCGATCGGGAAGAACAGGCCGCTGTCGCGCAAGTGCTCGTTGAGCGCCTTGCGGGTGATGCCGGGCTCGACCACGCAGTCGAGATCCTCGGCGTGCACCGTTGAGCACCTTGTTCATGTCGCGGAAGTCGATCGACACGCCGCCGTGCGGCGCGTTGACGTGGCCTTCGAGCGAGGTGCCGACGCCGAACGGAATGATCGGCACGCCGTGCGCGCGCGCAGATGCGCACGATCTGCTGCACGTCCTCGGTGCTTTGCGGAAACACCACCGCGTCGGGCGGCTGGTTGACGATCCAGGTGAGCGTATTGCCGTGCTGCTCGCGCACGGCCATCGAGGTGACCACGCGGTTGCCGAAAGCGGCGGTCAGTTCGCGCGATCGCCTTGGCGATGGCGCGCCGGATCGCGGTGTTTTTCTTGGGCGGCGGCGGCGGCCGGGGCCATGGATTTTTCCTCTGCTCGTCCGGCGCGGACGTTAGCAGACCGAGCTTGGCAGCGGGAACGCGATCGGATTTGCGGCGGCGGCTACGAATACAGGCGATCGTAGGCCTGCTCGTCATTGGGTTGCGCGCCGTCGCTTTTGCCGGCGGCTATCGCCCAGGCCATGATCATCGCCGCGAGAAACAGCAGAACGGTTCCGCGCGCCAGCGTGGCCCACATGGCCCGCCTCCCTGGTTTTGCGGCGAGGATAGCCCGGCTATTCCGGCAGCGTGCGATTATCGTTAATGCTTGGTTAACGGCCCGGCCGCCCTGCCAAGCTACGGAAGTCGCAATGGTTTTGGCCGCGTTGCGGTGGACGGCGGAAAACCGCTGGCGTAGTTTCACCGCCCTGTCCGTCGCAGCCTGGAGTTCAAGCGAATGGCCGGCCCCGTCATCGCCTTCACCGAAAACGTTTTCCCGACCCTCGACCCGGCGCTCGGCGAGCTCAAGCGGCTCAATCCCGACATTCCGCATGTCGAAGAGCGCCAATGCCGACGACATCCTGGCGGTGGCGCAAGGACGCCGACGCCATCCTGGTCACCTACGCCAAGCTGACGCGCGACCTGATTCTGACGCAGCTCACCAGCTGCAAGGCGATCGGCCGCTTCGGGCTCGGCGTCGACAATATCGACCTGCCGGCCTGCAAGGAAAAAGGCATCGCGGTCAATTACGTGCCGGACTACTGCATCCGCGAGGTCTCCGACCACGCCATGGCGCTGCTGCTGGCGCTGATCCGCAAGATCCCGCTGTCCAACAAACTGGTGCAGGCCGGGCGCTGGGAAATGCCGGCGGTGGTGCCGATCCGCCGCATCGAAGGCACGGTGCTCGGCCTCATCGGCTTCGGCAATATTCCGCGGCTGGTGGCGCCCAAGGCGCAGGCCTTCGGCATCAAAGTCGATCGCCTACGACCCTTACGCCAAGCCGGAATTGTTCAAGGCGGCCGGCGTCGAGAGCGTCGATTTCGACACGCTGCTGACGCGTTCCGACTACATTTCCGTGCACGCGCCGCTGCTGCCGGCGACGCGCGGCATGATGAACGCCGCCGCCTTCGCCAAGATGAAGAAGGGCGCCTACGTCGTGAACACCGCGCGCGGCCCGCTGATCGACGAGGCCGGCGCTGATCGCCGCGCTCGATGCCGGCCAGGTCGGCGGCGCCGCGCTCGACGTGGTGGCGAGCGAGCCGCTGGCCAAGGATTCACCGCTGCTCGGCCGCGACAACGTGATCGTCACGCCGCACACCGCGTTCTATTCGATCGAGGCGCTCGACGAATTGCAGAGCAAATGCGCGAGCGACGTGGCGCGCGTGCTCAGCGGCGAAAAAGCCGTCTACCCGATTTCAGCCTGATGACCGACGCCGAAATCCCCGCGCCGTTCGTCTCCTCGGTGATGCGGGTCGAGCCGCAATGGATCGACTATAACGGCCATCTCAACGTCGCCTATTACAACGTGCTGTTCGACCGCGCGGTCGACGAGCTCTACGAGTTGCTCGGGCTCGGGCCGGATTATCTCAAGCAGCACAAGCACTCGACCATGGTGGCGGAGATGCACGTGCGCTATCTGCGCGAGGTAGACGAGAGCGACGCCGCTCAAGGTGAGCGTGCAACTGCTCGACTTCGACGCCAAGCGCATGCATCTGTTCGAGCAGCTGCTGCACGCCGAGCGAAGGCTGGGTTTCCGCCACCTCGGAGAACATGACGCTGCACGTCGACATGACGGCCAAGAAAGTGGCGCCGTTTCCCGCCGCCGTCATGCGCGCGCTGGCGCGCATGAAAGACGCGCACGCGCGCCTGCCGCGGCCGGAAGGCGCCGGCCGGCGGGTGGCGATGCCGGAGAAGCGTTGACGCGTATGCCGGTGCGGAGCTCCAGCTCGCGATTCCCGCGAAGCGGGAATCCAGCTCTACGAATTACGGTCCGGTCGGCGCCTGGCCCCGCTTCCGGGACGACGGATGGCCAGGCGACCGGTTACTTCGCCTTGCAATCCTTGGCGTAGGGATCGGCGTTGTTGGTCAGCACCTTCTCGACGATCGAGGTCTGGAATTTGCCGTCCGAGCGCTTGACCACCTTGGTCAGGTAGAAATCCTCGATCGGATAGCCGTTGACGTTGAACTTGAACGGCCCGCGCAGCGACTTGAAATCCGCCTTCCGCAGCGCCGCGCTCAGCGCCTTGGCGTCCGACACATTGCCCTTGAGCGCCTTGGACCGCGCTGTCGATCAACATGGCGGTGTCGTAGGCCTGCATCGCATAAGACGCCGGCACCGCCTTGTAGGCGGCCTCGTAGCCGGCGACGAATTTCTTGTTCTGCGCATTGTCGGTGTCCGGCGCCCAGGTGAGCGCGCCGAACACGCCGTCGGCGGCGTCGCCGAGCGCGGGCAAGCGTCGCCTCGTCGGCGGTGAAGGCCGAGATGATCGGAATTTTCCCTTTCAGGCCGGCCTGGTTGAACTGCTTGATCATGGTGATGCCGAGGCCGCCCGGCATGAAGGCGAACAGCGCGTCCGGCTTGAGCGAGGCGAGCTTGGTCAGCTCGGCCTGGCGGTCCATGCTGTTGAGCGGCACCAGCGCTTCCTCGACGATCGTGCCCTTGTAGGTGCTCTTGAAGCCGGCGAGCGCGTCCTTGCCGGCCTGGTAGTTCGGCACCATGGCGAAGACCTTCTTGTAACCCTTCTTGTTCGCGATCTCGCCCAGCGTCTCGTAGACCTGGTCGTTCTGGTAGGAGGTCACGAAGAAATTGGCGTTGCACGCCGCGCCGGCAAAGGATGAGGCGCCGGCATTGGTGCTGATCAGGATCTTGCCGGAATCCATGACCGGCTTGTGGATCGCCTGCAGCATGTTGGAGAAGATCGGGCCGACCACGATGTCGACCTTGTCCTTGTCGAGCAGCTCCTTGACCTTCTGGATGGCGACGTCCGGCTTGAGCTCGTCGTCGACCACGAACAGCTCGACCTCCTTGCCGCCGATCTTGCCGCCGAGGTCCTTGAG
Source organism: uncultured Alphaproteobacteria bacterium (assembly GCA_963708635.1). Classification (GTDB taxonomy): domain Bacteria; phylum Pseudomonadota; class Alphaproteobacteria; order Rhizobiales; family Xanthobacteraceae; genus Pseudolabrys. Next base: position 7,287 of record CAVPTM010000006.1, on the reverse strand, counting down.
CGCGAGCTCGAAGCCGTTCTTCGATTGCTGGCCGAGCACGGCCGCCGGCCCGGTCAAGGTGTAGATGAGACCGATGCGGATCTTGTCCTGCGCCGCGGCGCCGTTAACCGCGCCAACCGTCGCGACCGACAGCACCGCCGCCGCCATTAAGCCCCGAAGTGGTGAACGCATCACGCAACCCTCCCTGAAACACGCCGTTATTGCCGCTAGTTGACCGGGTAAACGGCGCTTAAGTCAACCGGCTCGCGCCGATTACCATGACGGCAAACAGCGGTTGCCGCCGCCCGGTCCCGAGCCGCATTATGCCGCGCGTATCAGTGGCGTAAGGCGTTTACGATGAAGGCCATCATTATCGGCGGCGGGATCGGGGGCTTGACCGCCGCCTTGATGCTGCACGCGCGCGGCATCGACTGCGAGATTTTCGAGCAGTCGGACGCCATCCGCGAGCTCGGCGTCGGCATCAACACGCTGCCGCACGCCATCAAGGAATTGGCCGAACTCGGCCTGCTGCCGCGGCTCGACCAAGCCGGCGTCCGCACGCACGAGCTGTTCTACACCAACCGCAGCGGCCAGGTGATCTGGCGCGAGCCGCGCGGCACCGACGCCGGTTTCGAATTTCCGCAATTCTCGATCCACCGCGGACGCTTGCAGGCGGTGATCTACCAGGCCGTGCGCGCGCGGCTCGGCGAATCCCGCATCCACACCGGTCATCGCCTCGGCGCCTTCACGCAGGACGAGGCCGGCGTCACCGCTTATTTCTTCGGCCGCGAAGGCTCGCATCGCGTCACCGTGCGCGGCGATATCTTGATCGGCGCCGACGGCATCCATTCGCTGGTGCGCGAGACGCTTTATCCCAACGAAGGGCCCGGCGCGCTGGAACGGCTCGATGCTGTGGCGCGGCGCGCATCGACTGGCCGCAATTCCTCACCGGCCGCTCGATGGTGATCGCCGGCGGCATGGCCGCCAAGCTGGTGGTCTATCCGATCGGCGAAGGCGCGCGCGCCGACCGCCCGCTCACCAATTGGGCGGTGCTGGTGAAAGTCGGCGAAGGCGGCGTGCCGCCGCGCAAGGAGGACTGGTCGCGGCCCGGCCGCTTCGAGGACCTGATGCCGCACGTGCAGCGCTTTTCGATTCCCTTCGTCGACGCCAAGGCGCTGATCGAGGCGACGCCGGAATTCTGGGAATTTCCGATGTGCGACCGCGATCCGCTGCCGCGCTGGTCGCATGGCCGCGTCACTTTGCTCGGCGACGCCGCGCACCCGATGTATCCGGTCGGCTCGAACGGCGCCTCGCAGGCCATTCTCGACGCGCGCTGCCTGGCCGACCGGCTGCGCGAGGCCGAGCATCCCTACCAGGCGCTGTGGGCCTATGAGTGCGAGCGGCTGCCGATGACGGCGCAGATCGTCTACTCCAACCGCTCGGGCGGGCCGGAAGGCGTGATCGACGCGGTCGAGGCGCGCGCGCCCGACGGCTTCGACCAGATCGACAACGTGCTGTCGTATGAAGAGCGCAAGGCGATCGTGCGCGGCTATGCCTCGAAAGCCGGCTTCGCCAAAGAGCAGGTCAACCAGCCGGGCAAGGTGGCCTGAACGCTCAGCCGCTAGTCCGCCACTGGCCGTGCTCGTCCCGGCCGATGCGCTCAGCGAGAGCCGGGACCCATACTCCGCAGAACATCGATAGGGTCACGGCCTATGGGTCCCCGCCTTCGCGGGGACGACAGTGTTACGCCGGCGGCGGCGGCAGGAAGTTGACTTCGTGCCGGGCCGACAGCGCCACCACGTCGGGCGGGTTCTGCTCTTTCATGGAATGGATCGCCCAGAACAGGTCGTAGAGCTTGCGCGTCGGCGTCACCCAGAACAGGCACTTGATGGTCTGGTCGGTCTTGTTGAACAGGCCGTGCGGAATGTTCATCGGCAGCCGGATGAAGTCGCCGGCGGTCGCCACGAACTCCTTGCCGTCGATCAGCGCGTCCATCCGCCCTTCCAGCATGTAGATGAACTCGTCCTGGGTCGGATGGATGTGCGGCGGCACGAAAGTGGTGGGCGGCAAAGTCGCGTGCCAGGAGAACGAATTTTCGTTCAGCTGCTTCGGCACGTAAGTCTGCCCCAGAATATTCCAAACGATCCCGTCGAGGCCGGTATTGGCCTTGGTGATACCTGGCATAAGCGGCTGCATCGGCGTCGAGCTCCCCTGTAACGCGGGTTTGGCTCAAACCTTAGAGAATGCAGCGCGCAAGTTCCAGCCGCCGCCCGGCGCAAAGCCGCGCGCCCTCGCGTCATGGTTAGCGGGGGCGGCGGCGGGAATTTTAGTTAACCGCGCCCGTGTCAGAGCGGCCGGCGCACCGCGCCGACGATGATCGACAGCAGCAGCAAGATCAGGGCGATGAAAAAGATGACTTTGGCGATCGCGAACGAAGTGCCGGCGATGCCGCCGAATCCCAACAGCGCCGCGATCAGCCCGATCAGCAGAAACGTGACGACCCAGCCGAACATGATTGGCTCCCGTATTGGCGGACTCTCGGCGGGGTAATGTCGGGAGCAAAACTTTGTTCCAAGCCCACACGCCCGCCGCGGAACCTTCGCACCAATGCCCTAGTTAGGGTGCCGAAGGCGGGTGTGGCGCCCGCGCAACGATGCCGGGAGACTGGACATGACCGATACTGCAATCGTCGGCGAGAACGTCGAGATCATTCAAACCAAAGGCGCGCGTTCCGCCTTCAACTGGAGCGTGGTCATCGCCGGCGCCTTGGCGGCCTGGGCGGTGGCGTTTATTTTCATTTCGCTCGGCAGCGGGATCGGACTGGCGATCGCCTCGCCCTATTCCGGCCCGAGCACGCAGACCATGACGGTCGCCGGCGCGATGTGGCTGATCCTGAGCCAGACCATCGCTTACGCGGTCGCCGGCTATCTCGCCGCGCGGCTGCGCATCCGCGACCACATCCCCGGCCCGGAAACCAAATTCCGCGACGCGGCGCACGGCTTCATGGCCTGGGTGGTCGGCGTCGGTATCCTGGCCGCGGTCATCTTTATATCGACCCTGCTGTCGAGCCATGTCGGCGCCAACCCGCCGGCCGGCGACGCCGCCGAAGCCGCGCGCAAGGCGGCGGCCTATGCCTCGTTCTGGTCGTTCATGGCGCTGCTGTTCGGCGCGGTGGCGGCGACGCTGGCGGGGATTCTCGGCGGCGAATTGCGCGACGAAATCTAACCGCCGTCGACTAGGCGCAAGGCCGCCGGCGAAAGCCCGGCGGCCTTGTCATGTGCGGGAATTTGGCCGACCCTTGCGCACAACGGGGGCGGCCATGATCCTGCTGTATGGCCTTGAACTTTACGTTCTGCTCGGCCTGGTCACCGCCATTCTTTTCGTCAGCTTCGGCGTCACGCGCGTGCTGCCTTATCCCATGACGCTGGGCGCGCGCCTTCTGGTGCTGCCGGGCGCCGCCGCGCTCTGGCCCTATGTGCTGGTGCGCTGGCTGACGTCGCGGCGCGCCGCATGAGACGCGCGCACCGGACCGCACACCGCCGGCTGTGGCCGATCCTGGCGCTGACGGTCGCGTTCGGCGTCGCGCTGGCGCTGGCCTGGCGCGTGCTGCCGCCGCCATGAGCGCGCCCGCAGGAGCGCGGCGATGAGCGTCGGCTTCCGCGCCGTGCAGTGGAACCGCGCCAAGCGCGTCTATGACGGCATTCTGCTCGCCGCGGTCGCGCTGTTCCTCGCGCTGTTCACGGCGCTGCATTGGCGCTGGCATCCGCCCAAGGACAATCTCGAGGCCATCGACATCGGCATCCGCGCCTTCGGCACCTGCGCCTTTGTCATGCTGACGGCGATTTTGTGGATCGGCCCGCTGGCGCGGCTCGACCGCCGCTTCCGCCCGCTGCTCTATAACCGCCGCCATTTCGGCGTGCTGACGTTTCTCGTCGCGCTCGTGCACGTCGCGTTGCTGCTGAGCTGGTACCTCGCGCAGGGCAACCTGGCCAGTCTCGGCGCCGAACTGACCAAGTGGCCGGACTACGCCAAGTTCATCGGCTTCCCGTTCAAGACGCTCGGCATCGCCGCGCTGCTCGATTCTTTTCCTGATGGCGGCGACCAGCCACGATTTCTGGCTGGCGTTCCTGACGCCGCGCGTCTGGAAGACGCTGCACATGGCGGTCTACGCCGCCTACGCGCTGGTGGTGATGCATGTCGCGCTCGGCATCATGCAGGGCGAGCCGACGCCGCTCATTCCGCTGATGCTGATCGCGGGCTTCGGCAGCGTCGCGCTGCTGCACATCGTGGCCGGCTGGCGCGAGCGCGCCGGCGACCGCGACGCGGCGGCCGGCGCCGACGGCTGGATCGCGGTCGGGCCGCCTTTGTCGATCCCGGACAAATGCGCGCGCATCGTCACGGCGCCGGGCGGCGAGCGCATCGCGGTGTTCCGCGACGGCGACGCAGATCGGCGCGCTCACCAATCTGTGCGCCCACCAGAACGGGCCGATCGGCGAAGGCCGCATCATCGACGGCTGCGTGACCTGCCCCTGGCACGGCTATCAATACCGCCTGGCCGACGGCTGCGCGCCGCCGCCCTTCACCGAGAAGCTCGCGACCTATCGCGTGCGCATCCGGGCGGCGTCGTCGAGGTCGACCCGCGGCCGCTGCCGCCCGGCACGCCGGCGGCGATCACAAGTCCGCGCCTCTCGTCGGCAGACCTCCCCGTTGTATTGTGAGCGGGCGCGGCCTACCCTTCCTGGTTGAACAAGCAAAAAGTCGCGGGAGGGCGTCATGGCCAAGGTCGTGTCGGCACGCGCGTGGTGCAACAACGAAGTCGCCTATCTGGCGTGGCGGACGGACGAAGAGATCAAGGACTGTCTCGGCTTCATGATCACGCGCATCCATCTCGCCGACGACGGCCGCGAGATCGAGCGCCGCATCCTGCCGGCCTGGGCCGCCTTCAACACCCAGTCCAACCCGGATTGGGAAGAGCAGGACACCAGCGTCTGGCCGATCCAGAAATTCTCCTGGCGCGATCTCACGCTGCGCCGCAGCCGCGACACCACCGAGGTCCGCCCGGAAGGCTTCAAGGTCAAATACGAGATCGCGCCGGTCGGCTTGGCCGGTCGCGGGGCGGCAGCCGGTGCCGCCCTCGCCGACCGCGCAGCCCGGCAAATATAAAGGCGACCCGATCCCGCTGTTCTTCTGCGGCGAGGCCGGCACGACCGACCCCATCGCCGTGACCACCGACGTGGTGACGCGCAACGGCCAGCCGGTGATTTCGGCCGGCTTCACCAACGGCATCCTGTCGACGCAGAACCTGCGCAAGCAGCTCAAGGTCGCGGCCGGCAAGGCGCCGACCAAATCGCAGCTCGAAGGCCACATCGACACCGACAAAGCCGACCCGATCCGCGACTTCCTCACCGCCGACGCCTTGCCGCTGATCAGCGGCTTCATGGCGCGCGCCGCCAAGGAGGACCTGCATCTTTACTGCGCGCTCTATGAACTCAACGACCCCAAGCTGGTCGGCCTGCTCAAGGCCAATGCCGGCCGGCTGCATCTCATTCTGTCGACCGCCGGCAGCACCAAGCCGCCGAAGGGCTCCGGCCAAAAGCCGGTGTGGGACGGCACCAACACGAGTTCGCGCGCCGAGCTGCGCAAAATAGCCGCCGAATTCCACGACCGCATGTTCAACAACTCGGCGCATATCGGCCACAACAAGTTCGTGGTGCTGGTCGATCCCCGCACCGACAAGGCCAAGGCCTTGCTCGCCGGCAGCACCAACTGGACCTTCACCGGCCTGTGCACGCAAACCAACAACGTCATCATCATCGACGACGAGGCCGCCGCGCAAGCGCATTACGGCTACTGGAAGCGGCTGCGCGACGACAAGATGCCGGCGCCGGGCACCGACAGCCCGACCGCGGCGCAGCTCTCGGCGCCCAACAGCAACAAGCAGGGCGCCAAACTGCGTTCGGACAACATGAAGTCGAACAAGATGACGATCGCCACCGACGGCGGCGACGCCGCGGTCGAGCTCTGGTACTCGCCCAACACGCAATCGGCGACCAAGGGCACGGCGACACCGCCCGATCTCAACGTGGTGTTCGACCTGATGAACCACGCGCAGCAGGCCATCTTCTTCCTGACCTTCATGCCCTCGGTGCACGGCGATACCAGCGTCATCGCGCAGTCGGTGACGGCGGCGCTGGCCAAGCCCGACCTGTTGGTGCTGGGCGCGATCAGCGACGGCCGCGCGCTGCCGGACGACAGCGCGCCGACGAAGACCGGCAAGCCGGCCAAGGCGAAGCCATCGACGGCGAAAAAGGCCAAGACGGCCAAGAAGAGCAAGAAGAAGAAAACGGTGAAGAAGACCAAGAAGAAAGCCAAGAAAAAGAAAGCCAAAAAGAAGAAGGGCAAGCGCACCGTCGCCATGGCCGCCCGCGCCAGCGTGAAGAAGTCGCCGAAAACCGCGAAGTCGACGAAGCCGCCGGCCAAGGGCGCGCCGCCGCAGCCCAAGCCCGCCATCTACGTCAATCCCAAGGCGCCGAAGGTGCTGATGGTGCGCGCCGCCGCCATCGGCGACTTCGACCTGGTGGGCGATTGGGAGCACGAGATGCTCAAATACGGACAGGCGATCATCCACGACAAGATCGTGGTGATCGATCCCTTGTCGGACAATTGCGCCGTGATCACCGGCAGCCACAACCTCGGCTACAAGGCCTCCTACGCCAACGACGAGAACCTGCTGATCGTGCGCGGCAACAAGGCGCTGGCCGCCGCCTACGCGGTCCACATCCTCGACGTCTACGAGCACTACAAATGGCGCGCGGTGCTCGAGCAGCAGGCCTATGAGCGCAGCGTCGGCAAAGGCGGCGACAAGCCGCCGGTCGGCAAGGGCATCCTCAACCCCGACGGCAGCTGGCAGAAGCCCTACTTCGACGGCAGCAAGGGCCAGGATCGCGAATATTTCCTCGGCGCCCAGGAGCCGTGAGCGGCTCGTCGACGCGCCTCCGTAAGCGCCCGGCGACTTGGACTTTGTGGAACAACCGTATTGTGCACTGCCAGACAAATCCTGCCGGCAGCATCGCGTATGTGAGCGATTTGTAATCTAAATAGCGCTGGCCCGGCCCGGTTTTGGCGGGCTATGATGGCCGTCTAATAAAAACAATTCAGTGCAAGAGGCTCATCTTTCATCTGGACTCGCCTCTTCCAACTGGAATCAAACAGAGGAGGACCCCACGATGAGTACCAACAAATTTGCGTCTGTCACGCGACGCCGTTTCCTGAAGGAGACGGGCCTCACTCTTGCAGCGGCCGGTGCCG
>CAVPTM010000005.1:0-234208 GCA_963708635.1 uncultured Alphaproteobacteria bacterium | reverse complement strand
CGCATTGATGACGAAACGCGGATCGCTCTTTTTCACTTCGTCGCTATAGGCAATTTCATAGACGCCCGCCGGGCAATAGAGCCGCGCGGGCTCGCCGAACTTGGGCAAATTCTCGCCCACTGGTATCGAGGGATCGCTCAATCTCAGATGGATCGGCTGGTCTTCCTCGTGATTGGTGTTGGAGAGAAACACCGAGGATAATTTATCGAACGTCAGCACCCCGTCGGGCTTGGGATAGACTATCGGCGTCACCTGATCGATGCTCTTGAGCGTGGCGTAATCGGGCTTGCCGTGCTTCTGCGTACCGAACAGCGAGAAGCCGAACAGATCGTTCAGCCACATGTCGGCTCCGCCGAGAGGCACCCCTATCCAGGTGCCGAACTTCGACCACAGCGGCTTGACGTTGCGCACCTTTCTCAAGTCGCGGCCAATCTCGCTGCCGCGCCAGCCTGCCTCATAGGACGACAATTCATCATGCGCGCGCCCCTCGCTCAGCGCCAGCGCCAAAGCGTCTGCCGCCTGAACACCAGATAGAATGGCGTTATGCGAGCCTTTTATGCGCGGGACATTCATGAAGCCTGCCGAACAGCCGACCAGCGCGCCGCCAGGGAATGTCAGCTTCGGCACGGATTGCCAGCCGCCCTCGGTCAAAGCGCGGGCGCCATAGCTCAGCCGCTTGCCGCCGGCGAACACGTCGCGGATCATCGGATGCGTCTTGAATCGTTGGAACTCGTCGAAGGGCGACAGCGTCGGATTGGTGTAGTTCAGGTGAACCACAAAACCGACGACGATCTGATTTTCCTCGACATGATAGAGGAACGAGCCACCACCAGTTTTGGAATCCAGCGGCCACCCGAAGGAATGCTGCACCAGCCCTGGCCTGTGCAGGGTCGGATCAACCTGCCACAGCTCCTTGATGCCGATGCCATACTTTTGCGGCTCGCAGTCTTGGTCCAGCTTGAAGCGGGCGATGATCTGCTTGGACAGCGACCCTCGCGCGCCCTCGGCGAAAAGCGTGTATTTTCCCCGCAGCTCCATGCCACGAGTAAAAGAGTCTTTAGGCTTGCCGTCGCGGCCAATGCCCATGTCGCCGGTGGCGATTCCGAGCACTTCGCCCTTCTCTCCGAACAAGACTTCGGCTGCAGCGAAGCCAGGATAGATTTCAACGCCGAGCGCTTCGGCTTTGGCGCCGAGATAGCGGCAGACATTGCCCAGCGAACCGACAAAATTCCCGTGATTGTTCAGCAGCGGCGGCATGAGGAAATTTGGCAGCCTGACGCCGCGAGAGGGGCCGAGCAGATAAAACTTGTCCTCGGTGACCGGTGTTTTGAGCGGACGGTCGGGATCCTCGCGCCAGCCAGGCAGCAATTTGTCGAGGCCGATCGGATCGACCACCACGCCGGAAAGGATATGGGCGCCGATTTCCGAGCCTTTTTCTACGACCACTACGGCGGCGTCCGGCGCGATCTGTTTCAGCCGGATCGCGGCTGCGAGCCCAGCCGGTCCGCCGCCGACAATCACGGCGTCATAGTCCATCGCCTCGCGCGGAGGCAGCTCTTGCGCTTCGGTCATCGATTGCTTTTGCTCCGTTTGCCTGTGGAGGGGCGCTATCCAGTTCGAACGCCGCACCAATCATTTACGACATGGAGACCTCCCAAAATTCGGCGCAACTCGCCGTTCTTGTATGCGAGCTAGTCCCTTGGGGATCCGAACCGTAAGAGTCGGAATCTACTCAGCGTTTGCGCAGTTGCGTCGCCGAGCGTCAACTCTTTGGAGGAAATGGGGCTGGCGTGGGTTCCTTGCCCTCGAGCGACCAGCGATGCCCGCTCTTTCGCCCCCGATCAATGGCGTACTTGGCGTGACCGTGAGTAGTTTCCGAGTCTATCGCCCACGAGGGACACGATCCTATCCTGCGGCCGGTCTGGTCAGCGCCGCAATGTCCGTTCTCATAGCAGTCCGAGGTTGCTGCGCCGCGATCCGAACGGCGATTCCACGAACGTAAGGGCGCAAAGCCCGCTTTTGGCAAACAGGGAAGTGAAACGTCTTGATGAAGCTGCAGACAAACCGGGTCGTTGCGCGGCAACCAGGCAAGGCCAGTCGTCCCGTCGCCGCCATGCGCGCATCCTTCGCTGAGCGGATGAGCGGGCGCGAATGCGAACTCAGTGTCTTTTTCGAAGATGCTCGCAGAAAGAATAGTCCCATGAACCAGCTTGGTGGCTACGAATTCGCCGATCTGCGAATTGGCATGTCGGCGACTTTCGCCAAGACGATCACCGAAGCCGACATTGTCCTGTTCGCCGCAGTGTCGGGCGACAACAATGCCCTGCATATCAACGCCGAATACGCGGCAACGACCATCTTCGAGACCCGTATCGCCCACGGCATGCTTTCGGCAAGCGTGATCTCCGCCGCAATCGCCAACAAGCTGCCAGGTCCCGGCAGCATCTACCTATCGCAAAGCCTGCGCTTTAGGGCGCCCGTACGCGCCGGCGATACCGTTCATGCCATCGTCAGGGTCATGGAGCTCGTCTCAGAGCGATCCCGCGTGCTGCTCAGCACGGAATGCACGGTGCGGGGAGTCGTGGTCATTTCCGGCGAGGCGCTGGTGCTCCTGCCGGCGCCGGAGCGGACCATCCCGATCCTCGAGCAGGCCGAACCCATGATCGCCTGATCCGCGGGCCGGCGGTCAATCCCGTCGGGCGCCGGCCCGATCATACGCATTTCGAATCGAACGAAAAAGACGGCAGATTTAGTTTGGAGATCGCCAATGGACACCTTCCTCGAAGCGAGCCCGAAACGGGCGGGTCCCTACAGAGATAGTCTCGGCAAGCGGACGGCGAATTATACGCCTCTGTCGCCGCTGAGTTTTCTGCCGAAGGCGGCGGCGGTCCATCCTCATCGGATCGCCCTTGTCCATGGCGCGTGGCGCAGCACCTGGGCAGAGACCTACGACCGCTGCCGCCGGCTCGCGTCCGCCCTGGCGCAGCATGGCGTCGGACCGGGCGACACTGTCGCCGTTCTCGCGCCGAATGTGCCGGCGATGTACGAGGCGCATTTCGGCGTGCCCATGACCGGCGCTGTGCTGAACACGTTGAACATCCGCCTCGATGCCGAGGCGATTGCCTTCCAGCTCACGCATGGAGAGGCAAAAGTCCTCATCACCGACCGCGAATTCAGCGCCGTCGCGCAACGCGCCCTGAGCATGCTCGAACGCCGCCCTCTAGTGATCGACATAGATGATCCCCTGCACCAGGGCGGTACGCTGCTCGGCGCCATGGACTACGAAGCGTTCCTCGGCGAGGGCGCCGCCGATTTCGACTGGCCCTCTCCCGACGACGAATTCGACCCCATTGCCCTGAACTACACCTCCGGCACGACCGGCAACCCCAAGGGCGTGGTCACTCACCATCGCGGCGCCTATCTCAACGCCGTCTCGCAGATCATCTCCTGGGGTATGCCGGCGCATTCGGTCTACCTCTGGACGCTGCCGATGTTCCATTGCAACGGCTGGTGCTTTCCCTGGGCGATGGCGGCAAACGCCGGGACCAATATCTGCCTGCGAAAGGTCGACGTGAAGCAGATCTTCGAGGCCATCGAGGAGCATCATGTCACGCACATGTGCGGCGCGCCCATCGTCTACAACATGCTGATCAATGCGCCTGCGCGAGCTGCAGGGCAAGTCCCGGCACAAGGTCTGCGGCTACATCGCCGGAGCCGCCCCGCCCGCGTCCACGATCGAGGGCGCCGAGCGCATAGGGTTCGACATCACGCATGTATACGGGCTGACGGAAACCTACGGTCCCGCGTCGATATGCGCCGCGCAGGAAGAATGGCGCTCGCTGCCTCTGGCTGAACGCGCAAGGCTGAAAGCGCGTCAGGGCGTCGCCAGCCCGATGCAGGAAGCGATGACCGTGCGAGACCCGGACACCATGGAGACGGTGCCTGCCGACGGGGAGACCGATCGGCGAGATCATGTTCCGCGGCAACATCGTCATGAACGGCTACCTGAAGAACCCGTCCTCCACCGACGAGGCCTTCGCCGGCGGCTGGCTGCATACCGGTGATCTCGCCGTGATCGAGCCGGACGGATACGTGCGCATCAAGGACCGCTCGAAGGACGTGATTATCTCCGGCGGCGAGAACATTTCCTCGATCGAACTGGAAGACGTCCTGCACCGTCATCCCGCGGTCGATACCGCGGCTGTCGTGGCGAAGCCCGATCCGAAATGGGGCGAAGTCCCCTGCGCCTTCATCGAACTGAGGCCGAATGCAACGGTGAGCGAGGCTGAGATACGCCAGTTCTGCCGGGATCAGATGGCCGGATACAAGGTGCCCAGGCTCGTGGTGTTCGGACCGATTCCGAAAAACGCCACGGGCAAGGTGCAGAAAGTGCTTCTGCGCGAACGCATCAGAACCATGGGCGAGGCGGCGGCATGACCTACGCGGCCCCGCTTGAGGAGATGCGCTTCGTCCTTGACCGTCTCGCTGGACTGCCGGAGATCGCCGCCCTGCCGGGATTCGAAGACGCGCAGCCGGACGTTGTCGAGGCGATCCTAACTGAGGCCGCTCGATTTGCCTCTGAAGTGCTGGCCCCGCTGAACGCGACCGGCGACCGCCAGGGGTGCCGGTGGGAGGGTGGGCGCGTCACCACGCCCGATGGCTTCCCGCTGGCCTACCGGCAGTTCGTTGACGCCGGTTGGCACGCCATGCCGGTCAGCTCCGCCATCGGCGGCCAGGGAATGCCGGCGCTCCTCTCGAGCGCCGTGGCCGAGATGTGGAAATCGGCCAACCTCGCTTTCACGCTCTGTCCGATGCTGACGATCGGCGCGGTCGAGGCGCTGCGCGCATCACGGCGTCCGACGAGCAGAAGCAGCGCTTCCTGCCGAAGATGGTCACCGGCGAGTGGACCGGCACGATGAACCTGACCGAGCCGCAGGCCGGCTCCGACCTTGCGCGCGTGCGCACCCGCGCCGAGCCGGACGGCGATGGCACTACCGGCTCTTCGGCCAGAAGATCTTCATCACCTGCGGCGAGCACGACCTGGCCGAGAACATCATCCACCTGGTGCTCGCGCGCATCCGACGCGCCCGCCGGCAGCAAGGGCATCTCGCTGTTCATCGTGCCGAAGTTCCTGGTGATCGCCGACGGCTCGCTCGGCGCGCGCAACGACGTGCGCTGCGTGTCGCATCGAGCACAAGCTCGGCATCCACGCGAGCCCGACCTGCGTGATGTCCTACGGCGACAAGGACGGCGCGGTCGGCTACCTCGTCGGCGAGCCGAACCGCGGCCTCGAATACATGTTCATCATGATGAACGCGCGCGCGCCTCTCCGTCGGCGTGCAGGGCTTCGCGGTCGCCGAGCGCGCCTACCAGCAGGCGCGTCGCCTACGCACGCGACGCGCGTGCAGGGCAGCGCCGATCGGCGCGCACGGCGAGCGCGGCGCCGATCATCCATCACCCGGACGTGCGGCGCATGCTGCTGACGATGAAGGCGCAGCACCGAGGCGATGCGCGCGCTCGCCTACTGTCACCGCCGCCTGCATCGATCGCGCCCGGCAGCATCCGGACGACGCGACGCGCGGCGTCGCAGCCAGCGCCGTGCGGATCTGCTGATCCCGTCGTCAAGGGCTGGTGCACCGAGATCGGCGATCGAGATCGCCTCGACCGGCGTCCAGGTGCACGGCGGCATGGGCTTCATCGAGGAGACCGGCGCCGCGCAGTACCTGCGCGACGCGCGCATCACCACGATCTACGAAGGCACGACCGGCATCCAGGCGAACGACCTGATCGGCCGCAAGCTCGTTCGCGACAACGGCGCCAATGCGGCGGCGCTGATCAGCGATATAGGGACGGAAGTGGCGGCGTTCGCGCCCACGAACGATCCCGATCTCTCGGCGATCGGCGCCGCCTTGAAGACCGGCCTGAAATCGTTCCAAGAGGCAACCGACTGGCTCCTTGCCAACCACGACAGAAACCCGCGCGAAGCCGCCGCCGGCGCAGTGCCTTACCTCAAGCTGACGGGTGTGGTCGCCGGCGGGTGGCAGATGGCGCGGGCTGCACGCATTGCCCGGGATCTGACGCAAGCCGGAGAAAGCGGCGGAGCATTCCTGAGGGGCAAGATCGCGACGTCCCGCTTCTATGCCGAGCACGTGTTGCCGGAGGCCGAGGCATGGCGCCTCGAAGTCACGGCCGGCGCTGCTTCGACCTTGGCGCTCGCGGAGGCATCGTTCTAGGCCGGTCCTTTCTGTTTCCCACGGGACCCGGTCTCAGCCCGGCGGTGAAAGGAGACGCTTTTGATGGCCAACATTGCACGCATAGACCGCAAGCGCCTCGCGACGACCGATGAGCGCCACCCGACGAAGGAAAGCCCGCCCGAGCTGCGCGCCAAGCGGAAGCGAACGAGCGCGGCTGCCGAGGCGCCCAAGGCGGCCCCGCCCAAGCGTCGCAGGACGCCGGCGCTGAAAGCCATGCCTGCCGACCCAGAGAGCACAGCCGCTGCGCCGAACGCCGTAAGTGCGGCGCCCGGCGCGCTGAAAATAGCCTCGCCGCCAAGCCACTCCGACGCAGGACACTGCCACCCAACGGACGGCAGCGCCGCTTTCCGCGAGCGATTCCAAACCCTCCGGACAAGCCGTGGCGCCGACGCCGCCCGCCCGCCCCGCCGCCGCAGGCGAGACTGACGGCCTCAGAGCCCAATTTCCAATTCCCGACGCGGAAGCGCTCGCCCGCAACATTGGTCAGGCCGTAGAGCAGGGCGGCGAGGTGCTGGCCGCATATTTGAGGCCGCGCGAGACGGGCGAGATCAAGATGAATCTCGCCGACGATGGCGGCGAAATGATCCGATCGATCGGGCAGCTCGGCCAGTACTACATGGCCGACCCACTGGCGGCGTTCGAGGCGCAAACCGCGCTGACGATGAACCTCATCAATCTCTGGGCCTCGACGCTGCAGCGCTTCCTAGGCGCGCCGGCGGCGCTGGTCGCCACGCCCGACCGCCAGGACAAGCGGTTCTCCGACGCGGAGTGGCGCGACAATCCCTACTTCGATTTGATCAAGCAGGCCTATGTGTTGACGACGCGCTGGGCGGACGATCTCGTCCGGCGGGCCGACGAAATGGATCCGCACGAGCGCGACAAGGCCGCAGTTCTATCTGCGGCAGGTGACCGCCGGCTCTCGCCCTCGAACTTCGTCGGAACAGCGTGCCGCCGACGCAATAGCCGATCGCGGTGAGCTCGCGTTCGCCTGTCGCCTGCTCGATGCATCGAGGCGGTGAGGATGCCCTCGCGCATGTAGCTCTCGAAGTCCTTGTCGGCATGGCGCTCGTCGGGGTTGACCCAGGAGATGACGAACACCGTCAAGCCCTGCGCGACCGCCCAGCGGATGAACGACTTCTCGGGATTGAGGTCGAGGATGTAGAACTTGTTGATCCACGGCGGCACGATCAGGAGCGGGCGCTTGTAGACCTCGGGCGTGGTCGGCTCGTACTGGATGAGCTCGATCAGGTCGTTGCGGAAGATCGACCTTGCCGGGCGTCGCCGCGAGGTTGACGCCGAGCTTGAACGCGCGCGCGTCGGACTGGCGAATGCGCAAGTTGCCGTGGCCCGCCTCGATGTCCTCGGCCAGCATCGAACACGTCTTGAGGCCCAGATCGAGGCGAAAGATTTCGTCGAACCGACTATCTCTGAAGGTCGTCATGGCGCAAAGAGCTACGCCGAAGCTCGTCCACGACGAAGAATTATCGGTCAGGGCAAAGAGCCGATGCCCTTTGATCTCCTGCTCGCTGGAACTCCGACTTCGACCCGCATGCCCGGCGGAACCACAAGTTCTATCTGCGCCACTGCTATCTGCAGAACGATCTGTCGAACGGGCGCATGGAGCTCGGCGGCAAGACGATCGACCTCAACAAGGTGACGATCCCGGTCTATGAACTTGCGACGAGGGAGGACCATATCGCCCCTGCCCGCTCGGTGTTCACCGGGGCGAAATGCTTCGGCGGCCCGGTGCGCTACGTGATGGCGGGCTCAGGCCATATCGCCGGCGTCGTCAATCCGCCGGCGAAGCCGAAGTACCAGTATCTGGTCGGGCGGGCCGCCGGAGGGTGATTTCGAATCTGGGTCGCGAGCGGCCAAGGAGACGCCCGGCTCCTGGTGGCCCGACTGGCTCGCCTGGGTCACGGCGCAGGCGCCCGAGAAAGTCCCCGCCCGCAAGCCCGGCGGGGCAAGCTGAAACCGCTCGGCGACGCGCCGGGGAACTATGTGCGGGTCAAGGCGTAGGAACCGACGCATGTCGTGGAGCGAGACGCCAACCGAACAATGCCTATCTACGATCCGACGGACTCGATTTTTCTTTTACAGCTTGGCGAGTAGCGAGCCCCTTACATCCATGTCGAAAACGGCGACGCGACCAAGATGCCTTGCCTCGCTTAGCATCGGCAAAACGCCCGCTCCCGGGATTACTCCGTCGCGCATCGGGAGTAGGTAATTCCGACCTTGCGGCCATTTGGCCGCGGGTTACCGTGGAGGGTCGAAACCAGTCCTCATTTCTGAAGGATATCCAACCATGGCCAACCCGATCGTTGAGAACATCGTCAAAACCAATGCCGACATGCTAGCCAAGAGCGGCCAGGCCGCAGAGACGATCATGAAAGGCAGCACCGAGGCTCTGACCGAAAGCGGCAACGCCTCGAGAGCAGCTGTTCAGGAGTTGACCAAGGCGTATCAGGAATTGGCGACAAAGAACGCCAAGAATCTGACCGCTGCGATTTAGGCGCTTTCCGCCGTGAAAGACCCACCCGAGTTCATCGAATTGCAGCAGAAGCTGATCAAGGACGGCGTCGAAGCCGCTGTCAGCGATAGCCGCCACATAGCCCAATTGACCACCGCAGTGTTTACTGCCGCTTTCGAGCCAGTGAAAAGTACGCCTCCGGCACGGGCCGCCTTGTGAGCGGGTGAGACTGGCGTAGGACCTGTGGCTAGCACGAGGTTAGCCACATGGTGGATCGTATCGAGGTCATCACGTCGGTCGAGCGTCGCCGGCGCTGGAGCGCGGCGGAGAAGGGTCGGCTTGTCGCGGCGATGAACGAACCTGGCGCCGTGGTGACCGAGATCGGGCGCAGCGCCGGCGTCGTGACGAGCCTTCTGTATCGCTGGCGGCGGCAGTTTGCGGCGGAACGCGAGATGGCGGCGTTTGTGCCGGTGAGGGTTTCTCCCGACCCGAGCGAGGCGGTGGCTACGACCGAGCCGGTCTGCGCGCCGCCATCGGCTCCGGCGTCATCGATCACGATCGCATTCCGCGACCAGGTTCGCATGACGATCGAAGGCGCACCGGATGCGTCGACGCTTGCGAACGTGATCGGCGCGCTGACGGCGCGGGATCGGTGGCGATGATCGCGTTTCCGAGCGGGGCGCGAGTGTGGCTTGCGACCGGACACACCGACATGCGCAAGGGGTTCGGCTCGTTGGCGCTGATGGTGCAGGAGGGGTTCAAGCGCGATCCGCACGCCGGCGATTTGTGGGTCTTCCGGGGGCGCAGGGGAGACCTGATCAAGCTGATTTGGCATGACGGCGATGGCGCGTGTCTGTTCGCAAAGAAGCTCGAGCGCGGACGATTTCTGTGGCCATCCGTCGCCGACGGCGTGGTGACGATTTCGGCGGCGCAACTCACCTATCTCTTGTCCGGCATTGACTGGCGAATACCGCAGAAAACCTGGCGTCCCACAGGCCCCATACCTGGACAGATTTCAGGTCCTTGCTAAAACAACCGCGGCGATCATTTGAAAATGGGAGGTTGTTTTGATGGCACGGCCGGTCGTAGAGTGGGTTAACGTCACCGACGATATCGCGATCATCGCCCGCGAGTCGGGGGAGGTCTGGTTTCACAACCGGAGCGGGACAAACGCGCACCCCGACCCATTCGCGAGGCCGATGGAAGGTGCGGGCTCGCCGGGCAGCACGGTTGGGCTGCTCGACGGCGCCATAAACCTTGCATTTTCCAGAATTGAAAGCCGGCTCGCCCGCCCAGAGCCGACGCTCGCCGGTTATATCGTCGCCTTGGTCGGCGCCTATCACACGTCCGTCGATACGCCTCGAAATCTCGGGCGCGCCGCGAGCCGCTTCGAAGCGCTGGGGAGGCCCGAGGTCGCAAGCTATCTTGAGGCGCGTGCGCGCGAAGAGACCGGCCACGACCGCCTTGCGCTCAAGGATCTGCGTGCACTGGGAGTGCCCGGCGAGCGACTCGTCGCCAATTTCATTCCTGAGGGAATCAAGCCGCTCTGCAAGCGCTTCGATGAGCTATGCGCCGAGGATTATCCGATCGGCAGCGCCGGCTATTCGTACTGCCTGGAGCGCATCGCTGCACTTAAGGAGAAGAGCGATATCGAGAGCGTGCAGGTGCTTTGGCCGGATGGCGTTGACGCTACGCGCTTCCTCAGGAGCCATAGCAGCCTCGGAAGCGAAGCGGCGCACGTCGATGAGACGATCGAGTTCGTCGCGTCTCTACCTGCAGATGACCGTATCAAAGTCGTTCAGGAGACGTATCAATCGGCATTGATCATGGCCGAGGGATATAACCATGAACTCCTCAAATCCGAGACGCAGATACGGGAGGAGATTGAGCAGGCATTGGGAGAAGCGCTCCCATATCTCCACGCCCCATGTCCTTCAGGCAGCCAAAAGCACCAAGCCACGGCGGCAAGAGCCGACTAACGCGCTATTCATTGCAGTCGGCATGGCATGAGGGCCGGAAACGCGGCCTAGCACAACGTGGTTACGCGGCCATGGGTCGGAAGAACGCGATAGTGTGGTATCGTAACGCGTAATGACGAAGACAACTGCCGATTTGGCCGAGTGGCTGGGCAGATGCGGTCTGGGCCAATACGCCCAAGCTTTCGCAGAAAACAATATCGACTATTCAATCCTTCCCGATCTGAACGAAAACGATTTGGAAAAGATCGGGGTATCGTTAGGTCACCGCAAAATATTGCTTAGGGCAATTGCAGCATTGGCGGCTGAGCCCGAGCTCGCCGGATCAACTAACGCGGCTTCGAAGGATACTGTGTCGCCCGCCTCTTCTTCGCTACCTCGCGAGGCCGAATTTCGTCAGATCACGGTCATGTTCTGTGACTTAGTGGGCTCTACGCAGCTTTCAGAGAAGTTAGACCCCGAAGATCAGCAAAAACTCATCGACGCCTATCGAGCTGGGTGCAACAAGGCGATTGATCGGTACGGCGGCCGAGTCGCCCGCTATTTCGGCGACGGCGTGATGGCGTTTTTCGGGTGGCCGCGCGCGCATGAAGATGATGCCGCTCGTGCCACCCACGCGGCGCTGGAAATAGTCTCTAACGTTTCGAAGATTTCGGGCCCGATTACCCTTACTTGCCGGATAGGGATTTGCTCCGGGCCGGTCATTGTCGGAGAAATGGCAAATAGCACGAACTCTTGGTCGATGGATGCGGTGGGAGAAACGCCAAATATCGCCGCGCGTCTGCAGACGCTTGCCGCCGCCAACACCATTCTCGTTTCGGAGTCGACCCGGCGCCTCATATCCGCAGCTTTCGATTTGCAGGACCTCGGGCTGGAGGAACTCAAGGGCATCACCAAGCCTATACATGTCTATCGCGTCGATGCAGCAAAAAATGCTGCCAGTCGTTTCGAAGCGGCGCATGAAGAATCTCTTACCCCGCTCGCAGGACGTTCAAGCGAACTGAGCTTGCTGCTCGACAGATGGAACAAGGTCAAAGAAGGCGACGGTCAAACCATATTGCTTTCAGGTGTTCCGGGAGTCGGAAAATCGCGGCTCCTCCACGAGCTGAAATCGCATATTCAGGAGGAGCCGAACCTTTTATTACTCAATCAGTCATCGCCTTATCACAGTCAGAGCGCATTCTTCCCGGTGATCGAGCAGATTGAACAAGCAGCCAACTTGAGCGCTCGTGAGTCCGACGCCGACAAGATCGAAAAGCTTCGAGCCTATCTTCCGCGCTCGACCGACGGCTCCGACGTGGCGCTTCTTCTGATTGCCAACCTGCTGTCGATCTCGGTCGAGAACGGTCGCGAATTTTCGAAGCTCACGCCGCAACAGATCAAGAACAGAACGATTAGTTCGCTTGTCGATTTGCTTTTGCAGGTTTCTTTGCGGCACCCGACGGTCTGTATATTCGAAGATGCGCACTGGCTCGATCCATCGACACTTGAGCTGCTTGAACTGATTGTAACCCGAATTGACCGCGCTCGTGTACTGCTAGTCGTCTCCGGCCGGCCCGAGTTTCGCCCTGCGTGGATGGGGCATCCGAATATCACCACGCATTCGCTCACTCGATTGTCGCATAGCGAGGTCAAGAAAATGATTCACGACCTCGTTGGGGGCGAGAACATCCCCTCACAGGTCCTCGATCAGATTGTCCAAAAGACCGACGGCGTCCCGCTCTTCATAGAGGAATTGACAACCAGCATACTGAGTGCGCCGTTGCGAACGCGAGGCACTTCCGAGCGCGCCGCCCAGCCGGCATCGTTCAGGGTTCCCGACACGCTCAGCGATGCATTGATGGAACGACTTGACCGCGCGTCACCAAGTCGCAGACTGGCGCAGGTCGCGGCCGTCATTGGGCGCGAATTTTCCTGCGATCTCTTGTCGGCGGTCGCACAAATTGACGAAGGCGAGCTGCAATCAGCGCTCTCGCTACTCGAAGAGGCTGACATTATTTATCGCGTCGGGATCACGCCATCCATTCGTTTCGTCTTCAAGCATGCGTTGTTGCGTGATGCAATCTACGAATTCGTTGCTGAGGAGCAGGAAACGGCAGATTCATGCTGACGTCGCGACCATCCTGGAAAGCGATTACCCTGAACTGGCGGAAAGCCAACCCGAAGTCCTGGCCTATCACCATCAAGAAGCAGGCAATCATCAGCGGGCCATCCGCTGCTGGCTCGAACTCCGGGCAACGCGCGCTCACGCATTCCGCCAATGTTGAGGCGATTGCGAGTTTTCGAAAGGCCCTTCAGCTTCTGAACGCCCTGCCGGAGACGGCCGATCGGATCAAACAAGAGATCGAGATTCAATTGGCATTGGGAATACCGCTTATTGCGGTTCAAGGATATGCCTCTGCCGAAACCCGAGAAGCATTTTCGCGCGCTCGTATTTTATGCCTCAAACTCGGCGACGTTCCCGAATATTTCCAGGCGCTTTTTGGTCTATGGGGACACGCATGGATGAGCGGCAAGAACGACGATGCGCTCCGCATGGCCGACGAGTTTGTATCGCGGGCACGAGCGTTCGTCGGAAACTGTTCCGCTCATGGTGGCTCACAGAGTCATGGGCAGCACTTTGTTGACCTCAGGCGATTTCCAATCCTCAGCGGACCATTTCGAAAACGCGATCAGGCTTTCGGGCCAGGGAAAACAGCCGCTGTACAACCTATACATGGTTGAGCCACAAGCCGCCTCATTGCTGCTGCTGTCTTGGGACCTTTGGTTCCTGGGCTACCCCGATCGATCGCTCGCGCGCGTTTCGGAAGCGCTGCACCTGGCGCAGGAGCTTGACCACCCCTATACGATTGCATTCGCTCATTACATGACTTCCGTGGTGCATCTCCTGCGCGGCGACGCCGCCCGCGCCTTTGCGGCCGCCGAAAGCAGCCTGGCGGTGTCGCAGGAACAGCGGTTTTCGCTGTACGCGATTTTGTCGACGAATTTCGCGTGGGCGGGCGGTGGGTGAGCTCGGCCGCGTTGAAGAAGCGCACTCCGAAATCGGCCTGGGAATCGGCGAGGCGCGCCGCCAAGGCGTCGGCTTCATGCTTCCTATGATGGAAAGCTGGCTGGCGGACATGCACGCCAAGGCCGGCGAACAATGAATATGCGCTTTCGATTGTCGAAGGAGCCTTGGCGAATATTGGCAACGGCAGATCGTGGGAAGCAGAATTGCACCGACGGCGGGGGCAACTTCTTTTGGCGCTCAATCCTTCAAACATTGCAGAGGCTCAATCTCATCTAGAGAAGTCGATCGAAGTGGCACGCCGACAAGGCGCCAAATCGTTGGAGTTGCGCGCTGTCACAAGCCTTGCAGAACTCCTGCGGACGCAAGGAAAGTCCAATGAGGCGCGCGCGCTATTAGAGCCTGTTTTTGGTTGGTTTGAGGAAGGCGCCGACACGGTTGACCTGACGCGTGCGCGCAACGCCCTAAGTGCGCTGGGCTGATTTCTACTCGCTTGGCGCGTTCTCGTTTACGAGCCGCCTGAGTGCGTCTGGTGCCAGGATTGTTATTCCGCCGCGCTCCAATTTGAGCCATTTGCGGCGCTCCCAGCTGCGCAGCTGCTTATTCGTACTTTCACGCGAGATACCGACCATTTGGCTGAGATCCCGCTGCGTCACTTTCAGCTTCTGCGCAGGTTGAGAAGAGGAACGCTGGTAAAGATAGAGCAGCGCCTTGGCGAGCCGGGGTTCTAAGCCTAAGAATATGAGATCCTCAAGCTGTTGGCTGGTGCGCCGCAAGCGTCCGCAAAACACTTCCAATAATCGCAAGGCAAGTTCGGGATAGTCTCGCAATATTGGGAGAAAATCGCGGCGTTCAATGACGATGAGTTCGCCGGACTCGATCATCACGGCATCGGCTGTGCGAGGGCCTCCATCGAGGAAGGCTATTTCTCCGAAGATTTCCCCGGGTACAATCAGGTTGAAGACGGCGTCTTTTCCCTGCTCTGAGGGTGCGCTGACGCGCACGGCGCCGGCGCACACCACGTGGAGACTGCTTCCGGCATCCCCTTTGCGAAATAGCAACATCCCGCGTTTGACCTTGCGGGTGACGGCGTGACGTACCAGCCCTTCGACGATCCGGTTGTTCAACCCGCGGAAAAAAGGGTGCGACGCAAGCAGAGCCTTCTTATCGGTCACGCCGGCCGTAAATGACTCGCCTAATTGCGGGGGCATGGGACGCAATCCGTCGGAAGAACGGACTAGCCTATACCAAAAGCTGAACCTTTGGCGCGAATTAAGACGCATAAAGACCTGCAAAGAAATCTACGCCACACTGCGGCAGGATAATTCAAGCCATCAGTGTGACGCCGGAAATCAACAGAAATAGCAGGACGAGCCGTCGAAACCTGACGTCGTCAACGCGATTAAAAAGCTGCAGGCCAAGCCAAGTACCGCCAATGACGGCAGGCAGGCTCCAAACATAGCTCGTCCAGGTTCCTGAAGCCAAAATGCCTAGCTTGGAGAAATAGAACGAGCGTCGCAATCTGCATAAGCAATATAAACGGTTGCACGATTCCGCGCTGCTCGAGCTTCGATAAACCTCTTATGTTGCACCAAATAGTAGGGAAGGCGCCGGGAAAGGCAGTTGCGCCGCCGGTGATCCCACCAGCAAAGCCTGCGGCTACCTCTGTAAGGCGGCCGCCAGCACGAAACGCCAAATTGGGTCGCAAAAGCATGTAGGCGCTATAGCAAATCAAGAAAACGCCAAATCCCGCGGCGAACGTATGCGGGTTAAAGCTCGCCAGCAGTGTTGCTCCTACCGGGATGCCTATGAGCCCACCGGCCAAATAAGGAAGGCACTCTCGCCATTGCATGGTGCGCCACAAAGTTGTGACGCTGAACAGCTGGGTGGTGATGCTGCAGACAAGAAGCAACGGCACAGCTTCAACAGGAGCGATCCAGTGAAATAGTATTGCGCCCGCGGTCGCGGAGAATGCAAATCCGGCGAGGCCGGCAACGAATGACCCGATAAAGATCGAAACCAGTGTCACAATCAGCGCAGTATTGTTGCCGGCGAGAAGGACACCATATTCGGCTACCGATGTCGTCACTGCGCCCTCCCTGAGTTAGTAGGTTGCCCGTTTTCGGTTAAATCGATCAGGTAGCCGTAATGGCCGATAATTCGAGCGGCCTGTATCCGCCTCGATGCGTGGGCCGCGGCTAGAAGTTTTGTGATCGCTCGCGCACCATGCACGACGATGATCTCGGCCGTTCTGGCGAGCGGAAAGCGGATAGCGGACTTTGTATGCGCCGGTGACAGCAGGATATTCGTGCTCATGAAGCGCTCCTTATCGATGGCTGGATCCTTATTTTTTTCTTCTAAATTGGACTCCGGCCTTTCTCAGTGAGCTAGGTCACATAGCGCCATCATTTTGTTTCATCATTTGGTGCCCCGCGCCGCTGTGGGTCACATCCGCGCGCAAATGATGGACCGCCGCGATCGAGCGAGATCAGCGGCACTTGTGCAACGCTGGAGCCGCGGGCGGGCCCGACGCTACCAGCCGTTGGGGCGTTAAAAAATATCGCCACGAAGTGTGAGCTGTTTCACATAGGAAGCCGCGGTCGGCCGCTAACGTCTCGCATCACATGGAGGGACGCGCGATGACCAAAACTTCTCTTAGCCGGCGCCACCGCGAAAATATGGCGAAATACGGCATTCAAGATACCGGGATCGCCGCGATATGGCTGATCGCTTATCTGGCCATCGCGCTCAGCGCTGTCGCAGTGACGGCCTACCCGACCGCAACCGCCAAGCTTTTCGCGCCTCAAAACCATGGAAATGCATCAGCGGCGACACTTCCTCACGCTTTTTGAGCAGCAAAGCTCCACGCGAGCGCGCACTGTGCCGGGTCGCATGCGCGGAGCCAAAGCAAAATGGAAAGCGTCGAAATCTTTTGCCTACCGATCAACAGCTCGACCAACCGAAGGAGGAGTCCATGCGTGCCATCGTTCTAATCGTTGCTGTCAGTTCATTGTTTTTGGGAGGGATGACCTTGCTTTCTCCGCGTGACGCGGGGTCACAACAAATTCAAGCCGCTCCCGGCGTTGACGTCTCCACGCTGGGGAAGGCGATCGATACCAAGTCGCTTCCAGAAACCGAGGTCTTCGACCTATACTAACGATCCTCGCCGTACAGCGACACCGGAATTGATCAAGTTCGCGGCATTAGTTGCGCCCTAAAAACTGGCGAGCGCCCCGGCTTTCGAACTCGGGCGCTCGCGCGCGCGGTTCCCGTATGCTCCAGACGCCGCCCACAGGGCCATACAATAATCCCGGCGCCACGTTCCGATAACGGCATTTATCCAGTTTGAGGCGTCCCTAAAGTCCGCTTTTGGAGCAAAGCGCACATCAGCTATTCGCACCGTCACTTCCGTTTATGACCATAAGTGAACAATGCTGCTTTAAACACGCTCGTGGAATACCTGCATCGTCGTGCCTGCAGGATATCGTGTTGCTTTAACGATCCGCGGCAAGGATTACGAATATGGCGGAGTCGCCTGTTATTGCACCACACGTGCCGTATCCGCTACGCGGGGTCGGTCCATTCACCCATAACGATTTAAGGACTCGTCCAGCAAAAATCTTCGGCGGCCGGAATACTTTGCACTTTTCTGAGCATCGGCGGCCCTGGCTTTTGCTGCCGATCATTCCGAATACCTGACAGAGCTCGTGAGCTGACGGCGAAAGCGTTCTATTTCAGAACGGTAGTCACGGCATGGTCACCGTGACACCTTTTGGACCGTTCTCGACAACGGTTTGGGTGCACCCTTCGATAAAGGTCGTCGGCGCGAATAAAGGATATCCTCCAGTCGGTAGCATCCGTCGACGTTTTCGCTCTTGCCGAGGGCGCTGGTACGATGCCGACAGGCGCGGTGTCTCTTGCTGGCTGAATTCACTGGATCGTAGTCGGCGGTCGCAGTAAGGCCGATGCACCGAAACGGACATTGTCAGCGACGCCGCGACTAAATTTCATGGAACGACGCAGCCGGTATTGAAAGGTGCGAGACCTCGCGCCATAGTCGCTCTTCAATTATGGGGGAAGCCATGATGAAGATTGGGCGCAGAATACTATTTTCAGGCGCACTTTTGAGCCTTGCGCTGATTTCGGGCCTTGGGATCTGCCAGAGCTGCGGACAAGCCGACCGTCACCCTCGGATTGGTCGCGTATTTGTCGGAATTCTGGCCAGCGCTGGTCGCTCAAAAAATGGGCTACTTTGATGATGCTGGCATCAAGGTGGACATCGTGACGACAGGTGCAAGTTCTAGGTCGGTTCAGATGGCGTCGCTCGGTGCCGTTCACATTGGAAGCAGCGGCGTCATTGATCCGGTCCGCGCCATGGACGGGGGCGCGCAAGTGAAAGTGATTGCGAGCGGCGTGATTAATTCGACCACGATGCTATTCGCGCGGCCCGAGATTAAGTCGATTGAGGCCCTGAAAGGAAAACGTGTGATAGTGGGGGGTTCGAAAGATATTACTGCCGTCTGGTGGGAGGCGATGGCGCGTAAATTCAATCTCGACCCCGTTAAGGACGTCGAACTGCTATATGCCGGCGCAACCCCGGACCGCTTTGCCGCGCTGGTCGCGGGCGGCGTAGACGCCGCATCCCTATCCACGCCGGCGGCGTTTGCTGCCGAAGCCCGCGGATTCAATAACCTCGGACTCTTTGCCCCTTATACGCCCGACCTTCCCTACATTGGCTACTATGCGAACGAACAGTGGGCGAAGGCAAATCGTCCCGCCGTCGTCGCCTTCGTGAAGGGCCTCCAGCGTGGTACCGCGTTCATTTACGATCAGAAAAACCGGGAAGCGGCGGCGCGTATTCTTGCTGACGCGACCAAGGTAGACCAAGCAATCGCTCTTCAGACCTATGACCTGATAATCAAGATCAAGGCATTCGCTCCCGACGCAGGCTTCACTGACGCCGGAATCAATGCCATCCAGAAGGTGCTGATTGACGCGGGCGACGTGAAACTTCCAATGAAACCCGTGTCTGCAATCTATGATGACAGCTATGTCAAGGAGGCGACCGCAAAGTAGTGCGGCTTCCGATGGCCGACCTTCCATTTTCGATCGACAGCGTACCGGCGCAGGTCGCCGCGAAAACCCGGTCACGGCGTTCGGGACCAAATTTGAAGCTGTGGTCTGCGTCATCAATCGTTATCGGCCTCCTGCTTTGGGAGCTTGTCGGGCGCATAGTGTCGCGTTCGCTGTTCTTGACAACGCCAAGTCAGGCCTTGATGACAATATGGGAACTGACATTGAGTGGAGAGCTTGAACGTCATGCCTTCGTCAGCGCTCAAGCTTTTTTCACCGGCTATGTTCTCGGATGCTCGGCTGGCCTTTTGATAGGGCTTGTAATGGGCGTGTCGAGACGAGGCAACGCCGCACTTGCCCCATGGGTCTCTGGTCTTTACGCAACTCCAGTCATTGCTATCACCCCGCTCCTCATTCTGTGGTTTGGAATTGGCGTCTGGTCGAAAATCGCCGTGGTGATCAGCCTCGTAATCTTCCCTATGATTATTAATACCGATGCCGGCGTGCGTGCGACGGACCGCGCACTTATCGATGCGGCGCGCTCATTCGGCGCAACTCCGCTGCAAATCTTCACGAAGGTGTGCCTGCCGTCAGCTATGCCGTTCGTGCTCGCTGGGCTGAAAATGGCCGTGGGGCGCGGGTTGATCGCCGTTGTCGTTGCCGAGCTATTCGGCGCGCGGGCAGGGATCGGATTTATGATCCAACAGGCCGCTGAGGTTTTTAATATGCCCAGACTGTTCGCCGGCGTTCTCGTTTTGGCGATTACGGGCATCGTGCTCACCGCCATGTTCAGTCGGCTTGAGCGCATCCTGGTGCCATGGAATCGGTCATGAATTCGACGAGCTCTGCCCAGTCGCAAAAGCTGTCGGTTCGCAGTCTTAGCAAGGCATTTGGAGATTTGGTCGCACTAGATCGGGTCGGCATCGACGTGGCCGATGGCGAGTTCATCTGCCTCGTGGGGCCTTCTGGCTGCGGTAAGACGACGCTGCTACGCATCATAGCGGGCCTCGATTCTGCGGATTCCGGTGATGTAATCATCGATGGTATTCCGGTCTCCCGACCTGGCACGGACCGAGGTTTCGTGTTTCAAGCCGATTGCCTGATGCCCTGGCGAACGGTGTGGCGTAATGCGCATTTCGGCATTGAGATTAGCCGTCGGGATTCCGCGGCGGCGCGTGCCCACACACAGAGATCTGTTGCGGCTGGTAGGCCTCGATGGATTCGAGCGCTATTATCCATGGCAACTATCGGGCGGTATGCGCCAGCGCGCCAACCTGGCGCGGGCATTAGCCATCAATCCGAAGGTGCTGTTGATGGACGAGCCGTTCTCAGCGCTCGACGCGCAGACCCGTGAAATCATGCAGACCGAGCTTTTGCGCATATGGGAAAGCGGCCGAAAGACGGTCTTATTCATCACTCATCAAATTGATGAAGCAGTTTATCTCTCAGATCGGGTGGTTGTTCTCGGGCGCCGACCGGGGCGGATTCGTGAAACGGTTGCGATTAATCTCCCCCGGCCTCGGCCGCTTAGTATTAAGCGTACGCCCACATTTGCAGCTTACGTTGATCGAATTTGGGGAATGATTGAGCGCGACGTTCGCGACAGTTTATCCGAGGAGAGAGTGCTGAATGCTTGAGGAAGTCTCGGGCACTCCAAAGCTGCTACATTCCGAATGATACATGCGCACTGACTATTTTCCAGCCTTCATCGGTGCGCACCCATGTTTGGCTTTGACGCCCAATCTTGTCGAAGTTTGCGGGGATATACTCGGTGTTGGCGATTCCAAAGTCGCGGCCGAAAGTTGTGATGCGCAAGTTCTGAAGGGTTCGCTGTTGATCGACTGGACCCCGCTTAATCCGGAATTCGGCAATCGCGGGGTGACCGTAGAGGCGTTCGTGCTCTCTTGTTCCGTATCGTAACGTCTGTCCGGACCTCCAGAACATTTCGTTCAAGCGGGCAATGTCGTTGCTGATGAGGGCGCGTTCATAAGCCTCGAATGCGGCTTTCACTTCTGCGACGACTTGAGGATTATCGACTTCCAACATCGAGGCGTCTCAGCCTGAAATAAGACTAAACCGTTCCCAAACGGTCGGCGCGGTGCGGAATACCGAAGGCCAACCGCCATTTTTCTTATCCTGGCCAGCTTCGATGAGACGGCCCGCATATGCAAACTCGCCCTCGGCGCCGAATGGATATGGTGCCAGCTCGTAAATGCCGGGCTGCCGCGGCCGGATAGTCACTGTTGTGTCCTCTTTGGCATTTAGCGGGACATGCTCGAATTTGACCTCGCCCCGTTCTACTCGGATGCGTGCGATTGAAATACAACGCGAGGGTGTCAACGAATTGCAGCTGCTTGTAGTTCTGAAAAACATGGCGCTCATCAAGCCAGCTGGACGTTTCAGGGTCGTTAGCGATCTCCGCTTTAAGCCGCTTCTGCCTCTCCAACTCGCCCGCCAGCATTGCGTCCGCCAGTGGTCGGCGCTCGGGAGGTATTTTGTCGATCAGTACCATGCTCGAGAGGCCGTACCGGCCGTTGTAAAGTCCCCAGCTATGCATGCTCGATATTAGCCCCGAATAGGGATGCTGTCGCTGATTGAACTCTGGCGAGAGGCGGCTCGTGAGCGTGATATGCTCTGTAGGCGTATCGATGAGATTGTATGGTAGACCGGTGTTCGGATCGGTGGCTGGGTTGCGATCGAAGCCGGCCCACCCCGCATCATGGTGCAAGACAATATAATACATTGGCTCGGCCGGCGACAAAGGTTCGAACTTTTCGTTGCCGAAGGTACGAGCAAACTGATGCGAGAGCGCCGTATGCTCATACATCATAATCGCTAAACGAGGCTGACCTGTGGGCGCGGTCTGAATTATCATGGGCCCCTTCTCCAAATCGACATTGCGCGCGCCACCATTTCTTAGGCTCCAAATTGTTACCTCTTCACAAGCTCGCGTCTCTTGAACATATGGATATCGCTATTGTCATCACTGGCCTACGCAATTCGGGTCCCCAAGTTTGATTGATGAACTTTGAATAGGTGGTGTACGAAGTCAGAATCAACCAAGTCCCCATACTTCTGCTGAATATCGAACAAATTGGCCGCATGAGCGTCAAGGGAGCGATCGCCAACACAATTTTCCGGAATGAAACATTTATAGTTGTGGCTCAACGATTTTACAACAAATTCGCATGCAATGCGCTTGTTTCTCAAGACACACTAGCCCGGCACGTCGCGGTCAGTAAGAGTCGACGCAGGTGGATCATTTAATTCGATTGGTGCGAGCCGCTTGCGCGTAACTTTGAGCTCAAAAACATCAAAACGATTGTAGTATCCGACGATATCGTGGAATTGCTTTGGCTCTACACATTGCAAGATGTCAATGTCTTGGTACAGCAGTCCTTCGGACTCGCAGAGCGTATCGCTGATGATGTCGCCAGATGGGCCAAGCACCATTGTTACCGCTTGCGGGCTGTTCTCCAGCGTTTCGAGGCTCTCCCGGTCAATCTCGCGCAGAACCTCGAGTATCATTTTGCTCAAAAACCCCGAGGAAACGACATTAAATACTTTGCCCTCGAATGCGTGTGCGCCGGCGCGGATGCGGATGGCGGCAGCAAGGTCGTAGCGCCCAGGCTCGTTAGAGGGCCGCGTCGGCCAGACAGGCGGATAGGACGAGATATGCACCTGCTCGCCCTGAGCGATAAGTGAATATCTCGCCAACGGATTGGTATTCTCGCCACAGATCAGCATGCCAATCTTGCCGATTGGTGTGTCAGTGACACGCAGGCCTGCGCCGTCACCGTTCGCCCAAACCAACTTCTCATAGAAGGTCGGCACTAGCTTGCGGTGATGATTGAGCAGCGTGCCGTCTGGACCGATTAGCAGATTGGAGTTCCACAGGCACCCGACAGAGACCGGCGAACGCTCACTGATGCCAATCAGACACGGTGATGGAGTGCTCTCGCGCGGCCTCGCATAGCGCCGAAACCTCTGGCCCCGGTACCTCGATTGAATTGGCGGCTAAGCGCTTAAAAAAATCGTGGTTCTTGATCGGCGCCTGCACCGAAGCCCAGACCGGAAACCCAGGCACGAAGGATTCGGGAAACGCGATCAACTGCGCGCCGTTGCGCGCAGCTTCCGCAATCAACGAGCAAGCCTTCTGTACCGTCGCGGGTGTCTCGAGAAAGACCGGTGCGACGTGCGCAGCGCAGGCCTTGAATTTCGGATACTGGACTGTGGTCATCGTGGAATGCAGGAGCGGCGGCGCGTCGTCATGCCCGCCGCTCCTAGTCCGCTTACACCGGCATCGGCGGAAAGATTGTGCCGCAGCGGCATATTCTTCAGGAGCTCTTCCTTCGGAATCCGCTTCTGCACTTCCAGCTTCCCGTTCTGCACGCGGCTGATGTAGCAGTCGATGATGCCGACGTGATCTTCCTTGCGGATGAGCTTGTCGCCCTGCGGGTGCGCGAGCGAATTCTTCATCTGCATACCTTCCAGCGCCTGGATCACGCCCTCGACGTCCTTGCGCGTTTTGTAGCCGGAGGCCTCGACCGCTTGCTTGATGGCAAAGATATCTTCCCAGGCCTGCCAGCCGTGGCTCTTGTCCATAACGCGCGTGCCGCCGATTTCGCGCGCGTTGACCTCGTCGATCCCGATCAGCTTGATGAACTCCTTGTGGAACTCGTCGTTCTTGGCCTTGAGCATGCGCGGGAAGTTCTCGAAGAAATAGACACCTTCGGCCGCACCTTGGATATCATCGGGCGCGATCGACTCGATGCTGGCCGACGACGAATACATCTTCATCTTCTTGTCGAGGCCCATGTTCTTCGCCTGGGTGTAGAAGGCAACCGAAAGCGAGCCGATGAAGGCCGGCAGCAAAACCTCGGATTCGCCGGGGATCTGCGACAGATAGGGCACGAAGTCCTTGGCATCGAGCGGAATCGGAATGCTGTTGAGGACCCTGCCGCCGGACTTCTCGATGTAGTGCTTGGATTCCTGGTTGGTGCTCTGGCCCCAGGCATAGTCGGCATAGATAATCGTCCACTTCTTGCCGAAGTTCTCGACGCACCATGGCAGGCTCGCCGCCGCGATCGAATAGGTGTCGGTGCCCGTGCGGAACGAGAAGCGCGTGCCCTTGGCGCCGGTCGCTTCGGTCGCCTCGCCGGTCGAGAAGTAGATCGTCTTGAGCTCGGAGGCGATCGGGATCGCCGCCAGCATCACGCCGGAATGGACCGAGCCGACGATGAATTCGGCGTTGAGTCGCTGCACCAGATTGCGGAGTTTGCGCGCACCGCTCGCCGGATTCGACTCGGTATCCTCGGTTGCCAGCTCGACCTTGCGGCCGGCGATGCCGCCGCCTTTGTTGATAATTTCGACCGCGGCTTTGGCTGCCTTATCGTGCCAGAGGCCCCACGACGAAATGACCCCGGTGAGGTCGCAATGATGCCCGATCACGATCGGGCCGGAGGCCTGCGCATAGGCGTCCTTCATCAACGTCAGATTGGCCGTGCCGAGCGCGCCGCCCGCCAAGGCGACTTCCAGAAAACTGCGGCGGGATAGCTTCTTTGCCATGTTCGTTCTCCCTGTGCGTTCCAAAGTTAGTGGGACAGTCCGAGATAGCGGTGCACAATTTCGGGCTGTGACTTCAGTTCATGCGAGGCACCGGAATGAACGATGGTGCCTTTCTCCATTAGAAACACGCGCGGACAGAGCTTAAGCGCGGTTTCTACGTTCTGTTCGACCAGCAGGATGGAGACGCCGCTCTGATTGATGCGGTGGATTTCGCGTCGGATCTGCGAGACGAGACGCGGCATAATGCCTTCGGTCGGCTCGTCCAGAATGATTAGCTTCGGGCGCATCATGAGGCAGCGCGCGATCGCCAGCATTTGCTGCTCGCCGCCAGACAGCGTGCTGCCCGACTGCTTGAGACGCTCTTTGAGCCGTGGGAAGCAGGTCAGCACGTAATCTTCGCGTTCGCTGTCGCGCTTGCCTGGCAGTCCGATATTGAGGTTTTCCAGGACCGACAGCGTGGGAAAAATGCCGCGGCCTTGCGGCACGTAGCCAATGCCTTTGCGGGGAATGAGGTGCGGCTGGCACTTCGCCAGATCGTCACCGTCGAATTCAATTACGCCAGCGCTGCGTCGCGACTAGCCCCATGATGCTGCGCAAAGTCGTGGTCTTGCCGACGCCATTGCGGCCGAGCAAAGCAACGGATTCGCCTTGTTTAAGTTCGAGGGTGACACCCTGCAAAATATGCAGCTTGCCAATGTGAACATGGACGTCACGGAGGCTAAGCACTGATCGCCTCCTCGACGTAGTCTTCGTCCTCTGGACGACCCAGATAGGCCTCGCGCACGGCCTCGTTCTGCGAAATATCTTTGGCGTTGCCGGAGGCAAGGATTGCACCCTGCGCCATCACGGTGATGGCGTCGGCAATCCCGAACACGACTGGCATGTCGTGCTCGATGATGACGATGTCGATGGTGCGAGCCATGTCGCGGATCTTGGTGACCGCGCGGTCGGTTTCGGCCGGACTCATGCCGCAGGTCGGCTCGTCGAGCAGCAGCAATTGAGGGTCGGAAATCAACGCCATGCCAATTTCGAGCAAGGCCACGTCGCCGTAGGACAATGTGCCGGCTGGACGCTTGGATAGCGCGATCAGGCCGACCTGTTCGAGCGTCCGCTCGACGCGCTCGCGCGCTGCGCGGTCGCTGTCGGCGTCGCGTAGCGGATGCAGGAAACGCTTGGAACCTTCATTAGTGATCCAGAGGTTTTCCGCGACGCTGAGTTGAGGGAAGACACTTTTGACCTGCAGGGTCCGTTTGATACCGAGGCGGCTGATCTCGTGGGCGGGCAGGTCGGTGATGTCACGGCCGCGGAAGAAAATTTGGCCGTCATCGGGGCCCAGCAGTCCAGAAATCAGATTGAACAGGGTGGTCTTACCGGCGCCGTTCGGGCCGATGATGGCATGGAGTTGCCGGCTCGGCAGCGACAGACTGAGATTGTCAACCGCGGTTAGGCCGCCGAAGCGCCGCGTCAAATTGCGGGTTTCGAGAACCGGCACTGTCATGGTTCAGCCCGCAAGGCTTGCGGCGGCGGGGCCGCAGGTTCGTCACGCTCGAACCGACTGAGCGCAGCGCGCCAGAGCCCAACCAACCCCTTCGGCGCCAGGATCACGACCAGGATCGCCATGACGCCGACGATCAGGGAATGGTGCTCCCAATGCGTAGAGACCACTTCGCGGATTACGATGAACAGCGTCGTGCCGATAACCGGGCCGAACAGCGTGCCGGCACCGCCGACAATCGCCCAGACCACGCCCTCGCCGGACACCTGATAGAACATGTAGGTGGCAGAGGCGTAGCGCCCGAAGAAGGCAAAGAGGGCGCCGGCAACGCCGGCGAGGAAGCCCGCCATCACGAAAGCGACGAGCCGGGTCTGGTACACATTCACGCCGATCAGCGAGGCGCGGATGTCGTTGTCGCGGATCGCGACGAAAGCCTTGCCGAGCGGGCTGCGGATGACCCGGTGCATCAGATAGAAGCACAGCGCGACCGTCGCCAGGATGAAGAAATACTGGAACGTCGCGTCGGTGAAGCTCCACACCGATTTTCCGAACGTAAATGTCGGTGGCATGCTGAAATTGATGCCGTCGTCGCCGCCAGTCAGCGGTTTCATACGCACCGCGAGAAAATAGAAGATGAGCGAGAACACCACGGTGATGATCGCGAAATAGTGCCAAGTCAAACGCACGGCGAATACGCCCGATACCAGCGCCATCGCCACCGCCGCCGTGATGCCAAGGCCAAAGGCCGGCCAGAAGGAGAGGTGGAGCTGGTCGATGCCGATGCCAACGCCATACATGCCGAAGCCGAAATAAAGCGCTTGGCCGAAAGATAGCAGCCCGACATAGCCAAACAGCAGATTGACGCTCGCCGCAAACAGCGACCAAATCAGGATCTCAGTAATCACGCTTACCCAGAACGGACTGACCAGCGCGGGCACTGACCACGGCACAGACAGCATGAACGCCGCGAACAGTACGAACACCAAGCGCTCAATGGCGACGCGGCCGCTCATCGAACATGCCCCTTAAACAGGCCCTGCGGGCGCAACAGCAACACCCCGCTCATTAACACCAGCGAAGCAATGCGCGCGATTGTGGGATCGGCGACGCTTTGGATGATGCCCTCAAAGAATGCGAGCAGGACCGCCGCCGCGGCTGTTCCTGGGAGGTTACCGAGGCCGCCGATGATCACCGCCATGAAGCAAACCGGCAGGATGTCGACGCCGCCGCGGAAATCGACCGTGGTGATTGGGGCCGCGACCGCGCCGCCAAAGGCGGCAAGCGCAAATCCGATGCCAAAGGTCAGGATGTAGATGCGTTGCGCCGGAATGCCCATCGCTATCGCGGTATCGCGGTCATGGCGCACCGCGCGCATCCAGGTCCCGACCTTGGTGTGTTGCAAGAACAGGAAGAATGCCACCAGCGCCGCGACCGAAAGAACCGCGGCAAAGATGCGATAAATATCGTATTCGATGCCAAACAACGGGATGGTGCCGGTGATCGGCGGAAGAATCCGTCGTGGTACCGGTCCGAACGCGATGCGCACGCTTTCCTGCAGGATCAGCGACAACCCGAAGGTTGCCACGATCGACAGGGCGGCCACGCCGCGGATTGGTTGGATAACGATGCGCTGAATTAGCGCACCAAGAACGAATCCGATCAGTGGTGCGACGATAAATCCGAGCCAGAAATTCCCGGTTGCTTCCAGCGTGAACCAGGCCAGCACCGTGCCGACCATGAAGAAATCGCCGTGCGCGATATTGATGACGTCGAGCAGCCCGAAAATGATCGACAGGCCGAGCGCGATCAGCGCGATGATCAGCCCCCAGATCAGCCCGTTCAGGGCGAGCAGTAACAAAGTGTCCATCATGACGCGATACGATCGACGCACGCGCCGACCGATCCCCTGACGGAGTGTCGCGATCATTGCTCCCCCTGAGGCAAGCCGCGTTCACGCCAACCTCTGGTTGGAGCTTGCCGCAAAGGCACTTATCGCCCCGGCGGATGCGCCGGCACAATATGCCGATCGATGTTCAGCTCTTCCGGCGAAAGTCCGAGCGCCAACCCGACGAGCTGCGGCAAGTGAAGGACCGGCATGTCGAGATCTTGGCCGAGGTCCTTTTCGATTTCGCGCTGGAAGCCATCAAGGACTGTGTGGCACAGCGGACAGGGCGTCACCATCGTCTTCGCCCCGCCTGCTTTCGCGGAGAGAATGTGCTGACCGGTGAGCTTAATCGCGACCTTCTCGTCGTGTGCGGCGGTGTGGAAGCCGCAGCATTCGGTGCGGCCGCTGTAATCGATTGGGCGGCAGCCGAGTATTTCCGCGAGCCGTTCGAGCGCGATGTTGTTGCGGGAATCGACGAAACCGTACCGCCCCGGCGGGCGGGTGATGTGGCAGCCATAGAACGCGGCGACCGTCAGATCGGTCAGCGGATTGACGACGA
Organism: uncultured Alphaproteobacteria bacterium; assembly: GCA_963708635.1. Lineage (GTDB taxonomy): Bacteria > Pseudomonadota > Alphaproteobacteria > Rhizobiales > Xanthobacteraceae > Pseudolabrys. The sequence goes on along the minus strand of CAVPTM010000005.1, from coordinate 205,921 downwards.
GTTCGCGCAGCCGCACCTCGCCGATATCCTCATACAGCACCCAGAGGAAATGGCTGATCTTGGTCCGGCCGCTGTAGTCGAGGCCTTCTTCCGCCAATCGCGCGTTGACCGCCTGCGCAAGCTCGCTATCGCTGACGAAAGCGGCATGCGCATCGAGCAGATTGAGTGTGCAGGTGTTGCAGATCGTCATCAGCGGCAACCGCTCGCGCTCGGCCAAGGCCAGGATGCGCACGTTGAGTGCGTAAAATCCGGCCGGATCGATGGCGCGCAATTCGCGCGCGCCCGTGCAGGTCGCCGATTCCAGCTGCAAGAGATCGAGCCCGAGCTTCACCGCAACGCGGTGGGTGGCGACGTTGAGCTCCGCGCAAGTGCTGCGGGCCGAGCAGCCGGGATAATAAGCAAACTTCATGGCGCTGCCGCCTTTCCGCGTAACAGGCGTCGCGCCGGCGCTGCGGCCGCCGTTTTGATGACGAGGAGGGTCTTGAGCGGATTGATCTTGCCGCGCAGCAGCAGTCGGAAGATGCGCGGCGAAGTTGGCGAGCGCGCGCTAGCCCTTGCACGCCGCAGTACCAGCGCGCCGGGGTCGACCCGCCCGCGCGCAGCGACGATCGCGCGCAATGCGCGCGAATGGCCGGCCATCCCGGGAAGCAATCTCGGCGGCTCTTGGCCTTCAGCGGCTCGATCACGCGGCTGACGATCGGAATGGCGGCGGGGCAGGCCTCCTCGCATTTGTAGCAGGAGACGCAATTGAAGATGCCGGTTAGCGCAAGCGAGCGCTTGACCTTCTCAGGACTGTTGCGCGGGTCGAGCGCGGTCTGTCCGAGCTGTACGAGCGGAGCCGGGCCGGCGAAGTCGGTGAGGTCGCCGAGGCCGATGACCGGGCAGGCCGAGTAGCAGCACATGCAGCCGATGCAATCGAGCGCCTTCGAGGCATCCTTCATCTGCTTGTGCGAGAGCGGCTCGGGAAACCCGGGGTAGGGCGCGGACCGCTCGATCCAGGGCTCGAGCCGCGCAACCTTTTCTTCGAACGGCGTGCGGTCGACGACCAGATCGCGGATGACCGGCAGATTGCGCAGCGGCTCGATCGTCATCTCGGGCTCGACCGCTTCCCAGCAGGCGAGCACCTCGCGGCCGTTCATGCGCAGCGCGCAGCTACCGCACATCTTCGAGCCGCAGATCCATCGGAAGGCGAGATCGGTCGCCTCGTTCTCGGCGATCCAGTTGAGTGCGTCGAGCACGCGCATGTGTTTGCGATAGGGCACCTTGAATGACTGGAGGCGCGCGCCGGCCTCGTCGAAGCGGCGGACGGAAACGTCGATGATGTCGCCCGTCAGCGAACCGCGTATTGCGCAGCGCGCAGCGTATCGCGGTTCTCGGTCTGGCCGAGCCGGCTGGCGGCCGAAGCTGTTGGCGTCGAGCATCACCAGGCGACCTCCAGATTGTCCCTGATCTCGAAGCCGGGCTGGAAGAAAGGTAGGTCGTAGGGGCGCTGCTCGAAGCGCAGGCTGTTGCCGGATTTCTTCAGCACGTTGGCGACCAGCCATTTCGTATTGTCGGTGGCCGGAAAATCGCGCCGGAAGAAGGGCCCGCGACTTTCCTTTCGCTGCAGGGAGGAGTGGATGATCAACTCGCAGGCATCGACCATGTTGATGACGTCGATGGCGTCGAGCCATTCGTAGTTGGCGATCGGCGTACGGTTGGCGATCGCCATGTCGGGCAGCAAATCGAGGCGGATCTGCTCGATGTCCTCGAGCGCCGACTGCATGCCGGCGGCATCCTTCTCCACGCCGACCTTGTCCCACATGATGCCGCGCAGCTTCTCCTTGATCTGGACCGGGCTGACGCGCGAGCCGGACGAATTTCGCAAGCCGATCGAGCCGCCGCTGTTCGGCTTCCATCTCGCTCTCGGACAGCGGCTCGCTCTTGAGCCCCGCGAAATCGGCCTCGATGCCGTCGGCAACCACCTTGCCGTCGTAGGTCGCAAGCCCGATCAACCCGTTGCTGTGTCCGCCGACGCCGCCGGCGACGTAGAGCCCGGGCACCGACGAGCGCATGGTCGCGGTATCGACGTCGATGCCGCCTTGCCGGTAGTGCGAGGTGACGGCGGTCTCGACCAGTTGCTGCGGGAATTCGCAGGCCGAGCTGGCGGTAGGTCTTGCGCATAGGTCGTGTATGCTTCGACTTCAGCCGGGTCGCAGTGATCGAAGCCGGCATAGTACCCGCCGTCATAGCGCGCCTTGCCGGCATGCACTTGCTTGGCCAGCGCCTTGAGCTGCACCGTATAGGGACCGAAGGCGAGCGGATCGTCCTGCTGCTGGTTGAAGAATTCCTCGCCGGCCGAATTGACCATGCGAGCAGACTTCTCCGAGCCTAGCATCGGGTTGGGATAAACCTGCATGCGCTGCCAGGTGGGCGGATCGGCGATGTCGTTGGTGTGCCACCACTGCATCTCCATGTTCACCAACGTTGCGCCCGCGCGCCAGGCCATGGCGATGCCGTCGGCCGACATTTCGCGCGTGCCGGTTGATCGCTTGTGCAGGCGGTCGGAATAGCCGGTAGCGAGCACGACCGCGCGCGCTTGCACGGCGAAAGTACTCGCCGGTCATGATGTTGAGGCAGAACACGCCGCCGATGCCGCCGTCAGCGTTGCGCAGCAGCGCGGTGGCGACGGTTTCCTCGAGCCGCGGGATGCCGGCCCGCAGGATCTGCTTGCGTCGCAGGTCCATGAACGGCACGCCGGAATTGCCCTGCACGTTGGCGGCGATGCTGCGGATCGCGCCCGGGCTCGTCACCATGTTGCCGTCGTCGTCTCGCCGAAAGTAGAGGCCCAGTTCCTCAAGCTCCGGGTAGTAGACCTTCTCGATCCATTCGCCGCAGCGGCGCGCCCATTTCTGATCGATGAGGAATTGGTTGTGGTACTTGATGAGGAATTCGGCGGTGTTGCGCGCCTGCGCTTCGCTGTTGCCGAGCGCCCGGCCGGAAATCACCAGGTTGCCGGCGAACAATGAGGCGCCACTTTTGCCGACCAGGCCCTTGCAGATGATGAGCGGCTTGATGCCGCGGCGATGCAGGTTAAGCGCCGCGTAACAGCCGGCGGCGCCGCCGCCTATGATCGCCACGTCGGTCGAAAGAACATGCATGTCGCGGGCTCTGCTGACCCCCAAGGTAACCATGCAAATTAGCCAACCTTGGGTACTGTAATTTTGCACCACCCAGTGCTCAATTGTTGTAGGCTCCCCGGCAGGAGCCCGAGGACGATGCGGCAGGGTCAAACCGGCACGAACCACGGCCAAATGGGACGATCTCAAGGTGTTTCTGGAGGTCGCCCGCCAGGGCAGCGTGCATGCGGCCGCCAGGCGGCTGAAGCTCGACCATTCGACGGTCTGCCGGCGGATCGGCCGGCTGGAATCCCTGCTCGCGGTGAAATTGTTCGATCGCAGCCGACGCGGCATCGCGGTGCGTACCGAAGCGCACGGCCTGCTCAAACACATCGAGCAGATGGACCGCCATGCCGGCTCCCTGGAAGACGCCATCGCGCGACGCCGACACCGACGCGTCCCAGGTGGTGCGCGTCGCTACCATGGAGGGCATCGCCAGCGGCTATCTCGCGCGCTGCTTGCCCGCGCTCGAGCAGTTCGGCAAGAATCTGAAGCTCGAGCTCGTCAGCATCCCGCAAGCGGTCGACCTGAACCGCAAGGAAGCCGATATTTTCCTGAGCTTCTTCAATCCGGATGCGCGCGGCTTGAAAAGCGCGTTGTTCGGTGATTTCGCGCTCTATCTCTATTGCTCCAAGGAGTATCTGCGGCGGCACGGCACGCCGCGCAATCGCGAGGATCTCGAGCGACACACCTTCGTCGGCTACATCGACGACCTGCTGGCGATCAATGCGGTACGCTGGCTGGACGAAGTGGTGACCGCGCCGACGATGAGCTTCCACAGCAACAGCGTCATCGCGCAGTGCAACGCCGCGGTTTCCGGACTCGGTATCGTTCTGCTGCCGACCTTCGTCGCCGTCGGGGTCGGTGGCCTGCAGCGCATCCTGGCCGACGAGGTCTGCGTGCGACGCGAAGTGTGGGTTTCGGTGCGCACCGAGCAAAGTCACTTGGCGCGGATCAAAGCCGTCACGCAGTTCCTCAAGTTTATATTCGAGCGTGATAAGGACTTTCTCATGGGAAAAGCCAAAGAGCTTACCGTCAGTTGACGGTTGGATAATCGACAATCAATGTCCGCTTTTGAGAATAACAGCAGACACCCCGATGGGCGTAAGCGCTGTCCGCTTGATCTCCCCTCCGAATAGCGGATCGCTGAATTCGACAAAGCGCGCACGTTGCCGCGTGCCAATGCGATACGTTTTGTACCCGCGATGATATGGTGGCTTCGCGGGGGGGGGAGGGCGCTTAATACGATGAGTACGGGTGGACGAAATTTTGCGCGCGGCGCGCGCATCGGTGTAGACGTTGGCGGCACTTTCACTGACGTCGTTTTGACGCTTTCCGACGGACGCGTGCATGTGAACAAGACGACGACCACGCCAATCGATCCAGGCGAAGGCGTCGCTATAGGCGTTGCTGCAGTGCTTGCTGAAGCGGGTCTTGATCCTCGTGACGTTACCGAGGTGGTGCACGGGACCACGGTCGCCTCAAACACGATTCTGCAAAAGACCGGGGCGCGGACTGGATTGCTGACGACGCGCGGTTTTCGCGATGTACTTGAGATCGGACGCATCCGAACCCCAGGCATGTTCGATCTCGCGTGGCGCAAACCGGAACCACTTGTACCAAGGCGCTGGCGGAGGGAAGCGTTGGAACGCATGGGAGCCGACGCCACGGTCGTTACGCCGTTGGATGAAGCATCAGTCGTCCAGGCCGCAGCTTTCTTCCTGGACGAGCAAGTAACTGCTGTCGCGGTATGTTTCATCAACTCCTACGCGAACGATGCGCACGAACGGCGGGCTGCGGCAATCCTTCGCGAGTGCGCAAGTTCATTGCTCGTCACCGCCTCGTGCGAGGTGTTGCCTGAGATCAAAGAATACGAGCGCACGTCGACAGCGGTTGTGAACGCCTATCTGCTGCCTGCCATGCGAGGTTATCTTTCGAACCTGACGGCGCGGCTGTCGGCCCTCGGTGTAACGGCGCCAATCCAGGTAATGGCCTCCAATGGCGGGATGATTGGCATCGCGACGGCGCGCGACAGGCCTGTTTTTGCAGTTGGTTCCGGACCCGCGGGCGGGGTGGCGGGTGCCGCACGGTTGGGGTCTTCAATCAAAGCCGAGGACCTCATTGTCTTCGACATGGGCGGGACGACGGCAAAAGCCGCGATCGTCGAGGGTGGTGAGCCGCAAACCGTGACCGAATACGAATTTCGCGACGGAATTTCCGCTCCTTCGCGTTTCGTAAAAGGTGCCGGTTACATGCTGAAAGTGCCGGCGATTGACATCGCCGAAGTGGGCTCAGGCGGGGGCTCGCTCGCGAGCATCGATACCGGTGGCCTGCTGGTTGTGGGCCCTGAAAGCGCGGGGGGTGATCCCGGCCCCGCTTGCTACGGCCGCGGCACGGAACGACCAACTGTAACCGACGCCAATATGGTTCTCGGGCTGCTCAACCCAAAGGCGCTCGCTGGTGGCTCGCTTCAGGTTGACGCGGCACTTTCGTGCCGTGCCGTCGAGGAACATGTGGCACGCCCGCTCGGTCTGTCTGTCGAGGATGCGGCGCACGGTATCCGTCAGGTAGCCAACGTGAACATGGCCCGCGCAATTCGCGCTGTCACCATCGAGCGCGGCAAAGACCCGCGCGATATGGCGCTGATGGCTTTCGGGGGCGGGGGACCGCTGCACGCCGTCGATGTCGCTCGCCTCCTCGGCATTCGCCGGGTGCTGATAAGCCCCATTTCGGGAGTTTTCTCCGCCGTCGGCATGTTAGCCGCGGAAGCCGTCCATGAATTTGTCAGGCCGTTGTTGGCGCCGCTGAATGATGTACCGGCCGCGACGGTGCAAGGCGCGCTCGAAGGCATGGCTGGCGATGGCCGAGCTGCGTTAGCCGGCGAAGGATATGACACCAGCGCCGTGCAATTTCGCTATGCGGCCGATGTTCGTTACCTTGGCCAGTCCTCGCAATTGACGGTGCCGATGCCGCCGGGCTCTTATAGTCGCCGCGGCGCTGCATCAGGCGTTTGAAAAATCGTACCTCGACACATTCGGCTACGCCGCTGAAGGCGAGCCGGTCGAACTTGTCAACGTGCGCCTTTCGGCGATTGGCAAGGCGACAACCCGGGTGAACTTCACCGAGCTTCAAGTCGATGACCGCGTTCTCGCCGGTGAGAGCGGGGAGCGCTCTGTATCGTTCGTTCGCGGAAAACCACGCGTGAAAACAAAGCTCGTCCCGCGCTCTGTTGTGGAAGAGAGGGCGATCGCGGGACCGGCCATTATCGAGAGTTACGATACCACAATCGCGGTCCCGCCGGGTTGCACCGCGCGTAAGGCGGGCTCGGGCTGTATAGCGATCGACATGGAGGAAATGGATGCCTGACGCCACGATCTCCCTCGACGATCCGATCACCTTTGCCGTCGTCAAGAACGCGATGGACGCAATTGTGGACGAGGTCGCCTACACCGTGATCCGGACGGCGCGCTCGGAGATCGTCAAGGATGTAATGGATTATTCGGCGGCTATCTGCGACGCAAAGGGCGAGATGGTGGCGCAGGCAAAGACAATAGCGCAGCACCTTGGCGCCATTCCGGAAGCGATGGCGGCGGTGCAGACGAAGTGGGGCGGGCGGCTGCAGAGCGGTGACGCGGTTATCATGAACGACCCATACTCGGGCGGCATGCACCTGCCCGACATCTTTATGTTTTATCCGATCTTCGACGGCCCGGATATTCTCGCCTGGTCGGTGGTGATCTGCCACCACACGGATGTCGGCGGCAGGGTGCCTGGATCCAATGCAGCCGATAGCACCGAAATTTATCAAGAAGGATTGAGAATCCCGCCGCTGAAGCTATTCCGTGCCGGCGTGATCGACGAGGTTCTTGAGGCGGTAATTAGCCTGAATGTGCGTGTGCCAGACCGCGTGATCGGTGACTTGCGCGCGCAATATGCCGCTTGCCAAGTGGGCGCACGGGAAATCGGTCGCCTGGTTACACGCTATGGCGCCGAACGGATGCGCGGATATCTTGCCGCTTTGCTCGATTATGCTGAGCGTATGGCGCGCGCCGAAATCGCCACCTGGCCGCAGGGCACTTATCGCTTTACGGACCACGTTGACAATGATGGTCTTTCCGATGACCCGGTACCCCTCACCGTTGCCGTGACGGTTCGCAATAACGGCACTTTGAGGGTCGATTGGGAGGGCACGTCAAAGCAGGTACGAGCGGCAATCAACTCCACGCTCTCCTTCACCAAATCCAATACGTTTCTCAGCGTCCGGTGCGCCCTACTGGGCGATATCCCCAACAACGCTGGCGTATTTCGATGCATTGAGGTGGTGGCCCCTGAAGGGAGTGTGCTCAATCCGATCGCGCCAGCGGCTGTCGCAGCGCGCGCCCTGACCGGCTATCGCGTGATGGACACAATGTTCGGCGCGTTGGCGCAAATCGTACCGCACGTCATTCCCGCAGCCGGTGAGGGCGGCAACACTGTGGTCTGTCTCGGCGGGCGGCACCCGGACAATCGTCCCTTTATCATCGTGGATATGATCAGCGGCTGCTGGGGTGGCCGTCCCGACCAAGATGGCATCGAGGCGATCACCAACCCATCGCAGAACCTCTCGAACACACCGGTCGAAGTGCTAGAGCGTCAACATCCGGTGCGAATCGAGAGCTACGCGCTTGTACCGGATTCAGGTGGGGCGGGACGCTATCGTGGTGGGCTTGGGCTATGTCGGTCCTATCGGCTGCTCGCGGACGAAGCAATCTTGCAGCTTCGAGCGGATCGATTGCGGTTTGCGCCTTACGGGCTGAATGGCGGCGAGCCCGGTGGGGTTTCTGGAAACTGGCTGGATGAAGGCGATGGGACTCGATCGATACCCGGCAAGGTGACAAGCATTGTGCGTCGCGGGAACTCTCCTGACCCATCATCAGGCCGGTGGCGGCGGTCACGGAGACCCTTTCACCCGCGCGCCGGAATCCGTTGCTCTCGACGTATGGAATGGGAAGGTGACTGTTTCAGCGGCCAGGAAAAAGTACGGTGTCGTCGTAAATGCAGAGGGTATGGTCGATGCTTCGGAAACGACTCTGTTGCGGCAGAAACAGGCCGCGCCGGCTCGAGCGCCGCTCACTTAAGTTGCGCACCAGTCATTCCCTGATCTTGCCGAGCCTTTCCCTGTTAATTCCAAAAGATTCCCTGTTTTGTTGCACAGGGAATTTGGCCGCAAACTCTTGAATTTACTCGGCTGTATGCGTCGAAGTTTTCGTTGAATAGGGGGGATTTGACAAAAATCCCTGTTCTTTTCCCTGTTACCAGGGAATTTCGTAGTGGAGACAGGTCCGACAGCGACTGCGTCCACCACCACTCATTTCCTGTCGCAACCTAATGGGCGACTGGTGGGATTACCGTTCTCTCGGTAACAATAGGCCGATACTGCGGGCACTTCATCTGAGTCGCGGGAAAAGCCGTCGCGGATTGGCCTCGATTATCGTCTCGATTTCAACCGCGCCGAAACCTGAAGCCCGCAGGCCCTCAAGCGGGCTCATGTCGGCGGGCGGAAAAGAATAGTCAGTGCCAAGCACCAGCCGGTTCAAGCCGACCAAATCGGCAAGGAACCGCAGAGGCTTGGCGCCATGTAAAATTGTATCATAGACCATCAGCGGCGCGTAGGCGGAGGGTGGCTTCTGCGCAACATCGCCTTGGGCCACCCTGTCCATACGCGCGTGCATTATGTCGAAGCGGCCTGCGAGATAAGGGTACGCGCCGCCACCGTGAGATAACACCAGCGTCAGCGTCGGAAAGCGGTCGAGCACTCCGGAAAAGATGAGCGATCCGACGCCGAGCGTCGTATCGAACGTATATTGCACGCTCTGGACTAATCCGAATTTAACAGCACGCGAGGAAAGTGTGGATCCCATCGGATGGATTATCACCGGCAGTTGCAATTGGACGGCCCGGGCCCACAGAGGATCGAGCGGCAACTCACCGATGTTGGTGCCTTCAATATTGGCCGATACCATTACGGCGACTGCGCCGAGCTGGGCGGCACGCTCTAGTTCGGAAGCCGCGTCATCTGCATTCGGCAGCGGCACCGAAGCGACAAATGACATGCGGGAGGCGTTGGCGTCGCACCAGTCCGCCAGCGTATCGTTGAGCACGCGATGCCAGGCTGCGCAGTTCTCGCGCGGCAGACCGTAGCCATAGACGTCGGGCCAGGTCGCGACGAATTGCCGATCAAGGCGTTGCGAATCGAGCCAGGCTATTCGCTCCGCGGCCGTCTCGATGAGCTTTGGAAAGAAGGGCCGCACTTTGAAGCCATAAGAGAATTCCAGCGCCGGAGTGGTACCCGCGTTGTCGACGACACTGACGCCCATATCGGCGCCCCGTGCGCGCGCCGCAGCAATCAGGCTCTGCGGAATGTAGTGAGCATGGACGTCGATGGCCATTTTCCAATTTCCGGTCTGTTGATTAGTCGTCGCGGTTGAGAGCACCCAATGCGAGCGCAAATTCGTCGCGAGATTGCCTGCCGGTGTCAAGGCGGCAGGGCCGATCCGAAGAAAATGTCAGCCATACGATTGTGAGCGCTGTGCAGGCTGCAGGTTGAGCAACTGGCCGATCATAAGCGGCGCGGCTGCCGGCTGGCGGCGGTTAAATTAGCTGGCGAGCCAGAGCAGTAACAGTGCGAGCACGGCGCCGGTGGCAGCAAAACTCAACAGCGCCGCGCGTCCGTTGACAAAACGGTCGGAGAATTGCTGGAGCCCGAGCGGGGCTGCGAGGATGGCGAGTCCTCCGCCGATGACCGCTGCGTACCACGGAATCAGGCGCCAAGCCGACGCTAATCCTGCAGCCAGACATAGGATCGCGACGACCATCGACCCGTAAAGGACAGTAAACCCGGCGCCGGAAGCCAGCGTCGGCGCGCGGTGTTCACGCGGAAAATGGCCGCTCGCCGCCAGTGCATAAAGTGCCAGCAGAAACAACAGCAGAATGAACAGCAGAAGCGGCAACAGGGCTTCAGTCGGCAGCATCGTCACGCGGGTTCTCTGCGCGCTAAAACAATCATTTCTCGCCTTCTTGACCGGGGAATTCCAATGTCCGTAACATACGAGACATATATCACTTGTTCATGCAATTAAAGTCCGAGGAATGCGATGTCGACCGCCGAGACGAAGTCGCCGGTGAAACCGGTGCAGGGGAAGCCCGAGGCCAAGAAGGCTGACGGTAAGCGCGAGAAGCGGACCATCACCGAAATCCGCGACTTCAAAAAGAGCGGCGAGAAGATGGTCTACATGTCGGTGCCCGACTACACCTCCGCGCAATGGGCAGAGATGGGCGGCGTCGACGTCGCCGTGCTCGGCGACAGCCTGGCGATGATCTCGCATGGCCACAAGAACACCGTACCGGCGACCATGGACATGATGGTGATGCACGGGCAGGCGGTGCGACGTGGCGCGCCGAACACTTTCGTGCTCGGCTGTATGCCCTACCAGAGCTACAACACCGTCGATCGCGCGCTCACCAACGCAACGCGTTTCATGCAGGAATTGCTGTGCGATGCGGTCAAGCCGCAGGGCGGCAAGTCGCAGGCGCATATTCTCAAGGCGCTGGTCGATTCCGGCATCCCGACTGCCTCGCATATCGGGCTGACGCCGCACACCATCGCCATGTTCGGCGGCTTTAAGATTCAAGGCCGCACGGCGGAAGCGGCGATGAAAATTCTTGAAGACGCGCTTGCGATAGAAGACGCCGGCTGTTTCATGCTCGAATTCGAAGCGGTGCCGGCCAAGATCGCCAAGCTGATTTCCGAGCAGCTCGCCATCCCGACCATCGGCATCGGCGCCGGCGCCGGTTGCGACGGGCAAATATTGCTTTGCTACGACCTGCTCGGCGTGTTCACCGATTTCAAGCCGAAATTCACCAAGCGTTTCGCCAAGCTGACCGAGGTCGCTGTGACCGGCATCCAGCAATACGTCAAGGAAGTGAAGGAGGGCGCGTTCCCCGATGACGACCACTCCTACACGGTGAACGACGCCGAATACGAAAAATTTGCCGCTATGGTCGAAAAACGAAGGCAGGTCTGACGTGGCTCGCTCCAGCGCCATGCGACGAGCGCACGTCCGCCCCAAGGCCAGCAGAGGAGCCGGCCGTATCGGGCCACACGCTCACCGAACAGGCTTATCGGCTAATCGAGGAGCAAATCGTCACGCTGCGCCTCAAACCGGGTGATGTTCTGTCCGAACAGAAGCTATCTGCCGCTTTGAAGATCGGCCGCACGCCAATTCGCGAAGCCTTGCAGCGACTGGCGCGCGAGGGGTTGGTCACTATCCTGCCGCGCAAAGGCATTCTGGTATCCGACATCAACCCGCGCAGCCAGCTCCTGGTGCTGGAGGTGCGGCGCGAGATCGAGCGTCTGCTGAGCCGTGCCGGTGCCGAGCGCGCCGACAAAGACCAGCGCGCGCAGGATGCAGGACATCGCGCAGGGCATGGACCGTGCCGCCAAGACCAATGACGATATCGCCTTCATGCGGCTCGACCGCGAGCTCAATTGGCTGATGATCGACGCGGCACACAATGACTACGCCGCGCGCTCCATGAAGCTGTTGCAGGGCCTGTCGCGCCGCTTCTGGTACATGCACTATCGTGAGGCCGCCGATTTGCCGCTGTGCGCGCGGCTGCACGCCAATCAGGCGCGCGCCATCGCGCACGGCAATGCCGAGGCCGCGGCCCGCGCCAGCGACAAATTGATGGACTATGTGGAGACGTTCACGCGTGCAACGGTGGCGGTGTAATCATGAAAACCTACGCGGGAAAACGCACCATCGATGGTCTCGTCGTCACGGTCGATGGCCAGCGGCTCGACGAGCACTACGAGGTCAAGCGCTTCACCAAATACGGATTTGAGTGGACCTACGAGGGGGAGAGCCCGCAGCAACTGGCGCTTGCGATTCTCTACGACCACCTCGGCGACAAAGACCGCGCCATTGCCCTGTCGCAGCCGTTCATGAAGGCGGTGGTCGCCAATCTCGACAATGACTGGACGCTTAGCGGCGACGATATCGACGCCTTTATTCGCCAAAGCGTGGCGGCCTAGCAGAACGGGTTTTCCGCCCGGGCGAGGGCAGCGTGCTTGTTGCTGACATGCGTCTGATATATCATGTTTGCAAGCAACAATGACAAAGGCGGCTCAATGCGGGCCGACAGGGAGGGTAACCATGGCTTTGTCTCGTCGTAAGCTTTTGAAATCCGCCGCCGCTGCCGGCGCGCTGTCGATGTCGGGCGTCTTTGCGCCGGCCATCGCGCAGAACAAGCCGCTGAGGATCGGTATCCTTGCGCCGCGTTCCGGCATCGCCGCGGCGCCCGGCGAGAACGGCATCCGCGCCACGCAATGGGCGGTCGAGCGCTACAACGCGAAGGGCGGCATCGCCGGTCGCAAGGTCGAATTGGTGATCGAGGATGAATCCTCGCCCAAGGATACCATCGAGCGCTTTAGCAAGCTGGTGCAGCAGGAAAAGGTCGATTGCGTCACCGGCATCGTGTCGTCCGGCGTCGGCCTAGCGCTCGGGCCGGCGGTCGAGGAGGCGCGTGCGCTCACGATCTACTGGGACGGCACGAGCCAGAACGGCGTCGACGAGACGATCCCGAACCCAAAATACCTGTTCCGCTCGACCGACAACGAATGCGAAGCGATGATGGCCTCGCTGCTTGTGATCAAGCACTGGAAGGGAAAATTTGCCAAAATCGCCGGCATCAATCCGGACTATTCTTACGGCCGCAACAACATGGCCGCCTTCATCGCCGTGCTCAAACGTTTCGGCGTGCAGCATGAAGTGGTGACCGAGCAGTGGCCGAAGGTCGGCACCATGGATTTGACCAGCCATGTCGCCGCGCTGAAGGCGGCCAAACCCGACCTGATTTTCTCGTCATTGCTGTTCGCCGATCTGCCGGTGTTCATGAAGCAGGCGCACGCTGCGGGTCTAACCGAAGGCACCAAGCTCGTCTTCCCGGCGGCCGGCTGGCAGCACACGCTGATGAAAAAGGAATTCACGCCGGAAGGCATGCTGTTCGGCCATAACACGCTTTATTTCGACAATCCGAACAATCCGCCGGCCGGCAAGGAATTCGTCAAGTGGTACGAGGACAAGTTCAAGGATTACCCGGAATGGGAGGCCGACCGCGCTTATTTCGCCATCGAGAGCTATCGGCTGGCGGTCGAAAAGGCGATGAAGGCCAAGAGCGGAAGCTGGCCGTCGCAAGCCGATATTATCGAGGCAATCCCCGGCCTTTCGGTCGATAGCCTCGGCGGCAAGGGCGGTTGGCGCAAGGATCACATCGCCGACCAGACGTTCGTGCAGGGCTTCTCGACCCACAACAACAAATACGATTTCGTCACGCTCTCCACGTTCGACACGATGTACTCCGCCGACTTGCAGAAGCCGCCGGGGGCGAATTTCTGGGAGTGGATCAAGACCGCCAAATTCAACATCTGAGCCGGGCTGACCGGTTCGGATGTCGGCGCTCGCAAATATCCTGGCCGGCGGCGTGTTTCACGCCGCCGTGCTGTTTCTGGTCGCCGCCGGGCTGCAGCTCGTGTTCGGCGTGCAGAAGATCGTCAATCTCGCCTGCGGTTCGTTCTACGCGCTCGGCGCCTATTTCGGCATCACGTTCATCACCTACGCGCATCAGCTCGGCGTCTCCGACTGGCTGATCCTGCCCGGGCTCATTATTTCCGGCGTGCTGCTCGGCTTCATCGGCCCGCCGATCGAGCGCATGCTGCGCACGGTCTACGGCCGCGACGAGAGTTTCCAGCTGCTGCTGACTTTCGCGCTGGTGCTGATGTTCCAGGACGTCTTCAAGTTCGTCTGGGGCGCCAATCCGCGTTCGCTCAACAGCGCCTACCTGATCTACGGCACGATCACCGCCGGCGATTTCAGCATACCGGTCTACAATTTGCTGGTGATCGCGGCGGCGATCGCGGTCGCCGCTGGGTTTGGCGCCTTCCTGCAACGGACCAATTACGGCCGCATCCTGCGCGCCACCGCGGAGAACCGCGTCATGGCGGAGGCGCTCGGCGTCGACGTGCGGCGCGTCTATGCGGTCGTGTTCACGCTCGGCGCGGTGCTCGGCACCACGGCCGGCGCGCTGGTGGTGCCGACCGCCGCCGCCTCGCTCGACATGGCAATCGAGTTTGTGGTCGAGGCTTTCGCCGTCGTCGTCATCGGCGGGCTCGGCTCGATGCGCGGCGCGCTCGCCGGCGCCTTGATCGTCGGTCTGATCCGCGCGCTTTCTATCGTGTACTTCCCTGAATTCGAGGTGCTGGCGATCTATGTGATCGTCATCGCCGTGCTGATCTTTCGCCCCGTTGGCCTGTTCGGGAGAGCGGTGGCATGAGGCCGCATCCGGCAGCAGTCGCCGCCGTCTGCGGCGCGGTCGCGCTCGCTTTGCTGCCGCAGGTGGTGCCGCCCTATTACGTCGGGTTGATGATCCCGTTTTACGGCTATGCTATCGCCTTGCTCGGCTTCAATTTGCTGTTCGGCTACACTGGCTTGTTGTCGTTCGGGCACGCGATGTTTCTCGGCATCGGCGCCTATGGTGCGGCGGTGATGTCGAGCGTGTTCGGCGTCACAAGTTTCGAGCTGGTGCTCGTCGTCGTCATGCTGGCGGCGGCGCTGATCGCGCTGCCGATCGGGCTTCTGTGCGTGCGCTATGTCGGCATTTTCTTCGGCATGCTGACGCTCGCCTTCGGCATGCTGTTCCACTCGTTCCTGTTCAAGTTCTACTATGTGACCGGCGGCGACAGCGGCATGCGCGTCGCGCGCATGAATATCCTGGGTCTGCCTTTCAACAGCTACAACAAGATCGAGTTTCTTGCCGGGCCGTTCTACTATTATTGCCTCGCGTTGCTGCTGATCGCCGGCTTCGTGATGTGGCGGCTGGTGCACTCGCCCTTCGGCCTGCATCTGAAGGCGGTGCGCGACAATGCCCGCAAGGCTGAATATCTCGGCGTGCACGTGCGCCGCTTCCGGCTTGCGGCTTTCGTGATCTCCGCGGCCTTCGGCGCCGCCGGCGGCGCCATCCTCGGTTTCCGCGTGGGCTCTGGCCGATCCCGAGCTGGTCTATTGGACGCAGTCCGGCCAGCTCGTGTTCATGGCGGTGCTCGGCGGCTTCACCAACTTCTTCGGGCCCATCATCGGCGCGCTGAGCTACATATTGTTGCAGGACCAGCTGCAATCGCTGACCGAATATTGGCGCTTCGTACTCGGCGCTGTCCTCGCGCTGATTGTGATCGGCCTGCCGGAGGGGCTGTCCGGGCTTGCGGCCGATCTGCGCCGCCGCCTGGCGGGGAGGGCGGCATGACCGTGCTGCTGGAAACCCGCAACGTCAGCAAGGCCTATGGCGTCTTTCGCGCGCTCGACAAGGTCAGCATGGCGGTGCACGAGGACGAGTTCGTCTCGGTGGTCGGCCCCAACGGCGCCGGCAAGACCACGCTGGTCAATCTGCTCACCGGCCTGCTGCCGCCGACCGAAGGCGAAGTGCTGTTCATGGGCCACAACATCGCCGGTGTCGGGCCGGTCGCGCTCGCCGATCGCGGCCTTGCCCGAGCTTTTCAGCTCATTCAGATCTTTCCCAAGCTGACGGTGGCGGAGACGATCGCTGCGGCGGTCGTCTCGCGGCAGAAAAAGCGCTGGCGAATGTTCACGCGACTGTCGGCCGATGCCGAAGTCAAGGCGCGCGTACGCGAAGTGGCGGAGATTTTCGGGCTGAGCCATCGGCTCGAGACCGCCGCCGCGGCGCTGTCGCAGGGCGAAAAGAAACTGCTCGACGTCGCGTCCGCCTTCGCGCTTGATCCGCAGGTCATTTTGCTGGACGAGCCGACCTCCGGCGTTTCCACCGCCGACAAGCATACGATCATGCAGACGCTGATCGCGGCGGCCAAGCGCGCAGGGGTGAAAGGCATCGTGCTGGTCGAGCACGACATGGATCTGGTGGCGGCCTATTCCCACCGCATCATCGCCCTGTCGGAGGGCCAGGTGCTCGCCGATCTTCCACCCGATAAGTTCTTTGCCGATCCGAAATTGATCGAGACCGTGATCGGCAAGCGGAGGGGGCACTGATGCTGGCGGTGCGCGACCTCGCCGTCGACATCCAGGGCAGCCGCGTGCTGCGCGGCGTGTCGTTCGACGTCGCCGAAGGCGAACTGGTCTGCCTGGTCGGGCGCAACGGCGCCGGCAAGACCACGACTTTCCGCAGCATCATGGGCTTCCGCAAGCCGGTGGCCGGCTCGATTGATTTCAACGGACAGTCGCTGCTCGGCCTGCGGCCCTATGAGATCGCGCGGCTGGGCCTGGGCTTTGCGCCGGAGGAGAGCGAGGTGTTCGGCGAACTCACGGTCGCCGAGAACATCGCCATGCCGACCTGGACCCGCCCCACCGGCCGGACGGCCGAGGAGCGGATCGCCGAGGCCTACAGGGTGTTTCCGAAGATCGCGCGCTATCGCGAGCGCGGCGGCGATGCGCTGTCCGGCGGCGAGCGCAAGATGGTGTCGATCGCCCGCGCGCTCGCGCTCGACCCGCGGCTCTTGTTGCTCGACGAGCCGACCGAGGGGCTTTCGCCGGCGATCGTGCCCTCGATCGTGGAGGGGCTCGCCAATATCCGCTCCTTCGGTCACGCCGTGTTCATCGCCGAATCGAATATCCACCATGTGCCGGATTTCACCGACCGGCTCTATGTCATTGAACGCGGGGAGATTATTTTTGCCGGCAAGCCGGCCGAGGCGCGGCGGAACAAGGACGTGGCCCGCGTGATCGAGGGAACGGCGCAGGCCCCGGCCTGATTGAACCGGCCGCTAGTCTGTGATAGATGTGTGATATATCAGATGCGCCAAGGCGCCCGGGCCCGGCCCGCGAGGAGAACAAGCATGATCAGTCAGCGGCAGATCGATTTCCGCCAGGAATACCGCTCCCGCATCATCGGGTGGTACGACGGCTATTTCCACATCGTCATCATCTACGCCATGGGCGCGGCGGCGTTCTATGTGTACGTAGCGCACATCCATAACGTTACATGGCTCGAGTGGCTGACGGTGCCGCTCACCTTCCTGTTCACCAATCTGTTCGAATGGGCCGTGCACAAATACGTCATGCACCGGCCGGTCAACATCAAGGGCCTGCGCGCGGTCTACGAGCGGCACACGCTCAACCACCATCAGTTCTTCACCGACGACGAAATGCGCTTCCGCGACCACAAGGACTGGCGCGTGACCGTGTTCCCGCCTTACGCGCTGGTGGTGTTCATCCTGATGTCGCTGCCGATGGCGATCATCCTCGGCCTCGTGTTCTCGCCCAATGTCGGCTGGCTGTTCATGTCGGTGACCACCGGCATGTACCTGATCTACGAGTTCATGCACTTCTGCTGCCACGTCGACGAGAACTGGTTCGTGCGCAATTGTCCGTTCGTGAACACGCTGCGCCGCCATCACACCGCTCATCACAACGCGCGGCTGATGATGGAAACCAACATGAATCTGACGTTCCCGATTGCGGACTGGCTGTTCGGGACCTCGGATCTCGATCGCGGCCTCGTCGGCACGTTGCTCAATGGCTACGACACGCGGCACCTGAAGAAGAACCTGCGCGGCCATCCGCGCACGCCCGATCAGGCCGCCGCCGAGCCGATGGGGGCCTTCTAGGCCCGCGGCGGAAGGAGGGAGCACATGCCCAACGATGTCAAAGCGATCGTTTCCATCGCCACGCTGATCGTTGCGGCGGTCCTCGCCTATTGGCGCGGGTCGCCGATTCGTCCGGACTTCTCGACCTACGTCATGGTTACGGCGGCCTTCATGGTGATCGCCATGTGGGTGTTCCCGGAAGCCGGCGTGAAAAAAGGCGACATGAAAAAAGGGTAAAATAACCGGGCTAAGTAGCGCGACGACGCACGTCGTGATAGGCGGGATCACGTGCACGATTTGGGCGCTCAGCTCGCCGCGCCGGTGTCACTCAAGCTGGATCAAAGTAGTGAATTTCCAGGAGCGTGCAGCCGCCGTTCGACTTGAATGGCCCGTGATGAGCGCCGGGCGGACGGACCGCATAGGTGTTGGGCGGAAATGATTTGCCGCCGTTTCCTTGTGCGTCGTTACCCACGGTCAGGTCGCCCGATACCAGGAAGACCTCCTCCCAATACTCGTGCACGAAGGGCTTCGTCGTGAACACGCCGGGCGCGAAGCGCAGGAGTCGCGTGCGCGTGCCGCGCTTGTTTGTCTCATCGAGCGCGCCGGACAAAATCTTCTGTTCGATGCCATTGGGATAGCCGGGCGGGGTCTCCCAGCCGGTGTTCATGTCGAGGGTATGAAATTCGTCGTGCTTCTTGTTGACGGCCATAGTGCTTCACTGTCCAACATAGATTTTCGCCGGTGAATTTTCCTCGCCGATTATGAGCTAGAACATTAGGCGACTGCAACTTTTGACCTCAGGCATCTTCAGGCGCATCACCGGCCGACGCTCTTTTATGCTACCGTCGATGTCAGAAGTGTTGTAGCGAAATGCGGTGGGATCGCTGCCGCGGCAATAAATAAACAGCAGTCCGAGTATGCTTGAAGAACGACGGGTATTGATTGCCGGAGGTGGCCCGGTCGGCCTGTTGTGCGGCTGGTTGCTCGGGCGTCGTGGTCTGCCGGTTCGGATATTCGACGTCAACGAAACTCTGCAAGCTGGATCCAAGGGCGGCCACGACCCATCCCGCCACGCTCGATTTGCTGGCCGAGGATGGACTTGCGGATGACATGGCGCGCGTCGGGCTGGTAGCGCCGATCTTTCAGTTCTGGGATCGGCCAAGTTGCGAGAAGGTCGCCGAGTTCGATCACGCCGTTCTCAAGAACGACACCGATCATCCATTCGTCGTCCAGTGCGAGCAGTTTAAAACTGCAAAGCTTATTCTTGAGCGTCTACGACAGCTATCCAATGTCGAGGTGCTGTTTTCGCACGAGGTGGTGGAGGTCAGCGCAAACTGATGGTCTGGTCAGCGTTGATGTGCGTGGCCCCGACGGAGTTAAGTGTCATTCGGGCGCCTATCTGATTGGCGCTGATGGCGGACGCAGCGTTGTACGCAAGCAGAGCGATATCGCGTTCGACGGATTTACCTGGCCGGAACGATTCATTGTGCTCACCACGCCTTTCGATTTTGAAGCGGCTCATGGACTATGCTTCCGCAGCTACTTCGCCGACCCGGACGAATGGTGCAATTGCTTCAAGGTGTCGGCTGACGGCCCACCGGGGTTGTGGCGGACGGTTTATCCGGCCAATCCCGATCTGTCCGAGGAGCAGTTAATGAGCGATGCGGCCGTCCAGGAACGGATGCAAAAATTCTTTCCAGCGTCGCAACCCTACGAAATCGTTCACCGCAACCTCTATGTCACCCATCAGCGCGTCGCGGAAACGTTCCGCAAAGGCCGCGTGCTGCTCGCCGGCGATTCCGCCCATGTCAACAATCCGATCGGCGGCATGGGTTTGAATGGGGGCATTCAAGACGCCGCGAACCTTGCAGAAAAGCTTGCGGCCGTCTTGCTCGATAAGGCGCCTGATGCTCTGCTTGATCTTTACAGCTTGCAGCGGCGCACGGTGGCGACCGAATTTGTGCAGGAGCAGTCGATCGCGAACAAAAAACGCCTGGAGGCGCGGGATGCGGAAACCCGCCGTCGCAATCTCGATGAACTTCGGGAAATCGCGGCGGATCAGGCGCGCGCCCGTCAGTTTCTGCTGCGAACCTCGATGATCGCGAGCCAGCGGCGCGTTGCCGCCATGACGCTGACCGAGGCTTGACGATGTTGAGTCCCGATATCGCGCCCGTGCCCCAAGCCAAGCCGTTTCTTGCCGCCGCGGCGCAATTTGCCAGCGGACGCGATACGCCGCGCGCCTATCTCGAACGCTGCCTTGATTCGTTCGCTGTCTGGGAGCCGAAAATCGGTGCGTTTGTTAATACCAATATCGATGGGGCGCGAGCTGCCGCCGATGCGTCATCCAGGCGGTGGCGTGACAACAAGCCATTGTCGGCAATCGACGGTATGCCTGTCGGCATCAAGGACATCATCGAGACGGCCGACATGCCTACCGAAATGGGCTCACCGTTGTTTGACGGTTGGTGCTCGGGACGCGACGCCGCGGCGGTCGCGGCTTTGCGCGAGGCGGGAGCGGTCATTTTTGGAAAGACAGTGACGACCGAGTTCGCTGCCACCGAGCCGCGCGGCACCCGCAACCCATGGGACCTTGCTCGTACTCCGGGAGGGTCCAGCAGCGGTTCGGCGGCCGCCGTTGCCGCCGGTCTTGTCAGTGCTGCGCTCGGCACGCAGGTGATGGGGTCGATCGTCCGCCCAGCCAGCTACTGCGGCTGCGTGGGGTTCAAGCCGAGTGTCGGCGGCATAAATCGCGGCGGCAGCCACGATAACTTGAGCCAGAGTTGTATGGGCATTTTGGCTGCAACTCTTGAGGATGCTTGGCAGGTCGCCTCCGAAATTGCCATGCGCGCGGGAGGCGATCCGGGATATTCCGGCCTGATTGGGCCGCTGCACGTGCCACCAGCAGCCAAGCCGCGGCGGCTCGTCTTTCTTGAGACGGCGGGTTGGCAAGTTGCCAGTTCTGACGCGAAGCAGGCTCTCCAGGAATTGTTAGCCTGCTTATCGAGCGCCGGCGTGGATATTGTGACGCGACAATCCAAGCTGGTCGGTGCCGTGGAAGAGGCAATAGCGGATGCTCGCAGGCTGTCGGCTCGGATCAATAGCTGGGAATCGCGCTGGCCGCTGAACACCTATCGCAACCGCGATGCCGGCAAGCTGAGCCCGGCGATGCTCGCGCGCCTCGCGCAAGCAGAGGCCATGGGCCTCGACGATTATCGCGCCGACCTCGACGAACGGACCCGTGTTCGCGCACTCTACAACAGCCTGGCTACGGAATGCGATTCCTGCGTGACGTTGGCGGCTCCGGCGGCCGCGCCGGTCGGCCTTGGTTCGACCGGCGATCCGGTGTTTGCAGTGCCATTCTCATTGCTTGGTGTGCCGGCAATTTCGCTGCCGCTAATGCACGAACAAGGTCTGCCGCTCGGCCTGCAAGTGACCGGTTTCCAGGGAAAGGACGTGGCCGCCGTTGCAACCGCCGGCTGGATAGAAAAAACTCTTGCCGGCCGTACTGCGCGCGAATGACAGCAACGAGTGACGGGGAGGAAGTCATGCGAACAACAATCACGGGATGCTTACACATTCTGGCAGCGGCCGCACTGACGGCGCTCATCATCGCCCCCGCCGGCGCACAGGAATTGAAGCTTTGGCGTCACGGGGTTGTGGAAGCCAAGAGCGACGCCGGCATCGTCTTCATGGCAAGCAAACGCGGATTTGCGGAAAAGCAGGGCCTGAACATCGAGATCAAGCAATTCAAGGGCGACACTTTGGCGCTGAAGGCGCTGCTCGCCGGGGAGTTGGACAGCTATGAAGGTAATCCGGGTTCGCCGATCATTGCGGCCTCGCGCGGCGCCGATATCAAGCTCATCGGCTGCTATTGGCCGGGCTTGACCTATGCCATCTATTCCAAGACGAGCATCAACGGCATCGCCGACCTCAAAGGCAAGACGTTGGCCATCTCGGCGCCGGGTGCCCTACCTGATCTCGTCGTGCGCGCGGTTCTAGCGGAGAACCATCTGTCGGCGGCTGATGTGAAGTTCACCATCATGGGCAGCGACGCCGATCGTTTCAAGGCACTCGCGGCCGGCATCGTTGATGCGGCGGCGGCATCCAGCGGGTTCGCGCCGGCGGCCAAGAAAGCCGGCGTCAAGCTGCTCGTTCACGCGATCGAAGCCGTTCCGAATTACGTTCGTTTCTGCATCTATTCGACCGGAAAGACGCTGGCTGCGCGGAAAGATGACGCTGCGCGCTTCCTTGCCGCCGAAATGGCTGGATTTAGTCATGCCCTTGCCAACCGCGACCAGACAATCGAGCTGACGCGCGAGGTCACGCATGCTCAAACCGGACAATCCGCTGGCGGCTTTCACGTTCGATGAAGTGAAAAAATATTCGGCCGTTGATCCGAAAATGCCGATCCCAATGAACAAGCTCGCCTGGTTGCGCGATCTGCTGGTGACGACGGGCAACCTCACCAAACCGGTCGACCTCGACAAATTTGTCGACGCCGATGTCAGAACCAAGGCGCTACAAATCGCCAAGTAGCAGACGAGGCAGACGGGACCGGATCACGCTTCCGCAATCGTTTTCGATGGTCTGCCGAAACAGGTGACGAGTGGCTTAGCGCGATGAAGCTTGCCGTGCCCGACATGATTTCGAACTCGTACTTCCCGGCCATTGCCGCGATCGAGCTCGGATTCTTCAAGAAAGAGGGGCTCGACGTCGAGCTCGAGCTGATTTTTCCGGTCGACAAGGCCTATGCCGCGTTGCACTCGGGTGCGGTCGACTTCGTTGGCGGGTCCGCTCATTCGGCGCTCGCCGCCTTTCCACAGTGGCAGGGCGTCAAGCTGCTCTGCGCGCAGGCGCAGGGCATGTATTGGTTTCTTGTCATGCATAAGGACCTGGAGGCCCGGCGAGGTGACCTCGAGGTGGTGAAGGGCCGCAATATCGGAGCAGCACCCTGGGTCGATATGGGACTCCGCCGGCTTCTCGTTGAGGCCGGCTTTGATTTCGATCGGGACCGCGTGAAGATCGCGCCGGTTCCGGGCGCGACTGGTCAAAGTATCAATTTCGGGCTCACCGCGGCCAAAGCGCTCGAGGATCGCAAAATCGATGGCTTTTGGGCCAACGGCATGGGTGCGGAGGTGGCTGTGCGCCGCGGCGCCGGAACGGTCGTGCTCGATGTGCGCCGCGGCGATGGCCCGAAACCTTGTTTCAACTATACCATGGCGTCGATAGCGACGAGCGATCGCGTGATCGAGCGGTTGCCGACAGTTGCGCCTGCTGCCGTTCGGGCGATTGCCGCGACGCATGCCGCATTGAAAGAGGACGTTACGCTTGCGACCAAGATCGGGCGCAAGCTGTTTCCGCCGGCGGAGGCGGAGTTGATTGCCGAGTTGATCAGGCGCGATCTTCCCTACTACGAAACCACGATCTCACCGGACTTCGTTGCCGGAATGAACCAATTCGCGCGCGATGTCGGAATTCTGTCAGGTCACGTGCCTTACGAGGCGATTGTCGCGACAACGCATTGAAGGCGTCGATGACTGGCGATCTTTCCACTCCGTGCTCTTAGGCGTGTGTCGAATGCTTCGTTTGATGGTTGCTGACGTCGATTCGCCGTCATATTTCGTGGCCACCGCCGCGGTTGAACTCGGATTCTTCAAGCAAGAGGGGATCGATATCGAACTTGAGCTCGTTTACGGGGCGAGAAGCGGGCCCGAGCATCTGCGCGACGGCACGCTGCATTTTTTCGGCGGTCCGGCCTACGCCGCGACTCGAACGTTTCCCGCCTGGAAGGGCGCCAGGCTCTTGTGTGCGCTCGCTCAATACTCCTACTGGTTCATGGCTGTTCGCGCCGATCTCGGCGTTAAACGCGGCGATATGAATGCCATCAAAGGACTGCGGATTTCGTCGTCGACGGCATTTCCTAACATGGCTCTCAAGCACATGTTGGCCGAAGCGGGGATCAATCTTGAACGGGACAAGGTTGAGATCGTTCCGAGCCCGACCACCGGCAAAAACGAACTATGGCGCGGACATGATGGTGTCGATGCGATCGAGCGAGGCGCGGATGCTTATTGGGGCAACGGCATGCGCGCCGCAATCGGCGAGAAGCTCGGTGTTGCAAAGATCCATCTCGATCTACGGCGGGGCGATGGCCCGCCGGGGGCGCGCTTTTATAATTTTGCGGCGCTGACCACGACCGACCGGTTCATTAACGAGCAACCGCAAGTCGCCGCTGCCGCAGTGCGAGCAATTGTAAGGACCCAACGGGCGCTCAAGGCGGATCCTTCTCTCGCCACGGAGGTGGGCACTCGGCTCTTTCCGGCGGAAGAGGCTTCGCTGATCGGAGATCTGGTGGCGCGAGATGCGCCCTTCTACGATGCAAACATTTCGCAGGAAGCGGTCGATGGGCTGAACAAGTTCGCTGCTGCAAACGGGTTGACCTCGCAGCCGGTCCCCTACGACCAATTGGTCGCCCCTCCATTTATTCGGCAGTTCTGGAACGAATAGATTTAGCGTCCCGAGGACGTAAACCGCTCCGCCGGCGGTGCGATCTCTGTCACCAGGTCGCGTACTAATTTCTTATTGGACAGCGGCGTCAGCGTCATCTCTCGCGGTTGTAGCCGCTCGGTGCAGGCATAAACGGTCTTGCCGTCGACTTCGATCATGCACTCCTTGCAGGCGTTGGCATTGATGCAGGAGAAGCGGATCGCCAAGCTCGGATCGCGATTGACTCTAATCCAGCGTAGACCGTCAAGGACCGACTGGCCAGGCTCAAACGGAACTTCATATGTTTCCCAGCGGCCGGCATCAACATCGAGGCCGCGCCAAATCTTGAGAGTCGCAGTTTCGCTCATGAAGCGACCGCCGCCGCTGCCGGCGCCCCCGACAATACGACGCGGCCATCGCGTAACCTGATGTATTGATTGACCGCCCACTCCGGCGCCGTATGCGGGTGATCGTCACGCTGGTGCGCACCACGTGTCTCCCTGCGGCTGAGCGCGGCTTCGACGACGGCGCGGGCCACCAGCAGCATATTGCGCAGGTCAAACCAATCAACTCGCTGCATGTCGAAGCGGCCGCCGTCGCCAAGTGGGGCATCACCAAGCTCGCCAGTCAGCCGGTCGATGGTCTTGAGCGCACGAATGAGCCCCGATGCGTTTCGCAATGCGCCGACATCGTTCTGCATCGTGGTCTGAAGCGTCTGCACCGCCTCGGCAGTGTTAAAATCGCGCTTCGGCGCGGTGGCGAGCACAACATCAAGCGCCGGGTGTGCAGTATCAGCCCCGGCTGGCTGCGCTCGCATCCGGTTGGCAAACTGGGCTGCGCTGCGACCGGCGCGACGACCGAATACGAGAGCTTCGGTGATGGCGTTACCGGAAAGCCGATTAGCCCCGTTGGCGCCGCCAACAACTTCCCCGGCCGCGAATAAGCCTGGCAATTCCGTCTGCATATGCACATCGGCCGCAATGCCGCCCATGTGATAATGGGCAATCGGCGCCACCTCGACCGGCATCTTGGTGAGGTCGATATTGTTCGCGGCGAGCCGATCGATCACTGGACCGAAGGCGGCGCGCAAAGCGGCTTCGGAGCAGTGCTGGAAGCTAAGGTACACGCCGCCATGCGGCGAGCCCCGGCCGGCGTCGACTTCTTTCATGATTGCGTAGCTGCCGACATCCCGTGTGACAACGTATTTGCCTTCCTCCACCACGCCGTAGTTCTGTGTGAATTCTTCCATTTGGTTGTTGAGCAGCCGCCCGCCGAGCTTGTAGCGGAACGGATCCCACATGATCGGATCCATGCCGATGAGGCGAGGCGCGAGATGGCCAATGGGAAAAAATTGTACAAACTCCATATCGACGAGGGAGGCGCCCGCGCGAAGCGCCAGCGCATATCCATCACCACCCATATTGGCCGATGCGCTATTGCGTCGATAAAGCCTTGTGAGCCCGCCGGTCGCCAGGATCGTCGCCTTGGCCGAAAGGATGACCGGGGCGCCGGAACCGAGATGCCAAGCAATGGCGCCTGCGATGCAGCCGTCCGAGCGTATAAGATCAACGATGCATAGATCGCCCGCCTTTCGGATGCCGTCTGTTCTGTTCACCACGGTCCGCAGCGTCTTGGACACCGCAGGTCCGGTATTCAGGAAATCCACATAGACGCAGCGCGGGCGGTCATGCCCGGGCGCCATGGCCTGCGCAATGCGGCCGTCCTTGCGCGCCCAACCGACGCCCCAATCGTCCATGGCGCGAATACAATCTGGCCCGTCCTCACACAGCAACCGCGCTAGCGAATCGTTGCAAAGGCCACGGCCTGCGGCCAACGTATCCTGATAATGGTAGCTCCAATGGTCCGCCGTCGCCGATCCCAGGGCGACGGCGACCGTCATTTGTGCCATCACGGTGGCGCCACCCCGGCCGACCAAGCTTCGGTCAGCGAGCAGGACGCGACAGCCCGCGCGTGCGGCCTCAATGGCCGCATACATGCCGGCGGCGCCGGACCCAATCACGAGAACATCGGTTTCAGCGCGGATCGGTTCATGCACCATACGCGCGACCATGCACAGCGACCATGAGGTTTTCAAGCGGCATCGAATAGAATTCAAACGACGCCGCGTCGAAGAAGGATTTGCGGAAAGTAAAGGAGGCATGGAAACGCTCGAGGCGGCACGGCAACGCATCGCCGTTTATCCATTCTTGACTGCGGTATTCGAGCTGGTGGCGTGGTCGGCGGAAGAGGACGGATCTGGTCGAGCGCAGCCCGCTATGCGCATGACAATGATGACGGCCCTGCCGACTCCTAGCGTCTCGCGTGCCGGCGTAGAAAGGTCAGTACCGCCGCGTTAAATTCCACCGGTTTTTCGATGTTCGACAAATGCCCAGCGTCGTTGATAACGGTCAACTCCGCATCCGGAATTTCGCTGGCAATCTCTCTCGCCATATCCACGGTCGTCAGTCGGTCCTCGCTGCCGACAACGACATGGGTCGGACACTTGATTGCGCCGAGGTCGCTGCGCACGTCCATCATCGCAGTGGCTTCGATGCTCTTGATATAAGATTCCTTATGCAGCCGGCACATACTGTCCACAAGTCGCCGAAAAGCGGCTTCTGACGCATTCGGCCCGACCAAGCTGCGCGCAACCGGTTCGGCGATGTCCTTTGGCTCCTTGCCGGCGAGGAGGGGTGCTTTGCGCGAGGCAATGAAGGCTTTCTTCTTTTCCTCGGAAAGGCCGGCAAATCCTTTATGCGTATCGCACAGTGTAAGGGTGAGCAGTCGCTGCGGGTAACGCGCGACGAAATCCATGGCGATGCGCCCTCCCATTGACAGGCCGACGACGTGAGCGCGCGCCGCTTCGAAATGATCGAGCACGCGGGCGAGATCGTCGGCATAGCTGCCGAAGTTCAGCGGCCCCTCGTAATCGTCGCTATCGCCGTAGCCGCGGGCATCCCAGGCCGCAGCATGATAATACGGAGCAAAGGCCTCGATCTGGTCCGTCCAGTTCAGCCGATTGCCCCCGATACCATGCAGAAAAATGACCAGTTCGCCTTTGCCGTCGTGCTCGACGGCGATGCGAGGGGCGGGGCCGATCTTTTCGACAGTGCTCATGATGCATGATCCTGATTTACTGAGAAGCGGGCGGCGAGGGGCCTCAAGACGAAATAGTCGGTCACACCGAAGATCAGGACGATGACCAGGCAGCAGGCGAAGACCGTGGCCGCGTCGGAGGTCGTCTGCGCGCGCATCAACAGGTAGCCGAGGCCGGAGGAGGCGCCGAACAGCTCCGATACCAGGGCGATTTTCCAGCAGATGCCGTATGAAACGCGGAGCCCCGCGATCAAAAAAGGGGCGACCAGCGGGAGTGTGACTTTGAAAAAACGCCGAATTGGGCTGCGTGTCAGGCTCAGGCCAAGCTCGTCGAGATCGGGATCGATCTGGCGAAATCCGGCGAGCGCATTGATGATGCAAAACGGCAGGATAATCGCTGTCTGGATGAACAATACGGTCGGCGTCGAGATTTTGAACCAGACGACGCCAAGGATTGCCCAGCCGACGGAAGGAAAGCTGTTGAAGAACGTCAGAATGCGCCGCTCGACTATCTCGTCAAAAATCGGCGCCGCGCGCACGGCCGAGGCAAGCGCGAGCGCGAGCGACATCGCGATTATGACAGAGACGACGACCCGCCCGAAGCTGACCGCGGCGTGGTAGGCGGTGCCCCCGTCGATCACGAAGCGCGCCGTCTCTTTCAAGACGTCCAGCGGCCCGGGTAGCACGAAGGCCGGTAGATGGCGCGCACCAATCCACCACACGGCAACCACGGCAACGACAGCGCCGTCGGCGATCAATCGCTGGGTTATTGCGGCGGATGTCCTCTTATTGGCCACGCGCAAATCTCCGGTCGAGGCGGCGCTGAATTGGGCGGAATAGTACGATTTCCGACGCGGCGACGAACATGAGAATGAAAAAGATGATGGCAAAGATGGTCTCGGTATCGAACTCCTGCCGCGCGACATTGAGCAGATAGCCGACGCCGCTATTCCCGCCAAACAGTTCGGCTGTAAGCACAACTTTCCAGGAGACTCCAAAGCTCGTGCGTAGGGCGGTGAACAGGTAAGGCAAAAGCAGGGGTACGACGATTTTGATCGTACGACGCAATGGATTGGGGCTGAGACTTTTGCCGAGTTCGAGAAGGTCGTGGTCGAGCTCGCGCAGACCCGCGCCAATATTGATGATCGTGAAAGGCAGCAAAATGAGCGTTACCGCGAAAATGACGGTCGTGTCGTTCAGGCCGAACCAGAGGATCGCAAGGAAGAGCCAGCCGATGCCGGAAAAGGCATTAAGGAACGGCGTGATCCGTCCATCGATGAGCAGTTGCAGAGCCTGAAAAGAGTGCGACAGCACCGCCAAAGCGCAGCCAAGCACGAAAGCAATTCCGATGGCCGCTGTGACATGAAGTAAGGAAACGCCAAGCTGAGTGAGGTCGTTGCCGTCGGTGAGGAACGAGCCGATCCGCCGTGCCACCGGCCAAGGCCCCGGCAACTGATAATCAGGGACGATCTGCGAATAGCCCCACCAGACCAGCAGTACGGCCAACGTAAACAGATGGGCGACCACGACCGTCTTAGACCGCGATTTCGATTCAGTTTTGCTAACGGGCGCCAGTGCGGCGATCACTTGCCCAGCGCTTTTTCGGTTAGCGCACCACTCCAGATCGTCTCCTGAACCGGTGGGTAGCTCTTGAGGATGTCGAGTTCCTTCGCTTTCTCCCACAGAAGCGAGATTGCCTTGACGTCTTGCTCGGAGAGCACGACCGGGAAATCGGAGAAGCGCGTAAACCAGGCCTTGAAGAAGTCGGGCTCAATTTTGAATTGCTTGCCGACTTCGGGATAGACTTCTTCCGGGTGCGCGATGGCGTATTCCATGGATGCGTGCAGGATCCGCTGGAACTCGCGGTACACCTCCGGCTTCGCGCGCAATTTGTCGCCGTAACCGGCCAGCACGGCTGAGACCATGCGCAGTTTGAACTTTTTGGTGAGGTCCTGCGCGGTCTGGCCGATGACACGGAATTCACCGGTTTTCTGCGCCAGGTATGCCTGCGCATGAATCAGCGCGGCAGCATCGACTTTACCGGTGGCGAGTGCCGCCGGCATTGCCGGCGAAGGCATCTCGACGAAATCGAGATCGCCGCCCTTGAGCGATACGTTCAACCCGTACACATCGTGTAGCGCAATGCGCACGAGGGTGATGCCGGCTGAGCCGAGCGAATAGACCGCCAGTTTTTTACCTTTCAAGTCGGCAATCGTTTTTATCGGGCTGTCCTTTTTCACCCAAATCCCGGCGCCTTCGCCCGAAGTGTGGTAGCGCAGCCCGCTGCCGATGATGAGCAGGTCGAGGCCGTGTTCGCGTGCGCGGGGAATCGCCATGGCGGCGGTCTCGATGACGTCGTAGGTGCGCGCTGAGGTCGCCTGGATCAGCGCTGAAATCTGGAGGCCAGTCGCCTGCACGTCGATCGTCTCTGATGTGACCTTACCGTTTCGCAGTGCCCAGAGCACGGCTTCGTGCGAAGGATCCGCAAGATAGCCAAAAGTCACAACTTCCTTGGCCCCGGCGACCGTGATCGCCTGAAACAAAGCGATCGCAGCGACGGCCACAATCCGTCCTGTTAGCGTCCACTTTTTTTTGTTCATGCGACCTGCTCCTCCTCGGTCTGGGTTTCCATTTTTTTGAATATGTCGATTAGATTTGCACGCTGCCGCTTGAGATCGGGGTCATGCTCGGGATCGCGCGGCCGCGCCGCCGTGACCGTAACGACTTCGCGGACAGTTGCTGGCTTATGCGATAGGACAATGATGCGATCGGCCAGATAGAGCGCTTCGTCGATATCGTGCGTTACGAACAGCACCGTCTTGCGCGTGTTATGCCAAAGTTCGACGATTTGCTGGCGCAGCCGGGTACGGGAATTGTGGTCGAGCGCCGAAAACGGCTCATCCATCAGTATAATATGCGGATCAAGCGCCAGTGCGCGGGCAATCGCCACCCGCTGACGCTCGCCGCCAGACAGCATGCTCGGCATCTTATACGCATCACCGCCGAGACCCAGGCGCGTTAGTTCATCGATCGCACGTCGCCGTCGCGTCTCGAGGCCGGTCTCGGGGTGTCGCATCTCAAGTCCGAAGGCCGCATTGTCGAGCGCATTTTTCCACGGCAGGAGCCGCGGCGTCTGGAATACGTAGGCAAGCCGTTCCCAGGCCTCTTTGGGCGCCGTGCCTTCGACGCTGACTGTGCCGCCTTGATAAGGCAGAAGGTCACCAATCAACCGCAGCGTGCTTGATTTTCCACAGCCGGAGGGACCCAGCAGGCAAACAAACTCACCAGCGCCGACTTCAAAGGAGAGGCTGTCATAGATAGTGGTGTCACCAAGCCTCAGGCTCACTTCGGAAAACGCGATCGCAGGCTGATGCACGGGGACCGTCCACACTACGCGCCGTCAATGAGCGATACGAAACTGGCGAATCCTAACGTTGAGTTGGGGTGGTAGGCAATATATCGACGGGCCATACATGGGCATCGCCTCTAGCGGTCGCTTGCCGGTGCAGCCCAAGGCCTGCGAGCGCAATCCTCGTCGCGAAAGGCGGATATTTGCTCGCGGTAGCTTTCGGTCAAATCAACGTCGTTCCAGCCATTGATGAGCTGATTGCGGCTGACCGCGTCGATCGCGAAGGTGCAACGGCTGCTGCCGTAGGTAATCGTCTGCGCTTCGAGATCGACGGTGATCGGACGCTCGGGATTGGCGGCTACCGATGCAGCTAGTTCGGCACTATCGGCTTCCAAAACGACCGCCGTCAGCAGGCCATTTTTCACGGCGTTCTGCGCGAAGATGTCGCCGAAGGACGGCGCGATAACGCAGCGAATGCCGGAATCGTAGAGCGCGTACACCGCCGCCTCGCGCGAAGAACCGCCGCCGAAATTGCGTCCGGCGATGAGAATTTTGGCGTCGCGCCAAATCGGTTTGTTGAGCGGAAAATCCGGGCGCTCGGCGCCGTCGGCGGCGAAGCGCAAATCCTGGAACAGCACGGTGCCGAGGCCGCGTGCGCGCGGCCATTTGAGATAGCGCGCCGGCAAGATCTGGTCGGTGTTGAGATTGGGCGCGGTCAGCGGGCAAGCCTTGGCGGTGAGGCGGACGAATTTCTCCATGCGTCCCTCCTAAGGCTTGCGCCCGGCGAGCAACGGCCGCACATCGGCGAGGTGTCCGCTGACGGCTGCCGCGGCCACCATGGCCGGCGACATCAGATGCGTGCGCGCGCCGCGCCCCTGACGGCCGCGGAAATTGCGGTTGGTGGTCGAGGCGCAGCGTTCGCCGGCCGGCACCAGATCGCCATTGATGCCGACGCACATCGAGCAGCCTGAGTCCGCCCATTCAAGCCCGGCGTCGCGGAAAATGCGGTCGAGGCCTTCTTCCTCGGCCTGCCGCTTCACCTGCGACGAGCCCGGCGACACCAGGCCGGGCACCTTGCTGACGCGGCCGGCGAGCACAGCCGCCGCGGCGCGCAGGTCCTCGATGCGCGCATTGGTGCAGGAGCCGATGAAGACGCGGTCGACCTTGATGTCGGTCAGCTTCGTGCCCGCCGCGATGCCCATGTAGTCGAGCGCTTCGCGCAGGTAGTTGGCGCGCGTGGCATCGGGCTCGCGCGCTGGATCGGGCACCCGCGCATCGATCGGCAGCGCATCGTCCGGCGTCGTACCCCAAGTCACGATGGGCGCGATCGCGGCGGCGTCCAGCGTAACCTCGCGGTCGAACGTCGCGTCGCGGTCCGTGGTGAGCGCGGACCAATCCTCGACCGCCTGGTCGAAAGCCGCGCCCTTCGGGGCAAAAGGCCGGCCCTTGAGATAGGCGAAAGTGGTCGCGTCCGGCGCCACCATGCCGCAGCGCGCGCCGGCCTCGATCGACATGTTGCACAGCGTCATGCGGCCTTCCATCGACAGCGCGCGCGATGGCGCTCGCCGGCAAATTCGACGGCATGGCCTTGCGCGCCGTCGGCGCCGATGCGCGCGATGATGGCAAGCGCAATGTCCTTAGCCGCGATGCCCGCCGCGGTCTGGCCGTCGACCCTAATGCGCATGCGCTTCGGCTTCTTTTGCCACAAGCGTCTGCGTCATCAGCACATGCGCGACTTCGGACGCGCCGATGCCGAAGGCGTAGGCGCCGAAAGCGCCATGCGTCGAGGTGTGGCTGTCGCCGCAGACGATCAGCAGCCCAGGCAGCGTCAGTCCCTGCTCGGGCCCGACCACGTGCACGATGCCCTGGCGCGGATCGCGCAGGCCGAACAGGGTGATGCTGGCTTTCCGCGGCGTTTGCGTCGAGATTGCGCACCATGGCGGCGATCTCGGGGTCGGCGATGCCTTGAGCGCGCCCGCGCGTCGGCACGTAATGATCGGCGACGCCGAAGGTGAGGCCGGGCTCGGCGACGGTGCGGCCGCGCGCTTTCATCTGGCTGAAGGCGTGGAATGAGCCTTCGTGCACGTAATGCCGGTCGACCCAAAGCAGAGCGGCGCCGTCCTCGCGCCGCGTGATCTCATGCGCCGACCACACTTTGTCGATCAGGGTCTGCGGCTGGCTCATGCGCGCGGTCTGCCTCAGCCTTGGCGGGCTTGTCGAGGGTCCGCAATATTGTATGCTAAAGAATACCAAGTAAAGCGTCCGCCGGCGGCGCTGGCGATGGGGGTGCGGTGCTTGCGCGACTGGCTGGGCGAAGCGAAGGCGAAGCAGGTCTATCTCGTCCTGCGCGACCGCATCCTGAGCGGCGCCATCGGCTTCGGCGCCAAGCTGCCGACCGAAAATGATCTGGCTGGCGTGCACGGCGTGTCACGCGTGACCGTGCGGCGCGCGCTCGGCGAACTCGCGCGCGAACGCCTGATCGAACGGCGCCGCAGCGCCGGCACGCGGGTGATCTACCGGCCGTCGCCGGCGCCGATGACCGCCGACATTTCCGGCGTGCTCGCCAATCTCGCCGAGATGGGCCGCCGCACCGCGGTCAAGCTTTTGTCCTTCGACTACGTGCCGGCGGAAGGCGCGGTGGCCGCAGGCGCTCGGCGCCGCGCCGGACCAATTGCTGCAACGCTCGGTGCGCGTGCGCTCGGTCGATGGCCTGCCGTTCTCCTATCTGACCACGCATGTGCCGGAGAGCGTGTCGGTGACCTTCACCCGGCAGGAACTGGCGGCGCGGCCGCTGCTCGAATTGCTCGAGCGCGCCGGCGTCAAGGTCGAGCGCGCGCGCCAGCGCATCAGCGCGGGGCTGGCGACGCCCGACGTCGCCGAGGCGCTCGGCCTGCACACCGGATCGCCGCTGATCGAGCTCGTTCGCGTCGTCTACGACCAGACCGGGCGCGGCGTCGAGCATCTGCACGCGCTTTACCGCCCCGATCGCTACGCCTTCGAGATCGATCTCGTGCGCTCGGGCGCCGCCGATACGAAAGCCTGGGCGCCGGTCATGCGCCGCGCCGATCTAAGACATCCAGCAAAGCCAAGTTCGAAAATCGTGAATGTCAAAACCAAGCGGGCGGATCTCGCGCCGCAACGCTAACCACGAGGGAGAGTCACATGTCCAACCGTAAAATTCCATTCAGCCGCCGCGCATTCCTCGCCACCACGGCGCTGGGCGCGCGCGGCCGGCAGTCGCCATGCCGTCCGTGCTGCGCGCGCAAGGCGCCGGCGTGAAGCTCGGCGTGCTGCATCCGGTCACCGGCGCGCTGTCTTACTCCGGCCAGCAAGGCCGGCTCGGCGCCACCATGGCGATCGAGGAAATCAATGCCGCCGGCGGCATCAAGGGGCTGGGCAAGATCGACGCCGTGCTCGGCGATGCGCAATCGACGCCGGACGGCGGCATCGCCGAGGTCGAGAAGATGAATTCGGCCGGCGTCGCCTGCATCGTCGGCGGCTATGCCAGCAACATCTGCCTCGCCACCACGCAAGCCGCGGCGCGCTATGAGCTGCCTTACGTGGTCGACGTCGGCGTCGCCGACACCATCGTCACGCGCGGCCTGAAAAACACCTTCCGCTTCGGCCCCGGCTTCGGCGTCATCGCCAAGACGGCGCTCGCCAATCTCGCCGCCATCAACGATGCGGCCGGCAAGCCGGCGAAGACCGTGATGATCGTGCACGAAGATTCGCTGTTCGGCTCCGGTCTCGCCAAGCTGCTCAACGCGCAGCTGCCGGCGTCCGGCTTCCAGGTACTGGAGACCATCCCGCATCCGACGCCGACCCGCGACTTCAACAACGTCGTGCTCAAGATCAAGGCGCAGAACCCGGATATCGTCATTCCGGCCAACTACTACAACGAATACGTCCTGCTCGCCCGCACCATGCAGCAGCAGCACGTGCGGCCGAAGGGCATCTACTCGGTGCTCGGCGGCGCCGCGTCCTCCTACAAGTTCGTCAAGGAATTCCCCGAGGCCGCCAAGTACATCATGGACTGCAATCACTGGTTCGATCCGCAGCAACGCCGAAGGCGCTGGCGCTGAAGAAGAAGGTCGAGGACAAGGGCCAGTTCTTCACCTACGAGGTCTATATGAACTACAGCTGCGTCGGCTTGATCGCCGATGCGCTCGCAGCGCGCGGCCTCCGCCGACCACGCCAAGGTCACCGCGGCGCTGGCGAGTTCGACCTTCGCCGGCCACGTCATGCCCTATGGGCCGACCAAGTTCGTCAACGGCCAGAACGAGGGCGCCGCGCCGGTCAACACGCAGGTGCTCGACAACGACATCAAGGTGATCCTGCCGCCGGCCTTCGCCAACGCGAAGCCGGTGTTCCCGATGCCGGCGTAACGGTCACGAGCTGCGGGCGGCGCCATCGCGCGCCGCCCGCGGCTTCTGGTGCGTTCCGTGCTGTCGCCCGCCATCCTGATCCCTGCGGTCCTCAACGGCCTGATGACCGGCGCGGTCTATGCGCTTGTCGCGCTCGGGCTGACGCTGATCTACGGCGTGCTGCACATCATCAATTTCGCGCACGGCGCGCTGTTGAGCGCGGCCTTGTTCGCGGCCTTCTTCGCGTTCCGCCTGCTCGGCCTCGACCCTTACGTCGCCGTCTTCCTGCTGGCGCCGGCGTTCTTCGTCTTCGGTTATGCCTTGCAGCGCTTCGTCATCGGCCCGGCCTCGCATGGCGACGACCGCAACATGCTGCTGGTGACGCTGGGCCTTGCCGTCGTCATCGAGAACGCGCTGCTCTACGCGTTCCGCGCCGACACGCGCACCATCGAAGTGCCTTATGCCTTCGAGACCATCGATGTCGGCGTCACGTTTCTGGCGGTGCCGCGCGTCGTCGGCTTTGCCGCCGTGTTCGGCGTCGCGCTCGCGCTCTGGCTGATCATGAGCTTCACCGATATCGGCCGCGCGATCCGCGCCGTCGCCAAGGAGAAGCTCGGCGCCGAGCTCGCCGGCATCGACGTGGCGCATGTCTATGCCGTGACCTTCGGTCTCGGCACCGCCTGCGTTGCGATCGCCGCCTGCCTGCTGATCCCGACCTATTACGTCAATCCGACGGTGGGCAATGCCTTCGTGCTGGTCGCCTTCACCATCGTCGTGCTCGGCGGCATGGGCTCGGTGCCGGGCGCGCTGATCGGCGGCCTGCTGATCGGCGTGGTGGAAAGCCTGTCCGGCCTGTTCCTCGGCGAGTCGCTCGGCCAGATCGGCATCTTCCTCATCTTCATCGCCGTGCTGCTGGTGCGGCCGAGCGGCCTGTTCGGAGCGCGCGCATGAAAGCGCTTGCGCCGATCGCTGTGGTCGTCGCCGCGCTGGCCGCGGTGCCGCTGCGTCGTCGCACTCGAACGTCGTGCTCAATTTCCTTGTCGTGACGCTGCTGATCGCGCTGGCCGGGCAGGGCTGGAACATCCTCGGCGGCTATGGCGGGCAATATTCGTTCGGCCACGCCGCCTTCTTCGGCACCGGCGCCTATGTCACCGCGATTCTGCAGGTGCGCTACGGCGTCAATGCCTGGCTCGGCTTTGCCGCCGGCATCGCCGCCGGCGCCGCGCTCGGCGCCGTCATCGGCGCGCTGACATTTCGCTCCGGCCTGCGCGGCTCTTATTTTGCGCTGGTGACGCTCGCCTTTGCCGAGGTGCTGCGCATCGTCGCCAGCGTCGCGCCGATCACCGGCGCCGGCGTCGGCACGCTGATCAAGCTCGATCTGCGCGTCGAGGCGTATGCAGTTCCAGAGCCGCGCGGTGTTCTACTGGGTCATCCTCGCGCTGGTCGCGGTCTCGCTGGTGATCGCGCGGCTGATCGAGCGCTCGCGCTTCGGCGCCTGGCTGATCGCGGTGCGCGAGAACGAAGATGCCGCGAAGGCGCTCGGCGTCGACGCCACCCAGCGTCAAGCTCGACGGCCATGGTCATCTCCGGCGCGCATCACCGCGGCCGCCGGATGCTTCTACGCGCAATATTTCCTGTTCATCGACGCTCCGCATCGCCTACGGCACCTGGATTTCGGTCGAGGCGCTGCTGACGCCGATCATCGGCGGCGTCGGCACCGTGTTCGGGCCGCTGCTCGGCGCGCTGGTCGGTCAAGTCGCTGGGCGAGGCTGCGAAGCTGGTAACCGGCGATGCGCCCGGCCTCGATCTTATCGTCTATGGCGCCGTGCTGGTGCTGGTCATCTGGCTTTATGCCGCGCGGGCTGATCGGCGGTCTGCGCGCAGGTGCGCAGATGGCTGACGCGCCGTCGCGCCGGCCAGCTGCCGCGAGCGCGGAGGCCGGTCATGGCTGAGTCTGCTCCTGGTCGTGGAGCGCGTCACGCACCGCTTCGGCGGTCTGCTGGCGGTGAACGCCGCATCGCTCGCCGCGCCGGAAGGGCGCATCACCGCGCTGATCGGCCCCAACGGCGCCGGCAAGACCACGCTCTTCTCCATCATCTCCGGCTTCCTCAAGCCGAGCGAAGGCTCGGTGCGCTATGCCGGCGAGGACATCACCGGCGAGCCGCCGCATCGGCTGGCGCGGCGCGGCATCGCGCGCACCTTCCAGATCGTGCAGCCGTTTGCCGGCCTGTCGGTGCGCGAAAACATCCTGGTCGGGGCGCATCTGCATCACCGCGCGCGCGCACGGCGGCGCTCGCCGCCGCCGAACAGGTCGGCCACGACGTCGGGCTGGGCGACATGCTCGACCGGCCGGCCGATACGCTGACCGTCGCCGGGCGCAAGCGGCTCGAGCTTGCGCGCGCGCTGGCGACCGAGCCGAAACTGCTGCTGCTCGATGAGGTGCTGGCCGGGCCTCAACCCGTCCGAAATCCGCGACATCGTGCCGGTCATCCGCGGCTTCTGCGGGCGCGGCATCACCATCATGATGATCGAGCACGTGATGCAGGCGGTGATGAGCCTCGCCGAACACGTCTTCGTGCTGGCGGAAGGCCGCGTCATCGCCGAGGGCACGCCGGCGCAGGTCGCCGCCGATCCGGCGGTGATCGAGGCCTATCTCGGCCACGGCGCGGCGGCAAAGCTCGGGGGCGCGCATGGCCGCTAGCGCGCTGCTTGCGGTGCAGCGGCCTGCACGCCGGCTACGGCGAGACCGAAGTGTTGCGCGGCATCGATCTCACGGTCGAACGCTGGCGAGATCGTCGCGGTGCTCGGCTCCAATGGCGTCGGCAAATCGACGCTCAACCGCACCATTTCCGGCATCCTGCGCGCGCGCGCGCGGCGCGATCCGCTTCGACGGCGTCGACGTCGGCCGCGAGAAGCCGCCGGCGATCGTCGCGCGCGGGCTTATTCACGTGCCGGAAGGCCGGCGCATCTTCCCCAATCTGTCGGTGCGCGAGAATCTCGATCTCGGCAGCTATCGCCGCGCCGGCGCGCGCCGCGCGCAAAACCGCGAGCGCGTGTTTCGCGATCTTCCCGCGGCTGTACGAACGCCGTGCGCAACGCGCCGGCACGCTGTCGGGCGGCGAGCAGCAGATGCTCGCCATCGGCCGCGGCCTGATGGCCGAGCCGAAGCTGATCATCCTCGACGAGCCGTCGCTCGGCCTGTCGCCGCTGCTGGTCGAGGAACTGTTCGCGCTGATCAGGCGCATCAACGCCGACGGCGTCTCGGTGCTGCTGGTCGAGCAGAACGTGGTGCAGAGCCTCGAAGTCGCCAACCGCGCCTATATTCTCGCCGAGGGAAAATTCGTCATGTCCGGCAGCGCCGCGGACATCGGCGCCGATCCCGCGCTCAAACGCGCTTATCTTGGAATGTGACGCATGACCGATACCACCTTACGCGCCCGCCTCGCGCGCCCGCCGATCCTGATCGCGCCGGGCGTCTATGATCCGCTCACCGCGCTGATCGCCGAGCAGGCCGGCTTCGAGGCGCTTTATGTCTCCGGCGCGGCCATCGCCTATACGCGGCTCGGCCGGCCCGACATCGGCCTGGTCAGCATGAACGAGGTGGTCGAGACCGTCGCGCTGATCCGCGACCGCGTGCGCGCGCATCTCGTGGTCGATGCCGACACCGGCTACGGCAATGCGCTCAATGTCGAGCGCACCGTGCGCCTGCTCGAGCGCGCCGGCGCCAACGCCATCCAGATCGAGGACCAGGATTTTCCCAAGCGCTGCGGCCATCTCGACGACAAGGCGCTGATCCCGGCGGCGGAGATGGTCGGCAAGATCAAGGCGGCGGTCGATGCGCGCCACTCGCGCGAGACGCTGATCATCGCCCGCACCGACGCGGTCGCGGTCGAAGGCTTCGACCGCGCGGTCGCGCGCGCCGCGCTCTATCGCGAGGCCGGCGCCGATATGCTGTTCATCGAGGCGCCGCGCAAGCGCGACGAACTCGGCCGCATCGGCGCGCGATCGGACAAGCGACGCCGCTGATGGCCAACATGGTCGAGGGCGGCAAGACGCCGATGCTGGCGGCGAGCGAACTGCGAGGCGCTCGGCTTTGCGCTTCGTCATCTTTCCCGGCGGCGATCGTGCGCGCGCTGGCCAAGGCGGCGGAGGAATTCTACGGCTCGCTGAAGGCGCACGGCAGCACCGAGCCGTTCCGCGACGCGCATGTTCGATTTCGACGCGCTCAACCGGCTGATCGGCACGCCGGAAATGCTCGCGCGCGGCAAGCAGTATGAAGCGGCGCCGCGCCGGACAGCAAGAAACGATAGTAAGCCAAGGAATGTCTCGCATGGACAAGCTTTTCGATACCGTCATCAAGAATGCCCGCGTGGTTCGCCCGAACAAGACCTCGGTCGATTGTCTCGATATTGCGATCAAGGACGGAAAGATCGCCCGGCTCGGACCCGATATTCAGGCCGAGCACGCGAAGCAAGTCTTCGATGCCAAGAATCGCCTGGCATTCCCGGGATGCGTCGACGCGCACATGCATATCGGCATCTATGCGCCGCTCGCGCAGGACGCGGTTTCGGAGAGCAAGGCCGCGGCCATGGGCGGCGTCACCTCAAGCCTGAATTACCTGCGCACCGGGCATTATTATCTCAATCGCGGCGGCCCTTATCGCGACTTCATGCCCGAAGTGTACAAGCAATCGGAAGGGCGATTTCTGGGTCGATTACGGCTTTCATCTTGCGCCGATCGAAGTCGCGCCATATCGACGAGATGGAATATCTCGTCACCGAGCACGGCGTCACCTCGTTCAAGATTTTCATGTTTTACGGCGGCTACGGGCTGCACGGAGCGTCGTCGCAGCAGAACGAGTTTCTGATGATCGGGCCCGACGAGCGCTACGACATCGCGCATTTCGAGTTCATCATGCGCTCGCGCGCAGCGCTTGATGGAGAAATTTCCCGACAAGGCCGCGCATATCAGCGTCAGCCTGCATTGCGAGCTGGCGGAAATCCTCACCGCCTATACAAAAATCGTGGAACGCGAAGGCAAGCTGACCGGCCTGCATGCCTACAGCGCGGCGCGTCCGCCGCATTCCGAAGGACTTGCCATCTGGATCGCATCCTATCTGGCCAACGAAACCAATTGCCTGAACATCAATCTGCTGCACTTGAGTTCGCGCAAGGCGGTGGATGCGGCGTGGACCATGCAGCAGGTTTTCCCGCATATCGCATTCCGCCGCGAAGTGACGGTCGGCCATCTTCTGCTCGATACCGATTGCGAATGCGCGGTGCACGCCAAGGTCAATCCGCCGATCCGCCCGCGCGAGGACGTCGAGGCGCTGTGGCAGGCCGTGCTTGACCGCAAGATCGACTGGATCGTCAGCGATCATGCCTGCTGTTCGGCCGAGCAGAAGTGGTCGAAGGACGACCCGAGCAATATCTGGCTGGCCAAATCGGGATTTGGCGGCACCGAATATCTGCTGTCGGGCGTCCTGAGCGAGGGCAGCAAGCGCGGCATGTCGTACAACCACATGGCCGAGCTTTTGAGCTGGAAGCCGGCGCAACGTTTCGGCCTGGCGAGCAAGGGCGATATCGCGCCGGGCTATGATGCCGATATCGCGATCGTCGATCCGCACGAAAGTTTCGTGGTGCACGCCGCCGAATCCGAATCGGTGCAAGGCTACTCGCCGTTCGAGGGCGTCGAACTCAGCGGCCGGGTGAAGAGCACTTTCTTGCGCGGCGCGCTTGTCTATGACAACGGGAACATCGTCGGGCCGGCGCGCGGCAAATATCTGCGCAGGCCCGAAGCCTCTCGCGCTTTGATGAACTGCCTTGATGTCGGTCGTTGACGGCAGCAAAAGGCGAAGAATTCGACGCGCACGCACCGCTGCTGATCATCGGCGCCGGCGCCGCCGGCCTCTGCGCGGCGCTCGCGGCGAAGGAAGCCGGCGTCGAAGCCGTCGTGATCGAGCGCGACGCCGTGCCGGCCGGCTCGACGGCGCTGTCGGCCGGGCTCATTCCCGCCGCCGGCACGCGGTTCCAGCGCGCCAAGGGCATCGCCGACGACCCGCGACTGTTCGCCGCCGACATCCAGCGCAAGGCGCATGGCGAGGCCGATGCCGCCGTCGTCGACGCCGTCGCGCGCGGCTCGGGACCGCTGATCGAATGGCTGGCGGACCGCTACGGCTTGCCCTTCGATGTTGTCGACAATTTCAACTATCCGGGCCATTCGGCGCTGCGCATGCACGGCCTGCCGACGCCGCACCGGGCGGGAATTGATCGACCGCGCTGCGCAACGCCGCCGAAGCGAGCGACATCGTCATCCTCACGCGAACGCGTCGCCGAGCGGCTGCTGGCGGAGCCGGACGGCCGCATCCGCGGCGTCGAGATCCTGCGCGGCGACGGCGCGCGCGAACACATCGGCTGCGGCGCGCTGATCCTCGCCTGCAATGGCTATGGCGGCAATCCCGAGCTGGTGCGCCGTTTCATTCCGGAAATGGCGAACGCGCTTTACTTCGGCCATCCCGGCAATCGCGGCGACGCCGTGCTCTGGGGCGAGGCGCTCGGCGCGCAACTCGCGCATCTCGGCGCCTATCAAGGCCATGGCTCAGTCGCGACGCCGCACAATATCCTGATCACCTGGGCGGTGATCATGCAGGGCGGCATTCCAGGTCAACAGCGAAGGCCGCCGCTTTTGCGACGAATCGCGCGGCTATTCCGAACAGGCCGCCGACGTGCTGCGCCAGCCGGGCGGGATTGCCTG
Organism: uncultured Alphaproteobacteria bacterium; assembly: GCA_963708635.1. Taxonomy (GTDB): domain Bacteria; phylum Pseudomonadota; class Alphaproteobacteria; order Rhizobiales; family Xanthobacteraceae; genus Pseudolabrys. The sequence continues at coordinate 164,068 of CAVPTM010000005.1, read as the reverse complement.
GAATCGTGTTCGACGCGCGCATCGCGGCGGTCGCGCGGCAGTTCGAGGATTTCCGCGAGGCCGAGCGCGCCGGCGCGATTATAAGCGCGGACACGATTGCGGATCTTGCGCGCGCGATGCACGTGCCTGCCGCCGCCCTGGCGGCCGAGTGGGACGAAGTTGAAGCCCTCAAGGCGCGCGCGGCGCAAGACCGCTACGGCCGCCGGTTTGTCCCCGAGCAACGCCTGGCTCCGCCTTTCCGCGCCGTCAAAGTGACGGGAGCGCTATTTCACACGCAAGGCGGGCTGGCGATCGACGGTACCGGCCGGGTGAAGCGCAGTGCCGGCGGCCTGTTTCCCAATTTGTTTGCGGCCGGCGGGGCGGCCGCCGGCGTGTCGGGTTCGACCGCCGCCGGATATCTGTCCGGCAACGGGCTTTTGACCGCTACGGTTCTCGGCCGCGCGGCAGGGCAGGCCGCGGCCGCAGCGCATTAGGGGCAAGTCCCGAACCGGATCGACGAGGTGACCGGTCTTCTTTGTCGAGCAATCGCACAAGCGATGGTTCGCGCATTGCGGCGCCTTTATCGGAATTTGGACCCCCTGGACCGCCACAAAATTCGTTATCCGCGCGATCGCCATCTCGCCGCTTATGGTTGCAATCGAGCCAATGCAGACGGCATGGAGCGGAGGTTTGTGCCGCGATCAGGGTGAAGGCAACGTCGCTTTACTCGACTAGGCGATCATTGCTAGGCTTTTAAGATAACAACTATCGTTCCGGGGAGGATCAAGAAATGATCAAGGCATTTCGTGCTCTCTTTGTGGGCGTCGCGGCGATCGGTCTCTTGGCAATGGGCCAAGCGGCTCATGCGCAAGATAAGACCATCAAGATAGGCGCGCTCTTTCCCTTGTCGGGGGTAGGCTCCTATTTCGGCGCGCAGGACAAACAAGGCGTCGAGCTCGCGCTCGAGCAACTCAATAAAGCCGGCGTGAACGGCTACAAGTTCGCGGTCCACTACGAGGATTCGAGTTGTGGCCCGCTGCCGGCGACGCAGGCGGCCAAGCGCCTGCTCGAGCAATTCAAGCCCGATATCATCATCGGCGAGGAGTGCTCGGACGCCACGCTCGCCGTGATGCCTATCGTCGATCAGGCGAAAGTGCCGTTGCTGAACGCCGGCTCCTCATCCATCAAGATCACCGAACCCGGCAATCATTGGACCTTCCGCATCATGCCGAACGAGGTGATGCAGGGCGTCAATCTCGCCGACAACGCCTATAAACGCATGAACGCGCGTACGGCGGTGCTGCTGTTCGAAAACACCAACGCCGGCATCGGCAACGCGCAAGTTTTCAAGGAGAACTTCGTCAAGCACGGCGGCAAAGTGCTTGCGGAAATCGGCTTCGGCCGCGATGTCAATGACTTCACCTCGATCGCGACGCGCGTCGCCGGGCTCGGCAAGATCGACGTGATTCCGACCTATACGCTCGAAGGGCAAGGTCTCAAGATCACCCAAGCGCTGGCGCAAGCCGGCGTCACCAAAGGTGGTAATGGCGGCGCGATCCAGATCGGCACGATCTGGTTGCCATTCGGCTTTGAGCAGAAGGCCGGCAAGGCGGCTCTCGGTTACATCCGCATTGTGCAGTTCGATCCGACCGACACCCGCGACGTCGTCAAAAACTTCATCGCGGCCTTCAAGGCCAAATACAACGCCGACCCGACGCATCTCAACGCCCACGCCTACGACCAAATCATGCTGATCGCGGACGTGGTCAAGCGCGGCGGCAAGGACCCGCAATCGATCCGTGACGTGCTCGCCGCCACCAAGAACTGGTCCGGCGTCACCGGCAGCGTGGAGTTCGACAAGTCCAATCAGAACACCAAGATGGACACCGTCCATTACATGGAGACCAAGCCCGACATGTCATGGACGAGCTTGAAGTGGAACTGACCGGACGATGACAACAACGATCGTCCTCCAACAGGCGATCAACGGCATCGTTCTAGGAAGCCTCTACGTTCTGGTGGCGTTAGGCCTGACGCTGATCTACGGCGTGCTCGTGCAGATCAACTTCGCGCACGCCGACTTCGTCACGCTCGGGGCATTCGCCGCCTATTTCTTCATGCATCTGGTCGGCGCCAATTACCTCCTGGCGATCGGCGTCGCCTTCGCCGTCGGCGCGGCGCTCGGCTGGCTGATCAATGCATCGGTCTTCATGCCGTTGCGGCGCAAAGGTAACGAGCTGTTGCCGTTGATCGCCACTATCGGCGTCTCGGTGATGATGCAAAACCTGATGCTGGCGTGGTTCGGGCCGATCCCCTACGCGTTCGAAACGCAATACAGCAACGATGTGATCCGCTTCGCCGGCATATTCGTGACCTGGCAAAACGTCATCATCATCGCGGTCTCAGGTATCACCATCGCGCTGCTCTATGCCTTTATGAAATTCACGTTTCTCGGCAAAGCGCTGCGCGCGGTCTCGCAGGATCGCGAAACGGCCGGCTTGATGGGCATCAATCCCAATCAGCTCATCATGCTGACATTCGTCATCGCTTCTGCGCTGGCCGGAATGGCGGGCGCGATGCTGGCGCCGGTGCTCGTGCTGACGCCGTTCGCCGGCACCTCGGTGATCGTGAAGGCATTCGCCATCGTCATCATCGGCGGCTTTGGCAACGTGGAAGGCACGATTCTCGCCGGTCTGATCGTCGGGCTCATCGAAAGCTACACCACGCAGTATCTCGACCCCGGCCTGATCGACATCGTCGTGTTCGGGCTGCTGCTGGTGATGCTGGCGATCAAGCCGACCGGCCTGATTTCGGAGAGGCGCGAAGAGAATGTCTGACGCCGCCCTTCCTCCGAACGCGGCGGCAGGGCGGTCTTCAGCGCTGCCCCGGCGGATCGGGCTATTGCTCGCGGTCATCGCCATTGCCGTGTTGCCGCTGATTTTCAACGACAGCTATTGGCGCACCAACCTGACGATCTGCGCGATTAACGTACTGCTCGCGCTCGGGCTCGATTTCATCCTCGGCTATGCCGGCCAGCTCAATCTCGGCCATTCCGCCTTCTATGGCCTCGGCGCTTATGTCTCGACCTTGTTGATCGTCAAGCTCGGCGTGCCGTTCTGGGCGGCCTTCGTCGCCGGCGTCGCTTTCTCCGGTTTCGCCGGGATGTTTCTGTCGCTTTTCGCGGTGCGCCTGCGCGGGCATTACCTCGCGATCGCGTCTCTCGGGTTTGCCGTCATCGTCCACCAGATCCTGCTCAACTGGATCAGCCTGACGCAGGGGCCGCTTGGCATCTACGGCATCGCGCCGCCCCCTGCGATCGCAATTCCCGGCCTGCCGGTGATCGATTTCCACAACCTGATGGCGTTCTTTTATCTGGTGTCGGGGTTCACGCTTCTTGTTTATGTGCTGCTCGACCAGCTGGTGCGCTCGCCGATCGGCGAAACGCTGACCGCAATCCGCGAGGACGAAATATCCGCCGCCTCGCTCGGCATAAACGGCGCCGCTTGGAAGGTATTCGCCTTCGGCGTCGGCGCGGCCGTCGGCGGCGCGGCAGGCTGCTTTTATGCGAGTTTCGTCGGCACGCTGGTGCCGGACGCGTTTTTCGTCACCGAAGCCTTCAATATCCTGGCGATGGTGATTGTCGGCGGGATGGGAACTTTGATCGGCCCGGTATTCGGCGCGATCCTTTTGACGCTGCTGCCGGAAGTGCTGCGCGGCATCGGCGATCTGCGTCTCGTCGTCTACGGCGCCGCGCTCACGTTTGTCGTGCTCTTTATGCCCGGCGGACTGGCCCAAGCGGCGCGCGTCGTGCGGGAAAAGCTCGGTTTGGGACGGCTCTCATGACGGCAGCCGCGCCAGCCGGAAGTGCGGCCTCGATGCCAGGGCAGCCGGTGCTGCGGGCACAGGGCTTGCACAAGAACTTCGGCGGCGTACGGGCGGTGGCTGACATATCGTTTGAAGTTCCGGGTGGTTCTATATTCGCGATCATCGGTCCGAACGGCGCCGGAAAATCGACCCTGCTCAATTTGATAAGTGGCGTTTATCAAGCCGATTCAGGATTGCTTTCGTTCAAAGGGCTGGATCTTTCCGGGATGCCCGCGCATCGCCGTGTGCGGCTCGGTATCGCGCGCACGTTCCAAAAGATACGTCTGTTCAAGCAACTCAGCGTGCTGGACAACGTGATCGCGGGATTTCATGTCCATCACCAGATTCCGGCCTGGCAATACGTGATCCACTCCGCCGCTTTCGCGGAGGATCAGCGACGCTGCCATGATGAGGCAGTACGATTGCTTGAATTTGCCGGCATGTCCGCGCGCATGCATGCGGTTGCTGGGGCTTTGTCTTATGGCGAGCAACGCATGCTCGAGCTCGCGCGCGCGCTTGCCACCAAGCCGAATCTTTTACTCATCGACGAGCCGGCGGCAGGCCTGAACGCCGCCGAAGTGGACGGCTTGCTCGATCGTATACGCGTGCTTCGCAGCGGCGGAATGACCGTCATCCTTGTCGAGCACAACATGGATCTGGTCATGAACGTTGCCGACCGGATCATGGTGATGGATTACGGCCGACACTTGTTTCAGGGCGCGCCCACCGAGGTGCAAAAAAACCCCGCCGTCGTCGCAGCCTATCTCGGCGGAGAATTGCTGTGAGCGCGCTTCTCTCCGTCGAAGGCCTGGAACTCGCTTATGGCGCAGGTGGCGGTCTGCCGCGATATTTCGCTGCGGCTTGATCAGGGCGAAATCGTCGCGCTCATCGGTGCAAACGGGGCGGGAAAGTCGACCACGCTTCGCGCCATTGCAGGCGTGCTGGCGCCGCGGCACGGATCGATCGTGTTTTGCGGCCGCGACATTACCACCATGCCTTCGTACGAGCGCAGCAAACTTGGGATCGCGCTGGTTCCGGAAGGCCGCCATGTTTTCCCGTTTTTGACGGTGCGGGAAAATCTCGAACTCGGCGGATTCAACATTCGCAAGGATGCCGCAAAAATCCGCCAGCGAATCGACGGGATTTTCGCCATGTTCCCGCGACTCTCCGAACGCAGCACCCAAAATGCGGGCACACTGAGTGGAGGGGAGCAGCAAATGCTGGTGCTCGGCCGCGCCATGATGTCGGAGCCGCAATTGCTTTGCCTCGACGAGCCCTCGCTCGGCCTTGCTCCGATCGTCGTGCAAGACATATTCCGTACGATTCGGGCGATCAACGCGACCGGCACGAGTGTGCTTTTGGTGGAGCAAAACGCGCGCTACGCGTTCGAGACCGCGAAACGCGGCTACGTTCTACAGACGGGATCCGTGATTGCGAGCGGGCCTTGCGCGGATCTCAAACTAAATCCGCGCGTTCGGGAGGCTTACCTCGGCCGTGTTGCGACTCCGGCCATTTCATAGAGGAGCCGATGATGTTGCCGGACAAATATTCGCTCGCAGGGAAATCGGCCGTCGTCACCGGCGCCGGCAACGGTATCGGACGCGCGATTGCGCTTGCCTTCGGGGAGGCGGGAGCGGCCGTCGCCTGTGTCGATCTCGATGCGCAAGCCGCCGCGGCAACGGCAGCCGCCGTTGCGAAATGCGGCGTGCAGGCTTTGCCCGTGCGTTGCGACGTCGGCGACGAAACCGATGTCGGCGCCGCGGCGAAGGCGATTTTGGGTAAATTTCCGGCCATCCAGATTCTGGTCAACGGCGCCGCCGGTTATGACCCGAACGGCACCGTGCTCGATCTCACTTTGGCCGACTGGAACCGGGTATTCGCGGTCAATGTCGGCGGCGCATTCCTGATGAGCCGCGCGATTTTACCTGCGATGATCGCGGCGGGCGGTGGCAGCATCATTCATATTGCCTCGCAGCTTGGCAGCGTTGCCGCTTCGCGCCGCGCGGCTTATTGCGCGAGCAAGGGCGCGCTGATCCAACTTGCCAAAGCGATGGCGACCGATCACGCGGCGCAGAATATCCGCGTCAATACGTTATCGCCGGGCGCAGTCGAAACCGAGCGGCTGATAAAGCGTTTTGGCGATATGGAAACCGCGCGCCGCACGGCCGGCCCGAAACATTTGCTGCAAAGGCTCGGGCAACCGGAGGAGATCGCACTTGCCGCCGTGTTTCTGGCGAGCGATGCCTCAAGCTTCATGACCGGCGCGGACCTTCTGGTCGACGGCGGCTATAACGCAACCTGACTCAACGCTCAACGCCCAAGAATGCTGCCCACCATCGCGCGCGGATCGCGCGTCGGCCACGCGCCTGCGTCCGCCGCCTGGAACAGATCGGACAAATGCATATTGAACAGCGCCGGTTCCTCCAGATTGATGTTGTGCCCGCAATTCGCCATCACCACCAATGCCGCCGTCGGGATATTTTTCTTCATCAAAATGCCCGGCTCGAGACAGGGCCAATCCTCGTCGCCGGTCATGATCAACGTGGGCGCGCTTATGGTTTTCATTTTATCCACGAGATCGAACAGCGAGGGGCGGCGTTTCTGCACGCCGCGCATTGTCAGCGCGGCGCCTTCAGTCGAATGATCGGCCAGCTGATCGGCAAATTCGCGCCAGCCGCGAGGATCTTTGTTTTGGTGCTGCACGCGGGTCGGACCGAGCGCGTAGGCTTCCGCCGCTTTTTTCATGGTGAGTTCTTCAAATCGCTTAGCGGAGGCCTCGGCCTCCTCGGCAAATTTGGCGCGCTCGCCCGGCGCCGCCCCGTAGCCGCAACCGGCGACCACGATCGAGCGACAACGTTCCGGATAGGTGAAGCCGAAATGAAGCGCTGCAAATCCGCCCATCGACAGCCCGACGATGTGGGCCTTCTCTATCTTGAGCGCGTCGAGTACCGAACGGATGTCGTCTCGTGCGCGCTCCTGCGAATAGCGCTCGCCGTCCTTCGGCACGTCGGAAGGGGGATAGCCGCGCGCATTGAAGGTCACGCAACGGTAATACTTCGCAAAATGACGAACCTGCTGCTCGTAAGAGCGGTAATCGCCGGCAAATTCGTGAATAAAAACGATTGGGATGCCTTTACCGGTTTCCTCGTAATAGAGCTTGATTCCGTCGTCTGTCGTCAGATGTGGCATGAATTCCTCGCTCAGAATGCTTGGGCGCGTGCCGACAGCCCGGCGTCGATGGTTACGACCGAGCCACTGGTATAAGCCGAATGTTCGGAGGCGATAAACGCAATCGCGGCGCCGATTTCTTCGGCGCTGGCGCCACGCCCGAACGGCAGCGGCTTGAATAAGTCCTGCCAGTTGTCGGCGCTGCCGGTGCGGTCAAGCGCCTTCTTTTTCATGAGGTTCACCAGCCGTTCGGTCGCCACCGGGCCCGGGCTGATCGCGACGACTCGAATGCCGTCCTTGGCGCTGACGCTCCCAAGCGATTGCGTGAACGCGACAAGCGCGGCGTTTCCCGCAACGCCGCAGATATACTCGGGATCGTGGGTGTCGGCTGCGTTGCCGACCACATTGACGATGACGCCGGATTTTCGTTTCTGCATCAAGGCATAGTAGGCGCGGCACATATTGACGTAGCCGAACACTTTCAGATCCCAGGCCTTTCGCCAAGTCGCTTCGTCAACATTGAGCAAGGTGCCGCCGGGGATCGCGCCGGCATTGTTTACGAGAATATCGATTTCCGGATAGTCACGGGCCAACCGGTCTACGTTGCCGCTGTCGGACAAATCGGCGGTGACTGTGTCGACGCGCACGTTGGCTTTTCTGCGCGATCGCCGACTTCGCCGCGGCGAGCGCCTCGGCGCTGCGGGATACGATGATAATGTTGCAGCCTTCGCCGGCCAAGATCTCAGCGGCGGCGCGGCCGATCCCTTTCGATCCGCCGGTGATCAATGCGGTCTTGCCGGAAAGTTTAAGATCCATGCTTGCTACTCCGAAAGAATACCAACTCTCGACTATGACCGTCGTTGCGACGCCCGGCAACATGCCTCGTTAGCGCGCAGCGTCGATCATGCGGCGAATGCCCTCGCGGTGGTCCACCTTGGCGCGAAATCCGAAATCGCGTGCCGGCGCGTCGGTGTCGACCGGCCCGCGCGCCGCAAGTGGTTTGCTGGTGTCAACTTCGAGTTGCACCGGCTTGCCGGCCGCCGCCGCCGCCGCTGCAATATCATCAGGCGTGACCCGTTCCGAATGTGCGATGAAATAGCTCAGTTGCTTGCGGCCCTTGGCAAAGCAGGCAGAGACGGCGGCCCGCGCTGCATCATCGATATAAACATAGGGCCAGTCGGTCATGGGCTCAATCTGAGCAACTGTACCCGCCAGCGCCGCGCCGACGATCTTTTCGACGGTGAAAACGGTCTCTCTTCCTGGGCCGTAGATCACCGTGAAGCGCAACGAGCACAGGTCGAGCGGCACTTTGCCCCACAACCCGCGCAACACCAGGTCGACCGCCGCCTTGGACGCGCCATAGATCGAGGTTGGACGCAACGGATAGTCTTCGCCGACGGGTTCATTTTCGTAGAAATTGCCCAGCGCCGAAACTGACGAGCAGTAAATGAAGGTCTTGACGCCGGTTTCAATCGCCGCGCGCAGTAAATTAAGGCTGCCGATCACATTGATAGTGACCGTACCCGATAGGATCGTCCGCCATAACCATTGGACCGGATACGCCACCCGCATGAATGATGTGTGTGATCCTCTCGCGCGCGAGCAATGCGTCGAGCCTGGTGCGATCCGAGAGATCGTCGAGCACCTGCGTCGTTGCGGAGGGGCGCGGGTCAAGTCCAACCGCGCGCTGCGCGTTTTGCGCAAGCAGCTTCATCACGGATTGGCCGAGAAAGCCACTTGCGCCCGTCACCAGTGCCACAGTATCGGCCATCAGAGTTTCGCGGGTGCAGTCGACAAGTGTGCAGCGCTCATGACAGTGGCGCCTCTTTTGAGGCGATCACCAGATCACGAACCGCCGTGGGAACAATAGCATGCCAATCGCTCCGACTTTGTACCGCCGCAGCCAGCGCGATCAATGCATGATCGGACCAGCGGTTTGCCGATGATTTGCAAAGCGACCGGCATAGCGCGATCGTCGAATCCTACCGGAATGACAACCGCAGGGAAGCCCAGCATATTGACGAAACGCGTCCAACGACTGAGCTGATACAGCGTTTTTGCGTTGAACAGCGGCGAGCGCGGGTCGCATTCGGAAACCGGCGGCGTACGGATTGCAAGCGTTGGCAGCACGATCGCCCCGGCATCTTTGAAGACACTATCGACGAAGTCCTTGGCGAGTTGTGGGCGCGCCGAAACGCTGCTCGCAAGCGTTGCATCGTCGATAGTGAGGCCTTTTGCCAGTCGTTTTGTCAAAACCGGATCCAGCGATCCGCTTTCCAGCAGCGTTCGATGCGTGCGCGCGGCCTCGCCCTGCATGATCGTGAAAACGTGCGGGTCGAGTGCTTCGATGGCTGCGACCGCATCGCCATGACCGATCTCGATCCCGCAACCAGAGATCGCGTCGATGCCGTCGCGGCACGCTCTTGCAATCGGTGGCTCGGCGAGATTAATGGCGTCGCTTATGACGACCACCTTGCTGATCGGCTCTATGTGGCCGGATTCGAATAAGACCCTTGCAGCAACATCTATTTCCGCGGCGCCGCGCGCCAGGATGCCAATGGTATCGAGCGTCGGCGCAAGCGGCATTGCACCAGCAACAGGCACTGCACCGTAGCTCGGCTTCCAGGCGGTAACGCCGCAACAATGCGCCGGAATACGCAGAGAACCGCCAGTATCGGACCCCAGTGCGACGACCACGGAACCGCTCGCGACCGCAGCCGCGGAACCGGATGACGAGCCGCCGGTGATGAAATCGAGGTTCCATGGATTGCCCACGCGTCCATGCACCGCGTTGTAGCCGGACGGCTCATAGGCGAGCTCCGTCATCGCCGTATAGCCGATGCGGTGCCCACCGGCGCGATCCATGAGATCGAGTGCCGCCGCCCGTTGAATGTTCGATATTGGCAGCGGCGCGGAAAGGCCGCCATGCGGCATGCGCGTGGCAGACACAAAGATGTCCTTCGCCGCGTATGGCATTCCGCCGAGAACACCGCGCGCCGGCGTGACCGGTCCATTTTCAAACATGACAAATGCTTTTAAGCGCGGCTCGAGCCGGCGTGCGAGAGCTTTGGCGGTCGCTGAAAACTGCGCTCGCTCCGCGATAGCAAGTCCCGTCCAATCGCGAAAGCGCAAGACCACTATGCCTCCAGTTCCGAATTGTGTCGTTCGCTCTGGCCGGAGTCGCTTTGACCGCTGCAAACATCGCACGCGCAAGACGATATTGGCTTTAACGCTGTCGCGCTTCCAGGCGCATCGGCAGGCCGCTCTGCGGCCGGACCGTAATTTTGAGCACCGGCCACACTTTGTGTCCTGGCGACATCTCCAGGACGAATTCTCGCATCACAGCGGACACGAGGAGTGTCGCTTCCTGTAGCGCAAAAACTTGCCCGATGCACATACGTGGGCCGTATCCAAACGGCATGTAGGCGAAACGGCTGATCAATTCCTTTGCCGAGCCCAGGAAACGAAGCGGGTCGAAGACGTTCGGCCGCTCCCACAACTGGCGATGGCGATGCAGCACGTAGGGAGCGATCACCACCATTGCACGCGGCTTGATCGCCACCCCGGCGAGCGTGTCGCCATTGATCGCCGCGCGCGTGACCGCGGCAATGGGCGGGTATAATCGAATAGCCTCTTCGACGACCGCACGTGTTTCTATCAACCGATCCGAACGGTCTTCGAGCGGACAGCCAGCTTCCCGCTCGGCCTCGGCTACGACACGTTCCGCCCATTGCCTCGATTGTGAAAGGAGGTAGAGCGACCACATGACGGCGTTGGCGGTCGTCTCATGACCGGCGGCGATGAACGTAATTATATTCGCCCGGACTTCGGTTTCGCTCATGCGCTCTCCGGTCTCCGGGTCGCGCGCCTCAAGCAGCAGAGTAAGAATGTCATTGGGAATGGCGTCGCGCGCGCTGTCAGCCAGACGCTTGCGTCGATTTGCAATGATCGCATCGATGGTGCTGTTGAATAAGCGCAAGGACCCGCGAACGCGAAATCCCGCAAGTCGCGGAATGAAGTCGGGCAGGCCCAAGAGATCGAGAGGCTCGATCCTTCCTATCGTATCGAAATAATGGCGCATCGCTTCGCGCACTTCCTCGGGATGGCGTCCGAGGCCGTCGGAAAAGATCGTCCGTTCCAGCACATCCAAGGTGACCAGCGTGACTTCGCCCGCGACGTCGATTGTCTTGCCCTGCAGCCCGTGCCAGCGGCTTACGAACGCATCGGCAGCCTGCGCCATGGCTCCGGCAAACGTCCTTACTGTTTTTCGGGTGAACAACGGGGCGAGGATTCGCCGCTGTGTTTTCCATTGGTCGTCGTCCGCCATCAACAACCCGTTCCTCAGAGCGGACGACATGATCCGGCGTTGCACCGGCTCCCTGCCGTAGTTGGCGGCATTGTCCAAAAGCACACGCCGGACGGCGCCGGGTTCGTTCACGAGGGCGACTTGGCGGATTCCCAAATTCGCCGTGACGATCGGCTTGTTAAAATGCGGCTCCGCCCAGGCCTCGAGTGGATTCGTCCATAACGCCTTTACCAGGGCGAGCGGGCCCAGGGGGGTGGGGTGCGGAATGGGTGCTGGCGGTGTAAAGGGTGGGTCCGGACGAATGGCGACAATATTCATCGAGCTGCCCTTTGTAACGGCCGATAACCGCTGCTTCCGAAAGAAGGTTCCACACAAGTGGAACGCCGTCTGCCTGGCGACGTTTCAGTCCAACTCACCGAAGGTAGTACTACCGGAGACGGATATGGCCCCCAATTCTCTAAACCTCGGTCCCGCGGCGCCAATCCAAAGCGCGCCCAGAACTTCGGGACGCATCATTGAAAGCATCCTGCATTTCCTAGCGTACCATTTTATCCTGAAGCGCCAAAGCACCCGGATGGCGCGGGTGTCAGGATTTCGCTTGACCGTTGGGCCGACGGTTTTCGACCCGCGTTACTTCCTGACCAGTGAATTCTTTGCGAATTTCATTTTGAGCCTGAAGCTTACCGGCAAGCGCGTGGCGGATGTCGGGACCGGCTCCGGCATTCTGGCCTTGGCCGCCGCCAAGGCGGGCGCCGCCGAAGTCGTTGCGATCGACATCAATCCTAACGCCGTCGCCGCGACTGCGGAGAACGCCCGGGCAAATGGCCTTGGCCACAAGGTCATTGCGGTTACGGGCGACATGCTGTCGTCGCTCCCGGCCGAGGATCGATTTGACGTGATCCTGACAAATCCCCCATTCTTCGAAGGCCAACCACGCGACGTCGCCGATCGGGCTTGGTGCGCCGGGCGAAACTTCAGCGATATCGCCTCGTTGTTTCAGCAGATCCGCGAACGATTGGCGCCCGGCGGACGCGTCTATGTTGTCCTTTCCTCGAAATGCAACATGTCGATATTCGGCCAACTGATTGAGCAGGCAAAATTCAGGGCCGAGCGGATTCGCGAACGCTCGTACCTCATTGAGAGCATCATCATCTATGAGCTTCTTCCATTCGAGCACAATTAGCGCTCGAACCAGAACGAAGGTTCTGCTATCCACGCTATGGCGGCCGCGCAACCTGATCAACAAAGCCCAGTTCGCCCGGCGCGAGGCAAATAAGCTCGTGGTCACCATTCTGCTACGAATTGCACCATCAAGATAATTCGGTGCCGGCATGGACATGGACGTCGCGACAGTCGATCGGCTGATGATGGCGCACTGTATCGGTCTTTCAAAGGCATCCGGCAAGGCGGGCGAGTATCCCTATGCCGCCGTGATTAGCCGCGAAGGCACGATCGTTGCTAAATCGACCAACCGCGTGACGCATGAACATGACGTGACGCGCCACGCCGAAATCGTGGCTATCTCGCGCGCGCAACGGACGCTCGGCACCATCAGCCTCGACGACTGCGAAATCTATATAAACGCCGAACCCTGTGCGATGTGCAGTTTCGCGATTCGCGAAAGCCGCATCCGGCGCGTGATTTACGGGCTGAATTCACCGCACATGGGCGGCGTCACCAAATGGAACGTGCTGAGCGATATGGATCTTTCAACGGCGATGCCGGAAGTGTTTGCACCCCCTCCTGAAATCGTCTCTGGCTACATGGAGAAAGAAGTCGAGCAGGCGCTCATCGAGTGGAATCCGCTGGTGGCTCGGATTATCAAGCACCGCCATCTATTCGGTTCGGCTCCGCGAATACACACAGACATCATGCCGCGGCCTGTGGGAGCGCGCGAACGTGTATTCCGTTTTCTGCGCCGCAACTTCTTTGACTATTTCGGTAGGCGATAAGGTTTTCCGTGCAGGGGTTTGGCAATGACGCCCGCTTTATGTTCCAAAGCGGACAAATTGTGGTAACAGCCACGATCATGACGGCAACGCGGCAAGCGGGTACCGAGCAGCTGCCGTGATCAAGCGTCCGCACGTTAACCGCGGCAGCGCAGGCAACCCCTGGGCAAGTTGTGCGTTGGAACGAAGGCTGCGAAAAGGGAGTGCCGTCATGCGCCTTGTCTTGTGCGTCCTGCTGCTGGCATTGTCGCCGGGTGTTGCCTTTGCTGCGAAGGACACCATGACCCTCTCGCAAGCCCATGCCGCCGCCGCGAAAGGCGATTCCCAGGCCGCGGCCGCGATCGGGACAACGACCGATCAGCAGACCTGTTTGAACGAATGTTCCAATCGCGGTTATGACAAGGGGAAATGCGCGACCGCCTGCCGACCGGGAATCTGTCATCCGGGCGGCGAGCCGCCTTATTGCGTGAAATAGTTGCGCGAAGCAAGCTTGCACGCTTCATGCTCGATCGGCGGGAACTAAGCCGCAGCCTGCGCGCTCGTACCCGGGTCAAGCCATGCCGGCCTCGGACCGCTCGCGCGCCGCCAGTGCCGTCGCGAAGGCACGATGCAGGCGGGCCGCGTCAGGCTCGACGCCGGTGAACAGCCGGAACGCCGCAACGGCCTGATGCACGCACATTCCGCCGCCGTTCAGCACGCGGGCGCCTTTGGCGGCCGCCGCCCGGATGAACGCGGTGTCGACCGGCGTATAGATGACGTCGGCGGCCCAATGCGTCGCGCGCAACGCCGATACCGGCACCGGATTGCCGGGAAAGCCGCGCATTCCCATTTGGGTCGCGTTCACGATGCCGTCGGCCGCCGCTATATCGCCTGCGAGGTCGCCGGCGAGGCGGCAACGCGACGGGCCGAAATGCCTGGCGAGGTCGGCCGTCAGCGCCTTGGCGCGCGCGGCATCGCGGTCATGGATGACCAGAACCGAAACGCCGAGATCCATCAAGGCAAAGGCGGTGGCGCGTCCGGCGCCGCCGGCGCCGATCTGCACGACCGCCGCGCCGTTCGCGCGATCGCGCCCGAGGCTTTCCTCAAAGCTGCGGCGAAATCCGACCCGGTCGAAGTTGTAGCCGGTGGTGCGGCCGTCCGGCGCGATGGCGACGGTGTTGACGGCGCCTATCTGGGCGGCTTCGGGGTCGACGGCATCGAGCAACGCCAGACATCCTGCTTGAACGGATAAGTTATATTCGTGCCGGCAAATCCCGGCGGCCTTTATGGCGTCGAGCAACCGCGGCAAGCGCCGCTCGGGCAAGCGCTCGACATCGATCAGGTGATAAAATCCGTCGATCCCGGCGGCCGCGAAGGCGTCGGCAAAAAGCGCCGGCGAAAGCGATCCCATGATATTGGCGCCGATCAAGCCGATCAGCATCCTGGGAGGCTTCATGGGGAGCCACGCTCGCTTTCAGGACCAAAACGATTTACGTGTGCACACGGCGGACGTCCATTTCATAGTCAAGGCATGAGCCGGACTGCCAATTCAGGCCGCAGGCATCGCGATCGAGCAGGTTCATCTGCTTCGCTGAATTCTTCCGCACCGTCAATTGGTACACAACGGACCCAATCACCCGAAATAGGCCTCGCGCACCTCCGCGCGCTGGCTCAGCTCCGATGACGTGCCGGCCGCGACCACGCGGCCTTTCGACAGCACATAGCCGTGGCTGCGCGATGGCGAGCGTCTGGTGCACGTTCTGCTCGACCAGAAACACCGTGATGCCGCGCTCGTTGATCTGGCGGATGATGTTGAAATTCTCCTTCACCAGCAGCGGCGACAGGCCGAGCGAGGGCTCGTCGATCAGCAGCAGCTTCGGCGCGCACATCAGCCCGCGCCCGATCGAGACCATCGCCTGCTCGCCGCCCGACATGGTGCCGGCGAGCTGGCCGCGCCGCTCGTGCAGCCGCGGGAAGATGCGCAAGATGTCGGCCATGCGCTCGGCGACGACCGCGTCCGAAGTCTCCTGATAGGCGCCGACGCGCAGGTTCTCCTCGACCGTCAGCTTGGGAAAGACCTTGCGCCCTTCCGGGATGCAGGCGATGCCGCCGGCAACGATCCGGTGCGTGGCAAGCGCGGTGATGTCGTTGCCGTCGAACACGATGCGGCCGGCGCGCGCCGGCGTCAGCCCGAGGATCGAGCGCACCAGCGTGGTCTTGCCGGAGCCGTTGGAGCCGAGCAGGCAGGTGATGCCGCCGGCCTCGACGTCAAGCGAGACGCCTTGCAGCACGTCCGCCTTGTCGTAGGCGGTGTAGACGCCCTCGATTTCGAGCAGGCTCGCCATCATGCCACCCCGAGATAGGCTTCCTGCACCTGCGCGTCGGCGGCGACCGCGCGGTAGGGGCCTTCGGCGATCTTGCGGCCGAAATTGAGCACCACGCAGCGGTCGGTGATGCGCTCGATCACGCCCATTTCGTGCTCGACGATGACGATGGTCAGGTTCCTGTTGCGCTCGCGCACCAGCAGGATGTCGTCCATCAGCTCCTTGGTCTCGTCGTGCGTCATGCCGGCCGAGGGCTCGTCGAGCAGCAGCAGTTTCGGCTCGCTGATCAGCGCGCGGCAAATCTCGATGCGGCGGCGGTCGATCATCGGCAGGCCGGCGACCGGCTCGAACAGGCGATCGGCGAGCGCCGGCTCGAACACCTCGACCAGCGCGCGGGCGGCGCGATAGCTCGCCTCGAATTCGCGCTTGAAATCGCCGCGCCGGACCAGATTGAACCACAGTCCCTGATTGAGGCGCTTGTGGTTGCCGATCATGATGTTGTCGAAGATCGACAGCGGCAGCGACAGGCGCGAGCGCTGGAAGGTGCGGGAAATGCCGGCCTGATAGACGGCGCGGGCGGCGGCCTTGGTGATGTCGGCGCCGTCGAAGGTGATGCTGCCGGCGTCGGCGCCGTAGATGCCGGTGACGACGTTGAAGAACGTCGTCTTGCCGGAGCCGTTCGGGCCGATCAGGCCGAGGATCTCGTTCGGCGCGACCGCGAGATCGAGGCCGTCGAGCGCGACCACGCCGCCGAAATGCTTGGTGAGGCCGCGCGCTTCGAGCAGCGCCGTCATGGCCGCCATCCCGGGAAATAGCGGCGCACCGGCCGCGGCAGCAGGCCCTCCGGCCGGAACAGCAGCACGGCGATCACCATCAGCGCATAGAGCAGGAAGCGGTATTCCTGGATCGTCTGCAGCTTTTCCGGCACGACCACGACGATGAAGGTCGCGACCACCAGGCCCCAGGGATTGCCGATGCCGCCGAGCAGCAGGATCGACACCAGGATGAGCGAGTCGGCGAAGGTGTAGTTGTTGGGCGCGACGAAGCCGCCGACCATGCCGAACAGCGCGCCGGCAATGCCGATGAGGAAATTGCCGATCAGGAAGGCGGTGATCTTCCAGCGCGCGATGTCGAGGCCGAAGCAGCTCGCCGCCGTCTCGTCGAGCCGCAGCGCGTCGAGATTGAGCCCGATCCAGGAGCGCTCCAGCCGCCGCACGAGGACGAAGGCGCCGATCAGCAGCAGCAGGCTGACGACGAAATAATTCATGTAGAACGACAGCGAGACTCCGCCGATCTCGATATTGTCGTTGAACGACCAGCCGAGGATCTTCATGCCCGGCACCTGCATGCCCTGCGGGCCGCCGAGCACGTCGTTGACCTCGAGGAAGGTCTTGAGCAGCAGCGCGAAGGCGATGGTCACCACCGCGGCATAGTGCCCGCGCGTGCGCAGCACCGGCAGCAGCAGCAGCGAGCCGATCAGCGCCGCCAGCAGGCCGCCGATCAGCAGCACGAGGAGATGCGGCATCGCGGTGTGCGCGTTGAGCACGGCCGAGGTATAGGCGCCGATGCCGAAGAACGACGCGCCGGCGAAATTCAGCACGCCGGCATAGCCGAACTGGATGTTGAGCCCGAGCGTCGCCACGGTATAGAGCAGCACCGTGGTCACCAGCAGCAGCACGAAATGATCCTCGTGGAAGACGGCGGCGACCGCGATCAGCGCGCGCCACCGCACAGAGCGCGAGCGCAGTCCTCGTGCTCGGCGAAGGAGCGGCTGACGCGGTCGAACAGGCCGAGCCAGGCCGCGGCCACGACCACGGCGATGCCGGCGGCGAGCAGAGCGATGATCGAGCGCCTGCCGCTCCACCGCCAGCAGCGCGATCAGATAGGCGGTCGCCAGCCGCGAGCGCGGCCAGGCCGGGCCATAAAGCCGCGCGTCCATTGCCTGCGCTCGCGGCCATCGCCTCACACCCGCTCGCTGATTTTTTCCCGGATCAGGCCGGTCGGGCGCCAGGCCATGATGGCGATGACGACGGCGAAGGCGAACACGTCCTTGTAGGCGCTGGCGAAGGGCAGCAGCACGGTGCCGACGGTCTGCAGCGCGGCGAACAGGAAGCCGCCGAGGATGGCGCCGTAGATGCTGCCGAGCCCGCCGATGATGGCGGCGGAAAAGCCGATGACGCCGAGATAGAGCCCGATGCCGAAATTGATCTCGTTGTAATAGAGCCCGTTCATCACGCCGGCGAAGGCGGCAAGCCCCGAGCCGATCGCGAAGGTGATGAGCACGATGGCGGTGAAATTGATGCCCATGGTGCGCGCGGTTTCCTCGTCCTGCGCGACGGCGCGGATGGCGAGGCCGAGCTTGGTGCGGTTGAGCAGATATTGCAGCGCCGACGATCACCGCGACGCCGGCCGCGAGCATCAGCACGTTGTCGAGCCGCAGATTGAAGTCGCCGAGATCGATCGAAGCGCGCGGCAGCAGCGCCGGAAACGGCTTCGGATTGGCGCCTTGCGGATAGAACAGCCGCACGCTTTCGCGCAGCACCGTGCCGAGCATCAGCGTGATCAGCAGCGTGTTGAGCGGCGGCGCCGAGCGCAGCGGCATCACCAGATAGCGCGCGATCAGCATGCCGAGCAGCGCCATCGCCACGATCGCGAGCCACCAGCATCACCACGAGCTCGAGCCACGGCGAGTCGCAGGCCGAGCGCGGTCAGCCCGGCGAAGGTCGCCAGCGCGGTGAAGGCGCCGACCGTGAAGCACGTCGCCGTGCGAGAACTTGATGACGTCGAGCACGCCGAAAAACAGCGTGAAGCCGACCGCGACCAGCGCATACATCATGCCGAGCATCAGCCCGTTCATGACGTATTGCGCGAACAGCCCGAGATCCATGTCCTTGGGTCTTGAACGTGAAGAGCGGGGCCGCGCTCGCGCGGCCCCGCTGCCGGCTTACTTCTGCCCCGGCAGCTTGCGCTTGCCGCTGGCGTATTCGCTGTCGTCCCATTCGACGAACTTGCCGTCCTGGACCACGTATTTGGTGATCACCGGCACGGTGTTCTGGCCATGGTCGTCGAAGGTGATCTTGCCGACGATCGAATCGCGGTCCTTCACGTTGCCGAGATCGGCGATGACCTTCTTGCGGTCGGGCCCGACCTTCTCGATCGAGTCGAGGATCATGTTCATGGCGGCATAGGCGAAGGCGCCATAGGCCTCCGGCGGCTGGTCGTATTTCTGCGCGTTGTACTTCTCCATGAAGAACTTGCCGCCCGGCAGCTTCTCGGTCGGCGCGCCTTCGCGGAAGGCGAGGCAGCCTTCGGCCAGCGGGCCGAGGCCCTGGATGTAGGCGTCGGACACGATGCCGGAGGTGCCGTCGAACACCGCCTTGATGCCGAGCTTGTCCATCTGCGGGCGGATGCGCACGCCGATCGGCGTCAGCCCGCCGAAATAGATCACCTCGGGATTGAGCGCCTTGATCTTGGTGAGCTCGGCGGTGAAGTCCTGCTGGTCGGCGGTCACGCCGAAGGTGCCGACGATCTTGGCCTTGCCGATCTTGGCCAGCGCCTTGCTGAAATATTCGTTGTGGCCCTTGCCGTAGTCGGTGGTGTCGTGGATCACCGCCACGGTCTTGTAGCCGAGCTTGGAGATCAGCTCGGCGTTGGCGTCGTTCTGGTTGATCATCGTGCCGTTGACGCGATGAATCTCGGCATATTTGTTGCGATAGGTGATGTCGGGCAGCACGGCGCCCCACACGATCACCGGAAAGCCGAACTTGTGATAGACGTCGACGGTCGCGATCGCGGTCGCCGAGCAATAATGCGTGGCGCCGGCGATGATGTCCTTGTCGGCCGCCATCTTGGTCGCGACCTGCACCGCGACGTTCGGCTTGCACTCGTCGTCGAGCACGACCATTTCGTATTCGTATTTCGCCTTGGCGTCGGCGTTGCGCAGCCTCACCGCGAGATCGGCCGAATTGCGGCCGCCGATGCCGTTGACCGAGACGCCGCCGGTGAGCGGGCCGATGAAGCCGACTTTCACCTTGTCCTTGGCGGCGGCCGCGCTCATTGCCAGCGCCAGTGCCAATGCCGCGAGCCCGGCCGTGGCCGATTTGCCATTCCTGATCATCGCCGTTGCTCCTCTTGGTGGAAATTTCGTTCCGCGTGGCCGCCGTCACCGCAGCCTTGTCCGGCATGTTCGCGCAGGCCGGCCCGCAGGGCAAGTGACAAACGCGGGGCAATCGCCGAGCGCCGGCCGCGTAACGGGCGCAATGTTAGGCCTGCCTTACGCAGCACGGCGCGCGAGCGTTGGCCGGCCGGTTGCAAGTCTTGGCTCTTCAGATTTGACAATGTACTCTTCCTTTACGAGAAGCCGCCGGGGGGCGGCGGAATCAAGGCCCGGATCGGCCGCGCGGATCGGGACAGGAAACTGAAATGAATTGGCGAGGGCTCATTCTCTGTTTCGTGTTCCTCGCTTTGGTCGTGCCGGAGACGGCGCGAACGCAAGAGTGGCCGGCGCGGGCAGTCATTATCGTCCATCCTTTTGCCGCCGGCGGCGGCGCCGATGTCGCCTTGCGCGCCATCGCCAGGGCGCTGACGGAAAAATTTGGCCAGACCTTCTTGGTCGAAAACCGGACCGGCGCCGGCGGCGCTAACGGCTCGGCTTACGTCGCCCGCGCCGCGCCGGACGGCTACACGCTGATCATGACCGCAACCGGCCCGGCGGTGCTCAACGAATTGCTGTTCAAGTCGGTGCCGTACGATACCGACAAGGATTTCACCCCGATCGTTCTGGTCGGCGAGCTCCCGCAGTTGATCATTGCGAGCCCTAAGCTTGGCTTCAAGACGCTCGCGGACCTCGTCGAGTTCGGCCGCAAGAACCCCGGCAAGCTCAATATCGGCCATGCCGGCGCCGGCTCGATGGGGCATCTGACCGCCGCGTTGTTTCTTGCCCACACCGGCATTCAGGGAACGCTGGTGGCGTACCGCGGGGCAGCGCCGGTCGTGCTGGACGTCATCAGCGGCCAGATCCAGGCGGGCGTTCCGATCTATATTCCGCCGGCGCGCAATGCGACCATCCTTGCCGTCACCAGCGATCGCCGCGTTCCGTTTCTGCCCGACATTCCGACCGCGCGCGAAAGCGGGGTCGATTTGACCGCCAGTACCTGGATCGCTTTCATGGCGCCGGCCGGTTTGCCCAAGGACATCGTTGCGAAGCTCAACGCGGCGATCAACGAATACCTCGAATCGCCGCAAGGCATTGAGCAGTTCACCAAAGTGGGAATCCGGGCTTTGGGCGGAACGCCGGAACGGCTCGCCGAGGTCATCAAGCACGACCGCGCGCTATGGGCGCCGGTCATCGCCAAGGAAAACATCAAGCTCGATCCGAATTGATCGCAACGATGAGCAGCCGGTCCCGCGATGATCGAATCGATGATCGAGATCGCCACGCCCGAAGGGCGGATGGATGGCTTTGTCGTTCGCCCCGACGGCGGACCGTTTCCCGCCGTCCTCGTTCTCATGGACATTTGGGGCCTGCGCGAGGAGTTGTTCGACCTCGCCCGCAAGGTCGCTGCGGCCGGCTATCACTGCACGGTGCCAAATTTTTATTACCGGCAAGGACCGGTGCGCTTCGAGTTTCGCGACGCGCAAGGCCGCATGAAGTCGTTCGAAAACATAGCGGCCGAGGAACAGCAGCGTATGCGTGCGCAGATGGGCCGCATCACCGACGACCTGGCCATGAAGGATTTGCGCTCCATCCTGGATTTTCTGAACGGGCAAAAATCGGTCAAAGCAGGCCCCAAAGCCTCGGTCGGCTTTTGCCTTGGCGGCCGCTACGCCGTGCAATCGGCGGCGCTATATCCGGACGAATTCAGGGCCGGCGCCAGCCTGCATGGAACGCGGCTTGCGACCGATGCGCCGCTCTCCCCGCACAAGCTCGCCGCCGCCTGCCGCGGGGAAATCTATTGCGGCTTTGCCGAGCATGACGATCTCGCGCCGCCGGCCACGCGAAAGGCGTTGGAAGCGGCCTTCGCGGCCAATCCGCATGTCCGTTATACCGCCGTGGTTCACAAAGGCGCCGCTCACGGCTACGCGTTGCCCAACCGCGACGTTTTCGACCAGCGGGCGGCGGAGCAGGACTGGGAGAATATCTTTTCGATGTTTCGCCGGATGCTGACTGCTTAGCGGTCCAGCGCGTGCGGCCGCATATGCTTTAAGAACGCCTGGGCCGCGGGCGAGGTCATGCCTTGGCGGTAGATAAAGGCAATCGAGGCGATGGGCGGCTTGTCCGTCTCGAATTCCCGGTAAACCACGTTGGGCACGTCGATCCGCGTGAAAGCTTGCGATACGACGGCGATGCCCTGTCCGGCCGACACGCAGGATAAGATGCTGACCATATCTTTGGCGCGTTGCACGATTCTGGGGGTGAAATGCCCAAGCGCGCCCACTGCACGCGTGTGCTTCAGGAACCCGACCTCGAGGTCGGGCGAGGTATTGATGAACGGCTGATCCTTCAGCAACGAGGGCTTGATGCGTTTCGCGCCGGCCAGCGGGTGATCGCGCGGCAAGGCCAGCACCATGGGCTGCCGGTAAACGATGAATCCGTCGGTGCCGGTCGGATAGTCGTCGGGTGTCCGCACGAACCCAAAATCCAGCGTCCGGCCGAGGATCGCGCCGATCTGGTCGTTCGTCACCATCTGGCGAAGGATGATTTCGATGCCGGGATGCTGTTTTTGAAAGCCGCCGACGCAGCTCTCGATCAGTCCGGCCATGCTCACGACCGTCATGAAGCCGACTTCAATGCGTCCAATCTCGCCGCGCGCCGCCTGACGGGCCACGACTTCGGCCTCATCGACTTCGCGCAGGACGTTGCGCGCGCGCTCGAGGAACCGCTTGCCGGTCTCCGTCAGCACGACATGCGTATTGCCGCGCCGTTCGACCAGCTTGGCGCCCAGGCGCGCCTCAAGCTTTTGGATCTGGTTGGTCAGCGTCGGCGGGCTGATGCCCAAATTGACGGCTGCCCGGCCGAAATGCTGCTCGTCGGCGAGCGCCACAAAATACCGAAACAGCCGGGTCTCGATCTCGCGCATGCGTTCGATGCCATCTAACGAAACTACCAGGACGTTTTAATGACAAACGGTACACGCAATGGTCACATGTCCGTTACGCTTCATTCCCCAGAAGGCGAGAGTCGCGACTAACGACACTATGCGCTATCCGGAAACCCCCGCAACTCCGCCATTTCTGCGAAATTCCCGCACATGGTTTGAAGGTAGTCCGCGGCCGCCAAACGGCTCGCGTCCTCGTCCATGCCTTAAGTCGCGGCGCTATCGAAAACCGCTACGGGCCGTCCAGTTACAGTCGCTTGCAGGATAACCTCATGGCAAAAAAAGTACCCAATTCGATCGATAAATATGTCGGCTCGCGTATCCGCATGCAGCGGCTCTTGCTGGGCATGAGTCAGGAAAAGCTGGCCGGCGCAATCGGTCTGACCTTTCAGCAGGTGCAAAAATACGAGAAAGGCGTCAACCGTGTCGGCGCCAGCCGCTTGCATCAGATCTCCGCGGTATTGAGGGTGACGCCGGCCTTCTTCTTCGAAGGCAGTCCCGCGATGCCCGGCGAAAAGCGCACGAGCGCCATGGCGCCGCTTCCGGACTACATTGCCGAGTTCCTGGCGTCGGTCGAAGGCATCGATCTGGTGAAGGCGTTTGTCCGCATCACCAGCCGCAAGCTTCGCCGTTCGCTTGTCGATTTTGTCGAGCAAATTCGGCCCGAGTCGCACGAAGTCGATGCGGCCCGCGTATTGGTGCGGCGGCGCCCATAAACCGACGCCTCTCTGGTATTTGACGCGAAAAGCTCCGGGACGTCGCGCACCCTGGCGTCCCGGCGATTTTTTGCTAGGGTCGCTGCGTCTCCGATTATCTTACCGGAGAATTGCGTGTCAAAGCCGCCCGACATTCCGCGCGTCGACGCGGGACCCGCCACGGTCCATTGGGGATTTTTCGACGCCAAACTCGCGCCGGTCGCTGACCGTCGGCAGCGGCGAGCGCGTCACCATGTCGTCGGTGTCCGGCCCGCCCGAATTGATGCCGCCGCCGCCTTTCGTCATCCCGCCGGCGCTGCCGGCGATCCATGCCGCCAACGGCAAGCAGCGCTTCTTCGGCCATATGTGCACGGGCCCGGTGGCGGTGCGCGGCGCCAAAGCGGGGCAGGTGCTGCAGGTCGATATCGAGGCGATCGAGCTCAACTACGACTGGGGCTACAACACCATCCGCCCGCTCGCCGGCGCGCTGCCCGACGACTTCAAGGAATTCCGCAACATCCACCTCACGCTCGACAGAGCGCGCATGGTCGGCCGGCTGCCCTGGGGGCAGGAGATTCCGCTGCGGCCGTTCTTCGGCGTGATGGCGGTCGCGCCGCCGGCGGCCTGGGGCGTGATCCCGACGCCGCCGCCGCGCCGCAACGGCGGCAACATGGACAACAAGGAGCTGGTCGCCGGCACGACGCTCTATCTGCCGATCTTCACCGACGGCGCGCTGTTCTCGGTCGGCGACGGCCACGGCGCGCAGGGCGACGGCGAGGTCTGCATCACCGCCATCGAGACCGGGCTCGTCGGCACCTTCAAGCTGACCGTGCGCGACGACATGAAACTGGAATGGCCGATGGCCGAGACGCCGACGCATGTGATCACCATGGCCTTCGATCCCGACCTCGACGACTGCGTCGTGATCGCCCTGCGGCAGATGCTCGATCTGGTCTGCGCGCGCGCCGGGCTCGACCGTTACCAGGCCTATACGCTGCTTGAGCCTCGCCGCCGACCTGCGCATCACGCAGGTCGTCAACGGCAGCAAGGGCGTGCACGTCATGCTGGAAAAGCGCTACCTCGCGCGCTGAACCGGCTACCGCGGCGGGATCTGGATCAGTACCTCAAGCTGCGGCTTGGTCAGTTCGGTGGCGGTATATTTGAAGGTCACGGCGTCTTTCACGATGGTGTCGAGACCGATGATCTTGTCGGGCTCGATGGAAGCGCGCGGGAAAAAGTCATCGCGCGTGCGCTTGGCCTTGGCTTCGCTGATCTTCAGCCAATCGGAGTAGACCTTCAGCGCGTTCGGGTCGGTGTACATGTAATTGACCGTCTCGCGGTAGGCCTTCATGTAGCGCTCGACGATATCCTTGTGCGCTTTCAGGAAATTCGAGTTCGCGATCGTGAGCCGCACCGTCTGGCCCTTGAACGCTTCGGCGTCGTTGCCGGTGGCGATGATGCGAATTTGCTTTTGATCCAGTTGGTCGAGGCCGAACGGCGGCGCCGCCCAGCCGACATCGATCTGGCCGGACATCACGGCGGTCAGGTTGGCGGGCGGCCCGCCCACCGCCGTCGGCTTGGCCTTCAGGTTGTATTGCTTCATGAAGGCGGTGACGATGCCGTGCGTCGAGGAGCCGTTGGTCGAATAGGCCAGCGTCTTGCCGTCGGTGTCGCGCAGCGTCTTGATCGGCGAGTTGGCCTTCACGTACCAATAAAGATCGTTGGCGCCGGTCGTCTCCGCGCCGATCACGCGGATCGGCGCGCCTTTGGAATAGGCGCCGAGCACGCCCATGATGCCGGCGGCGACCCCGATGTCCACGCTGCCCGAGATCACGGCCTGCTGCGTCTCGCCGGCCCCGTTGGTGTAGACGATCTCGAGTTCGAGCCCGTGCTTCTTGAAGATGCCGGCGAGCTGGCCGATTTCGGAAACCGAAGTGTCCCAATTGCCGCGCTGGCCGACCGCCAGCTTGATCTTGTCGAGCGCTGAAGCGGCGGTGCCGGTGGCAAACAGCAGGAGCGCCGCAAGGGCGCAGCTAAGCTGACGTCTGGTCATCGTATCCTCCCAAGTGTTTTGCCGTTATTTCGCGGCTTGTGGTTGTTTGGCAAGGCGTTCCAGCGGCGCCTCGCTGCCGCCGCCGAGGCTTCGCCAGTTGGTGGTCTTGGGCACGACGCCCTCGTAAGAACTGATGGTCGCGTGCGCGATGTGCGGCTCGCCGGTGCCGATCGCCGGCCCGCCTTTTCGCACGGTCTGCGCGGCTTCGACCATCAGGCGGCGGAACGCCACCACCGCCACGTCGCTGGCGCCGACGCGCTCCTTGGAGCGGTCGCTGATCGGGCCCATGCCCTCCCACATGGCGATGTCCTGGTTGGGGATGCCGCTGATGCCGGTGAAATTTCCGTCCTTCATCGCGGCGCGGTCCTGGCCGTAGAGGTTGCCGCGCTTGCGCAGGCCGTCGAAATTGCGGTCGACGTCGACGCCCCATTGCAGCACGTTGAATTTGCGCCACGCATCGGCGTCGATGCCGGGCTTGTCGGGGCCGTTCCAGGCGATGAAGTAGAAGATGGTGTTGGTGTCGTCTTCCGGCGTCAGCAACGTCGCGACGTTGTGCACGTTGTTCGGCGGGATCAGCGCCGTGAACGGCGCGATATAGACGGTGGTGCGGATGTAATCGTGCGTCGCCTCGTTCATGATCGGGCGCCGGATCGCGGCGTAACGGAAGCCGTAGCTGGTCCGCTCGATCTGGAAGCGCGGCGCCTTGTCGGTCGAGGGCCGCAGCCAGTTCGCTTCGGTCGCCTTGGCGCCGTCGACTTGCGCCGGCACCATGTCGGAGGAATGCAGGCTCGAGGAATGCGCCGAGTCGATCTGGCCCTCGAGGATTTGCGCCCAGTTGCAGCGCACCCGCACTTTGGTGGCGCTGACGCGCGTGTCCGGCGTCGGCGCGAAGGCCGGCGCCTCGAATTCGCGCATCTCCGTCGGGCGGGCCCATATAGGCCCACACGAAGCCGCCGGCCTCGCGCGCGGGATAGGCCTTGTGTTTGACCCGCTCCGGGATGAGGCTGGCTCGCCGGCTCGGACGCCATCTCCACGACGTTGCCTTCGACGTCGAATTTCCAGCCGTGATAGAGGCAGCGCAGCCCGCATTCTTCGTTGCGCGCGAACAGCAGCGAGGCGCGGCGGTGCGAGCAATATTCGTCGAGCACGCCGACGCGGCCCTTGCTGTCGCGGAACACGACGAGGTCCTCGCCGAGCAGCCGCACCTTGACCGGCGCGCCGTCCGGTTCGGCCACTTCCTCCGACAGGCAGGCCGCGATCCAGTGCCGGCGCATGATCTGGCCCATCGGCGCGTCGCCTTCGACGCGGCACAGCAGGTCGTTTTCCTCGGCGGTCATCATGGCGGCATCCTCGTCCGGACGCGGCGCGCGCAAATTCCGCTCGCGCGTCCTTCCTTAGATATCTAAGATAAGGCTAGAGAGTTTCCCGGGTTTTGTCGAGGCAGCCTTGAGCGACACCAGCCGACGAAAACTGCGCGTGGGGGTGGCCGGCCTCGGGCGCGCATTTAGCGTGATGCTGCCGACATTTATCGGCGATGCGCGGGTCGCGCTGGTGGCCGCGGCCGATCCGCGCGCGGAGGCGCGCGCGCGCTTTGCCGCCGACTTTGCCGGCAAGACATACGAAACCGTGGAGGAGCTGTGCGCCGATCCGGCGGTCGAAGTGGTCTATGTCGCGACGCCGCATGAGTATCACGCCGAGCACGCGCTGCTTGCCGCCGGCGCCGGCAAGCACCTGCTGATCGAGAAGCCGATCGCGCTTTCGCTCGACGATGCGGCGCCATCATCGATGCGGCGCGCAGCGCGCGCGTGCACCTCGTCGTCGGCCACAGCCATTCCTTCGATGCGCCGGTCCGCCGCTTGCGCGAACTGATCGCGAGCGGCGAATTCGGCGCCGTGCGCATGATCAACGCCATCAACTACACCGATTATCTCTATCGCCCGCGCCGGCCGGAGGAGCTCGACACCGCGCACGGCGGCGGCGCGGTGTTCAATCAGGCGGCGCACCAGGTCGACATCGTGCGGCTGATTGGCGGCGGCCGGGTGGCGAGCGTGCGCGCCGCGACCGGCGCCTGGGACCGTGCGCGCCCGACCGAAGGCGCCTATGCGGCGCTGCTCACGTTTGCGGACGGCGCTTTCGCGTCGCTGACCTATAGCGGCTATGGCGCATTTCGACTCGGACGAATTGCAAGGCTGGATCGGCGAGATGGGGCAGCGCAAAGCGCCCTATGCCGGCGCCGCGCGTCCGGCCTTCGCGACGGCGCAGGAAGAGGCCGCGTTCAAGAACGCGCGCAACTATGGCGGCGCCGAATTCCGCGCGCCCGAGGCGCAGGCATTCGGCGCATCAGCATTTCGGCACGCTGCTGGTGAGCTGCGAGCGCGCCGATCTGCGGGCGCTGCCGAACGGCGTCATGATCTATCAGAACGGCACGGCGCGGCTCGACGAACTGCCGCCGCCGGCGGTGCCGCGCGCCGAAGTGATCGACGAGCTCTACGGCGCGGTCGTGCAGGGCCGGCCGCCCCTGCATGACGGCGCCTGGGCGATGGCGACGCTGGAAGTGTTGCTGGCCATGCTGCGCTCGGCGCGGGAAGGCCGCGACGTCGCGCTCAAGCATCAGGTCGCCGTGCCGTGAAGCGTCCGGCGCCGACCACGCAGTCGATCCTGCGCCACTGGCGCGAGGCGGTGCCGAACGACCGGCTCGCGCATCTGGTGAAAGACGCGACGCGCGCGCTGGTGCGGGCGTTGCAGATGCGGCTCGCCGAGCACGCGGTTTCGTTCGGGCATTGGAGCTTCCTGCGCATTCTGTGGGAAGGCGACGGGCTGACCCAGCGCGAATTGAGCGAGCAGGCCGGCGTCATGGAGCCGACGACGTTTGCCGCGCTCAAGGCGATGGAGCGGCTCGGCTATATCACGCGCGGCAAACGCGGCAGCTGACCGCAAGAAGGTCTACATCTTCCTCACGCCGAGGGGCCGGGCCTTGCGCGAAAGCTGGTGCCGCTGGCCGAGGACGTCAACCGCATTGCGGTGCGCGGCGTTCGCCGCGCGCAGGTCGCGGCCACGCGCGCGGTGCTGCTGGCCATCATCGAAAATCTCGCCAGCGACGAGCTGGCCGCCAACATGCGCATGCCGTCGACCCGTGCCTTGTCGGGGGTCGAAAAACGGCGGCGGCCGCTGGGGCGCCGCGTGCGCAAGAGCTGAAGCGGGCGCGCGTTTATCGGCGTTTTTTCCGCGGCGCTCGTTTTGGCGCCTTGGTCGCCTTTGCTTTTGCCGGCACGGCTTTGCGCGGCGGAATGATCGGCAGCAGCACGAAGTTCTCGCGGCCGCCGCCGAGATGCAGCGTGGTCTTGCCGCCGTAGATCGCGAGCGGCCGGTCGCGCGGATCGTCGTGCAGGAACGGCCCGTTGCCGGTGAACTCGTTCTTCATGTTGGACAGCTTGCCGCCCGAGCCGCCGGGATAGACGTAATCGCGCCCGCGCACGCTCAAGGCGACGCGATAGCCCTTCGGCACGACGATGCAGGTCGGGATGATCTCGATGTCGAGCTCGTAGACCTCGCCCGGCTTGAGCGGCTGCTTCTCGTCGTGCGTGTGATAGGGCCGGAACGGCAGCGTCAACTTCTTGTCGAGCTTGCGGTGCGAGGCGCGCAGCCAGCCCTGCCCGATCGGCGGTGTGCGGGTCGAGCGCGCCCTGGAACACGACCTCCTTCATGTCGGGCGAGAACACCCGCAGCACCAGGAAGATGTCGGCGTCCTCGGTCGACGACGAGACGTTGCAGCTTCGCCGCCACCGGCCCGGTGATCTCGGTTTCCTCCGCCATCGGCTCGGTGAGGAAGGTGACGCCGTCGCCCAGGCGTCGAAGGTGACGGTGCCGGCGCCTGCTCGGGCGGCTTGGCGCTCGAGCTTTTGGCGCGTCGGCCGCCAGATGAAATTTGGTCCACTGCGTGCGCGGCAGCGGCCAGGCGTCCTCGTGGCGGATGACGAATCTCTCGCCCGGATGGCGGACGTTGAGCTGCACGCGCGGCTGCTTGTCCCAGCCGTTCCTCTCGCCCTTGAGGAAATAGCCGAAGAACCTCTTCTGCAGGCCGACGCCGTAGTCGGTGTAGTAATGCGTCCAGTGCTCGATGCCGTGCACCTCGAGCCATTTCTGCTTCGAGGCGGCGCGGAAGAAGCCCTCGAAATTGCCGCGCGGATGCAGCGGCTGGCCGCCCCAGTTCGCGGCCGAGAGCATCGGCACCTTCACCTTCGACCAGTCCGGCGCCATCGCCTTGTAGTAATCGTCGTCGAGCGGATGCGCGAACAGCGCCTTGCCCATGTCGTAGCGGTTGGCGCCCATCTCCTCGGCGGTGAGCGTTTCCGGGCCCGACACCCAGTCGCCGTTCATGCGGCTGCGGTGGCCCTTGCGTGCCGAGACCGTACTGCACGGTCTTGACCTGCATGTCGTACCAGTTCTGCGCGAAGGTGTTGTAGATGCCGCCGTTGTGGCTGAGCTCGCGGTAGAAATCGGCGAAGCCCTCCCACACGCAGATGGCGGCGAGATGCTTGGGCTGCAGGCTCGCCACCTGCCATTGGTTGATGGCGTAGTAGGAGATGCCGGAGAGGCCGACCTTGCCGTTCGACCACGGCTGCACGCCGGCCCATTCGATGCAGTCGGCGAAGTCCTTGGTCTCGCGCGGCGACCAGTGCTCGACATAGCCGGGCGAGCGGCCGCAGCCGCGCGAATCGACGCGCACGCACGACATAGCCGTCCGGCACCCATTTCTCCGGATCGCAGACTTCCCAGCTCTGGTACTTGTTGGTCGAGCCGCGCCATCACGTCGGGATGCTTGTGCGCCATGCGGTCCCAGGCGGTCTTGTAGCCGTCCTCGAAATGCAGCCATTTGCCGTAAGGGCCGTGGCTGAGCAGGACCGGATAGCGGCCCTTCTTGACCGGGCGGAACACGTCGCAGCGCAGCACCAGCCCGTCGTCCATCTCGATCGGCATGTCCCAATCGATGCGCATGCCGTCGCGGACTTCGCTGACCTCACGATAGCTCATGGTCTTTCGCTCCAATGACGTGTTGCGCGACGGCTATTTCTTCGGGATGACCGGCAGCAGCACGTAGGCCTGCCGGTCCGGGTCCGGTGTGCAGCGTCACGTCGCCGCCGAACACCGCCGGCGGCCGGTCGCGCGGATCGTCATGGGTGAAGGGGCCGACGCCGGTCCACACCTTGCCGAGCGTCTCCAGGCCTGCGCCCGGCTCGCCCGGAAAGACGTAGTCGGTGCCGCGCACCGACAGCGCCAGCCGATAGCCTTTCGGCAGCACGATGCAGGTCGGCCAGACCTCGACGTCGACCTCGTAGACCTGGCCGGGCTTGAGTTTCTGCTCCTCGTCATGGGTGTGATAGGGCCGGTAGGGCAGGCGTCAGCTTGCGGTCGAGCTTGCGGTGCGAGCAGCGCAGCCAGCCTTGCGCGATCGGCGTATGGGCATCGAGCGCGCCCTGGAAGGTGACCTCCTTGAGGTCGGGCGTGAAGGCGCGCACCACCAGGAACAGATCGGCGTCTTCGGTCGCCGACGACACCCACAGCTTGGCCGCGATCGGCCCGGTGATCTCGGTGTCCTGCTCGAGCGGCTCGCGTCAGGAAGGTGACGCCTTCGCTCAAGCCGGCATAGGTGACGGCGCCGGCCGATGTCTGCGGCGCCTGTCGACATCGTCATGTCGCCCGGATGGATATAGAATTTGGTCCATTGCGTGCGCGCGAGCGGCCATTCGCTCTCGTGCCGCTCGACGAATTTCTCGCCGGGATGGCGCACCTGCAGCAGCACCTTCGGCTGCTTGCTCCAGCCGGTGTCCTCGCCCTTGAGGAAATGGCCGAAGAACTTCTTCTGCAGGTCGAGGCCGTAGTTCGTGTAGAAATGCGTCCAGTGCTCGATGCCGTGCACCTCGAGCCATTTCTTGCTCGGACGGCGGAGCGCACGAAGCCCTCGAAATTGCCGCGCGGGTGCAGACCTTGCCCGCCCCAATTGGCGGACGAGAGCAGCGGCGTCTTCACCTTGCTCCAGTCCGGCATGCGCGACTGCCAGTATGCGATCGGTGTCGAGCTTGCGCGAGATGCAGTCCTCGTAGAAATCGCGCCGGTTCTTGCCGAGCTGTTCCTCCGAAAGCGTCTCCGGCCCCGACACCCAGTCGCCGTTCATGCGGCTCTTGAAGCCGCGGGTGCCGCGGCCGTTCTGCACGGTATAGACCTGCGCCTTCGACCAGTCCTGCACGAAGCCGCGGCAGAAGATGCCGCCGTGATGCGCCATGTCGCGGTAGAAATCGGCGGCGCCTTCCCAGGTGCAGATGGCGGCGAGATGCTTGGGCTGCAGCGCCGCCGTCTGCCACTGGTTCTCGGCGTAATAGGAGATGCCGTTGAGGCCGACCTTGCCGTTCGACCACGGCTGCACGCCGGCCCAGTCGACGCATTGCGCCAGATCCTGCGCCTCGCGCAGCGACCAGATGTCGATCACGCCGGGCGAGCGGCCGGCGCCGCGGCTGTCGACGCGGATGCAGACATAGCCGTCCGGCACCCATTTCTCCGGATCGACCACCTCCCAGCACTGGTATTTGTTGGTTGAATCGGTCGGCACGTCCGGCTGGTCGGCGCACATGCGGCGCCATTGGTCGGTGTAGAGGTCCTCGAAGTGCAGCCACTTGCCGTAAGGGCCGTAGGTCATGATGACCGGGTATTTGCCCTCGGCGACCGGCCGGTAGATGTCGCAGCGCAGCACGATGCCGTCGTCCATCTTGATCGGCATGTCCCAGTCGATCCGCATGCCGTCGCGGATTTCGCTCTTTTCGCGGTAGTCCATGGAGTCCTCGATCTTCGCTATGCTTTGGATGGTCGGGCGCGCTCGGAAAGGTTCAGGATGCGGCCGCGCCGGCGCCGTGCGGCGAGAGCCGCCGCCCTTCGCCGTCGAACAGATAGATGCAGCGCTCGTCCAGGCTGAGCGCCACGCTGTTCGCCGATCCTGACGTCCGCCATGCGCAGGCCTTCGCTGACCGCGACGAAGGCGCGCTCGGTGCCGGCGTCGAAATAGAGCAGCGTGTCCTTGCCGAGCGGCTCGACCAGCCGCACCGGCAGGCTGACGTCGCTCTTGGCCGCCGTCGTTGATGCCGACGTGCTCCGGGCCGGATGCCGAGCGTGCCGGTGCCGGGCTTCACGGCCTTGAAGCGTTCGGGCAGCGCGATGTCGAACAGCGCCGAGCGGAAGCGCAGCGCCGCCGTTCGCCTGCACGATCTCGCCGGCCACCAGGTTCATCGACGGCGAGCCGAAGAAATCGGCGACGAAATAATTGACCGGGTTGGAGTAGATCTCCATCGGCGAGCCGACCTGCACGATCTCGCCCGTCGCGCATGACCACGATGCGGTCGGCGAGCGTCATCGCCTCTTCCTGGTCGTGCGTGACGTAGATGAAGGTGCGCTTGAGCGCCTGGTGCAGCCGGTCGCATTCCGCGCGCAGCTCGCGCCGCAATTTGGCGTCGAGGCTCGACAGCGGCTCGTCGAGCAGGAAGGTGGATGGATTGGTGACCAGCGTGCGCGCCAGCGCGACGCGCTGCGATTCGCCGCCCGAGCACTGGCCCGGCATCTTGTCGAGCAGGTGCGCCGATGCGCACCATCTCCGCGACTTCGCGCACGCGCTTGACGCGCTCGCTCGGGCGGCACCTTCTTCATGCGCAGGCCGAATTCGATGTTCTGCGCGACGTTCTTGTGCGGAAACAGCGCGTGGCTCTGGAACACCATGCCGAGGCCGCGGTCGCGCGGCTCCAGATCGTTGACCACGCGGCCGTCGATGCGGATTTCGCCGGAGCTCGGATCCTCGAAGCCGGCGATCATGCGCAGCGTCGTCGTCTTGCCGCAGCCGGACGGCCCGACGAACACGACGAATTCGCCGTCTTCGATGGCGAAGTTCAGATCCTTCACCGCGTGCACCGCGCCGAACGATTTGTTGAGATTGACGAGCTCGATGCGCGCCACTGTCTATCTCCGTACCATGCCGAAACTGAAGCCGCGCGCGAGATGCTTGCGGATGATGAGGCCGACGATCATCAGCGGGATCGTGATGCCGACGGCGAGCGCCGCCTGCCGGCCGTAGACGCGGCCTTCGGTCGAGCCCTGGTATTTCGACAGCTCGATCGGCAGCGTCGAGACCTGCGTCTTGGTGATGATCAGCGCGAGCAGGTACTCGCTCCAGGTCAGGATCAGGATGAACAGGAAGGTCGCGACCAGGCCGGAGCGGATCAGCGGCAGCACGATCTCGAAGACCGTGCGCCAGCGCGAGGCGCCGAGAATTTCAGCCGCCTGCTCGATCTCGCGCGGCACCTCGTCGATGAAGCTCTTGGTCATCCAGACCGCGTAAGGCAGCGTGGTGAGGAAATAGACCATGATCAGCCCGATGCGCGTGTCGAGCAGGCCGAGCGCGGAATAATAGAGCGACAGCGGCGCGACGACGACGATCGGCGGGATCATGCGCAGCATCAGCAGCTGGAACATGCGCGCTTCCGACAGGATGCGGTAGCGCGAGACGCCGTAGGCGATGATCGAGCCGAACAGCACCGCCAGGAACGTCGAGGTGGCGGCGATCACCGTCGAATTCCACAACGAGATCAGCGGCTTCTGCGACGAGATCGCGTATTGCGTCGGCGTCGTATTCCTCGGCGCCGAACCAGACGTTCATGTAGTTCGACGAGCGTCGGCGGATCGGGGAAATAGACCGGCGGCCAGGAAAACCATTGCGTGCTCGGCTTGAACGAGGTCGACGACCATCCAGTAGATCGGGAAAAACGCGATCGACCGCCCAGACGGTGAGCACGACGTAGCGCACGATCGCGGAGATGCAGGCGGCGATGCGACTTGGTCATCGCCATTCAGCGCCTCCGCGTCCTTCGCGCACTGCTCGTACATCGTGTCGAGCGAGCTGCTTTTCGCGCCGCAACAGATGGATCGCGATCAGCACGATGACGATCATCAGCAGCATGACGATGTAGGACATCGCCGCGCCCTTGGAGATCTCGAAGTACTGCCAGGTGGTCATGAAGATGTAGACCGGCAGCGTCTCGGTCGCCGAGCCGGGGCCGCCTTGGAACAGCGCCCAGGTCTTGGGGAATTCGGCCATGGCTTCGAGGAAGCGCAGCACCAGCGCGAGCAGGATCACCGGCCGCAGCAGCGGCAGCTGCACTTCCCAGAAGATGCGCCATTTCGAGGCGCCGAGGATTTCGGCGGCCTCGATCGGCTCCTTCGGAATGGCGGCGAGGCCGGCGAGCATGATGATGAAGGAGAACGGCGTCCAATTCCAGATTTCCAGCAAGCGCGACCGTCGCCAGCGCGATGTTCGGATCGGTGAGCCAGGACGGCTTGAAGTCGACGCCGATGATGGCGGAGATGAGGTCGTTGATCGGCCCGCTCTGGTACAGCATCATCTCCGCGGTGTAGGCGACCACCACCGGCACGGTCAGCATCGGCAGAATGAAGATGATGTAGTAGACGGCCTGCCCGCGGAACGGCCGGTACATCAGATAGGCGAGCAGGAAGCCGAACACGAAGCAGCCGATGCGTCGAGCCGGTGGCGAAGGCGAGCGAGCGCACCACCGCCCAGCCGAAGCGCGGATCGGTCAGCACGTCCTGGAACAGGTCGAGGCCGACGAATTCGGCGTCCCACCAGGAGCCGAGATAGACCGTCCACTGGTGGAACGAGAAATAGAGCTGCAGCAGCAGCACCGGCGTCAGCACGAACAGGAACAGCGCGATCAGCGGCAGCAGCAGCGACAGCTTGAAGCGCCGCACCGCGCGCCGCCGCGACATCGCGCGCGGCGAGCCGCCTGCAGCGGGACATCATGCGGCTCGAAAGCGCGCCGACGGCCATGTCCTTACCTCCGATCGAGGAAAGTCCGGACGGGCCGCGGGCCCGTCCGGACAGCTCGAATGCGTTTCGTCGCGCGCGCATCAGGCCGGGACGTCGCGCTTCGGCATCGCCGCCTTGTAGCTCGCCAGATCCTTCTTGAGCTTGCTGCGGCCGATGCGGCCGATGATGCGCGTTCCACTCGTCCTCGGTCTTCTTCAGCACGTCCTTGGCCGGCAAGCTGGCCGACATAGGCCTCCGACAGGTTCTTGCCGAGCGCATCCTGGAATTCGAGGTAGCCGGTCAGATAGATCGGCGGCGCGACCACCTCGAAGTTCTTCTTGATCGCGTTGATGCCTTCCTGCGTATAGGCCTTGATCACCGGCGGCGCGGCGAAGTGCGCGTTAGACCAGGCGTCGTTGAACGCGTTGACCGGGTCGGAGACGATCGGAATGCTGTTCTTGCCGGAGCCGAGCCAGAGCGCGAGATAGGCGGCCTGCGCCTTGCGCGGGCTGTACTTGTTGATGAGGATGCGCGGCGAGCGGCGACGAGATCGAGCGGTGGAGCATCTTGCCGGTGAACTTCGAGCCCGGCACCACGCTGTAATAGAACTGCCCGACCGTCTTCGACTGCTTCGGATTCTTGATCGTCTTGCAGGTGCCGTCCCAGTACTGGCAGCTCACCACGTGCCCCTGCGCGATGCGCGGGATCATCTGCGGCGTGCCCCAGTTCGCCGCTTCCGGATGGTTGACCTTCTTGTCCTGCAGATAGATGTCGACGGCGTATTGGCCGGCCGGCGTGTCCAGCGTCGGTTTCATGTCGTCGTCGAACGGGAAGCCGCCGGCGCTGTAGAAGATCATGTACCACCAGGTCACGCCGTTGGCGCGGTTGCGCAGGTTGCCCGAGCCGTAGAGGTCCTTCGACGGGTCCATGAGGAATTCCTGCAGCCGCAGGTTCTCCTCCCAGGTCTCCGGCACCTTCAGCTCGGTGCCGAACTTGTCGGCGAAGCGCTTCTTGTTGTCCGGATTGTCGATCAGATCCTTGCGCGTGTACTGGATGTGCACGTTGCCGTCGGTCGGCACGCCGTAGGTGTGGCCGCCGTACTTCATGAAGTTGTCGTAGCCGGCGACGACGTCGAACTTGAAGCCCGAGTTCTTGATGTATTCGTCGAGCGGCTCGAGATAGCCGGCCGAGGCGAGCGACGGGATCATGTTCGAGTCGATGTGGATGAAGTCGAACTGCGGCGAGCGCGACAGCGCTTCCGCCATCGCCCGCTGCGGCGCGTCGAAGATCGAGATGTCCTGCACCGCGCCGATGCGCGATCCCCGTCTCCTTGGTGAACTCGGCGATCACCGGCTGCATCGGCACGAAATAAGGCGACCAGATCATTCCGTTGACGTCGGCCGTGCCGACGGTCTTGGCCGCCGCGATGGTGCTGCTCCTCCATGGTGGCGGCTTGCGCGAAGGGCGTCGTGCCCGGCACGAAATTGGCGACGCGTGAGCCCGACGCTGCCTTGCAGGAATGTTCGTCGCGAAAACTTGGACATGATTGGCTTCCTCCCGTGTGTTGGTTTTCATCGTTGACTGGATGCATCGGCGCCGCGCGCGTGCGGCGACGGCAGCGGGCCGCGATCAGGCGCGGCCGAAGCGGATTGCGGACAAGGCGATGGGTATCGTTGCCTGCGGCGTCTGAGGCGCCGGCCGTCTTTCACGTTCGCGTTGGCGAGAGGAAAACCCAAACAGCCTCCCGAACTCGGCCCCGGCGTCGCATTGCGGGTCAAAAGGCCAAGTACAACTTGCGCGTTTACGCCCCCGGACGCCCGCGTTGCTGCCGCGGGTTTGTAGCGATCGTATGTTGCTGCCTGTCAATCCGCAACACTTGTCTCGGTGCGACTATGCAAATCCCGCTTGTTATCTTCACGCCGCGGAAACGTTGATGGAACAGATCAGGCAACTAATGTAAAAGGCAGCGTTGGCACCCGGACGCTCGCTAGGCGACCGTCTCCACGTCCCATTTGGGCGCGCGCTCGGGCGGATCGGCGATGCGCACGTTGCGGCTGCGCAAGGCGGAAATGCGCCGCATCTCCTCGTCGCTGAGCGACGAAATCGAACACGTCGAGGTTTTCCACGATGTGCGCCTCTTCGAGCGCGCGCGGCACCGCCGCGACCATCGGCTGCTGGATCAGCCAGCGCAGGCAGATCTGCGCCGGCGTCTTGCCGTGCGCCTTGGCGATCTCGCCGATCACCGGATCGTCGAGCAGCTTGCCGCGCGCGACCGGGCAATAGGCGGTCAGGATCATGCCGTGACGCTTGAGCGCCGCCAGCATGCGGTCCTGCGGCAGATAGGCGTGGTACTCGATCTGGTTGGTGATGAGCGGCTCGGGGCAGACGCGCACCGCCTCCTCGAGCATGGCGAGCGTGAAATTCGACACGCCGATATGGCGCGTCATGCCGCTGCGCTTGGCCTTGGCGAGCGCGCCGAGCGTTTCGGTGAAAGGCACCTTCGGCTGCGGCCAGTGCACCAGCAGCAGATCGACGTAGTCGAGCCGGAGCGCCTTCAGGCTGGTCTCCGCCGAGCGCAGGAAGTCCGCCTCGCGCGCGTCCAGTTCGGTCACCTTGGTGGTGACCCAGAACTCTCCCGCGCGATGCCGCTCGCGCGAATGCCTTCGCCGACTTGTTCCTCGGTGCCGTATTTGCGCGCGGTGTCGATGTGGCGGTAGCCGATATTGATCGCATGCGTCACCAGCTCGGCCGCGCGGCCGGGGAATTCCATGGTGCCGAAGCCGATCGCCGGCATCTTTGCGCCGTGCGCTTCGAGGATGGGCGACTTTGCGGGCTGCATCGAAAACTCCGGCGTGGCGATGTGAATACGATTTGAGGTCAATCGTAAGCATGCGCGCCGCTGCCGGCCAAGGGGCGGCGCCTTGCTATTTGCACGCCTAGAAAAGCCATACGACTGCCAAACGGGGCGAGCGCAAGGCCCGCAGATCGATCTAACTGCCCATAAGGCAACGGAATTCCGCTCGATGCACGCTCGTGAATGTAACCTTAATCTTTGTGGCTCAATTTAAACCGGCGAAAATCGGGGATTTTAACGGCTGACGTGGCATGTCCGGATCCACTGTGACCAGTAACGTAGCGATCTGTCCCAAGTGCCGGACCGAGATGACACACGTCGCCATCACGCTGCATCCGGTTATTCGCACCATGCAGCGTAATACCTTTCTCTGTAACACGTGCAAGCAAACGCGAACCTATATGTTGCCGCGAACGCCTGAGGAGCACGTGCAAGAGGGCGGCGTCGCAAATCGGTCGGCGTGAAACTGCTAAGTGAGAGCAGCCAGCCGATGTTTGAGCGTAGACAAGAACCCCGCACTGCCGCCCGCAACCGAGGCGTCATCAAGTACGGCGCCTCGGGCCAAGAGCTTCCCTGTACGGTGCACGACCTGTCGCCGCGCGGCGCCGGCCTCAGCGTCGGCAGCACCTTCGGTTTGCCGCAGGTTTTCCGCCTGAGCATCGACGGCGAAAAGCAAACCCGGTTTTGCCGGGTGGCCTGGACGGACAATAAAAGGGTCGGCGTTTCGTTCGAGTAGGTCTCCATCGGACGCCGCCGAATTGCGCGGCCTCGCCTAAACTTTCACCGGCGCGCCGCTCGCCAGCGATGCGATGACGGCCTCGAAGGCGCCGATCGTATCGAGCATCTGCGCCGGCGTGACCGGAAACGGCGCCTTGCCCTCGACGGCGTCGGCGAAAGCCTCCAGCAGCACGCGTAGCGAATCGACGTGCTCGAACGTGCGCTCTTCGGTCGCGCCGGCGATCTTGGCGACGATCAACGTGTCCTCGCCGCGCGCTTCCGCCGAGCCCTGCGTGCCGAACACGTGGATGCGCCAGAACACCGGCGCCGCGCGCACGGTACCCATGCACACCGGTTGCGCCGTTGGCGAACTCGCACCAGCACGGCGACCGCGTCGCGCGGATCGGGCGGCGGCTTCTGGGCGATCGCGCGCGCGTCGACGTAACTGATCGGCCCGGCGAGATTGACGAAGGCGTCGAGCACGTGCAGGCCGGCGCCGGTCATGCCGGCGCCCGGCGATTCGCGCGGATCGTCGCGCCAGCCGCCGGAAACGCGGGTCGAATGCTCGTTGGAAAAATGCCCCTCGATATGCAGCACCTCGCCGATCTCGCCGCTCTCGACCACGCGCTTGAGCTCGCGCATGGAGGCAAAGCAGCGCTTGTTGTTGCCCGAGCCGAGCGGCACGCCGGCCGCGCGTCACGGCCGCGACCGCGCGCGCGGCCTCCTTGCGCGTCAGCGCCAGCGGCTTCTCGCACCAGACCGGCTTGCCGGCGGCCGCCACCTTGCGCACCTGCTCGACATGCAGCGAATGCGGCGTCGCCAGCAAGATCGCCTGCACCTGCCGGATCGGCGATGGCGTCCTTCGAGGTCGCCCGACAGCCGGAAGCCGTAACTGCGCCGCCAGTTCGCGCGCCGGCTCGGCCTCCTTGCTGACGCCATGCACGATGCGCAGGCGCTCGCTCTTGCCCTGGATGGAACTGAGGATGGTCTGGCCCCAGCGCCCGAGCCCGACCATGGCGGCGTTGATCATTGCGTCCCTTGCTCCGCGACCCGGCTTGTCAACGCCGAGTAATCGTTATGACATCGCAAAGCGCAAGGGGAGGGCTACTGCGATGAGAGCGATGGTGTTGCGGGGGCCGAACACCCCGTTCGAGAAGGCGACGGTGCCCGATCCGACGCCCGGCCCGGGCGAGGCGGTGGCGCGCGTCATCACCTGCGGCGCCGGGCTCACCATCCAGCACGCCAAAGCCGGGCGGCGGAAGACCAGCTTCCCGCGCATCATCGGCCACGAGATCACGGCTGAGATCGTCGCGCTCGGCGCCGGCGTCGCCGGCCTGAAACTGGGCGACGCCGTCACCGCTCATTTCTATTTATTCTGCGGCCATTGCCGCTACTGCCTGTCGCAGCTCGAGCCGCTGTGCGACAACGGCCGCGGCAATGTCGGCATCGAATGCGACGGCGGCTACGCCGAATACATCAAGCTGCCGGCGCACATCTTCATCAAGCTGCCCGAGGCGCTCGACTACAAGAAGCATCCGGCCGAGATCGGCGTCATCACCGATGCGCTGGCGACGCCGCTACAAGGTGCTGCGCCGCGCCGACGTCAAGGCCGGGCGAGACGGTGGCGGTGATCGGCGCCGG
This sequence comes from uncultured Alphaproteobacteria bacterium, assembly GCA_963708635.1. GTDB lineage: Bacteria > Pseudomonadota > Alphaproteobacteria > Rhizobiales > Xanthobacteraceae > Pseudolabrys. The sequence continues at coordinate 123,586 of CAVPTM010000005.1, read as the reverse complement.
CGGCGGGCTCGGCATCCACCAAGTGATGATGGCGAAATGGGCGAATGCGCGCGTGATCGCGGTCGACACCGCGGCGGAGAAATTCGACGCCTGCCGCAAGGCCGGCGCCGACGAGGTGGTCGATGCCAGCCGCGGCGGCGTGGTCGAGGCGCTGCAAGGATCTGACCCATGGCCACGGCGTCGACGTGGTGGTCGATTACGTCTCCACCACGGCGACGCTGGAAGCCGGCGCCAAGGCGCTCGGCCAGCGCGGCCGGCTGGTGATCCTGGGCGGCGCCGCGCAGCCGTTCCAGGCGCCGGCGCGCGCCATGCTGACCAAGGAGCAGTCGATCCTCGGCAGCCGCTACGTCATCGCGCGCCGAGATCCTGGAGGCGCTCGATCTGGTGGCGCGCGGCGAAGTGTGGCCGCTGGTCACGGTGCTGCGCCCGCTGGAAGAGGCCGAGGCCGTGCACGAGCTGGTCGAGCGCGGCGAGGTCACCGGGCGGGCGGCGCTGCGCGTCGCCTAGCTTGCCACCTCGGCGCGGAAATTGCCGCCGGATTTGCCGTTGGCGATCAGCTTGGGATAGAGGCGGTGGAAATCGGCCAAGATGGCCGCCACCGGCACGTCCTCGAAGCCGCCGCGGTCGTTGAGGTATTCCATGTGCCGGCGGCCGGCGGCGTCGAACGGATGGAACAGCGAATCGTGCGCGCCGTCGAATTCGAGCGGCGCGATGCGCGCGCGGGCGCACAGCTCGCGGTCGAAGGCCGGCGTGCATTTGACCCAGGCGCCGCCGATCTTGAGCTCGGTATAAGAGTGCCAGAAGAAAGTGTCGCCCTCGACCAGTTCGCGCAGCCGCTTCGAATTCAGGTGATTGCGCACGTCGGCAAAGCCGACGCGCGCCGGAATGCCGACGGCGCGCGCGCTCGCCGCCAGCAGCGAGGATTTGCCGGCGCAGAAGCCGCGCCTGCCGGCGAGCACCGCGCCGGCGCGGAACACGTCGGGGTCGGTGTAGTCGAGATAAGGATCGTAGGCGACGCCGTCGCGCACGGCGTAATAAAGCGCGATGGCGCGCGCCTTGTCGCCGGCGATGCCTTTGACGGCGTCTTGCGCGAAGGCGCGCACGGCCGGCTCGCCGCTGTCGATGAAGCGCGTCGGCTGGAGATAATCCGGTTCGGTCATGCCGCCTTGCATAAAGGCCGCCTCATGCCGCCGTCAATCGCGGGCCGCGGGCATCAGCTTTGCATGAGCGCGACGTCGGCGATGACCGGCAGATGATCGGACAGATGGCGCGCCTGCCGGTCGCTGGTGACATGGCGCAGCGCGTCGCGCGGCCGGCAATAGATGCGGTCGAGGCGCAACAACGGGAACGCCGCGGGGAAGGTGCGGAAACGGCTGCGCCCCGGCAGTTCGCGCGCCAGCACCGAGCGCACCGAGCCCGGCCAGAACCAGTCGTTGAAGTCGCCCAGCACGATGGTGGTCATGTCGGGGCCGCCGGCGAGCGCGAGCAGCAGGCGCGCCTGCTTGCGGCGCTCGCCGATGCTGAGCCCCAAATGCGTCGCCACCACGCGCACCGGTCCGGCCGGCGTCTCGATCTCGGCGCGGATGGCGCGGCGCGGCTCGCGCTCGGGCGCCGAGATGTCGTGCACTTGGCTGCTGATGAGCGGGCAGCAGCTGATCAGCATCTGGCCGTAATGGCCGTCGTCGGTGGCGATCGAGCGCGCGCTGATGCCGTGCTTGCCGAGCGCCTCCTGCAACAGCGCGAAGGGGTCGCGCGCGTCGGGCGCGCGCCGCCGCGAGTTGATCTCTTGCAGCGCGATGATGTCCGGGCTCCAGCGGCCGATCAGCTCGATCACGCGCGCAAGGTCGAAGCGCGGGTTGCGCCCGAGCGCGCCGTGGATGTTCCAGGTCATGAAGCGGACGGTGTCGGCGTTCACGCGCGTTTGCTTTCGAACCGGGAGACGACCGCCTGCAGGCCGAGCGAAAGCGCGATCCAGCCGGCGACCGCGAGCGTCAGCCAGACAAAGGCGGCGACGCTCGGATGGGCGATCATGTAGCCGATCTGCTGGCCGAGCGCCGCCAGCGCGACGATGCCGGGCAGCATGCCGAGCGCGGTGCCGAGCAGGAAATCCATCAGCCGGATGTCGCTCGCCCCGGCCGCCAAATTGACGATGGTGAAGGGCGCGAGCGGCACCAGCCTGATCAGCGCGACCGCGATCACGCCGCGGCGGCGGATCTTCTCGCGCACGCGGTTGAGCCGCGGGCCGAGCACGTCGCTGAGCGCCTCGCGGCCGATCAGGCGGCCGATGGCGTAGGTCAAAAGCGCCGCGCTCATGGTGCCGAGCGCGGCATAGGCAAAGCCGAGCCAGGGGCCGAAGGCGGCGGCGGTGGCGGCGATCAGGATGGTCACCGGGAACAGCAGCAGGCTGCCGGCGGTGAAGGCGACGACCACCACCAGCGGTCCCCACGGGCCTTGCGCGAAGTCCTGCAGCGCGGCGCTCACGCGCTCCGGCCGCGCCAATTCCGAAAGCGGCGACAGTTCCCAGGCCAGCACCAAAGCGAGCACCACCACGCCGGCGGCGGCGATCTTGAGGATGTTCATCAGGCTGCGCCGCGACGGCGCGCCGCCGAGGAAGTCGGCGGCGAATTGCTCGGCGCCGATCGGCTGCTCGGGGTCGGCCAGCTTGTGCAGGTAGGCCGCCCATTCGGCGGTGTCGGGCTGGCCGTCGTCGATCGCCACCAGCGCGTGGCCATTGGCGCCGAGCCGCTCGGGCAGGGCGGTCAGGGAAGCGCCGGCCGCCAGCGCCGCGGCGACCTCCTTGCCGGCGACGCCGCAATGGTCGCCGATCAGCCGGTCGCGCACCGCGCGGATCGCCGCGCGCTCGCGCTCCGTCTTGGCCGCGATGGCGATGTCGCACTCGGTGTCGGTGCCCATCGAGCGGTTGTTGAGATTGGCCGAGCCGATGTGCAGCAGGCGGTCGTCGACGATCATGACCTTGGAATGCACCATGGTGTTGACGCTGCCGCCGCGGCCGCTCACCGCCGGCGAGGTCAGCCGCACGCGCTCGCCGACGCCGGCCTCGCGCAGCACCTGCATGAAATGGATGCGCCCGTTGCGCATGGTGCGCGCCTCGATCCAGGAAGCGTGCGTGGCCGGCGCGACGATGAGAACTTCCAGCTCGGGACGCTCGCGCATGCGCTCGGCCAGCGCCTTGGCGGCGGGAATGCAGCTCAGGAACTGGTTCTCGATATAGAGGGTGCGCTCGGCGGCCGCGATGCCGTCGAGGAACAGCGCTTCGATCTCGCGCACCTCCGGCTGGTCTTCGAAGCGCGGCTGCGTGCGGGCGATGCCGACCTCGACGTCGGTGAAATCGGCGGCGACGTCGCGCGGCCACACGTCGCCGGCGTCCTGCGCCAGCGGGACGGGCTCGCCCGCCACGCACTGCCAGCGCGCCCGCGCCAGTTCGGCGAGCGCGCGCGCCGCCGGCGCCGTCGAGCAGCATCTGCACGTCGTGGAACGGATTGTAGGGATCGCCGCTCGGGTCGCGGCGCAGCGGATTGTCGGGTGTGCTCGGAGGTGTCCCAGCGCCGGATGGTGACGTCGAGCCCGCCGGTGAAGGCGACCGCGTCGTCGATGACGATCAGCTTCTGGTGCTGCGAGGAGCCGAACGGCACCGCGTTGTCGAGGCAGAAGCGCACGCGGCGCGGCGTATTCCAGCGGAAAGTATAGGTGGGGAACAGCTCGCGCTCGGTTGCGTAGAGCATGGCGAAGTCCCAGAGCAGCAGCGAGATTTCGAGCCGCGGACGCTTGTCGACCAGCGCCGAGAGAAAATCCGCCAGCCTCTCGGGATAGCCGTCCTCGGCGCGGCCGCTCGGGCCGACCAGTCTGGTTTGGCTATGGATGTCCCAGCCGATGATGAAGGCGTTGCGCTCGGCCTTGAGCAGCGCCGCGCGCACGGCGCCGAAATAGGCCGCCGCGTCGAGGATGACGGCGGTGCGATGCGCGCGCTCCATGCGCCAGACATTGCGACCGGGACGTAGCATCATCGGCGGCGGGGGGTTGTTCGCTCGGCATCTGAATTACGACTGGAATTGCAACGAAATAACGGGATGGCGCGGCCTTGGTTCCATGGCCGGAACCGGACGCGCAGCCCTTAGTGCAATCAGCGGCCTTGGTAAGACGGCGTGTGCACGATCAGGCCGTCGAGCGCTTGCGTCACCTTGATCTGGCAGGACAGCCGCGAGGTCGGCTTCACCTCGAAGGCCGAGTCGAGCATGTCCTCTTCTTCGGACGAGGGCGGGCCGACGACCGGGCTCCATTTCTCGTCGACATGCACCAGGCAGGTGGCGCAGGTGCAGGAGCCGCCGCACTCGGCGACGATGCCGCCGATGTCGTTGCGCAGCGCCGTCTCCATCACGGTCGAGCCGATCTCGGCCTCGACCGTGTGCGCCGTGCCGTCATGTTCGATGAAGGTGATCTTGGGCATGACGTGCGAGGCGCTTCAAGCGACGCCGAGCTTCTTCTGCAGGCTGGTCGAGGAGGTCGTGTATTGGAACACCAGCCGCTTGTCCGGATGACGTAGTGATGCGCCTTCTGCGCCATCAAGGCCGCCTCGTGGAAGCCGGAGAGGATGAGCTTGAGCTTGCCCGGATAGGTGTTGATGTCGCCGATGGCGAAGATGCCGGGGATATTGGTCTCGAACGTGCCGGTGTCGACCGGGATCAATTCGTCGTCCATCTTGAGGCCCCAGTCGGCGACCGGCCCGAGCTTCATGGTCAGCCCGAAGAACGGCAGCATGCGCGTCGCATTCGATGCGCTCGACGCGCCGTCTTTGCCTTTCACCGACGCGGCGGTGAGCTGGCCGTCGGCCGCCTTCCAGCGCGGTCACCTGGCCGATCTTCAAGTCCATGCCGCCGGCAGCGACCAGCGCGCGCATCTTGTTGACGCTGTCGGGCGCGCCGCGGAATTCGTCGCGCCGGTGCACCAGCGTCAGCCGCTTGGCGATCGGCTGCAGGTTGAGCGTCCAGTCGAGCGCCGAGTCGCCGCCGCCGACGATCGATCAGCCGCTTGTCGCGGAAGTTCTCCATCTTGCGCACGGCGTAGAACACCGACTTGTCCTCGTAGGGCTCGATGCCGTGGATCGGCGGGCGCTTGGGCTGGAACGAGCCGCCGCCGGCGGCGATCACCACCGCCTTGCACCTCGAAAACCTTGCCGCGGTCGGTGCTCGACGCGGAACAGCGGGTCGCCGATCTTCTCGATGCGTCGTCACCATCTCGCTGAGATGGAAGGTCGGGTTGAACGGCTTGATCTGCGCCATCAGCGCGTCGGTCAGGCCGATGCCGGTGACGTAGGGGATGCCGGGAATGTCGTAGATCGGCTTTTCCGGATAGAGCTCGGCGCATTGGCCGCCGACCTTGTCGAGGATGTCGACCAGGTGCGCCTTGATGTCGAGCAGGCCGAGCTCGAACACCGCGAACAGGCCGACGGGCCCCGCGCCGATGATCAACACGTCGGTCTTGATGGTCTCACTCATCCGTGACGTTCCGGCGCGGCCGGTCTCCCTTTGCGTTTCAGTTAATGCTTCAGGCCGATTTGCGCGCGATGCGCGCTATCGGAAACCGGCACGACGCGCAACAGCTCGGCGAGGTTCTGCTCGGGCGTCTTGCCGCTGGTGACCAGTTCGGCCGCGGCCTTGGCGTAGAGCGGCTCGCGGCTCTTGAGAATCGCGATCAGGTCCTCCATGGCGCGGGCGCTGTGCGCCATCGGCCGCATGTCGCCTTGCTCCATCACGCGCTTCATGTGCTCGTCCGGCTCGGCGCGCACCCAGACCGTAAAGCACGAGGCGAGCAGCAGTTCCAAGGTGCCCGGCTCGGTGACGATGCTGCCGGAGGTGGCCATCACGAAGGCGCGGTGCTGGCGCAGCACGCTTTCCAGCGCCTCGCGCTCGGCGCGGCGGAAGGTCTCCTGGCCGAACATGTCGAAGATTTCGCTCAACGATGCGCCGCTGCGGCGCTCGACCTCGCGGTCGAGCTCGATGAAAGGCACGTCGAGCCGCGCCGCCAGCAAGCGGCCGAGCGTCGACTTGCCGCCGCCGCGCAGCCCGATCAGCGCGATGCGCGCTTTGCGCAGGTCGTCGGACGGCTCGCTGAAATGCCGCAGCAGCAATTCGCGCGCGTCGGCAAGCGCCTTGGGCGGCAGCCGTTCGAGGAATTGCGAGAGCAGAACCAGGTCGAGCGCGGGCTCGGCGCCCTCGTTGACCAGCTGCGTCACCGGCATGCCGATGGCGCGCGCGATCCGCCGCAGCAGCACGATCGAGCCGTTGCCCTTGCCGGTTTCGAGCTGCGCCAGATAGCGCTCCGACACTTTGGCGTGCTGCGGCCAGCGCCTTGCGCGACATGCCGCGCTGGTTGCGCAGCGTGCGCACGCGCTCGCCCAGGCGGCGCAGATAGGCGTCGGTGTCGCGGCCGTGCGGCTTGGTGGCGCTCATGCCCTCGGGTAGCCTGAAATATATTGCAGGTCAATAGAGTTCCGCGAGGTGCTTGCGCTGTTGTGAGCCGCGGGGCGCGGTGTTATGTCATGTGCAAGATAATGCATTGCGGGTGAGCGGCCATGGCGGCCCATGACGGCGATCGACTACCAGACCGATCCTTCGCGCTACCGCCATTGGCGCGTCGAATACGACGGCGACGTCGCCTATCTCATCATGGACGTCGACCAGGCCGGCGCGCTCAACGGCGGCGAATACGAGCTCAAGCTCAACTCCTACGACCTCGGCGTCGACATCGAATTGAACGACGCGGTGCAGCGCCTGCGCTTCGAGCACCCGGAAGTGCGCGCGGTCGTCATCAAGTCCGGCAAGGACAACGTGTTCTGCGCCGGCGCCAATATCCGCATGCTCGGCAAGTCGACGCATCAGCAGAAGGTGAATTTCTGCAAGTTCACCAACGAGACGCGGCTCGCGATCGAGGACGCCTCGGAGAATTCCAAGCAGATCTACATCTGCGCCATCAACGGCAACGCCGCCGGCGGCGGCTATGAGCTGGCGCTCGCCGCCGATCACATCATGCTGGTCGACGACCGCCGCTCGGCGGTGGCGCTGCCGGAGACGCCGCTGCTCGCGGTGCTGCCCGGCACCGGCGGGCTCACCCGCGTCACCGACAAGCGCAAGGTGCGGCGCGACCGCGCCGACGTGTTCTGCTCGATCGAGGAGGGCATCCGCGGCGCCAAGGCGGTCGACTGGCGGCTGGTGGACGAAGTGGTGCCGAACTCGAAATGGAAAGACGCGGTGGCGGCGCGCGCGCACGAAATCGCCGCGCGCTCCGACCGCCCGAAGGACGCCAAGGGCATCAAGCTCACGCCGCTCGCGCGCAAGATCGACGGCGACCGCGTATCCTATTCGCATGTCGACATCGAGATCGACCGCGCGCGCGGGCTCGCCGCCGTCACCGTGCGCGGGCCGGCGCAGAGCGTGCCGGCCTCGATCGAAGCCGCGCATGCGCTCGGCGACAAGTTCTGGCCGCTCACGGTCGCGCGCGAGCTGGAAGACGCCATCCTGCATCTGCGCTCGAACGAGCGCGACGATCGGCGTCGTGCTGCTGCGCACCGACGGCAACGCGCAAGCCGTGCTCGAGCACGACGACTTCCTCGCCAAGGCCGATGGCGACTGGCTGATGCGCGAGATCCGCCATTACCTCAAGCGCGTGTTCAAGCGCATCGACGTCACCGCCAAGAGCTTCATCGCGCTGATCGAGCCGGGCTCGTGCTTTGCCGGCACGCTGGCCGAGCTCGCCTTTGCCGCCGACCGCTCGCTGATGCTGATCGGCACGCGCGAGGGCGACAACCGCAAGCCGGCCGCGATCACGCTCGGCGCACGCCAATTTCGGCTTCTATCCGATGGGCAATGGGCTGACGCGGCTTGCAAACGCGTTTCCTCGGCGAGCCGAAGACGCTCGAGACGCTCAAGGGCAAGATCGGCGCAGCGATCGAAGCCGAAGAGGCCGCCGAGCTCGGCCTCGTCACCTTGGCCTACGAGGATTTCGACTGGGACGACGAACTGCGCGTGCATGCTCGAGGAGCGCGCCAGCTTCTCGCCCGACGCCATGACCGGCATGGAAGCCAATCTGCGCTTCGCCGGCCCCGAGACCATGGAAACCAAGATTTTCGGCCGTCTGACCGCCTGGCAGAACTGGATCTTCCAGCGGCCCAACGCCATCGGCGAGCAGGGCGCGCTCAAGCTCTACGGCACCGGCGTGTCGCCGACGTTCGACAAGGAAAGGGTGTAGCCATGAACATCGCAGCGGTCGACTACGACGGCTTGATCCCCAACAATGTCGCGCTCGGCCAGGACGTGCGCGTCAAGCGCGCGCTGGAGAAATGGCACCCCGGCTACATCAACTGGTGGAACGACATGGGGCCGGAAGGCTTCCAGGAATCGCTGGTCTATCTGCGCACCGCGGTCAGCGTCGATCCCAAGGGCTGGGCCAAGTTCGATTACGTGCGCATGCCGGAATACCGCTGGGGCATGCTGCTGGCGCCGCAGCACGAAGGCCGCAAGATTCCCGTTCGGCACGCACAAAGGCGAGGACGCCTGGCAGGAAGTGCCGGGCGAATACCGCGCCATGCTGCGCCGCCTGGTCGTGATCCAGGGCGACACCGAGCCGGCCTCGGTCGAGCAGCAGCGCTATCTCGGCAAGACCGCGCCGTCGCTCTACGACATGCGCAATCTGTTCCAGGTCAATGTCGAGGAGGGCCGCCACCTCTGGGCCATGGTCTATCTGCTGCAGAAATATTTCGGCACCGACGGCCGCGAGGAGGCGGAAGCCCTGCTGCAGCGCCGCTCCGGCGATCCCGACACGCCGCGCATGCTCGGCGCCTTCAACGAGAAGACGCCGGACTGGCTGTCGTTCTTCATGTTCACCTATCTTCACCGACCGCGACGGCAAGATGCAGCTCGAGGCGCTGGCGCAATCGGGCTTCGATCCGCTGTCGCGCACCTGCCGCTTCATGCTGACCGAAGAAGCGCACCACATGTTCGTGGGCGAGACCGGCGTCACCCGCGTCATCCAGCGCACCTGCGAGGCGATGAAGGAGGCCGGCATCACCGACCCTTACGAGATCGAGAAAGTGCGCAAGCTCGGCGTCATCGACCTGCCGACCATCCAGAAGAAGGCGAACCTGCACTTCTCGCTGACGCTCGATCTGTTCGGCAACGAGATTTCGACCAACGCCGCCAACGCCTTCCACGCCGGCCTGAAGGGCCGCTATCGCGAGGACCGGCTCGACGACGACCATCAGCTGGAGAACAGCACCTATCCGGTGCTGCGGCTGATCGACGGCAAGATCCAGAACGAGGACGCGCCGGCGCTGTCGGCGCTCAACATGCGGCTGCGCGACGACTACGTCGCCGACTGCAATGTCGGCGTCGGCCGCTGGAACAAGGTGATCGCCGAGATCGGCATCCCGTTCGAGATCAAGCTGCCGCACGTCGCCTTCCACCGCCACATCGGCGAGTTCTCCAACATCAACGCCGACGTCGACGGCAGCATGCTGAGCGACGCCGAATGGGACAAGCAGCGCGGCGACTTCCTGCCGTCCGACGGCGACAAGGATTTCATCGAGAGCCTGATGCAGCCGCAGTTCGAGCCGGCCAAGTTCGCGCAGCTGGATCGCGCCGCCCAAGGTCGGCATCGACAACAAGCCGGGCGACTTCGAATACGTGAAGATCGCCAACGCCTGACGACAAAAAGCCGGGGAGGGCCGCGTTATGGCCGCGGAGACGCTGGAAAGTTATCTCGGCGGCCGATGGTCGCGCGGGCAGGGCACCGAGACCGAGCTCACCGATCCGACCAACGGCAATGTGCTGGCGACGGCCAGCGCGCAAGGGCTCGATCGCAAGGCGGCGCTGTCTTACGCGCGCGAGCGCGGCGGCCCGGCGCTGCGCGCGCTCGGTTACGCCGAACGCGCCAAGCTGCTGGGCGCCATCGCCGACGTGCTCGTCGCCAACCGCGCGCGCTACGAAGAGATCGCCATCGCCAATTCCGGCAACACCAAGATCGACGCCGCGATCGACATCGACGGCGGCATCGGCACGCTGAAATATTACGCCCGGCTCGGCGCCGGTCTCGGCGCGGCGCAATGCCTTGCTCGCGGAAAAGCCGGTGCGGCTGGCCAAAGCCGAGAATTTCCAGGCGATCCATCTGCTGGCGCCGCGCCACGGCGTCGCCGTGCACATCAACGCCTTCAATTTCCCGAGCTGGGGCCTGTGGGAGAAGGCGGCCTGCGCGCTGCTTGTCCGGCATGCCGATGCTGGCGAAGCCGGCCTCCGCCACCTGCTGCTCAGCCACCAGATGGTGCGCGACGTGGTCGCGGCCAAGGTGCTGCCGGACGGCGCGCTCAGCCTGCTGTGCGGCGGCATCGGCGACCTGCTCGATCACGTCACCGGCGACGATGTGATCGCCTTTACCGGCTCGTCGCGACACCGCGCAGCGCATCGCGCGGCCACCGCAACGTGCTGCAAGCGCGGCGCGCGCGTGAATATCGAGGCCGACAGCGTCAACGCCGCGCTGCTCGCGCCGGACGCGGCGGCGGCGACGCCCGCCTTCGACGCCTTCATCAAGGAAGTCGCGCGCGAGATGACGCATGAAGGCCGGGCAGAAATGCACCGCCATCCGCCGCGTCTTCGCGCCGGCCGAGCGCGCGGGCGCGGTGGCCGAGGCGCTGTCGGCGCGGCTCGCCAAGACCACGGTCGGCGATCCGCGCCACGAGGCGACCCGCATGGGGCCGCTGGTGACGCGCGCCCAGCAGAAGGCCGCGCTCGAGGGCATCGGCCAGCTTGCGCGCGAAGCCAAGATCGTCACCGGCGGCGCCGAGGCGCCGAAGCTCGACGGCATCGACGGCGCCAAGTCCGCTTTCGTCGCGCCGACGTTGCTCAAGGCCGAGAGCGGCGCGGGCGAGGCGGTGCACGACACCGAAGTGTTCGGCCCGGCCGCCACCATCATCCCGTACCAGGACGAGGCCGACGCCTTCGCGCTCGCCGCGCGCGGCGGCGGCTCGCTGGTCGCCTCGGTCTTTGGCGAGGACCGCGACTTCCTGGCGCGCGCGGTGGCCGCGCTCGGCGCCTCGCACGGCCGCGTGCTGGCGGTCGAGCCGTCGATCGCCGACGCCCATACCGGGCACGGCATCGTCATGCCGCAATGCCATCACGGCGGCCCCGGCCGCGCCGGCAATGGCGCCGAGCTCGGCGGCCTGCACGGCCTGCATTTCTATCACCAGCGCGTGGCGGTGCAGGGCTCGACCGATCTGCTCGCCGCCTTGCAGGCAACGGCGGCGCCGGCGCATGATTTTTATTGTCGTCCCGGGCGAGCGAAGCGAGACCCGGGACCCATAACCCCGGCGATCAAGTTATGGACAGACGGGGATTATGGGCCCCCGCCTGCGCGGGGACGACAGAAAAGTTTCTAGCGCGCGGCGCGGTCCTCGTCGCGCAGCTTGAAGCGCTGGATCTTGCCGGTGGCGGTGCGCGGCAGCTTTTCGCGCAGCTCGATCCAGCGCGGATATTTCCACGGCCCCGCCGTTTCCTTGACGTGGACCTTCAGCGTTTCCAACAGCCCGGCGTCGGCGGCGTAGCCGTTCTTCAGCACGATGAAGGCCTTCGGCTTGATCAGGCCGTCGGCGTCCTCCTTGCCGATGACGGCCGCCTCGAGCACCGCCTCATGCGCGGTGAGCGCGGCCTCGACGTCGAACGGCGACACCCACATGCCGGAGACCTTGAACATGTCGTCGGTGCGCCCGCAGTAATAATAATAGCCCTCCTGGTCGCGCCGGTATTTGTCGCCGGTGTAGGTCCATTCGCCGCGGAACGTGCGGCGGCTCTTGGCGCGCTGGTTCCAGTAGCCTTCGCCGGCGGAAGGCCCGCGCACGATCAGTTCGCCGATCTCGTCGGGCCCGAGTTCGCGGCCCTGCTCGTCGACGATGCGGTCTCGTAGCCGGGCACCGGCTTGCCGGTCGAGCCGTAGCGGATGTCGCCGGGGCGGTTGGACAGGAAGGTCTGCAGCATCTCGGTCGAGCCGATGCCGTCGAGCACGTCGACGCCGGTGACCTCGCGCCAGCGCTCGCCGATATGCGCCGGCAGCGCCTCGCCGGCCGACACGCACAGGCGCAGCCGGTCGGAGCCGGCGCCCTTGCCGATGTCCTTGTGCGCGAGCAGCGCGGTGTAGAGCGAGGGCACGCCGTAGAAGATGCTCGGCCGGTGGCGGCGCATGATCTCGAACACGCCGTCGGGCGAGGGCCGATGCGGCCACAGCACGGCGGTGGCGCCGACCGAGAGCGGAAAGGTCATGGCGTTGCCGAGCCCGTAGGCGAAGAACAGCTTGGCCGCCGAGTGCACCACGTCTTCCTCGCGGATGCCGAGAATGCCGCGGCCGAACAATTTGGCGGTCGCCATCAGGTTGGAATGCACGTGCTTGACGCCCTTGGGATCGCCGGTCGAGCCCGAAGTGTAAAGCCAGAACGCCACCTCGTCGGAAAGCGTGTCGGCGGTAAACGGCGTCGCGTCGGCGCCGGCGATGAGGTCCTCGAATAGATGCACGGCGCGGCCGGGAAAGGCCGGCCGGTCGTCCTCGACGGCGCCGACCAGAATGACGGTCTTGAGATGCGGCAGCCTGTCGAGCAGCGGTCCGATCGTCCGCGCCAGCGGCGCGGCGGCGACCAGCGCGGCGGCGCGCGAGTCGGCCAGGATATAGGCGTATTGCGCGGGGGTGAGGAAGGTGTTGAGCGGCAGCGCGATGATGCCGGCGCGGATCGCGCCCCAGAACGCCACCGGATAATCGACCGTGTCGTGGAGCAGCAGCGCGACGCGCTTCTCGCCGTCGAGCCCGAGCGCGCGCAGCGCGTGGGCGAAGCGGGTCGAGCGCGCCTGCAATTCGGCGTAGCTCAGCGAGCGGTCGGGATCGAGGAAGGCGAGCTTGGGGCCGAGACCGCGCGCGACGTTGGCGTCGACGAAATCGCTGACCGCGTTGTAGGGCCGGCGCTCGGTGAATTCGTCCAGCACCCCGGGCCCCCGCCGCTCAGCTCTCGAACAGCCGCACGAGCAGCCGCCGCGCCAGCACGCCGGCGACGCGCCGGCGGTAGTGTCCCGGCGTGAAGGTGGTCTTCATCGGCATGATCTGGTCGCGCACCAGCGCGTCGAGGCCCTTGATCACGCGCTCGTCGATGCCGCCGCCGCACAATTTGTCGGTGCCCGCGAGCAGCACCGGGCGCGGATTGGTGCCGGTGATGGCCACGCGCAGCTCGGCGAGCTTGCCGGCTTCCTTGCGCAGCGCGACCGCGACGCCGGCGACCGGATATTCGATCGACTTGCGGATGCGGATCTTGTCGTAGGCCGAGCGCAGGCCGGGCGTGTTCTTGGCGCGCACCGCGGTGACGATCTCGCCCGGCCGCAGCGACAGATAGAACTTGCCGTCGCCTTGCGTCTCGCTGACCGGCACGTCCTGGCGCGCAAAGCCGATGTAGAGCTTGTCGAGCGGGATGGTGCGCTTGCCTTGCGGGCCGGCGATGTCGACCTCGGCGTCAAGCGTCAGCAGCGCGGGCGCGAGATCGCCGGAAAAAGTGGCAAAGCAGACGCCGCGGCTCTTCGGCGCCACGTGGCAGATGGTGCCGGTGGTCTTCAGGCAATGGTCGTTGGCGTCGCGCCACCATTCGCTCTGATTGTAGAAGATGCAGCGCGTGTCGAGCGCGAGATTGCCGCCGACCGTGCCCATGTTGCGCTGGGTCGGGCCGGCGATGTGCGCGGCCGCCTGCGCCAGCACCGGATAGTGCTCGTTGACGCCGGGATGCTCGGCCAGTTCGCTCAGGCGCACCGAGGCGCCGATTTCGAGCCCGTCCGCGTCGGCACGGATCGCGTGCAGCTCCTTGACGCGGTTCATGTCGATCAGCACCGGCGGCGCCACGATGCCGCGGCGGATGTTGACCACCAGATCGGTGCCGCCGCCGAGCGGCATGCTGTCCGGGTTGGCCGCGCGCGCGGCGAGCGCTTCCGCCAGCGTCGCCGGGCTGAGCACGCGGAATTCGGGCAGGGCGTCCATCAGCGCGCTCCTGCCCGCCATGAATGAACGCGCTTGCGACGAATTGCAGCGAGCTCCCTCCCCCGCTTGCGGGGGAGGGTTGGGGAGGGGGCAGATGAGAATCGCATGCGTTTGCGGCATTCCCCCTCCCTGTCCCTCCCCCGCAAGCGGGGGAGGGGACGATGCGGCGCGCGTCCGCACTTCACCAACATCACGCGCCGCCTTTTCTTTCCAGCGCCCGCCTGCGCTTCTCGATCGCCTCGAACACGCGGTCGGGCGTCACCGGCAAATCGTTGAAGCGGATGCCGATGGCGTCGGCGATGGCGTTGGTGAGCGCCGGCAGGAAGGCGGCGAGCGAGCCTTCGCCCGCCTCCTTGGCGCCGAACGGCCCGTGCGGATCGTTGCTCTCGACGATGCCGACCTCGATCGGCGGCGAATCCTGGATGGTCGGCACGCGGTAGTCGAGCATGTTGGCGGTGACCATCAGCCCGTCGTGATAGGCGGCCTCCTCGCTCATGGCCTGGCCCATGCCCATCCAGACCGAGCCCTGCACCTGGCCCTCGACCGTCAGACGGTTGAGCGCCTTGCCGCAGTCGTGCGCGACCCAGACCTTGTCGACGGTGACGACGCCGGTCTCCTCGTCGACGCGTGACCTCGACCACCTGCGCCGAATAGGAATAGCCCATGGTGCCGCCGATGGCGGCGCCGCGATATTTCTTGCCGCCGTGCGATTCCGGGATGGTCGAATAATTGCCGGTGACGGTGATGGTGCCGGAATCCTTCAGCGCCTCGGTCACCACTTCGTCGAAGGTGGCGCCCTTGTCCTGCGCGCCGGCGCGATAGACCTCGCCCAGGCATTCGATGTCCTCCGGGCGCGCCTCCAGCTTGCGGGCGGCGGCGTTGACCAGCACGGTCTTGAGGTTGCGCGCGGCGTCGAGCGCGGCATTGCCGACCATGAAGGTGACGCGCGAGGAATAGGAGCCGTTGTCCTTCGGCACCACCTCGCTGTCGCCGGTGACGACGCGCACGCGCGAAAGATCGAGCCCGAGCACTTCGGCGACGGTCTGCGCCAGAATGGTGGTCGAGCCCTGGCCGATATCGGCGGCGCCCGACAGCACCACGATCGAGCCGTCGAAATCGAGCTTGATCTTGACGGTGGCGTGCGGCTCGCCGGTCCAGTTCACCGGCTTGGAGGCGCCCGAGATGTAATGCGAGCAGGCCATGCCGAGGCCTTTGCCCTTTGGCCAGTCTTGCCTTTGCGCGCCTTCCAGCCGCTTTCGCGCTCGACCCAGTCGAGGCACTCCGGCAGGCCGTAGGAATTCACCATCAGATCGTTGTCGGTGAAGGTCGGCGCGGTCAGCAGATTGGCGCGCCGCACGGCGAACGGGATCGAGCCCCAGCTCGCTCGCCATCTCGTCGACCAGCGCCTCGAAGGCGAAGCGGATGTCGACCGTGCCGTGGCCGCGGAAGGCGCCGCAGGGCGGCGTGTTGGTGAGCGCGCGGCGGCCGACATATTTGACGTTGTGCAGGTCGTAGATCGCGTACAGCATCGAGCCGGCATAGAGGATCGTCACCACGCCGTAGCCGGAATGCGCGCCGCCGCGCTGGTCGCAGTCGCATTCGACCGCGGTGATGCGGCCGTCCTTGCGCATGCCGATCTTGAGCTTGATGTCGGTCTCCGGCCGGCCGCGATGGGTGATGAAGGTTTCCTCGCGGCTGGTGACGATGCGCACCGTGCCGTTGGCCTTGCGCGCCAAAAGCGCGGCGATCAATTCGATCGCCAGCGTCTCGGTGCGGCAGCCGAAGCCGCCGCCGACATGCGGCTTGATCACGCGGATGCGCGACATTTCCATGCCGAGGATCTGCGCCAGCATCAGGTGCACGTAATAGGGCACCTGCGTCGAGGCGTGCACGGTCATGCGCTCGCGCACCGCGTCGTATTCGGCGACCGCGGCGTGCATCTCCATCTGGTTCTGGCAGACCTCGGCGCAGTTGTAGCTGCCTTCGCGCACCAGGTCGGCCTCGGCGAAGCCTTGCGCGGTCGAGCCGAGCTCGAACAGCACGTCGCGCTCGAGATTGCCGGGCTTCTTGTCGTGCAGCGGCACGGCGCCGGGCGCGAGCGCGTCCTTGGCGGTGTAATAGGCCGGCAGTTCGTTGCACCGTGAACTTGATGCGGCGCAGCGCCTCGCGCGCGGTGGCGTCGTCGACCGCGGCGACGGCCGCGACCGGCTCGCCGCGGTAGCGCACTTTGTCGCGCGCCAGCGGATATTCGGTGCGCGCGATCGGCAGCACGCCGAAGCCTTTGTCGCAGTCGGCGCCGGTGACGATCGCCTTCACGCCCGGCAGCTTGAGCGCTTCCGAAACGTCGAGCGCGACGATCTCGCCGTGCGAATAGGGGCTGCGGTAGATGCGGCCGGCGAGCTGGCCCGGCGCCAAGAATGTCGGCGGTGTATTTGGCGCGGCCGGAGACCTTCTCCGGCCCGTCGATCATCGGCACGTAGCCGCCGATATTGTGCGCGGGGACGGGCTTGTTCATGGCGCGATCCTTATCCCTGTCGTCCCGGCCGACTCGCGACCTGATGCGGAGGGAGCCGGGACCCATGCTCCGCGTCCTCTCGATAGCGCACGGCGTATGGGTCCCCGCTTTCGCGGGGACGACAGCGGACGATGCGTTGCCCGCAGGCCTCACGGCGCCACGCCCTGCTGCGTCGAGCGCGGCGGCGTATTTCACCGCCTCGATGATTTTCACGTAGCCGGTGCAGCGGCAGATGTTGCTGCCGAGCGCTTGCAAGATTTCGTCGTCGCTCGGGTTGGGATTTTTCCGCAACAGCCCGGCCGAGGCCATGATGAAGCCCGGCGTGCAGTAGCCGCATTGCGAGCCGAGCTTCTCGTGGAAGCCGCGCTGCACCGCCGACAATTGCCCGTCGCGCCCGAGCGCCTCGATGGTGTCGACGCGCTTGCCCGCGACCGTCGCCGCCAGCGTCAGGCAGGACAGCGTCGGCTTGTCGTCGATCAGCACCGTGCAGGCGCCGCATTCGCCGCCGTCGCAGCCGGTCTTGGTGCCGGTCAGGCCCAGCTGCTCGCGCAGGAAATCGAGCAGCAGCATGTTGTCCGCCACCGCCTCGCTGCGGTCGCGGCCGTTGAGCGTGAACGCAAGCAGCCGGCGCAAGCGTTTCTCCCCTCGAGGCGCGAATTCGAATCGCGCATTGCTCTTATTGCGAAACTAGGACACACCAGCGGCGTTCACGCCCTCCAGGCCCATTCGCGGGAATGGCTGGCACCTTTGCCCGCGGCGCAACGGAAATTAGCCAAAGCGGGCAATGACTTCCGCCGGTATCGGGATGGCGGCGATCTTTTCGGGATCGTCCTTGCCGCGCGCCGCCCAGACCCTCGTCTCGCCGCCCTCGACCGCGAGCGCGCCGCCGACGCTGATCGTGTGCTCGACCTCGAAGCTGGAACGGCGGAATTCCGCCACGCGCGAGGCGATCTCGATCGCGTCGCCGAACTTGGCGGGCTTGAGGAAATTGGCGCGCGCATCGACCAGCGGGATGCCGATGATGCCGAAGGTCCGGGCGAGATCCTGCGGCTTGACGCCGAGCGCGGCCTCGAACAGCAGCCAGGTCTGAGTGGTCGAAGAATTCGAAGAAGCGGCTGTTGAACACGATGCCGGCCGGATCGCAGTGGCCCCATTCGATCGTCATCTGCCTGCGGAACACGAACGAGGTCACGCTTTTTGTCTCCGCTCTCGGATGTTTGGTTTTATAGCCGGCGTTTGCGGCGCGGGTAAACGCGCGGTGCTCGCCTTGCGTTGGCGTTTCGGTTTGCGCGGGTCGGGCCACTCCACGACATCCTGCGCACGCAGCTCGATCTTGGCCGAACGCCGGCGCGCGCGCATCGCCTGCGGCGGCGCCACCGGCACGTGCGGCGAATCGTCGAGCGCGTCCATCAGCCAATGCAGATCGCTCTCGGCGATCACCCAGCGCGCGGGCGCGTAGCGCGTGAGCGAAAACGGCCGCGAAAATTCCATGCAGCGATTTCTTGCCGCCCGGCAGGCAGTATTCGTGCGCGTAGCTCATCGCCAGTTCGCGCGCGCTGCGGTAGATCGGATCGCGCCAGCGCAAGATGGCGTGGTTGGTCTTGCTGATCGCGCCCCACAGCCCGCGCTCGCGAAACAGCGTGACGACGTGATCCTGGTCGCGTCGGCAGCGCGCGCATGTCCATCAGCCAGGCCTGCCGGCCGTGGATACATGAGCGCGGCGGCGGCGAACAGCGCGGCCTCCGCGCAATGCGCCATGCGCGCCTTCAGCATCCTGCGCGGCGACATGCACGGTGTCGCCGTCCAGTTCGAAATTCGCCGGCAGTCTTGTCGAGGAAGTCCTGGATCTTTTGCGGCGTGTCGAGCCGCGCGAACAGGCGGCGCTCGGCCGGCGTCAGCAGCGCGCGCAGCGCGTCGCGGTAAGGCGGCGTGGTCATGGGCGGGCAATCTAGCCGCGAAGCGTGCGCGCGCAGCGGGCGCCGCCGGCGCGCCGATTCCACAGGTTTGGGCGTTCTCCCGCCGCCCTCGCCAGGGAGGAAATTGTTGCGCCGAACGGGCGTCAAAGACGGCAAATATCTTCTTATTTTCCGGGCGTTATTGCAGTTTTGCAGAATAAGCTTCTATTTACATGGCTCCTGTCGGCCGCACCGGGAGCCCGAATGTCTTCGCCTTTCGCCGCCATCCCCAAGACCGCGCCGTTCGCCGAGGAGGAGATCGACGCTGCTCAACCGCGTGGTCGGGCCGGCCAACGCCGCTGCAGCGCGCCTGGCTCGCCGGCTTCCTGGCCGGCGTCGAGTCGGTCTCCGGCGGCGCGGCGCAGCCGGCGGCGCCGGCGCGTCCGGCCGAGCCGCTCACCATCGTCTATCGCCAGCGAATCCGGCAATTCGCGAAAAGCTCGCCGGCGACTGGCCAAGGCCGGCGCGCAAGAACGGCCTGAAGCCGCACGCTCGTCGACATGGCCGATCTCGACCTCGCCGCGCTCGCCAAGGCCAAGCGGCTGGTCGTCATCGCCGCCACCTGGGGCGAGGGCGATCCGCCGGCGCGCGCCGTGCGCGCCTATGGCGAATTGATGGGCGAGGGCGCGCCGCGCCTCGACGGCGTCGAATTCGGCGTGCTGGCGCTCGGCGACACCGCCTATGTGGAATTCTGCGCCATCGGCAAGAAGATCGACGAGCGGCTGGCCGCGCTCGGCGGCAAGCGCGTGGTCGATCGCGTCGATTGCGACCTCGATTTCGCCGAGCCGGCGGCGAACTGGATCGGCGACGCGCTGAAGGCGCTGGCGCCGCCGGACGCCGACCGCGGCACGGCGTCATCGCGGTCGATTTCGGCAAGCCGGCGGCCGTCGCCCAATACCGACATCGTCGAGGCCGAGATCACCGAGCACGTCAATCTCAATTCGTCGCGCTCGGACAAGGAAACCATCCATCTCGCGCTGACCTTCGACGGCGCGATGCCGGCCTACGAGCCGGGCGACTCGCTCGATCTCTATGCCGAGAACGATCCGGCCTATGTCGACGAGCTGCTGAAGCTCGCCGGGCTGTCGGGCGACGACAACGCTGCGCGCCGAGTTCATCAAGTCGCGCGACGTCACCACGCTGTCGCTCAAGACGCGTCGAGACCTATGCCGCGCAGACCGGCCATCAATACGTCAAGGCGCTGATCGCCGACGGCGAGGCCAAGGAATGGATCGCCGGCCGCCAGCTCATCGACCTGATCGCCATGTTCCCGATCGCGCTCGACCGCCGAGCATCTGCGCGCGCTGACGCGGCCGCTGGCGCCGCGCGCCTATTCGATCGCCTCCTCGCGCCGCGAGGTCGGCGACGAGGCGCATCTGCTGATCTCGGCGGTGCGCTACGAGAGCCATCGGCCGCGCCCGCAAGGGCGTCGCCTCGAACTACGCCGCCGAGCGGCTCAAGCAGGGCGGCCGCGTGCGCGTCAAGCTCAAGCCCAACAAGCATTTCGCGCTGCCGGCGCCGGACAAGGACATCATCATGGTCGGCCCCGGCACCGGCGTCGCGCCGTTCCGCGCCTTCGTGCAGGAGCGCCGCGCCACCGCGGCGCAGCGGCCGCAAGCTGGCTGTTCTTCGGCGACCGCCACTTCACCCACGACTTCCTCTACCAGCTCGACTGGCAGGACGCGCTCAAGGACGGCGCGCTCACCCGCATGGACGTCGCCTTCTCGCGCGACACGCCGGAGAAGATCTACGTGCAGCACCGGATGTGGGAGCAGCGCCGCGACCTGATCGAATGGCTCGACAGCGGCGCGCACTTCTACGTCTGCGGCGACGCCAAGGCGATGGCGAAGGACGTGCGCGCCACGCTGGTGCGCGCCTACGCCGACGTGAAGGCGCTGTCGCCGGAGGCCGCCGAGCAGGCGGTGGCGGCGCTCGAGCGCGACAAGCGCTATCTGCAGGACATGTATTGAGCCTGCGCCGATCGGAAGGCCGATGACCGACGAACTCTCGCGCAACGAGCGCATCAAGGAGGCGAGCGATTACCTGCGCGGCACGCTCGCCGAGGGCCTGCGCGAGGAAATCACCGGCGCGATCGTCGAGGACGACCAGCAGCTGGTCAAGTTCCACGGCATGTATCTGCAGGACGACCGCGACCTGCGCGCCGAGCGCACGCGCAAGAAGATGGAGAAGGCCTTCGCCTTCATGCTCCGCGTGCGCATCCCGGGCGGCGTGCTGACGCCGGCGCAGTGGCTGGCGCTCGACCAGTCGCGCGCGACTACGGCAACGGCACGCATGCGGCTGACCACGCGGCAGACCTTCCAGTTGCACGGCGTCATCAAGTCGAACCTGAAGGCGACGCATGCAGGCGATCGACGACGCGCTGCTCAACACCATCGCGGCCTGCGGCGACGTCAACCGCAACGTGATGTGCAATCGCCAATCCGTATCAGTCGACGCGCGCACGCCGCGGCGCATCGAGCTGGCGCGCGCGATCTCCGATCATCTGCTGCCGCGCACGCCGGCCTATCGCGAGATCTGGCTCGACGGCGAGACGCATCGCCGGCGGCGAGGACGAGGTGGTCGAGCCGATCTACGGCAAGACCTACCTGCCGCGCAAATTCAAGATCGTGGTCGCGGTGCCGCCGTCGAACGACGTCGACGTCTTCGCGCACGACCTCGGCTTCATCGCCATCCTCGACGACGACGGGCGACATCGCCGGCTGGAACGTCACCGTCGGCGGCGGCATGGGCATGACGCACGGCGAGCCGGACACCTATCCGCGCACCGCCGACGTGCTGGGCTTCTGCGAGACCGAGACGCGCATCGCCGTCGCCGAGGCGGTCGTCACCGTGCAGCGCGACTGGGGCGACCGCGCCAACCGCAAGCACGCGCGGCTCAAATACACGATCGAGGACCGCGGGCTCGATGCCTTCCGCGCCGAGGTCGAGACGCCGCGCCGGCGTCAAGCTCGGCGCGGCGCGGCCCTTCACGTTCACCTCGACCGGCGACCGCTACGGCTGGAGCGAGGGCGACGACGGCCGCGGCCATCTCACGCTGTTCGTCGAGAACGGCCGCATGCGCGACGTCGCCGGCGCCTGCGTCAGCTTTCCGGCGCTGCGCGAGATCGCCGAGCTGCATGACGGCGAATTCCGCATCACGCCGAACCAGAACCTGATCGTCGCCAATGTGCCGACCGGCAAGCAGGCCGAGATCGAGGCGCATCGCGCGCGACGCCGGCCTGCTCGCGCCGCTGGTCGGGGCTGCGGCGCAATTCGATGGCCTGCGTCGCGCTGCCGACCTGCGGCCTCGCGCTCGCCGAGAGCGAGCGCTATCTGCCCGACCTGCTCGACGCGCTCGACGAGCAGCTCGCGGCGCACGGGCTCTCCGCCGACGACATCGTCATCCGCATGACCGGCTGCCCGAACGGCTGCGCGCGGCCCTATCTCGCCGAGATCGGCTTGGTCGGCAAAGGCCCGGGCCGCTACAACCTCTATCTCGGCGCGGCCTTCGACGGCTCGCGCATGAACAAGCTCTACGCCGAGGACCTCGACCACGCCGGCATCGTCGCCGCGCTCGATCCGCTGTTCGCCGCCTACGCGCGCGAGCGGCAGACAGGCGAGCGCTTCGGCGACTTCTGCATCCGCGCCGGCTTCGTCGCGGCGACCGGCAACGGCCGCGATTTCCACGCCAACACGGGCGCGCAGGCGCGCCGTGACTGTCGACACGACTAAGGCGACGCCATTAGGATCATGCCGATGAGTGAGCATCGCACCCGTCCGAAACGCGGCCCGAGCGCATGGATGCGCTGGCGCGGCTGCCGGTGTTCTTTGCGCTCGACGGCAAGCGCGCGTTGCTCGCCGGCGGCAGCGCGGCGGCGGCCTGGAAGGCGGAACTGCTGTCGGCCGCCGGCGCGCAGGTCGATGTCTATCGCGGCAGACATGTCCGACGAGATGCGGCAAGTTGCCGAGGACGCCGCCGCGCGGCACGATCGCGCTGCATCGGCGCGCGTGGAGCGCCGACGATTTGGCCGGCGCCGCGATCGCGGTCGGCGCTTTCGAGGATGACGCGGAGCGCCGCGGCTTTTGCCGCGGCCGCGCGCGCGGCCGGCGTGCCGGTCAACGTGATCGACAAGCCGGCGTTCTGCGATTTCTCCTTCGGCGCCATCGTCAACCGCTCGCCGCTGGTGATCGGCATCTCGACCGACGGCGCCGCGCCGGTGTTCGCGCAGGCGATCCGCGCCAAGCTCGAAGCGCTGATCCCGCAAGGCTTTGCGCGCTGGGCGGAGGCGGCGCGCGCGCTGGCGCGCGAGCGTGAAGGCGCTCGGGCTTTCGTTCGCGCGGCCGGCGCAAGTTCTGGCAGCTGTTCACCGCGCATGCGGTGGCCAACCCGAACAGCGCGCCGGCGCGAAGCCGACTTCGATGCCTTTGTCGCGGAGGTGCGCGGTCTCGGCAGCGCGGTCGACAACGGCTCCGTCACTTTGGTCGGCGCCGGCCCCGGCGATCCGGAACTGCTGACGCTGCGCGCGGTGCGCGCGCTGCAATCCGCCGACGTGATCCTGTTCGACGATCTGGTGTCGCGCGGCGTGCTCGATTTCGCGCGGCGCGAGGCGAAGAAGATGCTGGTCGGCAAGACCGGCCACGGGCCGTCCTGCAAGCAGGACGAGATCAACGCGCTGATGGTCGCGCTCGCGCGACAGCCGGCAAGCGCGTGGTGCGGCTCAAGGGCGGCGACCCGATGATCTTCGGCCGCGCCGGCGAGGAGATCGCGCCTGCCGGGCGGCCAGCATTCGCGGTCGAGGTCGTGCCCGGCATCACGGCGGCGCAGGGCGCGGCCGCCAAGCTCGGCATCCCGCTCACCGACCGCGGCCAGGCGCGGCGCCTGCAATACATCACCGGCCATGCCCGCGACGGCGCGCTGCCGGACGACATCGACTGGCAGAGCCTCGCCGATCCGTCGGCCACCACCGCGGTCTATATGCCGGCGAAGACGCTCGCCGCGCTGGTCGCGCGCGCGCTCGCCGAAGGCCTCGACGCCGCGACGCCGGCGCTCGCCATTTCGCGCGCCACGCGGCCCGACCAGCAATCGATCGCCGCGCCGATTGCCGATTTGCCGGCGCGCTTGCAAGAGGCGGCGTTGCCCGGGCCCGTGCTGGTGATGATCGGCGGCGTGTGCGCAGCCGCCGAGGCTCAAACCTTGCGCGAGAAAACTCAGCGCGCGTTGTAGCGCAGCGGCACCGCGATCGGGATCAGCGCGCCGGCGACTTCCGGCGGCGGCGCCGGCAACGGCTGCGCACGCGCCAGCCACGCCAAGGCGTCGCGGTCGAGCAGGCTCGAACCGGACGAGCGCAGCACGTGCGGATGATGCACGCCGCCTTGGCGGTCGACGCTGAAGGCGACCTGCACGGTGCCGTGCTCGCCGCGCGCCTCGGCCGGGAAACTCTTGTGCCGCTCGATCTGCGCCACCAGCCGCGACTTCCAGTTGGCCACCGCGTTGGCATTGGCCGCTGCGCCGGGCGCCGGCGCCACCGCGCGCTCGGCTCTTTGCTCGGCGGGCGAGGGCGCGCTGGCGAGATTGGCGTGCCGTTGCTTCGGCTTCTTCTTCTCGACGTGCTTTCGGCTTGGGCGGCGGCAGCACGGCGAGCGGCTGCGGCGCCGGCGCCGGCGGGATCTCGATTTTCGGCTCCGGCACGGGCGCTTGCTCGGGCGCCGGCTCGGTTTTGGCCTCTTCAACCGGCTTGTCGGCTGCGGGCTGTTCCTCGGCCTGCGGCTGCGACGGGTCCGGGCGCGACCTCGTTGGGCGGCGCCGGCGGTGCCGCCGCCACCGGCGACAACGCGACCAGGATCACCGGCGCGCTGGCGACCGCGTCGGCTCTCGTGCGGCCACGGCGCGAACAGCGCCGCCGCGCCGGCGGCGTGCAGGCCGAGCGCCAAGACGGCGCCCAGGCCCCAGCGTGCGATTTGGCGCTTGCTCATGGCGCGAGCTTCTCCGCCTCCAGCCCGACCAAGCGCGACCTGCAGATAGCCGGCGGCGCGCAGTTCGTTCATCAGCGCCATCAACTCGCCGTAGGGCACGCTCTTGTCGGCGCGCAGATAGACGCGCTGCTCTTGTCGCCGCCGGTCGCGGCATCGAGCGCGGCGGCGAGCGCGCCGCGCGCCACCGCGTCGTTGCCGAGCGTGACGGCGAGGTCGGCCTTGAGCGTCAGGATCAGCGGCTTGTCCGGCTGCGGGCTGGCCTCGGCGCTGGCCGCTGGCAAATTGACCGTGAGATCCACCGTCGCCAGCGGCGCCGCGATCATGAAGATGATCAGCAGCACCAGGATCACGTCGATGAACGGCGTGACGTTGATCTCGTGCAGCTCGGCGAGCTCGTCGGCGCCGTGATCGAGGCGGACGCTCATGGGCTCTACTCCGCGGCGGCGCGGCGTTGCGCCGCGTGATCGTAGACGCCGCGGTCGAGATCGCGGCTGACCAGGCGCAGCACCTCGGCGGCGGCGTCGGCCAGCAGCCGCGCGATAGCCGGCGGTCCAGCGCGAAAACATGTTGTACATCACCACCGCCGGGATGGCGGCGACCAGGCCGAGCGCGGTGGCGAGCAGCGCCTCGGCGATGCCGGGCGCCACCACCGCGAGATTGGTGGTGTGCTGCTTGGAGATGCCGATGAAGCTGTTCATGATGCCCCAGACCGTGCCGAACAGGCCGACGAAGGGCGCGGTGGCGCCGATGGTCGCCAGCAAGCCGGTGCCGCGGATCATGCGGCGGCCGCCGGCCGCCTCGATGCGTTCGAGCCGCGAGGCGACGCGCTCCTTGACGCCGTCCGGCGCGAGCGCGCCGGCGGACAGCCGCAGCTCGGCGTCGGCGGCTTCGACAAGCGCCAACACCTCGCCGCCGGAACCGCGCAGCCGCGTGAGCGCCTCGGCGAGCGTGCGGGCCTCGGCGAGCGTGCGCAGCGCGCCGCCGCAGCCGGCGGCGCGCGGCCGGCGAGCTCGAGCGCCTTGGCGAACCAGATGGTCCAGGTCAGCAGCGAGGCGAAGGCGAGCCCGACCATCACCGCTTTCACCACGATGTCGGCGGCCAGGAACATGCCCCAGGGCGACAGATCGCGCGGCAGCTTGAGCGCGATGTCGGGCGCTTGCGCGAGCGCCGCCGCGGGCGCGAGCGCCAGCAGCGCGACGGCGAGGCCGGCCGCGATGCGGGAAGGTGGGGTCATGCGCGAGCGTGGTTGATGCATGGATGTCGGCTTATACCACCCTCCGCTGGCCCCCGCTCACCCTCGTATCGGTTCGACCCCCCGGGTTTCGGCGGCCCAGGGCTCGGCAGCGCCTCTCCCGCTTCCTGCACAAAGCAAAGGCCCCGGGAAATCCCCGGGGCCATCGGCATCTAATCCGGCGCTGGATTATTTGTTCTTGACGGCCGTTCAGTTGCCGTTCATGCAGTTTTCCCAGTCGTACATGCAGGGACCGATGCATTGTTCGTTATTGCGGCCGTTCTGCCGGCACTTGGCCTGGCAGGCTTGCATCTGTCTTTTTTGCCTTGAACAATCCTTCGCGAGTTAAATCGGCCGGCTGAAGCAGCTGCCGGCCTGGCAGCTCGGCGGATCCGACGCGGCGAACGCGGGCAGTGAAACAAACGCCAGCGCGGACGCGGCGACCAGAACGTGAAGCATTCGCATTGTTTTCTCCCTGATGATTCCGTGAACCGCTTTGCAAGTCTCACGGCGGCGCGGAGCCGCATTCTGTCGGACCGCATCCGCTGCCTGTCGAGCGAAATCGATTGCTTTGCCTTCGTCGCGGCGGCCCCATCGGCGCAAAGTTCCATTGTCGATCGCAAGGGCCAGTCGACCGATAAAGAGAGGCCCCGGCGAATCGCCGGGGCCGTCGGGACGCCGCCGCGACTTGCGCTGCGTTTACTTCTTCTCCTTCTCCAGCCTGGCAATCGCTTCCTTCACCAGGCTCAAGTCGGCGTATTTCTTGACGTCGATCTTCTTCTTCACGAAGCCGAGCTCGCGCACCACGTCGACGTTGCGCTGCAGCGCGTCGAGGTCCGGGATCATGTTGGGATCGCGATAGGTGTCCTGCTTGGTGAACAGCCAGCCGAAGCGCTCGGGCGGCGCCTTGGTGATCTTGGAGGCGATCTTGGCCACTTCGTCGTGGTTCTTCGGGTCGAGATACCAGTGCACGATGCGCAGCATGTCCTCCATGAAATCGACCATGGCGGCGCGGTTCTTGTCGATGAACGACTTGCGCGCGGTCCACACGATCATCTGCGTGCGGCCGAGCGCCTCGTCCTGCTTGAACAGCACCTTGCCCTCGGCGCGCAGCTTGGGATTGAAGGCGAAGGGCAGCACGGCCGGGACGAGGTCGGCCTTCTTCTCCAGCAGCACCGCCGGCATCGCCGGCAGCGGCGCCTCCAGCATGGTGTAGTCGCGCTTGTCCTCGAGGCCGTGCTTGCGCAGCATGGCGCGCATGGCGACGTCGACCGCGCTGCCGCCGGCATTGGTGCCGATCACCTTGCCCTTGAGGTCCTCGACCTTGTTGATGCCGCTATCCTTGCGCACGAAATATTCCTGCGTGTAGTAGCCGGGCACGCCGTCCTGGAATTCGTCGGCGATGACGCGGATGTCGTCGAGGCCGGCGTTCTCGATGGCGATGGCGAGCGAGGAATAGGCGAGGTTGGAGACTTCCAGCTCGTTGTTGGCGATCGCCGTGATCATCGGCGGCGTGCCCTGATAGCGCACGGCCTCGACCGTGTAGGTCTTGCCCATGTGCTTGGCCAGATCCTTCTTCTCCAGAATGATCGAGGCCCAGTTGGCGACCGGCGCCACCCACGACATGCGGATCTTCACCGGCTCGGCGGCGTTGGCGGCCCCCATGAGGCCGAGCGCGCAGACGCCGGCCAGTGCGATTTTGCAAAAGCGCATTCTTTCCTCCCAGTTTCGCCGGCTTGCGCGTTGGCTCGGCAAGCTCGGTTGGTTTGGCGAGATTGTCGGAGGTCCAACGAATTTTGGCAAGGCGTGCCGGCGCGGCTTTTCGCCCGCCATCCGGTACAGCGCGAACGCGGCCGGCGCTCAGCCGTCGATGGCGCTCTCCTGATCGCGATAGACCCACAGGCAATCGCGCGGCAGCGTGACCGGCGTCGCGCTGCCGATGTCGTGGCGCGCGGCGGTGCCGAGCTCGAGCACTTCCAGGCGGCGGCCGAACAGCTCGATGTCGTAGACCGTCTGCGTGCCCTGGTAGCGGCGGTCGAGCACGCGCGCGCTGCAAGCGCGTTGCTGCCGTTGCCTGCGCCGATGGCGATGTTTTCCGGCCGCAACGCGATGCGTACTTTCTCGCCCGGCCGCACGCCGTGCAGCAGCGTCGCCTCGAGCCGGCCGCCGCCGCCGATATCGACCACGCCGAACATCGCCGTTGCGCTCGACCAAGATGCCGGAGAGCTCGTTGGTGGCGCCGGTGAAGTTGGCGACGAACAGATCGGCCGGCCGGTTGTAGATTTCGTCCGGCGTGCCCATTTGCAGCAGCTTGCCGTCGCGCATGACGCCGATGCGGTCGCCGAGCACGACCGCCTCGGCCTGGTCGTGCGTGACGTAGAGCGCGGTCATGCCGGTCGGCTTGAGGATGCGGCGCAGGTCGTCGCGCAGCCGCAGGCGCAGCTTGGCGTCGAGGTTGGACAGCGGCTCGTCGAGCAGCAGCAGCTGCGGCCGGTAGACGATGCTGCGCGCCAGCGCGACGCGCTGCATCTGCCCGCCCGACAGCGCCACCACCGGCCGCTCGGCGTATTCCGACAGGCCGACCAGCTCCAGCACCTCGTCCACCATGCGGTCGGCGTCGGCGCGCGCGATGCTGCGGTGCTTGAGCGGATAGACGACGTTCTGCCGCACCGTCATGTGCGGCCACACCGCGTAAGACTGGAACACCATGCCGATGTTGCGCAGGCGCGGCGGCAGCAGGATGCCGTGTTCGGGCGAAGACACCACGCGGCCGCCGATGCTGATGGCGCCGGCGGTCGGGTGCTCGAGGCCGGCGACGCAGCGCAAGGTCGTGGTCTTGCCGCAGCCGGACGGCCCGAGCAGCACCACGATCTCGCCGGCCGGCACGGCGAAAGCTCACGCCGTCGACGGCCGGCCGGCCGACCGAGAACTGCTTGCGCAGGTCGCTCGACGTTAAGCGCCGCGGTCATGGCGCTCGGCTCCGCGCGCGCTATCTCTCACTGGCGGTAATTGATAGTCCTTGTTCCAGTCCTCGACCCATTGCTTGTGCAGCTTCACGTAGTCGTCCATTTTCGGCAGCCAGACCTTGACCACCTTGGGATCGAAGCCCTCCGGGTAATACGGCGCGACCTTGAGCGAGGTGAGATTGCCGAGCTCCTTGATCATGAAGGTCTGGCCCTCTTTCGACAGGCACCAGTTGAGGAACAGCTTGGCGGCGTTGGGATGCGCCGCGGTCTTCGGCACGCCGGCTGGCGTAAGGGTTCACCGGCGCGCCTTCGGGCGGCGAAGAAAATCTTGATCGGCGCGCCGTCCTTCTGCTTGGGGTAGATCGCGTTGTAGAGCAGCGGCCCCATCGCGGTTTCGCCGCGCACCATGGCGTCCGACATCGGCGCGCCCGACGGATAGAGCGCCGGATGCGTCGCCGCCTGCTTCTTCCAGTAGTCCTCGCCCAGCACCTGGCGCTCGAACATGAGTGCGGGTCCAGGTGGTGCCGCCGGAGGCCGCGATCACCTGCGAGGTCATCTTGTCGTATTCCGGCTTGGTCAGGTCCATCCAGCTCTTGGGCGGATTTTTGACGAGCTCGCTGTTGTAGGCGATCGACCAGACGAGCGTGGCGCGCGGCCACAGCTTGCGGCGCGATCTGGGCGTCCGGGTTGTAGTCGGCCGCGTTCGGCGGCGCGTAATCCTGGAACAGGTCGGCGAGCGGCGGTCATCAGCGCGCGGTCGGAATGGTCGATCACGTCGGCCGAGAGCTTGCCGGCCGCCACCTCGGTCTTGATGCGGGTGATGAGCTGGCCGCCGGGCGCGCGCACCATCTCGACCTTGATCTCGGGGAAGCGCTTGTTGAACGCCTTGATGACCTGCTGCTCGACCTCGGCGAAGTTCGCCGTGTAGTAGACGAGCTTGCCTTCCTTCTTGGCGGCCGCGATCAATTCGGGCGAGCCGAATTCGCCGCTTTGCTGCGCCGATCCCGCGCGCGGCAGCGCCAGCGGCGACGCCGGTCGCGCCGGCGAGCTTGAGGAATTTTCTGCGTTGCATGTTGTCCTCCCTTTGTTGTTCGTCATCCGGTGCGGGCGACGCTGCCTTGCGGCCGCCCCGCGCGACAGCCAGTTGGCGCCCCCGATCAGCACGCCGAGCAAGACGATCTGCACCAGGCTGAACGCCGCCGTCTTGCCGAGATTGCCGCCTTCGTAATAGTCGAGCAGCAGCACCGACATCACCATGGTGTTGCTGGTGTAGAGAAAGAGCGAGGAGCCGAGCTCGCGGATCGCCAGCACGAACAACAGCGTCATGGCCGCGATCACGCCCGGGCTGGCGAGCGGCAGCACGATGGTGCGGATGGTGCCGAGCATGCCCTTGCCGCAGACCCAGGCGGCTTCCTCCAGTTCGCGGTGGATTTGCAGGAACGAGGTCGACAGCGACTTGACCGTGTCCGGCATGAAGCGCGCGATGAAGGCGAGCGCCAGGATCCAGATGGTGCCGTAGAGCCCGCCGGGAATGCCGATCCAGGCCCATAGATAGGCGACGCCGATCACCAGGCCGGGGATGGCGACCGGCAGCGTCGACAGGATGTCGATCGAGCGCCGCCCCGCCATCTGCGTGCGGTGGATGGTGTAGCCGATGGCGAAGGCCAGGACGCCGCCGACCAGCGCGGTGACGACGCCGACCTCCATGGCGTTGTAGATCGAATTGAGCGTGAGCGGATTATCGAAGATGCTGTCGAAGTGATAGAGCGAGTATTGCCGCATGTCGAACAGGCTGGCGGCGTCGCGGATGAACATGTATTTGCGGAACGCCGCCACGATCAGCGCCAGCAGCGGCAGCAGCACCACCACGATCAGGTAGACCACGCTGATGCCGAAGGTGAACCAGCGCCACGGCCCGAGATCGATGCTGCGCGGCCGGTAGGCCTTGCCGGCGACGGTGGTGTAGCTGCGCCCGCTCAGCACCGCCTGTTGCAGGAACACCAGCGCCGCGGTCACCGCCATCAGGATGATCGCGACCGCGGCCGCGGTGTTGTACAGCGGCGGCGACCAGTTGGTGAGCTTGAAGATGTAGGTGGTGAGCACGTTGATATTGGTCGGCGCGCCGAGCACCGCCGGGATGCCGTAAATCCCGAGCATCACGACGAACGACAGCAGCATGCCCGACACGATCGCCGGCATGATGAGCGGGAAGGTGACCGAGAACAGCGTGGCGAACGCGCTGGCGCCGGAAATCTCGGCGGCTTCCTCCAGGCTCGGGTCCATGTTGCGCAGCGCCGAGGAGGTGAACATGTAGACGTAAGGCGCGTAATAGATGCCGAACACCGCGATCAGGCCGGGCAGCGAATAGAAGTCGACGTGCCAGTCGAGATGCGCCCATTTGAACATGGTGTTGATGAGCCCGGTCTTGGGCGAGCCGAGGATCGACCAGGCGACGCCGGCGACCAGCGGCGGCGCGAACAGCGGCAGGATGCTGGCCGCCGCGATGAAGCGCTTGCCGGGCGTGTTGGTGCGCACCACGATCCAGGAGAAGGCGAGCCCGATCGCGACCGCGATGGCGGTGCCGCCGCCGCAGGCGATCAGCGTATTGAGCAGCGCCTCGGCGACGTTGGGATTGGCGAGCACGGTGAGGAAATTCTCGACCGACAGACGCGACAGGCTGAAGCCCTCGACCACCGGATTGGTGTCGGTGAGCGCGCCGAGCAGCAGCGTGAGCAGCGGATAGACGACGAGGAAGGTGAGGATCGCGAGCAGCAGCAAAATCCAGGCCGTGGCCAGGACGTTGCGCGAACGTCCGGCATGGCTTTCCTGCACCGCGCCTTGCAGCGGCGTTGCGAGCTCGCTCAAACGTTTCCCCTCGACGACGTTGTTTAGCGTGCCGTCTTAAGGGCTATTCCACACGATTGCCGGGCGCTCCGCAATTGGGCAATTCGGCCGCGACAAGGCCGTTTTCCGGCGCAGCCGGACCGGATAACCGCGGTGCAGCGGCCGATTTGGAAGTCCGGCGTTGCCGGATCAGCGTATATGTTGCGCCTTCCTATGGCAGAATGTACCGATATTTTCGTCCAGCGTGCATTCTTACAGAGTGGGTCGAATCGCTCTTGCTCTGGCAATTTCTTCAGCGCTGTATCGATAGGCGCGGAAGACACGATTATTTTTGGGAGAGCCGCCAAAATAGGGGCTGATGTATTCCCAAACAATATCTCCGCCCACGGTGACCTCAAACAGAACGTTCCGAAATCTCCTTCGCAGATCAATGTATTTCCGTTCGGCAACCGCTGTGCATTCGAGATTCTCGGACTGAAGAAGTCACTTTCTCTCTTTTCCCGATATTCCCAAACGATCCTTTTGGTGGTCAGCTCCACTTCGATGATGCGTGAAAACGGCATTGGATGATCAAGACGGTGCGGCCCATTGTCGAAGATGAGCAAATTGCCATTAGCCAGGGGTACAGGAGCGTGCTGACCACATAGAGGAGGCGCGCCAAGCTTCCAAATAATTTTGCCGGTACTTCGCTCGAGAATAACGATTGTTGAGATGGTCCGAAAGCTCACAACGATGTCGCCATTCTGCAATTCGGCCAGCCCGTTTCCGTTTGTCCAGACATCGCGCGGCTCCTGGATCGCCATGATCCGATCTATTTCCGGATCGAGGTGCTCCCACAGGGAATATTCTCGGACAAGTCGCCCATCCGTCGTCATCTCGACCAGATAATCTCCGTACATTTCGCCATTATGCTCGGTGCCTGCCCTTCCACCTTTGATTTTCGTGACCAAATCATGCGGAAGTTTGGTGAGGCAGAGAAGCAGCACATTCCCGTTTCGAAGACGTATTCCGTCGTGATGGTGATCGGCGTGCCGCACCTCCCATAACACACGCCCCTTCCAGTCCACCTCCATGGCCGCGCCTATTTTGTAGGGTTTGTCGGACATAAAACTGTCCGGTTCGCTTGGGGTTTTGCCGTTGTAAAAAAGCGTGCCCCGCTCCGTCAGGCAGCCGTATTGGGCGGGATAAGGCATCGGCCATGTATGAACGATCATACCTTGAAGGTCGATCAGATAGACGGTCGCGGCCTCGCTTTGGTACGGCGCGAAAAGTGTAAATCCAGGCCACGCGCGTTCGCGGTCCCAAGCCCGCAGGCCTGTTCCAGCTCGCTTAAGTTTGTTTTGCTCAACTGCCAACATTCGATTATTTGCCCTGCTGGATGAATTTTACGTCGGCGGAAGGCCCGCAAAATTCAAGCTCGCGTTGCTCTCAGAGGGCACAGCGGGCGCGTGCCGCTTCATTGCTCGCTGGCCTTGAGTCCGGCCAACTTGGCCAGCGTCGCGTTAAGAATGACCTCCTTTTTGACATACGCATCGAATTCGCTCGGACTCATGGTCATAGGATCAACTCCCAAGCTGGCCAACTTTTCGCGCACATCGGTCGCTTGCAGCGCCTTGAGTGTTTCGTCGTAAAGCTTGTCGATGATGGCCCGTGGTGTTTTCGCCGGTAAAAAAATTCCGAACCAGATCGGATACTCCGCGTTGACAAAGCCGGCCTCAAGAGTGGTCGGTATTTCAGGCAGCGCCGCAGCGCGTTGAGCGCTGTTTACCGCAAGCGCAACGAGCTTGCCGTCGCGGATAAGCGGCAGGACAAGTCCGACCGGTGCGAAGAAGAAGTCGACCCGTCCGGCCATTACTTCGACCGTCGCCTGCGGACCACCCCTGAACGGAACGTGCACCGCCTTTATTCCGGCGCTGGCGGAGAATTGTTCAGCGCTCAAATGGGTGGCGGTGCCGATGCCGACCGAGGCGAAGGTCAAGGAGCCCGGGTTCGCCTTGGCCGCTGCGACGAGGTCGGCGACTTTCTTGAAGCCCTTTGCCGGCGAGACGACCAGGACGTTCGGCGAAATGCCGAGGGGAATAACCGCGGCAAAATCTCGCGCCGGATCGTAGCTAAGATTCGCGTAAAGCGACGGCGCGATCGTGTGCGCGACTGAATGCACGAGAAATGTGTAGCCGTCGGCATTCGAATTGGCGACATAGGCGGCCGCTATCGTTCCGCCTGCGCCGCTTCGGTTCTCGACGATGATGGTCTGGCCGAGCTGTTGCGAAAGCTGCTCAAATACCACGCGCGAAAGAATGTCGGTTATACTGCCCGCTGCGACGGGAACGATTGCCCGAAGCGATTTCTCAGGCCAAGTCTGCGCTTCGGCGGGGATACCGAAAGCGAGACCCAGCGTTCCCAAAAGCAAAGCGAAGATCAGTTTCATACCTTCTCCGTATCGTTGCCGATGCAGTTCGCGGCACCCACCACACCCGTCGCTAGAAGGTTTGGAATAACCTTCTCTGCCATGTCGAGCCATGCTAGGGCTGAGCCATAATCGTTACCTTTTGGGTCACAATGGAACTGAGGCAGCTTCGTTACATCATAGCGGTCGCCGAGGAACGGAACGTCACCCGGGCGGCGGAGCGGCTTGGCATGCAGCCACCGCCGCTTAGTCGGCAGATCAGGGCCGTCGAACGCGAAATCGATGCGCAGTTATTCTGGCGCAAGGCGCGCGGTGTCGAATTGACCAATGCTGGTCTTGCTTTCCTCGACAATGCCCGTGCCGTACTTGCGCAGCTCGACCGAACATTGGAAGCCACACGGCGGGCTTCGCGGGGTGAGCAAGGCCGTCTCTCTGTCGCCTATTCGAGTACCGTTGCCTTTCATCCACTGGTCCCGCGCATTATTCGCGAGTACCGGGAGGCTTTTCCTCTCGTGACGGTGACGCTGGCGGAGGGTTATCCCGAACACTTGGTCGAACAGATGCAAAACGACCAAATCGATGTCAGCTTCATCCGCAGACTCGAACCGAAAGTGCAAGGAGTTGACATCGCCCTATTGCACGAGGAGTCGATGGTTGTGGCGTTGCCTAGCGGTCACAGGCTCGTTCGGGAAGTTAATAGTGCGGCTGCTGGATTATCTTTGAAAGCCCTCGCTGGCGAAACTTTTATTCTCTTCGGTGACCCACACCGTGACGCGTTGCAGCGGAATAGCGCGTTCATCGCGGCCTGCCATGCAGCCGGTTTCAGCCCGCGTATCGGCCAGGTCGTTCCCTATATCTCGTCGAGGCTCAACCTCATCGCCGCTGGTCTCGGCGTCGCCGTCGTTGCGGCCTCCCTCGAACACGTGAAGATCGAAGGTGTGACCTTTCGTCGGCTCAAAGGTGCCGTGCACCTGAAGGCTCCGTTAAGTTTGGCATCTCGACGTGGCGACCCGTCTTCGGTGGTTCGACAATTCGTGAAATTCGCAAAGCGAGCGGCTAGGAGCTTTCACGCGGCCAATCGAGAAGCGTCGTGATCTAGCTCGAGATTTGTGACCGGTTCACTTCGGCGGACGCAAAAAGCGTCCTGCTCAAAATACCGTCGAAAACTTCGCAGCAGGCGTGCACGATCAAAAGCCACGCAACGCGCGGGCTTCAGATGTAGCGATCAACCGCACCTCGTACTTCGGATGCCGCGTACCGTAGCGGACTTGTTGAACTCACGCCGTGGTCGGCTCGCTCGCTTCCGGATGCCAGGCGAGCAGGCGGCGGCGCACCAGGCTCATGGCCTTGACCAGCACGTAGCCGACGACGGCGATCTCGACGATGCCGGCGAACACGCCGGTCGAATTGGCAAAGCGCGAGGCGGTCATCATGGCGCCGCCGAGCCCATAGCCGCCCATCAGCATTTCGGCGACCACCGCGACGATCAGCGACAGCGGCAGCGCCACCTGCAAGCCCGGTCATGATCTGCGGCAGCGCCGCCGGCAGCACGATCTGCGTCAGCAGTTCGCGGTTGCTCGCGCCCATGTTGCGCGCCGACCAGATCAGCTCGCGCTCGACGCCCTGGATGGCGATCACGGTCGCCGCGATCACCGGGAAGATGGCGTCGATGACGATGATGGTGATCTTGGAGACGTCGTAGACGCCGAGCCAGAGGATCACCACCGGCAGGAAGGCGATCTTCGGCATCGGGAAGCCGACCGAGACGATCGGGTCGAAGAACCAATGCGCCACGCGCGTTGCGCGACATCGCCATGCCGATCAGCACGCCGCCGACGGCGCAGATGCAGAAGGCGGTGAGCGCGCGGTAGAGCGTCAAGCCGGTGTTGATCCACAGGTCGCCGGACGACGCCGTCGTCCCAGATGCGCGCCAGCACCGCGCTCAGCGCCGGCAGCTGGAACGGCGTGAAGGTGCCGCTGCGCGCCAGGATTTCCCAGGCCGCCGCCAGCGCGCAGGATCGAGAACACGCGCGCGCCCGCCCAGGCGAGCGTCACCGCGACCCGCGCGGCCCGCTCGGGCAGGCCGTCCGGCCGCTCGTCGCCGATGCGCGTCACTCCCGCCATGCCAGCGCCCGTTTGGTGATCGCGAGGTAGAGCCGGTCGGCGGCGAAGCCGAGGAAGGCGACGGTCAGCACCACCGCGTACATCGCGTCGTAGGAGCCGTTGGCGCCGAGAGAGCCGATCAGATAGCCGAAGCCCTTCTGCGCCACGATCAGCTCGGACGACACCAGCAGGATGAACGACAGCGCGAGCGCGGTGCGCGACGCCGTTGAGCAATTCCGGCATGGCGCTCGGCACCACCACGTCCCACAACATGCGCAGGCGGCCGGCGCCCATGCTGCGCGCCGACCAGACCAGCACCTGCTCGCTCGCGCGCGCGCCGTTGAAGGCGCCGATGGTGACCGGCAGCATGCAGCCGAGGAAGATCAGCAGGATCTTGGAGCCGTCGCCGAAGCCGAGCCAGATCACGGTCACCGGGATGAGCGCCGATTTCGGCAGCGGGTAGAACATCTCGACGATCGGCGCCGAGCAGCACGTTCACCGGCTTCCACCAGGCCATGACGATGCCGAGCGCGGCGCCGATCAGCGAGCGCGAGCACCGAAGCCGGCGCCGGCGCGGTAGAGCGAGGACAGCGCCGTTCGCCGGCAATTCGCCGTCCTTGATCAGGTCGATCCAGGCGACGATCACGTCGGACAGCGGCGGCAGCGCCAGCGAGGAAACCAGATGCAGCCGCGCCGCCAGCTCCCAGACGACCGCGAGCAGCAGCAGCGGCAGTAGCGGAGCGCGGCATTGCGCGCACGCTCGCCTGGCGCCGACGCGAGGTGCGACTGCCCGGGGCGTTTGCGCGAAAGTCGCAGCTCATCGAGGGTGCATGTGCGCCACCTAGATCGTGCATCAGGTCACCCTTCTTCCCCTGCGCCTTGATCGCTTCCTCGCGCACCAGGTTCCAGATCTCGTCGACCTTCTCGACGAATTCCTTCTCCTTGAAGATGTTGGCGGCGTTCTTGTCGAACTTGGTGTCGACGATGGTCTTGATGCGGCCGGGCCGCGCCGACATCACCGCCACGCGGTCGGCGAGGAACACCGCCTCCTGCACGTCGTGGGTGACGAAGATCACCGTCTTGGGCGTGCGCTGCCAGATGCGCAGCAGCTCGGCCTGCATCAGCCCGCGCGTCTGCGCGTCGAGCGCGCCGAACGGCTCGTCCATCAGCAGGATTTTCGGATCGAAGGCGAGCGTGCGCGCGATCGCGGTGCGCTGCTTCATGCCGCCGGAGAGCTGCGAGGGGTAGCTGTCCTCGAAGCCGGCAGAGCCCGACCAGCTCGATGAAATCCATGCGCGCGCTTCTCGCGCTCCTGCTTCGGCATGCCTTGGCGCTCGAGCCCATAGAGGATGTTGCCGCGCACGGTCTTCCACGGAAACAGCGCGAAATGCTGGAACACGATGCCGCGGTCGGGCCCGGGGCCGGCGACCGGCTTGCCGTCGACGCGGATGGCGCCGGTCTCGACCGGCATGAAGCCGCCGATGAGATAGAGCAAGGTCGACTTGCCGCAGCCGGAGGGCCCGAGCAGCGCGACGAATTCGCGGTTGCCGACTTCGAGCGACACCTGGTCGAGCGCCAGCACCTCGCGCCCGCGCGGCGGACGGTAGACGTGGCTGACGCGGTCGATGACGATTTGCGCGGGCGCGGGCATGGCGGCAAGAAGCCTCACCACCAGCCGCGTTCTGTCAAGCGGCTGCAGTCGCTGATTGCGACGGGCGCGCAATATGCCTATAATGTGGGACACCCAACCATCGCCGAACGAGAGGAAACGTCAGTGCCCGACAATCTCGCCGAAGCCCGCCGCGAACTCGCGCTCGCCAACCGCATCGTCGCCAACGAGGGCGTGATCGACGCCTTCGGCCATGTCAGCATGCGCGTGCCGGGCAACCCCAACCGCTATCTGCTGTCGCGTTCGCGCGCGCCCGAACTGGTCACGCCCGACGACTTCATCGAGTACGATCTGGAATTCGCGGCCGCTCGCCGAGCCGGGCGTCGGGCAATATTCCGAGCGCGTGATCCACGGCGAGATCTACAAGGCGCGGCCGGAGGTGATGGCGGTCTGCCATCATCATTGCCCGGCCTTCATGCCGCTACTGGCGACCGGCGCCGACTACCTGCCGGTCTTCCATCTCGGCGCGGTCGGCGGCAACAAGCCGCCGTACTGGGACCAGCACGACGAATTCGGCGACACCAATATGCTGGTGGTCAAGCCGGAGGAGGGCGCCTCGCTCGCGCGCGCGCTCGGCCGGCACTGGCTGGTGCTGATGAAGCGCCACGGCGTCACCGTCGCCGGCACCAGCGTGCGCGACTGCGTGTTTCGCTCGGTGTTCTCGGCGCGCAATGCCGAGTATCAGGTGCGCGCCATGACCATCGGCACGCCGGCCGCGCTTTCGCCCGGCGAAACCGAGCTGGCGGGCGGGATCAGCAAGAAGACCACCGGCCTCGACCGCTCCTGGGAATACTGGAGCGTGCGGGTTGCCAAAGCCGGCGGCTTGCCGGGCGCCGGCGCGGCCGGCGGCAAAGCGCAAGGCCAAGCCCGCCGCCAAGCCGCGCCGGGCGGCCAAAGGCAAACGCCGATAGATTTGGGGCTTCCCGGGCGGGCCGGTCCCGGTGTTGAATGCCGCCCGGGAGTGCCGTCGAAAAACAAAACAGAGGGAGGATCGTCCATGCGCATCACCAGAAGGCATGCGGTCGCGCTCGGTCTGGCCGCGCCGTTCGCGCTCAAGTCCGGCTCGGCCTTTGCCGAAGACACGCTCAAGCTCGCGATCGGCCAGATCAACAACTGGGAAAACCAGCCGCCGACGCTCGGCCAGGACGCCGGCATCTTCAAGAAATACAATTTGAAGCTGGAGAGCGTCGGCACGCAGGGCGCCGGCGAGACCATCCAGGCGGTGATCTCCGGCTCGGCCGACATCGGCGGCGGCGTCGGCGCCGCCGGCGTCATGCGCGCATTCTCCAAGGGCGCGCCGGTGCGCATTTTGGCGCCGGCCTTCACCGGCACCGGCGACCTTTACTGGTACGTGAAAGCCGACTCCAAGATCAAAAGTCTGAAGGACGCGGCGCCCGAGAACACCATCGCCTATTCGACCAACGGCTCGTCGTCGAACAACATCGTCGTCGCCTTCGTCAGCGAGCTCGGCTGCAAGGCGAAGCCGACCGCGACCGGCGGGCCTGCCGCCACGCTGACGGCTACGATGTCCGGCCAGATCGACATCGGCTGGGCGGCGCCGCCGTTCGGCCTGCAGGAGATCAAGGAAGGCAAGATCCGCATCGTCGCGCACGGCAGCGACGTGCCCTCGCTGCGCGGGCAGACCGTGCGGGTGCTGGCGGTCAACGCCAACGCGCTCAAGTCCAAGCACGACGCCATCATGCGCTTCATGCAGGGCTATCGCGAAGCGGTGGAGTGGATGTATTCCGACCCGAAGGCGGTCGAGATGTATTCGGCCAAGATCCACAAGCCGGTCGAGCTGCTCAAGGAGTCGATGCAGAAATTCCAGCCGAAGGAAGCCTTGCAGAGCGACCACTTCGCCGATCTCGACGGCGCCATCAAGGACGCGGTCAAGCTCAAATTCTTGGACAAGCCGCTGACCAAGGAGCAGGTCGCGGAATTGATCCAGATTCCGCCGGCGAAAAAGTAATTCGCGGGCGGCCGGCGCAAACGCGAACGGGCCGCTGCCTTGCGCAGCGGCCCGTTTGTTTTGGATGACGCGAAAGGTTCTACGTCTTCTTGTTGTTTTCCTTGGCGCCCTTTTTGGCCGGCTCTTTCTTCGGTTCTTTCTTCGTCTTCTCTTTCTTGGCCGGCGCCATCTTGGCCTTCTTGGCCTTGTGCGGCTTGGCCACCTTGCCGGCCGGGCAGGCCTTCTGCGAGACCACCTTGGCGCCGTCTTGCGCGGCGTAGCAGCCGTTGGCGTAGGTCACTTTAGTGCCGCCTTTGACGCCGCACACCGGATGGTGCTCGGCGATCAGGCAGATCGCCGGGGCCGGCGCCGCCTCGGCCTTCTTCTTCTTGGTTTTCGCTTCGCTCGGCACGGCCGAGCCGATCGCGATGACGGCGGCCGCCGCCGCGACCAGGGCGGCGTATCCCAGTTTCCTCAGTTTCATTGTGTTTCTCCCCAGCTGAATTGACCGGACATAGTAGGGGCCAAGTTCCAATGCTGACAAGGATTTTGCGCGCGCAACGGCGCCCGGCAACATGAACGCGCGTTCAGAAAATCAATGCGAGGGCTTCTTGGCGTCGCCGATGGCGCGCAAGATGGCGGCGCGGCCTTGCGTGAGCGCGGCCTTCACCGGCGCGGCTTTGCCGATCGCCCCCATCTCGCGCTGGCGCTGGACGGTTGCCTCCACCATCAGCGGATCGAGGCCGAGCTCGCGCAGCGTGGCGGCGGATTCCTCCATCTCGGCGGCGCGCCGCTCGCCGTGGCTCGCCATGCGCTCGAGATTGTATTCGGACAGTTTCGCCCAATCGAGGCCGGGGTAATTGTTCTTGAGCGAGGCGGTGACCTCGTCGAGCACGCCGGCGCGGCTCGCCGCCAGGAAGCACTCGAGCGTGAGCGCCTCGATGCCCTTGATCAT
The DNA here is from genome assembly GCA_963708635.1 of uncultured Alphaproteobacteria bacterium. Taxonomy (GTDB): domain Bacteria; phylum Pseudomonadota; class Alphaproteobacteria; order Rhizobiales; family Xanthobacteraceae; genus Pseudolabrys. Next base: position 82,959 of record CAVPTM010000005.1, on the reverse strand, counting down.
CACGCTGCGGATCATCTTGATGGCGGCGGCGGCGCCGGTTTCCGCGCCGACCACGGTGAGCTGCATCTCCAGTTCGCGCAACAGCGGCGCGGCGGCCTCGGCATGCGGGCCGGCGATCAACAGCGGCGTGCGGTGGCGCGCCGGATGGATCGCCGCCACCACCGCGACGTCGATGTAGCGCGCGCGCTCGCCGAGCAGCGCGGCGGTCTCCTGCTTGCGGCCGGGCGAGACCGAATTGATGTCGAGGTAATAGGGATTGCCGGCAAGATGCGGCGCGACCGAGCGCGCGGCCTCCAGGCTGGAGGCGGCGGTGACCGCCGAGACGATCAAATCGGTTTCCCTGACCGCGTCGGCCGCCGAGGCCGCGAGCCGCACGCCGGATTTTTCGCCCGCCGCCTTGAGCGGCGCGCCTTCGGCTTGCGGAAACAAGATGTCCCAGGCGGCGATGCGCTCGAGCCCGGCCTCGCGCAGGCCGGCGGCGATCGCCTGCCCGGCTTCGCCGAAGCCGATGAAGGAAACGCGCGGGGTGTTGCGGCGGGTCATGTCTTCTCACGACTCCGGCAGGCCCGGCACCGGCGGCGTGCCGTGGGTGTGGAACGAGCTGGATGGTCTGCAGGCCCCAGGCCTGGCCCTTCTTGCGCTCGGCCTCGCTCCAGGTGATCGGCTTCCAGTCCGGCGCCAGCACCAGCCGCGCGCCGGCGCAGGCCACCTCGACGCGGTTGCCGCCCGGCTCGTACACATAAAGAAAGAAGGTCTGCTGGATGGCGTGCTTGTGCGGGCCGGTCTCGATATAGACGCCGTTCTCCAGGAACACATCGGCGGCGCGCAGCACGTCCTCGCGCGAATTGAGCGCGAAGGTGACGTGATGCAGCCGGCCCTTGGTGCCGGTGTGGTCGCGGGTATAGGCGAAGTCGTAGGATTTGTTGGTCGCGGTCATCCACATGCCGGCTTCGGTGCCGTCGTCGAGCACGATCTGCTCGGTCAGCATGAAGCCGAGATAGTTCTGGAAGAATTCGCGGTTGGCCTTGATGTCGACGGCGAGCCCGTTGAAGTGGTCGATGCGGCGCACGTTGATGCCGCGCGCCGGATAGCGCTGCGCCTGGTTCTTGAGCGCCGGCTTGAGCTCGGGCGGCGCCTCGTACCATTCGGTCTCGTAATAGATCTCGATACGGTGGCCGTCCGGATCCTTGAACACGAAGGTCTTGCCGTGGCCGAGATCGCCGTTGGTCCAGCCGACGTCGAAGCCGGAGCCCTTGAGCGCGGCGGCGCGCCGCTCCAGCGCCTGCGGCGAGCGCGTGCGGAAGGCGGCGTGGCCGAGGCCGGAGGTCTTGGCGGCGGTGAGCTTGAGCGAATAGCGCTCGTAGTCGTCCCAGCCGCGCAGGTAGACGCTGTCGCCCTTCTCGCCGCTTTGCGTCATGCCCATCACGTCGATGAAGAAGCGGCGGCTCTCCTCGAATTTGGGCGTGAGCATTTCGACATGGCCGAGATGGGCGATGTCGTGGATCGGTTCGCTCTGCATGGCTTTGCTACCGTATGGCCTGGTTTCAATTCTGCCCAAGCGCGCGGCCGAAGGCCAGGACCAGGTTGTTGGCCGGCATGGGCAAGATTTCGGCCGGCGTCAGGCCGGCGTCTCGCGCGAGCGCGTTGAGTTCGTCCACGTCGCGCACGCCCCAGTCGGGATTTTCCGCGCGCAGCGTCAGGTCGAAGCGCTCGTTGCTCGGCGCGGTATGGGCGCCGCCGCGCTTGAACGGACCGTAGACGAACAGGCGGCCGCCGTCGCGCAAGAAGCGGCCGGCGCCGGCGAACAAATTCTGCGACACGATCCAAGGCGAGATGTGCAGCACGTTGGCGCACAGCATGGCGGTGAGCGGCCCGCCGCGACGCCTCATCGCCCGCCCACGACCAGTCCGGATCGGCAAGATCGATGCGCTGCGGGGCGCGCAAGTTCGCAAGCCGCGCCTGCGCGCGCCAGGCGGCGATGCTGGCAAGATGCGAGTCGTAGAGATCGCTCGGCCAGAAGGTCAGCTGCGGCGCGCGGCGGGCGAATTCGGCGGCGTGCTGGCCGGTGCCGCTGCCGAGTTCCAGGAAGTCGCCGCTCTGCCTTGCCAGAAAGCCCGCCAGCGCCGACCAGATCGGCGTCGTGATTGCGGTGGAAAGCGGGCGCGTCCAGCCGGCCGTCGGCCTCGGCCGGCCTGCCGGTTTTGCCGAAATCGACGACGAATTCCACCATGGTTGCAGATGCCGCGGTTGTCCCGGCGGGTGCCTTAACCTTTGCCTTGGGCTATGGTCAAAGGTGGCGCGGCCGGTCTCGGGACTAGGCCGGGCAGTTTCGTTGTTTTTAGACCGGCAATGGGGCAAAATCCCGACCGTCACAAGACCGAGCACTGTCCAGTGGGCGACAACGATAAAAATCCAGGGAGGAGCAAAAAAATGAATAGATTCAACCGATCGCTGGTTTTGCTGGCCGCCGCGCTGGCGCTGCCGGCCGCGGCGCAGGCGCAGACCAAGATCGTCATCGGCATACCGACCTCGCCGCCCAACATCGTGCATATGCCGGCGATCGTCGCCGCCGACCTCGGCCTCTACAAGAAGGCCGGCCTCGACGTCGAGATCGTCTCGCTCGGCGACGGCACCAAGGTCTACCGCGCGCTGCTCGCCGGCAACATCGATTTCGGCCTCACGCCGGGCGCGCCGACCATCATCGGCACCTCGAACGGCGCCACCGTGAAGGCGCTGTCCGCCAATCTGCCGAAGTTCGAAGCCTCGATGGTGGTGCGCGCCGACATCAAGACGCTGGCCGACCTCAAGGGCAAGCGCATCGGCATCCAGGAGCCGGGCGGCTTTGCCGACATCCTGAGCCGCAGCGTGCTGCGCGCGGCCAAGATCGATCCCAAGGACGTGAACTTCGTCTCCATCGCCAGCGAAGACGTGCCGGCGCTGGTCGCCAACCAGGTCGACACCGCGATCCTGCACGTCGAGCAGGAAATGTTCGCCAAGAGCAAGGTGCCCGACCTGCACGCCGTCGCGCGCATGTGGGAGCTGCAGCCCAAGACGCTCTATACCTTCCTGGCGGCGACCGAAAAGACCATCAAGGATAAGCCGCAGATCGTGCAGGCGGTGGTCTCCGCCAATATCGAGGCCACCCGCATCATGTACACGGACCGGGCCAAGATCATCCCGATCCTGGTCAAGCGCACCGGCTATCCGGAGAAGGTGCTGGCCGAGAGCTTCGACTTCCTGGTCAAGCAATGCATCTGGGACGCCAATAGCGGCCTCAGTCCGCGAGCGCGTGAACTTCACCGCCGAGCTGATGACCAAAGTCGGCAACATCAAGCCCGGCAAGACGCCGAAATACGAAGACGTCGTCGATACCAGCTTCGCCAAGAAGGCGATCGAGCAGCTCGGCGAATGGAAAGGCCCGGTCTGCCCGACGGCGGCGTTCTAGAGGTCGAAGGCTGCGCCACACGCTCCGCTCATTCCCGCGCAAGCGGGAATCCAGGGCCAGAACCGCGGCGCTTGTTATCGTCGCCCTGGGTCCCCGCTTTCGCGGGGACGAGCGGTGAGAATTTGAGGTAAACAACGATGAGCCTCGCCAATCAGGTTCACACCGGCGCGCTGGCCGAGCCGGCGCCGCCGGTGGTCGCGGTGCGCAGGCCGTGGTGGGAAAGCCGCGCGCTGTTCCGCTACGGCTTCGTCGCGCTCATCCTGATCGTCTGGCAGCTCGTCGCGCCCTACATCAACCCGATCTTCTTCGCTTCGCCCACGCAGATCGCGGCGGCGTTCTACGAAACCACCGTATCCGGCGAATTGCCCTATTTCCTCGGCCAGAGCCTCGAGGTGATGTTCTACGGCCTCATCATTGCGATTGCCGTCGGCATCCCGCTGGGCGTCGCCATGGCGCGGCTGCGCTGGCTCGACTGGGCGCTCGACCTGCCGATCAACGCGCTCTACGCCACGCCGCTGGTGGCGGTGGTGCCGCTGCTGGTGCTGTGGTTCGGCATCTATCTCAAGGCCAAGATCATCGTGGTGTTCCTGTTCGCCATCTTCCCGGTGCTGATCAACACCTATCAAGGCGTGCGCGAATGCGACAAGAACATGCTGGAGGTCGCGCAATCGTTCCGCTCCAACGAGTGGAATACCTGGCGCGACGTGCTGTTGCCCTTCGCGGTGCCCTACATCTTCGCCGGCACCCGGCTCGCCATCGGCCGCGGGTTGATCGGCATGATCATCGCCGAGTTCTACACCACCATCTCCGGCCTCGGCTTCATGGTCACCAAATACGCCAACGTGTTCGCGATGGACAAAACCTTCGTGCCGGTGATCGTGCTGATGGTGCTCGGCGTCTCGCTGACCTCGCTGCTGAAATGGGCCGGCCGCCGCATCGCGCCCTGGAGCAACGCCAACCGCTAGCGGGTCTTAGCTACGGCTTGGCGATCATGAAATAGAGATTGGCGAGCGGCAGCGCGGTGGCGACGATGCCGAAGATCACCCAGCGCCGGTTGAGCTGCCAGTAACGCTCCGGGATGGCGCCGCCTTGCGCGAAGCTGCGCGCGAGCTTGGCCTGCGCGATCTGCGTCGGCACCAGCACGACGACCCAGATGACGCCGGACGCCGCCAGCAGGCCTTGCCCCCAGGCCAGCCATTTCTGCTGCAGGTCGAGGTGGCCGACCGCGACCATGCCGTAGCCGCCGATCAGGATGAGCACCAGGCCGCCGAAGGTGAACAGCCAGTCGGTCAGCGTCACCAGATGCTGCGCGAAGGCGACCGCGTGCGGCTCGCGGCCGCGGTCGGCGATCGCCTTCCAGAAACCGGTGACCACGATGTTGCCCATGAACAGCACGACGCCGAGCACGTGCACGATCTTGAACCCGACATAGCTGGTCACCGCCGTCTCCTTCGCGTTTCCTGCGCCGCCGGATGATGATGCCGCCGGGCGGAGCGCCACGCCGATCATGGGGGTCATGTCTGCCATGATTCTGGGCGGCACGGCTCGCGGCCTTTGCCATCTTGCCCAAGGATTGGGCCTTGCGCGGCGGCCGGGGCCCACAGCATTAATCGTTAACGCAGATAGCCTATGGCGTTGTCTGGAAAAGCCCCGCCGAACCGGCATATTCGGGCGTTATGCGCGTCATGAACATCCTGCACATTTTCCGCGCGCCGCTCGGGGGGCTGTTCCGGCACGTCATCGATCTCGCCCGCGGCCAGATCGAGCGCGGCCACCGCGTCGGCATCGTCGCCGACAGCATGACCGGCAACGCGCGCTCGAAAGAGGTGCTCACCGCGCTGGCGCCGATGCTGGCGCTCGGCCTGACGCTGACGCCGATGCCGCGGCAATTGAGCCCGCTCGACCTTCCCGCCGCGTGGCACGTCGGCAAGCGCTTGCGCAAGACCGGCGCCGACGTCATCCACGGCCACGGCGCCAAAGGCGGCGCCTATGCCCGGCTCGCCTACGCCGGCAAGCCGGTGGTGCGCGCCTATACCCCGCACGGCGGCAGCCTGCTGCTCGACCATCATTCGCTCAGCGGCCGCGCCTACATGCGCATGGAGCGCGTGCTGATGCCGCGCGGCAATCTCTATCTGTTCGAGAGCGCGTTCAGCGCCGACGTGTTCCGCGCCGAGATCGGCACGCCGCCCGGGCTGGTGCGCATCATCCCGAACGGCGTCGGCAAGGCCGAGTTCGAGCCGGTGACGGCGGCGGCGGACGCCACCGATCTGGTGTTCATCGGCGAGTTGCGCGCGGTCAAGGGCATCGACACGCTGCTGCACGCGATCGCGCTCCTGCATCGCAACGGCTTCCCGGCGACCGTGACGCTGATCGGCGACGGCCCCGACGCGGCGGCGCTGCGCGCCCATGTGGCCAGCCTGTCGCTCGATGCCGTCGTGCGCTTCCTGCCGGCGATGCCGATGCGCCAAGCGCTCACGCGCGGCAAGCTGGTCGTCATCCCGTCGCGCGCGGAATTGATGCCCTATGTCGTGCTCGAAATCGCCGCCGCCGGGCGGCCGATGATCGCCACCAATGTCGGCGGCATTCCGGAAATCTACGGCGAGCTGTCGCATTTGCTGGTGCCGCCGGGCGACTCGCCGGCGCTGGCGGAGGCGATCCGCCGCTGCCTCGCCGATCCGGCCGCCAGCGCGGCCAATGCCGAATTGCTGCGCGCGCGCATCGCCGCCGGCTTCTCGGTCGACGCCATGGTCGACGGCGTGCTGGCCGGCTACCAGCAGGCGCTGGAACGCACGCTGGCGCCCGGCCGCGCGCAGCTGGCGCGCGCCTAAAGCCTCGCATTTTAGATTTCTAAAACGGGGCCGCGGCGTTGGCTGGTTTCGCCGGCGCCCGCAACCGAAAATTCACCGCAAGCCATTTTGCCGGCGGTTGAGCCGGGCCGCGGGGGAACGCGCCGCCGCGGCGGGTGTTTGTGCATTGTAAATTCCGAGGCACACACACCGGCGGGGGTTCCATGCAGAATGCAGAGCAATTGCGCGCGCGCGCGGAACAATGCTTTCTGTGGGCGCGCGTCGCCGGCGACCGCATGGTGGCGGCGAAATTCGCCGCGCTCGGCAGCGCCTATCTGGCGATGGCGGGCGAATTGACGGCAAAACCGGCGTTGCGGGTGGTGGCCGGTCAGGACTTGCGCGACGCCGCCTGCGCCCCGGCGATGCGGCCGAATACCGCGCCGCGCAGCACCGAGGTCGCCCCCGCATAGGTGCCGTAATAAAGCCCGATGGTTTCGCCGGCGGCGTAGAGGCCGGGGATGACCGCGCCGTCGGCATTGATGACGCGCGCCTGCGTGTCCACTTTCAGCCCGCCGAAGGTGAAGCAATTGCCGCAGATGATCGGGAAGGCCAGGAACGGCGGCTTATCGATGCGGCGCGCCCAGTTGGATTTTTTCGGGCGTAGCCGGGCTGCGTCGAGAGCCCGTCGAGTTCGAGCGGCTTGAAGGCGCCGGCCGGGCAGGCGGCATTATAGGCCTCGACCGTCGCCGCCAACTCGCGCGCATCGAGGCCGAGCTTTTGCGCCAGCTCCGGCAAGGTGGCGGCCGCGATCGGCGGCTGGTCGGAGCGCACCGAGCGCCGCCAGTTCGGCACCTCGTCGATGCGCGAGTCCAAGATGCAGAAGGCGATGCCGTCCGGCTGCTCGAAGATGACGCGGGTGATCGCCTCGTAGCTGGCGTCGACCGTCGCCGGCGCCTCGTTGACGAAACGCTGCGCCGAGCTTGTTGACCAGGATGCCGTAGTTGAACACCAGCACCACCGGCTCGGTCGCGCCCGAGCGCGGGTCGAGCGGCTCGGCGTGGAACGAGCCGTAATCGCCGCAGGCCGCCGCGCCGATAGCGAGCGCCATGCGGATGCCTTCGCCCTTGTTGTAATAGCCGCCGCGCGCCACCGGCCGGATGTAACGGGCGCGCGGGCCGAGATAATGCGTGAGCATCTCCGGGTTGCCCTCGAAGCCGCCGCTCGCCAGCACCACCGAAGGCGCGCGCAGTTCGAGCGACTTGTGCCCGGGCCCGGCGCAGCGCACGCCGATGACGGCGCCGTCTTCGTCCTGGATCAGCGAACGCGCCGTGGTCTCGTAGAAGAACTCGCGCGCCATTGTTCTCGCACCAGCCGGCCAGCGCCTCGACCAGAGCCAGCCCGCCGCCGATCGGCGCCATGCGCGGCTGGCAGGCGGTGATGAAATAAGTCGGCAGGAAATCGAACTTGACGCCGAAGCTTTTCAGCCAGGCGACGGTCGGGCCGGCCGACGCGGCAAAGGTCGCGATCACTTCCGGGTCGGTGAAGCCGAGCGTCTTGACGATCGAGGACCAGTTGTCGCGGTCGCGCGCGGTCTCGGCGATCAGCTCGGGGTCGAGATAGTGCCCGGCATTGTTGGCGAGGTGCGCCTCGAAATCGTCGGACGGCTCGCTCTCGCTCTTCATGCGCAGCAGCGCCTCGGTCCAGCGCGTCTGCCCGCCGCGCTCCTCTTTGACCGAGCGCTCGAGGATGGCGACGCGCGCGCCGGCCTGCAACGCGGCTCGCCGCCGCCGACAGCCCGGCAATGCCGCAGCCGACGACGACGAGGTCGAACGGCGCGACCGTCGCGGCCATTATTTCTTGAACCGCTGCACGGTCACGGTGTCGCCGATCTCGAACGAAGTGAGGTCCTCGCCGACTTCCAGCGGTCCGCTATAGGTCTTGCGGGTCTCGGCGACCAGGTCGTCGAGCGTCGGCTCGGGGATCTGCGCGTTGCTCAGAAAGACGATGTGGGTATAGGCGGCGAGCTTGGGCTTGGCCTGCGCGAAAACTTTGCCGACTTCCTCCGGTGGCGTGTGGTGCGCGATGATGCGCTGCACGGCCGGCATCTTCATCAGTTCGGGCCGCGCCATGCCGACCTCGTGGATCAAGAGATCGGCGCCGGTGCCGTATTTGATGACGTTCTCGTTGTAGGTGGTGTCGCCGGAAATCACCGCGGCGTGGCCTTTGTATTCGATGCGATAGCCGACCGAGGGATGGATCAGGTCGCCGTGATGGTTGGTGAAGGCGATCACCTTGACGCCGTTCTTCTCGTAGACCACGCCGTCCTTGTCGAACTCCTCGACCTTCACCGCCGCGCCTTCCGGCGGCAGCTTCTCGTCGGCGATGCGCGTCTTGATGTCGAGCGCGTAGGCCTTCTCGAGGTTCTCCATCAGCGACTTGGCGCCGGTCGGGCCGATGACGTGGAACGGCGTCTTGCGCTGGCCGAACGGCGGCGACAGCCAGCCGGTCAGCCACAGATCGGGAATGCCGGAGACGTGGTCGGAGTGATAATGCGTGATGAACAGCACGTCGATCTTGCCCATCGGCACCTTGAGCTGCCACAGGCGGATCGGCACGCCGCGCCCGGCGTCGATGATGAATTTCTGGTCGCCGGCCTCGATCAGCGTGCTCGGGCCGAAGCGGGTCGGGCGCGGCGAGGGCGAGGCGGTGCCGAGCAGCGTGACCTTGAAGTCGCTTTGCGCCTGAACCGGCGCCGGCGCGAAAACGCCGGCGAGCAGGCCGAGGCCGATCGCGGCGAGCAGTGATTTCCTCATGAACGTCCCCCCTGCGGTCTGTTTGCCGTCGGCTCACACGTCTTCCGGCTTGTCGACGTAGACCAGCCCGGCCTTCTTCAGCGGCTCGCGCATATTGTACATGTCGAGGCTCGACTCGCCCGCCTCCCAGCGCCGGCGCTTGGCGACCTCGTCGTCGGCGCGCTTCTGCGCCTTCTGCGCCGTCTCGACGCACCACTTCTTCGGCACGATCACCACGCCGTCGTCGTCGGCCACCACCGCGTCGCCCGGCTCGACGTTCACGCCGGCGCAGACCACCGGCACGTTGACCGCGCCGAGCGTCGATTTCACCGTGCCCTTGGCCGAGATCGCCTTCGACCAGACCGGGAAATCCATCTCCTTGAGCACCTTCACGTCGCGGCAGCCGGCGTCGATGACGAGCCCCTTGACGCCGCGCGCGCGCAGGCCGGTGGCCAGCAATTCGCCGAACATGCCGTCGCTGTTGTCGGCGGTGCAGCCGACCACCAGCACGTCGCCCTTCTGGCAGAGCTCGACCGCGACATGGATCATCCAGTTGTCGCCCGGCTGCGCCAGCACGGTGACCGCCGGCCCCGATATCTGCGCGCCGGCAAAGATCGGCCGCATATAGGGCCGCATCAGGCCGGAGCGGCCGAGCGCCTCGTGCACGGTGGCGACGCCGAGCGAAGCGAAAGTGCCGATCGCGTTCGAGTCGGCGCGTTGGATGTTGCGGACGGCGACGGTTTTCATTTTTGTTTCCTTCGATACTCAGGCTCTTTCCGTCATCCTGAGGTGCGAGCCGCGAAGCGGTGAGCCTCGAAGGATGAACGGCCAGTTCTGCAGATTTGGCCGTCGCCCTTCGAGGGCTGCCTCCGGCAGCCGCCTCAGGGTGACGGGGAAGTCAGTCACAGCCTATCACTTCAACTCCTCTCCACCGTCGGGAACAGGCGCTGATAGGCCTCGCCGTAGGTCATCGGCACGCCGGTGTTGCGCGCGCCCTGGATGCCGCGGTTGAGCGCGACCCGCTCGTAATAGGCCCACAAATGCTTCTGCGCGGCGAGAATCTGGAACGCCTGGTATTTCGTCTCCCAGACCTCGTCGATCTTCAGGATCAGATTGGGCTTGTAGTTGCACATTTCCGGCTGGTGCGGCTCGAACAGGAACACCGGCGGCGCCGAGTATTTGTATTTTGCGCCCGGCTTGTGGCCCATGGCCTGCGCCACCACGCGCGTCTCCTGCGCGAAATGCGCGGCGTTGGGATGATCGAAATTGTACGGGTCTTCCAGCGCGTGCGTGAGCACGAAGGACGGATTGAGCTCGCGGTAGATGTCGACCATGCGGTCGAAGTGCCGCTCGTTAAGCTTGAGCGGATAGTCGCCGCAGTCGAAGAACTCGATCTCGGCGCCGAGCAGTTTGGCGGCGCGCTCGGCCTCGTCCTTGCGGCCGGCTTTGACCTTCTCCAGCGTGGCGCCCGCCTCCTTCCAGGCGAACTGGCTCTCGCCGCGCTCGCCGAAGGACAGGCAGACGATCTTGACGCGGTAGCCGCGCTTGGCGTGCAGCGCGATGGCGCCGCCCGCGCGCCAGACGAAATCGCCGGGATGGGCGGTGATGACGAGCCCGGTTTTCTGTTCGGCCATGAGCACTCCCTTTTCCGCGCCGGTTCTTTAGACTAGGCAGGACGCAAAAGGAAAGCCATGCCGGACGCCGCACCACGCTGCGCATCGCCATCGGCGACTATCCGCACACGCTGCCGCTCAAGCGCGGCGAGATCGTCTCGCCTTGGCTGAAGCTCGACTTCGTCGAGGTCAAGCCGATGTACAAGGCGTTCATGCCGATGGTGCGCGAGCACGCCTTTGACGCGAGCGAAATGGCGCTGGTCACCGCCATCCAGGCCAAGGCCTACGGCAAGGGCCTGACGCTGCTGCCGGCGGCGATGCTGGCGCGCTTCCAGCACGGCACGGTGCTGTACAATTCGGCGCGCGGCACGCTCACGCCCGCCGACCTGCCGGGCAAGCGCGTCGGCGTGCGCTCCTACGGCCAGACCACCGGCGTGTGGATGCGCGGCATCCTGCAGAACGACTACGGCGTCGACATGAGCCGGGTGCAGTGGGTGACCTTCGAGGAGGGCCACGTGGCCGAGGCCAAGGACCCGCCCGACGTGATCCGCGCGCAAGCCGGGGCAGGACCTCACGCAGATGCTGCTCGACGGCGAGCTCGATGCCGCGATCTACGGCGCCGCCATGCCGGACGACGCGCGGCTCAAGAGCGTGATCGCCGATCCGGAAGCGGCGGCGCGCGAATGGTACGCCAAGCACCGCCTGGTGCCGGTCAATCACATGGTGGTGGTGACCGACGAACTGGCGCGCGCCAGACCCGATGCCGTCGCCGAGCTCTATCGCCTGCTGGAAGCCGGCAAGCGCGCGGCCGGGCCAGCCGGTCCGCTCGACACCGCGCCGTTCGGCAAGGACGCCAACCGGCCCTGCCTCGAGCTGCTGATCTCCTACGCGGTGCAGCAGAAGCTCATCCCGGCCAAGATCGCGGTCGACGCGCTCTGGTAGGGAGCCGCCTGTAATTTAATCAAGCAGCCTGCCTATAATTTAATCATCGGCCTTTGCCCATAAAATCGGCAATCCACAGGCATATCGCTTAAATCACTGTATACTTCAACGGCTTAGTGCACCTGCACACAGTTGGCACAAGCCTTGCGAAACCTGGTGTGCGCGGAAAGTCGCCGGGACGATCGCGCGCGTCAAAACGCAGGGGTTTGGCTCATGCTCACTTCCATCAAGGCGGTCGCCTCGCGACCGAATGCCCGCCGGTGGCTCGCCGCCGCCGCGGGTCTGGCGTTCGCGGCGACCGGTGCCTTGCGCCCGCCAAGGCCGCAGAGACACCATCAAGGTCGGCATTCTGCATTCGCTTTCCGGCACCATGGCCATCAGCGAGACCACGCTGAAGGACACGATGCTGTTCCTGATCGACGAGCAGAACAAGAAAGGCGGCCTGCTCGGCAAGAAACTGGAAGCCGTCGTGGTCGACCCGGCCTCGAACTGGCCGCTGTTCGCCGAGAAGGCGCGCGAACTGATCTCCAAGGACAAGGTCGCCGTCGTGTTCGGCTGCTGGACCTCGGTGTCGCGCAAGTCCGTGCTGCCGGTGTTCAAGGAATTGAACTCGATCCTGTTCTATCCGGTGCAATACGAAGGCGAAGAGTCCGAGCGCAACGTGTTCTACACCGGCGCCGCGCCCAACCAGCAGGCGATCCCGGCCGTCGACTATCTGATGAGCAAGGACGGCGGCAACGTGAAGCGCTGGGTGCTGGAAGGCACCGACTACGTCTATCCGCGCACCACCAACAAGATCCTCGAGGCCTATCTGAAGGCGAAGGGCGTCAAGGACGAAGACATCATGATCAACTACACGCCGTTCGGCTTCGCCGACTGGCAGACCGAAGTCTCCAAGATCAAGAAGTTCGGCTCGGCCGGCAAGAAGACCGCGGTGGTCTCCACCATCAACGGCGACGCCAACGTGCCGTTCTACAAGGAGCTCGGCAACCAGGGCATCAAGGCCACCGACATCCCGGTGGTGGCGTTCTCGGTCGGCGAAGAAGAGCTCGCCGGTCTCGACACCAAGCCGCTGGTCGGCCATCTCGCCGCCTGGAACTACTTCCAGTCGATCAAGAACAAGGGCAATGACGAGTTCATCGCCAAGTGGAAGGCCTACACCAAGAACCCGAAGCGCACCACCAACGACCCGATGGAAGCCCACGTCATCGGCTTCGCCATGTGGGTCAAGGCGGTGGAGAAGGTGAAGTCGACCGACCCGGACAAGGTCATCGACGCGCTGCCGGGCATCACGGCGCCCAACCTGACCGGCGGCACCTCGACCATGCTCGCCAACCACCACATCACCAAGCCGGTCTTCATCGGCGAAATCCGCGGCGACGGCCAGTTCGACGTGGTGTGGAAGACCAAGGGCCTGGTGCCGGGCGATGCCTGGTCCGACTTCCTGCCGGGCTCGAAGGATCTGGAAGCCGACTGGGTGAAGCTCAAGTGCGGCAACTACAACAAGGTCACCAAGAAGTGCGGCGGCCAGGCCTCCTGAGCTGACGCGACCAGACTGCGGGAGGCGGCACGCCGCCGCCTCCCGCACCGCAATACCCTTGCCGGGGAACGACGGGAATGTGCAATTTCACCGACCGCGTGCGGGCGTTCGTGTTCGCCGTCGGGCTCTTGATCGCCGCGGCGGCGCCGGTGCAGGCCGGCCCCTACGAAGACGCGCTCGCCGGCTTCACCGAAGGCTCGCTCAGCGACACCGCCGAGGCCATCAACGCGGTCGCCGCGAGCGGCAACCCGCTCGCCGCCACCGTTTTGCAGGCCCTGCAGGACGCGCGCCTGCAATACAGCGCCGACAAGAAGCTGGTCCTGATCAAGGCCAAGAACGGCAAGCTGATCGACGCCGCCACCGGCCAGGAATTTTCCGGCGCGCCGCCCGACGATCTCGACAACGTCATCATCAACAACCGGCTGCGCGGCGTGATCGAGGGCGCGCTCGGCGGCCTGACGCTGATGGCGGCCGACCCCAACAAGCGCTTCGATGCCGCGCAGGCGGTGTTCAAGTCGCGCGAGGCGGCCGCGCTGCCGGCGCTCGACAAGGCGCTCGCCGCCGAAACCAATGCGCGCGTCAAGCAGGCGCTGGCGGAAGCGCGCGCCGCCATTATCGTCACGCAGGCCGACGCCGCCGACGCCGACAAGATCGCGGCCATCGCGCTGATCCGCGACCGCGGCGACCAGGAGGCGCTCGGCCTCATCCAGAGCCTGCCGGCCGACCTGCCGGCGCCGGTGCGGGCAGCCGCGCTCGCCGCCATCGCCAAGATCCAGAATTCGCTCGCGCTGTGGAGCGGCGTGCAGAACGCCTGGTACGGGCTGTCGCTCGGCTCGGTGCTGCTGCTCGCGGCCATCGGCCTCGCCATCACCTTCGGCGTCATGGGCGTGATCAACATGGCGCATGGCGAGATGGTGATGCTCGGCGCCTACACCACCTACGTGGTGCAGGACATCATCCGCAGCAGCAACCCGGCGCTGTTCGACTATTCGCTGTTCATCGCGGTGCCGCTCGCCTTCCTGGTGGCCGGCGGCGCCGGCGTCGTCATCGAGCGCAGCATCATCCGCTTCCTCTACGGCCGCCCGCTGGAGACGCTGCTCGCCACCTGGGGCCTGTCGCTGGTGCTGCAGCAGGCGGTGCGCGTCGCCTTCGGCCCGACCAACAAGGACGTCGGCAACCCGTCCTGGATGAGCGGCGCCTTCGATCTCGGCGGCATCACCATCACCTATAACCGGCTGTGGATCATCGTGTTCACGCTCGCCGTGTTCGTCGCGCTGCTGGCGATGCTGCGCTTCACGCGGCTCGGTCTCGAAATGCGCGCGGTCACGCAGAACCGCGCCATGGCGGCGGCCATGGGCATCCGCACCGCGCGCATCGACGCGCTCACCTTCGGGCTCGGCTCCGGCATCGCCGGCATCGCCGGCGTCGCGCTGACGCAGATCGACAACGTCTCGCCCAATCTCGGGCAGGGCTACATCATCGACTCGTTCATGGTCGTGGTGTTCGGCGGCGTCGGCAATTTGTGGGGCACGCTGGTCGGCGCCTTCACGCTCGGCATCGCCAACAAATTCCTCGAGCCGTTCGCCGGCGCGGTGCTCGGCAAGATCGCCATTCTGGTGCTGATCATTCTGTTCATCCAGAAGCGCCCGCGCGGCATGTTCGCGCTCAAGGGCCGGGCGGTGGAGGCGTGAGGACGCGCCGCGCGCCGCGCGCTCGCTTTTCCCTCCCCCGCTTGCGGGGGAGGGGTAGGGAGGGGGCATGCCTTGCGCTGCAACTCCCCCTCCCGACGCGCTTCGCGCGTCGACCTCCCCCGCAAGCGGGGGAGGTTAAGGCCGGTGTTCGCGGCGGGGAGAGCAGCACTGTGACCGGCGCCTTTCCGCTCACCCGCCTGATCGACCGCGGCGCGCGCGTGTTCCTGCTGCTGCTCGGCGCCTTCGCGCTGGCCATCCCGGTGCTCAACCTGCTGGTGCCGGCGGGCTCGGCCTTGCACGTCTCGACCTATCTGGTGGCGCTGTTCGGCAAATATGTCTGCTACGCGCTGCTCGCGCTCTCGATCGACCTGATCTGGGGCTATGCCGGCATCCTGTCGCTCGGCCACGGCGCCTTCTTCGCGCTCGGCGGCTACGCCATGGGCATGTATCTGATGCGCCAGATCGGCACCCGCGGCGTCTACGCCGACCCGGTGCTGCCCGACTTCATGGTGTTCCTGAACTGGACCGGAACTGCCGTTCTATTGGTACGGCTTCCATGCATTTCGCCTATCGCCGCGCTGATGGTCGTGGCTGGTGCCCGGCCTGCTCGCCTTCGTGTTCGGCTGGTTCGCCTTCCGCTCCCGCGTCACCGGCGTCTATCTCTCGATCATCACGCAGGCCATGACCTACGCGCTGATGCTCGGCTTCTTCCGCAACAATTTCGGCTTCGGCGGCAATAACGGGCTGACCGACTTCAAGGACATCCTCGGCTTTCCGCGTGCAGGCGGAGGGCACGCGCAACGCGCTCTTGGTCGTGTCCTGCGCCGCGCTCGCGCTCGGCTTCCTGATCTGCCGCGCCGTCGTCACCTCCAAATTCGGCAAGGTGCTGGTGGCGATCCGCGACGCGGAGGCGCGCACGCGCTTCCTCGGCTATCGCGTCGAGGCCTACAAGCTGTTCGTGTTCACGCTCTCGGCCTGCATGGCGGGCGTCGCCGGCGCGCTCTACGTGCCGCAGGTCGGCATCATCAATCCGAGCGAATTCGCGCCGGGCAATTCCATCGAGGCGGTGATCTGGGTCGCGGTCGGCGGCCGCGGCACGCTGACCGGCGCGGTGCTCGGCGCCTTCGTGGTCAACTACGCCAAGACCTATTTCACCTCCGGGTTCCTGGCGCCCTATTGGCTGTTCATGCTGGGCGGGTTGTTCATCGCGGTCACGCTGGCGCTGCCGCGCGGCATCGTCGGCACGCTGCAATGGGGCCTGGCGCGGCGCGCCGCGGCGCGCGCGGCCGCCGCCGAGCAGGGCGCCGATGCGCCGGCGAAAGCCGTGCCGCAGGCGGCCGAATAGGAGCGGGCGATGGAACAGCAGACCACCTCCGCGCTGCTTTATCTCGACGGCATCACCGTGTCGTTCGACGGCTTCAAGGCGCTCAACGAATTGTCCTTCACCGTCGAGCCGGGCGAGATGCGCGCCATCATCGGCCCGAACGGCGCCGGCAAGACCACCATGATGGACGTGGTCACCGGCCGGACCCGGCCCGACGCCGGCCAGGTGTTTTTCGGGCAGGGCGGCTACGACCTGTCCAAGCTCGACGAAACGCAGATCGCCGAGCTCGGCATCGGCCGCAAATTCCAGAAGCCGACCGTGTTCGAGATGCACACGGTCGAGGACAATCTGCTGCTGGCCTTGAAGAACGACCGGCGCGTGGGCGCGACCCTCATGTGGGAGTCCACCGCCGAGCAGGAAGCGCGCATCGACGCGCTGCTCGAGCGCGTGCGGCTAAAGCCGCTGCGCGCGCGCGTCGCCGGCAGCCTGTCGCACGGCCAGAAGCAGTGGCTGGAGATCGCCATGCTGCTGGCGCAGGACCCGAAACTGCTGCTGGTCGACGAGCCGGTCGCCGGCATGACCGACGCCGAGACGCTTGCAGACCGCGGCGCTGCTGAAGGAGATCAACCGCACCCACACCGTGGTGGTGGTCGAGCACGACATGGCCTTCGTGCGCGAGCTCGGCGTCAAGGTCACCTGTCTGCACGAGGGCTCGGTGCTGGCGGAAGGCACCATCGACCAGGTGTCGGGCAACGAGCGCGTGGTGGAAGTGTATTTGGGGCGATGAAAATGAGCGCGATCCTTCGAGCACGCGAGCTGCGCTCGCTCCTCAGGATGAGGAAGCTAGCTGCAGCTCGGTCGCCTCATCCTGAGAGGCCCGAGGGTCGTGCTCGCGGGATGACGGTGACGAGAGCGTGGACATGATGCTCGAAGTGAACAACATCGACCTTCACTACGGCGCGGCGCAGGCGCTGCGCGGCATCTCGCTCAAAGCCGAGCCGGGCAAGGTCACCTGCGTGCTCGGCCGCAACGGCGTCGGCAAGACCAGCCTGTTGCGCGCGCTGATCGGCCAGCATCCGGTCAGCCGAGGCGCCATCCAGTTCGAGGGCGACGACATCACCCGGCTCTCCACGGTCGAGCGCGCGCGCCGCGGCATCGCCTACGTGCCGCAGGGGCGCGAGATCTTCCCGCTGCTCACGGTCGAAGAGAATCTGCAGACCGGTTTTGCGCCGCTGCCGCGCGCCAAGCGCGACATTCCCGACGACGTGTTCTCGCTGTTCCCGGTGCTCAACAGCATGCTGCGGCGGCGCGGCGGCGACCTGTCGGGCGGCCAGCAGCAGCAATTGGCCATCGGCCGCGCGCTGGTGATGCGGCCCAAGCTTTTGCTGCTCGACGAGCCGACCGAAGGCATCCAGCCCTCGATCATCAAGGACATCGGCCGCGCCATCGCCTATTTGCGCAACTTGAAGGACATGGCGATCATCTTGGTCGAGCAGTATTTGGACTTCGCGCAGGAGCTGGGCGACCATCTGGTGGTGATGGAGCGCGGCGCCATCGTCTATGCCTGCGACCGCGCCGGCATGGACGAAGGCGCGCTCAAGCGCGCGCTGGCGATATGATGGCTCGGCGTCGTCCCCGCGAAAGCGGGGACCCAGTACGCCGCAGCCTATCGCATACGCCGAAGCCTTCGTGTTTACTGGATGCCCGCCTTCGCGGGCATGACAGAGAAGGGCTGGCGTGCTCACCACTCGGCGACTGCGCACAGACCTTCGCCGCCAATCGCGCCACCGGCCACATCGCGCTCGCGGTCGCCGCGGCCGGCGGCGTGACGCGGCGCGCGCGCGTGCACGAGGACGGCTCGCTGCGGGTGCGCTTTCCCAACGCCGCCGGCGACGCGCTGGAAGCCGTGATCGTCAACACCGGCGGCGGCATGACCGGCGGCGACCGGTTTTCCATCGGCATCGAGGTCGGCGAGGGCGCGCGGCTCATCGCCGGCAGCGCGGCGGCGGAGAAGATCTACCGCTCGACCGGGCCCGACGCCGTCGATGGATGTCGCGCTGTCGGTGGCGGCGGGCGGGCGGCTCGCCTGGCTGCCGCAGGAGACGATTCTGTTCGACCGCGCGCGGCTGTCGCGCCGCATCGACGTCGATCTCGCGCAGGGCGCGTCGCTGCTGATGGCGGAAGCCGTGCGTGTTCGGCCGCGCCGCCATGGGCGAGGCGATGCAAGAGGGCGCACTGGAGCGATCGCTGGCGCGTGCGCCGCGGCGGCAGGCTGGTGTTCGCCGAAAGCGCGCGGCTCGACGGCGCCATTGCCGGCAAGCTCGCGCGCGCCGGCCGCCGCCAATGGCGGCATCGCGCTCGCCACCGTCTTGATCGCGCCCGGCGACGACGGCACGCTCGCGGCCGTGCGCGCGCTCGACATTCAAAGGCGAGGCCGGCATCTCGGCCTGGAACGGCATCGCGGTGGCGCGGCTGGTCGCGCGCGACGGCATGACGCTGCGCCGCGATCTGGTCGCGCTGCTGGCGGCGCTCGGCACGTCCGTTGCCGCGGCTTTGGTTGCAATAGCGCATGATAAAGGGTCTGCGATGAACCTGACGCCGCGCGAGAAGGACAAGCTGCTGATCGCGGTCGCCGCCATGGTGGCGCGCAGGCGGCTCGAGCGCGGCGTCAAGCTCAATCACCCGGAGGCGGTGGCGCTGATTTCCGACTTCATCCTGGAAGGCGCGCGCGACGGCAAATCCGTCGCCGAGCTGATGCAGAAGGGCGCGCATGTGTTGACGCGCGCGCAGGTGATGGACGGCATCGCCGAGATGATCCACGACATCCAGGTCGAGGCGACCTTCCCCGACGGCACCAAGCTCGTCACCGTGCACAACCCGATCCGCTGAGAGGACATTCCATGAAAACGATGCTGCCGCTTTCGTTCGCGCTGCTTCGCCGGCGCCGCACAGGCGCACGAGTCGCTGGTGCCGCATCACCATCCGCACGGCATCAGCGCCCTGCCGAGCCTGGAGTTCGATCGGCGTCGCCGCCTTGCTGCTGGCGCTCGGGCTGATCGTCTATTTCCGCTTCGGGCGCAGGTGACGCCATGATCCCCGGCGAAATGTTCATCAAGGACGGCGAGATCGAGCTCAACAAAGGCCGCAAGACGGTGACGCTCACCGTCTCCAACGCCGGCGACCGGCCGATCCAGGTCGGCTCGCATTATCATTTCTTCGAGACCAATCCGGCGCTCAAGTTCGAGCGCAAGAAAGCGCGCGGCATGCGGCTCGACATCGCCGCCGGCACCGCGGTGCGCTTCGAGCCCGGGCAGACGCGCGAGGTCACGCTGGTCGCGCTCGCCGGCAAGCGCACGGTCTACGGCTTCCGGCAGGATGTGATGGGGAAATTGTGAATTTCACTCGCGTCATTCCGAAGCCGCCAACGGGTCCGGCGAAGGCCGGCCCGACGGTAAACTCAGCGAGCGAACCCGAATCCAGAAACGGCGCCTTGCGTGTGTCGGATTCCGGCCGGCGCTTCGCGCCATCCCGGAATGACAAGGCCCCAAAAGCCATAACGGGCAGACCGTCGTCTGCCCGTCACAAGCTCTCGGATCCATTCCCGCGCGCCGAGCTTGCGCCCGCAGCACGAGTACCAGCTACTGAGAGCCAGGGTCGGTAAACATGGACCGCGACTACAGCAAGCTGCACCCACGTCCCATGCCCACTCCAGCCATGGCGGCCATCCGTGTTCGGCGCAGCCGAAGATGGGTGACCTGTCGTGAAGCCTAGCCGCGCCGGCGCGGCGTGGCAAGAGCCGAAATTCGCCGGTTGATAACGTTGGGGATTAAATATGACGGCGACCATGAAACGCGCGGCCTATGCCGACATGTTCGGGCCGACCACCGGCGACCGCGTGCGGCTGGCCGACACCGATCTCATCGTCGAGGTCGAAAAGGATTTCACCGTCTACGGCGAGGAAGTGAAATTCGGCGGCGGCAAGGTGATCCGCGACGGCATGGGCCAGTCGCAGGTCACCAACAAGCAGGGCGCGGTCGACACCGTCATCACCAACGCGCTGATCCTCGATCACTGGGGCATCGTCAAAGCCGACGTCGGCATCAAGGACGGCAAGATCGCCGCCATCGGCAAAGCCGGCAATCCCGACATCCAGCCCGGCGTGACCATCATCATCGGCCCCGGCACCGAGATCATCGCCGGCGAAGGAAAAATTCTCACCGCCGGCGGCTTCGACACGCCACATCCATTTCATCTGCCCGCAGCAGGTCGACGAGGCGCTGATGTCGGGCGTCACCTCGATGCTCGGCGGCGGCACCGGGCCCGCCGCCGGCACCAACGCCACCACCTGCACGCCCGGTCCGTTCCACCTCGCGCGCATGATCCAGGCGGCCGACGCGTTTCCGGTCAATCTCGGCTTTGCCGGCAAGGGCAACGCCTCGCGCCCGGCGGCGCTCGAGGAGATGGTCAAGGCCGGCGCCTGTGCGCTGAAATTGCACGAGGACTGGGGCACCACGCCGGCGGCGATCGACTGCTGCCTCACGGTCGCCGAGAAATACGACATCCAGGTGATGATCCACACCGACACGCTCAACGAAAGCGGCTTCGTCGAGGACACCATCAAGGCCTTCAAGGGCCGCACCATTCACGCGTTTCACACCGAAGGCGCCGGCGGCGGCCACGCGCCCGACATCATCAAGGTCGCGGGCCTGAAGAACGTGCTGCCGTCCTCGACCAACCCGACGCGGCCGTTCACCAAGAACACCATCGACGAGCATCTCGACATGCTGATGGTGTGCCACCATCTCGATCCGTCGATCGCCGAGGATCTGGCCTTTGCCGAAAGCCGCATCCGCAAGGAGACCATCGCGGCCGAGGACATCCTGCACGACCTCGGCGCGCTCTCGATGATGTCGTCGGACTAGCCAAGCCATGGGCCGGCTCGGCGAGGTCATCATCCGCACCTGGCAGACCGCCGACAAGATGAAGAAGCAGCGCGGCGGCTGCCGGGCGAAAAGGGCGACAACGACAACAAGCGCGTCAAGCGCTACGTCGCCAAATACACCATCAACCCCGCCATCGCGCACGGCGTGTCCAAGCACATCGGCTCGGTCGAGAAGGGCAAGCTCGCCGATCTGGTGCTGTGGTCGCCGGCCTTCTTCGGCGTCAAGCCCGACATGATCATCAAAGGCGGCTCGATCGTGGCGGCGCTGATGGGCGACCCCAACGCCTCGATCCCGACGCCGCAGCCGGTGCATTACCGGCCGATGTTCGGCGCCTTCGGCAAGGCGCGCACGGCGTCCTCGCTGGTGTTCGTGTCGAAGGCGGCGGCGACGCTCGAACTTGCGCAGCAGGCTCGGCGTCGAAAAGGCGTTCGTCGCGGTCGAGAAGACGCGCACGATCACGAAAAAGAGCATGATCCACAACGACGCCACGCCCGACATCGAGGTCGACCCGGAAACCTACGAGGTGCGCGCCGACGGCGAATTGCTCACCTGCGCGCCGGCCGAGGTGCTGCCGATGGCGCAGCGCTATTTCCTGTTCTAAAAAGCCGCGCCAGCGCGAAAGGAAACATCGTGATCTACGTCATCGCCGAATTGAGCCTCAAGCCCGGCAGCACCGAGAAAGCCAGCGCCGAGGCGCGCAAGGTCGTTGCCGAAACCGTCAAGGAAGACGGCTGCATCTTCTACCAGATGCATCTCAACGTCGGCGATCCGACCAAGCTGATCGTGGTCGAGCGCTGGGCCTCGCGCGCGGCGCTCGACGCGCACATGCACACCCCGCATCTCAAGGCCTGGCGCGAGGCCGGCAAGGAATTCGTGACCGCGCGCAAGGTGGAAGTGATCACGCCCGAGAAGGTCGACACGCTGTGACCCGCGGCAGGCGCCCGTGCGACGCGTGACCGGCATCAAGCCGCGCGGCGCGTGGGACGCGGCGTCCGCGCGCGACCGCGTCGTGCTGGAAGCCGGCGAGCGCAACCGCCGGCGCATCGTGCTCACCGGCGAGCGCGGCGCCGAACTGCTGCTCGATTTCGCCAAGCCGGTCGCGCTGCGCGACGGCGACGGCCTGGCGCTCGACGACGGCACGATCGTGCTGGTCGCCGGCGCGCCCGAGGCGCTGGTCGAAATCTCGGCGCCGAGCGCGCTCGACACCGTGCGGCTCGCCTGGCATCTCGGCAACCGCCACACCGAGGTGCAGATCGCCGGCGGCAGGCTGCGCATCCGCCGCGATCACGTGCTGGAGGACATGTTGCGCGGCCTCGGCGCGCAGCTTGCGCCGCTCGAAGCGCCGTTCGATCCGGAGCCGAGCGGGCCGGGGCAGGGGCATGAACATGGCACGTGAACACGCCGCGCGTCACCTCTCCCCGCGAGCGGGGAGAGGTCGCCGCGTCGCGCAAGCGCGGCGCGGGTGAGGGGGCGATTGTCAACGTCCCGAGCCGACCGATGCGCCCCCCACCCCTCGCAGCGCAAGCGCTGCTCGCCACCCTCTCCCCGCAGGCGGGGAAGGAAGCGCGCTCGTGGGGGGAGGGGAGCACGCGCTCTACCGCCTGCATGGCCTGGCTGTCGCCGGCCTATCCGGTCGGCGCCTTCTCCTATTCCAGCGGCATCGAATGGGCGGTGGAGGCGGGCGACATCAAGGATGCCGGCACGCTGCGCGGCTGGCTCGGCGTCATGCTGGCCGAAGGCGCCGGCTTCTGCGACGCCGTGCTGTTCGCGCAAGGCCACCGCGCCGCCGCCGGCGAAGACGACCAGGCGCTGCGCGGCATCGCCGAACTCGCCGCCGCGCTGGCGCCGACCAAGGAGCGCCATCTGGAGACCACCGCGCAGGGCAACGCCTTCGTCGAGGCGACGCGCGCCGCCTGGCCCTGCGCCGCGCTCGACCGGCTGAAGGCCGTCTGGGACGGCCCGGTCGCCTATCCGGTGGCGGTCGCCGCCGCCGCCGCCGGCCACGGCATCGCGCTGGAGCCCGCGCTCGCGGCCTTCCTGCAAGCGCTCGCCGCCAATTGGGTTTCCGCCGGCGTGCGGCTCGTCCCGCTCGGGCAGACCGACGGCCAGCGCGTGCTGGCCGCGCTCGAGCCGGTCATCGCCGCGACCGCGCAACGCGCGCTCGCCGCCGCGCTCGACGACATCGGCTCGTCGGCCTTCCGCGCCGACCTCGCCAGCGCCCGGCACGAGACGCAGTACACGCGGCTGTTTCGGTCATGATCTCCTTTGTCATGCCCGCGAAAGCGGGCATCCAGTACGCCACCGCCTTTGTTGTTAGTATGCGGGATCGTGTTTACTGGATCGCCCGCCTTCGCGGGCGATGACAGCCGAGGAAAGCGGCGGCTAATGAAGAACAACCCCAACCCCCACGGCCCCTTGCGCGTCGGCGTCGGCGGGCCGGTCGGCTCCGGCAAGACCGCGCTGATGGACGCGCTCTGCAAGCGCCTGCGCGGCGCTTACGAGATCGCCGCCATCACCAACGACATCTACACCAAGTGGGACGCCGAATATCTGGTGCGCTCGGGCGCGCTCGCTGCCGAGCGCATCGCCGGCGTGGAGACCGGCGGCTGCCCGCACACCGCCATCCGCGAGGACGCCTCGATCAACCTCGCCGCGGTCGCCGAGATGCGCGCCAAGTTTCCCGACCTCGATCTGGTGCTGATCGAATCCGGCGGCGACAATCTCGCCGCCACCTTCTCGCCCGAGCTCGCCGATCTCACCATCTATGTCATCGACGTCGCCGCCGGCGACAAGATCCCGTCCAAAGGCGGCCCCGGCATCACGCGCTCGGATCTGCTGGTCATCAACAAGGTCGATCTGGCGCCTTACGTCGGCGCCTCGCTCGAGGTGATGGAGCGCGACGCCAAGAAGATGCGCGGCGCAGCGCCCGTTCGTGTTCACCAATCTGCGCGCGGGCAAGGGCGTCGAGGAGATCGCCAACTTCATCGAGCAGAAGGGCGGGTTGGGCCGATGAGATGCTGCTTGGTACTCCCTCCCCCTGAAAGGGGGAGGGTTGGGGAGGGGGTCTCTGCGCGATTGAATGTGACCCCCACCCGATTGCCGTCGCTGCGCGACGACAATCGACCTCCCCCTTTCAGGGGGAGGTGAAGGGAGCCGGTGCAATGCCTAAACAGAACGCACGTGAACGTCTCGAAGCCGCGCTCGCGCGCATCGACGATCCCAAGGGCGAGGGCGCGCGCGCCTGCCTGACGGTCTATCGCGAGGCCGCCAAGGCCGCGGCCGACGCCGCCGACGCGCGCGCCAAGGCCGGCATCTCGCTCGGGCCGCTCGACGGCGCCATCGTCTCGCATCAAGGACCTGTTCGACGTCGCCGGCGAAGTCACGCGCGCCGGCTCCAAGGTGCTGGCCGAGGAAGGCGCGCCGGCCGCGCGCGACGCGCTCGTCGTGCAGCGCCTGCGCGCGGCCGGCGCGTCATCGTCGCCAAGACCAACATGTCGGAATTCGCCTTCACCGGCATCGGCGCCAATCCGCATTACGGCACGCCCGGCAATCCGGCCGACCGCGCGCGCGCGCCGGGCGGCTCGTCCTCGGGCGCGGCGGTCGCGGTCGCCGACGGCATGTGCGAGATCGCCATCGGCAGCGACACCGGCGGCTCGGTGCGCATCCCGTCCTCGATCTGCGGCGTGACCGGCTTCAAGCCGAGCCGCCAGCGCGTGCCGACCGAGGGCGCCTTTCCGCTGTCCTACACGCTCGATTCGATCGGCCCGCTGGCGCAGCAATATCGCCGATTGCGCCAAAGCCGACGCGGTGATGGCGGGCGAGGCGCCGTGCGACGCTGGAAGCCGCGCCGCTCGCCGGCCTGCGGCTCGGCGTCGCGCAAGGGCTGCCGCTCGAAAATCTCGACGACACCGTCGGCCAGCGCTTTCCCTTTCGCGCTCGACGCTGCTGGAGAAGGCGGGCGCGCGGCTTCAGCGAGCAGAAGCTGCCGCTGCTCGACGAGATGATGGCGGCGCTCGCGCGCGCCAGCATCCTGGTGGCCGAAGTCTATTTCGTCCACGGCGAACGGCTGGCGCGGCGCGGCGCCGACGTCGACCCGATCGTGCGCGCGCGCGTCGAGAAGGGCCGCGAAATTTCCGCCGCCGCCTATATCGGCGTGCTGCGCGAGCGCGCGCGCGCTGATCCGCGCCATGGATGCTGCGCGCTCGCCGATCTCGACGCGCTGGTGATGCCGACCACGCCGATGGTGGCGCCGCGGCTCGACGAGGTGGCCGAGCCGAAGGCTTTCATGGCGCGCAACGCGCTGCTGCTGCGCAACACCACCATCGGCAATTTCTTCGACCTGTGCGCGGTGTCGCTGCCGATCCCGCGCGACGGCAACCTGCCGTGCGGGCTGATGCTGCTGGCGCGCAACGGCCACGACCGCCGCCTGCTGCGCATCGCCGCGGCGGTGGAGCGGGTGTTCGCCTAGCGCTGCCCCATCCTCCGCTCATTCCCGCGCAAGCGGGAATCCAGGGCCGCAAGCGCGGAGGAAATAAACGACTGGGTCCCCGCTTTCGCGGGGACGAGCGGTTCCTGGTGGTAATTCAAAACTCCCGCAGCGCCTCGAGCAGCATGCGGTGGCGCTCGGCGCCCAGCCGCTTGACCAGCCCCGCCTCGTGCTGGTCGGACAGCGCCTTGGCGCGCGCCAGCAGCCGCTCGCCCTCGCGCGTCAGCCGCAGCGCGTGGCGGCGGCCGTCGGCCGAGGAGGGCAGGCGCTGGGTTAGGCCGCGCTGATCGAGCCGGTGCAGCAGCCGCACCAGCCGCGCCCGCTCGATGCCGAGCGTGGCGGCGAGCTCGGCCTGCGACAGGCCCGCGTTGGCGCCGATCACCACCAGCACCGAGAACTGCGCCGGGCTGATGTCGAGCGCGGCCAGTCGGCCGATGAAATCCTGGAAGATCCAGACCTGCAGCCGGCGCGCGAAATAGCCGAGCCGCTGGTTGAGCACGCCGATGTCGACGACGGGCGCGCTGCGGCGCGCCGGCGCGGTCTTGCGCAGCGGCATTGCCGGCTTTGGTCCCGCCCATCGCCGCCATCCTTTCTCCGCGCCCCGTCGAACCATAATGCTGTTGACGAAATTGTTGTCCACGTCAACAATATGCCGCAAGGGCCGATCGGGCCGACCGCGCGGCGCGGCCGCGTTGGCCGGCATTTTGCGCGCTTGTTAGGACCGGAGCAAATCCGGCATCATCGGCGCAAAGCCGCACGGGCTTAAGGGAGGACTACAGCATGACACGCAAAACCAAGGCCGCGCGCCTGACGCGCCGCAGCTTCAGCGCCGGGCTCGGCGCCGCGGGCTTCATCGCCGGCACCGCGCCGTTCAACATCGTGCGCGCGCAGGGCGCCAAGCTCAAAGTCGGCGTGCTGCTGCCGCGCTCCGGCTTGCAGGCCGGCATCGGCCAGGATTGCCAGCGCGGCGTCGAGATCGCCAACGGGCTGCTCAAGGAGCTGGGCCTGCCCGAACTCGAGATCATGAACGGCGACACCGAAACCAACGTCGACGTCGCGCGCTCGCGCGCCGAGAAGCTGATCGGCGACGGCGCCCAGCTCCTGATCGGCGCCTTCGATTCCGGCGCACAGCACGGCGATCGCGCAGGTCGCCGAGCAGAAGGGCATCCCCTTCGTCATCAATATCGCCGCCGCCCCGCCGATCACCGAGCAGGGCTACAAATTCGTGTTCCGCAACTTCCCGACCGCCGGCGATGATCCTCGCGCGACGCCTTCACCAATCAGAAGGAAATCTTCGCCGCCACCGGCTCGGCGCCGAAGACCGTCGTGTTCATGCACGTCAACGACACCTTCGGCACGGCGATGAAGGGCGGCATCGGCGCGGTGATGCCGAAGTTCGACATGCCCTACAAGATCGCCGAGACGATCGCCTACGATCCGGCGGCGCGCGACCTGTCGGTCGAGGTCGCCAAGGCCAAGGCGACCGGCGCCGAGGCGCTGCTGATGGTCAGCCGCCTCAACGACGCCATCCTGCTCACCCGCGAAATGGTCAAGCAGCGCTGGTCGCCGATGGCGATCCTCAGCATGGGCCCGGGCTGGTACGAGGACCAGTATCTCAAGACGCTCGGCAAGCTGTCGGACGGGCCGCTCAGCTTCGTGCCCTGGTACGATCCCGAACAAGAAGCTGTCGCAAGCAGCTCGAAGCGGCGCTCGCCAAGACGTATCCGGGCGTCAACCTCAACACCAACCACGTCTACACGTTCGAGGCGCTGCTGGTCGCCGCCGACGCCTACAAGCGCGCCGGCTCGGCCGATCCGAAGGCGCTGGCCGACGCCATCCGCAAGACCAACATCACCGACAACGTCAGCCCCGGCCCCGGCATCCAGTTCAACGCCAAGGGCCAGAACGACAAGCTGCAAGATCTCCGCGATCCAGAACCGCGGCGGCAAGCTGGTCACGGTGGCGCCCAAGGCCGCGGCCAACGCCAAGGCGGAATGGCCGCTGCACGCCCTACGACAAGCGCGCCTGACGAGGCGCGTTCGCGACAAGAGGTGTCATGGCCGGGCTCGTCCCGGCCATCCCGCTTCGAGAGGCACAGCCTTGCGTCGCTCGCGAGATCGCCGGGACAAGCCCGGCGATGACGTGCGGAGGACCGCGGCTAGCTGGGGTCTTCAGTGCCGGCAGACATCTATCTCAACGTCGCCGTCGGCGGGGTCCTGACCGGGCTGGTCTACGGGCTGATGGCGCTCGGCCTGTCGGTGATCTTCGGCGTGGTGCGGGTGGTCAATTTCGCCCACGGCGAGATGATGACCATCGCGATGTACATCGCGGTCGCGCTGTTCGCCACGCTTCCACCTCGATCCGCTGCTGATGCTGGTGCCGATCGCGGCGGTGATGTTCGCCTGCGGCTACCTGTTGCAGGCCGGTCTGATCAACCCGTTCATCACGCGGCCCGAGCACAGCCAGTTCCTGCTGCTGGTCGCGGTCGCGCATCATCATCGTCAACGTGCTGCTGATCATCTTCGGGCCGGACGCGCAGAACGTGCAGGCGTCCTACGCCTTCGACAGCTTCCAGCTCGGCCGCTCATCGTCGACGCCACCAAGCTCTATGCCGGGCTCGGCGCGATCGCGGCGGCGGCCGCGCTGTTCGCCTTCTTCCGCTACACCCGGCTCGGCACGGCGATCCGCGCCTGCGCCGACAACTACACCGGCGCGCTGGTGGTCGGGCTCGACGTCAAGCACCTCTATGCGCTGACCTTCGGCATTGGGCGCGGCCTGCGTCGGCGCCGCCGGCTGCATGCTGCTGCTGATCTTCGACGTGACGCCGACGCTCGGGCCGGCCTACACGCTGCTCGCCTTCGTCATCGTCATCACCGGCGGCCTCGGCTCGATGCCGGGCGCGCTGATCGGCGGCGTGCTGATCGGGCTGACCGAGGCGATGGCCGGCCTGCTGTTCACGCCGTCGGCCAAGAGCATGTTCGCCTTCGCCATCCTGGTGCTGGTGCTGCTGTTCCGGCCGCAGGGCATCATGGGCAAGAGGGCGGCATGATCGCGCGCCTCCTCGACGGCGTGCCGCGCCGCGACCTTGCTGCTGCTCGGCCTGCTGCTCGCTGCTGCTGCTGGTCGCGCCGCTGTTTGCCGGCGACTATCTGCTCACCGTGCTGATCCTGATTCTCTATTTCGCCTACACCGGGCAGGCCTGGAACATCATGATGGGCTTTGCCGGGCAACTGTCGCTCGGCCACGCGCTCTATGTCGGGCTTGGCGCCTATACCGCGGCGGCGCTCTACGTGCATTTCGGCATCGGGCCGTGGATCGGCCTTGCCGTGGCGGTGCCGATCGCGGCCGCCGCCGGCGCCTTCATCGGCTTCTCTGGCGTTCCGCTTCCGCGTCGGCGGCGTCTATTTCGCCATCCTGACCATCGCGGTCGCCGAATTCGCCCGCATCGGCTTCGACCATCTGCGCCTGGACCAACGGCTCGTCCGGCCTGTTCCTGCCGGTCGCGCAATACGCCCGCAACGATCTGTGGCAGCTGCGCGGCCACCCGGTGATGTTCTATTACGTCCTGCTCGCCGCGACCGCGCTCGCGCTTCATCGGCTGCCGCGCGCTGCTGCAAAGCCGCGTCGGCTATTTCTGGCTGGCGATCCGCGAGGACGAGGAGGCCGCGCGCTCGCTCGGCATCGACACCTTCCGCTACAAGATGGTGGCGGTGGTGATCTCGGCCGGCATGACCGCGTTTGCCGGCGTGATCTACGCCTTCTATTACAACAACCTGTTTCCCGAGCAGGTCTTCCACATCTCGCGCTCGATCGAGATCATCCTCGGGCCGATCGTCGGCGGCGTCGGCACGCTGTTCGGGCCGATCCTCGGCGCCTTCGTGCTCACCGGCCTGGCCGAAGGCTTAACCGGTGCGCTGGGTGCGCTCGGCATCGACATGCCCGGCGCCAAGCAGGTGTTCTACGGCATCTGCCTGCTGCTGGTGATCGTGGCGCTGCCGGACGGCATCTGGCCGTGGCTCGCGCGCCGGCTCGGCCTCACCGGAGAGCGCGCCATGAGCGCGCTGCTTTCGGTCGAGGCGGTCAGCAAGCGCTTCCGCGGCCTGCTCGCGGTCGACCAGGTCAGCTTCGAGGTGCCGCAGGGCGCGATCTTCGCGGTGATCGGCCCGAACGGCGCCGGCAAGACCACTCTGTTCAACATGATCGCCGGCGTCTACGCGCCCGACGGCGGCACGATCACTTTCGCCGGCGAGCGCATCGACGGCCTGCCGCCCGACCAGATCTGCCGGCGCGGCATCGGCCGCACCTTCCAGATCGTGCGGCCGTTCCCGGCGCTCACGGTCGAGGACAATGTCATCGTCGGCGCGCTGCTGCATCGCCGCCACGCGCGCGATGCGCGCGCGCACGCGCACGAGGTGCTGCGCCGGCTCGACCTCTACGACAAGCGCAGCCAGCGCGCCTCGGCGCTCACGCTGCCCGACCGCAAGCGGCTGGAGGTCGCGCGCGCGCTCGCCACCGAGCCGAAGCTGCTGCTGCTCGACGAGGTGATGGCGGGCCTGCGCCCGACCGAGACCGACCGCATGGTCGCGATCCTGCAAGGAGCTCAACCGCGAAACCGGCCTGACCATCCTGCTGATCGAGCACGTCATGCGCGCGGTGATGGCGCTCGCCGCGCGCATCGCTGGTGCTGCATCACGGCGCGGCCGATCGCGCGAAGGCACGCCGGAAGAGGTGGTGCGCGATCCGGCGGTGATCCATTCCTATCTCGGCGCGGAGGCGGTCGCATGATGCTCACGCGTCGAGAACCTCGACGTCTTCTACGGCGACGCCCAGGCGCTCGACGGCGTGTCGCTCGAGATCGAGGAGGGCGCGATCGTCGCCATCGTCGGCGCCAACGGCGCCGGCAAGACCTCGCTCATCCGCACCATCGCCGGCATGCACAGGCCGGCGCGCGGCCGCATCTATTTTCGCGGGCTCGATATCGCCGGCTGGCCGAGCCACAAAGTCTGCGATCTCGGCATCGGCCAGGTGGCGGAAGGCCGCCAGGTGTTTCCCTCGCTGTCGGTCGCCGAAAACCTCGACATGGGCGCCATGCTGCCGCGCGCGCGCGCCGAGCGCGCGGTCAATCTCGAGAGGGTCTACGCGCTGTTTCCGGTGCTGGCCGAGCGCCGCAGCCAGGCCGCCGGCACGCTGTCGGGCGGCGAGCAGCAGATGCTGGCGATCGGCCGCTGCCTGATGGGCGCGCCGGAACTGGTGATGTTCGACGAGCCGTCGCTCGGGCTGGCGCCCGCCGATCGTGCAGACCGTGCTCACGACGCGTGCGCGACCTCAACCGCGACGGGCTCACCTGCGTGCTGGTCGAGCAGAACGTGGCGGTGTCGCTCAAGCTCGCCAGCCACGCCTATGTGCTGGAGAACGGCCGCATCACGCTGTCCGGCACCGGCGAAGGCCTGCTCGCCGACGACCGCGTGCGGCAGGCCTATCTCGGGCTGTAGTCTTCGGCGGGGCGCTCGGCCGCTTCATCAGGAAGGCGAGCGCGGCGATGCGCGCGCTCAGCGGCGAATGCGGGAAGCTCGCGCGCAGGAGCTTGAGCGCCTCGGCCTCGCTCGCCGGCGCAAAGCGCATGACCCGCTCGGCCATGGCGATGGGATCGCGCGGCGGCGGCGAGAACGGGCTGCGCTCGGAGCGGAAAATCTGGCCCATGAGCATGTCCCCCAACGCAGCGAGGCTCCGGCAAAATCAGTCTGCGGCTGTCCCGTCAGTCGCCCGTCAACGGAACCGGCCGCAGCCGGGTTCCATCGCTGGGACGCGATTTTTGGGACTGCGGTCGCGCCGGCCTATTTCAGCGGCGGCCCGATGGTGACGCGTGAGCTTGCCGACGCCCTCGACCTCGCATTCGAGCTTGTCGCCGGCGACGGTCGCGGCGACGCCCGACGGCGTGCCGGTCATGATGATGTCGCCGGCCACCAGTTCGACCATCTCCGACAGCTTGGAGATGATCTCCGGCACGTTCCAGATCATCTGGTTGAGGTCGCCGTCCTGGCGGACCTTGCCGTTGCACTTGAGCGTGATCTTGCCCTTGGTCGGATGGCCGATCTCGGCTCGCCGGCTTGAGCGGCGCCGCACGGCGCCGAATGGTCGAACGCCTTGCCGACTTCCCACGGCCGCTTGAGGTCGCGCGAGGCGATCTGCAGATCGCGGCGCGTCAGGTCGATGCCGACGGCGTAGCCGTAGATGCAGTCATTGGCCTTGTCGACCGGGATGTTGCGGCCGCCGCTCTTGAGCGCGACCACCAGCTCGACCTCGTGATGCATGTCCTTGGTCAGCGACGGGTAGGGCACGGTGCCGCCGTCCGGCACGATGGCGTCGGCGGGCTTGGCGAAGATAGAACGGCGGCAGCGCGCTCGTCCTGGCCCATCTCGCGGATGTGCTCGACGTAATTGCGGCCGACGCACCAGATGCGGCGGACCGGAAAGACCTTGTCGGAGCCGGCGACCGCGATGGTCGCCTGCGGCGGCGGCGGAATGACGTAGTCTGGGCATGGTGCTGTGGAGCCGTGCGATGGAGGGGAAATTCGGCCTTCGCCTAACAGGTGGGACGCGCCGCCGTCAACGTGGTGCGCTCAGCGGCCCGCCAGCGCGACGACCGGCGCGCGCGTCTCCTGGTCCTTGAGCTGCAGCCGGTAGAACGAGGCGTAGCGGCCGCCCTTGCGCAGCAGTTCGTCGTGCCGGCCGGATTCGACCACGCGGCCGTCCTCGACCACGTGGATGCAGTCGGCATGCGCGACGGTGTGCAGCCGGTGCGCGATGGCGAGCGTGGTGCGGCCCTCGCACAGATGCTCCATGGCCTCGCGCACCTGCAGCTCGGATTCCGAATCGAGCGCGGCGGTCGCCTCGTCGAGCAGGATGATCGGCGCGTTCTTGATCAGCGCGCGCGCGATGGCGATGCGCTGGCGCTGGCCGCCGGACAGCTGCAGGCCGTGCTCGCCGACCGGCGTGTCGTAGCCGCGCGGGAAAGCCATGATGAAATCGTGCGCGTAGGCGGCCTTGGCGGCGGCGACGATCTCGTCCTCGCTCGGCGCCCGGCTTGCCGAAGGCGATGTTCTCGCGGATGGTGCCGCGGAACAGGAACACGTCCTGGCCGACATAGGCGATCTGCCGGCGCAGCGAGCGGCGCGACACCGCGGCGATGTCCTGGCCGTCGATGGCGATGCGTGCCGCGCTCCGGCTCGTAGAAGCGCAGCAGCAGGTTGAACACGGTCGACTTGCCGCCGCCGGAAGGGCCGACCAGCGCGGTCAGCTTGCCGGGTTCGGCGGCGAACGACATGCCGCGCAGCACCGGCTCGCTCGCCGCGATAGGCGAAGTCGACGTCGTCGAACTCGATGCGCGGCGTCGTCGACCGCGCAGCGCCGGCTTGTCGTCGTCGATCGGCTCGCTCGGCGGCGCTGTCGAGCACTTCGAACAGGATGCGCACGCCGACCAGCCCGCTGTTGAGCTCGATGTTGAGCCGCGCCAGCCGCTTGGCCGGCTCATAGGCGAGCAGGAAGGCGGTGATGAAGGAGAAGAATTCGCCCGGCGTCGCGCCGGTCTCGATCACGCGGTAGCCGCCATAGGTGATGGCCATGGCGATGGCGAAGCCGCCGAGCGTCTCCATCAGCGGGCTCGAGCGGTTGGACACGCGCGCCATCTTGTTGGCTTCGTGCTCGACGTCCGCGACGTTGCGGTCGAAGCGCTCGCGCATGATGTCTTCGAGCGTGAAGGCCTTGACGATGCGGATGCCCTGCAGCGTCTCCTGCAAGGTCTCGACCATGCGCGTATCGCCGTGGAACTGGTTGCGCGCGATCGAGTAGATGCGGCGGATCAGCTTGCGCAGCACGAAGAAGGCCGGCGGCGCGACCACGAAGGCTGAAGAACGACATCATCGGGTCCTGCACCACCATCACGGTGACCAGGCCGATCAGCGAGAACAGGTCGCGCCCGACCGAGGTGATCAGCAGATTGATGCACCTGCGTCGCCGCCGCCGCGCCGGCGGAAAGCCGCATGATGAATTCGGTCGAGTGCCGGTCGGAGAAGAAGCCGAGCCCTTCGTTGAGCAGCTTGGCGAACACCGCGCGCTGATTGTCGGCGACGATGCGGTTGCCGATGCGCGAGAGCATCACGCTGTGGCCGTAGGTGGCGAGCCCTTTGGTGGCGAACAGCGCGACCGTGACGAAGCCGAGCGTGATGATGCCGGCGAGGCTGCGGTTGACGTAGGCCTGGTTGATGACGTTGCCGATCAGATAGGCGGACGAACGCGGTGCAGCCGGCGGCGAGCGCCATCAGCGAGAAGGCGACGGCATAGCGCGGCCAATGCGCCAGGCCCTGCTCGGTGAGCAGACGCCGGACCAGGACGAACGCGCCGTAGCGCTCGTCGTCGGCCGCCGTGCTGATCGGGTCCTGCATCCGTCCTCGAAATGGCTTGAGACGCCGGCATTATGGCGGTTCCCGCGGCCGCCGCTGCCTATGGCCCGTTTCCTTGCCCGTCTTGGGCGGATTTTTCAAGCTTGCAGGACGCCCGCACGCAGGGAAATAAGGCTCTGCCGCCAAGATGTTAACCGGCGCCGGCAGGGCGTCTGGCCGCCAGCCGGCGCTCCCAGGCGAGCGCGTGGCCGACGATGGTGTCGAGATCGTCGAACTGCGGCCGCCAGTCGAGCGCCGCCTTGAATGCGGCGACACGTCGGCGACCAGCGCGGCCGGATCGCCGGGCCGGCGGCCGGTGCGTCTCGACCGGGAAATCGCGGCCGCTCGCGCGCCGCACCGCGTCGATCACCTCGAGCACCGAGGAGCCGCGGCCGTAGCCGCAATTGAAGGTCGCGCTGGCGCCGCCGCTGCGCAGATAGGCGAGCGCCGCCGAATGCGCGCGCACCAGATCGCTGACGTGGATGTAGTCGCGGATGCAGGTGCCGTCCGGCGTCGGATAGTCGGTGCCGAAGACGTCGAGCTTGGGGCGCCGGCCGAGCGCGACTTCGCACGCGACCTTGATGAGATGCGTCGCCTGCGGCGTCGACTGGCCGGTGCGGCCCATCGGATCGGCGCCGGCGACGTTGAAGTAGCGCAGCGCGACGAAGCGCAGATCGTGCGCGCGCGCGGTGTCGTGCAGCATGATTTCCGACATCAGCTTCGACCTGCCGTAGGGCGAGATCGGCAGCGTCGGCGCGTCCTCGCGGACCGGCACGTGCTCGGGATTGCCGTAGACCGCGGCGGTCGAGGAAAAGATGAAATGCCTGACGCCGCCGGCGACCGCGGCGTCGAGCAGCATGGCAGGTGTTCATGGTGTTGTTGCGGTAATAGCCGAGCGGGTCGCGCACCGAATCGGGCACCACGATCGAGGCGGCGAAATGGACGATCGCGTCGACGCGGTGTTCGCGGATGACGTGGGCGACCAGGTCGCGGTCGCCGGTATTGCCGGTGACGAAGGGCACCGTCGGCCGGGATCAGGAAGCGGAAGCCGGTCGACAGATTGTCGAGCACGACGACGCTCTCGCCGGCGTCGGCGAGCGCGTGCACCATGTGGCTGCCGATATAGCCGGCGCCGCCCGTCACCAGGACCGTCATTGCCCCGCTCCTCGAATGCCGCCAAGCCTTACCGCGGACCGGTGAAAGAGCGATTATGCCGCGCGAATTCGCCGCTATCGCTATTGTGTCATGATTAACGGTGCGTATACCAACGCGGGACCATGGCCGAAATATTGTTCATCAAGACTTCCTCGCTCGGCGACGTGATCCATCACATGCCGGCGGTCACCGAGGCGCGCAAGGCGCTGCCGCAGGCGCGATTTTCGTGGCTGGTGGAGGAGGCCTTCGCGCCGCTGGTCGAGCTGCACCCGGCGGTCGACCACGTGGTGCCGGTCGCCTGGCGGCGCTGGCGCAAGTCGCTCGTACTGGCCGCCGACGCTCGCCGAGATCGCCGGCAATTTGCGCGCGATCCGGGCGCATTGCTACGACGAGATCGTCGACAGCCAGGGGCTGGTGCGCTCGGCGCGTGATCGCGCGGCTGGCGCATGGGCGCCGCCACGGCTACGACGCCGCCAGCATCCGCGAGCCGCTGGCGGCACGCGTTCTACGACCGGCGCTACGCGGTCGGCCGCGAGCAGCATGCGGTCGCGCGCAACCGCATGCTGAGCGGCCTGGCGCTCGGCTACACGCCGCAAGGCGCGCCGGATTTCGGGCTCGAGCGCGCGCGCTTTGCGCGACGCGAGCGAGCGCTACGCCGTGCTGCTGCACGCCACCGCGCGGCTCGCCAAGCAATGGCCGGAAGCGGATTGGATCGCGCTCGGACGCGAGCTCGCGGCGCGCGGGCTCGAAGTGGTGCTGCCGTGGGGCAGCGAGGACGAGCGCGCGCGCAGCGAGCGCATCGCGGCCATGCTGCCGGGCGCGCGGGTGCCGGCGCGGGCGCCGCTCGATGAGGTCGCCGGGCTGATCGCCGGCGCGCAGCTCGTCGTCGGCGTCGACACCGGCCTGCTGCATCTGGCCGCCGCCTTCGGCGTGCCGCTCGCCGCGATCTTCACCGGCAGCGAGCCCGGCCTCACCGGCCCGGTCGGCAGCGGGCCGATCGCGGTGCTCGGCGGCAACGGCGCGCCGCCGTCGGTCGAGGCCGTGAAGCAAGCGGTCGACAAATTGGCGGGTTGAACATCAGGGGCGAAGGTTATGCCGACGACCAGGCTCGAAGCGTTCAGCGACGGCGTCCTCGCCATCATCATCACCATCATGGTGCTCGAATTGAAGGTGCCGCATAGCGCGGATCTGGACACGTTGCGTCCGTTGCTTCCGGCTTTCCTCAGCTACGTCCTGAGCTTTGTCTATCTCGGCATCTACTGGAACAACCATCATCACATGATGCACGCCGTGAAGCGCGTGACCGGGGGCGTGCTCTGGGCCAACCTGCATTTGCTGTTCTGGCTGTCGCTGCTGCCCTTCGTCACCGGCTGGATGGGCGAGAACCATTTCGGGCAATGGCCGAGCGTGCTGTACGGCTTTGTCCTTTTGATGAACGCGGTCGCCTATACAATTCTGACGTGGACGATCATTCGCGAAGAAGGGACGGATTCGCTGTTGCACAAAGCCGTCGGCAACGATTTCAAGGGCAATCTGTCGTTGGCGCTTTATATCGTCGCGCTGCCGCTACCCTTCTTCGTTCCCTGGGCAGCGCAAGTCATTTTTGTCATTGTCGCCTTGATCTGGCTGGTGCCGGACCGGCGGATCGAGCGCGTGCTGCCGGGTAAGTAGTTTAGGCCGCGCCGGCGCGCAGCAGGTCGTGCACGTGCAGGATGCCGACCGGCTTGCCGGCCTCGACCGCGAACAGCGCGGTCACCTTGGTGGAATTCAACAGCTCCAGAGTCTCGCTGATCAATTGATCGGGCCGCACCGTCTTGGGCGCCCGCGTCATCACCGCGTCGACCGTGGCGTCGAGCAGATCGGGCCGCATGTGCCGGCGCAAATCGCCGTCGGTGATGATGCCGACCAGTTTCCCGTTCGGTTCGACGATGCCGACGCAGCCGAAGCCCTTGGCGGTCATCTCGAGCAGCGCGTCCGACATGCGGGTGCCGAGCGGGGCGAGCGGCACCGAGGCGCCGCTATGCATCACGTCGCGCACCAGCTTGAGCAGCGCGCCGAGCTTGCCGCCGGGGTGCAGCAGGCCGAAATCGACCGCGGTGAAGCCGCGGCTTTCCAAGAGCGCGATGGCGAGCGCGTCGCCGAGCGCGAGCTGCATCAGCGAAGAGGTGGTCGGCGCCAGATTGTGCGGGCAGGCCTCGCGCGCCGCCGGCAGCGGCAGCACGACGTCGGCGGTCTTGGCCAGCGTCGAGTCGACGCTGGCGGTCACCACGATCAAGCCGATGCGGAAGCGGCGCGAATAGTCGGTGAGGTTCTTCAACTCGGCGGTCTCGCCCGACCAGGACAGCGCGATGATGACGTCGCCGGTCGCGATCATGCCGAGGTCGCCGTGGCTGGCTTCGCCGGGATGCACGAAAAAGGCCGGCGTGCCGGTGGAGGCGAAGGTCGAGGCGATCTTGCGGCCGACATGGCCGGATTTGCCCATGCCGGTGACGATGACGCGGCCTTGCGCGTTGCGGATGAGGTCGACCGCCGCGGCGAAGGCGCCGCCCAGCCCGTCGCGCAGCGCAGCGGCGAGCGCGTCGATGCCGCCGCCCTCGGCCTCCAGCGTGCGCAGCGCGGAATCGATCGCGGCCTGCGTGCGTTCGCGGCTCTGGTCGGCTGGCAAAGGTCGGGCCATGCGGGTCCTGTCGGTCGCCTGTTGAATAGCACGCCGCTCGGGCGGCGGCCAAATGTTAACGGCGGCGCGGGTTTAGCGGCCCTCGAGCACGGCGCGAACGGCCGCCAGCACGGTTTGCACCGCCACATCGGCGGTGCGGCGGTGCTTGACCGCGTCGTTGCCCTCGATCCGTGCGCGCTCGCGCGCGGCCTTGTCGCCCGGCGGCTCGAGGATGGCGGCGAGCGGGTTGAGCGGCTTCCAATGCCACGGGCTGGTCGGGCCGAAGATGGCGACGGTCGGCGTGCCGATCGCCGCCGAGACGTGCATCAAGCCGGAATTGTTGGTGACGCGAAGCGTCCGCCGCGGCGAGCGCGAGAATGGCGTTGCGCAGATCGTTGCCGGTGAGGTCGCGCACGCGCTCGCCGGCAAGCGCGATGATCTCGCGCGCGATCGGCGTCTCGTTCGGCCCGCCCAGCACCCACACCGAGGCGCCGTCATTGGCGAGCGCGCGCGCCAGGACCGCGTAGTGTTCGACCGGCCAGGCTTTGCCTTCGCCGACCGCGCCGGGCGACAGCGTGACGATCGGCCGGGCGTCCTGCGCGAGCTGGCGCTGCGCGCGCCAGCGCTCGACCTCCTCGCGCGGCACCGTCAATTCGGGCAGCGGCCATTCCGCCGGCAGCGCCGCGTCCTTCGGCAGCGCCAGCGCGCCCATCTGGTCGATCATGCGCGGCAGCGCGCGCTCGCCCGCAGCGCACATCGTTGATGCAGGCCGTAGCGCATCTCGCCGACAAAACCGGTGCGCAGCGGGATGCCGGCGAGAAAGGGCGCCAGCGCCGCCTTCCATTTGCGCGACATGATCAGCGCTTGGCCGTAACGCGCCGCGCGCAATTGCGCCGCCAAATTGCGCTGGAGCGCGAGGCCGAGCCGCCCGCGCGGCAGATCGGCGACGATCGCCTTGCGCACGCCCGGCATGTAGTCGGCGAGCGGCGCGCACAGCGAACTCGCGACCATGTCGACCGGGCGCTCGGGCGCTTGCGCCCGCAACAGCTTGACCACCGAATGGACGCGGACGAAGTCGCCGATCCAGACATAGGGCACGATCAGGACCGGCGCGTCGCTCAAGCTTTCCCCCGTAGGCCCGCTTTGGCGTCCGCGTTAGCCCGCGCCGCCACGGCCTGTCCAGCCGCGATTTTTACCTTATCCTTGCGGCTTTTGCGCCGCCTGCGGGCGGCGGATTGCGCCGGCGCGGCGCTTCGGGCAAAGGATGGCGCATGTTTCTGGTCACCGGCGGGGCCGGCTTCATCGGATCGAACGTGGTGGCGAGCCTCAACGAGGCCGGCAGCCATGACGTCGCGGTCAACGATTTGCTCGGACACAATGACGCGAAATGGCGCAACCTCGCCAAGCGCCAGCATCGCCGATTTGGTGCCGCCGGCCGAGCTGGCGCGCTGGCTCGAGGGCCGCAAGCTCGACGCCGTCATCCACATGGGCGCCATCTCCGACACCACCGCGACCGACGCCGACCTGGTGATGGAGAACAATTTCCGCCTGTCGCTGCGCCTGCTGGACTGGTGCACGGCGACGCGCACGCCGTTCATCTACGCCTCCTCGGCCGCGACCTATGGCGACGGCGCGCAAGGCTTCGACGACGACTGGTCGCCGCCAGCGCTGCGCAAGCTCAAGCCGATGAATCTCTACGGCTGGAGCAAGCACATGTTCGACCAGGCGGTGGCCGACCGCTTCGTGAAAAAGGAAAAACTGCCGCCGCATTGGGCGGGCTTGAAGTTCTTCAACGTCTACGGCCCGAACGAGTACCACAAGGGCCACATGGCGAGCGTGTTGTCGAAGGTGTTCGACGACGCCAAGGCCGGCCAGCCGATCCGGCTGTTCAAGTCGCATCGCGACGGCGTCGCCGACGGCGACCAGCGCCGCGATTTCATCTATGTCGACGACGCCGTCGCGGTGATGCGCTGGCTGCTCGATAGCGCCGCGGTCAACGGCATCT
Organism: uncultured Alphaproteobacteria bacterium; assembly: GCA_963708635.1. Lineage (GTDB taxonomy): Bacteria > Pseudomonadota > Alphaproteobacteria > Rhizobiales > Xanthobacteraceae > Pseudolabrys. Next base: position 43,144 of record CAVPTM010000005.1, on the reverse strand, counting down.
TCAATGTCGGCACCGGCAAGGCGGAAAGCTTCCGCGACATGATCGGCGCGATGTTCAAGGCGCTCAAGCGCGCCGCCCAACATCGAATATATCGACATGCCGGATGCGATCCGCGGGCAATATCAGTATTTCACGCAAGCCTCGGTCGAGAATCTGCGCCGCGCCGGCTACAATGCCGGCTTCACCCCGCTCGAGGCCGCGGTCGCGCAACTACGTGAGTTATCTCGACCGCGACGACCGTTACCGCTAATCATGATGCGCCGCGTGCGCGGGATGACCGGTGTTAAATGTTCGACTTCGATAAACATCTTGCCGATTTGCCGAGCAGACCGTGCTCTGCATCGGCGACCTGATGCTGGACGAATTCGTCTATGGCGAGGTCGCGCGCATTTCGCCGGAAGCGCCGGCGCCGGTGATCGCGGTCAGAGCGCAGCGAGCAGATGATCGGCGGCGCCGGCAATGTGGCGCGCAATCTGGTCGCGCTCGGCGCGCGCTGCATCTTCATCGGCGTGGTCGGCGACGACGATGCCGGGCGCGCGCTCAAGCAAGGCGCTGGCCAAGCAGCGCCGCATCGACGCGCAGCTGGTGGTCGACAAAGGCGCGCCGCACCACGCGCAAGGTGCGCTTCGTGTCCGAGCATTTCTCCACGCATCTGTTGCGCGCCGACTGGGAAGCGGTCGCCCCGGTCGATGCAAAAATCGAGGCGGCGCTGATCGGCCACGTCGCCAAGGCGATGCCGAAGAGCCGGCGCGGTGGTGCTGTCCGACTACGCCAAGGGCGCGCTGACCCCGCGCGTGATGCGCGCCGTGATCGACGCCGCGAAAAAAGCCGGCAAGCCGGTGATCGTCGATCCCAAGGGCCGCGACTACAGCATCTATCGCGGCGCCACCTTGATCACGCCGAACCGGCAGGAACTCGCCGACGCCACGCACAGCGCCGCCGCGACCGACGCGGCAGATCGGCGACGCGGCGGCGGCGCTGGCGCGCGCGATCGGCGCCAAGGCCGTGCTGGTGACGCGCAGCGAAGCCGGCATGACGCTGCGTCAGCAAAGGCGCGCCGGTGCACGTGCCGGCCTATCCGGTGCGCGTGCGCGACGTCTCCGGCGCCGGCGACACCGTGGTGGCGGTGCTCGCCGCCATGCTGGCGATGCGGGCCGATTTCGAATCCGCCATGCGCGCGGCCAATGCCGCCGCCGCGGTGGTGGTCGGCAAGCGCGGCACCGCGACGCTCTCGGTCGCCGAATTGCGCTCGCGCATCTTGCCGGCGGCCACGCTCGCGCCGGAAGAAAAGATCGTGTTCGACTGGGCGATGCTCGACGAGCATCTCGCGCCATGGCGCAAACAGGGCCTGCGCATCGGCTTCACCAATGGCTGCTTCGACCTGCTGCATCCCGGCCACGTGCGGCTTTTGGCCGGCGCGCGCGCGGCCTGCGACCGGCTGGTGGTGGGCCTCAACGGCGACGCCTCGGTCACGCGGCTGAAAGGCGCCGGGCGGCCGGTGCAGCCGGTGCAGGCGCGCGCCGAGGTGCTGGCGGCGCTGGAGGCGGTCGATCTGGTGGCGGTGTTCGACCAGGACACGCCCGAGCGGCTGATCGCGCGCGTCAAGCCGACGGTGCTGGTCAAGGGCGGCGACTACACCCGCGAGCAGGTGGTCGGCCGCGAGCTGGTCGAGGCGCTCGGCGGCGAGGTGATCCTGATCGATCTGGTGCCCGGCTATTCGACCACCGCCATGGTCGAGAACGCGCGCGGGCCGAGGCGGCGTTAGCCGTCGCGCGCCTCTCTCATCCGGTCGGCGGATTGTCCCGGCGCACCGGCTCGACCTTGAGCCGCGGCCATGCCTTTATTTCCTCATAGCGCTTCGCATAGCGCCAGAAGGTCCCTTCGAAATTCCCCAACGCGATGATGAAGCCGGCCCAGCCGTCGATGAAACCGCGCTTGAAAATATAATGCTTCAGGAAAGCCCAGATCGCGTGGCCGAGCGCAGACCACAGCGACACTCGTCTTGTGCGCCAGCATGCGCGCGCCGAAGGTCGAGTAGCGGTTGGCCTTGCCGAGCACTTCCTCGAAGTTCTGAAACGGAAACTGCACGATGGCATTCTCGAGCTTGCCGATCGGTTGCCCGTCCTTCATCACCACGGCTTCATGGATGATGCGCGTGTAGCGCATCGTGCCCTTGCGGTAGAACTGCGGCTGCCGGTAGTTCGGATACCAGCCGGAGCCCTTGATCCAGCGGCCCATGAAAAAGTTGCGGCGCGGAATGTAGTAGGCGTCGTATTTCGGCCCGGCCGCCAGCAAAGCAAGAATTTCGTCGCGCAATTCCGGCGTGCAGCGTTCGTCGGAATCGAGGCTGATGATCCAGTCGCCGGTGCAGGCGTCGGCGGCGCTGTTGCGCAATTCGCTGAAGGTGGTGATCGGAATCTGCACCACGCGCGCGCCCATGCGCTCGGCAAGTTTCGCGGTGTCGTCGCTAGCTGTTGGAATCCGCCACCACGATTTCATCGGTCCACAGCGCGCTGCCGATGCACTCTTCGATCTTGTCGGCCTGATTGAACGCGATGATGGATGTTGAAATTTTCGTCATGGCTTGCATCCGATAACAGCATTCCGGGCCCTCGGAAAGCCGGACGGCCCGTCAGGTCCACTCGGGCGGCGCGCCGGCGAGTTGCAAAAGCGCCTCGCGGTTCGACATGGCGCGGCGATAGTTGCGCACTTCGCGGTGCTCGCGCCAGATGCGGGCGAGGCCGCCTTGCAACAGGCCGCCGCGGCGGAAAGCGCCCCAGTCGGCGCGCAAGGTCGCGAAGTCGCCGCGGCGCAGATCGGAGACCAGGATCTTGCTCGCCAGGTAGCTGCCGAGCTTGCGGAAACGCGTGGTCAATTCCGGCCGCTGCCTGGCATAATTGAGCAGGTCGCGGCCGGCGCCTTTCCACTCATTCGACAGGCTGTTGGTGGTCCAGCCTTTTTCCCACGACACCTGCGGCAGCAGGCGCACCGCGCCGTGCGGCGCCAGACGAATGAGGAATTCGCGGTCCTCGGTGCGGCTCATCTCTTCGCAAAAGCCGCCGATGGCGCGCGCCGCCGCGGTGCGCACCGTGATGCTCGAACCGTCGACGCCGATCAGGTCGCTGTAGAGCGCCCACTCGAAGGCGGGCGGCTCAAGCCTGACGTCGGGCAGGGGAGCGGGCCGCAATTCGCCGCGCACTTCCTTGTTGCCCGACGACAGCGTGCAGACCAGATCGGGCTCGCGCTGCAACGCGGCGAGCGCGCGGCTCAGGTGCTGCGGCAAGTAAAAATCGTCGGAATCGAGGAACGCGACGATCGGCGCGCGCGCGGCGGCGATGCCCAGATTGCGCGCCGCGCTCACGCCGCGCCGGCGCTCCGGAAAAATCGTCTTGATGCGCGGGATCGGTCAGGCTGGCGATCCAGTCCCGCGTCGCGTCGGTCGAATCGTCGACGATGATCAGCTCGAAATCGGGCTCGTCCTGCGCCAGCACGCTGGCGACCGCGCGCGGCAGCACGGTCGGGCGGTTGTAGGAGGGGATGACGACGGAGCAACGCAAAGGAGGGCTCGAATGCTGAAAGCCGGAGAAACGGGAAGCTCGCGCAAAAATAACATTGCCGCCGATGAGTGCACAGCATCATTGGCGACGAAATGCGTCAATCGGCGCGCTTTTCGGCCTTGCGGTTGCCCCGATGCGTGTTTTCTGGAAAAAAGGCCGCACAACCGGGTTTTCGGCTGCGAGGCGCTTTCTTTGAGCGATCTGATCTCCGTCATCGTCACGACCTATAACCGAGAAGACGCGCTCGACGCGGTGCTGCGCGCGCTCGCCGGCCAGAGCGACGGCGATTTCGAGGTGATCGTCGCCGACGACGGATCGGGCCCGGCGACCGCCGACTTGCTCAAGCGCTGGAGCGGCAAGGTCGGCCGCCGCCTCGATCACGTCTGGCAGGAGGATCGCGGCTTCCGCGCCGCCGAGATCCGCAACCGCGCGATCCTTGCCGCGCGCGGGAGCTACGTCGTTTTCCTCGACGGCGACTGCCTCGTGCAGCCGGACTTCATCGCCACGCACCGGCGTCTCGCCGAGCCGGGCGCCTTCGTCACCGGCAACCGCGTGTTGTTGTCGCCGGCGCTGACCGCGCGCGTGCTCGCGGAAAAACTCGCGCCCGAGCGCTGGAGCCTGGCGCAGTGGCTGGCGCAACGCGCGCGCGGCGGCGTCAACCGCCTGTCGGCGCTCTGGCATCTGCCGCTCGGGCCGCTGCGGCGCCTGCGCAGCCGGCGCTGGCGCGGCGCGCGCTCCTGCAACCTCGCGGTCTGGCGCGCCGATCTCGATCGGGTCGACGGCTTCGACGCCGATTACAGCGGCTGGGGCAAGGAGGATTCCGACATCATCGTGCGCTTGCTGCACGCCGGCGTGCGGCGCAAGGACGGCGTGTTCGCAACCGGCGTGCTGCATTTGTGGCATCCGCAGGCCGACCGCGGGCAGTTGTCGGCGAACGAGCGCAGATTGTCGCAAAGCCTGGCGGACGACCGCGTCCGCGCGCGGCGCGGGCTTTCGGCGCTGCAGGCAACGGCGGCGGGCTGAGCATGGCGCTGACATCTTACATGCGCCCGGTCGATCACACGCGGCTGACCACCGCCGCCGACTGGCTCGCGGTCGCAACCGCGGTGTCGCTGCCTTGGTCGACCTCGGCGACCGGCATTCTGGTCGTGCTTTGGCTGATCGCGCTCATCCCCACGCTCGATGGGGCCGATCTGCGCCGCGAACTCACGACGGCCGCCGGCGGTTTGCCGGTCGCGCTGGTCGCGTTCGGCGTGCTCGGCATGGCCTGGGCCGACGTTTCCTGGGCGGAGCGCTGGGGCGGCGTTTCGTCGTTCTTCCGGCTGCTGGTGATTCCGCTGCTGTTTGTGCAGTTCCGCCGGTCGGGCGGGGGGCAGCGGGTGTTCGTGGGCTTTTTGCTTTCCTGCGTGGCGCTGCTGATCGCGTCTTTTGTCGTGAAGATTTGGCCGAATATTCCGAGAGCTTCGCTCGACGAGGGCGTTCCGGTCAAAGGCTACATTTTGCAAAGCGTCGAGTTCACGATCTGCGCGGCGGTCTTATTCGATCTTGCCATGACCAAAGCGAGCCTGCGGCAATGGAAAATGTCCGGCGTGTTGGCCGTTCTGGCCTTGGCCTTTCTCGGCAATATTTTCTTCGTCGTCACCGGCCGCACGGCGCTGGTCATCATCCCCGCGCTCGCTTTGCTCTATGGCTATCGGCATTCCGGTTGGAAAGGTTTTCTCGGCGCCTGCGCGCTCATGTTGGCGCGTTGCCGCTGTCGGCTGGACCGCCTCGCCTTATTTGCGCGAGCGCGTGAGCGGAATCTGGTCGGAAACCGAACGTTACGAAAAGAACAGCGAGGCCAACTCATCCGGCCTGCGGCTCGACTTCTGGAGAAAATCCATCGGCTTCATCGAAAGCGCGCCGCTGCTCGGGCATGGCACGGGTTCGATTACCGACGAGTTCAAGCGCGCCAAGGATTTGCGCACGCCGGTGCGGCGCTACCGATTGCGGCAAATCCGCACAACCAAACTTTCGCGGTCGGCATTCAGCTCGGGCTTTTGGGAATCGCGGTGCTGTGGGCGATGTGGCTGTCCCATTTCCTGCTGTTCCGCGGGGCCGGGCTTTGGGCGTGGATCGGCCTCGTCGTCGTGACGCAAAACGTCGTGGGCTCGCTGTTTAATTCGTTTCTGTTCGATTTTACCGAGGGCTGGCTCTATGTGCTTGGCGTCGGCGTCGCCGGCGGCATGGTGCTGAAGGCGCGCGCTGCGCGGACGCCCGGCGCCGCGCCATGAGCGCCGACCGCATCGCGCTGCCGGCGCGCCCGCGCATTCTGGTGATCGCGCTGCGCCGGCTGGGCGACGTGCTGCTGACCACGCCGCTGATCCGCAGCCTGCGCCGCGCCTGGCCGGACGCCACCATCGACGCGCTGGTGTTCGCCGACACCGCCGGCGTTCTCGACGGCAATCCCGATCTTGACGGCACCGTCGCCATGCCGCCGCGCCCGAGCGCGGGGCAAAGCCTGGCGCTGGCGGCGCGGCTGTGGCGCTCGCTACGATCTCGTGGTTTCGACCCAGACCGGCGACCGCCCGACCTTTTTCGCCTGGGTGGCCGGCAAAAGGCGCGTCGGACCGGCTGCCGGCGCGCTCAAAAACGCCGTGCTTCACCGCAGCGTCGTTCAATCGGATGGCGTGCATCGGGTCGAGCAGATCTTGCGGCTGGCCGATGCGCTCGGCATTGCGCGCGTGCCGGAATTGGTTTGTCCGCACCCGCGGCCGGTCGAAGGGCTGGCGGCCGGCGATTACGCGGTGATCCATGCCGCGCCGATGTTTCGCTACAAGCAGTGGACGCCGTCCGGCTGGCGCGAACTCGCCGCCGCGCTCGCCGCGCGCGGGCTTGCCGTGATCGCGACCGGCGGGCCGGCCGAGCCGGAGCGGCGCTATCTCGACGAGGTCTGGCGCGATGCGCCGGTGCAGCGCCTCGACGGCCGGCTCGACTGGCCGCAACTTGCCGGGCTGCTCGCAAAGGCGCGGGTCTATGTCGGGCCCGACACCTCGGTCACGCATCTCGCCGCCGCCGCCGGCTGTCCGACGGTCGCGCTTTACGGGCCGACCGATCCGCGGCTGTGGGGGCCGTGGCCGGTCGGCGGGCTCGATACCATGTGGGCGGCGGCCGGCACGGTCCAGCAACGCGGCAACGTCTTTCTGGTGCAGCACGCGTATCCCTGCACGCCCTGCCAGCTCGAAGGCTGCGAGCGGCGGCTCGACAGCGACAGCCAATGCCTGATCGCGCTCACGCCGCGCCAGGTCATCGATGCGGTCGATCAAGCTTTGGCGAAGCGATAGAGCAGGGCGGCGACCAGCACGCCGCCGGTGAGCAGCGCCGCAGCGTGCACAAGCAGCGACGGCGCCAGCAAGGTCGCGAGCGCGAGAGCGGCGAGCACCAAGTTGAGCGCGAATACCTGGCCGACCACCTGCATGACGGTGAACTTGCCGGTCGGCGCGCTGATAGAAATGGCTGCGATGGGCTTGCGTCACCGCTTCGCCGTTGGCGAGCCGGCGCAGCAAGGTGACGGTCGCGTCGGCGAGGTAATAAAGCGGCAGCAGCAGCGCCGCCGCGAGATGGCCGCCGCCGGCCAGCAACACCAGCATCCAGGCCAGCAGCAAGCCGATCGGCAGGCTGCCGACGTCGCCGAGGAACACGCGCGCCACCGGGCGATTGAACGGCGCGAAGCCGACCATCGCGCCGCATAACGCGACCGCAACCAGCCCGGCGTCGCGCGGCAGCGCGCCCATCGCCGCGAACAAGACCAGCGCCGCCGTCAGCGGCACGGTTTCGGCGACCGTGATCCAGTCGATGCCGTCCATGAAGTTGACCAGGTTCACGAACCAGAGCACGCCGACGAAAATCAGCGCGCGCTCCACCCACCAGCGGCAGCCACGGCACGACGCGCAGCGCCGCCGGCAGCGCGGCCAGCACGACGATCACCGCGATCGCCTGCAGCAGCAGCCGCGGCCAGATGCCGAGCGGCCGGATGTCGTCGATGGCGCCGACGCCGGCGAGCGCGACCGCGCCGGCGAGAATGACGGCGACGCGCAGCGGCTGCTCGAAGCCGCCCGGCGTCAATACGAACACGCCGGCGGCGACCACGATCGTCGCCGCCACCACGGCGATGCCGCCGCCCTGCGGCGTCGGCGCGCGGTGCGAGGAGCGCGCATTCGGCCGCGCCAGCGCGTAGCGCTTGAGCAGCGGGTGCAGCACCCATAACAGCCCGGCGCTGATCAGCGCGCTGGCGCCGAACAGCACGGCCAACCGTCCGCTTGCGATCTCGACCATTGCGTTTTGCGTCCGCGCGGGGCCCGGGGAATTGGCAGGACTTTACCAGCTTCGCGCCGCCATTTTGCGCGTATTTTTCGGCACTTAGCAGGGCGCGCGGGCCGCGGGCGGCCGGCCTCCGGTTGACCGTTCACGGCGTGAACGGCTATGCTCACGGCGTGAACACAGGGCCGCGCCAAAGCAATCTGAGCGAGACGGTCGAGTTGCTCGACAACGTCGCCGGCGCGCAGGCGCCCAATCAGCGGGCGCTGGCGCGCAAGATCGGCGTGTCGGTCGGTCTGGTGAACGCGCTGGTGCACCGGGCGGTGCGCAAGGGCCTGATCAAGATCAAAGGCACGCCGGCGCGGCGCTACGCCTATTATCTCACGCCCAAGGGCTTTTCCGAAAAGAGCCGGCTGGTCGCGCAATATCTCGACCGCTCGCTCTCCTTCTTTCGCAGCGCGCGGCAGGAATACAGCGACGCCTTCGCGCGCTGCCTGAGCGCCGGGCGTGGACGCGTCGTCTTGTGCGGCGCCGGCGAACTGGCCGAGATCGCCACTTTGGCCGCGCATGACGTCGATATCGAGCTGGTCGCGGTGCTCGACCAGGAGACCAACCAGCCGCGCGTCGGCGGCTTGCCGGTGATCCGCTCGGTCGAGGGCCTCGGTCCGGACGCCGTGCTGGTCATCACCGACGGCCGCGCGCCGCAACAGGCTTACGACCGCCTGGTCGGCCTGGTCGGGCGCGAACGCGTGCTCGCGCCGCCGTTCCTGCGCATCTCGCCGTCGCAGCGGGCGGAGACCTGAGCCATGGGCGCCGCCTGGTTCGTCGTGCACACCCAGCCGAACGCCGAGGCCAAGGCCAAGCGCCATCTCGTCAATCAGGGCTTCACCATTTATCTGCCGTTTTACCGCCGCCGCGTGCGGCACGCGCGCCGCAACGAAATCGTCGCCAGCGCGCTGTTTCCCGGCTACCTGTTCGTGCGTTTCGACCCGCAGCAGGATCGCTGGCGCTCGATCAACGGCACCCGCGGCGTGGTGCGCATTCTCGGCGATGACGCGGCCCCGCGCTCGGTCGCCGACTCCATCATTGCGGAGATCAAGTCGCGCGAGGACGAGACCGGCGCGGTCAGGCTCAACCCGCCGGTATTCGCGCGCGGGCAGGCGGTGCAACTCGCGGCCGGCGCGCTCGCCGACGTTTCGGCGCTGTTCGAACAGAAGCGCGATCAGGACCGCGTGGTGATCCTGCTGTCGATGCTCGGCCGCAAGGTGCGCGTGCTGGCGCCGGCCGGCGAGGTGATCGCCGCCGCCTGAACCGGCGTCAGGCCCAGCGTTGCCGCCAGGCCTCGAACATCAGCACGCCCCACAGCGGAATGGCGTGATCGCGCCGGCCGCCGAGATGTTCGGCCCAGGCGCCGCGCACGACCGTGGGATCGAAGAAGCCGGCCTGCCGCAGCCGCGGCTCCGCCAGCAGGTCTTCCGCCCAGGGCCGCAACGGGCCGCGCAGCCAATCGGCCAGCGGCACGGCAAAGCCCATTTTCGGCCGCTCGACCAATGCGCGTGGAACGTGGCGGTAGAGCACCTGCCGCAGCAGCCATTTGCTCACGCCGCCGCGGATCATGGCCGTGCGCGGCAGCCGCCAGGCGAATTCCACCACGCGATGGTCGATCAGCGGCACGCGCGCTTCCAGCGCCACCGCCATGCTGGCGCGGTCGACTTTGGTCAGGATGTCGTCCGGCAGATAGGTCACCAGATCGAGGAATTGCATGCGCTCGAGCGCGTTGGGAAAGTCCCGCTCGACACTCGCATCCCACAGCACGCCTTTGGCCTCCTCGACGCCGGGCATCACCTCGGCCGGCTCCCATTGCGTCACCAGCCGGCGGTACAGCGCGCTTTCGCCGTCGCCGGAAAGCGTGGCGGCGAGCTTGTGCAATTTGTCGCCGGCCTGCCGCGGCCGCGCCCGCTCCGGCATGACCGACAGGAGTTGCGACCAGCGCCCGGCCGGCACGGCGGTGATGGCGCGCGCCAGCGCCGCGCGCAGCGGCCGCGGCAACAGATGCAGCGAGCGCCACAGCCGCGTAGCGAGGCGGTAGCGGTTATAGCCGGCGAATAATTCGTCGCCGCCGTCGCCGGACAGCGCGACCGTCACGTGTTGGCGGGTCAGCGCCGAGACCAGGTAGGTCGGGATTTGCGAGGGGTCGGCGAAGGGCTCGTCGTAGATGTCCGGCAGGCGCGGGATGACGTCGAGCGCGTCCTTGGCCGTCACCGTCATCTCGGTGTGGGCGGTGCCGAGATGGCGGGCGACCGCCGCCGCGTCCTTGGCCTCGTCATAGCCGGCCTGCTCGAAGCCCATGGTATAAGTGCGCACCGGCCCGGCATTGGCGGCCGTCATCAGCGCGGCGACCGTCGAAGAATTGATGCCGCCCGACAGAAACGCGCCGACCGGCACGTCGGCCACCATGCGGCGCTTGACCGCGTCGCGCAGCAGCTCCTCCAGCCGGTCGGTGAGTTCGCCATCGCCGGCGCGCAGCGGATCGGCGAGGCCCGCTTGCGCAACCGCGCGCGCATCCCAGAAGCGTTCGATTTTGGGCTCGCCGCCCCAGGGCAAAGTCAGGATCGTGCCCGGCTCGAGCCGGCGCACGCCTTCGTAGATCGAGCGGGAGGCGGGCACGTAATTGTGCCGCATGAAGCCGGCGAGCGCGGCGCGATCGATGCGCGCCTGCCAGCCGGGAAAAGCGCGCAGCGCGCGCAGCTCGGAGCCGAACAAAAACAGCGCGCCGAACTTCGCCCAATACAGCGGCTTGATGCCGAGCCGGTCGCGCACCAGCGTGAGCGAGCGGTCGCGCCGGTCCCAGATGCCGATGGTGAACATGCCGATCAGCCGTTTCACCGTCGGCGCGATGCCGAAGACGGCGAAGGCCTCCAGCATCACCTCGGTATCGGAGGTGCCGCGAAACGTGACGCCGCGCGCCGCGAGCTCGGCGCGCAACTCCTGGAAATTGAAGATTTCGCCGTTGAACGTGACGACCAGGCGCCCGTCGGCCGACAGCATCGGCTGGTGCCCGGTCGGCGACAGGTCGAGGATGGCGAGGCGGCGGTGCGCCAGCGCGATGCCGGCTTCGGCGTCGCTCCAGACGCCGTGGTCGTCGGGGCCGCGATGCGCCAGGCTGTCGCCCATGGCCTGCGCGCCGCGTTCGATCTCGCGGGTGGCGCCGTCGGTCCGCAAGACGCCTGCGATGCCGCACATGGCGACTGTTTAGCCTTGGCATGCTATTTCGACAACAATGGATGACGCGGCAACAGCAACCGACACGACGCCGGCCAAGGGCGCCACGCGCGCCAGGCCGCTGGTCGTCTATCTGGTGACGGAGGACTGGTACTTCCTCTCGCACCGGCTGCCGATGGCGCGCGCGGCGCTCGCCGCCGGCTACGACGTGCACGTGGTCACCCATGTCGACGGAGGGCGCGGCGGCGATCGAGGCGCAAGGCTTTCGCCTGCATCGCGTGGTGTGGAAGCGCGGCAGCGTCAATCCGCTCGCCTTTCTCGCCAACATCGCCGCGGTACGCCGCGTCTACCGCGCGCTCGATCCCGATCTCGTGCATCACGTCGCGGTGCAGCCGAGCATCGTCGGTTCGCTGGCGGCGGGCGGACTGCGCTCGCTGCGTCTCAATGCGCTGACCGGGCTCGGCTTTGCCTTCTCCTCGCAGACGCCGAAGGCGCGGCTGATGCGGCCGCTGTTGCGCGCGCTGCTGCGGCATGTGCTCGGCCACCCGCGCGCGAGCGTGCTGGTGCAGAACGGCGACGACCGCGCCGCGGTCGAGGCCCTCGGCATCGCGCCGGCGCGCATCGCCCTCATTGCCGGCTCCGGCGTCGAAACCGACCGGCTGACGCCGCTGCCGGAGCCGGACGGGCCGGTGACCATGGCCTATGTCGGGCGCCTGCTCGATTACAAAGGCGTGCGCACGCTGGTCGCCGCGCACGACATTCTCACGCGCCGCGGCCAAGCGGTGCGCCTGCTGATCGCCGGCGAGCGCGACCCGGCCAACCCGGACTCCATTCCGGAGCGGGAGATCGCGGGCTGGGGCGAGCGGCCCGGCATCAGCCTGCTCGGCCACGTCGAGGATATCCGCACGGTCTGGCAGGCCGCGCATATCGGCGTGCTCGCGTCGCGCCGCGAAGGCTTGCCCAAGAGCCTGTTGGAGGCGGCGGCCTGTGGGCGCGCCATTGTGGCGAGCGACGTGCCGGGCTGCCGCGAGATCGCGCGCGCCGGACGTCAACGCTTTGCTGGTGCCGCCGGACGACCCGCCGGCTTTGGCCGACGCCATCGCGCGGCTGGCAAAGGATGCCGATATGCGCCGGCGCTTCGGCGCCGCCGGCCGCCGGCTGGCCGAGAGCGAGTTCTCGGCCGACAAAATCGGCCGCGAGACTTGCGCGCTCTATGACCGGTTGCTGGGGCGCTGAGCGGCGCGGCGCCGGTCATGCATTGCGATCTTTGCCGTTCTGCGGCTAAACAGACGCAGATCGCGCGCGCGTGGGAGGAATTCGAGCCGTGGCGGCTGTAGAGCCCGTTTTGGTCACCGGCGCGGCCGGCTTCATCGGCTTCCACCTCGCGCGGCGGCTGCTGCGCGACGGCCGGCCGGTGGTCGGGCTCGACAACATGAACGCCTATTACGATCCGAAACTGAAAGAGGCGCGGCTCGCCGAACTCGCCAAATTGCCCGGCTTCGAATTCGTCAAAGGCGACCTCGCCGATCGCGCCGGCATGGAGAAGCTGTTCGCCGCGCGCCGCTTTCCCTTCGTGGTGCATCTCGCCGCGCAAGCCGGCGTGCGTCATTCGCTCAGCGACCCGCACGCCTATGTCGAGGCCAACCTGGTCGGCTTCGCCAATATCCTGGAAGGCTGCCGGCACCACGGCTGCCGGCACCTGCTCTATGCGTCGTCTTCCTCGGTCTACGGCGCCAACACGCACATGCCGTTCTCGGTGCACGACAATGTCGACCATCCGCTCAGCCTGTACGGCGCCTCCAAGAAGGCCAACGAGCTGATGGCGCATGCCTATGCGCATCTGTTCAAGCTGCCGGCGACCGGCCTGCGCTTCTTCACGGTGTACGGTCCCTGGGGCCGCCCCGACATGGCGATGTGGCTGTTCACCGCCGCGATCCTGGCGGGCAAGCCGATCAAGCTGTTCAACAACGGCAATATGCGGCGCGATTTCACCTATATCGACGACGTGACCGAAGCGATGATGCGCCTGATCGAACGCCCGCCGGCGCCGGCGCAGGCCGGGCGCGGCGCCCGATCCGGGCACGAGCGCGGCGCCCTGGCGCGTCTACAATATCGGCAACAATCAGTCCGGTCGAGCTCATGGACGTGGTCGGCCTGCTCGAACAGGCGATCGGCAAGAAGGCCGCGCGCGAATTGCTGCCGATGCAGCCGGGCGACGTGCCCGCGACTTATGCCGATGTCGACGACCTGATGCGCGAGGTCGGTTTTCGGCCCGCGACGCCGATCGCCGACGGTATCGCGCGCTTTATTGCGTGGTACAAAGATTATCATCGCATCGAGAAGCCGGCGGGGACGTCACACTGATGCAGCGGGCGAAAGGGCAAAGCAAATCGTCGCGCGCCGCCTCGGCGCGCCGCGTTGCCGTACTCATCCCCTGCTACAACGAGGCCGCGACCATCGCGCAAGTGGTTCGCGATTTTCACGCCGCGCTGCCCGGCGCCGTGGTCTACGTCTACGACAACAATTCGACCGACGGCACCGGCGAGGCTGCGCGCGCGGCCGGCGCCGTCGTGGTGCGCGAGGCCCGCCAGGGCAAGGGCCATGTCGTGCGCCGCATGTTCCGCGATATCGACGCCGACGTCTTCGTGCTGGTCGACGGCGACGCCACCTACGACGCCGCCAGCCTGCCCAAACTGATCGGCGAGCTCGCCGCCGGCGCCGACATGGTGGTGGCGGCGCGCGTCAGCCAGGATAGCGCCGCCTACCGTCGCGGCCACCAATTCGGCAACCGCACGCTCACCGGCTTCGTCGCCGCCGTGTTCGGCAAGGAGCTGCGCGACATGCTGTCCGGCTACCGGGTGATGTCGCGCCGCTTCGTCAAATCCTTCCCGGCGCTGTCGACCGGCTTCGAGATCGAGACCGAGCTGACCGTGCACGCGCTCGAGCTCGACCTGCCGATTTCCGAGATCGACACGCCTTATTTCGCGCGCCCGGCCGGGTCGGTCTCCAAGCTCAACACCTGGCGCGACGGCGCCCGCATCATGTCCACCATTCTGCATCTCTACCGTTCGGAGCGCCCGCTCATCTTCTTTGCGGTGGTCGGCGCGCTGTTGGCCGCGCTCGTCGGTGCTGCTCGCCGTTCCGGTGGTGGTGACCTATGTCGAAACCGGGCTGGTGCCGCGCATCCCGACCGCGGTGCTGTCGACCGGCTTGATGATCCTCGCCTTCCTGTCGATCGCGGTCGGTTTCGTGCTCGATACCGTTTCGCAGGGACGCCGCGAGCTGAAACTGCTCGCCTATCTGGCGCAGCCGCCGCTCGGGCGCGGCGACTAGGACGCGACCATGGCCGCCAAAGTCGCATTGATCACCGGCGCGACCGGACAGGACGGCGCCTATCTCGCCGAGCTGCTGCTCGACAAAGGCTACGTCGTGCACGGCGTCAAGCGCCGCGCCTCTTCGTTCAACACGCAACGCATCGACCATCTCTACGTCGACCCGCATGTCGCGGATACCCGCTTCTTCATGCATTTCGGCGACATGACCGACGCGACCAACCTGATCCGGCTGGTGCAGGACGCGCAGCCGGACGAAATCTACAATCTGGCCGCCCAGAGCCATGTGCAGGTGAGCTTCGAGACGCCGGAATACACCGCCAATGCCGACGCGCTCGGCACGCTGCGCCTGCTGGAGGCGATCCGCATCCTGCGGCTCGACGAAAAGGTCCGCTTCTACCAGGCCTCGACCTCCGAGCTTTACGGCAACGCGCCGGCGCCGCAGAACGAGAAAACGCCGTTCGCGCCGCGCAGCCCTTATGGCGCCGCCAAGCTCTATGCCTATTGGATCACCGTGAACTACCGCGACGGTTACGGCCTCCACGCCTCCAACGGCATCTTGTTCAACCACGAAAGCCCGATCCGCGGCGAAACCTTCGTCACCCGCAAGATCACCCGCGCGGTGGCGGCCATCGAAGTCGGAACGGCGCAGGAGCTTTTCATCGGCAACCTCGATGCCAGGCGCGACTGGGGCCATGCCCGCGACTATGTCGAGGGCATGTGGCGGATGCTGCAGCAGCCCAAGGGCGACGACTACGTGCTGGCGACCGGCGAGGGCCACAGCGTGCGCGAACTGGTCGAGCGCGCTTTTGCGGTGGTCGGCCGCCAGCTGCGCTGGCAGGGGCAGGGCGCCGATGAGACCGGTGTCGACGCCAAGAGCGGCAAGACGCTGGTCAGGATCGATCCGCGCTATTTCCGCCCGACCGAGGTGGACAATCTGGTAGGCGACGCCGCCAAGGCGCGCGCCATCCTCGGCTGGCAGCACCGGGTCAGCTTCGACGAATTGGTGACCGAAATGGTCATGAGCGACCTGGCGGCGGCGCGCGCCGGCGCGCGCTGAGGCTCATTCAGGGGCGGGCTCGGGCACGATGCGCCGTTCGGCGCGCTCGGCGGTGAGCAGCCAGACCACGCCGCCGGCAATGCCGAGCAGCAGCAAGCCGCCGCCGAACAAGACCGAGACGATCAGGCCGTCGGCCTGCGCCAGTCCGGCGTAAGCGAAGGCCGCGACCATGGCGGTCTCGCGCACACCCCAGCCGGCGATCGAAATCGGCACGACGGAAATCAGAATCACCGGCAGCACCAGAATGAGCGCGTTGAACAGCGAGAGGTCGGCGCCGACCGCGCGCGCCGCGCACCAGGCCGCGACCGCCGTCATCAGATGGATCGCGACCGACAGAACAAATATCGGGACGAGCGCGCCCGGCGCGCGCAGTATCCGCCAGGCGACGGCGGCGGCGGCGGCGAGATGGCGGGTCGGCATCCAGCGTTGCAGGATGTCGAGCCGACGCCAGCTCAGGCTGACAAACACGGCCCCGGCCGCCAGGCAGCCGAGGCCGGTCGCCAGCAAAGTGATTCGCCCGATCGGATGGCGCACCAATTCGAGGCTCCAGGGCAGGCAGAGCGTGACCAACAGCGCGAGCACGACCACGCCGACCACGCGGTCGAGGAACACCGAATAGGTCGCCGCCTGCCAGTTGGTGGCCCGCCCGGTGAGCCAGATGCGCACGGCGTCGCCGCCGACGCTCGACGGCAGCGTCTGATTGAAGAAGTTCGAGATCATGGTGAAGCGGATCATGCGCGCCGCCGGCAGATCGGCGCCGCAGGCTTCGAGAATCAGGCGCCAGCGCAGCGCCACCAAGACGGTCTGCACGAACAAGGCCAGCACGCCCAAAAGAACCCAAGCCGGCGCGATCGACTTGAGGCGGCTCGCCAAGGCGCCCACATTCACGGTCCGCAAGGCGAAATACAGCAGCACGGCCGAAAGCGCCGCTTTGAGAATCAAAAGAACGACCTTGCGCATGTCCCGTCCTGCCGGCGCGAGTTCCCGGCTGTGCAAGCAATTGCCCGCAGCATTGGCCCGCGCAGGCGCACGCCTTATAATGCCTGCGCAACCGCGACAAGCCGCCAGAAGGATAAGACGCCGATGACCGCCCCGACGCTGGCCTCCCTCAAGGTCAAGCTGTTCACCGACGGCGCCGACAAGGCGCAGATCGTGGAAATGGCCAAACAAGCCTGGATCGCCGGTTTCACCACCAATCCGTCGCTGCTGAAGAAGGCCGGCGTTAGCGATTATGCCGCGCTATGCGCGCGATCTGGTCGCCGCGGTGCCCGACCGGCACATTTCGTTCGAGGTGTTCTCCGACGACATCCCGGAGATGGTGGCGCAGGCGCGCGTCATCGCCACCTGGGGCAAGAACGTCTACGTCAAGCTGCCGGTGACCACCACGCGCGGCGAGCCGCTGTTCGAGGCGGTGCGCGCGCTCTCGCGCGACGGCGTCAAGATCAACATGACGGCGATCTTCACGCCCGAGCAGGTCGAGCGCGCGGTCGCCGCGCTCGACGGCGGCGCGCCGGCCTGCGTCTCGGTGTTCGCCGGCCGGCTCGCCGATTTCGGCATCGACTACCGGCCGATCATGCAGGATGCGGTCGCGCGCGCGCGCAAGACCAGGAACGTCGAGATCATCTGGGCCTCGACCCGCGAGGTGTTCAACGTCGTCGAGGCGGACGACATGGGCTGCCACATCATCACCGCGCCGGCCGACGTGCTCAAGAAACTGCCGGCGCTCGGCACGCAAGACGCGCGGCCGAGCTGTCGCTGACGGCGGTCAAGGCCTTCCGCGACGACGCCGTCGCCGCCGGCCTGCGGCTCGACGTGCCGGCCCCGCAGGCGGCCGAATAGAGCGATCCGGACGCGCGCCGACTACTGTAACGCTTTGAATCAAAACGTGTTCGGCGCGCATTCGCGGCGGCGGTCGCCAGCCGCGGCCGGCCATGCTAGGGGATGCGAAGGGCCGCCCGTGCGGCCAGGGGAGCCTTCCGATAATGACGCAGGCGACAAATCCGGGCGCGGAGCGTCCCTTGCGTGTCGGCGTGGTCGGCGTCGGCGTGATGGGCAGCAACCACGCCCGCGTGCTCGCCGGCCTGCCGGGCGCCGAACTCGTCGGCGTCGCCGATCCCGACCGCAAGCAGGCCGATTTCGTCGCCCGCACGCTCGGCTGCCACGGCCGTCCCCGACGTCGAGCAATTGCTCGACCTCGGCGTCGACGCCATCACCATCGCCGCGCCCACCCATCTGCATCGCGACATCGCGCTCGCCTGCATCGCGCGCGGCGTCCATGTGCTGGTGGAAAAGCCGATCGCCTCCACGGTCGAGGAGGGCCGCGAGATCATCGCCGCGGCGCGCCGCGCCGGCGTCACCCTGATGGTCGGCCATGTCGAGCGCTTCAATCCGGCGGTCGAGGCGATCAAGGAAGCGATCCGCGGCGAGGACATCCTCTCCATCGCCATCACCCGCGTCGGGCCGTTCCCGCCGCGCATGTCGAATGTCGGCGTGGTGATCGATCTCGCCGTGCACGACATCGACCTGATCCGCTGGTTCACCGATTCCGAGATCGTCGAGGTGCAGCCGCAGCTCTCGAGCGCGGTGGCCGAGCGCGAGGACATCGCGCTGCTGCAGTTCCGCACCGCCTCCGGCGTGCTCGCGCACATCAACACCAACTGGCTGACGCCGTTCAAGGCGCGCAACGTCACGGTCGCGACGCGCGGCAAATACGTGATGGGCGATCTGCTCACCCGCCAGGTGACCGAATGCTTCGGCTTCCAGCCGGACGGCAGCTATTCGATGCGCCATCTCTCGGTCGGCCATGCCGAGCCGCTGCGCTCCGAATTGCTCGCCTTCCTGCGCGCGGTGCGCACCGGCGCCGCCGCCCGCGTCACCGGCGAGGAGGGCGTCGCCAGCCTCGAGATCGCCACCCGCTGCCTCGACGCGCGTCCGGCGGCCGCGCCGGTCGGGCGGCAGGCGCCGCGCGTGGTCGCCGGCTGAGTTCGCACTTCAACGACGGCTTGCATGAACCGCCGCATCGAACCGCCGATGATTCCATTCATCGATGTCGCCGCGCAGCGCCGCCGCCTGGGCAAGGCGATCGACGGCGCGGTGGCGCGCGTGCTCGACGCATTGCCAGTTCATCCTCGGCCCGGAGGTGAGCGCGTTCGAGAGCGAGCTCGCCGCCTTCTGCGGCGCGCGCCACGCGGTCGGCTGCGCCAGCGGCACCGACGCGCTGGTGCTGGCGCTGCGCGCCAAGGGCATCGGCCCGGGCGACGCGGTGTTCTGCCCGTCGTTCACGTTCTGCGCCACCGCCGAAGTCGTCGGCCCTGGTCGGCGCGACGCCGGTGTTCGTCGACGTCGACGCCGAGACCTTCAACATCGACGCCGACGGGCTTGCCGCCGCGATCGACACCGCCAAGCGGCTCGGCCTGACGCCGAAGGCGGTCATCCCGGTCGATCTGTTCGGCCTGCCGGCCGACCACGACGCCATCGCGGCGGTCGCGCAAGCCGAAAGCCTGTTGGTGCTCGACGACGCGGCGCAGGCCTTCGGCGCCGCCTCGGCAACCGCAAGCTCGGCACCTTCGGCGAAATGACCGCGACCAGTTTCTTCCCGGCCAAGCCGCTCGGCTGCTACGGCGACGGCGGCGCGGTGCTCACCGACGACGACGCGCTCGCCGATTTGCTGCGATCCTTGCGCATGCACGGGCAGGGCAGCGACCACTACGACAATGTCCGCATCGGGCTCGCCTCGCGCCTCGACACCATCCAGGCGGCGGTGCTGCGCGAGAAGCTCAAGATCTTCCCGGACGAGATCGCCGCGCGCAACGCGATTGCGCGCCGCTATGCCGACGGCCTGCGCGATGTCGCGATCGTGCCGCGCGTGCCGGACGGCGCAACCTCGGTCTGGGCGCAGTACACCATCCGGGTGACCGGCGGGCGGCGCGACGCGCTTCGCCGCCGCGCTCAAGGCCGAGGGCATCCCGACCGCGATCTATTACCCGATCCCGCTGCACCGCCAGCAGGCCTACAAGCACTATCCGGTCGGCGCCGGCGGCGTCGCCGTCAGCGAGCGCCTGGCCGGACGAGGTCATCAGCCTGCCGATGCACGCCTATCTCGACGAAGCGACGCAGGCGCGCATCATCGACGCCGTGCGCCGCATTCTCAGGACCTAGGCGATCGGAGGCGGATATTCTGGCAGCCGCCGCGAATTTGAAATATCGCCCGCTCCCGCTTTGGCGCGAAATGCAGTAGCACTGCCGGGCATGAATGCCCCGATCCGAGCCATGAATTGGCGCCTGCACAATACGCGCTTGCGCCGCCTGGAGGCGGAGGCGATCGATATTATGCGCGAGACCGTGGCCGAGTTCGAGCGCCCGGTGATGCTCTATTCGATCGGCAAGGATTCCGAGCGCGATGCTGCATGTGGCGCAGAAAGCCTTCGCGCCGGGCAAGCCGCCGTTCCCGCTGCTGCACGTCGACACCACCTGGAAATTCCGCGAGATGATCGCCTTCCGCGACGAGACCGCGGCGCGGCTCGGCATGGATCTCGTGGTGCACGTCAACGAGGACGGCCTCAAGCGCGGCATCTCGCCGGTCGCCTCCGGCTCGACGCTGCACACGCAGGTGATGAAGACCGAAGCCCTGCGCCAGGCGCTCGACCAAGGGCGTTTCGACGCCGCCTTCGGCGGCGCGCGCCGCGACGAGGAGAAGAGCCGCGCCAAGGAGCGCATGTTCTCGCACCGCTCCGCCAGCCATGCCTGGGACCCGCGCAACCAGCGCCCGGAGCTGTGGCATCTGTTCAACACCCGCATCAAGCCGGGCGAGTCGATGCGCGTCTTTCCGCTGTCGAATTGGACCGAGCTCGACGTCTGGGAGTATATCCGCGCCGAGCAAATCCCGGTGGTGCCGCTGTATTTCGCCAAGGCGCGGCCGGTGGTGGAGCGCGACGGCATGCTGATCGTGGTCGACGACGAGCGGCTGCCGCTGGCGCCGGGCGAAAAACCGCGCATGCTGCGGGTCCGCTTCCGCACGCTCGGGTGCTATCCTCTGACCGGCGCCGTCGCGTCGGAGGCCGACACGCTCGATGCGGTGATCGACGAGATGCGCCGCTCCGCCAGCTCGGAGCGGCAGGGCCGCGTGATCGACCGCGACGAGACCGCCTCGATGGAAAAGAAGAAGCGCGAGGGTTATTTCTGATGGACGCATTGACGTCGCGCGCTTCGCGATCCGCTCGTCCCCGCGCAAGCGGGGACCCAGGGCGGCGGAATGCCGCGTTCGCGCATCGGGACTCTGGATGCCCGCTTGCGCGGGCATGAGCGGAGGCAGTGATGGACGCGCCGGCGCAGCAGAGCGCAACGCGCCAAAGCGGGCGACGTCGATACGCGGCCGGCGCTGCGGCTGATCACCTGCGGCTCGGTCGACGACGGCAAGTCGACGCTGATCGGCCGTCTGCTCTACGAGCAGAAGCTGATCTTCGACGACCAGCTTGCGGCGCTCGCCGCCGATTCGCGCACGTTCGGCACCGTCCCCGGCGAGATCGATTACGCGCTGCTGCTCGACGGGCTGGAAGCCGAGCGCGAGCAGGGCATCACCATCGACGTCGCCTACCGCTACTTTCGCGACGCGCGCGCCGCGCCTTCATCGTCGCCGACACGCCCGGCCACGAGCAATACACCCGCAACATGGCGACCGGCGCCTCCAACGCCGAGCTCGCCGTGCTCTTGGTCGACGCGCGCAAGGGCCTGCTCGGCGCAGACGCGGCGCCACGCCATCATCGTCGGCCTGCTCGGCATCCGCCACGTGGTGCTGGCGGTCAACAAGATGGATCTCGTCGACTACGACCGCGCGGTGTTCGAGGGCATCGCCGCCGGCTTCAGCAGCTTCGCCGCCGAGCTCGGCTTCAAGGACATCACCTGCATCCCGGTGTCGGCGCGCCACGGCGACAATGTTTCGGCGGCGAGCGGCCGCATGCCGTGGTACGCCGGCCCGCCGCTGCTGGCGCATCTGGAGAGCGTCGACGTCGAGGACGACCGCGCCGGCGCAGCCGTTCCGCCTGCCGGTGCAATGGGTCAACCGGCCGCATCTCGATTTCCGCGGCTATGCCGGCACCATCGCCAGCGGCAGCGTCAGAGCCGGCGACGAGATCGTGGTGCTGCCGTCGGGACAAGCGAGCGCGCGTCAAATCGATCCTGGTCGCCGATGGCGAGATCGCGGCCGCGCGAGGCCGGCGACGCCGTCACCGTGACGCTCGCGCACGAGATCGACGTCGCGCGCGGCGACATGCTGGCGGGCGCCCGCGAGCCGCCCGGCAGGTCGCCGACCAGTTCGCCGCGCATCTGGTCTGGATGGCGGCGGACCAGCTGCTGCCCGGCCGCTCCTATCTGATGAAGGTCAACACACGACACGCTCACCGCCACCGTCACCGAGCTCAAGCACCGCATCGACGTCGACACGCTGGCCAAGCTCGCCGCCAAGACGCTGTCGCTCAACGAGGTCGGCGTCTGCAACCTGTCGACTGGCGCGGCCGATCGCCTTCGACCCCTATGCCGAAAACCGCACGACCGGCGCCTTCATCCTGATCGACCGCTATTCCAACGAGACGGTCGCCGCCGGCATGATCGACTTTGCGCTGCGCCGCGCGACCAACATCCACCACCAGGACATCACCGTCAGCAAGGCGAGCGCGCGCGGCGCTGATGCATCACAAGCCGGCGGTGCTGTGGTTCACCGGCCTGTCGGGCGCCGGCAAATCGACCATCGCCAATCTGGTCGAGGCCGGGCTGCACGCGCGCGGCGTGCACACGCTGCTGCTCGACGGCGACAATGTGCGCCACGGGCTCAACAAGCGACCTCGGCTTCACCGAGGCCGACCGGGTCGAGAACATCCGCCGCATCGGCGAGGTGGCGAAGCTGATGACCGACGCCGGGCTGGTCGTGCTGTGCTCGTTCATCTCGCCGTTCCGCGCCGAGCGGCGCATGGTGCGCGAGCTGGTCGGCGAGGGCGAGTTCATCGAGGTGTTCGTCGACACGCCGCTCGAGCAGTGCATCGCGCGCGACCCCAAGGGCCTGTACAAGCGCGCGCTCGCCGGCGAGATCAAGAATTTCACCGGCGTCGACCAGCCTTACGAGACGCCGGAAAACGCCGAACTGCATCTGATGGCCGGCCGCGACGAGGCGCCCGCGCTGGCGCAGCAGGTGATCGACGAATTGGTGCGGCGCAAGGTGCTGTAGCGGCCCCATGGCAAGGAACCAAAATGAGTGAACAGGCTGCGGCGGCGGACGAGGGCACCGTCCATGTGACCATCGACGGCGCGATCGCGCGCGTGACCTTCGACCGCCCGCAGGCGCACAACGCCATGACCTGGTCGATGTACCAGCAGCTCGAGGCCATCTGCGCGCGGCTGCGCGCCGACGGCGACATCCGCGCCGCGGCTTTCACCGGCGCCGGCGGCAAGGCCTTCATCGCCGGCACCGATATCGCGCAATTTCGCGATTTCGACGCCGACAAGAGGCGTCGCCTACGAGCAGAAGATCGCGCAGTTCGTCGCGGCGGTCGAGAGCCTGCCGATGCCGACGCTCGCCGTCGTCGACGGCTGGTGCGTCGGCGGCGGCCTCGCCATCGCCACCGCCTGCGACCTGCGCATCGCGACGCCGGCGGCGCGTTTCGGCGTGCCGATCGCGCGCACGCTCGGCAATTGCCTCAATGCCGGCGTCTATGCCCGCCTGCTCGCCGAGTTCGGCGTCGGCCGCACCAAGCGCATGCTGATGCTGGCCGAGATGCTGACGGCGGAGGAGGCGCGCGAGGCCGGCTATGTCAGCCTGATCGTCGAGCCGGGCGAGTTGGCCGCGCGCGCCGGCGAATTGCTCGCCAAGCTCGCGCAGCACGCGCCGATCACCATGCAGGTCGGCAAGCAAGCGATCGCCCGCCTGTTGGCGGCGGTCGCGGTGGAGGACGAGGACCTGGTGCGCCGCGCCTATGGCAGCGAGGATTTCCGCGAAGGCGTCGCGGCCTTCACCGAAAAGCGCAAGCCGGATTGGAAGGGTCGCTGAGGGCGGCGGCCAGGCGGAGTTGGCGCCGGTGGTCATGAGGCCGTGGATTTGGAAGTCCTTCGTGGCCGGGCTTTGCGGGACGCTCGCGCATTCGTCGCTGATGTATTTGAAATCGCGCGCCGGACTGCTGCCGGCGTTCCAGCCCTATGAGAGCTTTCAGATCGCGCTCGGCCATTTGACCGGCGCCGAGGTTCCGCTGATCGTGCCGTGGGCGCTTTCGTTTGTCAGCGGCGCGACCCTTGTCGGCTTCCTGTTCGGCCGCATCTATCGATGGTTGCCCGGGCGCAGCGGCGTCGGCAAAGGCCTTGCATTTGGCGTCATGGGATGGGCGGCGATGGGCCTGCTGTTTTTCCCCTGGCTCGGTCTCGGTTATTTTGCCGCCGGGATCGGGCTCGGCATCGCGCCGGCGCTGTTATCGCTCGCGATGCTGCTCGCCTACAGCCTCGTCATGGGTATCGTTTACGCGGCGCTCGATCGCGGAAGCGCTCAGGTGCGCTTGTAGACGTCCTCGATGCGCTCGATGTCGTCCTCGCCGAGATAGCTGCCGGTCTGCACCTCGATCAGCTCGAGCGGGATCTTGCCTTGGTTGGCCAGGCGATGGACGCTGCCGATCGGGATGATAGATCGACTCGTTCTCGTGCACGTTCTTGACCGTCTCGTTGACGGTGACCTCGGCGGTGCCGCGCACCACGACCCAGTGCTCGGCGCGGTGGCGGTGCTTCTGCAGCGACAGCATGCCGCCCGGCGCCGACCACGATGCGCTTGACCTGGAAGCGCTCGCCCATGTCGATCGACTCGTAATAGCCCCAGGGCCGGTGCACGCGCTTGTGGTCGGTCGCCTCGGCGCGCTTGCCGGCCTTGAGCTTGGCGACGAGTTCTTTGCACCTCTTGCGCGCGCGCGCGCGGCACCACCATCACCGCGTCCGACGTGCTCACCACCACCAGATCGTCGACGCCGACCACGGCGGTGAGCCGCCCGTCCGAATGCACGACGCAGCCATGCGCGTCCATGGTCACCGCCGGGCCTTGCAGCACGTTGCCGTCGGCGTCGCTTCGCCGCGATGTCGAACAGCGCGTCCCAGGTGCCGATGTCGGACCAGCGGAAGTCGCCCGTCGACCACCGCGGCGCGGTCGGTCTTTTCCATCACCGCATAGTCGATCGATTTCTGCGGCGCGCGCGCGAAGGCCTCCGGATCGAGCCGCAGGAAGCCGAGATCGGTCGGTGGCCTTGTCGACCGCGGCGTCCACCGCTTCGGCCATCTCCGGCTCGAGCCGCGCGAGCTCGGCCAGCAGCACGTCGGCGCGGAACAGGAAGTTGCCCGAATTCCACAGATAGCCGTCCGCGACGTAGCGCGCGGCGGTGGCGGCGTCCGGCTTCTCGACGAAGCGCTCGACCGCGCGCACGGCGCCGGCCGATCGCCTGGCCGGGCAGGATGTAGCCGTAGCTGGTCTTCGGCTCGGTCGGCTTGATGCCGAAGGTGACGATGCGCCCGGCGTCGGCGCCGGCGCGGCCGGCGAGGCAGGTGGCGCGGAATTGCGGCGCGTCGAGAATGATGTGGTCGGCGGCGAGCGCCAGCACCACCGCCTCCGGATCGCGCTTGCGCGCGACCGCGGTCGCCGCCGCGATCGCCGGCGCCGAATCGCGGCGCATCGGCTCGATCACCACGGTGGCGTCGACGCCGATTTCCTCGGCCTGGCGGCGGCGAAGAAGTGGAAATTCGGCCCGGTGATGACGATCGGCGGGGCGAACATCGGGTCCTGCACGCGCAGCAGGGTCTCCTGGTAGGTCGAGCGCTCGCCGACCAGCGGCAGGAACTGCTTGGGCAGGGCGTCGCGCGAGACCGGCCAAAGCCGCGTCCCGGCGCCGCCGGCCAGCAGAATCGGGATGATCGGCGATGGCATGGCTTTAAGCTCGCTGCTCTTGACCCTAGGTTCTGGCCGGGAATCGTCTTAATCGTCTTAAACGCGATGGTTCCTATCCAACTATCGTTAATGTTGCGTAGGTTCCAGGGACAGCCGGGGCGCCGCCTCGGCCGCAGGCGGCTTTAGGCATGATCGAACGCATCCTCACGGTCGGCGGATTTACGCTGCTCTCGCGCATCACCGGCTTCATCCGCGACATCATTTTGGCGGCGGTGCTGGGCGCCGGCCCGGTGGCCGACGCCTTTTTCGTGGCGCTGCGGCTGCCCAACCATTTCCGCGCCATCTTCGCCGAGGGCGCCTTCAATGCCGCCTTCGTGCCGGCCTATGCCCGCATCCGCGAGCAGAGCGGCGCGCAGCGCGCCGCGCTGTTCGCCGACCGCATCTTCACGCTGCTGCTGGCGAGCCAGATCGTGCTGCTGGCGGTCGCGCTGGTGTTCACGCCGGCGGTGATCGACGTGCTGGCGCCGGGCTTCCGCAAGGATCCGGGACGCTTCACGCTCGCGGTCGAGCTCACGCGCATCACCTTTCCTTATCTGCTGCTGGTCACGCTGGTGACGCTCTACGGCGGCATCCTCAATGCGTTGCAGCGTTTCGCCGCCGCCGCCGCGGCGCCGATCCTGCTCAATCTGTCGCTCATCCTGGCGCTCGCGCTCGCCGCCTTCTTCCCGACCGCCGGCCATGCCGCCGCCTGGGGCGTGTTCGCCGCCGGCATTTTCGAATTGCTGCTGGTGGCGGGCGAGGCCTGGCGGGTGGGGGCGCTCGCCAAATTCCGCTGGCCCGAGTTCGACGCCGACGTGAAGCAATTCTTCCGCGCGCTCGGCGCCGGCGACGGTCGGCTCCGTGGGCGTGCAGCTGGCGCTGTTCGCCGACACCATCATCGCGAGCTTCCTGCCGGCCGGCGCGATGTCGGCGCTCTATTACGCCGACCGGCTCAACCAGTTGCCGATCGGCGTCATCGGCATCGCCGCCGGCACGGTGATTCTGCCGGAGATGTCGCGGCGGCTCGCGGCCGGCGACGCCGCCGGCGCGGCGCACGCGCAGAACCGCGCGATCGAACTCACGCTGCTGCTGTCGATCCCGTGCCTTGCCGCCTTCCTCGTGATCCCCGAGCTGATCATGCGCGCGCTGTTCATGCGCGGCGCCTTCACGGCGGCCGACGCCGCCGCGGCCGGCCACACGCTGGCCGCCTACGCCATCGGGCTGTTGCCTTTTGTGCTGATCCGCAGCGCGGTCGCCACCTTCTTTGCGCGCGGCGACACCGCGACGCCGGTCAAGGCCGCGCTGATCGGCGTCGCCGTCAACATCGCCTTCAAGATCGTGCTGATGGGCCCGCTGGCGCAAGTCGGCCTTGCGCTCGCCACCTCGATCGGCGCCTGGATCAATCTCGGCCTCATCGTCTGTTTCGCGCACCGCGCCGGACACATGAGCATCGACGCGCGGCTGCGGCGCTCGGCGCTCAAATTGATCGCCGCCGGCATCGTGCTGGCCGTCGTGCTGGCGCTGGCGCAGGCGCCGCTGCTGCGTGCGCTGGAAGGCATCAGGCTGCGCGATATCGCCGCGCTGGCGGCGCTGGCGGCGCTCGGCGGCGCGCTTTACGGCGGCATCATTGTTTGGCTTGTTCGGGCCGGCTTGGCTAGCCGCGTTTCGCGCCAAACGGCGCGCTTGAAACGAAATTTCGTCACGCCATTGTGCACGCTGCGAAGGTGGACATAGCTCTCCCCCGACGCTATGGAATTCGCCCAGTCCGGCCGACCTTTTCTGGCGATGACACCCCTTATGTCGCTGATCCTGCCTATTCGCGCCGTCCGCCGGTTTGCCGTAGCGGCGGCGCTTGCGGCGCTGGCCGCGGCTTGCGGGCAGAGCCCGCAAGCGCAGCCGCAGGCCGGGCCGCCGCCGCCGGCCGTCACCGTCGCCAAGCCCGTGCAGCAGCAGGTCACCGACTACGACGAATATGTCGGCCGCTTCACCGCGGTCAATTCGGTGGAAGTTCGCGCGCGCGTTTCCGGCTATCTCGAGGCCCTGCATTTCAAGGACGGCCAGCTGGTCAAGCAGGGCGACCTGCTGTTCACCGATCGACAAGCGCCCGTTCCAGAACGCGCTCGACCAGGCGCGCGCCAATCTGGCGCTGGCGAAGTCGAACGTCGTCTACACCAAGGCCGATCTCGCGCGCGGCCAGCAATTGCTGCGCGACAAGACCATCACCGACCAGACCTTCGAGCAGCGCTCGCAGGCCGCGCGCAACGCGCGAAGCCTCCGTCGCCAACGCCGAAGCGGCGGTGCGCCAGGCCGAGCTCGATCTGCAATTCACCGAGTTGCGCGCGCCGGTCAACGGCCGCATCGGCGACCGCCGCGTGTCGCCGGGCAACCTGGTGACCGGCGGCACCGGCGGCAACACCACGCTGCTCGCGACCATCGTCTCGACCGATCCGATCCATTTCGAGTTCACCTTCGATGAGGCCTCGTTCCTGCGCTACGAGCGCATGGCGCAGAACGGCACGACCACGACATCGCCAGCCGCGGCGCCGGCGTCGCCGGTCGTGCTCAAGCTGATCGACGAGAAGGACTTCACCCACAACGGCCGCATGGACTTCGTCGACAACGTCATCGACCGTTCGACCGGCACCATCCGCGGCCGCGCGCTGTTTGCCAACCCCGACGGCATCTTCACGCCCGGCATGTTCGCGCGCGTGCGCGTGCCGGCCTCGCCCGCCTTACGAGGCGCTGCTGGTGCCCGACGTCGCCATCGGCAGCGAGCAGGCGCGCAAATACGTGCTGGCGGTCGACAGCGACAACGTCGCGCAGCCGAAATACGTCACGCTCGGGCAGTTGGTCGGCGAGCTGCGGGTGATCAAGAGCGGCATCGGCAAGGACGACACCATCATCGTCAACGGCGTCGCGCGTGTGCGCCCCGGGCAGAAGGTGACGCCGCACGCCGAAAAGCCGCGCCGCTGCCGGCCGCCGCCGACGCCAAGGCGCCGGCCGCCGGCCAAGCCCGACTGAGCCATGCGCATCTCGCATTTCTTCATCGACCGCCCGATCTTCGCCTCGGTGCTGTCGATCGTGTTCGTGATCCTCGGCGGCGTCGCCTTCGTGCGCCTGCCGGTCGCGCAATATCCCGAGATCGCGCCGCCGATCATCAACATCACCGGGCAATATCCGGGCGCCAGCGCCGAGACCGTGGCCGAGACCGTGGTGGCGCCGATCGAGCAGCAGGTCAACGGCGTCGAGGGCATGCTCTACATCTCCTCGAACTCGACCGCCGACGGCAAGTTCTCCATCTCGGTCACCTTCGACGTCGGCACCAATCTCGATATCGCGCAGGTGCAGGTGCAGAACCGCGTCGCCAGCGCGACGCCGCGGCTGCCGCACGCGGTGCAGCAGGTCGGCGTCACGGTGGCGAAAAGCTCGCCCGACATCCTGATGGTGGTGAACCTGTTTTCGCCCGACAATTCGCGCGACACGCTGTTCATGTCGAACTACGCCAACCTCGAGATCACCGACGTGCTGGCGCGCGTCGACGGCGTCGGCTCGCTCACTGATCTTCGGCGCGCGCGACTACGCCATGCAGGTCTGGCTCGATCCCGACCGGCTGCAATCGCTCAACTTGACCGCCGCCGACGTGGTCGAGCGCGCTGCAAGGCCAGAACGTGCAGGTCGCCTCCGGCGAGCTGAACTCACCCGCCGGTGCCCAACCAGCTCGCCGTTCCAGATCGCGGTGCGCACGCTTGGCCGCCTCGATAAGCCGGACGAGTTCGGCAACATCGTCGTCAAGCAGACCGCCAACGCGGTGGTGCGGCTGCACGACGTGGCGCGCGTCGAGCTGGCCGCGCAGAACTATGCGTCGAATTCCTACCTCGACGACAATCCCTCGGTCGCGCGTCGCGGTGTTCCAGCGGCCGGGCTCGAACGCGCTCGCCACCGGCGACAATATCCGCAAGGCGATGGCGCGACGCTGGCCAAGAATTTCCCGCAGGGCATGCAATACACCATGATCTACGACCCGACCCAGTTCATCCGCCAGTCGGTCGATGCGGTGGTGCGAGACCATCCTCGAGGCGATGGTGCTGGTGGTGCTGGTGGTGGTGCTGTTCCTGCAGACCTGGCGCGCCGCGGTCATCCCGATCTTGGCGATCCCGATCTCGCTCGATCGGCACTTTTTTCGTGATGAGCCTGTTCGGCTTCACGCTCAACAACCTGTCGCTGTTCGGCCTGGTGCTGGCGATCGGCATCGTGGTCGACGACGCCATCGTCGTGGTCGAGAACGTCGAGCGCAACATCGCCGCCGGCCTGCGCGCCGCGCGAGGCGGCGCATCAAGAGCATGGACGAGGTCGGCGCGCGCGCTGATCGCGATCGCGCTGGTGCTGTGCGCGGTGTTCGTGCCGTCGGCCTTCATCACCGGCATTTCCGGGCAGTTCTACCGCCAGTTCGCGCTCACCATCGCCGGCGCGACGGTGATCTCGCTGATCGTGTCGCTGACGCTGTCGCCGGCGCTGTGCGCGCTGCTGCTCAAGCCGCACGACCCGGCACACCGCGACCGCTGGTACGAGAAGCCGCTGCGCGGCTTCTTCCGCGTGTTCAACCGCGGCTTCGACTGCGGTGCGCGAAGGCTACGGCTGGCTCGCCGGCCACGTCGTGCGCCTCGCCGTGCTCATGCTGCTGCTCTATGCCGGCGTTCATCGCCTTCGGCCTCAACGAATTCCGCAAGGCGCCGCAGGGCTTCATCCCGCAGCAGGACCGCGGCTATCCTGATCCTGGCGGCGCAGCTGCCGCCCGGCGCCTCGCTCGCGCGCACCGACGAGGTGATGAAGCGCGCCTGGGACATCGCGCGCAGCAGTCCCCGGCGTCGCGCACGGCATCCGCATCGTCGGCTTCTCCGGCGCCACCTTCACCAACGCGCCCAACGCCGGCGCGATCTTCCTGGTGCTCGACGACTTCAAGAAGCGCGCGGCCGATCCGCACCAGTCGGCGGCGGCGATCCAGGGCGCGCTGTTCGGCAAGCTGGCGGCGATCGAGGACGCCTTCATCGTGGTGGTGCAGCCGCCCTCGGTGCAGGGCATCGGCAACGCCGGCGGCTTCCGCATGATGGTCGAGGACCGCGCCGGCGCCGGGCCGGCCGGCGCTTGCAGGGCGCGGTCTACGCCATGATGGGCGCGGCGGCGCAGACGCCGGGGCTGCAGCAGGTGTTCTCGCTGTTCGAGACCGCGACGCCGCAGCTCTACCTCGACATCGACCGCACCAAGGCGCAATTGCTCGGCATCAACATGCCGGACGTGTTCAACACGCTGCAGGTCTATCTCGGCGTCGATCTACGTCAACGACTTCAATCTGTTCGGCCGCACCTTCCGGGTGCAGGCGCAGGCCGACGCGCCCTACCGGCTCGATCCGCAGGACGTGCTGAACCTGCGCGTGCGCAATTCCTCGGGCGAGACCGTGCCGCTCGGCTCGTTCACGACCGTGCGCGACATCTCCGGCCCCTACCGCATGCCGCGCTACAATCTTTATCCGGCGGCCGAGCTCGACGGCTCGCCGGCGCCCGGCTTCAGCCAGGGCCAGGCCATCGAGCTGATGCAGAAGCTGGCGGCGCAGGTGCTGCCGGCCGGCTTCTCCTACGAATGGACCACGCTCGCCTTACCAGCAGCAGCGCGCCGGCAATACCGCGGTCTTCGCCTTCGCGCTCGGCGTGGTGTTCGTGTTCCTGGTGCTGGCGGCGCAATTCGAAAGCCTGACGCTGCCGCTCGCGGTCATTCTGATCGTGCCGATGTGCCTGGTCGCCTCGATCATCGGCGTGGTGCTGCGCGGGCAGGACAACAACATCCTGACGCAGGTCGGCTTCATCGTGCTGATCGGGCTTGCCGCCAAGAACGCCATTCTGATCGTCGAATTCGCCAAGCAGCTCGAGGACCGCGG
Source organism: uncultured Alphaproteobacteria bacterium (assembly GCA_963708635.1). Lineage (GTDB taxonomy): Bacteria > Pseudomonadota > Alphaproteobacteria > Rhizobiales > Xanthobacteraceae > Pseudolabrys. Next base: position 11,811 of record CAVPTM010000005.1, on the reverse strand, counting down.
CGAGGAGCGCCACGACGCCGCGCAGCACGCCGCGCGCCTGCGGCTGCGGCCGATCCTGATGACCTCGTTCGCCTTCATCCTCGGCGTCTCGCCGCTGGTCTGGGCGACCGGCGCCGGCGCCGAACTGCGCCAGGTGCTCGGCACCACGGTGTTCTCCGGCATGATCGGCGTCACGCTGTTCGGGCTGATCTTCACCCCGGCCTTCTACGTGGTGTCGCGCTGGCTGGCGGACCGGCTGTCGCGCCGGCCGCGCGCCGCCGGCAGCAGGCGGTGAAGCGATGAAATTCGGTTTCGGACAGGCGCTCAGGCGCAAGGAAGACGAGCCGCTGCTGCGCGGGCAGGGGCGCTACGTCGCCGACGTGACGCCGCCCGGCAGCCTGCACGCGGTGGTGCTGCGCTCGCCGCACGCGCATGCGCGCTTTGCCATCCACGATCTCGCGCGCGTGCGCGCGCATGCAAGGCGTGCGGCTGGTGCTGACCGCGGCCGGATATCGCCGCATCTCAACCCGATGCCGTGCCCCGGCACCATTCCCGACCTGCCGATCGAGGTGCCGGATTATCCGGTGCTGGCGCGCGACGTGGTGCGCCATGTCGGCGACGCCGTCGCCTTCGTGGTCGCCGATACGCTGGCGCTGGCAAAAGACGCCGCCGAGGCGATCGCGGTCGACTGGCAGCCGCTGCCGCATGTGATCGGCGCCAAGGCGGCGCTCGCGCCCGGCGCGCCGCCGGTGCATGGCCGGCCGCGGCAACCTCGCCTTCGAGACCGCGCTCGGCGACGCAAGCCGCCACCGCGCGCCGCCTTCGCCCAGGCCGCGCACAAAGTCGAAGCTGACGCGTCGTCAACCAGCGCCTGGTGACCAATTATCATCGACACCCGCGGCGTCATCGCCGAGTACGACGGCAAGCGTTACACGCTCACCATCGGCAGCCAGGGCAGCCACATCATCCGCGACATCATCGGCGGCATGGTGATGAAGCTCACGCCCGAAAAGATGCGCGTCGTCACGCAACGATGTCGGCGGCGGCTTCGGCACCAAGCTGTTTCCCTATCGCGAATACGCGCTGGCCGCGGTCGCCGCCGAGCGCCTGCGCAAGCCGGTGAAATGGGTGGCCGAGCGCAGCGAGCATTTCCTCGCCGACACGCACGGGCCGCGACAATCTCTCGACCGCGCGGCTGGCGCTCGACGACAAGGGCAAGCTTCCTCGCGCTCGACATCGACATCGTCGCCGACATGGGCGCGTATCTGTCGTGCCTACGCGCCCTACATCCCCTGGCTCGGCGTCGGCATGGCGACCGGCGTCTACGACATCCCGACCGCCTATGTGCGGCTGCGCGGCGCCTACACCAACACCGTGCCGGTCGACGCCTATCGCGGCGCCGGGCGGCCGGAGGCGTCCTACCTGATCGAGCGGCTGGTCGACGTCGCCGCGCGCGAGCTCGGCGTCGCGCCCGACGCGCTGCGCAAGCAGCAATTTCATCAAGCCGAAGGCGATGCCCTACACGACGCCGACCGGCAAGGTCTACGACTCCGGCGACTTCGCCGGCATCATGGCGCGCGCGCAGGAGCTCGCCGACTGGGACGGCTTCAACAAGCGCGCCGCCGCACTCCAAGCGCGCCGGCAAATTGCGCGGCATCGGGCTTGCGACCTATATCGAGGCCTGCGGCAATAACGGGCCGGAGACCGCGACGCTGACGCTCGAGCGCGACGGCGGCGTCACCGTGCTGATCGGCTCGCAGTCGACCGGGCAGGGCCACGCCACCGCCTATGCGCAGCTCGTCGCCGAGCATCTCGACCTGCCGCCCGAGCAAGGTCGCGCGTGGTGCAGGGCGACACCGACCGCATCGCGACCGGCGCCGGCACCGGCGGCTCGACGCTCGATCCCGATCGGCGGCGTCTCGGTCGACCGCGCCGGCAAGAAGCTCGCCGAGCAGATCAAGGAGATCGCCGCCGACGCGCTGGAAGCCTCCGCCGGCGACCTCGAGATCGCCGACGGCGCGGTGCGCATCGCCGGCACCGACCGCGCGATGTCGTTTGCCGAGATCGCCGCGCATCCGCGCGCGACGCCCGAGCAAGCTCACCGCGGCCAACGAATTCGCGCAACGAGCCGCCGACCTTCCCGAACGGCACCCATGTCGCCGAGGTCGAGATCGATCCCGGCGACCGGCGAGGTCGCGATCCTCAATTACGTCGTGGTCGACGATTTCGGCGCCACGCTCAACCCGCTGCTGCTGGCAGGCCAGGTGCACGGCGGCAGCGTGCAGGGCATCGGCCAGGCGCTGATGGAGGACACGGTCTACGACGCGGCCTCCGGGCAATTGCTCAGCGCCTCGCTGATGGACTACGCGCTGCCGCGCGCCGCCGACGCGCCGGCATTTCACCTTCGAGACGCGCAACGTGCCGTGCAAGACCAACCCGCTCGGCGTCAAGGGCGCGGGCGAGGCCGGCGCCATCGGCTCCTGCCCGGCGGTGATCAACGCGGTCGCCGACGCGCTCTGGCGCGCCCACGGCATCGCGCCATATCGACATGCCGGCGACGCCGCCGCGCATCTGGGCGGCGATGCAGGAGGCCTCGCCGCGCTAGAGCGCGATAAGCGACCGCACAATGTCGGCGCGGCTGCGAGAACGAATGTCCGCTTATGGACCGGAGCCGACACGCGGTGGATTTTGGTGAGTCCTCACGGACGAACGCGAATGATCGTCTTCCCCGCGCGTCGCTCGGTCGAGTTGAAGGCGGCGACGGCATCGTCGAGGGTCGAGACGGTGCCGATGTTCGTCCGCAGTCGTCCGTCCCGCACCCGCTGGACGATCTCACTCAGTTGGGCACGATCGGACTCGACAACGAAGTCGACCGCCAGACCGTCGGCGGGCCGCGCCTCGCTCGGCCCGACGATGGACACCAGCGTTCCTCCGGCTCGAACCAGGCGCGCGGACCGCTTCCCGATGTCGCCGCCGATGACGATCGAACACCAGATCGACGCCGCCGACGTCTTCCAGGGCGTCGTTCTCGAGGTCGACGAACTCCTGCGCGCCGAAGTCGAGCGCCTTCTGACGGTCGGCGGCGCGTCCGGTGCCGATGACGTAGGCGCCCGCCAATCGTGCGAGTTGCGTCACCATCGACCCGACTGCGCCGGCCGCGCCGTGCGCGATGACGCTCTGCCCTGCCCGAAGGCGGCCGTGCTCGAACAGTCCCTGCCACGCGGTGAGGCCCGAGATTGGCAGGCTCGCGCCCACCGTGAAGTCGACGTCGCCCGGCAGCGGCGCGAGGTTGCGTGCCTCGATGGCCACATACTCGGCCAGGGTGCCGTCGCGATACCAGTCCGCGAGGCCGAACACTCGCTGTCCTACCGACAGCCCCGTCGTGCCGTAGCCGAGGGCGGTGACCACTCCGGCCAGCTCGTGGCCGGGGATCGACGGTGTTCGGTCACGGCCGCGGCGATCGGTCCAGGTCGAGGGCCACGCCAGCTCAGTCGGGACGAATCCCGACGCATGAATCTGAACGACGACGTCGTTTATCGCTGCCTGCGGCTCGGGCCGCTCCACCAGCTTCATCCCGGCCGTTCCCGCAGCCTGGTCCGTCACCACGATCGCCTTCATCGATTTCATTTGTGAGATCACCAACGATTGTTTGTTCGTTTCTGCTTGGACGCCGCATTCGAGATTTGATCGTTGATGGGATTGGGACTCTGTCCACTTTCGCCTCGCACGATCGTTGCTGCGTCACGCATCGGGTGGACACAGCACATCTAACTTAGGATACGGTGATGTTTCTTCCGACAGTCTGTGCGACCCGGCGGTACTCGCTAGGCAACAAACCAAAAGCCGCCCTGAAACTGCGACCGAAATGCGTCATATCGGAAAATCCCCAGCTATAGGCAATCTCGCTCAGTCTCCGATGCACTTGGGTTGGGTCTTCTAGCGCTTGTCGGCAACGCTCAAGGCGCCGAGACCAAATAAGACGCGTGATCGACGTGCCGTCCTCAGCAAGCACGGCATTGGCGTAGCGGACGCTCACTCCGGCGGCCGCAGCCACAGTCGCGGCGTCGAGCGAGGGGTCGCTCAGCCGCGCTTCGATCGCAACGCGCACGTTAACGAGAATAAGGGAGCGCGCAGACGACAGGCGCGGTTTTCCTCGATCCATCGCTTTCGCCAGCGAAACCGCGACAAGATCAAGAGCATGATCCTTGACGAGCTCTGCAGCCGCAGCATCCAACCGGTCGGCGTAGGTCGGCAGCATCGCGAGGTAGCTCGATGTCAAACCGTGCTCCGCTTCTAGACGCTTGATCGAGCAAGCGACCACCTGCCGCACATCGCCGATGCGCGCCTCCAATTGGCGCCGCGGAACTTTAACAATCAGCTCCTTCGCACCGTTTAAGTATCTCCCGCGGAATGGTCGGCGCGTGTCAAACAATAAGATATCGCCTGCTTCAAGCACGCCTTCGCGGCCGTCCTGCTCGAAGAGGAAAATTCCGGCGGTTTGCAGGCGAATCAAGATCTCGTCCGAGTTCGCGCGCGCAACATGGCGGGCCGTGACATCGTTTTCCATCGGCGTGCTCTCGTACTGGACGAGAGCAATGTCGGCCAGAGGCGCGGACTGAGTTTTGGCGCTGAACGTTTGCCGATCTTCAGGCATGCAATCGTGCGGCACGACCTTCTTGCAAAGTTCCTCATGCCAGTAGTCAAACGCATCGCGCGGGTGAACGTCCGCGGTCGAGAAAGTCGTATTCATCACCGCCTCCGTTCTATTCCAGCCGATCAATTGTTCCCGGTCGGCCGATTCGTGGATCGAGCGCTTGCGTTAGATATAGGAGATTTTGCTTGCAACGGAATACTCATGACCAGGCAACGCGAAGGCCCGAATTCGGGATTGTTGGAATTCCCGTCAACAGAGGCAGCGGCCATGCTCACCAATCGCCACAGCCAGGTGCAAGTATGTTCGAAGGCGTCCAATAGGCGACAATACGCTGAATACCCCGCACGCAGCCAACCACACTATCGTGAACAGAAGCGCACGCTGTCACCACGCGAAATCGAAGTTCTTACGTGGGCAGCCCGCGGAAAATTCGCATCGGAAATCGCAGCCATTCTGCATATCAGCAAGAGGACCGTCTACATGCACGCGGGTGCCGCTGTAAAGAAGCTCGGCGCCCGCAATCAGATGCATGCTGTCGCTACCGCCATCCGCGACCGGTTGATCGACCTGTAACTTGTGACACTGTCAGCCGTGACAGCTTTTCGCACAGCGTTTCGGCGGTTAACAAGGTTTGAGGTTAGCTCAATACGGATGCTTCGGACGGATGGTCAGCAAGAACTTGGCAAGTGAGCTGGCGCGCGCACTGGATCGAAATGAAATCATTCCCTACTACCAGCCGATTGTAAATCTGCAGACGAGGCGCATCGAAGGCTTCGAGCTACTGGCGCGTTGGCAACATCCGATCAGACAAATCATCAGCCCTGTGGAATTCATCCCAGCAGCCGAAAAACTGGGGCTGATCGGCGCGCTGACCGAACGACTCTTGCGCCAAGCGTGCGCCCATGCAGCGAATTGGCCAGCCCACATTCAGCTTTCGGTGAACATTTCATCCCTGCAGTTGGACGATTGGGGACTCCCCGAGCAGCTCTCCGAAATCGTGGAACAAGCGCGATTTCCGCTTCAGAGACTGACGTTAGAGATTACCGAAAGCGCAGTGATTAATGATCTCGACTTGGCGCGCTTAATTTTGGAGGATCTGCGGTCTCTCGGAGCTCATCTCGCGCTCGACGACTTCGGCACCGGCTACTCAGGACTTCATCACCTACAAGAGTTGCCGTTCGATACTTTAAAGGTCGACGCAATTTTTGTACGTACACTATGCACGAAAACAGAAAGCAGAAAAATTCGTCGCGGCAGTCATGGGTCTGTGCCAAAGTCTCAAACTGGCGACCGTCGCAGAAGGCATTGAAAACGACAGTCAATTGGAAATGCTTCGCTGTCTTGGCTACGACAGTGGACAAGGCTGGCTATTCGGCCGGCCGACCCCGGCAGCGGAGACGGAAACGCTTCTGAAAAACGAGCAGTCGGCCGTAGCGCTCAACTCGGTCGCACAGATTGCGGAGCAGGTCGCGCTGCGGCTGGAGGCAATGCCGATCCAATGTCTCTGGCAATTGAAGGCGCTCTACGAAGGAGCGCCGGTCGGCCTGGCCTTCCTCGATCACGAACTTCGGTACCTTGCAGTCAACGAACGCCTCGCGGAAATGCACGGCCTACCAACCGCTGCGTTTCTCGGCCGCGCCGTCGCTGAGGTCTTTCCGGAAGGAATCAAAAGTATCGAACCGCGGTTAAGGCGAACGCTCGCAGGCGAGATCATAAAAGACATCAAAACTCGTCATGGCTCAGTGGCGGGGAGGCCCGCCCGACTATTGCAGTCATCTTATCAGCCGGTTCGCGACCCGGCAGGAGAGGTCATCGGCATCTCAGTTGCGGTCGTTGACGTCACGGATCACGAGTCTGCGTCCAAAGGCAATGGCCGTTTTGAGCCTCCCGTGTTTCGGCGGATTTGAGCATCGCCGTTCTGGAGGAGAGCGCCCATGCCACATGACAAAGACGATTTGAAGCGGGAAAACCAACGCCTTCGAGAACTGGTCGTTTCGCTGAGTGTCACGTTGCTTCGCAATGTCGGCTACGGCAACACAACATTGAGCGTTTGACCGGTTGACACGGCCATTAGATCCTCGCCCATGACAGTCACGAAAGTGCACCGGTCGGCTTACGAGTAGCCACGGTCGGCCTCGGCGCGATATCGTCAGGCGCGGACGCTGGCAGTGGGCAACATGTTCGAGGCCGTGGAATTTCCTTCCGAAGGCGCGACCTTGCGCGGACGCCTCTATCGTCCGGCGCGAGCCGCGCCTTGGCCGGCGGTGGTGATGACGCATGGCACCACCGCGACCATCACCATGTGTCTCGACCGTTACGCGGAAGTGTTCTGCAACGCCGGTCTCGCCGTGCTGCTCTACGATCACCGCAATTTCGGCCTCAGCGGCGGCGAGCCGCGCCAATTGATCAATCCGTGGCTGCAGGCGCGCGGTTATCGCGACGCCATGAGCTATCTCCTCACACGCACAGACGTGCGTTCCGACAAAATAGCTGCCTGGGGCGACAGCTATTCCGGCATGATTGCACTTGCAGTCGGCGCGCTCGATCCGCGCTATGCGGCGGTCTCGGCGCAATGTCCGGCCTGCGGCAACGAGAAGCCAAAACTCGAGCCGGACGAGCGGAATTTTCAGGCCATGCAGGCGATCTTTGACGGCGGCGATATCGCCGGCACGCCGGGAACGACGACGGGGCCGCTTCCGGTCGTTTCCGCAGATCAATTGGGAACGCCCTCGCTGCTAAAGCCGATCCAGGCTTACCGCTGGTTCATCGATTACGGCGGCCGGCACGGCACGTTGTGGGAGAATCAGGTCACCCGCGTCATTCCGCCGACGCCGGTGCCGTTCAGCGCGTACTTGGCCGCGCCGTTTATTCGCGGGCCGAGTCTGCTTATGGCCGGCCGCAATGACGAGATGGTCCACTGCAATCCCGAGGTGACGCAAGCGGTGTTCAGGCTCATGCGTTGCCGCAAGCAGTGGGCCGATATCGACGGCGGCCATTTCGGCTTGCTGTATTATCCCAGCGAAATCTTCGAGCTGGCGAGCGCGCGGCAATGCGCCTTTCTGGTCGAAGCGTTGATCGAAGGAAAGACGTCATGACCCGCCAGGGGGGTGCCTGACGCCTTGACCGGCCTTGGTCCGCCTTTGGCACTTAGCGGACAAACTCGCGAGGGTCCGTCCGCTGCTGAGCCATAGCGGAGATCGCGCCGTTCTGCCATTAGTCGGCGTGCTTAAGCGGTCGCGTCCCTCGAAAGATCGTGCGCAGAAAGGCAACCAAATGGCTTCTACCGATTCGCGAAGTTATCCATTAGGCGGAACGAGCACCGAGCGGGATCGTTTGCTCAACCAAGCCGAGCAATACGAGCCGACAGCCAACTGGCTGCTCGACCAGATCGGTGTTCAGCCGGGCTGGCGGGCCGTCGATATCGGCTGCGGACCTATTGGGATCCTTAATTTACTCTCGCAGCGCGTTGGCGCGAACGGCGCGGTTATCGGCCTCGAACGCGAGCAGCGCTTCGTGGAAATGGCGCGCGCCGAAATCGCCAAGCGCGGCCTTGGCAACGTCACGATGGTGCAGGGGGATGCCCTCAACACGGGTCTGGAGAAAGGCTCATTCGACCTCGTGCATGAGCGGCTGGTATTGATCAATGTGTCCGCGCGCGAAGCGTTCCTGACCGAAATGCTGTCGCTGCTTCGCCCCGGCGGAACGGTGGCGCTTGCCGCGCTGCTGGGCGAGAAGAAGCGTGATAGCGTCGTTGCTTGCTAAAGCTCGCCAGCTCGCCCCGGCTCACGGCGCGGCCTTTTGTAAGGTCGAAGCCCGAAGTGTCATGCATCGGCTCCCGGACGCAGATGATAGTGACGATAGCGGTAAGGGCGATGCTCGCGGCAACGGCGAGGTAGGGCGTGAGCAAAAGGGTCTGCATCAACATTTCACCCTCCTGTGATAGTTCGCCTTCTCAACCGGCCGATAAAAACTTCGTTCCAATATTTTTAGTTAACGCCCGTTAACGACTGTGGCACTGCCGCTTGGGCGCGTCGTGCGGGCACATTGTCACTGATTCATCAAACCCAAGAATCCCATTCATGTTCGATCACTTCTTGTTTGCAGAACGCGCGGAATTCATCGACCGCCTTGTCTCTACCACTGTATTTTTCCCGTAGCAGAGCGAATACTAGTTTGCGAAGCGCTGAGGCGGGAACATCGACCCAGAATTCATAATCGCTATCGCCCCAAATTTCTTTAACGGACGTCCCCATGTCTTGGGTATCTAATTTGATCGAACCATCGACGTTAACGGACAGGCGAACTGAGCGAAAGTTATCGCCTTCTTGGCGATATAGCTCGGTTGAATAGGTTTCTGTCATTCTTCGCCTCCCTAAACTGATTTGAAATTATAGCCTCATGAGTGAGGCGCCTGAAATGGCAGGCCTCCTATGTGATATCTTCGCGCTAATGGCGGCTATTGGCCCTTAGCGGACAATCTGGCCGCCATCGCGTTTGTCCGCATTTGGACCAGAGCGGACATCCGCTAACACTTGCCCGCCAGCAGCGATTGAAGAGGACGCACCATAGCTCGGCGCCGCGTCATTTCGTTTTCCTCTTCACCTGCGTCGGCAGCGGCGGCAGCGCTTTGAGATAGGCGGCGATCGCCGCGCGATCCTCAGGCCGCAAGCGGCTGGTGCTGTTGCGCACCACCTCGCCCATTTCCTCGCCGAGCGTGCCGCCCTCGCGGCAGCGTGCCGTCGGTCAGCGCATCGACGATGTCGGCCGCGCTCCAGTCGGCGAGGCCGCTTTTGTCCGGCGTGAGATTGGGCGCGACCAGCTCGCCGCCCGGCATGCGCGCCCCGGTCAGCCACTGCGCGCGCTCGAGGCCGCCGAGAAAGTTGCGCGGGGTGTGGCATTCGCCGCAATGCGTGACGGCCTCGACCAGATAGGCGCCTCTGTTCCATTGGGCGTCGTGCGCCGGGTCCGGCTTGTATTCGCCGGCCGTGAAGAACAGCCGCTTCCATGGCGCCAGCGCCGCGCGCCATGGAGAACGGCCAGGTCACCTCATGCGGGCGGCTCGGCTTGGCCGCGGGCGGCACCGTCGCGAGATAAGCGCGCAGGTCGAGCAGATCCTGCGTCGTCATCTTGGTGTAGGACGAATAGGGAAACACCGGAAAGTAATGCCGGCCCTGCGGCGAGACGCCTTGGCGCAGCGCGCGGATGAAGTCGGCCTCCGACCATCGGCCGATGCCGTGCTCGCGGTCGGGGGTGATGTTCGGCGCATAAAAGGTGCCGAAGGGCGTGCGCAAAGGCGGGCCGCCGGCGAGCGCCGCGCCCTGCGCTTGCGTATGGCAGCCGTAACAGCCGGCCGCGTCGAAAATGTATTGGCCGCGCTCGGGCGATCCGGTTTGCGCCAAAGCATGCGAGGCGAGCGCCAGGGCCATCGCCCCGGCGCCCGCGATCAGCCATGCGCGCGTCGCGTTATTCTTTCTCAAAGCGGAATTTGCCGCCGCTCTTGTCGGGGCCGCCATGGCAGCCGGTGCACGCTTTGGTCACCGCCTGCCACTGCGCCTTGACCTTCTCCACATCGCCGCTCTTGGCGGCATCGCCCAGCGCGCTGGTCGTGTCGACCATGGCCTTGAGCCCCGCCTCGAACGCCGCCCGCTGCGTCCAGACCTCCGGCTTTGCCCGCGTCGCCGGCACCACGTCGCGGCCGGTGCCGGGCGGAAAGAGCGCCGCCAGTCTGTTGAGGGCCTCGATCGCCTGCGCCGACTTGGCCGCCACCAGCGCCAGATCCGGCTTGTCGGTTTTCAGCGTGCGCGAGACGTCGCGGTAATCATCGGGCCACAGCTTCTCCATGGCGTCCTGCCGCTGCTTGACGATCTCGGCCGGCGCGGGTTGCGCGAATGAAATGTGGCCCGCGCACAGCAGCAAGGTTGCCGCGAGCGCAAAGCTTGGACGAAGCGAATCATGAAACAAGCCTCCGTTGGGAGTTGGGTTTTTTGGGGGTTGTCGAGCCGGCCGCCCGGACGGCGCGAGTTCCCTTGCAACGAATCCGGACCATCAGCCACGTCTAACACCGCAGCGCGCGCATTATTCGGCCGAGGGCGCCAATGCTCGCTGCATGGTGGCCAGAAAATAGCGGCGCCTAGATCCGCGCAATCGCCGGCAGCACCTGCGTCGCCAACAGCTCGATCGAGTTCGCCACCTTGGCAAAAGGCAGGCCGCCGATGTCGACCTGGCCGAGGAAGCGGTCGTGGCCGAACAGCTCGTGCTCGTACATCAGCTTGTCGACGATCTGCTGCGGGCTGCCGACGAAGGTCGGGCCGTCGGGCGCGGTGCGCTTGTCGTACAGCTCGCGCGGCACGTCGCCGGACAGATTGGCGCGCGGCGCGTGCGCGCCGAAGTAGGCGCGGTAGTGCGGATAGAACTCGTCGCGCGCGGTCTGCGAGTCCTTGGCGAGGTGCATGTGCGTTGCCACGGCGACCTTGCGCGTGCCGGCGTCATGGCCTTGCTCGGCGTGCCGCTGCTTGTAGGCGGCGACCTGGCCGGCGAAATTGGCCGGCGGCTGCGAGATGTTGGCCAGGATGACCGGCAGGCCGAGCTCGGCGGCGCGCAGCATGCTCTCCGGATTGCCGCCGACGCCGAGCCAGATCGGCAACGCGCCCGCCGGCCGCGGCGAGATTTGCGCGTCGGCAAGCGGCGGGCGGAAGCGGCCTTGCCAGGTGACGCGCTCGCTCGCGCTCAACTTGCAGCAGCAGATCGAGCTTTTCGGCGAACAGCGCGTCGTAGTCGGCGAAGTCGTCGCCGAACAGCGCGAAGGATTCGATGTAGGCGCCGCGGCCGGCGATCAGCTCGGCGCGGCCGCCGGAGGCGAGGTCGACGGTGGCGAAATCCTGAAACACCCGCACCGGGTCGAGCGTCGAGAGCACCGTCACCGCGCTGGTCAGGCGGATGCGCTTGGTCGCGCCGGCGATCGCCGCCATCACCACCGCCGGCGAGGCGATCGGCAGATCGAGGCGGTGGTGCTCGCCGACGCCGAACACGTCGAGCCCGGCCTCATCGGCGAGCTTGGCGGCCGCCATGATTTCGGCATAGCGCTGCGCGGCGCTGATGGCGCGGCCGCTCTGCCGGATCGGCGGTGATGTCGCCGAAAGTGTAGATGCCTAGTTCCATGCGTGGCGTTCTCCAGGCGC
>CAVPTM010000004.1:0-302758 GCA_963708635.1 uncultured Alphaproteobacteria bacterium | reverse complement strand
AATCGTGATCGACGGCAACATTATCGCCGGCGCCGGCGTCACCTCGGGCATCGATTTTGCCCTTCACCTGGCGGCGATGCTCGCCGGCGAACAAACCGCGCGCGAAATCCAGCTGCAAATCGAATATGACCCCCAGCCGCCGTTTGAACTCGGGTTCACCGAACGCGGCCTCGCCGGAGACGCTGGCGGCGGTAAAGGCGCGCCTCACCAAGCTCGGCGAGGAACGGCGCGCGGTGGCGGAGCGGGTGGGGCGCAAGCTCGGCGTCGCGCCGGCGGCGCCATTAGCCCAGCCGAAGCAATAATTCGGTTACTGGATCACGCCGCAGGCGATGCGGTCGCCGGCATTGCCGGCCGGGTCGCTTTTATAATCGTCCTTGCCGGCATGAATGACCAGCGCCGTGCCGTTGGGGCCAAACACCGAATTGGGTTTGCCTTTATCGAGTGTGATCGACGCGTTCGCCACCTCGACCGTAAGCTCGCCGCTGGCGGGGACATGCAAATTCGGCATGTCGCCGGCGTGATGGCCGTCCGCGGCCATGATGCCGTGCTTCTTGGTGCCCGGATTGAAATGGCCGCCGGCGCTGGTGAAGGGCGGCTCGCATTTGCCGACCGCGTGCACATGGAAGGCGTGTTCGCCCGGCGGCAATCCCTTGAGCGAGAGCGCGAGCAGCACGCCCTCCGGCAACTGGGTGAGCTTGACCGAGCCGACCTCGGCGCCGGCGGCATTCTTCAGCGTCGCGCTCGCGGTCTGCGCCGCCGCCGGCCAAGCGGCGGCCGTGACGAGCAGGGCGGCGAGGCTGCCGCGCTTCAACACCTCAATCATGGTCATGGTGTCGCTCCCTGGGTTTTTTCGTTTCGGCGGCAGGCTTGACCTCAACTGCCTGGTACGTTGGATATAACCTAGCGCGGATCGGAGAGGTTTACGAGGCCGCCGCCGGGACCAAGCGAATGCCGACGACCATGCTCGATCATTGCGTGATCCATGTTTCCGAGTGGGAGCGTTCGAACAAATTTTATGTCGAGGTCATGGGCGCGGCCTTGGTGCCGCGGCCGGTGGGTTATGCCTATCGCTTCGGCGACAAGCAGCTCAACGTGCATGGCCCCGGCGTCAGCCCGGCCGAAGTGGCGCGGCTGCCGGTGCAGCCGGGCAACAGCGACCTCTGCTTCGAGTGGGCGGGGCCGATCGAAGACGCCATCGCCCACCTCAAAGCGCACGGCATCGAGGTGGAGCGGGGACCGATGCAGCGTTTCGGCGCCAAAGGGGAGGGCACCTCGGTCTATTTCCGCGACCCCGACGGTTCGCTGATGGAGTTTATTAGTTATGGAGGTTCAGCATGACCGAAGCGCCCGGCACGCATAATCCGAATATTTTGCCGCCGAATATTCCTGCGCCGCAGGACGACGGCGCCGCCGATCACCTGACCGGCATGACGCTTCCCGACCTGGCGTTGCCGTCGACGTCCGGCGGGCCGGTCAATTTGTCGAAGCTTGCCGGCCGCACCGTGCTTTACATCTATCCGCGCACCGGCGTGCCGGGCGTCGATCTGCCGCCCGGCTGGAACGACATCCCGGGCGCGCGCGGCTGCACGCCGCAGTCCTGCGCCTTCCGCGACCACCACGCCGAACTCAAGACGCTCGGCGTCGCGCAGGTGTTCGGGCTGTCGACGCAGGACACCGCCTACCAGCAGGAAGCGGCCACGCGCTTGCACCTGCCGTTTGCGATCCTGTCGGATGAAAAGCTTGCCTTCACCAAGGCGCTCAGGCTGCCGACCTTCACCGTCGCCGGCATGACGCTGTTCAAGCGCATGGCGCTGGTGATCGACGACGGCAAGATCGTCAAGGTGTTCTATCCGGTGTTCCCGCCCGACAAGAACGCCGAAGAAGTGATCGCCTGGATCAAGGCTCAGTCCTAGGCCCGCCCCGCCGGCAGATTGAATTTCTGCCAGAGCGCGCGCGATGCGCGGCGCGACCGCTAACGCGACGTCGCGTTAGCTGAGTTGCGCGGGAGCGCGGCAGACCCGTGCGGCGGAACGCGGCTTGCGCGCCCTTGCCGCGCCCGCGCTCAATTCCCCTACGACGTGACGGCTTGATGCGCATGCGCGGACGGATCAAACGCGAGCACAAGCGCCGACGCGCGAGGCGTCGGCGTCCAACGGCGGTGCCAGCTAGGGCGGTGAAAGGGACGGACGATGTCGAACTCGCGGCGAAAGGATTTGGGAAGCGTTGGCGGCGCGCGGCGTCCGCAAGCAGCAGGCCTTGGCGGCCGAACTCAACGTGCATGAGAGCGCGATCACGCGCTGGAAAGAAGACAAGGAAATGTCGTTGCCCAATGCGATCGCTCTGGGCGCCGTGCTCGACGTCTCGCTCGACTGGCTGTTGCTGGGACGCGGTACAATGGACGCCCACAAAAGCCCGCCCACGCCCGGGCCGCGCGATGCCGCCGATGACGAACTGCGCCGCATCGCGCAGCGTGCCGGGCCGCGCTCGCTGTTGCTCCTGGCGGCCGCGATTGAATTGATCGCCGACGAAGCCCGAGCCGCTGGCGGCGGCTAGACGATTGCGCAGCCCGCAAGCAGAACCCCCGTTTTTGCGGGGCTCACAAGCGAATGGCTGCAGACAGCGGCCAGCAGCTCTCTATGGTTGTAATATTAGAAATGCACAACCAATGGAGCGGGAGATGCAGTACCAACTCAACATTTCGATCGATCAGGCCGGTGTTCAACAGATCTACGCCCAGGGTCAGGCGATCACGATCGTCAAAAGCGTCGTGAGCGCGCCGCTCGGCACCGGCAATCTTCCGGTGGCCTGGCTCAACTTCAAGCCGCTGGAGGAGAACCAGGTCACGTGGATCGAGAACTACAACATCTACGCCAGCACGACGTCTTTGACCGCGGGCGCCACTATCCAGCAAACATCTGTCACTGGCGCGCCGGTGCAGACGGCGTGGACCTACACTTTCCAAGACGGCGTGTTCACCGGTGCGGCGGGCGGCTCCGCCAGCACCTTCAACATGATGAACGAGCAAGGCGGCATCTATACGTGCGGCCTGTCGCAGCAGGCCACCATCAACGGCGCGACGGTCGACGCTCCGCTCAATGCCATTCCGGTCGGCAACAACGAAAGCGCGACGTTCACGCCGGAGGAGACAGTGTCGATATTCCTCGCCAACTCGGTCAACAATGGCGTGGTGCTGAGCCAGGTCGCCAGCAACGCCTTGACGGTCACTCTGAGCTCGCAGAATCCGGCGGCCAAGATTGGCTTCACCGATTCCACCAACACGTTCTTCCTGCCGTCGTCATCGAGCATAGTGTCGCCGGCGCAGTTTGCCGCGATGTTGCACTCGGCCCGCAGCCACGCGCCCGCCTGAAAGCGCGACTCGAAGCAGCGACCGGACCACTTCACGTCCCAAGCGGACGCGCAGGTGAACATCCAGATCGACAGCCAGGGCCTGAGCAACATCTCCGGCGCAGGTCAAATGGTGACGCTCATGCGTCACGTCGATCAGGCCGTCGTTTCCAACATGATTGCGGGGACGTTCCCCGCAGTCGCCTGGCAGGCCTTCGCGCCGTTCCAGACGAACACGGTGACGTGGACTGACGACTTCTACTGCTTCGCCACCACGACGCCGCTCGTCATGGGCGAGGTCCTGGCGATGAACTCAAAATGCGCCGCGCCGATGCAGCGTTCAGGCGTCGAGATAACGCCGCACCTCGGCAAAAACTTCACGAAACATCTCCGGCGTCAGCACGCCGGTATTGGTGTTGTAGCGCGAGCAGTGATAGCTGCGAAAACAGCGCCAGCGCGCCGATCTCGTGCCTGCCGTCCATGGCCGAAGGCGGCGTCGGATTTCTTGCCGCCGAGCGCGCGTCACCGCGCTGTCATGCGCGATGCGGCCGAGCGCGACGATGGCGCGCAGGTTTTTCATTTCCGCGATGGTGGGGATGAGAAAATCCCGGCAGGTCCTGATCTCGGCCGGCGTCGGCTTGTTCTCGGGCGGCACGCAGCGCACCGCGTTGGTGATGCGGCAATCGATGAGTTCGAGCCCGTCGTCGGGATGCGCGTCGTAATCGCCGCGCGCGAACTTGTAGCGCGTGAGCGTTGCGTAGAGCAGCACGCCGGCATAATCGCCGGTGAACGGCCGCCCGGTGCGGTTGGCGCCTTGCAGGCCGGGCGCGAGGCCCGACGATCAGCAGCCTGCGCGTCGAGCGGCCCGAAAGAGGGCACCGGCGCGTTGAACCAGGTGGGCTCCTTCTCGCGCCAAGCGTGACGGAAGTCGGCCAGCCGCGGGCAGCGCGGACAGTCGCGTCCGGGCTTGGCCGCGGCCTCCGGCATCACACGGCGCTATTCGAAGGATTCGTCGTCGTCGTCGGCAGCGCCGGCCCCGGCGCGCACCGGCGTGGGCGCGCGCTGCAGGAATTGCGGCGTGTGGTGCCCGGGCTCGCGCTCGTCGCGCGGTCCACGATCTTCACGCGGCCCGCGCGCCGCTTCGCGCGCCGCGCGCTCGGCCGGATCGCGGCCGATCTTGCCTTGCAGCGTGACGATGTCGGTGAAGATGTCGGCCTGCCGGCGCAACTCGTCGGCGATCATCGGCGGCTGGGTCGAGATGGTCGAGATCACCGTCACGCGCACGCCCTTGCGCTGCACGGCTTCCACCAGCGAGCGGAAATCGCCGTCGCCGGAGAACAGCACCATGTGGTCGATCGTGCCGGAAATCTCCATGGCATCGACCGCGAGCTCGATGTCCATGTTGCCTTTGACCTTGCGCCGCCCGGTCTGGTCGACGAATTCCTTGGTCGCCTTGGTGACGACCGAGTAGCCGTTGTAGTCGAGCCAATCGATCAGCGGCCGGATCGAGGAATATTCCTGATCCTCGATCACCGCGGTGTAGTAGAACGCGCGCAACAGATAGCCGCGCGACTGGAATTCCTTCAGCAGCTTCTTGTAGTCGATGTCGAAGCCGAGGGACTTGGCGGTGGCGTATAAGATTGGCGCCATCAATGAATAGTGCGATTTTTTCGCCTTGTACGGTCATGGTCCTCTCTCACTTTCCTCGCAATAGCAATCTGCATTTTAAGACCGGACAGCGCGCCCACGCGCGCGCAGCGCGAAGCGTCGGCATTGACCCGGGCTCGTGAACAGTTGACGGCACCTTCAAATCAATTCAGCTGCCAGCCGCGCAATCACGCCGTTGCCGATTAAATCCAGTCTCGGACGGCGCGCTTGCGGGCATTGTCCGTAACAGAGGCTTGCGGCCAAACCAAGACAAAAACACTTGAACTTTCGGCTAGGTAGGGGATACCTAACGCGCGATTTCCGGACAATAGTTCCCCTTTAAGGAGTGCCGAGCCGATGGCCCGTGTCACCGTCGAAGACTGCATCGATAAGGTTGAAAATCGCTTCGATCTCGTCCTGCTGGCGAGCCATCGCGCGCGCATGATCTCGTCCGGGTCGCAGATTACCGTCGACCGCGACAACGACAAGAATCCGGTGGTGGCGCTGCGCGAAATCGCCGAAACCACCGTGTCGCCCGGCGATCTGAAGGAAGATCTGATCCATTCGCTTGCAGAAATATGTCGAGGTCGACGAGCCGGAGCCCGAAGTGCCGCTGATCGGCGCCGGCAGCGGCGCCAACGTCGATGCCGACGATACCGAGGTCGCCGCCGAGCGCATGACCGAAGAAGAGCTGCTCAAGGGCCTCGAAGGCCTGGCGCCGCCGGAAGAGCAGCCGGAAGAAGACGCCGAATAAGCGCCGCTTTTCCGCATCGGCATCAAGTTTACTGAAACGGCCCGGCTAAAAGCCGGGCCGTTGTTCATTTCGTCAACCAGCATCGCAATCCCTTGCGGCCAAGGCCTGGCTGCGTGATATCTATGGTGAAGGAAGGGCCGCCGGCACGGTTTCAGGCCGGTTTGGGCGGCCGCGAGAGCCCTTGTTTAGCATGCGCGCGCGCTCGGACCATTTGCCGCGGATGCAGAAGCAGGCGCCCACCCGGGCGCCGGCCGAACGCGCGCCGTCGCCGCGCCGGCGCCGGCAGCCGAAAAGGCGGCGCCAGGCCGCAAGCCGCACATGATGCGGCAATACGAGCTGATCGAGCGGGTGCGCCGCTACAATCCCAACACCAACGAGGCGCTGCTCAACCGCGCCTATGTCTACGCCATGAAGGCGCATGGCGAGCAGCGGCGCGCCTCGGGCGATCCCGTATTTCTCGCATCCGCTCGAAGTCGCGGCGATCCTCACCGACCTCAAGCTCGACGACGCCACCATCGCCGCGGCGCTTGCTGCACGACACCATCGAGGACACCGCAGACCACGCGCGCCGAGATCGACAGCCTGTTCGGCCACGACATCGGCACGCTGGTCGAGGGCCTGACCAAGCTCAAGAAGCTCGACCTCGTCACCAAGGAAGCCAAGCAGGCGGAGAACCTGCGCAAGCTGCTGCTGGCGATCGCCGACGACGTGCGCGTGCTGCTGGTCAAGCTCGCCGACCGGCTGCACAACATGCGCACGCTCGACTACATGCCGGCTGGAGGCGCGCCGCCGCGCCGCCGAGGAGACGCTGGAAATCTATGCGCCGCTCGCCGGCCGCATGGGCATGCATGAGATGCGCGAGGAGCTCGAGGACCTGGCGTTCCGCGAGCTCTATCCGGAAGCCTACGAGGTGGTGAGCGACGCGGCTCAACGCGCTCGCCGAGCGCGACAAGTCATCTGATCGCCGAGATCGAGCAGCAGCTCACCAAGAAGCTCGCCGACCGCGGCATCACGGCGCGGGTGCAGGGGCGGCGCAAGCGCGCCTATTCGATCTGGCGCAAGATGGAGCGCAAGTCGGTCGGCTTCGAGCAGCTGTCCGACATCTTCGGCTTCCGCGTGATCGTCAAGACGGTCGCCGACTGCTACCAGGCGCTCGGCATCGTGCACACCACCTGGCCGATGGTGCCGGGCCGCTTCAAGGATTACATCTCGACGCCCAAGCAGAACGACTACCGCTCGATCCACACCACGCGTGATCGGTCCGGGCAAGCAGCGCGTCGAACTGCAGATCCGCACCGCCGAGATGCACGAGATCGCCGAATACGGCATCGCCGCGCACGCGCTCTACAAGGACGGCGCACGGCTCGCCGACCGAAATGCTGTCGCGCGAGTCGAGCGCCTATGCCTGGCTGCGGCGCACCATCGAGCTGCTGGCGGAAGGCTCCAACCCGGAAGAATTCCTCGAGCACACCAAGCTCGAACTGTTCCACGACCAGGTGTTCTGCTTCACGCCCAAGGGCAAGCTGATCGCGCTGCCGCGCAAGGCGACGCCGATCGACTTCGCCTATGCGGTGCACACCGACGTCGGCAACACCGCGGTCGGCTGCAAGATCAACGGCAAGATCGCGCCGCTGATCTCGGAACTCGTCAACGGCGACGAGGTCGAGATCCTCACCTCGAAGGCGCAGAGCGCGCCGCCGGCGGCCTGGGAATCGATCGTGGTCACCGGCAAGGCGCGCGCGGCGATCCGGCGCGCGACCCGCGCCGCCGTGCGCACGCAATATACCGGGCTCGGCCGGCGCATCGTCGAGCGCCTGTTCCAGCGCGCCAAGATGGCCTATTCGGACGAGAAGCTCACCGGCGCGCTGCCGCGGCTGGCGCGCGCCTCGATCGACGAGGTGATGGCGGCGGTCGGCCGCAGCGAAATGAAGGCCTCCGACGTCGCCCGCGCCATGTATCCCGACTACAAGGAAGAGCGCGCCGCCGCGCATGGCGGTCAAGCGCAAGCCGGAGAGCGGCTGGTTCGGCCTGAAGAAGCTGACCTCGGTCAAATTCCAGGTGCCGGGTAGCCGCGCGTCGAGCCGGCGCCGGCGATCCCGATCCGCGGCATCAACGGCGACCTGCCGGTGCGCTTCGCGCCCGAACGGCGGCGCGGTGCCGGGCGACCGCATCGTCGGCATCCTGACGCCGGGCGAGGGCATCACCATCTATCCGATCCAGTCGCCTGCGCTCGAGCGAATTCGAGGACAAGCCGGAGCGCTGGCTCGACGTGCGCTGGGACGAGGAAGAGCGCACGCCGCAGCGTTTCCCGGCGCGCATCGCGGTGCAATCGGTGAACGAGCCCGGCTCGCTCGCGCAGATCGCGCAGGTGATCGCCGAGAACGACGGCAATATCGACAATATCCGCATGACGCGGCGGCGCGCCGGATTTCACCGACGTGCTGATCGATCTCGAGGTCTACGACCTCAAGCATCTCACCGCCATCATCGCGCAATTGCGCGCCAAGCCGGTGGTGGCCAAGGCCGAGCGGGTGAACGGATAGCGAGATGACCGCGTCCCCATCTGCGCCTCGGCGTCAACATCGATCACGTCGCCACCATCCGCAACGCGCGCGGCGGGCGCCATCCCGATCCGGTGCGCGCCGCCAAGCTCGCGATCGCGGCCGGCTGCGACGGCATCACCGCGCATCTGCGCGAGGACCGCCGCCACATCCGCGACGACGACATCGCGCGGCTGAAGGCCGAGATCGACAAGCCGCTCAACTTCGAGATGGCGGCGACCGACGGAGATGACTCGCCATCGCGCTCAAGACCCAGCCGCACGCGGTCTGCCTGGTGCCGGAAAAGCGCACCGAGCGCACCACCGAAGGCGGGCTCGACGCGGTCAGGCAGCAGGCGCAGCTCGCGCCGGTCGATTCGCGCGCTCAAGCATGCCGGCATCCGGGTCTCGCTGTTCATCGCCGCGCAGCCGGCACAGATCGAGGCGGCGGCCGCGCTCGGCGCGCCGGTGATCGAGATCCATACCGGCGCCTGGTGCGACGCGCTGATCGCAGGGCAACGCGGCCGAGGCCGAGGCCGAATGGCAGCTCATTCGTGCCGGCGCCACGCTGGCGCAAGCGCCTCGGCCTCGAAGTTCACGCCGGCCACGGGCTCGATTATGCCACCGCCGAGACGATCGCGGCGCTGCCGCAGATCGTCGAGCTCAATATCGGCCATTTCCTGGTCGGCGAAGCGGTGTTCGAGGGGCTTGCCGACACCGTCAAGTTCATGCGCGCGGCGATGGACCGCGGGCGAGCCGAGCTAGGCGCGCATGATCATCGGCCTCGGCTCCGACATCGTCGACGTGCGGCGCATCGCGCAAGGTGATCGAGCGCCACGGCGAGCGCTTTCTCGACCCGCATCTTCACCGCCGGTCGAGCGCGCCAAGGCCGAGCGGCGCGCCAACACGGTCGAGACCTATGCCAAGCGTTTCGCCGCCAAGGAGGCCTGCGCCAAGGCGCTCGGCACCGGCTTCCGCGCGGCGTGTTCTGGCGCGACATGGGCGTGGTCAATCTGCCGTCGGGCCGGCCGACCATGAAGCTGACCGGCGGCGCGCTGAAGCGGCTGCAGGCGATCACGCCGGCCGGGCTGCGAGGCCCGCATCGATGTCTCGCTCACCGACGAGGGCCCGACCGCGCAGGCCATCGTCATCATCACGCGCGGTGCCGCCGGACGCCGGAGCGAGCCGGAGAAATCGTAATCCAGACCAAATAGTTATACGGCGAATTTCGGCGTTCTTGATTGCGCCTGCGCGAATGCCAGCCGCTACAAGGTCCGCGGGGCGCGCAACGCCGTCAGGCGGGACGAGAGGCCGATGAGCGTGACATCCGGAACAAAACGGAAAGAAGGCGGCGTCGCTCGAAACCGTCCGCGTCATTATCCACGCGCTGCTCATCGCCCTGGTCATCCGCACCTTTCTGTTCCAGCCGTTCAATATCCCGTCCGGCTCGATGAAGGCGACGCTGCTGGTCGGCGATTATCTGTTCGTGTCGAAATATTCCTACGGCTACAGCCATTTCTCGCTGCCGTTCTCGCCGCCGCTGTTCTCCGGCCGCATTCCCGGCAGCTGGCTGCCGCGAGCGCGGCGACGTGGTGGTGTTCCGCCTGCCGAAGGACACCCGACCGACTACATCAAGCGCGTGATCGGGCTGCCGGGCGACAAGATCCAGGTGATCGACGGCGTGGTGCACATCAACGGCGCGCCGGTCAAGCGCGAGCGCGGCGCCGCCTTCATCGACGACCGAGGAGGGCGTGCGCGACGCGCCGGTCAAGCGCTGGAAGGAGACGCTGCCGAACGGCGTGACCTATTACACGCTCGATCTGGTCGACAACGGCTTTGCCGACAACACCCAGGTCTACACCGTGCCGCCCGGCCATTATTTCATGATGGGCGACAACCGCGACAATTCGACCGACAGCCGCTTCAGCCAGGTCGGCATGGTGCCGTTCGAGAATATCGTCGGCAAGGCGCAGATCATCTTCTTCTCGGTCTATGAGGGCGAGCGCGCCTGGGAATTCTGGCGCTGGCCGGTGTCGGTGCGCTGGAGCAGGCTGTTCACGATCGTCCGATGAGCCGCAAGGCCAAGGACACGCACGGCGCCTCGAAGAGCGGATCGGCTACAATTCGCCGACAAGGCGCTGCTGGAGCGCGCGCTCACGCATATTTCGGCGCTGGCCGGCGGCGCAACCGCGCCGACAGCTATCAGCGGCTGGAATTTCTCGGCGACCATGTGCTCGGCCTGGTGATTTCCGACATGCTCTATCGCGCCTTTCCCAAGGCCAACGAGGGCGAGCTGTCGCGCCGGCTCGCCGATCTGGTGCGCAAGGAAACCTGCGCCGACGTTGCGCGCGCCATGGATCTCGGGCCCGCGCTCAAGCTCGGCAATTCGGAATCGCACGCCGGCGGGCGCCTGCGCGCCACCATCCTGGCCGATGCCTGCGAGGCGCTGGTCGGCGCGGTCTATCTCGACGGCGGCTATCGCGGCGGCCGAAGAACTGGTCGAGCGG
The DNA here is from genome assembly GCA_963708635.1 of uncultured Alphaproteobacteria bacterium. Taxonomy (GTDB): domain Bacteria; phylum Pseudomonadota; class Alphaproteobacteria; order Rhizobiales; family Xanthobacteraceae; genus Pseudolabrys. The sequence continues at coordinate 291,966 of CAVPTM010000004.1, read as the reverse complement.
TTCTGGAAAGAGCGCATGCTCAAGCCGCTGCGGCCGCTGCGCGATCCCAAGACCATGCTGCAGGAATGGGCGCAGGCGCGCGGCCTGCCGACGCCGGCCTATCGCGAATTGGCGCGCACCGGCCCGCATCACGATCCGGAATTCCGCGTCGCGGTGGCGCTGCCCGACCGGCCGCCGGCCGAGGGCATGGGCTCTTCCAAGCGCGCCGCCGAGCAGGCCGCCGCCGCCGCCATGCTGACGCGCGTCGGCGTCGCGGCTGGACAAAGCTGGATGGCTGAGGCAGGCCGGCAGGCGACACGCGCTGCGGCTTCGTCGCGCTGATCGGCGCGCCCAATGCCGGCAAATCGACGCTGCTCAACGCGCTGGTCGGCTCCAAGGTCATCGATCGTCTCGCGCAAGGTGCAGACCACGCGCGCGCTGATCCGCGGCATCGCGGTCGAAGGCGCGTCGCAGCTCATCTTCGTCGACACGCCGGGCATTTTCGCGCCGCGCCGCCGGCTCGACCGCGCCATGGTGACGACGCGCCTGGAGCGGCGCGCACGATGCCGATCTGGTCGGCGTGCTGATCGACGCGCGCAAGGGCCTCGACGAGGAGGCCGACGCGATCCTCGCACAAGCTCGCCGAGGTGCAGCGCGCCGAAGGTCGCTGATCCTCAACAAGATCGATCTGGTGCCGAAGCGAGACGCTGCTGGCGCTGGCGCAGGCCGCCAACGACAAGGCCAAGTTCGAGGCGACCTTCATGATCTCGGCGCTGACCGGCGACGGCGTCGCCGACCTGAAGCCCTGGCTCGCCGCGCGCATGCCGCCGGGGCCGTGGCTCTATCCGGCCGACCAGATGTCGGATGCGCCGCTGCGGCAGCTGGCGGCCGAGATCACGCGCGAGAAGCTGTTCGAGCGGCTGCACCAGGAATTGCCCTATCACTCCACGGTCGAGACCGAGGTCTGGAAGGAACTGCGCAACGGCGACATCCGCATCGAGCAGACGATCTATGTCGAGCGCGAAAGCCAGCGCAAGATCGTGCTCGGCAAAGGCGGCGCGACCATCAAGGCGATCGGGGAGGCGGCGCGCAAGGAAATCGCCGAGATCGCCGAAGCCAAGGTGCACCTGTTCCTGTTCGTGAAGGTGCGCGAGGGCTGGGGCGACGACCCCGAGCGCTACCGCGCCATGGGGCTGGAGTTTCCCAGAAGGAGTGACGTAGAACGTACGAAGTCCATGCAATGGACCGATGAAGGCATCGTGCTCGGCGTCAAGCGGCACGGGGAGGCGAGCGCCATCCTCGAGCTGATGACGCGCGAGCATGGCCGCCATCTCGGGCTGGTGCGCGGCGGCTTCGGCTCGCGCATGAAGCCGGTGCTGCAGCCCGGCAACACCGTCAGCGCCACCTGGCGGGCGCGGCTCGACGAGCATCTCGGCAATTACACGGTCGAAGGGCTGCGACCTGCGCGCCGGCGAGTTTCTTCGCGCGCCTCGCATGCGATCTATGGCGTCGACGCATCTCGCCGCGCTGATGCGGCTGTTGCCCGAGCGCGATCCGCATGCCGGCCTCTATGCCGAACTCGACGGCCATCCTCGACCGCCTCGACGATGCCGCAATGTGGCGGCGCCGATGGTGGTGCGCTTCGAGCTGCAGCTGCTGGCCGAGCTCGGCTTCGGCCTCGACCTCGCGCAGTGCGCCGCGACCGGCGCGACCGCCGATCTGATTTATGTGTCGCCGAAATCGGGCCGCGCGGTGTCGCGCATCGCCGGCGAGCCGTGGGCCGACCAGATGCTGCGGCTGCCGGCTTTCCTCGCGCGACGCCGATGCGCCGGCCGGCGGCCGCGATCTCGCCGACGGCTTCGCGCTCACCGGCTTCTTCCTCGACGCGCCACGTGCTGGAGCCGCGCGGGCTGGCGCTCGCCGACGAGCGCGCGCATTTCATCGCGGCGCTCGAACGCGCGCTGCCGAGCGTGGCGTGAGCGGAATGGAGAGTGAAGTTGCGTTGCCTGATCGCTTTGTCCGCGCTGTTGACGGCCGGCGCCGTCTGCGCGCAACCCGCCAACCCGCCGCAACTGCATCCGCATCAATCCTACATGGAGGAGGTGCTGCGGCCGGGCGCGCTCGACGTCAAGGACCCGATGGCGGTATTTGCCTTCGTGCTCAACAGCCTGCCCGACACGGTGAAGGTCTACCCGACCGAGAATTATTTCTATTTCCGCTTCACGCTCAACGGCTCGCCCTATGCCGGCAATATCCGGCTCGACGCCAGCAACCGCGATCAGGGCAAGGTGCAGTTCGGCTATTACGAGCAGACCACCGGCTGGCGCGACGACACGCCGGGCGAATACCGCGTGCTCGACGAGAAGGACGGGGTCAAGCTCGAAAAGCTCGAACGCTTCCGCTACCGGCTGACCTACAAAGACAAAAGCGTCGTGTTCGAGCTCAACGACCTCTCCAGGTCAAGCCGCCGGCCAAGGCGCTGTCGCCGCACGAGACCTTCATCGGGCCGATCTTCGACGACTCCGGCATCCGCTTCTTTTTGGTCTACAATTCCGCGCTCAATAATTTCCTCTATATCCTCGACGAGACCGTGCCGGTCGCCGACGAATTCTTCGCCGCGCCGTTCAGCGAGCGCATCGTGGTCGGCAAGCGCACCGGCTTTGTGTTTTACCGCGACCAGCGGCTCGAGCGGAAAATCATGATCGGCGCCTACGAAGAGAATGTGCGCGTGAACAATTATTTCGACGGGCCGTTCGACCAGCTGCCGGACAATTTCATCGAGGGCGAGACCCTGCGCGACGCCATCCTCAAGGTGCAGCCCAATCTCAAGGGTAAGATCGACCGGCTCGGCAACAGGCCGGGCGGCGACGTGCGCTACGGCATCGGCACCTATCTGATTTACAAAAAACTCGACGAATTCAAGCGCACGGAACGGTGCGCGCAACGGCATCGCGGCGTGGAGGCCGCTTATTACGGCTGTTTTATTTTCTATGACGGTCCGCAGGACCTGAGCGGGCCGCCGCCGCCCTCGGAACGCAAGCCGCCGGCGCCGCGCAAGACGAAATGAAAATGGGCCGGACTGTGCGCCCGGCCCACTTCAATCAAAGGCTAAGTGCCGATCAGCACCAGCCCCAACGGCTCCAGCGGCGATAGTGGCAGCGATTACGACGATGCCACCGGCTGCGCCGCCACCAATGCTGCACCTTCACCACCGGCGTGACTTGCTGGGAGGACTCATGGATCGCCGTGCCGGCAGCCGGGGCGGCCGACGCGGTTGACCATCCGACGAATCCGAGACCCGCAGCGATCAGGGTCGCGAACACAATTTTGCGCATTCGTTTCTCCTCTTTCCTAGGCCTATTGTAATTGCGATTTGCTACTTTTGTTCCAGCCGAAGCTGGCGGCAGGTGCGGAGGCCTTTCCGCTGTCCTTGGGCTCGAACACTATAGCAAAGAATCAACATCCGACGTGAGTTGGTTATTCATCTGTTGTTCATGTCGGACGGGTGCAGTACCCAGTAACCATGGGCAAAAGGCTGATTCCCCCGGATAAAGGCGAGGTTGAAGAGGTTGCGCTGCGGGATGCGCTGGAGGAGCGCTACCTCGCTTACGCGCTGTCCACCATCATGAATCGCGCGCTGCCGGATGCGCGCGACGGCCTCAAGCCGGTGCACCGCCGCATCCTCTACGGCATGCGGCTGTTGCGGCTCGACCCCGGCGCGGCGTTCAAGAAATCGGCCAAGGTGGTCGGCGACGTGATGGGCAATTTCCACCCGCACGGCGACCAGGCGATCTACGACGCCATGGTGCGGCTGGCGCAGGATTTCGCCCAGCGCTATCCGCTGATCGACGGGCAGGGCAATTTCGGCAACGTCGACGGCGATAACGCCGCCGCCATGCGCTACACCGAGTCGCGGCTGACCGAAGTCGCGCGGCTGCTGATCGACGGCATCGACGAGGACGCGGTCGATTTCCGCCCGACCTATGACGGCACCGGCGAGGAGCCGGTGGTGCTGCCGGCGGCGTTCCCCAATCTGCTGGCCAACGGCTCGCAGGGCATCGCGGTCGGCATGGCGACCTCGATCCCGCCGCACAACGCCGCCGAATTGTGCGACGCCGCTCTGTTCCTGATCGACAATCCCAAGGCGCGCAGCCGCACGTTGCTGAAATACGTCAAGGGTCCCGGACTTCCCGACCGGCGGCGTCGTGGTCGACCCGCCGGCGACGATCGCGGAAGCCTACGCCACCGGGCGCGGCTCGTTCCGCGTGCGCGCGCGCTGGGAGAGCGAGGACACCGGCCGCGGCACCTACGTCGTGGTCGTCACCGAAATTCCCTGGCTGGTGCAGAAGTCGCGGCTGGTCGAGAAGATCGCCGAGCTGATCAACGAGAAGAAGCTGCCGCTGATCGCCGACGTGCGCGACGAATTGGCCGAGGACATCCGCCTCGTCATCGAGCCGCGCGCGCGCACGGTCGACGCCACGCTGATGATGGAGTCGCTGTTCAAGTTGACCGAGCTCGAGGCGCGCGTTCCGCTCAACATGAACGTGCTGTCGAAGGGCCGCATCCCGAAGGTGATGGGGCTCGCCGAAGTCCTGCTCGAATGGCTCGACCACCGCCGCGAGGTGCTGGTGCGCCGCTCCAAGCATCGGCAGGGCAAGATCGAGCATCGCCTGGAGGTGCTCGGCGGCTTCCTGATCGCCTATCTCAACCTCGACAAGGTCATCAAGATCATCCGCAAGGAGGACGAGCCCAAGCCCGTCCTGATGAAGACCTTCAAGCTCTCCGACGTGCAGGCGGAGGCGATCCTCAACATGCGGCTGCGCAATCTGCGCCGGCTGGAGGAAATGGAGATCAAGTCCGAGGACAAGGCGCTGCGCGAGGAGTTGAAGACGCTGAAAGGGCTGATCGGCTCGAGCGACAAGCAATGGAAAAATATCGCCGCCGAGATCAAGGAGATCAAAGCGAAGTTCGGCCCGAAGACCGATCTCGGCCGCCGCCGCACCGGCTTCGGCGAGGCGCCCGAGCACGACGAGGCGGCGATCGAAGAGGCGATGGTGGTGCGCGAGCCGATCACCGTCGTGGTGTCGCAGAAGGGCTGGATCCGCGCGCTGCGCGGCCACGTCACCGATCTGTCGGGCGTCGCCTTCAAGACCGACGACGGCCTGAAATTCGCGTTCCCGACCGAGACCACCGCCAAGGTGCTGATCTTCGGCAGCAACGGGCGCTTCTACACCATCGAGGCCGCGAAACTGCCGGGCGGGCGCGGACATGGCGAGCCGGTGCGCCTGTTCATCGATCTGGAGGACGCCGAGGTGGTGGCGGCGCTCGCCTTCGAGGGCGGCCGCAAGTTCCTGGTGGCGAGCTATGCCGGCAACGGTTTCGTGGTGCCGGAGGACGAGGTGCTCGGCACCACCCGCAAGGGCAAGCAGGTGCTCAACCTCAAGGGCGCCGACAAGGCCGCCGCTTTGTGCACGGTCGAGGGCGACTTGGTCGCCGCCATCGGCGCCAACCGCAAGATGGTGATCTTTCAGTATCGACCAGGTGCCGGAGATGGCGCGCGGCCGCGGCGTGCGGCTGCAACGCTACAAGGAAAAGGGCCTGTCCGACGTCACCACCTTCAAGGCCGATGACGGGCTGACCTGGACCGACGGCGCCGGCCGCACCCAGACGCTGTCGATGAAGGAACTCAAGGATTGGCGCGGCAATCGCGCCGACGCCGGGCGCATCGCGCAAGGGCTGCCCGAAGAATAACAAATTCCGCGGCGCGCCGAGTGCCGGCAAGGCAGAAGACCGGGAATAGCAACTGTCGTCCCGCGAAGGCGGGCAACTCCGCGCGTGCCGAGACGGATCCCGGGCCTCGCTGCGCTCGCCCGGGACGACGGCCGCTAACTCGCCACGAACAGCAGCGAGCGCTCCGATTTTTCCAGCAGCGCCGCGGCGGTGTCGCCGAAGAACAGCTTTTCGCCCGGGCGCCGGCCGACGCCCATCACGACCAGATTGTGCTTGCGGCGCTCGACCTCGCGCATGATCGCTTCGTCCGCCGCCCGGTCGGCCAGCACCGCGGTGCGGATGCTCATGTTGTAGCCGTCGGCGATCGCCACGATGTCCTTGAGGATCGCTTCCTCGTGGCGCCGCGTGCGCAGGTTGCGCCGCGTCGTGCGCTTGCCGCCGCCGACCGCGACGTACAGCACCGTGACCGGCGCCTTGGTGGCGCGCGCCATGGTGATGGCGACCTCGGCGCCGTTGCGCGAGGCCTCGGTGCCGTTGACCGGCACCAGGATGCTGAGCTTGGCGTCGGGTTTCTTCAACAGATCGTCGCGCACCGCCGACACCGCCAGCGGCCCCTCGAAGCCGCGCGCCAGCGTGGTCACGCTCGCGTGGAATTCCTTGTCGCGCTTGGAGGTCTTCTCCAGCCCGATGATCATGAGGTCGTAGCCCTTCTCGGCCTCGGCGGCGATGATCTCGGGCGAGGGCGCTTCGTGCACGATGGTGGTGACGTCGACCGGCGTTGTCGGCCTTCTCCTCCTTCTTCTGCTTGCTCTGGATCTGCTCGGCCGCCTCCTTGACGGTATCGCCGGCCTTCTCCGCCTGCTTTTCCTGCTTCGGCGTCGGCTTTGGCTTGCGCCTTCTTGTCTTCTTCCGCCTTCGAGCGGTTGGCGTCCGCTTTGGTCTCGGTCGCCTTGGCCTCGGTCTTGCCGTTGCCCTTGTCCTCTTTGCGTCTTTGTCTCGATCTTGGAGGCGTCCGGGATGTGCAGCACGGTGGTCGGCATGCCGTGCGTGCCGGCCAGCATGCCGGCGACGCGCGAGGCGAATTTGCCGTTCGCGCTGTCGTCGACCGCGACCAGCAGGCGCTCGAGGTTGGGCACGAAGCCGCGCTCCTCCAGCTCCTCGCGCTCGAGCCGCTGCTTTTCCTCCTTGCGCAGCGGAATGCGCGACAGCGCCCAGCGCAGCGTCGGCGGCATGGCCATGGTGGTGATCACCGCCATGGCGACGATCATGGTGAAGAGGTTCTGGTTGAGCGCGCCCATCGACAGGCCGATGGTGGCGACGATCACCTCGGTCGAGCCGCGCGCGTTCATGCCGCAGGCGAGCGCGAAGCCCTCGCGCGGCGTCAGCCCGCCGAGCTTGGCGCCGGAAAAGGCGCCGCCGAACTTGCCGATGCTGGCGATGAGAATGAGGCCGGCGGTCAGCAGCGCGATCTTGCCGGTCGGCGAGGATGGTGAGGTCGGCCTGCAGGCCCGCCAATGCCGAAGAACACCGGCGCGAAGAACGCCGTGATGATGCCGCGCAACTGCTCGTCGATATGACGGGTGAGGATCGGCGATTCGCCGACCAGGATGCCGGCGACGAAGGCGCCGAGCACGGTGTGCACGCCGATCATGTCGGTGATCAGCGCCATGGCGCCCATGATGACCAGGATGGCGGTGATGACGGCGAATTCGCTGACGAAGGTGTCGTTGACCCAGCGGATCGACGAAAAACACGACGCGCCGGCCGATGGTGAAGCTCACCACCATGAAGACGAAAGTGCCGCTGACGCTCCAGGCCAGCGACGTCCATTCGACCGCGCCGTGCAGCGCGATGACGAAGATGATCGAGACGATGATCCAGCCGACGCTGTCGTCGATGATGGCGGAGGCGAGGATCACCTGGCCGACGGTGCGGCGCAGGAAGTTCATCTCGCGCACCACCATGGCGACGATCTTGACCGAGGCGATCGACAGCGCGGTGCCGAGGAACAGCGCGGTGACCAGCGCTTGCTGCGGATCCGGCAGCAGGTCTTCCGGCAGCACCATCGCCGAGCGCCGACGCCGCAGAGCGAACGGCACCACGATGCCCATCAGCGAGGCGAAGATCGAGGCGCGTGCCGGTCTGCCGCACCAGCTTGAGGTCGGTTTCCATGCCGGTGAGCAGCAGCAGCAGCAGGATGCCGAACTGCGAGATCGCGTCGATCATCGCCTTCTGTTCGGGGCTCTTGGGAAACAGCGCGTGCTGAATGTCGGGCAGCAGCAGCCCGAACAGCGAAGGCCCGAGCAGCAGGCCGGCGATCAATTGCCCCATCACCGCCGGCTGGCCGATGCGCAGCATGGCTTCGCCGAGCAGGCGGCCGACGATCATCAGCGCCAGGACGTCGGCGATGAACAGCGCCTCGGAGGGCCCTTTCTGCGCTTGCTCGGCGCCAAAGGCCGGCGCTGCCGCCAACAGCAGCACGGGGATCAATAGCCACCACGCCGATACCCGCGTCCTGGTCATTTGCGACCGCCCCTTTTTCCAGTCCTACCGGCATTCGCCCCGGATGAGGCGAAATCCGTCCCGTCCGCTATCCCGCAGGGAGAGGCGGCAACACGCGGCACACGTTCGGCAGGTTGCCCGCCCAGGCCGGGAAGCCAGCCTTAACCCGAGGCGAACAAGGAAAGTTCCATGGCCGAGTGCTGACCACCTATGCGTCTAAAAATTGCAAGATAAAGCAATGCTCGGGGGATTCTGCGTTGTCCGACGCGCCGGCCTTTGGCGGGTTAGGGCAGTTCAGCACAAGGTTTGCAATTGCAAATTATTCGCAACAGGCTATGGTGCAACTCGGGACGAAACGCCATGAATTGTCCGGGTCGCCAAAGCCAAATGGCTTTGCCGGTGCGGCCGCGACGTGCGGCGAGGACACCGACGATGGACGCCCCGAACTTGCGGCCCGACGCCCTGAGCGCCCGCACCGTCGACACGGCGCGCGCGCGTCCTGGCAGGGCGGCGCGTCGGCTTCGGCGGCTATCTCGCCTTCGGCGGGCCGGCGGTGGTCGCCTCGATCGCCTACATGGACCCGGGCAATTTCGCGACCAACATCCAGGCCGGCGCCAAATACGGCTACAGCCCTGCTCTGGGTGGTGCTGCTCGCCAACCTGATCGCCATGCTGTTCCAGGCGCTGTCGGCCAAGCTCGGCATCGTCACCGGCCGCAATCTCGCGGAAATGTGCCGCGACCATTTCCCCAAGCCGGTGGTCTGGGCCATGTGGGTGGTCAGCGAGGTCGCCGCCATGGCGACCGATCTCGCCGAATTCCTCGGCGGCGCGATCGGGCTGTCGCTGCTGTTCCACATGCCGCTGATCGCCGGCATGGGCATCACCGCGGTCGTCACCTACGCCATCCTGATGTTCGAGGGCCGCGGCTTCCGGCCGGTCGAGCTCATCATCGGCGAGCTTCGTCTGGCTCATCGCGCTCTGCTACCTGGCCGAAATGTTCATCGCGCCGGTCGACTGGGCGGCGGCCGCGCTCGGCATCGGTGACGCCGCAAATCCCCGACGCCGGCGCGCTGCTGCTCGCGGTCGGCATCATCGGCGCGACCGTGATGCCGCACGCGGTCTATCTGCATTCCGGCCTCACGCAGGGCGCGCATCCCGGCCGCATGACGACCGCGAGAGGCGCATGCTGGTGCGCATCTCGAACTGGGAAGTGGTGATCGCGCTCGCGGTCGCCGGCCTCGTCAACATGGCGATGGTGATGATGGCGGCGAGCGCCTTCCATGCCGGCCACAGCGACGTCGCCGAGATCGAGACCGCCTATCACACGCTGGCGCCGCTGCTCGGCATCGGCGCCGCCGGCGTGTTCCTGATGTCGCTGATCGCCTCCGGCATCTCCTCGCTCGGTGGTCGGCACCATGGCCGGGCAGATGATCATGCAGGGCTTTGTCGGCTTCCGCATCCCGATCTGGCTGCGCCGGCGTCATCACCATGGCGCCGGCCTTCGTGGTCGTCGCCTACGGCGTCAACGCGACCAAGGCGCTGGTGGTGAGCCAGGTGATCCTGAGCATCGCGCTGCCGCTGCCGATGATCGCGCTGCTGATCTTCACGCGCAGGCCGCATCTGATGGGCGCCTTCGTCAACAGCCGGCTGACCCACGCGATCGCGATCGGCGCGACCGTCATCGTGCTGGCGCTCAACGCGGTGTTGATCCTCGACACGCTCGGCGTGCCGGTCCCGGGACTGGTGAACTAAGCGCGTAAATGCTTGCGCCGAAAGGTTTCAATTGCGTCGTTCACGCGCGCAACGGCATCCCTGGCCCGACCGGTTGAGACTTGTTTTAGGAGCTGGTTATCTTCGAAAACGGCATGGTGATGCAGAAGAAAAGGCTCGCTGCCGCCGGACGCTACGTTGAGGTGCAAAGGATAATTCCAGGCCTCATCCAGCAGACCAACCTCCAGTCCCAATTGGTTTACCGCGAGGCAGAAGGAAACTTGATCAACGTGAATGGACCATCGCCCTAGGAGTTCGAGGCGACCGATGAGCCAGCGTGCCCAATGCGCCCATGCTTGGCCGATTTGCGCGAGATGATCGCGATCGAACACCAGGACGCCGCCATTGTGATTTCCCGCAAATGTTTCGAAATCCGTCGGCGCTTTCTGTGCGTGGTAATAGGTGTTGGTATAGCTCCTCGGAGGGGGCAGCCCGGATATCGAAAATATTTTCCGCAGGATTTCCACCGGCGGATCGGCTCGTCTACCAATTTTCCAGCGACCGGGGTGCGGATTTGATCCAGCGGCGGCCGGCCGGCGAAAACAACGTCCACGTCGGTCAAGATCACATATTTGGCGTCAGTGAAGGCCGTGGCGCATTGCCGTATTTTGTTCGTATGAGGAAGTCGCCGATCGAATGTATCGGTTTTTCGAGTGTTGATCTTAAGCCGATGACAGAGCTCCTTTAGCCTGGGCCTGAGCGGGCAGACATGGTGGACATGAATTCGCGACGGCTCGATGCCCGCGAGTTCGATTGCCGTGGCGAGCCACGGAACGATACTCGACCAAATTTCGGGCGTATCGTCGACTAGGCAAGACCATGCAGCGTCCGATCTGTCGATCATGGTCACGTTCCGCTATTCGGCCGCGAACGCGCCTCGACAGTTGCGACCGCCGCTTCGAAGAACCGCAGCGTTTGGTGGCGGCACGTGGTGACCACTATGCGGCCGGAAGGGTCGACGTCGATGCCTTTGATGCCGCCTTCCAATGCCTGATATTTTTCTTCGCCGGCGGCTGCTTTTGTCTTGCGGAACGCCTCCATCCCCACAGCCGGCAGTTTGAACGTGCTGCGGTTGCATGGCTTGTCCCATTCGCCGTCCGGATTGAAAAAAACGTGCACGAGGCGCTCACCGGCGTCGGCGACGTACAAGGCCCGCCCGGTCGGATCGAAGCAAAGTCCGTGCGGATAGCGCAGATCGACGTCGCGCAGAACGCAGGACTGTATTTTGTCGGTGGTGCGGTACACCACCACGCCGTGATCGTTGTGGTTGCTGACAGCCATCCGTCGGCCGTCGCGGCTCATGGAAATTCCGTCGGGTATTTCCAATCCCGACTGCGCCGTCGCCGGTCTCAATCGTTTGTTGATGTAATCGATAGGGATGCGCAGTCACGGTGTTCAAATTGTTGCACGATACAAACAGATGCTCGCCGTAGACCCGGACCGATCCCGGACCACACGAGACGTCGCGGCCTTCGAGATTGCGGGTTGCTCCCTTGCGTCCGAACCACACCGAATCCATCTCGTGAATGGGTTCGACGTTGATGCGGCCTTGCCAAGCGTCCACGTTTGGAATGCGATAGAACGTTAGCCACGCGGCGCGATTGGCAACGACGATCACGTCTTCGCTCAAAAAATCAACGCCGTGCGGCGACGCTAAGCTGGCAGAAGACAATTCCGCATATCGGGTTATCCGAACCGGCCGCTGACACGTGTCGGCGGCAAACAGACAAATAATTCCATTGGTCGCCACCACGACCAACGTACGGCCCGAAGGCGAAAATCTTATATCCTCGAAGCGAAGATTGTCGTCGAGCAACTCGTCCAAGCCGGTATGCGGCACTGCTTTCAGCACGCCGACGTTTCCGGTAAACGCGGCACTCTTATCGCTCCACCCTTGTCCAGCCCGACGGCATCAGCCGTTCCTACGGTAGGAAGCGGCGGGCCCTCGGTCAATGTCCGTTTTTCAAGGTAAAGCGGACATCACGCCGCCGGACCATGATGGACGCTAATGACCCAAAGCGGACATTGCTTCTTGCTCAACCCGGCTCCATGCCTTTAGATTTGAACACCGACATCGCAGCCGGAGTGGTCAAGTATTTTATCAGGGACTGCGCCGCTCCCTTGTCCTTTGCGTTTGAACCGACACCGCCAGTCAGCACGATGTAGTTCTGTAACTCCGGGGGAAACGGGCCGACGATCTCGACACCGGCGACCTCCGCGAGTTCAGGAATGAGCTGGATAGCTATATCTGCCTCGCCTTTAGCGACAAATTCCGCCGCCGCGCCACTGGGAAGGGTTTTGCCCTTGGCCTTCACCTGGTCCGCAATGCCAAGCTTCTGCGTGACGCTGATAAAATGCAGACCGCTCTGCCCAGCCGTCGTGAAGGCAATGGCCTTCGCATTCAGCATGGTACTTTTGAAAGCCGCAACCGTGCTGATGTCAGGCTTCGTCGCACCTTGTTTGACGGCTACGCCGAGGCCTACGCGCGCGAGGTTGACGGCCGACCCGTCGACGACTTTGCCCTTCGTGATAAGCCCCTTGACGAGCGAAGGAGTGGCGATGACGACGTCGAAGGCTTCTCCGTTTTCGATCTGCCTAACCAGAAGATTTGACGCCCCCCAGGTAAATTTCAACTTGTGTCCGGTCTCGCGCTCGAATTGCGGGACGAGTTCGAGTACGGCAGCCTTGACTCCGTTAGAGGCAAGAACGGTGATGTCGGCCGCGCGCGCGTTCGTTATCGTGTTCGGTAACAGGACCAACCCGGCAAGCGCCGCTGTGTAGACGATGCGCTTCATAGTTTCCCCCTAAGTTTTTGTGCAGTGACCCGCGCAAATCGATATCTTCAGAGAGAAAGAATTGCGACTATCGGCCGTCGCTGCGACCGACCAGCATAAAATCGGCGTAAAATGTGTTGCGAGCGCGCTTTGCTTCTAGCGCTCGACCCTTGTCCAGCCCGACGGCATCAGCCGCTCCTGCGGCAGGAAGCGGCCTTTGTAGTCCATCTTGCGCGAGCCCGGCACCCAATAGCCGAGATAGACGTAAGGCAGCCGCATCGCGCGCGCGCGCTCGATATGGTCGAGGATCATCAGCGTGCCGAGCGAGCGGTCGCCGGCGTCGGGATCGAAGAACGAATAGACCATCGACAGCCCGTCCGAGAGCACGTCGGTCAGCGCCACCGCCAGCAAGGCGCCGGCGCCGCGGCCGTTGATGCCGGTGTCGGGCCCGCGCCGGCGGTATTCGATCAGCCGCGTGTCGACGTGGCTGTCCTCGATCATCATGGCGTAGTCGAGCACCGTCATGTCGGCCATGCCGCCGTTGCGGTGGCGGGCGTCGAGATAGGCGCGGAACACCGAATATTGCTCCGAGGTCGGATGCGGGTTGCGCATGTCGCCGACCACGTCGCTGTTGCGCTCGGCCGCCCGCCGCATGCTGCGCGTCGGGACGAAATCGGCCGCCACCACCCGCACCGACACGCAGGCGCGGCAGCTCTCGCAGGCCGGCCGGTAGGCGATCGACTGGCTGCGGCGGAAGCCGCCATGGGTGAGCAGGTCGTTGAGGTCGCCGGCGCGCTCGCCGACCAGATGCGTGAACACCTTGCGCTCCTCCTGGCCCGCCAGATAGGGGCAGGGCGAGGGCGCGGTCAGGTAGAATTGCGGCGTATCGCGCGAATGTTGGGTCACGGGCCGTTCACATTGCCTCGGGTGGCGCCAGCATCGCGCGCGCCGCGTCCTCCGTCAAAGCCCTTTGTAGATACCGCCGCCGGCCGTCGCGCCGCGCAGCATGGCGACGCGCCGGGCGTCGTTGACGATCACGGTGCCGAGCAGGATGTCATGCAACAGCCGCCGCCGCTCGTTGAAGAAGCAAACCAGCAAAACGAACGGCGTCAGCGCCGAAACCGAGAGCCAGAAAAAGACGGCGTGCACGGCGCCGAGCACGAAATAGGCCGGCGCCCCGTAATAAGTGCGCATCTCGAGATCCATCAGCCGCATGCCGAGGGTGGCCGAGCGCGGCCCGCCCAGCGTCACGCCGCAATAGAGAATGGCCCAGACCAGCCAGGCCGGCGGCGCCAGCAGAAAGAACAGCCCCCAGCCGATCCCGAGCGTGACCAGCCCCAATAGCAGGACGATCGCGCCCGCCAGCAGCAGCGAGCTGGCGATGATGACCATATCGATCAGGAAGGCGACGACGCGGCGCGCCGGCACGCCCTCGAACAGTTCGGGGCGGCGCATCGGATCGTAAGCCTGGGCTCTGGGGTCGAACGTCATGGCATGCCCCCGGGGACGCCGGCGCGCGGCGCCGGAACCGCCTCCGAGATGGAGAATGATTCGGGCGGATGCAAGGGGCGGCAGGCTGGAACGGCATGCGCGCTTGCGGCATGGTGCCGGCGGGAGAGCGACTTGAGCGTCACCGTCAAGGACATCGAGGCCGCCCGCCGCCAATTGGCCGGCGCGGTGCTGCGCACGCCGATGCTGCCGGCGCCGAAACTCTCCGCGCTCACCGGCGCCGAGGTCTATGTCAAATACGAGAATTTGCAGGTCACCAATTCGTTCAAGGACCGCGGCGCGCTGGTCAAGCTGTTGTCGCTCGGCGAAGCCGAACGCGCGCGCGGCGTCATCGCCATGTCGGCCGGCAACCACGCCCAGGCGGTCGCCTATCACGCCGCCCGGCTCGCCATTCCGGCGACCATCGTGATGCCGGTGACGACGCCGTTCGTGAAGGTGGCGGCGACGCGCTCGCACGGCGCCGAGGTGGTGCTGCACGGCGACTCGGTCGGCGACGCGCAGACCCGCGTCGAGCAACTGGTGGCCGAGCGCGGCTACATCCAGGTGCATCCTTACGACGACGCGCGCATCGTCGCCGGGCAGGGCACCGTCGCGCTCGAAATGCTGGAAGACGTGCCGGCGCTCGACGTGCTGGTGATCCCGATCGGCGGCGGCGGGCTGATCTCCGGCTGCGCCATCGCCGCCAAGGGCATCAAGCCCGCCATCGACATCGTCGGCGTCGAAGCCGCGCTCTATCCGTCGATGTGGAACGCGCTGCGCGGCAAGGACACGGTCGCGCGGCGGCGCCGACGCTCGCCGAAGGCATCGCCACCAAGAAGGTCGACCGGGCTCACGGTCGCGATCGTGCGCGAACTCGTCTCCGACATCGTGCTGGTGGACGAGCCGCATCTCGAGCGCGCGGTCAACGCCTATACCACCTTGCAGAAGACGGTGGCGGAAGGCGCCGGCGCCGCCGGGCTCGCCGCGCTGCTGTCCGATCCCGCCCGCTTCCGCGGCAAGAAGGTCGGCTTGATTTTGTCCGGCGGCAATATCGACCCGCGCATTCTCGCGTCCATCACGGTGCGCGAACTCGAGCGCGAAAGCCGCATCGTGTCGTTCCGCTTGACCACCACCGATCAACCGGGCGTGCTCGGCGCCATCGCCAGCCGGCTCGGCGCGCTCGACGCCAATATCCTGGAAGTCGATCACCGCCGGCTGTTTCTCGACGTGCCGGCCAAGGGCGCCACCATCGACGTCACCGTCGAGACGCGCGACGCCGCGCACGCCGAGCAGATTCAGCAAGCGCTCGCCGCCGACGGCTATCGGCCGGCGCGCATCGAGCCGGCCGCCACCGAGTGACGCGCCGGCAAGGATGTTTCATAGGCCGCCGCGCGCGCAGGGAATTGCGGTTACGGTGCTGCGCCAAGAGAGAATAACTCACTGCATCGTGCAAGATCGTTCCATGCTGAGCGCGGTCGCAATGACATTTTGGTTTGCGCGTTGCGCCAAGCGATAGAAATCTTGCCGTCCGCCAATGCGCGCTTTCATAGAAGACCGGCATTGCCGCCTTCGCATCCGCAGCAGCGCGAATGTGCGAAATCACCCGATCAACGAATAATATTTTTGGTTTGACGCTGAATTTCCAGCGCCCATATCTGCTTTATGTTCGAACAGCCGCCGAGCACCCAAGAGGACAATGCCGAGAGCGTGCCGCTGGCGCCGGCCGCGCCGCTTGCGCGCATCGGCGATGTCAAAGCGCAGGTGCGCGTGCACGCACAGGCGATGGCGGGGCTCGCGCCGGCCGAGCGTCTATCCTATTTGCGCGCGGCGCTCGCCGGCCGCATCGTGTTCACGCACGGCTTCGGCGTCGAAGGCCAACTCATCTTCCACTGGATCTGCCAACGCGATCTCGACATCGACGTGGTGACGCTCGACACCGGCCGGCTGTTTCCGGAAACGCACGCGCTATGGGCGGAGACCGAGCGCCGCTACGGCCGCCGCATCCGCGCCATCTATCCCGAGCACGTCGCGGTCGAGACGCTGGTCGACCGCCAGGGCATCGACGGCATCTACGAGTTGAAGGAAAACCGCCTGGCTTGCTGCGACGTGCGCAAGGTCGGGCCGCTCGAACGTGCGCTGGCCGGCAGCCAAGCCTGGATCACCGGCGCGCGCGCCGACCAGACCGACGTGCGGCGCGAAGCCGGCATGATCGGCTACGAAAAAAGCCGCGGCCTGATCAAGTTCAACCCGCTGTTCGACTGGACGCGCGAGCAGGTGCTCGCGGCGGTCGAGGCCGAACGCATCCCGGTCAACGCGCTGCACGCCAAAGGCTTCGCCTCGATCGGCTGCGCGCCCTGCACGCGCGCGCTTGCGCCGGGCGAGCCCGAGCGCAACGGCCGCTGGTGGTGGGAGAACGCGCAAAGCCGCGAATGCGGCCTGCATCTGCCGCGTCCGGCGCGCCGCGCGGCCGGCTAGGCGGCCGAGGACTGCGGCGGGCGCTGCGCCGCCTTCAATTGCGTGAGCGTCTGGTCGCTCTGGTGGATCGCCAAGAGATTGATGCCGGCGTCGACCACGTGATAGCCGCGCTCGGCCAGGAACGCGGCGAGCGCCTCGCGCCCGCTCTTGATCAACTCGACCAGCAAAATCGGCTTGCTGTTGGCGAGCATCTCGCGCGCGCCCTGCAGCGCCTCGAACTCCATGCCCTCGATGTCGATCTTGATCAGGTCGACGCGCGGCAGGTTGAGCGTGTCGAGCGTCATCTTCTGCACCGGCACCATATTGCCGGCGCTGTAATCGATCTGCTGGCCGATGAATTCGTTGCCGGCGTTCTGGCGCAGCTCCAGGCTGCCGAAGCTCGAGGGCGTGAAATAATCCGGGTTCGGAATCTGCATGATGCCGGTTTCCGACGACACCGCGGCGTGCAAGGCGATGGCGTTGAAGCAGTTGTTGATCGCGATGTTGCCGGCGAGCGCGTAATAGATGCGCTCCTGCGCCTCGATCGACACCACCGAGCCCCAGCCGGTCATGGCGGTCGCCCATTCCACGGTGTGCACGCCGATATTGGCGCCGCAGTCGATCGCCACCACGCCGTCGCCGTGAAAGCGCCGCCGCAGGTCGAGCAGCTGCAGCGCGAGCTCGACTTCGTTCGGGATCGAACGAGGCGCCTTGCAGGATCTGATAGCCGACGCCGATGCCGCTCGCCGGTCCGGTCATGCGGTAGTCGAAGCGGTTGACGATCATGGTTCCGTGATTGGAGGAGGCGAGCACGAAGGCGAGCTTGCGGCCGACATTGCGCATGAAAATCTCCTAAAGATCGCGCGGCGAAAGCGGGACGCAAACCGGAACCCGGACGAATCAGCGCGAGCGCCAAGGCTCAAATCAGCGGTCACATTAATGTGTTGCGGCGGGAACGTCATCCCGAAGGGCAGAGGCGGCAAAGGAACGCGCGTCGTCGCCGGGGAGTTAAATCGGGACATCGTAACCGTAAAGAGGTGCGCCATGGCGACCACCCATCCGATGACGACTTATGCGCAACCCGACGTGCGCGCCGCCGCCGGCGTCAACGACGCCTTCCTGCTGGCCGGGCGAATTCTGATCGCCCTGATCTTCGTATCGTCGGGCTTCCACAAGTTCACCGACCTGACCGCGACCGCGGCGTCGATCGAACTCCAAAGGTCTTCCGATGCCGGACGTGCTCGCGGTCGCCACCGCCGCGCTTGAACTCGGCGGCGGCGTGCTGGTCATTGTCGGCTGGCAGACGCGGCTGAGCGCGCTCGCGTTGGCGCTGTTCACGGCCATCGCCGCCTATTTCTTCCACGACTTCTGGCACTACCCGGCGGGCGCGGCCGAACACACCAGCAACATGACCCATTTCATGAAGAACATCACCATCGTCGGCGGCTTCCTGATGCTGGCGGGCGCCGGCGCCGGGCGCTACTCCATCGACGGGCCTTGCATCCGGCCGGAATATCTCAGGCGCTGACCTTGGTCTGCATCGCGCGCCAGATGCGCTCGGGCGTCGCCGGCATCTCGATGTGACGCACGCCGAATTCGGCAAGCGCGTCGACCACCGCGTTGACCACGGCGGGCAGCGCGCCGACGCAGCCGGCTTCACCGACGCCCTTGACGCCGAGCGGGTTGGTCTTGGTCGGCACCGGGTTGGCCTCGACCTCCATGTCGCAGAGGTCGTGCGCGTGCGGCATGGCGTAATCCATGAACGAGGCGGTCACCAGCTGGCCGGCCGCGTCGAAATGGATGTCCTCCATCAGCGCTTGGCCGGCGCCTTGCGCGATGCCGCCCTGAACCTGGCCGTGCATCAGCAGCGGGTTGATCACCGTGCCGACGTCGTCGACGACGCTGTAGCGCACGATCTGCACCTGGCCGGTTTCGCGGTCGATCTCCAGTTCGCAGACATGGACGCCGTTCGGGTAGTTGGCGACCGGCGCGCTGTACACGGAGGTGGCGGACAGGCCCGGCTCCATGCCCTTGGGCAGGTTCTTGGGATCGAGCGCGGCGGGCGCCAGCTCCTTGATCGACAGCGTGCGGTTGGTCTTGCTGGTGGAAAAGACGCCCTCCTCGAAGCGCAGCTCGTCCGGCTCGACCTGCAGCATGTGCGCGGCGATGGCGCGCGCCTTGGCAACGACCTTCTCGCTGGCGAGATGGAAGGCGGAGCCCGCCATGGCGGAGGAGCGCGAGCCGCCGGTGCCTTCGCCGAAGAACACCTGGTCGGTGTCGCCCTGGATGTAGGTGGCCTCGCGCGGATCGATGCCGAGCCGGTCGCAGACGATCTGCTTGAACGCGGTTTCGTGGCCCTGGCCCTGGTTGTTGGCGCCGGAGAACAAGAGCAGCGAACCGTCGCGGTCGAAACGCACTTCGGCGCCCTCGAGGCCGACGGGCGCGGCGCGTTCGATGGTGTTGGAGAAGCCGAGGCCGCGCAGCTTGCCGCGCTTGGCCGCCTCCGCCTTGCGCGCCTTGAAGCCCTTGACGTCGGCCTGCGCCAGCGCAAGGTCCATGTTCTTTTCGAACTCGCCGCAGTCCCAGGTGAAGGTGAGCGGCGTCTTGTACGGCATCGCGCTCGCCGGCACGTAATTGCGCCGGCGCAATTCGGCCGGATCGATGCCGAGCTGGTCGGCGGCGCAGTCGACCATGCGCTCGATGACGAAGCCGGCTTCCGGCCGGCCGTTGCCGCGATAGGGACGGATCGGATTGGTGTGCGTGAACACCGCGCTGATGTCGACGTGGATGGCGGGCGTGCGGTAGGTGCCGGCGAGCGAGCCGGCGTTGAACACGAAGGCCGGCATCGCCGACTGCAGATAGGCGCCGATGGCCGCGATCGTCCTGACGCGGAAGCCGAGCATGATGCCGTTCTTGTCGAGCGCCATCTCGGCTTCGGTGACGTTGTCGCGCGCCTGCGCGTCCGACAGAAACGCTTCGGTGCGCGTCGAAATCCACTTGACCGGCCGGCCGGTGAGCTTGGAGGCGAGCAGCACCAGCGGCATTTCGTTGAAGATCGGCGACTTCATGCCGAACGAGCCGCCGGTGTCGCCGGTGACGATGCGGATCCTGCTCTCCGGAACTTTCATCATCTTGGCGAAGTCGGCGCGCGTCGGGTGCGGGCGCTGGATCGCGGTGTAGATGGTGTAGCGGCCGTCGCCGGCGTTGTAGTCGCCGACCGCGCCGCGCGGCTCCATCGACGCCGCGGTGACGCGGTTGATGACGAATTTCTGCTTGACGACATGGTCGGCGCGCGCGAAGGCGGCGTCGGTCGCGGCCTTGTCGCCGATCAATTCGACGAAGCAGATATTGTCGGGCGCGTCGTCCCACACCTTGACCGCGCCGGGCTTGGCCGCCGCTTCGGTCGAGGTCACCGCCGGCAGCGGCTCGAGCGCGAGATCGATGAGTTCGGCGGCATCGAGCGCCTGCGCCACGGTTTCGGCGACCACGAAGGCGATGCAGTCGCCGACCCAGCGCACGCGCTCCTCGGCCAGGATCGGATAGCGCGTCTTGAGCATGGGCGAGCCGTCGCGGCGCTTGAGCCCGCCATGGCTCGGCAGGTCGCCCCAGCCGGCCGCCTTGAAGTCGGCCGCGGTCAGCACGCACAGCACGCCGGGCGCGGCTTTCGCCGCGCTCACGTCGAGCGACTTGATGCGGGCGTGCGCGTGCTGCGAGCGCACGACGACGCCGTGCGCCATGCCGGGCAGCTTGATGTCGTCGACGTAGCGGCCGCCGCCGCGCAACAGCCGCGGATCCTCGAAGCGCGACACGCCTTGACCGATTGCGAACTCACCCATTGCGACTTCCTGATCGCTGATCGGGACGGCCCAAGTCGCTCGTCATCCTGCGGTGCGAGCGGGCGACCCTCGAAGGATGATCTGCACGGCTTGCCCTTGAGGCTCGGATTCCCGCGCACGCGGGAATGAGCGGATTGAGGATGCGAAGCTATTTCTGGCTTTCAGTTTTTCCGCCACGCGCGGCGCGAAATAAGTGAGCACGCCGTCGGCGCCGGCGCGCTTGAAGGCGATCAGGCTCTCCATCATCGCGCGCTCGCCGTCGAGCCAGCCGTTGCTCCGCCGCCGCCATGATCATCGCGTATTCGCCCGACACCTGGTAGGCGAAGGTCGGCATGCCGAAGGCCTCCTTCACGCGCGCGCACGATGTCGAGATAGGGCAGGCCGGGCTTGACCATGATCATGTCGGCGCCTTCCTCGATGTCGAGCGCGACCTCGCGCAGCGCCTCGTCGGAATTGCCCGGGTCCATCTGGTAGGTGCGCTTGTCGCCGGTCAGCGTCTTGGCCGAGCCGACCGCGTCGCGGAACGGCCCGTAGAAGGCGGAGGCGTATTTCGCCGCGTAGGCCATGATCGAGACGTCGAGGAAATCCGCGGCGTCGAGGCCCTGGCGGATCGCGCCGACGCGCCCGTCCATCATGTCGGAGGGCGCGATGATGTCGCAGCCGGCCTGCGCCTGCACCAGCGCCTGCTTGACCAGCACCGCGACCGTCTCGTCGTTCAGGATGACGCCGTCGCGCAACAGGCCGTCATGGCCGTGGCTGGTGAAGGGATCGAGCGCGACGTCGCAGAGGATGCCGATCTCCGGCACCTCCTTCTTGATGGCGCGGATGGCGCGGCAGACCAGGTTGTCCGGGTTGAGCGCCTCGCTGCCGTCCTCGTCGCGCAAGCTCGGATCGGTATAGGGAAACAGCGCGAGGCAGGGGATGGTCGAGCTTGGCGGCGCGCTCGGCTTCGCGCACGCACTGGTCGACCGAGAGCCGCTCGACGCCCGGCATCGACGGCACCGGCGGCGCGCGCGTTCGTGCCCGTCCATCACGAACAGCGGCCAGATCAGGTCGTCGGTGCTGAGCCGGTGTTCGCGCACCATGCGGCGCGCCCATTCGTGCTGCCGGTTGCGGCGCATGCGCACGGTGAGATCGAGCCGTTGCTGCGCCTGCGCCGGGTTTTCAACCGGTGCAAAGCGGGCGCGGGCTTCGATCGGGCGGCCGAACTTGATGGCCATGGCGAAAAACTCCTGCAACCGCACCCTTGTAATGCTTCCGGGCCCGGCATGCCACTGGGCAGGCCGCGATCCTTGCTCGGGCGGCGGCGCGGGCAGTAGCATCAAAGATTGCCGCAGCACGCAAGGGGCTGACCATGAGCGTCCCCGCATCCGCCGCCAAGCCGCCGCCCGGGCGCTGGTGGTATGTCGTGGCCGGCCTGATCGCCGCCGCGGCGGTCGCCGTCACCATCTTTTTTGTTATCCACCGGGTGAGCGGGCTCACCGACCGCCTGGTGCAGGTGGTGGTGCCGGGGCAGGCGAGCCTCACCCTCAACGAGACCGGCAGCTACACCATCTTCCACGAATACCGCTCGGTGGTTGACGGCAAGGTGTATTCCACCGGTTCGGTGTCGGATTTGCGCGTCACCGTCGCCGGGCCGGATGGCAGGCGCGTGAGCTTTGACGTCGCCCTCGGGCACCAGCCGCTATTCGATTGCCGGGCGGGCCGGCAGCTCGATCTTCACCTTCGACGCGGCCCAGCCGGGCGTCTACCGGCTGGCGGCGTCATACGAGGACGGCCGGCGCGAGCCGCGCACCGTGCTCACCGTCGGCACCGGGTTCGTCGCCGGCATATTCATGACGGTGCTGATCACGCTCGCCATCATGTTCGCCGGCATGGGCAGCGCGATCGCCATCGCCATCATCGTGTTCCTGGCGCGCCGCCGCGCGCTGCGCGCGAGCGCGCCAGCCTGAGCGCTCAACGTCTCCATCGCCGCTGCGGCTTTAAGGCTGTCGCGGTCGCGGTAGATCGAGGCCACCGCCAGCACCTTGCCGCCTTTGAGGTAGCGCAGGACGCAGTCGCGCTTGCTCACATCGCCGTCGATCTCGATTCTGTCCCATGTCTGAGGCGTGGCCGACATAGTTGATCGGCACGTCGTAATGCTGGCTCCAGAAGAACGGCACGGCGCGGTAGGGCTTGCGCTCGCCCAGCATGTTGAGCGCGGCGGTCTGGCCCTGGCGCTCGGCCACCACCCAGTGCTCGACGCGGATGCGTTCGCCGGTGAGCGGGTCGGGCCAGCGCGCGATGTCGCCGGCGGCGTAGATGCCGGGCGCGCTGGTCTCGAGATATTCGTCGACGCTGACGCCCTTGTCGACGGCGAGCCCGGCCTTTTCCGCCAGCGCCAGCCGCGGGCGCACGCCGACGCCGATCACCACCAGATCGGCCTCGAGCGTGCCGCCGTTCTTCAGCGTCACGTTGTTGTCGGCGATGGCCGTCACGCTGTTCTCGAGATGGAAGTTGACGCCGTGCTCTTCGTGCAGCGCGCGCACGAAATCGCCGAGCTCGGCTCCGAACACTTTTTCCAGTGGGCGCTTTTCGGGCGCCACCACATGCACCTCGATGTCGCGCGCGCGCAGCGAAGCGGCGGTCTCCAGGCCGATGAAGCTCGCGCCGATCACCACCGCGCGCTTGGCGCTCTTGGCCGCCGCGATGATGGCGCGGCTGTCGGCGAGCGAGCGCAAAGTGTGGACGTGTTTCTTGTCGGCGCCGGGGATGTCGAGCTTCACCGGCTCGGCGCCGGTCGCCAGCAACAATTTGTCGAATTTGACTTTGCTGCCGTCGCCGAGCGTCAGCTCCTTGCGCCTTGGCGTCGAGTGCGGCGACCTCGGTCTTCAGTTTGAGGTCGATTTTGTTCTCGGCGTACCAATCGTCGCCGCGCAGCGGCACCCAGTCCTCCGGCGCGCTGCCGGCGAGATAATCCTTGGACAAATTCGGCCGGTCGACCGGCGCCGCGTCGTCATTGCTGAGCATGGCGATCGACCCGGCAAAGCCGCGCCGCCGCAGCATCTCGGCGGCGGCAAAGCCGGCGGCGCCGCCGCCGACGATGACCACGCGTTCGGACGGCCGAGCCGGTCTTGGCTTCGGCGCCGGCTGCTCCTTCTTGGCCCCGACGATGATTTTGCCGTCGCGCTCGCTGACCTCGTAGCAGGCGAGCGGGCTCAAGGCCGGCGCCGCCAGCGCCTCGCCGGTCGCCAGATCGAAGCAGGCATGGTGCCAGGGGCAGCGCACGGTGTTGCCGACCACCAGGCCGTCCGCGAGCGGGCCGTGATAGTGGGTGCAGTGGGCGGCGAGCGCCGATACCCGGCCGTTCTTGCGCACCAGCAGCACCTCGTCCTCGCCGGCGAGCCCGCTCAGCATGGCGCCTTCCGCCAGATCGGAGGAGGCGATGCCCTTGCTCAGATCGGGGCCGCTCGGCTTTTTATCGTCCTGTGACATTCGGTATCTCCGCTGTGCGCCATGCCCCAGGGATTACAATGCGCCAAAGGCCGGAAAATTCCATCCCGCGGCGCGCCGCAACCAAGGCCCGGTTGCCGGGCATGGCTGCGCCTTGCTAATCCGGGTGGGCAGGCGGACCGATCCCATGGACTTTTCCCTCACCGAGGAGCAACGCGCCTTCCAGGCGACCGCGCGGCAATTCGCGCGCGACGAAATGATGCCGCAGGCGCGCGACTGGGACGAGAACGAGACCTTCCCGGTCGAGGCCTTGCGCAAGGCGGCCGCGCTCGGCTTCGGCGGCATCTACGTCAAGGAAGACGTCGGCGGCTCGGCGCTGACCCGGCTCGACGCCGCTTTGATCTTCGAGGAATTGGCGCAAGGCTGCACCTCGACCGCCGCCTATATCTCGATCCACAACATGGCGGCCTGGATGATCGACGCCTTCGGCGGCGAGGCGCTGCGCAAGAAATTTCTGCCCAAGCTCTGCACCATGGAGCATTTCGCCAGCTATTGCCTGACCGAGCCGGATGCAGGCTCGGATGCCGCGAGCCTCGACCACGCGCGCGCGCCGCGACGGCGACCATTACGTGCTCGACGGCGCCAAGGCCTTCATCTCCGGCGGCGGCGTCTCCGACGTCTACGTCGTGATGGCGCGCACCGGCGAGGCCGGCCCGCGCGGCATCTCGACCATCGTGGTGGAGAAGGGCACGCCGGGGCTCTCCTACGGCGCGCCGGAAAAGAAGCTCGGCTGGAAGTCGCAGCCGACCGCCATGGTGATGTTCGAGAACTGCCGCGTGCCGGTCGCCAACCGCGTCGGCGCCGAGGGCCAGGGCTTCCGATCGCCATGGCCGGCCTCGACGGCGGGCGCATCAATATCGGCGCCTGCTCGCTCGGCGGCGCGCAATTCTGCCTCGACCGCACCATCGCCTACATGAAGGAGCGCAAGCAGTTCGGTTCGCGGCTCGCCGACTTCCAGGCGCTGCAATTCCGCGTCGCCGATTACGCGACCGAGATCGAGGCCGCGCGCCTGCTGCTGCACCGCGCCGCCGTCGCGCTCGGCGAGGGCGAGCCGTCGGCGACGCGGCTTGCGGCGCAGGCCAAGCGCCTTGCCACCGACACCGGCTTTGAGGTGGTGAACGGCTGCCTGCAACTGCACGGCGGCTACGGCTATTTGCGCGATCACCCGATCGAGCGCGTGCTGCGCGACGTGCGCGTGCACCAGATCTTGGAAGGCACCAACGAGATCATGCGCATGATCGTCGGCCGTGCCATGCTGGGAACTGAAACGGGAGCGACCGATGGAACAACTGCCACGAAAATATCTCTCGCGCGCCGAGATGGAAAAGCGCATCGCGCGCTTCAAGGACCTCAAAGGCTCCGACGGCGGGCTGCCCGACAGCAAGATGCCGGGCTGCGAGCGCACGCTGTTCAACGTCATCGGCTTCCAGCCGCCGCACGACATCGGCGAGAACGCGACCTCGCCGGTCGGCGACCACGCCGCGAAAATGGCCGCCATCAAGATCCGCGAGGGCTTCAACCTCGGCTACTGCAAGGCCAAGCCCGGCCACGGCCCGGAGATGCACAACCACGACACCAACGAGACCTTCATCCCGATGACCGGCACCTGGCGCGCGAGCTGGGAGGACGAGAACGGCAAGGTCGAGTTCGTCGATCTCGGGCCGCTCGACGTGGTGTCGTTCCCGCCCGGCATGATCCGCCGCTTCGAGAACGTCAGCCAAGGCGACCCGAACGCAGGAATCGATCCTGATGTTCGTGATCGGCGGCGACGCGCCGCAGGCCGAGTTCACCGATCAGGCCATGGACCGGCTGCAGAAGGCGGGTGTCTGGCCGGCGCGGGCGATGACGCGATGCCGTGCTGCATGCCGCTCGTCCCCGCGCAAGCGGGAATCCAGCAGTCATGCATGAGAGCTATGATCGTTTGCGCCCTGGATTCCCGCTTGCGCGGGAATGAGCGGCATTGAGCGATGCCGCGATGACAGCGACGACATTCTGTTCGAGCGGCGCGGCGCGGCCGGGGTCGTCACGCTCAACCGCCCCAAGGTGCTCAACGCCGTCACCCACGGCATGGTGCTGGCCTTGCGCGCGCAGCTCGACGCATGGGCGCAAGACCCGGCGGTCACGCGCGTCGTCATCACCGCGGCCGGCGAGCGCGCCTTCTCGGCCGGCGGCGATATCCGCGCATCTCTACGATCTCGGCAAAGCCGGCCGCACCGGCGAGGCCCTGCAGTTCTGGCGCGACGAATATCCGCTCAACGCGCTGATCAAGAATTACCGCAAGCCCTATGTCGCGCTGATCGACGGCATCGCCATGGGCGGCGGCGTCGGCGTCTCGGTGCACGGCTCGCATCGCGTGGCCGGCGACCGCTTCTCCTTCGCCATGCCGGAAGTCGGCATCGGCTTTTTCCCCGATGTCGGCGCCACCTGGTTCTTGCCGCGCATGCCGGGCGAGCTCGGCGCCTATTTGCGGTCTCACCGGCGAGCGCTTCGACAGCGCCGACGCGCTCGCCGCCGGCATCGCCACCCATCGCGTGCCTTCGGCGCGTTTTCCGGCGCTGCTCGAGGGCCTCGCCGGCACGCGTGCCGGTCGACGCCGTGCTCGCCGCCTTCGCCGAGCCGGCACGAGCGAGGGGCCGATCTGGGCGCGGCGCGCGGCCATCGACCGGCTGTTCGCCGGCGACCGCGTCGAGGACATTCTGGCGGCGCTCGAGCGCGAAGCGGCTTCCGGCTCCGCCGACGCCGCATGGGCGGGACAAACCGCCGCCACCATGCGGACCAAATCGCCGCTCAGCCTCAAGATCGCGCTGGCGCAGGTGCGGCGCGGCAAGACACTGCGATTTCGCGGCGTGCATGCGCACGGAATTCCGCATAGTGTCGCGCGTCATCGACGGCCATGATTTCTACGAGGGCGTGCGCGCCGTGATCGTCGACAAGGACAACAAGCCGCGCTGGCGGCCGGCGACGCTCGCCG
This sequence comes from uncultured Alphaproteobacteria bacterium, assembly GCA_963708635.1. GTDB lineage: Bacteria > Pseudomonadota > Alphaproteobacteria > Rhizobiales > Xanthobacteraceae > Pseudolabrys. Next base: position 264,971 of record CAVPTM010000004.1, on the reverse strand, counting down.
AGGTGAGCGAGGCCGAGGTCGAGCGGCATTTCGCGCCGCTCGACGCAGCGAACTGGCGCTGCCATGAGCGAGCCTTACGTCAACGACGAAGTCGCAGAGCCTCGCGCCGGTGCACGAGCACGAGGGCGAGCCGTCGCGTCGGCCGCTGGACGCGGCGGCTGGTGTTGTTCCTGCGCGTCATGGCGGTCGTGTCGATGCTCAAGGGGCTCTATCACTGGGCGCGCGTGTGCGGCATCGGCGTCGACGACGGCCAGCCGTTCGAATTGCATTCGATCGCCTGGCAGGCCGCGACGGTATTCTTCGCGGTGATCGATCTGGTGGCGGCGGTCGGCCTGTGGCTCGCGGCCGCCTGGGGCGCGGTGATCTGGCTGATGGCGGTTGCCTCGATGCTGGCGGTCGAAATATTTTTTCCGCAGGTGTTCGGCGGCGGCCTGGTGTCGGCGTGGTCGGAAGGCGGCGCTGCTGGTGATCTATCTGTGGCTGGCCTTGATGTCGGCGCAGGAACATCCGCTGATGACGCGCAGACATGAATAATGCGAGGGGAGGGCGCCATGGCGCGCATCGGCTTCATCGGGCTCGGCAACATGGGTCTGCCGATGGCGCAGAACCTGATCAAGGCCGGCCACCAGGTCGAGGGCGTCGACGTCAACGCCGGCCGCGGTCGAGAAACTCAAAGCGGCCGGCGGCGCCGGCGTCGAGACGGCCAAGAGCGCGGCCGCGCGCGCCGATGTCGTCATCACCATGCTGCCGGCCGGCAAGCAGGTGCGCGAGGTCTATCTCGGCTCCTCCGGCATCATCGCGAACGCCAACGACGGCACGCTGCTGATCGACTGCTCGACCATCGACGTCGAAACCGCGCGCGCGGTCGCCGCCGAGGCGGAGAAGACGCGGCCTGCTGATGCTCGATGCGCCGGTGTCCGGCGGCGTCGGCGGCGCGCAGCGCCGCGCACGCTCACCTTCATGGTCGGCGGCACGCGCGCAGGCTTTCGCGCGCGCGCAGTCGATCCTGCGAGAAGATGGGCAAGACCATCGTGCACGCCGGCGGCGCCGGCAACGGCCAGGCCGCCAAGATCTGCAACAACATGATCCTCGGCATTTCGATGATCGCGGTGTCGGAAGCCTTCGTGCTGGCGGAAAAGCTCGGCCTCGATCACCAGAAGCTGTTCGACATCTCCTCGAAGTCGTCGGGCCAGTGCTGGTCGATGACGAGCTATTGCCCGGTGCCGGGCCCGGTGCCGGCCTCGCCCGCCAACCGCGATTATCAGGCCGGCTTCACCGCGGCGATGATGCTGAAGGATTTGAAACTGGCGCAGGACGCGGCCAAAGCGATCGGGCGCCAAGACGGAGCTCGGCGCGGACGCGGCAAAGCATTTATTCGCGCTATGTCGAGAGCGGGGAGGCGGGCAGGGATTTTTCCGGCATCATTCGCTTCGTGCGCGGATAATCGTCGGCGGACGCGCGCAATGCCGGATCGATCTGCTAGGTGAATCGAAACGTAACGATGATCGATTCCAATTGCGTCTTCAACGAACGTTCACCGTTGCAAATAAACCTAATCTTTATGGTGTTATTTAAGCCGATTTTAGACTGCCCCTTATAGGGTCGTGTGCATTCGGAGCGGGGAAGACAGGGCCTCGCTACCGGAACGACACTCAAGTCGACAATAAAACGGGAAGGGGCGTTGAACATGAAAGCCGTTGTCAAGACGGTCGGAGCCGGCCGAGCGCGAGGCGCGCTTCGACCACATCCGGCCGCTCTATCTGGAGGCCTTGACGCTGGTCGAGCGGCTGCATCGCCGGCTGCTCGACGTCATCAAGGACGAATTCGACCGCCGCGGCCGCGCCGACATCAATTCGGTGCAGGCGCTGCTGCTGTACAATATCGGCGACAAGGAGCTGACCGCCGGCGAGCTGCGCACGCGCGGCTACTATCTCGGCTCCAACGTCTCCTACAATCTCAAGAAGCTGGTCGAGATGGGCTTCCTCGACCACCAGCGCAGCCGCGTCGACCGCCGCTCGGTGCGCATCAAGCTGACCGACAAGGGCCGCGAGGTGCGCGACATCGTCGAGACGCTCTACCAGAAGCACGTGCGCACGGTTGAGCAGGTCGGCGGCATCAATGCCGACGAGTTCGCCACGCTCAACAAGTCGCTGCACCGGCTCGAGCGCTTCTGGACCGACCAGATCCTCTATCGCCTGTAAATTATCGCCCCTTTCGTGAGCGCCTTGCCCCGGCCGTGAATGGCCGGGGCTTTTTGCGTTTCGTTATTTCCCCGAGCCGCGCTGTGAATTGAAGTTTGTCTAAAAGACAAGTTATTCGCTTAACCCGCCAAAGTTGAGAATAACGGAAATAGCAGCTATAAATACCGGCGCGTAACCCAACAGGGGGAGACGACTATGGCGAAAAAAGCGAGCCGTAAGAAAGCCGCCAGGGCGAAGGTTCCCAGCGGCATGACGACCCTGATCGTTGGCGAAGAGGGCGGCCATCCGACCACCCTGGCGCTCGGCGAGGAAATACATCCGACCACATTGGTGTTCGGCGAAGAGCATCATCCCACGACCTATCTTTTCGGCGAAGAAGGGCCGACTATTTTCGTGGGCGAGCACCCGCCGAGCAATCCGCTGATCGAACACCCGAGCAATGTCGTCGCCGAGCAGTTCGGCGGCATCATCGATCCGGGCGGACCGGTCGAGCGGCAGACGCGGACGGCGGCCGTGAAGGGCGCGGCCAAACGCAAGAAGAGAAGGTAGCCCGCGGAATCGGCGCAACGAGGAACCCGACGGTCATGCTTCTCGTCGCCGGCGGCGAACTCGATTTCAATCTCGGCGCGCTGCTGCGGCGGATGCTGCGGCGGCGCGTCAAGTTTGCGCAGGCGCTGCTCGGCGCCGAGCGGATTCCGCGGCTGACAATCGACCTCGACAAGGACCGGCTGCGCCTCGACGGCAAGTCGATCCGCCCGACCGCCTGTTTCATGCGCCATGACGTATTCCTGGCGCAGACTTTGCGGACGGCGGAGGCAAACGCCGCCGCGCTCAACTGGTACATTGCGATCAAGGGCTGGGAGCTGGCGCATGACGAAGTGCGCGGCTTCAACAAGACGGTCTCGACGGCCGACACCAACAAGCTGAGCAATCTATTTCTCGCCGCGCGCCACGGGCTCAAAGTGCCGCGCACCTTGCTCACCAACGAGTTTGCCGCCGCGCGTCGCGCGCTGCGCGGCCCGCTGATCGAGAAGCCCGCGGCCGGCGGCGAATTGACCGGCCACTTCGACGCGCTCACGGCCAAGCTCGCGGCCGGCACGGCGGTCGGGCGTTATCCGCGCTTCGTGCAGCCGCGTCTGCTGCGGCCCGAGCTTCGCGTCTTTCGCGTCGGCGACGAGCTGATCGGGTTTTCGCTGCGCTCGCCGGATCTCGACTACCGCGCCGCGCTGCGCTCGCGCCTCAAGCCGGCGCGGGTGCCCAAGGCGCTGGGCGACAAATTCTACGCCTTTTGTTCCGCCGTCGGTCTCGACTTCGCCGCCGCCGATTTCATGCGCGACCCGCGCGGCGGCGAGCACCGCTTCCTGGAAGTGAACTCGCAGCCGATGTTCGCGGCGTTCGATGCGGTGTGCGGGGGACGCCTGTGCGACGCCATCATCGACGCTTTGGCGCCGCGGCGGCGCGGCTAAACCCTAGATATTGCGGGTGCATGCCGTCCACAGCCCAATGCTTGGCGGGTGGCGGCCGATATGCTATTTCCGGGGCACTTCCCGGATTTATCCCCATTCGGCGTCGGATCTGCCCGGCGCCAGGAGATCGTGATGTCGGCTTCGTCCAAGCCCGCGCCCGCCAACGAGGGCTTCTTTCAGCGCGTCCTTGCGCGAGGCCGACCCCGAGATCGCCGACGCCATCGGCCAGGAACTCGGCCGCCAGCGCGACGAGATCGAGCTGATCGCCTCGGAGAACATCGTCTCGCGCGCGGTGCTGGAAGCGCAAGGCTCGGTGCTGACCAACAAATACGCCGAAGGCCTGCCGGGCAAGCGCTATTACGGCGGCTGCCAGTTCGTCGACATCGCCGAGCGGCTGGCGATCGAGCGCGTGACCAAATTGTTCGGCTGCAAGTTCGCCAACGTGCAGCCGCATTCCGGCGCTTCCGCCAATGCCGAAGTTTTCTTCGCGCTGATGCAGCCCGGCGACACCTTCATGGGGCTCAATCTGGCCGCCGGCGGCCATCTCACGCACGGCTCGCCGGTCAACATGTCGGGCAAATGGTTCAAGCCGGTGCCCTACGGCGTGCGCCGCGAGGACCAGCGCATCGACATGGACGAGGTCGCGCGGCTCGCGCAGCGAGCACAAGCCGAAGCTGATCATCGCCGGCGGCTCGGCCTATCCGCGCATCATCGACTTCCAGCGCTTCCGCGAGATCTGCGACGAAGTCGGCGCGCTATCTGATGGTCGACATGGCGCATTTCGCCGGCCTGGTCGCCGGCGGCGCGCATCCTTCGCCATTCCCGCACGCGCATGTCGTGACCACCACCACGCACAAGACGCTGCGCGGTCCGCGCGGCGGCGTGATTCTGTCCGACGACGAGGACGATCGCCAAGAAGCTCAATTCGGCGGTGTTCCCCGGCATGCAAGGCGGGCCGCTGATGCACGTGATCGCCGCCAAGGCCGTGGCCTTCGGCGAAGCGCTGCGGCCGAGCTTCCGCACCTACGCGCGCAACGTGGTGGAGAACGCCAAGGCGCTGGCCGAGACGCTCAAATCGAAGGGCCTCGACATCGTCTCCGGCGGCACCGACACGCATCTGATGCTGGTCGACCTGCGGCCCAAGCGCCTGACCGGCAAGGTGGCCGAGGCTGGCGCTCGGCCGCGCCCACATCACCTGCAACAAAAACGGCATCCCGTACGATCCGGAGAAGCCGACGGTGACCTCCGGCATCCGGCTCGGCACGCCGGCCTGCACCACGCGCGGCTTCGGCATCGCCGAATTCCGCGGCGTCGGCGACATGATCGTCGAAGTGCTCGACGTGCTGTCGCAGAAGAACGTCGAGGAAGATTCGCTGGTCGAAGCCGCGGTGCGCGACAAAGTGAAGGCGTTGATTTCGCGATTTCCGATTTATCAGGATTAAGCAATGCGGCATCGGCCGACTCTCTGTCATTCCGGGCGCGCGCCAGAGGCGCGAACCCGGAATTCAGATATGGCCGATGGATTTGCGTCTGGATGCCGGGTCACGAGCGCTTCGCGCACGTCCCGGAATGACGGGGGGCTAATCATGCGTTGCCCGAGTTGCGGAAGCCTCGACACGCAGGTGAAGGACTCGCGGCCGACCGAGGATTTGGCGGTGATCCGCCGCCGCCGCGTCTGCCTGACCTGCAATTTCCGCTTCACCACCTTCGAGCGCGTGCAGTTGCGCGAGCTGACCGTGATCAAGCGCAACGGCCGCCGCGTGCCGTTCGACCGCGACAAGCTGATGCGCTCGGTGCAGATCGCGCTGCGCAAGCGCCCGGTCGAGCCCGAGCGCGTCGAGCAGATGGTGTCCAAGATCGTGCGCGAGCTCGAGAGCCAGGGCGAGAGCGAAATCTCCTCGGAGACGATCGGCGAGGCGGTGATGGAGCATCTGCGCGAGCTCGACGACGTCGCCTATGTGCGCTTCGCCTCGGTCTACAGGAATTTCCGCGAGCCGAAGGACTTCGAGCGACGCGCTCGCCGAATTGTCCGGCGACGACGAGCCCAAGGATACGCCCAAGCCCGCGGCAGCGCGCAAATGAGCGAAGCCGCCGAGCCCACGGCGGCGGCGCCGGCGACCGCCGCTTCGCCGGCCGATGACGCACGCTTCATGCGGCTGGCGCTCACGCTCGGCCGCCGCGGGCTCGGCAATGCCTGGCCCAATCCGGCGGTCGGCGCGGTGATCGTCAAAGACGGCGTCATCCTCGGCCGCGGCTGGACGCAAGCGGGCGGCCGCCCGCATGCCGAAGTCGAGGCGCTGCGCCGCGCCCGCAAGCTCGCGCCCAATGCGGCGAGGGCGCCACGCTCTACGTCACGCTCGAGCCCTGCTCGCATCAGGGCAAGACGCCGCCTTGCGCCGACGCCATCGTCAAGGCCGGCATCGCGCGCGTGGTCTCGGCGCTGGAAGACCCCAATCCGGAAGTCGCCGGCAAGGGCCACGAGAAGTTGCGCGCCAAGGGCATCGCGGTCGAGACCGGCCTGCTCGCGGACGAGGCGCGGCGCGATCACGCCGGCCACATCGCGCGCATCACGCAAGGGCGCCCGCATGTGCTGCTCAAGCTCGCGGTTTCCGCCGACGGCAAAGCCGGGCTGCCTGCGCGCAAGCCGGTCGCGCTCAGCGGCGAGGAGGCGCGCAACCGCGTGTTCCAGATGCGCGCGCAGAGCGACGCCATCCTGGTCGGCATCGGCACCGTGCTGTCGGACAATCCGCACCTCACCTGCCGGCTGCCCGGCATGATGGAGCGCTCGCCGGTGCGCGTCGTGCTCGACGCGAACTTGCGCGTGCCGCTGTCGCTCGCGGTCGTCTCCACCGTGCGCGAGACGCCGACCTGGGTGTTCACCTCGCGCAAGCCTTCGGCCATCGCCGAGGAGATTTTGCAGCAGAAGGGCTGCAAGGTGTTCCGCGTCGGCGACAGCGGCGGCAAGCTCGATCTCGGCGAGGTGCTCAAGGTCTTGGCCGGCGAGGGCATCACCCGGCTGATGGTCGAGGGCGGGCCGACGGTCGCCGCCAGCTTCGTCGCCGCCGATCTCGTCGACGAGGCCGTGCTGGTGCGCTCCGACAAGACCATCGGCGAGGGCATCGCGCCGCTCGAAGGCATGAGCCTCGACGCGCTCACGCGGCATTTGCAGGCGGCCGGCAGCGAACGGCTCGGCGCCGATACGCTGGAAACCTACGCGCGCACCGAGCTAGCTCCGCTCATCCCGCGCAAGCGGGAATCCAGGCGCTAAATCCGCTGATCATTCGTTTTGGCTCTGGACTCCCCGCTTACGCGGGGGTGAGCGGATTTTGAGTTAGCGATAGGCGGCGGTGAGCGCGGCGGTGAGCCGCTCGCCGACCGCCACGGTCTTGTCCTTGTTCTCGGCAAAGCCGCCATAGTCGTAGGCCTGGAAGCGCGCGTCGTCGGCGATCACCACCGCCTCGGCATAATTGTCGTGGTTGAGCGCGTTGCAGGTGATCGCCACGCGCGCGAGGCTGACGCCGCCGAACTCCTGTTGCGTGAGCGGCTCGGATTTGAGGCCCTCGCACCACGCGCCGTAATTCTTCAGGAGTTGCGCCATCACCTCCGGCGCGGTCTTGCCGGCCAGCACGTTCTCGGAGAATTCGAGTTCGCGCCCGCGCGTATTGATCGAATAGCCGGGGCCGAGCGGCAGGTTGGGTTTGGCGGCGGCAAACTCGGTCTCGCCAATGGCCTGGTCGATGAAGGCGACGAAGGCTTCGAGCGAGGTGCGCTCCGGCAGCTTCTTGCCGGCGGCGGCCGCCGCCGCCGGCGCGACGGCCGGCAGCAAGGCCAGCACGATAATCCGGACCGTTAAGCGCACTCGTGCACCCCTGTTTCTTGCCATTGTCGCCGAGTTCTTGGTGCCGCTCAATATTGCCGCAAGCTTTCGCTCGAAACATGGCAGGCGGCGGTGTAGTAACATCGCCGGGCAGGCAAGGGTTTTAAATGTTCACCGGCATCGTCACCGACATCGGCGAAGTGCGCTCGGTCAAGCCGCGCGCCGGCAATCTGCACCGCCTCACCATCGCCTGCGCCTTACCCGCGCGCCGAATTGATCGACGGCGCCTCGATCGCCTGTTCCGGCGTCTGCCTGACGGTGGTCGGCGCCGGCGAGGAGGACGGCCGCGCCTGGTTTGCGGTCGACGCCGCGGCGGAGACGCTGCGCGTCACCACGGTCGGGCGCTGGCGGCACGGCACGCGCGTCAATCTCGAGCGGCCGCTGAAATTCGGCGACGAGCTCGGCGGCCATCTGGTCGCCGGCCATGTCGACGGCGTCGCGCAGCGTGATCGCGCGCGAGGACATGACCGACATGGCGCGCTTCGTGCTGCGCGCGCCGGGCGAACTCGCGCGTTTCATCGCGCCGAAAGGCTCGGTCGCGCTCGACGGCGTCTCGCTCACCGTCAACGAGGTCGACGGACGACACGCTTCTCGGTGCTGATCATCCCGCACACGCTTGCAGGTCACGACTTTCGGCGCGCTCGCGAAGGGCGACGAACGTCAATCTCGAGATCGACACCATGGCGCGCTACGCCGCGCGGCTGATGGAGACGCAATGATTGTCATCACCCGGATTGTCCCGGTGATCCGGTAGGTTGGCATTGTGCCCTCCTGGTCGGGATGGGCGGGTCGAGCCCGGCCATGACAAATGAGCGGCCTTGTTCGCGCCCGATGCGCTTGCTACCACGCCGCTCAACAAGGAACCCGACATGGCCAAAACGGCGCGCGGCAAAAGCAGCAAGCAGCGCGCAAGAGCAAGACGCGAAAAGCTGCGCATGCTGATCGTGGAAGCGCGCTTCTACGCGCATATCGCCGACGGCTGCTGGCCGGCGCGATCCGAGGTGCTCGATGCAAGCCGGCGCCGAATTACGATCGCGTCACGGTGCCGGGCGCGCTGGAAGTGCCGGCGGCGATCGCCATCGCGCTCGATGCCGCGCAGAAGCAAGCGCGCGCCTTACGACGGCGTGGTCGCGCTCGGCTGCGTGATCCAGGGCGAGACCTATCATTTCGAGCTGGTGTCGAACGAGTCGGCGCGCGGGCTGATGGATCTGCGCATCAGCCGCGCGGCTCGCCGCTCGGCAACGGCATTCTCACCGTCGACAACGAAGCGCAGGCGCTCGCCCGCGCCGGCGGCGCGACAACCGCAACAAAGGCGCCGAGGCGGCGCGCGCCGCGCTCGCCATGGTCGCGCTCAAACGCACGCTCGCGGGACAGCTGATGGCCAAGCGCGCGCGCCGAGCGACAAGGACGCGCGCAAGGCGAACAAGCGCGGCGCGGCGCGGCTCGCCGCGGTGCAGGCGCTCTACCAGATGGATCTCGCCGGCACCGGCTTGAACGAGATCCTGGCCGAGTTCGAGAGCCACTGGCTCGGCCGCGAGGTCGAGGGCGCGCAATATCTGCCGGCCGAGGCCGCGTTCTTCCGCGACATCGTCACCGGGCGTGGTGCGCGAGCAGCGCAAGCTCGATCCGATGATCGACGAGGCGCTGGCGAAAAGCTGGCCGCTCAAGCGCATCGAGGCGGTGCTGCGCGCCGCGCTTGCGCGCCGGCGCCTACGAGCTCGACCACCGCCGCGACGTGCCGGCGCGCGTGGTGGTGTCGGAATATGCCGACGTCGCCGCCGCCTTCGTCGAGCGCGACGAGACCGGCATGGTCAACGCCGTGCTCGATCAGCTGGCGCGGCAGCTGCGCGCGGCCGAATTCGCGGCCACGGCGTGCGCAGTGGTCGATGGCCGTCGAGCGAGCCGACGACAGCATCTCGGCCGAAGACCGCCTGATCGCGCGCTATCTTCGCGCCGCTCGCGACCGCATCCCGGCGCGCTCGGCCTGACCGACGACGCCGCGTTCATCACGCCGCCGCCCGGCTGCGATCTGGTGCTCACGACCGACGCCATCATCGGCGGCGTGCATTTCTTTGCCGACGACGACGCCGGCCACGGTCGCGCGCAAGGCGCTGCGGGTGAATCTGTCCGATCTCGCCGCCAAGGGCGCCAAGCCGCTCGGCTTTCTGTTGTCGCTGGCGCTGCCGAAGGAGATCGGCGACGACTGGCTGCGGCGTTTTGCCGACGGCCTTGCGCGATGACGCCGAGCTGTTCGGCTGCCCGCTGTTCGGCGGCGACACCGACCGCACGCCGGGGCCGGTCACGATTTCGATCGCCATGTTCGGCAGCGTGCCGCGACGGCACCATGGTGCGGCGCGCCGGCGCCAAGCCGGGCGACCGCGTGTTCGTCACCGGCACCATCGGCGATGCCGCGCTCGGCCTCGCGCTGCGCAAGGGCGCGACCTGGAAACTGAGCGACGCGCGAGCGCGACCATCTGCTGTCGCGCTATCTGCTGCCGCAGCCGCGCAACGCGCTGGCGGAGGCCGTGCGCACGCACGCCTCGGCCGCGATGGATGTTTCCGACGGGCTCGCCGGCGATCTCGCCAAGCTCTGCCGCGTCTCGCAGCGTCGCGGCCGACATCGAGGTCGCGCGCGTGCCGCTGTCCGACGCGGCCAAGGCCGTGATCGCCGCCGAGCCGGCCATGCTGGAGACCGCGCTCACCGGCGGCGACGATTACGAGATCGTCTGCACGGTGCCGCCGGCTAAAGCCGAGAGCTTCCGCGCTGCGGCCGCAAAGCGGCCGATGTCGCGGTCACCGAGATCGGCGAGATCGCAGCGGGCGAGGGCGCCCGCTTCCTGGTCGGGCGGCCAGCCGCTGGCCTTCAAGCGCGCCGCTTTCAGCCATTTCTGAAATATGCTACCGTAGATGCCGAAAGGAACCAGAGGACAACGACCATGGACGACATGACGGCGAAAAAAGAACTGGCGCAAATGCCCGCGGGCATCAGCCCGAATTTCGAGGCGCTGCACAAGCGCGTTCCCGAGCTCGGCCTACTTGCGCGCGCGCGCGCCGAAGAACGTGCCGCTGTTCTCGTTCGAATACGGCGACACCGGCGCCGGCGCCGATGTCGGCATCGCGCGACAACTGGGCGGCGTTCGACGCCATCAAGGTGGTGCCGCGCTATGGCGCCATCACCACCGTGCCGCCGACCGAGGTCGAATTGTTCGGCACGCGCTACGCCGCGCCGATCGGCATCGCGCCGATGGGCGGGCCGTCGCTGGTCTGGCCGGGCGCCGACCTGCTGATGGCGAAGGCCGCGCAGCGCGCGCGCATTCCCTACACGCTCGGCGTCGCCGGCGGCGCCACCATCGAGGAGGTCGCCAAGGTCGCGCCCGACGTGTTCTGGCTGCAGCTCTATCGCTTCTACCAGAACGACCACGCCATCGGCTTCGACCTGATCAAGCGCGCGACCGCGGCCGGCGTCAAAGCGCTGGCGCTCACCATCGACGTGCCGGTGCGCACCACGCGCACGCGCGAAAGCTATGCCGGGCTCGGCCGCGAGTTCCAGCCCGAACGCTGCGCATGCTCTACGAAATGCTGATGCGGCCGAAATGGCTGCTGGCGCTGCTGCGCAACGGCTATCCGCGCTTTGCCACCATCCGGCCCTATGCCGGCGCAAAGCGCCAGCACCAACGAGGTCATCCGCTTCGCCCGCACGCAACATGGGCGGCGTGTTCTCCTGGGAAGAAGTCGCGCGCTACCGCGACCGCTGGAAGGGCCCGATGCTGGTCAAGGGCATCCTGCATCCGGCCGATGCCGAGAAGGCGGTGTCGCTCGGCATCGAGGGCATCTGGGTGTCGAACCACGGCGGCCGCCAGATCGAGGCGCTGCCGCCCTCGATCGACGTGCTGCCGGCGATCGTCGCGGCGGTCGGCCGCAAGGCGACCGTCGTGCTCGACAGCGGCATCCGCTCGCGGCCAGGACGTGATGCGGGCGCTGGCGCTCGGCGCCAATGCGGCCTTTGCCGGCAAGTCGTTTCTGTGGGCGGTCGGCGCGCTCGGCGACGAAGGGCCGGCGCATCTGATCGACCTCTACATCGACGAATTGCGCTCCTCGCTCGGCCAGATCGGCGCGCGCTCGCTGGCCGAGGCGCGCGAGGCCGTGATCCGCCATCCCGGCGCCTGGCAGTTCTTCGACCCGCAAGCGATTCAGGCCGCGGGCGACGTCAAGACGATTCGCTGCGCGGGATGAGCGGTTGCATCCCAGCCCTGCGCGCTCGCGGCAGTAGCGTCTTATCCTGCGGAGACGCCGCTAGAAGGAGCAGCTTTTTTCCGGGAATCCCTCATGTCGGCGCTCGCCGAGCCGCTTCCAGCACGCACCGACGACGACGCGCTGGCGCGCCGCAACGCGCTGGTGCTGGCGGTGGCGCAGGCGCTCGCCGGCGGCAACAACACCGTCATCGTCTCGACCGCCTGCATCGTCGGCGCCGTGCTGGCGCCCGACAAAGGGCTCGCCACGCTGCCGATCACCGCCATGGTCATCGGCATGTGGCTCGGCACGCTGCCGGTCGGCTATGCTGGCGCGCCGCTACGGCCGCCGCTTCGCGCTGCAGACCGGTTCGGCCTTCGGCGTGCTGTCCGGGCTGATCTCCTACTTCGCCGGTGATGCACGGCTCATTCTGGCTGCTGCTGCTCGGCACCTTCTGCGGCGGCCTCTACGCCGCCGCGCATCATGTCCTACCGCTTCGCCGCCGCCGACACCGCGAGCGACGCCTTCCGGCCCAAGGCGGTGTCCTGGGTGCTGGCCGGCGGCGTGTTCGCCGCGGTGATCGGGCCGCAGCTCGTCATCTTCACCAAGGATCTGCTGCCGCCGCATCTGTTCGCCGCGAGCTATCTCGGCCAGTCGGCCTGCGCGGCTGCTCGCCGCGATCGTGCTGCAATTCGTCAAGGTGCCGCCGCTGCACGGCGCACGCGCTGGCGCACGGCCGGCCGCTGACCGAGATCGTGCGCGCGCCGCGCTTCATCGTCGCGGTCGCCTGCGGCGTGGCGAGCTACGCCATGATGAACATGGTGATGACCTCGGCGCCGCTCGCCATGGTCGGCTGCGGCCATTCGGTGACCGACGCCGCGCTCGGCATCCAGTGGCACGTGCTGGCGATGTACGCGCCGAGCTTCTTCACCGGCTCGCTGATCGCGCGCTTCGGCGTCGAGCGCATCACCGGCATCGGGCTGGCGCTGATCGCGCTGACCGCCGTGGTCGGCATCGCCGGCATCACGGTCGCGCATTTCTGGAGCGCGCTGGTGCTGCTCGGCCTCGGCTGGAACTTCGCCTTCATCGGCGCCACCACCATGGTGACGCAATGCCACCGCGCCGAGGAGCGCAACAAGGTGCAGGCGTTCAACGATTTCCTGATCTTCGGCAGCATGGCGGTGGCCTCGTTCTCGTCCGGCCAATTGCTGGCCGATTTCGGCTGGGCCTGGACCAACGCGGTGATCTTCCCGGTGATCGCGCTCGCCGCCGCGCTGCTCGCCTGGCTGAGCTTTGCCCGGCGGGAAGCGCGCGGTCTGAGGCACCCGGCTTGGTCTGCCGGCTCAGGAGGACTTGCCGTAGCGTGCAACCGCTCCTCTCTTGACCTTATTCCCAACATAGCATATAGTCCCAAATGTCCGGCTCAGCCGAGGGGCGTCGTCGCGAGACGTTCCGACGATGGAGCCGCCGGAAGGGGAAGGTGCCGGAGATGCGGCATCGCTCCTTCCGGAGCCGGGGCTAAGGCGCCCCGGTCGATGTGGCGCCCGCGGATCGGGGCTCGTAAGCCCGATACTCGGGAGGTCCCGGGACCCGACCGGGGGGCACTATGACCCCTCTGCGAGGAGCTTCGCTGGACAGGCCGCCTCGGGGTTTCTCGACGCTGCACGCCCGCGTCCAGGCGTTGAGCCTGCGCGGGATGCGGAAGCCAAGCAGAACGGGGCGTCTCCTGGAAGCGCGGACCCGGAATCCGAAATCGCCACCATGGCGCGCCGAGAGGCGCGGCGCCTGCCGCAACGGAGGCGCGAACTTGAGAAAGGTTGCGCCGATCGGCGCGCCATCCCCTCGGCTTTGCGAGGGGGAGCGAAATGGAAGGCGGCCTACCCGGGGCCTCAAACAATACGGGCGGCGGAGCGTTGGCTAGCTGTTTGACAATCGAAGACGGTGAGAGACGGAGCGCACTCTATGATTCTCCGTTCGCCCCCGCGCAAGCGGGGGTCCAGGGCCGGGCTTAAAAGCCTTTCATTTCGGCCCCTGGATTCCTGCTTTCGCGGGAATGAGCGGGGTCGGACCGCAGTTCCGCGTTGCACACCCGCCGCGATTTTGGCTATATCCGCGCACTTTCCGGTCGGGGTGAAGCGCATTGACGGCGGCCATCCTCGACGCTCCCTGGCGACCGGCGGGAGCGTTCTTCCGCCGCCCCGTTTTACAATCGAGGATGACTCCACCATGACGACTTTGTGGATGATCGTCGGCTGCGGCGTGCTCGCGATCCTCTATGGCATCTGGGCCACCCGCTCGGTGCTGGCGGCCGATGCCGGCACGGCGAAGATGCAGGAAATCTCCGCCGCCGTGCGCGAGGGCGCGCAGGCCTATCTCAAGCGCCAATACACCACCATCGCCATGCGTCGGCGTGGTGATCTTCCTGATCCTCGGGCTTCACGCTCGGCTGGCTGGTCGCCGCCGGCTTTGCGGTCGGCGCGATCCTCTCGGGCGCCACCGGCTTCATCGGCATGAACGTCTCGGTGCGCGCCAATGTGCGCGTCGCGCAAGCCGCCACCAAGTCGCTCGCCGGCGGGCTCGAGCTCGCCTTCAAGGCCGGCGCCATCACCGGCATGCTGGTCGCGGGCCTCGCGCTGCTCGGCGTCACGCTCTATTTCGGTCTTCCTCACCGGCGCGCTGCATCTGGCCGCCAACGACCGCACCGTGATCGACGCGCTGGTCGCGCTCGGCTTCGGCGCCTCGCTGATCTCGATCTTCGCCCGTCTCGGCGGCGGCATCTTCACCAAGGGCGCCGACGTCGGCGGCGACCTGGTCGGCAAGGTCGAAGCCGGCATTCCGGAAGACGATCCGCGCAACCCGGCGACCATCGCCGACAACGTCGGCGACAATGTCGGCGACTGCGCCGGCATGGCGGCCGATCTGTTCGAGACCTATGCGGTGACCATCGTCGCCACCATGGTGCTGGCCTCGATCTTCTTTGCCGGCACGCCGGTGCTGATCGCACATGATGACCTATCCGCTCGCCATCGGCGGCGCCTGCATCATCACCTCCATCATCGGCACGTTCTTCGTGCGGCTGCCGGCGAGCCAGTCGATCATGGGCGCGCTCTACCGCGGCTTCATCGCCTCGGCGGTGCTCTCGCTCGTCGCCATCTGGCTACGTCACCTACGCGCTGATCGGCTTCGGCGCGATCGCCGGCGTCGGCTTTCACCGGCACAGTCGCTGTTCATCTGCGCCGTCGTCGGCCTGGTGGTGACCGGCCTCATCATCTGGATCACCGAATACTACACCGGCACCGACTATCGCCCGGTGAAGTCGATCGCGGCGGCTTCGGTGACCGGTCACGGCACCAACATCATCCAGGGTCTGGCGATCTCGATGGAAGCGACCGCGCTGCCGGCGATCGTCATCATCGCCGGCATTCTGGTGGCCTACGGCGAGGCCGGGCTTGTTCGGCATCGCCATCGCGGTCACCGCGATGCTGGCGCTCGCCGGCATGGTGGTCGCGCTCGACGCCTTCGGCCCGGTCACCGACAATGCCGGCGGCATTGCCGAAATGGCCGGCCTGCCGAAGGAAGTGCGCAAGTCGACCGACGCGCTCGACGCGGTCGGCAACACCACCAAGGCGATCACCAAGGGCTACGCCATCGGTTCGGCCGGCCTCGGCGCGCTGGTGCTGTTTGCCGCCTATAACCAGGACCTGTTGTTCTTCGCCAAGAACGCCAGCGCGCATCCGTACTTCCAGGGCATCCAGCTCGACTTCGCGCTGACCAATCCCTACGTCGTCGTCGGCCTCTTGTTCGGCGGCCTGCTGCCGTATCTGTTCGGCTCGATGGGCATGACCGCGGTCGGCCGCGCCGCCGGCGCCATCGTCGAGGAAGTGCGCCGTCAGTTCCGCGACGATCCCGGCATCATGAAGGGCACCGAGCAAGCCCGATTACGGCCGCGCCGTCGACATGCTGACCAAGGCGGCGATCAAGGAAATGATCATCCCGTCGCTGCTGCCGGTGCTGTCGCCGATCGTCGTGCTATTTCGTGATCTATCTGGTCGCGGGCGGCGGGCGGCCGGCAAGTCGGCCGGCTTCTCGGCGCTCGGCGCCATGCTGCTCGGCGTCATCGTCACCGGCCTGTTCGTCGCGATCTCGATGACCGTCGGGCGGCGGCGCCTGGGACAACGCCAAGAAATACATCGAGGACGGCCATTACGGCGGCAAAGGCTCGGAGGCCCACAAGGCGGCGGTGACCGGCGACACCGTCGGCGATCCCTACAAGGACACGGCGGGACCGGCGGTCAACCCGATGATCAAGATCACCAACATCGTGGCGCTGCTTGCTGCTCGCCGTGCTGGCGCACTGAACGCGTCGCGTGACGTGAAATGCAAAAGGCCCGCGCTCAGCCGCGGGCCCTTTTCGTTCTTGCCGATGCGCTCAGAAGCCGAACGGGTTGAAGGTTGCGGAGAAAATGCCGCCGAGCAAACTGCGTTCGCGTCCGCCGGTCGGCGTGGTCTGCGAGATGAAGTCGAAAATCTTGCCGTCCTTCAGGCCGTAATTGGCGAGCCGCACCACCCGGCGCTCCTTGCTGAAATAGACGGCGATCACGCGCTGGTCGGTGACTTCCTGCGGCATGAAGGCGGCGCTGCGCTCGGTCTTCTGCGAGATGTAATAGAACACGTCGCCGTTGAGCGTGGCGACCGTCGAGGGCGTGCCGAGCACGATCAGCACCTGCTCCTGCGTCGCGCCGATCGGGATCTGCTCGAGCGCGCCTTCCTGGACGACGTAGCCGCGCTGGAAGGTTTCCGAAAAGCCGCCGCAACCGGCCAGCAGCAGCGCGCCGGCGAGCGCCAAGGCGATGACGGCGCGCGGGCGCTCGGCTCGGCGGAAAAGCTTTGCGAAATTCAACGGTCATTTTGGTCTTGCATCGCACCGGGGCTTGCCGTAACGGGCGGCTCGAGCCCGGTTTTTGCGATGATATTTCCCCTTTTCAGCCGCGCCGCGCGGCCCGACACCATTTCGACCCTGTATGGCATGATCGTGGCGCAGGCGCGAATGCCATGCTTTTACCGCGACTACGCGGTTGCCGACACGGTTAATGGCCGTTTCGACCTGATCGTCCTGCACCTGGCCTTGGTGCTGGAGCGGCATCGCCGGCGAACCCGGCTTGCGCGCGCTCGGGCAGGGGCTTTTCGACCGGTTCTGGCAGGATATGGACCATAACCTGCGCGAAATGGGCATCGGCGACCTCTCGGTTCCCAAGAAAATGCGGGCCCTGGGCGAGGCCTATTATGGCCGCACGCAGGCCTATCGCGCGGCGCTGGCCGAGACCTCCGACGCGGGCGTTGATTGCGGCCTTGGCCCGCAACATTTACGGCGGCGGCGCAGGACGATGCGGCGTCCCGGCTTGCCGCCTACATGCGGCTGGCGGTACGGGATTTGGCGGCCCAGCCGGCCGAGCGGCTGGCCGGCGGGACGGTGCATTTCCCCGATCCTGTAATGGTTGCGCCGGCGGGCGGAAGGGTTTGAGTTTGATGAAGAAACATGGACAGCCCTGGAGCGTGCCGGTGGCCGTGGAGGAAATCCCCGACGGCGGCCTGCATCGCGCCATCGAAGCGCCGGCCGAGGCGCGGGCGGGTCTTGCTCGACTGGCGGGTTTGCGCGATTTGCCGCTTCTGCGGGCCGAATTCGACCTCACCCGCCGCGGCGCCGGCGTCCATGTCAGCGGGCGGGTGCAGGCGCAAGTCGGGCAGACTTGCGTGGTCAGCCTGGAGCCGATCGAGAACGCCGTCGATGAGACGGTCGAGCGTGCTGTTCACGCCGGGGGCCGCGGCCGGCGGCGACGAATTGGCGGCCGAACCGGGTGTTGACGGCCGCGATCCGCCGGAACCGCTGGTCGATGGCATCATCGATCTCGGCGCCCTGGCGACCGAGTTTCTGCTGCTCGGCGTCGACCCCTATCCGCGCAAGGCCGGCGCCGAATTCGCCGCTCCCAAGGTGGAGGATGCCGGCGAGCGCCCGTTTGCCGCGCTGGAAGCGCTGAAAAAGCGCCTGGGGCCGGCCGGAACGGCCTGATAGCCCGGACCGGCGAGAGGCGGCTTGTCTGGCTCCCCCGAGCGGCTATGTTCGCCCGTGTGACTGGCCACCAAAGCACCCCGGCGCTTCTGATCACGCGGCCAAGGTCGCTCCATGCCCGATAAAGTTCGCATCGCTTTGGACGCCATGGGCGGGGACCATGGCGCGGCCGTGGTGCTGCCGGGCGCCGAGCTGTCGCTCGTGCGCCATCCCGATAGTGAATTCATCCTGGTCGGCGACCGCGCGGTGATGGACCCGCTGCTCGCCAAGCTGCCGCGCCTGGCAGCCGCCGCCAGGCTCATTCACACCGATGTCGCCATCCGCATGGACGACAAGCCGAGCCAGGCGCTGCGCCACGGCCGCTGGAAGTCCTCGATGTGGCTCACGCTCGACGCCGTCAAGAAAGGCGAGGCCGACCTCGCGGTGTCCGCCGGCAATACCGGCGCGCTGATGGCGATGTCGCGCTTCAGCCTGAAAATGCTGGAAGGCATCGAGCGTCCGGCGCTGGCGGCGCTGTGGCCGACCTTGCGCGGGGAGTCGGTGGTGCTCGACGTCGGCGCCTCGATCGGCGCCGACGAGACCCATCTCATCAATCTTGCCGCCATGGGCAGCGCCATGGCGCGCGTGCTGTTCGACATCGAGCGGCCGACCGTCGGCCTGCTCAATGTCGGCGTCGAGGAGGTCAAGGGGCTGGAGGCGGTGCGCGAGGCCGGCCGCATTCTGCGCGACGGCCATTTCTCGCATTTCGACTATCACGGTTTCGTCGAAGGCGACGACATCGGCAAGGGCACGGTCGACGTGGTGGTGACCGAAGGCTTCGCCGGCAATATCGCGCTCAAGACCGCGGAAGGCACCGCGCGCCAGTTCGCCCAATATCTGCGCAGCGCCATGAACCGCACCTGGACGGCGCGGCTCGGCTATCTGCTGGCGCGCCCGGCCTTCCAGGCGTTGCGCGAGAAGATGGATCCGCGCAAATCCAACGGCGGGGTCCTCCTCGGCCTCAACGGCATCGTCATCAAGAGCCATGGCGGCGCCGACACCGAGGGCTACGCCGCGGCCATCGATATCGGCTACGACATGGTGCGCTACGGCCTGCTCGCCAAGATCGGCGAACAGGCCGCGCGCGAACGGGAGGCCAATGGCCGGCTGGCGAGCGGGGCGGGTTCGTGACGGTGATGCGTTCGGTCGTGCTCGGCTGCGGCAGCTATCTGCCCAGCCACATCCTCTCCAACGACGATCTGGCGCGCTCGGTCGAGACCACCGACGAATGGATCGTGCAGCGCACCGGCATCCGCGAGCGCCATATCGCCGCGCCGGGCGAATTGACCTCCGACCTTGCGCTCGCCGCCGCGCGCGCGGCGCTGAGCAACGCCCGGCTCGAGCCGAGCGCGATCGACCTGATCGTGCTGGCGACTTCGACCCCCGACCAGACCTTCCCGGCGACCGCGGTCTCGGTACAGGCCGGGCTCGGCATCACCCGTGGCGCCGCCTTCGACCTGCAGGCGGTCTGCTCCGGCTTCGTCTTTGCGCTCTCCGTCGTCGACGGCCTGCTGCGCACCGGCGTCCACAAGCGCGCGCTGGTGATCGGGGCCGAGACCTTCTCGCGCATCCTCGACTGGAGCGACCGCACCACCTGCGTCCTGTTCGGCGACGGCGCCGGCGCGGTCATCCTGGAGGCGCAGGAGCAGCCGGGCGGCAAGGCCGACCGCGGTCTGCTCACCACGCATTTGCGTTCGGACGGCCGCCACCGGGCCAAGCTCTATGTCGACGGCGGCGTGTCCTCGACCCAGACGGTCGGCCATTTGCGCATGGAGGGCCGCGAGGTGTTCAAGCACGCGGTCGCCATGATCACCGACGTGATCGAAGACGCCTTCAAGGCCACCGGCTATACGGCCGCCGACATCGACTGGTTCGTGCCGCACCAGGCCAACAAGCGCATCATCGACGGTTCCGCCCACAAGCTCGGCATCGCGCCCGAAAAAGTCGTGATCACCGTCGACCGCCACGGCAACACCTCGGCGGCCTCGATTCCCCTGGCATTGGCCGATGCCGTCGCCGACCGCCGCATCAAGCGCGGCCACCTTCTGCTGCTGGAAGCCATGGGTGGCGGCTTCACCTGGGGTTCCGCGCTGGTGCGCTGGTGATTTGTCGCTGCGTTGCACTAGGCTAATTGTCCTTGCGGGGTATCACTGGCGGGCCGGGGCGAACGCGGCAAAACGCTTGTCAATTTCCCTTGCGCCCGTTGACCCGCCTGCGTCATGCTAATAGTGTTGATAATTCAGCGGGATATCTCCGCCGGGGCAGGGCAGGCGATGACCGGAAAGACAGTGACGCGCGCCGATTTGTGTGAGGCGGTCTACCAGAAGGTAGGTCTTTCACGCACCGAATCCGCCGCGCTTGTTGAACTGGTGTTGAAAGAAATCACGGATTGCCTCGAACGGGGCGAGACCGTGAAGCTGTCCTCGTTCGGCTCGTTCGTGGTGCGCAAAAAGGGCCAGCGGATCGGCCGCAATCCCAAGACCGGCAAGGAAGTACCGATCTCGCCGCGCCGGGTGATGGTGTTCAAGCCGTCGGCGATCCTCAAGCATCGCATAAACGGCGGCGGCGACGAGCACGCGCCGGCGTCTTGAGCCGTTTGTTCCAGTAACGCGTCCAACTCTAGCACGAGAGAGGTGTCGCTTTGGATAGCAAGGCGCCCGACGCATTTCGCACCATCAGCGAGGTTGCGGACGAACTCGATCTGCCGCAACACGTGCTGCGCTTCTGGGAGACGCGCTTCCGCGACATCAAGCCGATGAAGCGCGGCGGCGGCCGGCGCTATTACCGGCCCGATGACATCGACCTGCTGCGCGGCATCCGCCATCTGCTCTACGGCGAGGGTTACACCATCCGCGGCGTGCAGCGCATCTTGCGCGAGCAGGGCATCAAATTCGTGCAGGCGGTATGGCAGGAAGGCGCGCCGCAGCCGCCGCACGGCGCGCGCGAAGAGGAAGAGTTCGAGGACGCCGAGGTCGCCGGCCGATCCGCTCGCCGAAAACGGCGGGCTGCGCGGCCGGCTTGCTTCGCTGATCGGCCGCGATTTGGGCGACCGCCAAGACGATGCCGCCGACCGCGCGGAGCCGCCGATGGTGAGTGCGCCGGTGCCGCGGATCGAGCGGGACGAGCGCGCGATGCAAAGCGCGCCCGACGCCCGAATTGCGGCCGGTGCCGGCATCGGCGACCGTGGGTTTTGCGCGCGAGGAGGTGCACAAGCTGCACGCCGCGCTGCATGAACTCGCCGAATGCCGCAAGCTGATCGCCGCGGCGGTGGCGCGCGAAGCATGATGATCGTGCGCTAGCGCGGCAATTCCTCGACGCCTTCGTTAAGCTCGCCGAGTTTGGGCTTTTCCGCTTCCGGATCGAGCTTTTCGCTGACGTCGTCGGGGTCGGTGAAGGCCGGGGTCGCATTCTTACCGGGCTTCTTGGCGAGCCGTTTCGGCTTGGCCTTCGCCGTCTTGGCCTGCTCGACCCGCAGCGGCGTCTCGGCGAAGGAAATCTTGGTGTCGGCGGGCAGTGCGATGCCGGCTTCCTCGCAGGCCTGCTTGACCGCGAATACCACCGCCGCGCGCGTGCGCACCTCGTAGGTGCGCTGCGACTTGGTCCACCAGCGCAGGCGGATGTTGACGTTGTTGTCTTTGAACTCCCACGGCAGCACGTCGGGCGGCGGCTCCGCCAGCACGTCCGGCACCGCCAGCGTTGCCTCGCGCAGCACCGCCATCGCCGCTTCGAGATCGACCTCGAGCCCGACCGGCACCTCGATCTCGTTGCGCCGGTGCTCGTAGGCGGTATTGACCGTCACCGAGCGGGTATAGATGTCGCTGTTGGGGACGATCACCAGCCGTCCGCTGTAGGTCTTGACCAAAGTCGCGCGCGTCTCGACCGCCTGCACCGTGCCCTCGATGTCGCCGATCTTGATCTGGTCGCCGCGGTGGAACGGCCGGCGGATGAGAATGAAGAAGCCGGCGATCCAGTTCTGCAGAATATCCTTGAAGGCAAAGCCGAGCGCGACCGAGCCGATGCCGAGGCTGGCGAATATATCCACCGGCCGCATCGACGGGAGCAGGACGGTGATCACGACCAGGAAGCCGACGAACAAGGTGACCCAGAACGCGAAGCTCGACAGCATATGCGCGAGGTCGTAGCGGCCGGCGCGCCGCACCAGGTGACGCAAAAGGCGCTCGATAGCCCAGGCGAGCGCGAGGAAGCCGAGCGCAACCAGCGAAGCGGCGATCAGATTGGGAATGAGCAAAATGAATTCGTTGGCCCAGGCATCGAGCTTTTGCCAGACCAGCGCGAAGCCTTCGGTCACATTGTGCGGCTCGGGCGGCAGCGCCGCCGGCACCGGCTGCGCGGCGGCTGGCGTCATGGACCTCCCGGTGAGCCGGGCCTCCCTGGTGCGTGGGGAACAAAGTCGTGGGCTGGCCGGAAAGTTCCATGGCTGATACGTTGGGCGCGGCTGCCGGTTTGAACCGAGCGCCCGCGGCGCGCGACCTAGGTTTGGAAAGAATGGGGGCTCACATCGTGCGCCGGGGTAACGGGTTGACCATGCGGCGGCTGGCGACGGCTGCCTTGGCGCTGGCAATGATGCTCGCCGGCCATATGCCGGCGCGCGCGCAAACGACGCGCGCCGCCGCCGAATTTTATTCCGCCCCCAACCACCCGTCCGATCCCGCCGCTCGGCCTCTACGCGCTCGGTTCGATCGGTTGCGCGGCGGGCGCGCCCATCCTCGGCACCGTTATTCTCGGCCGCGCGCTGACCATGAGCGAGGCCTATCACTCGACCTTCGGCTGCCTGCTCGGCCCGCCGGGCTGGCTGATCGCGGACTGGCTGATGTCGCTGCCGGGCGCCGAGCCGCCGCAACCGCCGCAGCCGCCGCAGCCGCCGCAACCGCCGCGACGCGTGACCAGCGCCAATCACGTCACGCTGCCGCCGCGCGGCGCGCTCTTCGTGCGCAACGAAATTCTGCTCGAGGTCGACGCCGGCGCCGACGCGCGGCTGACGGCGCTGGCGCGCCGGCTGAATTTGACGCGGCTGGAAACGCAAGACTTCACGCTCACCGGCCGCTCGCTGCAGCGCTGGCGCATCAACGGCAACCGTTCGGTGGTCGCGACGTTGAACGCGATCGGCAATGCCGGCGTCGCCGCCGCGGCGCAGGCGAATTATTTCTACGGCCTGCCGCAGCAGGCGGCGGCCGCCACCGACAGCGGCACGCAATACGTGGTGCCCAAGCTGCATTTGACCGAAGCGCACCGCATCACCACCGGTACCGACGTGATCGTGGCGGTGATCGATTCCAAGATCGACGCCAAGCATTCCGATCTTGCCGGCGTGATCGCGGGCGAGAACGACGTGGTCGGCACCGCCGCGCCCGCGCATATGCATGGCACCGCCATGGCCGGCGCCATCGCCGCGCACAGCAAGCTGATCGGCGTCGCGCCCAAGGTGCGGCTGCTGGCGGTGCGGGCGTTCTCCGGCACATCCGAGGGCGCCCAGGGCACCACGTTCAACATTCTCAAAGGCCTCGACTGGGCGGCGAGCCGCGACGCGCGCATCGTCAACATGAGCTTTGCCGGCCCGACCGATCCGATGCTGCGCGACATGATCGGCAAGGCGCACGCGCACGGCATGGTGCTGATCGCCGCCGTCGGCAATGCCGGCCCGCGCTCGCCGCCGCTTTATCCGGCCGCCTATGCGGAAGTGATCGGCGTCACCGCCACCGATGCCGACGACAAACTGTTGCCGCGTCGCCAATCGCGGCGCGTATGTGGCGGTCGCCGCGCCCGGCGTCGACATCCTCGCCGACGCGCCCGAGGACAAAGTACCAGATCACCACCGGCACCTCGGTCGCCACGGCCCATGTCACCGGGGTGGTGGCATTGATGCTGGCGCGCGAGCCGACGCTGACGCCCGACCAGGTGCGCAGGCGGCTGATCGCCAGCGCCCGCCCGGTCCCCGGCGCGCGTCGCGACGCCGGCGCCGGCGTGATCGACGCGCTGCGCGCCATCGAAGCGCGCTAGGGCTTGCCGCAGGCGGTCAGGGCGGCCGACGGGATTAAAATGGGTGAGGGCGTTTCTGGTCGGGGCGACTGGATTTGAACCAGCGACCCCCTGTCTCCCAGACAGGTGCGCTAACCGGGCTGCGCCACGCCCCGACCGGAACGGCGCGGACTATAAGGATGCGCTCCGTGCGGCGCAATAACGGCCGATAAGCTAACGGTACGGGCCGTCGCAAGGCCGCTGCGGGCCGATTTTCGCGCCCGGATTAACGGAATCTCGACGGCTCCCGGGTCAAGTTCCGGGGCGATGGCCCAGGCAATCCAGGTCCGGTTGGACGCGCATTACGAGTCCGACACGCCGGCCGCCGCGGACGCGCGCGCGGTGGGCGCGCGCCTGCCCGGCGAGGTGCGGCTCGCGATCTACGAGGATATGGCCGCGGCCGAGCCGCTCTGGCGCGCCTTCGAGCGGCAGGCCGACGGCACCGTCTTCCAGAGCTACCAATGGCTGGCCGCCTGGCAACGCCATGTCGGCGCGCGCCAGGAGGTGCGGCCGGCGATCGTCATCGCGCAGGATGCAAGCGGCGCGCCGCTCGCTTTGTTTGCGCTCGCGGTGCGGCGCGCCCGCTTTGCGCGCGAACTCATCTGGCTCGGCTCGGAGCTGTGCGACTACAACGGCCCGCTGCTCGCGCCCGGCTTTGCCGAGCGCTTCGACGGCGCCCGCTTCCGCACGCTCTGGGACGATATCGAACGCGCGTCTGCAGGCGCATCCGCGTCTGGGCTACGACCTGATCAACCTCAGCAAGATGCCCGAGCGCGTCGGCGCGCAAGCCGACCCGATGCTGCATTTGCCGGTGACCGTCAATCCGAGCGGCGCTTACCGGACCAAGCTCGGCGCCGACTGGGAGAGCTTCTACGCCGCCAAGCGCTCTTCGGCGACGCGCCGGCGCGACCGCACCAAGCGCAAGCGGCTGTCGGACCTCGGCGCGGTCGTCTTCGTCACGCCGGACGGCGGCGACGCGGTGCTCGACGCGCTCGACACGCTGATGGCGCAGAAGGCGCGTTCGTTCGCGCGCATGGGCGTCGGCAACCTGTTCGCGCTGCCGGGATACGCCGAATTCTACCGTTCGCTGGCGGCCGATCCCGCCACCCAGCCGCTGGTGCATATCAGCCGCCTCGACGTCGGCGCGACGCCGGCGGCGGTCAATCTCGGGCTCATCTATCGCGGCTGCTACTATTATCTGCTGGCGAGCTACGACGACGGCGAGGCCGCGCGCTTCGGGCCGGGCGCGGCGCATCTGCACGAGATCATGCGCTACGCCATCGAGCGCGGCTGCGCGGTATTCGATTTCACGATCGGCGACGAGGGCTATAAGCGCGATTGGTGCGACAGCGAGCTTGTGCTCTACGACCACATCGCGGCGGCGAGTTGGCGCGGCGCGCTGGTGGCGATGCCGCTGCTCGCGCTGCAACGGCTCAAGCGCCGCATCAAGCGCACGCCGGCGCTGTGGAGCCTCGGCCAGCAAGGCGCGCGCCTTGGCCGGAGCGTTGAAGCGCTAGCGCGTCGCCGGCACGGCCGAGGGCTCGTGCGCCAGGCGGAACGGCCCGCGCACCATCAGCGCCACCGCGCCGAGCGCGCCGCAGGCATAGACCGCGGCATAGGCTTGCAGGAACCGCACGATGTCGAGCTGCGCGAACAGCGCGTAGCCGCCCACCAGCGTCATGGCGACCGCCACACAAACGCCGAGCCGGGCGACGTCCTTGAAGTAGCCGTTGTGCACCAGCACGCTCGCGCACACCATCTGCGTCAGATTGGCGAAGATCAGCACGAGCAAGATCGGCGTCGTCTGCGGCGGCATAGTCGCGGCGGCGCCGAGCAGGAAGGCGAACAGCCGGTCGGCCCCCAGCAACAGCACCGCGCAGCCGAGCGCAGCCGGCACGCAGCAAAGCGCCGCAGCCGTCAAGGTGGCGCGCACCAGCGTCGGCCCATCGCGTTCGGCCAGCGCGCTGGTCTGGCGCGGCACCAGAATGTCGCAGACCGCGCCGAACACCATGGCGCCGCCGCGGAACACCTTGAAGGTGGTATCGAGGATGATCGGCGGCGCGCCGAGCCCGAACAGCATCGGCACGATCAGATAGGGGTAGTTGTAGATGTAGATGTCGCTCGCCGCCATGGTGCCGCTGTGGACGAGCGCCTTGCGGTTGGCGCGGAAGAAGGCAATCAGCCGCGTGGCCGAGCCGCCGATATGCGGGTTGAGCGCGCCGCGCGCGATCATGCGCTTGACGCAGACGACGAGTACGCCGGCCCACAACGCGTTGAGCGCGACCAGCATGGCGGATAACGGCAGGCCGAAATAAAGCGCGGCGAGGCCGACGAAATAGCCGGCGCGGCGCGTCGTCTCCAGCGCCTCGAACAGCACGTATTCGTCGACCGCGATGGCGATATTGCGCAGCGCGAACCATACCAGGTTGAGCGCGACGAAAAGGAAGAACAGGCCGAACTCGGCGGCCTCGCGCCAGCTCGCCTCGGCGCCCAAGGCCATGACGGCGAAGCAGGCGAGCGAGCCGCTCACCACCAGCGCGAAATAGAACAACACCACCGCGCTGGCATGGCCGGCGACCTCGTCCGACTTGTCGCCGCCGAGAAAGCGCGCGCGCAACCGCACGAACAGAATTTTGACGATGCCGAAGTCGATCAGCCAGAGCGAATAGCCGATGGCCGCCACCAAGATGAAGACCGAGAAGCGGTGCGGGCTCAGGACATGCGCGAACACGAAAGTCTGCAACAGGCCGGTGACCAGCGCCGCGCCGGCGGTGGTCGCGCGCAACAGGAAGAAGGGAATCGAGATCATCCGGTTCTTCATGTTCAGGCGGCCTTCTGCTGGCCGAGCGCCAGGCAATAATCGAGCAGCGAGCGCGCCGCTGCTTCCCAGGTGAAGCGCTTGGCGCGATTGCGGCCGGCTTGCGCCAGCCGCCCGCGCAGGGCCGGATCGGTGGCGATGGCGCGCATGTGGCGGATGATCGCGTCGGCGTCGTCGGCCTGGCAGGTCAGCGCCGCGTCGCCGCAGACCTCCATCAGCGCCGGCTGCTCGCTGATGATGACCGGGCAGCCGCAGGTCATGGCCTCGAGCGGCGGCAGGCCGAAACCTTCGTAGTAAGAGGGGAACACCAGCGCCAGCGCGTGCTCGTAGAGCGCGCGCAACTCGGCGTCGGACACGAAGCCGACCGTGCGCACGCCGTCGCCGCCCGCGATGTTGAGATGACCGAAGACTTTCGGGTCCTTGGCGCCGGTCAGCACCAGCACGGCGCCGTCGAGCTTGGCCTGTTGGAAGGCCTTGACCACGGTCTTGACGTTCTTATTGGCGGAATCAACGCCGACGCCGAGAAAAAACTTGCGGCCCTTGAGGCCGAGCCGGTCGATGACCGTCTCGTCGGCGGCCACCGCCGTGATGTGGTCGCCGCCCTCGAAGCAGACCGGCATGGCGGCGACGTCGGCGCCGTACCATTTGCCGATTTCGCGGCGGGAGAATTCCGAGACCGTCACCACCAGATCGGAGCGCTTGCACAGACGCGGGATGAGGAACTTGTAAGCAGCGCGAAAGCGCGGCGAGAAATTGTTCGGCAGCGCCAGCACGGTCGCGTCGTGCACGACCACGATCTGGTGGCGCGCGGCGAGCGGCCCGAGCATGCACAAATTGAGCAGCAGCTGGCCGGCGCCGTGCAGCGGGTATTCGATCTGCTCCCAGGCATAGCCGGTGAAGCGGCCGACGCGGCGCAGCGGGATGTTCGTGAGCGGGAAGTCGCGCGCCGCGCGCGGGGCCAGGATCTCGATCCGGCCCTTGAGCGCTGCGAAGTCGCCGTCGAGCAGGCGATCGATCGCCTTGATCGCCTCGGCGGCGAAGCGCTGCACGCCGGAAGCGCGCTGGGTGAGGAAGCGGCCGTTGATGGCGATGCGCGGCGTCACGGGCGTTGCTCGCTTTGGACGAGCGCGGCGACCTTGGCGGCGAAGGCTTGCGGGGAAAGCTGCGCGGCGACGTCTTTGGCCGCCGCGGCGCCGAGCGCGGCGCGCAAGCCCGCATCGCCGGCGAGCCGCCGCAGCCAGGCGGCAGCCTCCTCGACGTCGGCGTCCGCCCACATCTGGCCGTCGGCGACGAAAGCGCCCTCGGGGTCGTGCACCGGCACCAGCGAATAAGACACCAGCGCGGAGTTGCGCTTGGTCATGAATTCGAGATTGCCCGACCAGGCGGTGGCGATGACCGGCTTGCCGAGATGCATGGCCTGCGCCGGCACCAGGCCGAAGCCTTCCGAGCGGTGCAGAGAAATCACGATGTCGGACGCGGCCATCAGGCCGGCCATGTCGGCCTCCGGCAACATGCCTTCGACCAGGCGGATATTGCTCGCGCCGGCAATGGCCTCGTGCAGCGCGCGCTCGGCCCATTGCGTGGCGCCGCCGGCGATCAGCTTGATCACCAGTATGCGGTCGCCGGCGTCGCCGAAGGCGCGACGGAAGGCGGCGACGGCGGCGAGCGGGTTCTTGCGCGTGAAGGCGGAGCCGAGATGCATCACGTTGAGCACGATGAGCGCGTCGTCGGGCAGACCAAGCCGGCCGCGCATGTTCGGCGTCGCGGGCGAGGGCGGCAGCGGATGCGGCACCACATGCACCGGCTTGTCGGTCGCCGCCGCCATGGCGTCGCGGATGAAATGGCTCGGCACCCAGATTTCGTGCACGTAGCGGAAGCACGGCTGCCAATCGGCCGGCAGGCGCGGCAGTTCCCAGGCCCAATAGCCGACGATACGGCGCCCACGCACGCGCGCGCGGCCGAGCGCCCAGAGCGCGTGCGGCATGAACGGACCGTTGTGATGCACCATCAGCGTGCCGGTGCCGGGGCCGAGCGCGCGGCGCGCGCCGCCGCACAACTCGACCTGGCCGAAGGCCGCGCTGAGATCGAAGGCGCTCGGCGCAAGGCCCGCGCCATCGAGCGCCGCGTAGGCAAGGCGCGCGCCTTCCCCGACGCCGCTCGCGGTTGAGAACAGCCCGGCAATGCCGAGCGGAAAGCCGCCGCGCGCCGCGGCATCGGGCCGCGGCGCGATCACGCGGCTGACGTCGAACAGAATTTGCCGACGCCTGTGTTGCGGCAGGCGCTGCCACAGCCGCCGCAAGGCGCTGCGTTGCGCCGGCGCCGGTGCCGTCGGGGTGAGCGCTTCAACCGACATGCGCCATGCTTTCTTGGACCATGCTTCCTTGGACCATGCGCCCCTGCGGCAGCGCGGCGGGCTGCCGGCGCAGATGGCGGTAGGTTGCCGCCGACAGGCCCCAGATCATGCCGAGCAGCAGAAAGAAATGCCGCCAGTGATCGGTGTCGATCACGAAACCTTCCAGCACCTCGCCGATGAAGGCGCCGAAGGCGACGATGAGGTAAGGCTGCCAGGGCGTCGGCACCAGCACGCCGCGCAAGCCGACCATGATGGTGGTGGCCAGAATGAGCAGGTAGCTCATGCCGCCGATCCAGCCGTAGACCATGAAGGCCTGCAGATAGACGTTGTGCTGCTGCAAGCCGTAGACGCGCGAAAATTCGAACGGGCCCATGCCGTTGGGAAATTGCAGCATGGCGGCAAGCGCGAGCTCCTGCAGGCGGAAGCGGCCGCCTTCGCCGACGTCGTAAGAATTGATGAGGTGGAAGCGTTCGTTGAACATGGCGGCGATGGTGTCGAAGGAGAGCGCGAGCGCCAGCAGCGCGGCCAGGGCGGCCAGCGTGACTGCGGTCGCCGCAAAAATCCGCATGCGCGCGACCGGGGTCGGCGCGGTCAAAAAGGCGAGCGCGATCACCACCACCGTCGACACCGCCAGATGGAACCAGGCGCCGCGCGAGAAGCACAGGAAAATGCCGAGCAGCAAAATGCCGAGCACGGCCAAATCGAGCGCGCGGACATGCCGCACGATCATGCGCTCGAGCACGATCAGCGCCGGCCAGATCAGAAACGGCCCGAACACGTTGGGGTCCTTGAAGCCGCCGAGCGCGCGGTCGCCGGGGGCGAACCAATCATGCGCGTGCGGAAAGGCGTTGAAATAGCCGCAGATGCCGAGGATTGCGGTGAGCACGGCGGTGAGCACGTAGGCCGTGCGCAAGGTGACCAGCCGCGGCATGGTGTGCTCGGCCAGCAGACAGCCGAAGATCACCGCCGCGAGCGACAGATAAAGCGAGGTGGCGGCGTACTGCACGGTCTTGTCCCCGGTCGGCACGTTGAGCAGCGACAAAAAGCCGCCCGCGTTCCAGGCCAGCAGCAGCACGAACAGCGCCAGCAGACGGCGCTCGAAGCGCACGCCCGCGATCACGCAGGCGAGCGCCAGCGCGCCCATCAGGAAGTCATGCGGCGAAGGTTCGATGACGGCGATCGAGCTCGCCAGCATCGTGACGTAAAGCACCACCAGCAGCAGCCGCTCGCGCAAATCGGCGTTGGCGGCGGCCGGGACGAAGACCGGCGAGCCCGCTGCTCGGATCGCCATGTCGCGCGCGGAGATCAATAGGCATTCTCGGTCTTGAGCAGAGCGAAGGGCGTGCGCGCCAGGATGTAGAGGTCGAACAGCAGCGACCAGTTCTCGATGTAATGCAGGTCGTGCTCGACGCGCTTCTGGATCTTCTCATGCGTGTCGGTCTCGCCGCGCCAGCCGTTGATCTGCGCCCAGCCGGTGATGCCCGGCTTGACGCGGTGGCGGGCGAAATAGCCGTCGACCGCCTCGGCATAGAGCCGCGCCTCGGCCTTGGCGTTCAACGCGTGCGGGCGCGGGCCGACCAGCGAGAGGTTGCCCTTGAACACCACGTTGAACAGCTGCGGCAGCTCGTCGATGCTGGCTTTGCGGATGATGCGGCCGATGCGGGTGACGCGGGCGTCGTCCTTGGTGACGAGCGTGTTGGCCGCCGTGTCGGCGGCGTCCACATACATCGAGCGGAACTTGAAGACCTCGACCAGGTCGTTGTTGAAGCCGTAACGCTTCTGCTTGAACAGCACCGGCCCGCGGCTGTCGAGCTTGATGGCGAGCGCGATCAGCACCATCACCGGCAGCGCGCAAAGCAGGATGAGGCCGCCGATGATCTTATCGAACAGCCATTTCATCACCACGTCCCAGTCGGCGATCGGACGGTCGAACACGTCGAGCACCGGGACGTCGCCGATGTAGGAGTAGCAACGCGGGCGCAATTGCAGCTTGTTGCTGTGCGCGGCCAAGCGGATGTCGACCGGCAGCACCCACAGCTTCTTGAGCATTTGCAGGATGCGGCCTTCCGCCGAGATCGGCAGCGAGAAGATCACCAGATCGACGCGCGTGCGCCGTCCGAACTCGACCAGATTGTCGACGGTGCCGAGCTTGCGCCGGCCGGCGCATTCGGCGCCGGCGCGATCTTCGCCGCGGTCGTCGAACAGGCCGATCACCTCGACGCCGGCGTCCTTCTGCTTGCCGAGCTCCTCGATCACCGCGGCGCCGGCGTCGCCGCCGCCGACGATCACGGCGCGGCGCGCAAGACGGCCCTCGCGCGTCCATTCGCGCACCAGGAAGAACAAGATCTTGCGCGAAACAACGAGCGCGATAAGCCCGGAAATGTAAAAGGTGCCCAGCCAAACGCGCGAATACAGCTCGCCCGCCTTGGCGAAGAACGATGCGCCGATGACGATCAGGAACACGATCGACCACGCCGAGGCGAGCCGGAAGTATTGTTTCTCGTAGCCGCGGAACGCCTGCACCTGATAGACGTCGGCGACCTGAAAGGCGAAGATCGACAGCATCGCGATCACGCCGGTGGCGCCGAGATAGCGCCAATGCAGCGCGTCCTCGGGCGGCAGGTAGACGGCGTAGGCGGTAAGCCCCACGATCATGATCAGCGCGAACTCGGCCATGCGCACGAAACCGGCGAGCACGATCGGGGAGATCGGCGCCGGTGCCGGCGAGGACGCGACCGCCAGCGCCTCCGGCGAGAGCGGCGGCGAGGCCGCGAGCATGCGCATGCCGCCTTGCAGCCGGTCGAGCACGACCGCTGCGCCCGATGCGCCGATCACGGGGCGGGTGTTGATATCACTCATTACTGACGCCAATTGTTGACGGCCGCGGTAGGCCCGGGCCGCGCCTTGTTGTCCCTTACGTCGTGCTAATTTGTAGATAAAAACTCTCAATAAACGCTTATCGGAATGTTGAAATAAAGCTTAACGGCGTGCGGTTCCTTGATGCGCGCCGAGGCCTTCGCCATAGGCGTTAAGCACGCCGTCGGCCATGGCTGGCAGCGAAAATGAGGCAGCGACCCGCGCGCGCAAGGCCGCCGCGGCGGCCGCCGCCGCGGCGGGTTCGTCGAGGCTGCGTCCAATGGCCTCGGCCAGCGCCGGCGCATCCTCGGCCGGCACCAGGTTACCGGAGAGCGGACCGTAGATCTCGGGGATGCCGCCGACTTTGGTGGCGATCAGCGGTTTGCCGGAGGCCGCCGTCTCCAGGACGATGTAGGGCAGGGACTCGATGCGCGAGGGCACCACCATGACGCGGCCGAGCGCAAGCGCCTGCCGCGCCGGCATGGCGCCGGGAAAGCGGATGGCGTCGTCGAGCTTGAGCCGGCCGACCTGCGCGAGGAACATGTCGCGCTCGGGCCCGTCGCCGACCAGCGTGGCGGTGACGGCGCGGCCGCGGGCGCGCAGCAGCGCGATGGCGTCGATCAGCACGTCGACGCCTTTGAGCAGACGCAATTCGCCGACGAACACGATGTCGCTGGCGTCAGGCTGGACCGGCACCGGCTCGAATTCCTCCTGCGCGACACCGTTATGCACGACGCGCGTCAGCGCTGGCGGCGCGCCCACCTTGCGGCTGAAAGTGTTTGCGCTATAGGCGCTTTCGAACAAATAAAGATCGCCGCGCGGCATCAGCAAGCGTTCGGTGCCGAGATAGATGCGGCCCGCCAAGGTGTCGCTGCTGAACAGCAGGCTGCCGCCGTGCGGCGTATAGGCGCGCAGCGCGCCGCGCCGGTTTAAGGCCAGCCGCGCATAAGCGCCGCCTTTGCCGCCATGGCCGTGCACCACGTCGGCCTTGCTCTCGGCGATCCGGCGCATGACGTGGGTGAGCACGAGGGCGTCGCTCGGCCCCATGTGGCGGCGCATCGGCACGCGCGAAAGCCCGAGCGCCAACCCCGGTGCGAGCTTGGCAAACTGCTCCTCGGCGCGCTCGCCGCCGGTGCGCCGGTCGGCGATCAGGCCGACGCGGTGACCGCGCGCGATCTGCTCGCGCGCAAGATCGAGCACGTGGCGGAACAGGCCGCCGACCGGGGCGCGGAATACGTGGAGAATGTTCAAAGGCCCCATGGCACCGTCCCGGCTCGGCTTACCGCGATTCGTGCGGCCGCGCCGCGCGCCGCTGCGTCCGAATTCCAAATGGCTGGCGCGCCCCCGCATCGCCCTCGAATCCGCGTATCGTTTCGAAACGTCGCGGATTAGGCGGCGACGACGGTTAACAAAAACTAACTTTACCCGGCGCGGCGAAAATTAACGCGGTCGAAACCATAATAGTTTGTCATCGCAGTGCGGTCACAGTTCTGTATGCCTGGAGTTGCGATGTTGTTCGGTAAAAAGTCGAAGGTCCCGCCGCCGCGCCGCTCCGGTCAGCTATCTTGCTGACGGCGAGCCCGACATGCGCGGCCTCGGCCGGCTGCTGTGGCTGCGAAAAGGCCGCATCCTCGGCGTGACGCTGATCTGCGCCGTCGTCGCCTTCCTCGTCGTCAATCTCATCACCCCGCAATTCCGCTCCGAAGCGCGTCTGCTGCTGGAATTGCGCGAGAACGTGTTCCTGCGCGCCGACGCCGACAAGAATAGCGACCGCAGCGCCATGGATGCCGAGGCGGTGACCAGCCAGACCCAGCTCGTGCTGTCGCGCGAGCTCGCGCGCGACGTGATCGCCAAGGAGAAGCTCGCCGACAAGAACGAGTTCAACCCGGTCAGTTCGGTGCTGCGCACGATTCTCGGCCTGTTCGGGCTGGCGCGCGATCCCGGCATCGATGACCCGCGAAGAGCGCACGCTGGAAGCCTATTACGAGCGGCTCAACGTCTATGCGATCGAAAAGTCGCGCGTCATCGCCATCGATTTCACCTCGGCCGATCCGCAGCTCGCCGCCAACGTCGCCAACACGATCGCCGACAGTTATCTGCGGATGCAGCAGGTGGCGAAGCAGGAACAGACGCGCGCCGCCGGCGTGTGGCTCGCCGGCGAGATCGACAAGATGCGCGTGAAGGTCGCCGACGCCGAGGCCAAGGTCGAGGCCTACCGCACCAAGTCGAACTTGTATGTCGGCTCCAACAATTCGTCGCTGTCGAGCCAGCAGCTTACCGAGATCAATTCGCAGATCTCCGCGGCGCGCGGCCAGCAGGCCGACCTGCAGGCGCGCGCGATGCAGTTGCGCTCGCTCATCAAGTCGGGCCAGCCGATCGACTCCTCCGACATCGCCAATAGCGAATCGATCCGCCGCCTCAGCGAACAGCGCATGATCCTGCGCGCGCAGCTGGCCGAGCAATCGACCACGCTGCTCGATCAGCATCCGCGCATCAAGGAACTCAAAGCCCAGATCGCCGAACTCGACCAGTTGTTGCGCAGCGAGGGCGAGCGGTTGGCGCGCCAGCTCGAGAACGACGCCAAGGTCGCCGGCGACCGCATCAAAACTTTGACCGCCAGCCTCGACCAGGCGAAAAAGACCGCCTCGCAGACCAACGAGCAGGATCTCGAATTGCGCGCGCTCGAGCGCGAGGCCAAGACCGAGCGCGATCTCTCGAATCCTATCTGGCCAAATACCGCGAGGCGACCGCGCGCGAGAGCATCAACGCCGCGCCGCCGGAAGCGCGGGTCATTTCGCGCGCCGCGCCGGCGATCAAGCCGGCGTTTCCGAAGAAGCTGCCGACGGTGCTGATCGCCGCCTTTGCCGGTTTTGCGCTGTCGGCGGGCTTCGTGGTGACCGGCGCGCTGCTCGCCGCGCCCGCCGCCTATGCCTATGCGCCCGGCTATGGCGCGCCCGGCAACGGTCCGGCGCCCCCGGTGATGAGTTCGCCGTCGCTGGTGCCGCCCGCGCCGGTCGTTATGCCGGCAGCCGCGCCGGTGCCGTTCCCCGCGCCGCCGCCTGCGGCGCCCACGCATGACGGGACCAGCAGCCTCGCGCAGATCGCGCATGAACTGCGGCAGGCGGGCGAGGCCGGCCGCCGCGTCGCCGTGATCGGCGTCGAACGCGGCGTCGGTACGACCTTTGCCGCCATCACGCTTGCGCGCGCGCTCGCCGAAAACGCCAACGTGGTGCTGGTCGATCTCGCCTTCGCCGCGCCCAATCTGGCGGTGATCTCGACCGATCCGGACGCGCCCGGGGTCGCCGACCTGATCCACGGCAAGGCCTCGTTCGGCGACATCATCACGCGCGACCAATATTCGCGCCTGCATCTGGTGGCGACCGGTAAGCTCGACGGCGAGGCGGCGGCGCTTGCCGCGTCGCCCATGCTGGCGACGGTGGTGGAGGCGCTGATGCGCAGCTACGAGCACGTCGTGCTCGATATCGGCGCCGCGACCGAAATCGAATTGCCGCGCTTCGCGCCGCTGGCGCCGCGCGCGGTGCTGGTGACGGCCGATCCGGCGAGCGTGGCGACGCGTACCGCGCAGGAGCACATGGCGGCCGCCGGCTTCGGCGAGGTCAGCGTTTTGGTCGGCGGCGCCGAGGCGGTGGCAGCGTAAACGGCTTAGCCGGCGGGCGAGAAGCGTGCGCGCAGCCGCCGCGCGGCGCGCACCACCGACCAAAGGACCGGCCGTTGCTTGATGACCCGCTTGACGAGCGCGGCGCTGCGGAAAGCGACCGCGAACAGCCGTCCTTCCGCCGACAGCGGCAGAAAGCTGTCGAACAGGGGTTCGACGTCGCCGCAGAACAGGCTCTTGTAGCGCGCATCGCCGATGCCGAGGTCGAAGGTGGCAAACCCGCGCTCGCAACAGCGCCGCACCAGATGGACGATCAGTTGTTCGCCCGGGCTTTCGACGGCGTAGCGGCCTTGCGCGATCGAATTGAACATGGCGCAAAATCGATTTTCCCCGACGATGCCGCCCATCGTCGCCACCACGATATCGTCGACCGAAAGCGCGTAGAGCTCGATCAACGGCGCGCCGCCGCTGGCGGGGCCGGTCGACGCCGCCTCAATGAAGCGGCGCACGCCGGCGGCGGCGAATACGTCGGTGATGCCGCGTGCGCGCATCCGCGCGCTCTTCTGCTTGAAGAACACGTCGAGCACGCGGCGCACCTCGGCGAGGTCTTCGGCGCGCGTGAAGGTCACCGTGCCCATGTCGGCGAGGGCGCGTTCCTTCTTGCGCATTTTCTTGCGCGCGGCGGCATTGGTGCGCGCGCGCAGCAGCGCCTCGAAGTCGGGGATGAGCGCGCCGGAAAATCCGGAATTGGCCGCGCGCTGGTGCGGCAAGCAGCGCGAAGGGATTGGTGGCGCCGCCCCAGGTGAGCGGTTGGTTGCTCAAGCAAACGAGGTCGACCTCGCCGGCGAGGCGGGCGAGGGCGGCGGCCATGTCGGCGGCGTCGAATTGGGTTGCGACGTCGCAGCGCCAGAGCGCCATGTTGAAATTGGCATGTTTGCCGCCGAGAAATTCCGCCACCCGCAGCCGGCCGAGACGGCGGCGGCCGAACGGCCACAAAAACAGCGGCTCGCCGCCGGCGTTGAAACCCACCACGATGAAAGGGGTGACGCCGGCCGCGCTCCCGACATGCTGCTGCCAGAGCTTGAGGAAATCGTAGCGCTGATAAGGGGTGGCAAGGCCGCCTTCGAGCGCCCGCCAAAAAGGCTCGGCCGCGGCCATGTCCTCGAAAACCTCGAGGCGCGCCAGGCGGCGGTCGGGAACCGGCACGATCTCGGCGCCGGCGGGCCGGCGCAGCGGGTGGATGTTCATGGCGCGCGTGCAAACCCCTGAGGCCAGGTCATAAGGGTGACAAAGAATTATCAACAAAGAATTGGGATGATGGGCAGCTATCGGCCGTTGGGGTTAACGCGGACATGAAACAGGCGATCATCCGCGGCGGGCTGGAAACGCTCTATTTCAGCGGCCTGCACCATCTGCTGCGGCCGCTGGTCGGCGGCGTCGGCGCCATCCTGACCATGCACCACGTGCGCCCGCCGCGCCGCGACGCCTTCCAGCCCAACCGGCTGTTGGAGGTGACGCCGGAGTTTTTCGAGCGGCTGCTGCGCCAGCTCGAGCGCGCCGGCATCGAGGTCATCTCGCTCGACGAGATGCACCGCCGCTTCATCGCCGGCGACTTCGAGCGCCGCTTCGTCTGCCTCACCTTCGACGACGGCTACAAGGACATCAAGCAGTTCGCCTATCCGCTGCTCAAGCAATACCGGATGCCGTTTGCGCTGTTCATCGCCACCAGCTTCCCCGACCGGCTCGGCGAATTGTGGTGGCTGGCGCTCGAAGCGGTGATCGCGCAGAGCAAGCGCATCGGGCTCGTGATCGACGGCGAGGACCGCTTTTTCGACTGCGCGACGCTCAAGGAGAAGCGCGCGCTCTATGACGCGGTCTATGGCTATCTGCGCGAGATGAAGGACGAGGACGAATTGCGCGCCACGGTGCGCGACCTCTGCGCCTATTCGCGCGTCGATCTGGCGGCGTTCTGCCGCGACCTGTGCATGGACTGGTCGGAGCTCGGCGAACTCGCCGCCGATCCGCTCTGCACCATCGGCGCGCATACCGTGAACCACAAGATGCTGATGAAGGTCGCCGACGAAGGCGCGGTGCGCGCCGAGATGGACATGAGCCGCTCGGTGCTGGAAGCCGCGCTCGGGCGGCGGCCGCAGCATCTGGCCTATCCGGTCGGCGATCCGACCTCGGCGGGCGCGCGCGAATTCCGCATCGCCGCCGAGCTCGGCTTCAAGACCGCGCTCACCACGCGGCCGGGCGTGCTGTTCCGCGGCCATCGCGATCACCTCACCGCGCTGCCGCGCATTTCGGTCAACGGCGAGTACCAGCAGCCGCGCTATCTCAAGGTGCTGATGTCGGGCGCCGCCACCGCGATGTGGAACGGCTTCCGCCGCATCAACGCGGCTTGATCTCGTCGGCCCGCGGCTTCGCCATCCAGCGCACCAGGAGCATCGCCGGCAGCACCCAGCCGAGCCCGGCGACGACGTAATAGATCGCCGCCACGAAGCCGTTGATGTTGGTCAGCACCGACTGCGCCAGCGCCATGGCGAGCAGGCTCCAGCCCGCGACCAAAAGCAGCAGGCCGACGGCGCCGATCAGCTTGCGCATGCGCATGGACATTGCGTTAAAGGCTCGTTTGCGGGAACACGCGCCTGTCTATATGGTCCGCGCCGTCTTGCGCAAGCACACCGTCATGGCCGCCGGCACAACAGTTCCGAATTCGCACGCGCGTGCGTTGCGGCTGTGGCTTCTCGCCGTCGCCGCCATGATCTTCCTCACGCTGGTGGTCGGCGGCGCGACGCGGCTCACCGAATCCGGGCTGTCGATCACCGAATGGAAGCCGGTGACCGGCGTGCTGCCGCCGCTGTCGCAACAGGCCTGGCAGGACGAGTTCAAGGCCTATCAGGCGATCCCGCAATACCAGGAGCGCAACCGCGGCATGAGCCTTGCCGCGTTCAAGACCATCTACTGGTGGGAATGGACGCACCGGCTGCTGGCGCGCTCGACCGGCTTCGTGTTCCTGCTGCCGTTCCTTTATTTCCTCTGGCGCGGCTGTTGTGCCGCAAGAACTTGCGCGCGCGGCTATGGGCGATCTTCGGCGGCGGCGCGCTGCTCGGCGCGGTCGGCTGGTGGATGGTGGCGTCGGGGCTCGCCGGCTCCGGCCGCGTCAGCGTGTCGCAATATCGGCTGGCGTTCCATCTGACGCTCGCCTGCGCGATCTATGCCGCGGTGCTGTGGACCGCGCAGCAGATCGCGCCGCGGCCGCCGGCCGAGGCGCCGCCGCGGCTGCGCCTCGGCGCGCTGGCGATCGCCGCGCTGGTGCTCGCGCAGATTTATCTCGGCGCGCTGGTCGCCGGCAGCGACGCCGGGCTCGTCTACAACACCTGGCCGCTGATCGACGGCGCCTTCGTTCCGGCGTCCGATCGGCTGTGGTTCTTCACGCCGCTCTGGCGCAATTTGTTCGAGAACACGCTCACCGTCCAATTCGACCACCGCATGCTGGCCTATGCGATCTGGCTGGCGGCGATCTGGCACGCCTGGAACGCCTGGCGCATGCGGCCGCGATCTGCGCGGCGCGCTCGTCGCTGGCCGGCGCGGTGACCTTGCAAGCCGCGCTCGGCATCGTCACGCTGCTCCATCAGGCGGCGCTGCCGCTGGCGCTGGCGCATCAGATGGTGGCGATCGTGGTGTTCACGGCGGCGATCCTGCATGCCGAGCGGCTGTGGCATCGCGAAAGCCTGGCGGCGGCCGGCGCGGCCGCGCAAGGAGTGCGCGCATGATCGACGTCGCCATCGATGACGGCATCGCCGTCCTCACCATGCGTCACGGCAAGGCCAATGCGCTCGACATCGAATTCTGCGAGGCGCTGGCCGCGCGCTTTACCGACTTGCGCGGCGGCGACGCCAAAGCCGTGGTGCTGACCGGGCAGGGCAGGATCTTCTCCGCCGGCGTCGATCTCAAGCGCATCAGCGCGGAGGGCGCCGACTACATCCGCCGCTTTTTGCCGGCGCTGCACCGGCTCTACGACGCGGTGTTCTTTCATCCCAAGCCGGTGGTGGCCGCGATCAACGGCCACGCCATTGCCGGCGGCGCGGTGCTCGCGGCTTGCGCCGACCGCCGCATCATGGCGAACGACGGCGGGCGCATCGGCGTCACCGAATTGCTGGTGGGCGTGCCGTTTCCCGCGCTCGCCTTTGAGATCGTGCGGCACGCCACGCCGCCGTATTTTTTCAGCGAGACGATCCTGAGCGGCGCGACCTTTCCCGCCGAGGTCGCGGCTGCATCGCGGCTGGGTCGAACGAGGCGGTCGAGGCCGGCCGGCTGATGGAGCGCGCAATGGCCGCGGCGCAAGAGCTCGCCGCGCTGTCGCCGCCGGCTTTCGCGCAGACCAAGATGCAGATCCGCCAGCCGGTCGCCGAGCGCTACGCCGCACAGCGGCGAGGCGACCGACAAGACGGTCACCGACATCTGGTGCGCCGACGCGACGCTCGGCTATATCCGCGACTACGTCGCGCGCACGCTGAAGAAGTAGCCGTTAAGCCGCCTTCAGCCCCTGCTCGAGATCGGCGATGATGTCGTCTTTGTCCTCGAGCCCGACCGACAGCCGCACCACGTCCGGGCCGGCGCCGGCCTGCACCTTCTGCGCGTCGGACAATTGCTTGTGCGTGGTCGAAGCCGGATGAATGATGAGCGAGCGGGTGTCGCCGATATTGGCGAGATGCGAGAACAGCTTCACGTTCGACACCAGCTTGACGCCGGCGTCGTAGCCGCCCTTGAGCCCGAAGGTGAACACCGCGCCGCAGCCCTTGGGCACGTATTTCTTGGCGAGCGCGTGATATTTGTCCTGCGCCAGTCCCGGATAGCTGACCCAGCCGACCTCCGGCCGCTTGGCCAGCCACTCGGCCACCGCCAGCGTGTTTTCGCAGTGGCGCTGCATGCGCAGCGGCAGCGTCTCGATGCCGGTGAGGATGAGGAAGGCGTTGAACGGCGACAGCGCCGGCCCGAGGTCGCGCAAGCCCAGCACGCGGCAGGCGATGGCGAAGGCGAAATTGCCGAAGGTCTCGTGCAGGACGATGCCGGAATATTCCGGCCGCGGCTCGCACAGCATCGGATATTTCTTGTCGCGCGACCAGTTGAAGGTGCCGGCGTCGACGATCAGCCCGCCGATCGAGTTGCCGTGGCCGCCGATGAACTTGGTGAGCGAATGCACGACGACGTCGGCGCCGTAGTCGATCGGCTTGCACAGATAGGGCGTCGCCAGCGTGTTGTCGACGATCAGCGGCACGTTGTTGCGGCGCGCGATCGCCGACACCGCCTCGATGTCGGTGATGATGCCGCCGGGATTGGCGATCGACTCGATGAAGATCGCCCGCGTCTTCGGCGTCACCGCCTTCTCGAAGCTGCCGATGTCGTCGGGGTCGGCCCACACCACGTTCCAGCCGAAATTCTTGTAGGAGTGGTTGAACTGGTTGATCGAGCCGCCATAGAGCTTCTTGGAGGCGACGAATTCGTCGCCCGGCGTCATCAGCGCGTGCATGACCAGAACCTGCGCGGCGTGGCCGGAGGCGACCGCCAGCCCGGCGGTGCCGCCCTCGAGCGCGGCGACGCGCTCTTCCAGCACGGCGCAGGTCGGGTTGCCGATGCGGGTGTAGATGTTGCCGAAGGCCTGCAGGCCGAACAGCGAGGCGGCGTGCTCGACGTCGTCGAACACGAAGGAGGTGGTCTGGT
Source organism: uncultured Alphaproteobacteria bacterium (assembly GCA_963708635.1). Classification (GTDB taxonomy): domain Bacteria; phylum Pseudomonadota; class Alphaproteobacteria; order Rhizobiales; family Xanthobacteraceae; genus Pseudolabrys. The sequence continues at coordinate 223,688 of CAVPTM010000004.1, read as the reverse complement.
AGATCGGCGTCGCGCGCGCGCCGGTGGTCGGATCGGGCTTGGCGCCGGCATGAATCGACAGCGTCGCAAATCCCGGAATGCGCTCGGCTTTGGCCTCGGCCATCCTTGCCCCCTTTGAGATAGAGCGCGATTAAATGGGTGCGGCGGGCACGGCGTCAAGCGCGGCCCGCGCTCAACCGCCTTGCGGGCTCGGCTTTTGCGCCGGGCCGGTCGCCGCCGCCGCATCGCCCGGCGTGGCGCCGCGTTCGTTGAGCCCCATGCGCTGCACGCCTTTGCCGTAGATCTGCGCGCGTTTGGAGGAGAGCGTGCGCGAATTGACGCCGATCCAGGAAATCTCGGAGGAGAGGCGGCCGTATTCGATCTTGGGGCAGCGGTTCATCACCACCTTGAGCCCGGCGTCCTCGGCGAGCTTGGCGGCCTCCTCGTTGCGGATGGTGAGCTGCATCCAGATCACCTGCGGCTTCGGGTTGAGCGCGAGCGCCTGCTTGACGACGGGCAGCACGTGCTCGGAGGCGCGGAAGATGTCGACCATGTCGACCGGCTCGGGGATGTCGGCGAGCGAGCCGTAGATCTTGTGTCCGAGCACGCTCTTGCCGGCCTGGCCCGGATTGACCGGGATGACGCGGTAGCCGCGCTCGCTCAAATATTTGAACGCGAAATAGCTCGGCCGGTTCTCCTTCGGCGAAAAGCCGACCATGGCGATGGTCTTCACCGTGTTGAGGATGCCGCGGATGTAGCTGTCGGGATAGCTGTCGTGATTCATCTCGTCCGGTCCGGGATTCTTTGCAACATAGTCAGGCGCGCGCGCGAACGAAAGGGCAGGCCGTGCGTTGACCGGCGGGCCCGCGACCCTTGCGCAGGCGCACGGCCTTGGCGTGCACGGATCTTGGCGTGCGCAGAAAAGAGCAGGAGCGTTCGATGTGCGACTATAGTCTGCAAGGCGTTGCGTCGCGGCCGGCCAAGGTCGGCGATAAGTTGATCTCCACCTCATTCCGCAATGCGATTACGCGCGGATTTGCCGCGGCCGACGAGCCCGCGCGTGGCGGTGTGTCTGCTGCCCGGCACGGAACTCGCCTTCGAGCGGGACGCCGAGCGCGAGCCGCTGCTGCCGTTCCTGCCGACGCGCAAGATCGGCCACAAGGTCGCCCGCTTCCGCCAGATCAAGCCGGGCAAGCCCACCCATCACGACGCGCTCGAATTTCCCGGCGGCCAGGTCGTGCTGGTGACGCAATTGTGCGAGGGCCAGCGCGCGACCGTGTTGCAGCTGCCGGTGAGCGGCCCGTCGCTGCCGCACGAGCCGCAGGCGACGCCGCTGCGGGCGGGCGAGCTGATCAACCAGGGTCCTCGCTAGCCGCGAGCGGCGCCAGCGCCGCGCGCAGCCGCGCGTTCTCGGCCTCGAGCGCGGCGACTTTCTCACGCACCGCCGCGAAGGCCTCTTCGAGTTCGGCCTCGGTGAAGCGCGCGGCGATGTGCTGCGAGCAGTTCACGTCCCAGGCCTCGATGGTGAACAAAATGGCGCGCTCGGGCCGCGCCTTGTAGCCGGCGTCGAACAGGCGCTCGACCAGCGCCGCGTCGTTCTCGACCACGCGGGCGCGGCCCCACAGCTTGATGCGCTGCCGGCGCGCCGGATCGAGCAGAAAAAGGAAGGCGCGGTCGTTCTCCGACAGATTGGCGAGCGTGATGTATTGCCGGTTGCCGCGGTAATCGGCAAAGCCGAGCGTGCGCTCGTCCAGCACTTTGATGAATCCTTTCGGTCCGCCGCGATGCTGGATGTAGGGCGCGCCGCCGGCGTCGGCGGTGCCGAGAAAGGCCATGTCCTGCTCGGCGATGAAGCGCGCGAGTTCGGGCGTCACTTTGTCGGGAAAGCCTTCGGCCAGGCGCTGCGCGTAACGCTCGGCCGAGCCGCGTTCGGCCTGCGCCTGCTGCGCGGCCGCCGTGAAGACGCGAGAGGAATTGTTCATGCCGTGCCCCGCCGATGCGCCGATAGATAGGCGGCCGCACCGAGGCCGCAAAGGCCGCGGCCGATCACTGCGGCGTGAGCGCTATTTCTTGGACGCCTCGGTGACGACTTTCTTGCAGGCATCCGAAAGCTGACCGTATTGCTTGTTGAGGCAGGCGAGCACGCGGCCGCCGCCCGGAAAGGTACCTTTGCAGAACTTGTCGTAATCGCCTTTGCAGGCGGCGCGCTGCTCGGCGGTGAAATCCTGCGCGGCGGCGGCGCCGAGTGAAGCAAGAACAAGCGCGACGGCAAGGCTAACGCGTGTCATCAATCGTTCTCCCATTTCGGATCGCGTTTTTCGATGAATGCGCAGATGCCTTCCTCGGCGTCGCGCGCCATCATGTTCTCGGTCATCACCTCGGAGGCGTAGTCGTAGGCCGCCGACAGGCCGAGCTCGAGCTGGCGGTAAAAGGCCTCCTTGCCGATCTTGACCGTATGGCTCGATTTCGAGGCGATGGTGGCGGCAAGCGCAAGCGCGGCGCTGCGTTCCTCGCCCGCTTTCACCACGCGGTTGATGAGCCCGATTTCGGCGGCGCGCGCGGCGGCGACCATTTCGCCGGTGAGCAGCATCTCCATGGCGGCTTTGCGCGCGACGTTGCGCGACAGCGCCACCATCGGGGTCGAGCAGAACAAACCGATGTCGACGCCGGGGGTGGCGAACTTGGCGGTCTCGGAGCCGATGGCGAGATCGCAGGTCGCGACCAATTGGCAGCCGGCGGCGCTGGCCGGACCCTGCACGGCGGCGATCACCGGCTGCGGCAGCTTGACGATCTGCTGCATCATCGCGCTGCAGGTTTTCATGATGTAGGCGAAAATAAGTGCGCCCGCCGTCGGCGTCGGCGCGCCTGTGCGGTCAACTCCTTGAGGTCGTGGCCGGCGCAGAAGGCCGGGCCGTTCGCCGCCAGCACGACGGCGCGCACGTTCTTGTCGGCGGCGATCTCGCTGAAAGCTTGCGACAGCGCGGCCAGCAGGCTTCCGACAGGCTGTTGCGCGCGGCCGGCCGGTTGAGCACCAGCACGGCGATGTCTTGCGCGCGTTCGCGCAGCAAGACCGGGGCGGACTGCACGTTCATGCCCGATATTTAACGCGGAATGCCGCTCCTGCACAGGCTTTGTCCGGAAGAAGAATTCGAACGAGCGCAGCCACCGCCGCAAGTCCGCGCCTAGCAGAAGCTCGAAAAGGCCAAGGACGAATTGCGCGCGCTCTACGACAAGACTGAAAGATTTGGACTGAAAAGATTTGTCAATTGAGCCTTGCGGCGGCGCCCTCTAAGACGGGCGGGCCGGGACAGCCGGCAATGGGGGAACCATGCCGGCACCGCGAATGACCGCCGAGGAGATCGGCGACCTGCTGCACGCCGAATTCCCGCAGGCCTTCTACCCGGGCTGCGGCCACAGCATCGAGCGGGTGGGCTATGGCGACGTGCGGGTGCGCTGGACCTTCGACCAAAGCAGCTTGCGCCCCGGCGGCACGGTGTCCGGCCCGACCATGATGGAACTGGCCGATTTCGCCATGTATGTCGCGGTGTTTTCGGCCGATCGGCCCGCAGCCGCTTGCGGTCACCACCAACCTCAACATCAATTTCCTGCGCAAGCCGGCCGCCGGCGACCTCATCGCCGACGCCAAATTGATGAAGATCGGCAAGCGCCTGGCGGTCGGCGAGGTGAAGATCTATTCGGAGGGCGAGGCCGAGCCGGTGGCGCACGTGACTTCGACCTATTCCATCCCCAATAACAGTCAGTAGTGCGAAGGTGCCAAAATACCATTCTTACAAGATATTGAATTTACTATATAAATAGCTGTTGGATGGCGTTGACCGCGCGCCGGGGCTCCGCTAGAGAACCGGCCATCCGCGCGCTGCGGCGCCAAGCTTTCAAGGATCGATCATGAAGACGTTTTCGGCCAAGCCCGCCGAGGTCGAGAAGAAATGGGTGACCATCGACGCCACCGGCCTGGTGGTCGGGCGGCTCGCCTCGATCGTGGCCATGCGGCTGCGGGGGAAGCACAAGCCGAGCTACACACCGCACGTCGACGACGGCGATAACGTTATCGTCGTCAACGCCGCCAAGGCCGTGTTCACCGGCCGCAAGCGCGAGCAGAAAATCTACTACCACCACACCGGCTATATCGGCGGCATCAAGGAACGCACCGCCAGGCAGATCATGGACGGCAAGTTTCCCGAACGCATCGTCGAGAAGGCGGTCGAGCGCATGCTGCCGCGCGGACCGCTCGGGCGCGTGCAGTTCGGCAATCTGCGCGTCTATCCCGGCCCCGAGCATCCGCACGAGGCGCAGAAGCCCGAGCCGCTCGACGTCGCCGCCATGAACCGCAAGAATCTGAGGAGTGCCTGACCGTGGCCGAGACCGTACAATCGCTGGAAGGTTTGGCGAGCCTGAAGCCGGCCGCGCCCGAGGCGCCGAAATACGAGAAGAAGGTGGACGCGCAAGGCCGCGCTTACGCCACCGGCAAGCGCAAGAACGCGGTCGCCCGCGTCTGGATCAAGCCGGGCGCCGGCAAGATCGAGGTCAACACCAAGTCGATCGAAGTCTTCTTCGCGCGGCCGGTGCTGCGCATGCTGATCCAGCAGCCGCTGGTCGCCACCAACCGCAACGGCCAATACGACGTGATCTGCACGGTGTCGGGCGGCGGGCTGTCCGGGCAGGCGGGCGCGGTGCGCCACGGCCTGTCCAAGGCGCTGACTTATTACGAGCCGGACCTGCGCGGCGCGCTCAAGAAGGCGGGCTTCCTCACCCGCGACCCGCGCGTGGTCGAGCGCAAGAAATACGGACGCGCCAAGGCGCGGCGCTCGTTCCAGTTCTCCAAGCGCTAGCCGGCGCCAGGACGGAAGTTCGGGAAGGGCGCGCTTTTGGCGCGCCTTTTTCGTTTTGGCGCGCGCGGCGGGAGTTCCCGCAAACGAGCCCCGTCCCCGCCAATTTAATTCCAATTGTCGCAAAGCTTTCGTCGAAGCCCGCGCAAGCGCGCAAGCCTTTTACCATCCCCCTTGTGTATCTCTGCCCCGGTAGGGCGGGAATGCGGGGGAAGGGGCAGAGTGGAGCGTGACTTGATCGAAGCCGGCGTCCCAGCGGGCACCCTCGACGTGCCGACTTTGGCCTTCGTGGCGATCTGCATCGCCGCGATGATGGGGCTGTTTCTGATTTTCGCCTGGTGGCAGGAGCGCCGCGTGCGCGCGCTCGCTTGGTGGGGCTCGGCCTATCTGATCGGCGCCTCCTCGATGGCGCTGTGGAGCGTGCCGGCAGCCGATGTTCGCTTTGCCGCCGGACGTGCCGGCCGCCTTGATCTTCATCGCCTGCGGCATGGTCTGGAATGGCGTGCGCCTGTTCCACGGCCGCCGCATGTTGTCGGTGGCGGCCTTCGCCGGTGCGCTGGTGTGGCTCATCGCGCTGCGGCTGCCGCTATTTGCCGGAAGCCGGCAATGCCCGCGTCGTGCTCGGCGCGCTGGTGGTCGCGGGCTACACCTTCTGCATCGCCTACGAGCTCGGCCGCGAGCGGCGCAAGTCGCTTTATTCGCGCACCGCCGCGATCGTGGTGCCCTCGCTGCACGCCGGCATCTTCCTGCTGCCGCTCGCCATGCGCGCCTTGCTGCCGGGCGTGCTGGCGCAGGCCTGGCTCGCGGTGTTCGCGCTCGAGATCATGATCTACGCCATCGGCACCGCCTTCATCGTGCTGCTGATGGTCAAGGACCATTACGTCCACATCTACCGCAGCGCCGCCAGCACCGACGGCTTGACCGGCCTGCTCAACCGGCGCGCCTTCCTGGAAGGGGCGCTCGCGCTCTGCGGCCTGCAGGCCAAGCGGCGCGAGGCGGTTTCGCTTCTGATGTTCGACCTCGACCATTTCAAGTCGGTCAACGACCGCTTCGGCCATGCCGCCGGCGACGATCTGCTCAAGCTGTTCGCGCAGACCGCGCGCCGCTGCATGCGCGCCGACGACATCATCGGCCGCTTCGGCGGCGAGGAATTCGTCGCCATCGTGCCGGGCGATCTGCGCATCGCGGCCCGCATCGCCGAGCGCATCCGCGTCGAGCTTCGAGCAGGCCGGCGCCAAAGTCGGCGCGCTGCCGATCGGCGCCACCGTGAGCATCGGCATCGCCATGGCCTGCGAGCCGGTGATGGAAGTCGGCGCCTTGCTGGTGCGCGCCGATGCCGCGCTCTACCGCGCCAAGCACGACGGCCGCAACCGCGTGTTCGCGGCCGGCGACGACGGCGCAGGCGACACCGGGCGCTTCATCTCGGCGGTGCGCCTGGTGCATCCGGCGCCGGCCGAACGGCAAAAAGACGCGGCTTGATCCGCCGGCCGCGGATTTAGCGCGTGGCCTTGTAGATGGCGAAGCCGATGCCGCCGATGATGATGATCACGATGGCCCAATGCACGATCGAGAAACTGCCCACCATTGCCCTCCCTTGAAATTCTTGGCGGCGCAATACTGACAAGAAACAGCAAGCCACGGAATAGCAAGGTTCAGTCGGGTTCGGAAATTATAGCTGAGCGGCGGCCCGCGGCGCCCGGCAACAACTCGTTTACCTTATCGGCGCATCCTGCCGGCATGTGGAGTTGCAGCCGACACAAGCGCAGGGACAGCCTTTCGCTGCAAGTCTATGCCCGCAGCGCCGGCGCCGCGCTCGCTTGCGCGTTTTCCTCCTCCGCCGAGTACGATGCCGCGCTGATCGCCGAGCGCCGCGCCGCCGGCGTCTACGGGCCCAAGCGCCGCCGCAAGCGGATGCTGGTGACGGCCGGCGGCATCGCCGCCGCGCTCGCGGTCATCGTGCTGCTGATCGTCTGACCTTGCCGCCGGCTTTCTGACCTCGCGCATTTCCGTTATCGTTCCTTGTCCGGCATCGAAGCGGGCGGGGATGATGGTCGTTTGCAACATGCGGTTGCTGCTGGCGGTTGCCGCCACCGCGCTGGCCCTGCCGGCCGGCGCCAGCCGCGCCGAAGATTGGATCGTGCGCGAGGACGCGCCCGGCTCGCGCAAATGCATCGAGCGCGCCTCCATCGCCAAGGACGCCGGCGGCCTCGCCAGTTATCGCTGGCACTACTTCAAGACTTCGTGCGACGCCGAGCCAGCGGTGCGCTTTGAGGCGCGCGTCGACTGCACGCAGGACATGGCGGGCGACATCAAGGTCAGCCAGCGCGATTCGCTGTTCCGGCAATGGCAGGAGGCCAAGGCCTTGCGCCGATCGGTAGACTGGCTGGAGAGCCGCTGGATCTGCGGCATCAAGGATGCGATGGACGATCCATGAGCGCGGCCTCGCCCAAGCGCAAGCTGATATGGTGGGCGCTTGCCGGCGTCTTCGCCGTGCTGCTCGCGGTCATGGCCGTGTGGTGGACGCAGAACCGCGCCGAAATCGCCAGCGCCGATTTCCGCTCGCTCGCGGCCATGCAATCGCGCGATCGCAGCGAAGCGATCTTGTTCGCCAGCCGCAAGCAGATGTTGGAGGCGGAGCGAAATTACATTGTCGGCGGATTTGGCCTCGCGCTCGCGGGCCTGCTCGGCTCGCTTTACGCCGCCCGCAAAGCGGGGCGTGCCGGCTGACGAAGGGCTCGCCGGCGCGCGAAAGCCTAGCGGCAGCGTCCGAGCGCTTGCGCCGCCCCATTCAAGGCGAAGCTGTCGCGCAGGCGAAGCTGCGGCAGCTCGATGGTGAGCGAGCGGCCGTTGCGCATGTGCGCGACCACGTCCTTGGCGAGCTCGAGCGAGTCGAGATCGTCGGCGCCGACTTTGATTTCGTCGCCGGCCACCTCGAAGCTGCCGGCAAAGCGCCTGCCGTCGATGACGATCGCGCCGGCGGCGCTGCGCGCTGAGGCGGGCGCCCGGCCCGGGATGTAAGTGATCGACAAAACTTCGTCGGATTGGCCGCAATCGATCCGCAGGCGCGCGCCGTCGGCGTTGCCGGTATAGGCGGCGTAATAGCCTTGCTTCATGCCCGAGCGTTGCCAGGTTTGCGCCTGCGCGGCCGGCAACAAGGCGAACAGCGCCGCGGCGGCGGCGAGACAGGCGATCGACAATTTCATGTAAGGGTCCCCAAGAACAGCGTCGCGGCGCATAGGCCTCAATGGCGCGGCGGCGTCAAGCGCGCAGTAGAAAAAGGGCGCCCCGTCGCGGAACGCCCGATGAGTTGCGCCGCCAAGATTCGTAACTCGCGCGGCGATGCGGAGGAACGCGTTGATCAGCGCATGATCTAATCCGACCTTCCTTCGCCCGCCGAAGCGGGCTTCGCGAAGGCGGGAAACCGGTTGCCTACCCTCGGATCAAGTCCGAGGGCAGGCTTTTCGGGATCATGCGCTAGGCCGAGTAGTACATCTCGTACTCGACCGGATGCGGGGTGTGCTCGAAGCGGATCACTTCCTGCATCTTGAGGTCGATGTAGGAGTCGATGAAGTCGTCGTCGAACACGCCGCCGGCCTTGAGGAACTCGCGGTCCTTTGTCGAGTTCGCCGAGCGCCTGGCGCAGCGAGCCGCACACCGTCGGGATGCGCTTCAATTCCGCCGGCGGCAGGTCGTAGAGGTCCTTGTCGATCGCCGAGCCCGGATCGAGCTTGTTCTTCACGCCGTCGAGGCCGGCCATCAGCATGGCGGCGAAGGCCAGATACGGATTGGCGAGCGGGTCGGGGAAACGCACCTCGACGCGCTTGGCCTTCGGGTTGGTGGTGTAGGGGATGCGGCAGGAGGCCGAGCGGTTGCGCGCCGAATAGGCGAGCAGCACCGGCGCCTCGAAGCCCGGCACCAGACGCTTGTAGGAGTTGGTGGTCGGGTTGGTGAAGGCGTTGATCGCCTTGGCGTGCTTGATGATGCCGGCGATGTAGGACAGGCAGATTTCCGACAGGTCGGAATATTTGTTGCCGGCGAACACCGGCTTGCCGGCCTTCCAGATCGACTGGTGGCAGTGCATGCCCGAGCCGTTGTCGCCGTAGATCGGCTTCGGCATGAAGGTCGCGGTCTTGCCGTAGATCTGCGCCACCTGCTGGATGCAGTATTTGTAGATCATCATCTGGTCGGCCATCTGCGTCAGCGGCGAGAACTTCATGCCGAGCTCGTGCTGGGCGGAGGCGACCTCGTGGTGGTGCTTCTCGACCTTGACGCCCATGCGCGCCATGGCGCCGAGCATTTCCGAGCGCATGTCCTGCGCCGAATCCTGCGGCGGCACCGGGAAGTAGCCCTTCTTGGTGCCGACGTGGTGGCCGAGATTGCCGCCTTCGTATTCGGTGTCGGAATTGGTCGGGAATTCGGTCGAGTCGACCTTGAAGCCGGTGTTGTAGGGTTCGGCGGCGTATTTGACGTCGTCGAACACGAAGAACTCGGCCTCGGGCCCGAAAAAGATGGTGTCGCCGACGCCCGAGCGACTTCACCATGCCCTCGGCCTTCTTGGCGATGCCGCGCGGATCGCGGTTATAGGGCTCGCCGGTGGTCGGCTCGAGCACGTCGCAGACCAGCGACAGCGTGGTCTCGGCGAAGAACGGATCGATGCAGGCGGTCGCCGGATCCGGCATCAGGTTCATGTCGGATTCGTTGATCGCCTTCCAGCCGGCGATCGATGAGCCGTCGAACATCTGCCCTTCGGCGAAGGTGTCCTCTTCGATCATCGTGATGTCGAAGGTGACGTGCTGCCACTTGCCGCGCGGATCGGTGAACCGGAAATCGACGTATTTCACGTCGTTGTCCTTGATCAGCTTCATGACATCTTTGGCTGTCGTCATGGATTGCATTCCCCCTTTTTTGGAAATGTCCGCGAAGACTTTGCCCGCGGCGCTTAGATCGCATCAACGCCGGATTCGCCGGTCCTGATGCGGATGGCTTCTTCGATGGTGGACACGAATATCTTGCCGTCGCCGATCCGGCCAGTCTGGGCCGCGCGCCGGATCGCCTCGATCGCCTTGTCCACCATGTCGTCGGCGAGCACGACCTCGATCTTCACCTTGGGGAGAAAATCGACGACGTACTCGGCCCCGCGATAGAGCTCGGTATGCCCCTTCTGGCGGCCGAAGCCCTTGGCCTCGGTCACCGTGATCCCCTGTAAGCCGACCTCCTGCAGGGCCTCCTTCACTTCGTCGAGCTTGAAAGGCTTGATGATGGCCTCGACTTTTTTCATTGGCTCTCCTTCCCCGCAGCCCTCTTTGAGTCCGACAGAGCCGCGCTACCGGTTAGCACGTCTTGTGCCAGTCCGAGCGACGCCGATAGGCTTGAAAATGCAAAGGCTTAAGTGGAGATGGCCGCGCGCCGTCAACCCTGCCTCATATTCGATGCCCGCCAATTAAGCATTATGCCCACGGATTGACCAGGGTGGGGAAACGCCTTGCGCCCGCGCCAATAACCGGGATTTCGCAGGCTGTTGATTGGAACCGGGCGGCCGGGGAGGAGGCTGGTCAGGCCGCCAAAGCCGATTATGCTAGGCGCGTTATTCCATCCGTCACTTCGAAGGGGACGTCCCGATGCGTTACTTCGTCATGGTTGCCTTGGCCGCGCTGGCGGTTCTTGTCGCCGCGCCGGTCATGGCGCAGGTCGGCTACGCGCTCTACATGCAGTGGGACGACACGGATCTGCGCCTCGAACCCTGCAAGGACCACGCGGCAGAAGCGCTGCGCGGCGCGCGCTTCACCGAGGACCTCACCCGCACCGAGAACTCGGTCTATGCGCGCCGCGACGGCGGCTATACCGCGGGCGTGCGCTGCGTCGAGCCGAAGAAGATGGTGATCTATGTGATCAGCGGCCCCAAGGGCGCGATCGCCTCGCGCTACCTCGACGAGATCGTCAAGGGCTTCTGAAGGCGGCGGCGCGCGCGTGACGAGGCGCCGCGGATTGCGCGTGGCGCGATGATCGAGCTGCTGACGACCGCGGAAATGGCGGAGGCCGACCGGCTCACCATCGCCGGCGGGCGGCCCGGCATCGACTTGATGGAGAATGCCGGGCGCGCGGTCGCCGATGCCGCCGCGCGCATGGCGCAAGGGCGCCGCGTGCTGGTGATCGCGGGCCCCGGCAATAATGGCGGCGACGGCTTTGTCGCCGCGCGGCTGCTCGCCGGCCGCGGCTTCGAGGTGCGCGTCGCTTTCGCGGGCGAGCAGGCAAAGCTCAAAGGCGACGCCGCGCGCGCCGCCGAACGCTGGCAAGGCGCCACCGAGGCTGCCGCGCCGGACGCGCTCGGCGATTGCGATCTCATCATCGACGCGCTGTTCGGTGCCGGGCTCGACCGCCCGGTCGAGGGCGCGGCGCGCGCGCTGATCGAGGCGATCAACGCGAGCGGCCGGCCGGTGCTCGCCGTCGATCTGCCGAGCGGGGTCAACGGCACCAGCGGCGCCATCATGGGCGCCGCGGTCAAGGCGGCGCGCACGGTGACCTTCTTCCGGCGCAAGACCGGCCACCTGCTGCTGCCCGGACGGCTGCACTGCGGCGCGCTCGAGGTCGCCGATATCGGCATCCCCGACCGCGTGCTGGAAGCGATCAAGCCCAAGACCTTCGCCAACCGGCCGGCGCTGTGGGGCTCGGTGTTTCCGCAGCCGGCGGCCGAGGGCCACAAATACAGCCGCGGCCATGCGGTGGTGGTGTCGGGCGGGGTCTCGACCACCGGCGCGGCGCGGCTGGCCGCGCGCGGCGCGCTGCGGGCGGGGGCGGGGCTGGTCACCATCGCGAGCCCGCGCGAGGCGCTCGCCGTCAACGCGGCGGCCAACCTGGCGGTGATGGTGCGCCCGGTCGACGGCGCCCAGGAACTGGCCGAATTCCTCGAGGACCGGCGGCGCAATGCCGTGGTCTTGGGTCCGGGCGGCGGGGTCGGGCCGCAGATGCGCGCACAGGTGCTGGCGGCGCTTGCCAGCAACGCCGCCGTGGTGCTGGACGCCGACGCCTTGACCAGCTTTGCCGGCGAGCCGCGCGCGCTGGCGCAGGCTTTGGCAGCGCATTCAGCCGGCCGTGTTTTGACGCCGCATGCAGGAGAATTCGATAAATTATTCAATTCGATAGCTGAAAACTCTAAGCTTAATTCAAAACTTGAGAAAGCCCGCGCGGCGGCGCAGGAACAGGCCAGCACCATCTGCTATTCAAGGGCGCCGATACCGTGGTGGCCGCGCCGCGACGGCCGCGCCAGCATCGCCGACAACGCCCCTGCCACGCTTGCCACGGCCGGCTCGGGTGACGTGCTTGCCGGCATGATCGCCGGCCTGCTGGCGCAAGGGCATGCCCGCCTTCGAGGCCGCCAGCGCCGCGGTCTGGCTGCATGGCGAGGCGGCCCGGGAATTCGGCCCCGGCCTCATCGCCGAGGACCTGCCCGAAGCGCTGCCGGCGGTCTATCGGCGGCTTTCCGGCGAACTCGGCCGCCGCTGATCCACGTGAAACGGCGGCCATTTTCTTGCTGCGGCCGCGCCTTTGATATAAGCCGCGCCGCCCGCTTGCCCGTTCCGCTTGCCCTTGCGGGCCGAAAGCAGTTAAGCCCAGCCGGATCGCGGCGCCGAAAGCGTCAGTCGGCCCTTTGCGGGCGTGGCGGAACTGGTAGACGCGCGGGATTTAGGTTCCCGTGACGCAAGTCGTGGGGGTTCGAGTCCCTCCGCCCGCACCAAGCCGAGGGCTCCGTTCGTCAGTCAAAGTGAGAGCAATGCAAGTCACCGAAACGCTTTCCGAAGGCCTCAAGCGCGAATTCCGCGTGGTCGTTCCGGCTTCCGAGCTCGACGCCAAGGTCAATGCGCGGCTCGACGAGCTCAAGGCCCGCGTCAACATCAACGGCTTCCGCCCGGGCAAGGTGCCGGTCGCGCATTTAAAGCGCGTCTATGGCCGCGCCACCATGGCCGAGGTGATCGAAGCGACCGTGCGCGACGCCAACAACCAGATCGTCGGCGAGCGCGGCTACAAGCTCGCCTCCGATCCCAAGGTGACAATGCCCGAGGAGCAGGGCGCGATCGAGCAGCTGATCGCCGGCCAAAGCGACCTCGACTACACCGTGGCGGTCGAAATCGTGCCGCCGATCGCGCTCGCCGATTTCAAGCAGATCAAGCTCGAGAAGCTGACCAGCGAAGTCACCGACGCCGAGGTCGAGGAGGGGCTGGCGCGCATCGCCGAGCAGAACAAGCCATTCACCCCGCAGGCCGGAGGGCGGCAAAGCCGAGAGCGGCGACCGCGTCGTCATCTCCTTTGCCGGCACCATCGACGGCGAGGCCGTTCGAGGGCGGCGCGGGCGAGGACGCCGCCGTGCTGATCGGCTCGAACACCTTCATTCCCGGCTTCGAGGAGCAGCTGATCGGCATCGCGGCCGGCGAGAACCGCACGCTCAAGGTGACGTTCCCGGCGCATTACGTAAACGCCGGCGCTCGCCGGCAAGGACGCCGAGTTCGCCGTGACCGCCAAGTCGGTCGAGACGCCCGGCAAGGTGACGATCGACGACGACTTCGCCAAGTCGCTCGGACTTGAATCGCTCGCCAAGCTGCGCGACGCGGTCAAAGACCGCCTGACGCGCGAGCACGCCGCCACCTCGCGCCAGAAGGTCAAGCGCGCGCTGCTCGACGCGCTCGACCAGCTGCACAAGTTCGAACCGCCGCCGACGCTTGGTCGAGGAGGAGTTCGACCGCGTCTGGAAATCGGTGCTGCAGGAACTCGAAAACGACCGCAAAACCTTCGCCGACGAGGACACCACCGAGGACAAGGCCAAGGCCGAATACCGCGCCATCGCCGAGCGGCGGGTGCGGCTCGGCCTGGTGCTGGCCGAGATCGGCGAGAAGAACAACATCACGGTCAGCGAGGAAGAGCTCAACCGCGCGGTGATGGAGCACGTGCGCCAGTTCCCCGGCCAGGAGCAGCGGGTGTGGGACTACTACCGCCAGAACCCGCAGGCGCTCGCCAGCCTGCGCGCGCCGATCTTCGAGGAAAAGGTCGTCGACTTCCTGCTCGAGCTCGCCACGGTGACCGACAAGAAGGTCACGCGCGAGGAGCTCTACAAGGAAGACGAAGCGGCCGCTGTAAGCCGCCGCCCATTGCGGCGGCCGGCCGGCGCGATTAGATCGCCGGGACGCGGCGCGGGCCGGCTGGGCTAGCCTTTCGCCGCGATTCGGGTAAGGGAACCGACATGCGCGACCCCGTCGAACATTACATGAGAACCTCGTCCCCATGGTGGTCGAGCAGACCAACCGCGGCGAGCGGGCCTACGACATCTTCTCGCGGCTGCTGAAGGAACGCATCATCTTCATCACCGGCGCCGATCGAGGACGGCATGGCGACGCTGGTGGTCGCCCAGCTGCTGTTCCTGGAAGCCGAGAACCCGAAGAAAGAAATCTCGATGTACATCAACTCGCCGGGCGGGGTGGTGACGTCGGGCATGGCGATCTACGACACCATGCAGTTCGTGCGCCCGCCGGTGTCCACGCTGTGCGTCGGGCAGGCGGCCTCGATGGGCTCGCTGCTGCTTGGCCGCCGGCGCACAAGGACCTGCGCTTTGCGCTGCCCAATGCCCGCATCATGGTGCACCAGCCCTCGGGCGGGTTCCAGGGCCAGGCCACCGACATCATGCTGCACGCCCAGGAGATCCTGAACCTGAAGAAGCGGCTGAACGAAATCTACGTCAAGCACACCGGCCAGTCGCTGAAGAAGATCGAGGACGCGCTCGAGCGCGACTACTTCCTGACCGCCGAGGTGGCCAAGGACTTCGGCATTGTCGACAAGGTGATCGACAAGCGGCCGGAGGAAATGCTGCCCAAGCCCGCTTCCTGACGCCACGGCGCGCGGCGATTTGCCCTTGCCGAAAAAAGGCCCGGAATGGCCGTTTTTTGGACCGGCGAGGCGGGCTATCGTTAATGGATTCTTGATTAGCTCGCCGTTAGCATGCTTCGCTTATGCTGACGGAGGAGTACAAGGAGCGCGGGCGTCCTTGCCGGACTATTGGCCCGCCGTGCCGAATGACCGGCGCGAAACTTGCTTCGTTGCGGTCGATAGGCGATAGATCCGCGTGCGGCCGCTGCGAATTCGGCAAGCGCGCACGAAGCGTCGAGACGAGTTGACGGAGACTGGAATGAGCAAAGTCGGCGGCAGCGATTCCAAGAACACGCTCTACTGCTCGTTCTGCGGCAAGAGCCAGCACGAGGTGCGCAAGCTCATCGCCGGCCCGACCGTGTTCATCTGCGACGAGTGCGTCGAGCTGTGCATGGACATCATCCGCGAGGAGAACAAATCCTCGCTGGTGAAGTCGCGCGACGGCATCCCGACGCCGAAGGAAATCCGCAAGGTTCTCGACGACTACGTGATCGGCCAGGACCACGCCAAGAAGGTGCTCTCGGTCGCCGTCCACAATCACTACAAGCGGCTCAATCACCAGACCAAGCACAACGACGTCGAGCTGGCGAAGTCGAACATCCTGCTGATCGGGCCGACCGGCTCGGGCAAGACGCTGCTGGCGCAGACGCTGGCGCGCATCCTCGACGTGCCGTTCACCATGGCGGACGCGACGACGCTGACCGAAGCCGGCTATGTCGGCGAGGACGTCGAGAACATCATCCTCAAGCTGCTGCAGTCGGCCGACTACAACGTCGAGCGCGCGCAGCGCGGCATCGTCTACATCGACGAGATCGACAAGATTTCGCGCAAGTCCGACAACCCCTCGATCACCCGCGACGTGTCGGGCGAGGGCGTGCAGCAGGCGCTGCTCAAGATCATGGAAGGCACCATCGCCTCGGTGCCGCCGCAGGGCGGCCGCAAGCATCCGCAGCAGGAATTCCTGCAGGTCGACACCACCAACATCCTGTTCGTCTGCGGCGGCGCCTTCGCCGGCCTCGAGAAGATCATCTCGGCGCGCGGCCGTTCGACCTCGATCGGCTTCGGCGCCAAGGTGGTGGCGCCGGAGGACCGCAAGCAGGGCGAGATCTTCCGCGAGGTCGAGCCCGAGGATCTGCTCAAGTACGGCCTGATCCCGGAATTCGTCGGCCGCCTGCCGGTGGTCGCGACGCTCGAAGACCTCGACGAGGCCTCGCTCAAGAAGATCCTGACCGAGCCGAAGAACGCGCTGGTCAAGCAGTACCAGCGGCTGTTCGAGATGGAGCAGATCGACCTCACGCTCGCCGAAGAGGCGCTCGGCGCGATCGCCCGCAAGGCGATCGACCGCAAGACCGGCGCGCGCGGCCTGCGCTCGATCATGGAAGGCATCCTGCTCGACACCATGTTCGAGCTGCCGAGCCTCGAAGGCGTCGAGGAGGTCGTGATCTCCAAAGAGGTGGTCGAGGGCACCGCCCGGCCGCTCTACATCTACGCCGACCGCAGCGACCGCACCGCCGAGAGCGGCGCCGCCAGCGCCTGACCGCCGGGAACTCGGCTTGAACCGCGCAGCCGCCGATTCGCGCGATTGCGGGTGAACCGAAGGGCGTTGTCGCGTTTTAACCTGAAAATCAGGCCTTTCTTGCAGACGCCGGGCGCGTCATCCTACGTATAGCGTCGCTAGTCTAAAGGCGTACGAAGGATCGTTGTATTCCGCTGGGCCGAGGGTTTCGTACCCTTTGCTTCCGAGTCGCGCCGGGCACGCCGTCCGGCTCCGCATCGCCTGTCCTACCTGCACTGTCCGTGCGATGCCGCAGCCCGCGGGTCCCGGACGAGGGGCACAACAAAAGGATCAAAGGCCAATGACCATGCCAAGCCGAAACCCACGCTGCAACCGGGCGAAACCCGGGCCTATCCGGTGCTGCCGCTGCGCGACATCGTGGTGTTTCCGCACATGATCGTCCCGCTCTTTGTCGGCCGTGAAAAGTCGATCAAGGCGCTGGAAGAGGTGATGCGCTCCGACACGTTCATCCTGCTGGCGACGCAGAAGAACGCCTCCGACGACGATCCGGCCACCGACTCGATCTTCGACCGTCGGCACGCTGGCGAGCGTGCTGCAGCTGCTCAAGCTGCCCGACGGCACCGTCAAGGTGCTGGTCGAGGGCGCGAGCGCGCGCAAGGTGCGTCAAATACACCGACCGCGCCGACTATTACGAAGCCGACGCCACCGTGCTCGCCGACGACATGGGCGAGCAGGTCGAGGCCGAGGCGATGGCGCGCTCGGTGGTCAACGAGTTCGAGAACTATGTGAAGCTCAACAAGAAGGTGTCGCCCGAGGTGGTCGGCGTGGTCCAGCAGATCGAGGACTACGCCAAGCTCGCCGACACGGTCGCTTCGCATCTCGCCGTCAAGATTCCGGACAAGCAGGACATCCTGGAGACGCCGTCCGTCACCGCAGCGCCTGGAGAAGGTGCTCGGGCTGATGGAGAGCGAAATCTCCGTGCTGCAGGTCGAGAAGCGCATCCGCACCCGCGTCAAGCGGCAGATGGAGAAGACGCAGCGCGAGTACTACCTCAACGAGCAGATGAAGGCGATCCAGAAGGAGCTCGGCGACGAGGAAGGCAAGGACGAGCTTGCCGAGCTCGAAGACAAGATCAAGAAGACCAAGCTCTCCAAGGAAGCCCGCGAGAAGGCGACGCACGAGCTCAAGAAGCTGCGCCAGATGTCGCCGATGTCGGCGGAAGCCACCGTCGTGCGCAACTATCTCGACTGGCTGCTGTC
Source organism: uncultured Alphaproteobacteria bacterium (assembly GCA_963708635.1). GTDB lineage: Bacteria > Pseudomonadota > Alphaproteobacteria > Rhizobiales > Xanthobacteraceae > Pseudolabrys. The sequence goes on along the minus strand of CAVPTM010000004.1, from coordinate 206,178 downwards.
GATCCCGTGGAACAAGAAGACGCAAGGTCAAGAAGGATCTCATCGCTGGCCGAGAAGATTCTCGACGCCGATCACTACGGCCTGGAGAAGGTCAAGGAGCGCATCGTCGAGTATCTCGCCGTGCAGCAGCGCGCCAACAAGCTGACCGGGCCGATCCTGTGCCTGGTCGGGCCTCCCGGCGTCGGCAAGACCTCGCTCGGCAAGTCGATCGCGAAAGCGACCGGCCGCGAGTTCGTGCGCGTGTCGCTCGGCGGCGTGCGCGACGAGGCCGAGATCCGCGGCCACCGGCGCACCTATATCGGCTCGATGCCCGGCAAGATCATCCAGTCGATGCGCAAGGCCAAGACCTCGAACCCGCTGTTCCTGCTCGACGAGGTCGACAAGATGGGCGCCGATTTCCGCGGCGATCCGTCCTCGGCGTTGCTCGAGGTGCTCGACCCCGAGCAGAACCACACCTTCAACGACCACTATCTCGAGGTCGACTACGATCTGTCCAACGTGATGTTCATCACCACGGCGAATACGCTCAACATTCCGCCGCCGCTGATGGACCGCATGGAGATCATCCGCATCGCCGGCTACACCGAGGATGAGAAGGTCGAGATCGCGCGCAAGCACCTGATCCCGCACGCGGTCGTCAAGCACGGCCTCGATCCGAAGGAATGGTCGATCGACGACGAGGCGCTGCTCACCATGATCCGCCGCTACACGCGGGAGGCGGGCGTGCGCAATCTCGAGCGCGAGCTCTCCACGCTGATCCGCAAGGCGGTGAAGGAGCTGATGACCTCGAAGAAGAAGTCGATCGCGGTCACCGCGGCGAGCCTCGGCGACTACCTCGGCGTGCCGAAGTTCCGCTACGGCGAGATCGAGGACGAGGACCAGATCGGCGTGGTCACGGGTCTCGCCTGGACCGATGTCGGCGGCGAGCTGCTCACCATCGAAGGCGCCATGATGCCCGGCAAGGGCCAGCATGACCGTCACCGGCAACCTGCGCGACGTGATGAAGGAGTCGATCTCGGCGGCGGCGTCCTACGTGCGCTCGCGCGCGGTCGCCTTCGGCATCGAGCCGCCGCTGGTTCGACAAGCGCGACATCCACGTGCACGTGCCGGAAGGCGCGACGCCGAAGGATGGGCCGTCGGCGGGCGTCGCCATGGTCACCGCCATCGTCTCGGTGATGACCGGCATCCCGGTGCGCCGCGACGTCGCCATGACCGGCGAGATCACGCTGCGCGGCCGCGTGCTGCCGATCGGCGGCCTGAAGGAGAAGCTGCTCGCCGCCGCGCGCGGCGGCATGAAGACCGTGCTGATCCCGGAGGAGAACGCCAAGGATCTGGTGGAAATCTCCGACACCATCAAGAAGGGCCTGGAGATCATCCCGGTGTCAGCGCATGGACGAGGTGCTGGCCCGCGCGCTGGTGCGCAAGCCCGAGCCGATCGTCTGGGACGAGGAGGCGGCCAAGCTCGCCGCCGAGGCGGCCCCGGCGGCCGAGCCCGCGGGCGACGAGGAAGGCTCCGGTTTGACGGCGCACTAGGCCCGGACTTCCGGTATGAACTGAAAGCGGCGCCTGCGGGCGCCGTTTTCTTTAAGTTCCATCGCCCCGGCGGCCGCCGGTGGCCGCCAAGCCACGCAGCAAGGTTAAATCATGCTTCGGCAAAGGGTTGGATTGACAGGCGGGCACGGCCGCGTTGATAATTTTGGCGTGTGTTCAACACTGTAAAATCGGGGCATCCATGAAAATCGACTTCAAACACACCATCCTTGCTGGCGCTTTCCTGCTGTTCACGGCGGCACCCGCCATGGCCGGCGCCTGGGGCGCGCTCGCAACCAGTCCGAACGCCGATTACGGCTGGTCGAAGAACTACGATACCGAAGACGAGGCGGAAGTCCGTGCGCTGCGTGAGTGCCGCAAGTACTCGCGCGAATGCGCGGTCAAGAAGACCTTCCGCAACGTCTGCGTCAGCGTCGCCTCGGCCTCGAACGGCGCCATGGGTTGGGCCTGGGGCTACGCCCGCAGCGAAGGCAATCGCCGCGCGATGGACGAGTGCCGCTCCAACCGCGGCGACAACTGCAAGCTGGTCGAGCGCTTCTGCACCGGCAACGCTGACGAAGACTGACGTTAAGACGCGCCAAGGCTCGCCGGCGTCAAAGATGCGGGCCGCGGGGGGCGAGATAAAGCCCACGACGAAGATCGCAATCGTCTGCGCCATCAAGCGCGAGCGGGCATGCGCATGCGTGCCGGCTCGCGCGCGCTTGCCTGGCGGCGGCGGCCAGTAACGGCCAAGCGCTTGTAACGGCCGAGCGCTTGCTTGACGGCCATCAGCGGGGCTAAGGGATGGCGGCGGGCGGTTAGCTCAGTTGGTAGAGCGCCTGCTTTACACGCAGGATGTCGGCGGTTCGAGTCCGTCACCGCCCACCAGCCTCCGCTCGCTGCGCGAGCTACGGCTTGGCAAGCCAGCGCAGTAGGTTCTCGGGCGAAGGAGCGAAGGCTGCCGCGCCGGAGCTGCAACGCAGCGGAGGCGGGCGAGCCATCCAACGTAACAAAAAAACGGCAGGCGCGGAGCTTGCGCTCCTCGCCCGCCGTTTTGCCCCCGGAGGGTCCGGCTAGAACTTAGCTCAGATCGCTTCTTTCAAATCCTTGGACGCGCGGAAGGCGACCTTCTTGCTCGCCTTGATCTGGATCGCTTCGCCGGTGGCGGGGTTGCGGCCCATGCGCGCGGCGCGCTTGCGAACCTGAAGGATGCCGAGGCCGCCGATGCGGATGCGCTCGCCTTTCTTCAAATGCTTGACGATGTTGTCGACCAGATCGCCGAGCACGGTCTCCGCTTGTTTCTTCGACATTTCGTGGGCTTCCGCGAGCGCCGCGGCAAGATGCTTCAGCGTCACGGTTGGCGGCGTCGGAGCCTTTACAGGAGCTGTTGCCATGGTGGGACCCTCCTTTTGAATCCGCTGGGCTGGCCTCACGCCAATCCCATCCGCCCGAATAGACGATTCGGGGGGCTTCTGACCATCGATTCCTGCCGATAAATAAGGCTTTTTCGCAATTTCCTGACGGCGGGCCGCTTTACCTTGACTTGAGATTTAGCGGTCTATAACTCCTGCGAACGCCCGCGGGGGCGTAGCTCAGTTGGTTAGAGCGCTGCCCTGTCACGGCAGAGGCCGCGGGTTCGAGTCCCGTCGCTCCCGCCATTTTATCAATGACTTAGCCCCGGTTCGGGCGCTCGCTTCCGGCGTCGCCGGGAGGCCATGGAGCGCGCTTTGAGCCCCTCCGATCCACCGGTCCAGGCGCTGTTCTTCGACGTGTTCGGAACCCTGGTCGACTGGCGCACGTCGATTGCGCGCGAGGCCGAACGCATCCTGGAGCCGCTCGGCTACCGGCTCGACTGGGTCGCCTTCGCCGACGCCTGGCGGGGCGAATACCAGCCCGGCATGGAGGAGGTGCGCTCCGGCCGCATCCCGTTCTCCAAGCTCGACGTGCTGCACCGGCGCAATCTCGAGCGGCTGCTGCCGCGTTTCGATTTGCAGAATTTGTCCGACGAAGTTCTCGCCGATCTGACGCTGGTCTGGCACCGGCTCGATGCCTGGCCGGACGTGCCGGCGGCGCTCGCGCGGCTCAAGCGCGCGTTCAGGCTGGCGCCGGTGTCGAACGGCAATATTTCGCTGATGGTCGATCTCGCGCGCCGCAACGAATTTCCCTGGGACGCCATCCTCGGCGCCGAGATCGCCGGCGACTACAAGCCGAAGCCGCGCGTCTATCTCGCCGCCTGCGAAGCGCTCGATCTGGCGCCCGCGCAATGCATGATGGTGGCCGCGCACTCGAGCGATCTCGCCGCCGCCGCGCAATGCGGCCTGCGCACCGCGCACACCGCGCGCGTCGACGAATACGGCCCCAACACCGGCGAGCCGAAGCCGACGGTGCCGGTCGATTACGCCGCCAAGGATTTGGCGGAGCTCGCCGACAGCTCGGAGGCTAATGACTGTCGTCCCGCGAAGGCGGGACCCATACGCCGTGCCCTCACGATAGACTATGGAGTATGGTCCCGTTGCCCGACGACCTAGCCCCGATACACCGGCGCCGGCTGCGTGAAGAAGCTCCACAGGATGTGATAGACCAGCCGGTAGTTCTTCTGCTGGAAGCTCGCGTGCGAGATGCCGGGCATCACGGCGAACTGCTTGTCCGGGTTGGGCAGCTTCTCGAAGAACTTGATCAGGTCCTCGATCGAAGCGATGCCGTCCCATTGCCCGCGCATGATCAGCGTCGGCACCGTGATCTTCTCCGGGTTCACCACCGGCAAATGCGCGCACATGTCGACATAGGTGCCGGTCGGCACCGAGGTGTCGAGCGCGACCACCGCGTCGGCGAAGGCCTCGATCACGGCCTCCTCGGCGGTGCCGGGATGGTCGCGGTCGAAGATCGAATGGATGAAGGCCTTGTCGATCGGCCGCCGGTTCTTGGCCATGAATTCGGGCAGCCGCTTGCGCCGCTGCTCGAGCGTCGGCGAGCCTTCGCCGGTCCACACCATGGCGTCGAGCGCTAAGCGCGCCACCAGCTCGGGATGGCGCTCGGCGAACAGCGCTGCGCGCAGCGCGCCCGACGAGATGCCGTAGGTGAGGAGAGGGCGCTTGCCCCGCAGCTTCTGGATATAGAGCGCGGCGGCAGTGCAGTCGTCGGCGCCTTGCGCGATCGGCGCGTTGTTGTCGCGGTCCTTGGTCGAGCGGCCGTAGCCCTCCATGTCGACCGACCAGCAGTCGAAACCGCGGCCGGCGAACCAGTCCATGGCCGAGGAATCCGGCCGCCCCGGCACCTGCAGGTCGAACGTCGGCTGCGCCGCCATCGAGGAGCCGTGCACGAACAAAATGGTGCCGATGCTTTTGCCCGGGTCGCCGGCGCATTTCTCCCACAGGAACAGCTTCACGCCGCCGTCCTTGGTGGTCCAGTGTTCCTCGCCTTTGACGGCGACCTTGGCCATTTCGTTCATCGTGCACCCGTTGCGGTCCGACCTGCGTTTTTCGGCGGGCGATCTTATCCGAAAACTTCCGCCGCGCGTCCATGCGAAAAGCGGAATCCGGTCATGGTTTTCGGCAACTTGTCGGCGGCGGCAATGTCTGCAAGGCTATCCGGGTATGCCGCGATGACCGGGGGCTACTATGTTTGCTTCGCCTAAGATGCTGTCGCCCGTGCGGGCGCTCTGCCGCGCCGCCGTGGCGGCGCTCCTCATTACGGCGGCGACGTCGGCGAATGCGCAGCAATGGCCGACGCGGCCGATCCGCGTCATCAGCCCATACCCGGCCGGCAGCGCGTCCGACACCGTCAGCCGCGTCGTGCTCGACCAGGTCTCGCAACTCATCGGCCAGCCGGTGATCATCGAGGTGCGGCCGGGCGCCGGCGGCAGCGTCGGCTTCGGCGCGGTCGCCAAGGCTGCGCCCGACGGCTACACGCTGGTGACAAGCTCCTCGTCGATGGCCACCGAACGCGTGTTGCACCGGAAGCTGCCCTACGATCCGGTGCGCGATTTCATTCCGGTGGTGCTGATCGGCACCTCGCCGAACATTCTGGTCGCTTCCAAACAAAGCGGCTTCAAGACGGTGGCCGATCTCGTCGCCGCCGCCAAGGCCAAGCCCGGGACGCTGACCTTTGCCTCGGCCGGCATCGGCTCCTCCTCGCACATGGCGGCCGAACGATTCCGGCTCGCCGCCAACATCGATGTGCGCCACGTGCCGTTCCGCGAAGGCGGGCTGCTCGAAGTGATGGCGGGACGCATCGACTTCTATTTCATTCCGTTGGCGGCGGCCGCTTCCGCGCTCCACAGCGACAAGCTCACGATCCTGGCCGTGAGTTCGCCGGCGCGCGTGCCGCTGCTGCCCGATGTGCCTTCGGTGGTCGAAGCCGGCCTGCCCAATGCCGTGTTCCGCTTCTGGAACGGGCTGTCCGCGCCGGCCAAGACGCCGCCGGAGGTCGTGAAAAAGCTGCACGACGCGACCGTCGAGGCGCTCAAACTTCCGGCGCTGCGCGAAAAACTGGCGAAACTTGGCGTCGAGCCGTCGCAGATGAGCGTGGAAGAATTCCACCAATTCTTCATGGACGATCTGGCGGCGACGACCGAGCTCGCCAAGCAAGCCCATATCGAGGCCGTCGACTAGACCGCCAGCGCGCGACCTTTAAAGACGACAAGGAAAGCTCAACCCGTGACGATCATTCCGCCGCGCATCGGCCCGCAGCCGTGGGACGCCGTGCGCACCAAGCTCGACCAGTCGCTGCCGTTCGCCAATATGCGCGACACGCCTTACTATCGCGACGCCGTCTGGGAGCAGTTCTCCAAGGCCGAATACGAGCGCCGCTATCGCGCGCTGCGCGCGAAAATGGCCGAGCACAAACTCGACGCCGTGATCGTTCCCGGCGGCCCGAGCCATTGGAGTTTCGGCGGCGGCATGTTGTGGCTGACCGGGCATTGGGAATGGCATGCGCTGGCGAGCTACGTGCTGGTGCCGCGCGAGGGCGAGCCGACGCTGATCTATTCGATGGGCGGCACGCATGCCGAGGCCGTGCGCCGCCAGGTCGCGGTCGCCGTGCAAGACGTCCGCCATAGCCGCAACGGCCGCTATGCCGACATCATGGTCGAGCGCCTGCGCGAGCTCAAACTCGAGCGCGGCCGCATCGGGCTGATGGAGATCGACCCGCGCCACGGCGACTACCTGCCGGTCAATCAGTACAACGTGCTGCGCGAAAATCTTCCCGACGCGGAGCTCGTCTTCACCAAGGGCTTTTTGCACGAACTGCTGTCGATCCACAGCGCCGAGGAGCTCGACTGCATCCGCAAGGCGGGCGTGCTGTGCAAGAACGCCATGGACGCCATGGTGGCCCGCGCGCGGCCCGGCGTGAAAGAATACGAACTGCGCGCGGCGGCCGGCGCCGCCATCCTCGAGGGCGGCGGCGACATCGACTTCCTGATCATCGGTTCGACGCCGATGGACAATCCGGCGATGGTTTTCGGCAACCCGCGCCCCTCGGCGCGCGTGCTGCAAAAGGGCGACATCGTCAACATGGAGCTGGCCGCCGGCTATCGCGGCTACACCGCGCAGATCGGCTCACCGATCTGCCTCGGCGAGCCGACCGAGATGGTGAAGAAGTTCTGGAACGAGATCACGCTGCCCGGTTACCGGCGCATCGTCGCCGAGATCGCGCCCGGCAAACCGGTCGAAGCCATGCGCACGGCCAGCAAATTCTTCCGCGACAACGGCTACCAATCGCGGCCGACGCAATGTCACGGCATCGACCTCGTCACCGACAAGCCGCACGTCGTCGCCGAGCACGTCGCGGCCGAGAAATTCGAGGAGGTGCTTAAAGCCCGGCATGGTGATCATGGCGGAGCCCAATCCGATCACGCCGGACGGCCTGTTCGGCATTTTCCTCGGCCACACCTTCATCGTCACCGACAGCGGGCACGAGGTGGTCGACGACTTCCCGCTCGAGATCGCGGTCGCCAAGGGCTGAAGCTAATTGATCGGCTTGATGTGGTTGGCCTGGATGATGCCGGCCCATTTGACCACTTCGGCGTCCATGAACTTCTTGAACTCGGCCGGCGGCATCACCACCGGCGTCGCGCCTTGCTTCTCCCACGCCTCCTTGATGTCGGGCCGCGACAGGATTTTTGCGATCTCGGCATTGAGCTTGTCGACCACCGGCTGCGGCGTGGCGGCGGGCACCATGAAGCCGACCCAGAGGCTGGCCTGGAAGCCGGGCACGCCGGCTTCGGCAATCGTCGGCACCTCGGGCAAAATCGGCGAGCGCGTTTTGCCGCTGGTGCCGAGCGCGCGCACCATGCCGGCCTTGATCAGCGGCGCCATGGTCGGCACCGAATCGAACAGCAGCTGAATGTTGCCGCTGATGATGTCGTTGCGGGCGCCGGTCGAGCCCTTGTAGGGCACGTGCACGATGTTGATGCCGGTCAGGTGGCGCAGCAGCTCGGCCGCCATATGATAATTCGAGCCGGGGCCGGAGGAGCCGTAATTGAGCGTGCCGGGCTTGGCGCGCGCCAGCGCCAGGAGTTCGGCCAGGGTCTTCACCGGCACCGAGGGGTGGACGACCAGCACCAGGTCGCTGTCGATCAGCGGCGCCACCGCCGCCAGATCTTGCATCAATTTGTAGTGTTTGTGCGGAAACAGCGTTTCGTTGACGCATTGCGTGGCCGAGACCATCAGCAGCGTGTAGCCGTCGGGTGCCGAATGCGCGACCACGTCGGTGCCGATGGTGGTGCCGGCGCCGGGGCGATTCTCGATCACAAAGGCCTGGTGCAGCGCCCTTTGCAACTCGTCGGCGACGATGCGGCTGAAAACGTCGGTCGGCCCGCCGGCGCCGAACGGTGCAATGATCCGCACCGGCCGGCTCGGATAGTCCTCGGCGGCAATCGCGCGCGGCGCCGCCGCCACCGCCGCCAGCAAAATGAGGGCGTCTCGTCGTCGCAAAATCGTCATGGCCGATCCTTCCCCGGGCGTCGCCGGCGGAACTATCGAGGGGAGGGCAAACCGCGTCAATTGCGGCCGTAACGCGCTCGTGGATGCGCCCCAATGGCGGCTTGCACCCCTTTGGACGCTGCGCTAAGCCTCGAACCGCTCCCGTCCCCGCGGCTAAACCAGCAACGGCAAAGGCTTTTTTGGCGGGGCGACGGCGTCTCGCCGGGCGTCCGAGGAGTCCGGGGCGGGCGTCTTTCCGGAACGGGCGGAGACGAACCGAGGTCACCAAGAGATCGCCAAAGGTCGCCATGAGCGCATTGCTGCAGGACTACCTGCCCCTGGTCATCTTCATCGCGGTCGCGCTGGTCATCGGGCTTGCGCTGCTGATCGCGCCCTTCCTCGTCGCCTACCGGCAGCCCGACCCCGAGAAGCTGTCCGCCTATGAGTGCGGGTTCAACGCCTTCGACGACGCGCGCATGAAATTCGACGTGCGCTTCTACCTGGTCGCCATTCTGTTCATCATTTTCGACCTGGAAGTGAGCTTCCTGTTCCCCTGGGCGGTGGCGTTCCGCGAGGTCGGCGTCTTCGGCTTCTGGTCGATGATGGTGTTCCTTGGCGTCCTGACCGTCGGCTTCATATATGAGTGGCGGAAGGGGGCGCTGGAATGGGATTGATCGTTCCATGACGCTCGTGGCACCCGCCCCGAAGGGCATCATCGACCCGCGCAGCGGCCGGCCGGCCGGCGCGGACGACGCCTTTTTCAACGGACGTCAACCGCGAACTGTCCGACAAGGGCTTCCTGGTCGCCGCCAGCGACGATCTGGTCACCTGGGCGCGCACCGGCTCGCTGATGTGGATGACGTTCGGTCTCGCCTGCTGCGCGGTCGAGATGATGCAGATGTCGATGCCGCGCTACGACGCCGAGCGCTTCGGCTTTGCGCCGCGCGCCTCGCCCCGGCAGTCCGACGTGATGATCGTCGCCGGCACGCTGACCAACAAGATGGCGCCGGCGCTGCGCAAGGTCTACGACCAGATGCCGGAGCCGCGCTACGTCATCTCGATGGGCTCGTGCGCCAACGGCGGCGGCTATTATCATTATTCTTATTCGGTGGTGCGCGGCTGCGACCGCATCGTGCCGGTCGACATCTACGTGCCCGGCTGCCCGCCGACCGCGGAGGCGCTGCTCTACGGCGTGATGCTGCTGCAGAAGAAGATCCGCCGCACCGGCACGATCGAGCGCTAGGACGGACCGCATGGACGATCGAGCGGCTCGAAACGCTTGGGCCAGACCATCGCCAACGCGCTGGCCGGCTCGGTCACCGGCATCGCCGTCGTGCGCGGCGAGCTGACCGTGCAGGCCAAGGCCGCCGACATCGTCAAGGTCGCGACTTTTCTGCGCGACGCCACGCCCTGCCAGTTCTCCTGCATCATCGACGTCACCGCGGTCGACTGGCCCGGCGCGCGAGCAGCGTTTCGACGTGGTCTATCATTTCCTGTCGCCGCGCCTGAACCAGCGCGTGCGCGTCAAGGTCATGACCGACGAGGCGACGCCGGTGCCCTCGCTGATCGAGGTCTATCGCGGCGCCGACTGGTTCGAGCGCGAGACCTACGATCTCTACGGCGTGCTGTTCACCGGCCATCCCGACATGCGGCGCATCCTCACCGACTACGGCTTCGAGGGCCATCCGCTGCGCAAGGACTTCCCGCTCACCGGCTTCGTCGAGGTGCGCTACGACGACGAGCAGAAGCGCGTGGTATACGAGAAGGTGCGGCTGGCGCAGGAATTCCGCACCTTCGATTTCCTCTCGCCCTGGGAAGGCACCGATTACGTGCTGCCGGGCGACGAGAAGGTGGCGCCCGGCGCCGGCAACAAGCTGACCGGCGAGCCGGAGAAGAAGGTCACATGAAGCCGACGCTCAAGCCCGGCCTGAAGCATTCGTTCTCCTACATGGTGCCGGAGAACAAGACGGTGCCTTACACCTATCCGGAATCGCCGATCATCGCGGCCATGCCGAAGGTGTTCGCCACCGGCTTCATGATCGTGCTGATGGAATGGACCTGCGCGCAATTGCTGGCGCCGCATCTCGATGCCGGCGAGGGCTCGCTCGGCACCCATGTCGACGTCTCGCATCTGGCGGCGACGCCGCTCGGCTTCACCGTCACCGTCGAGGCCGAATGCGTCGCGGTCGAGCGGCCGCAAGCTCGTGTTCAAGGTGCAGCGCGCATGACGGCATCGATCTGATCGGCGAGGGCCGCCACGAGCGCGTCGTGGTGGCGCTGGGATCGCTTCAACGCCAAGGTCGCCGAAAAAGCCAAGGCGCGCGGAGGCGGTGAGCTGATGGCGGAAACCGCGCTGCGCAACTTCACCATCAATTTCGGGCCGCAGCATCCGGCGGCGCATGGCGTGCTGCGCCTGGTGCTGGAGCTCGACGGCGAAATCGTCGAGCGCGTCGACCCGCATATCGGCCTCTTGCATCGCGGCACCGAGAAGCTGATCGAGGACAAGACCTATCTGCAGGCGGTGCCGTATTTCGACCGGCTCGATTACGTCGCGCCGATGAATCAGGAGCACGCCTTCTGCCTGGCGGTCGAGAAGCTGCTCGACATCAAGGTGCCGCGGCGCGCGCAATTGATCCGCGTGCTCTATTCCGAGATCGGCCGGCTTGTTTCCCATCTGCTCAACGTCACCACGCAGGCGATGGACGTCGGCGCGCTCACCCCGCCGCTCTGGGGCTTCGAGGAGCGCGAAAAGCTGATGGTGTTCTACGAGCGCGCCTCCGGCAGCCGCATGCACGCGGCCTATTTCCGGCCCGGCGGCGTGCACGAGGACCTGCCGCCGAAGCTGATCGACGACATCTGCGCCTTCTGCGATCCGTTCCTGAAGGTGGTCGACGATCTCGACCGCCTGCTCACCGGCAACCGCATCTTCAAGCAGCGCAACGTCGATATCGGCGTGGTCAAGCTCGAGGACGCCTGGAACTGGGGCTTCTCCGGCGTGATGGTGCGCGGCTCGGGCGCGGCCTGGGATCTGCGCCGCGCGCAGCCCTACGAATGCTATTCCGAGCTCGAATTCGACATTCCGGTCGGCAAGAACGGCGACTGCTTCGACCGCTATCTCATCCGCATGGAGGAGATGCGCCAGTCGGTGCGCATCATGAAGCAATGCGTGCGACAAACTGCGCAGCCCGGACGGGCAGGGGCCGGTCACGGTCGATCGACAACAAGATCGTGCCGCCCAAGCGCGGCGAGATGAAGCGCTCGATGGAAGCGCTCATCCATCACTTCAAGCTCTACACCGAGGGCTATCACGTGCCGGCCGGCGAGGTTTATGCCGCGGTCGAGGCGCCCAAGGGCGAGTTCGGCGTCTATCTCGTCGCCGACGGCACCAACAAGCCCTACAAGTGCAAGATCCGCGCGCCCGGCTTCGCGCATTTGAGGCGATGGATTTCCTCTGCCAGCGGCCACATGCTGGCCGACGTCTCCGCCATTCTCGGCTCGATCGACATCGTGTTCGGGGAGGTCGACCGATGAAAAGGCGAAGGTGACAAAGCATCGCCAAGACGCCGAGCGCGCTCATCGCCGCCGGTACAAGATCGTGACCTATACGAACGGCACCTTGCTGTTGCAGAAGGGCTCCGACCTGCGCCTGTTTTACCTGACCGTCTATCGCGAAGGCGGCGATCCTACCAACGGCCGTATCGAAGTCAGTTTCGCGGGGAAGGTGCCATGAGCGTCCGCCGCCTTGCGCCGCCCGAAGTGCAGCCGAAGGACTTCGCCTTCAACGCGGAGCAATCTCGATTGGGCCAAGCACCAGCTCGCCAAATATCCGGAAGGCCGCCAGCAGTCGGCGATCATCCCGCTGCTGTGGCGCGCGCAGGAGCAGGCCGGCGGCTGGCTGCCGGAAGCGGCGATCCGCCACGTCGCCGACTTTCTCGGCATGGCGCATATCCGCGCGCTCGAAGTCGCGACCTTCTACACGATGTTCAATCTGGAGCCGGTCGGCAAATTCCACGTCCAGCTCTGCGGCACCACGCCGTGCCGGCTGCGCGGCGCCGACGATCTCGAGAAAGTCTGCCGCAAGCGCATCGGCGAGCAGGGCGACGTCACCAAAGACGGCAAGTTCTCCTGGGTCGAGGTCGAGTGCCTGGGCGCCTGCGTCAACGCGCCGATGGCGCAGATCAACGCCGACTATTACGAGGACCTGACCGCGGACAGCTTCAACAAGCTGCTCGATCAGTTCGCCGCCGGCAAGAAGCCGAAGCCCGGCCCGCAGATCGACCGCCAACTGTCCGCGCCGGTCGGCGGCGCGAAGACGCTGACCGACGCCGCGATCTATCAGCAGCAACGGCAAATCCGCCGCCGCACGCCGGCACCGCCGAGCACGGCGAGAACGCCAAGAAGCCGGGCGCGGCCGCCAATCTGCGCGAGGCCGCCGGTCGCGAAGCCACCGGCGCGCGACAAAGAGCAAACCGAAAGCCGAACCTGAATGCTCGCCGACAAGGACCGCATCTTCATCAATCTCTACGGCCGGCATGACTGGGGCCTCAAAGGCGCGCGTGCGCGCGGCGCCTGGGACGGCACCAAGGCGATCCTGGAGCGCGGGCCGCGACGAGATCATCAACGAGATGAAGGCTTCCGGCCTGCGCGGCCGCGGCGGCGCCGGCTTCCCGACCGGGCTTGAAATGGTCGTTCATGCCCAAGAAGTCGGACGGCCGCCCGCATTATCTCGTGGTCAATGCCGACGAGTCCGAGCCCGGCACCTGCAAGGACCGCGAGATCATGCGGCACGATCCGCATCTGCTGATCGAAGGCTGCCTGATCGCCGGCTTCGCCATGGGCGCCAATGCCGGCTACATCTATATCCGCGGCGAATTCATCCGCGAGCGCGAGCGGCTGCAAGCCGCGATCGATGAGGCCTATGAGGCCAAGCTGATCGGCAAGAACAACGTGCACGGCTGGGATTTCGACCTCTATGTCCACCACGGCGCCGGCGCCTATATCTGCGGCGAGGAAACCGCGCTGCTGGAAAGCCTGGAAGGCAAGAAGGGCCAGCCGCGGCTGAAGCCGCCGTTCCCGGCCAATGTCGGGCTCTACGGCTGCCCGACCACGGTGCAAAACGTCGAGTCGATCGCGGCGGTGCCCGACATCATGCGGCGCGGCGCCGCCTGGTTCGCCGGCATCGGCCGGCCGAACAACACCGGCACCAAGCTGTTCTGCATCTCCGGCCACGTCGAGAAGCCGTGCAACGTCGAAGAGGCGATGGGCATTCCGCTGCGCGAACTGCTGGAAACCCATGCCGGCGGCGTGCGCGGCGGCTGGGACAATCTGCTCGCGGTCATTCCCGGCGGCTCGTCGATGCCGCTGGTGCCGGCCGGCGCCGATCAGGCCGACACGCTGCTGATGGATTTCGACGGCTGCCGCGACAAGAAATCGGCGCTCGGCACCGCCGCCGTGATCGTGATGGACAAGTCGACCGACATCGTGCGCGCGATGGCGCGCATCTCCTATTTCTACAAGCACGAGAGCTGCGGCCAGTGCACGCCGTGCCGCGAAGGCATGGGCTGGATGTGGCGCGTGCTCACCCGCATGGCGGAAGGCCGCGCGCAGAAGCGCGAGATCGACATGCTGATGGAGGTCACCCAGCAGATCGAAGGCCACACCATCTGCGCCTTCGGCGACGGCGCCGCCTGGCCGGTGCAGGGCCTGCTGCGGCATTTCCGTCCCGAGATCGAGCGGCGCATCGACGAATATTCGCGCAATGCCGACGCGCACGGCGTGCGCGGTGGCGGCGGAGTGAGCATCATGCAGCAGCCGCCCAATCACCAGCTTGCGCAATTGAATATCGGCCGCATCCGCTATGAGATCGAGGATCCGCGCATGGCGGATTTCACCGACAACCTGGCGCTGGTGAACGGCTTGGCCGAGCGCACGCCCGGCTTTGTCTGGCGCTTCATCGACGACAGCGGCAACTCGACCAGCACGCGGCCTTATGCCGATCCGCGCATCGCCATCAATTTGTCGGTCTGGGAAAGCGTCGAGGCGCTGGAGCGCTTTGTCTATCAGACCATTCACAAACGCTTCTACGGCCGCCGCGCCGAATGGTTCGAGCATTTCGAAGGGCCTTATTTCGTGATGTGGTGGGTGCCGGCCGGGCATCGGCCGAGCGTCGAAGAGGCCGTTGCGCGGCTCGAGCATCTCAAAGCAGCACGGCGCCGAGCGACCACGCCTTCGATTGGCCCTCCGCCTCGACGCAATTGTGGAAAACGGCGCGTTGTGCGCCGAGCGAGTCGGCGGCATGACGCACAGCGCCCGCCATCTCGCCCAGTTCAACATCGCGCGGATGCGTTATCCGCTCGACGATCCGCGCATGGCGGAGTTCGTGGAGAATGTCGACGCGCGTGAACGGGCTGGCCGAGCAGATCGAAGGCTTCGTCTGGCGGCTGCAGGACGAGAGCGGCCACGCCATGAACATGACGGTCTATGGCGATCCGGCGATCCTGCCGAACCTGACGGTCTGGGAAAATGCCGAGGCGCTCGAGCGTTTCGTCTGGCAGACGCTGCACGGCCGCTTCTATCGCCGGCGCGAGGACTGGTTCGCGCCGATCGAGACGCCGCTGGTGCTGTGGTGGGTCGCGGCCGGGCATCGCCCGCCGCTCGCGGAGGGCGTGGCGCGGCTCGATCATCTCAAGGCGCATGGCCCGAGCGATTACGCCTTCGGCTGGGAAAGCCTGCCGGACGCGCAACTCTGGAAGACGCAGCGCGGCCAGAAAGTCAGCGAGCACGCGGCATGACCAAGCTCATCGTCGACGGCAAAGAGATCGACGTTCCGCCGGAGTACACGCTGCTCCAGGCCTGCGAAGCCGCGGGCGCGGAAATCCCGCGCTTCTGCTTCCACGAGCGGCTGTCGATCGCCGGCAATTGCCGCATGTGCCTGATCGAGGTCGCGGGGATTGCCGAAGCCGCAGGCCTCCTGCGCCGTGGGCGTCAAGGATTTGCCGCCGAACAAAGACGGCTCGCCGAAAGTCCTCAACACCAAGACGCCGATGGTGAAGAAGGCGCGCGAAGGCGTGATGGAATTCCTGCTGATCAACCATCCGCTCGATTGCCCGATCTGCGACCAGGGCGGCGAATGCGATCTGCAGGACCAGGCCATGGCCTATGGCGTGGATTCCAGCCGCTACAAGGAAAACAAGCGCGCGGTCGAGGACAAATATATCGGCCCGCTGGTCAAGACCATCATGACGCGCTGCATCCAGTGCACGCGCTGCATCCGCTTCGCCAGCGAGGTCGCCGGCGTGCCGGAGCTCGGCGCCATCGGCCGCGGCGAGGACATGGAGATCACGACTTATCTCGAGCACGCCATGACCTCGGAGCTGCAAAGCAACGTGGTCGATCTCTGCCCGGTCGGCGCGCTCACCTCCAAGCCTTATGCCTTCGCGGCGCGGCCGTGGGAGCTCAACAAGACGCAATCGATCGACGTGATGGACGCGCTCGGCTCGGCCATCCGCATCGACACGCGCGGGCGCGAGGTGATGCGCATTCTGCCGCGCACCAACGACGACGTGAACGAGGAGTGGATTTCCGACAAGACCCGCCACGTGGTCGACGGCCTGCGCACGCAGCGGCTCGATCAGCCCTATATCCGCGACAACGGCCGGCTGCGGCCGGCGACCTGGAAGGAGGCCTTCGCGGCGATCGCCGCCAAGGTGAAGGACACGGCGCCCGCGCAGCATCGGCGCCATCGCCGGCGATCTTTGCGCGGCCGAAGAGATGTATGCGCTCAAGGATCTGCTGACGCGTCTCGGCAGCGCCAATATCGACGCGCGCCAGGACGGCGCCGCCTTCGATCCCGAATGGGGCCGCGCCAGCTATCTGTTCAACGCCACCATCGCCGGCATCGAGCGCGCCGACGCGCTGCTGATCGTCGGCGCCAACCCGCGGCGCGAGGCGGCGGTGCTCAATGCGCGCATCCGCAAGCGCTGGCGCGCGGGCAATTTCCCGATCGCGCTGATCGGCGAGAAGGCCGACCTCACTTATCCCTACGACTATCTCGGCGCCGGGGCGGAGACGCTCGGCAAGCTCGGCGACGGCAAATTCGCGCGAAGCGCTCAAGAGCGCCGAGCGCCCGCTTGATCATCCTGGGCGCCGGCGCGCTGGCGCGGCCGGATGGCGCGGCGTTGCCTCGCTCGCGGCAAAGACCGCCGGCGAGTTCGGCGTCGTCAAGGACGGCTGGAACGGTTTCTCCGTGCTGCACAGCGCGGCCTCGCGCGTCGGCGCGCTCGATCTCGGCTTTGTGCCGGGCGAGGGCGGCAAGACCGCCGCGCAGATGGCGGAGGGCGGCGTCGATCGTGCTCTTCCTGCTCGGCGCCGACGAGATCGAGGTCGCGCCGGGCGCCTTCGTCGTCTATATCGGCACCCATGGCGACCGCGGCGCGCATCGCGCCGACGTGATCCTGCCGGGCGCCGCCTATCCGGAAAAATCCGCCATCTACGTCAACACCGAAGGCCGCGTGCAGATGGCGAACCGCGCCGCGTTCCCGCCCGGCGATGCGCGCGAGGACTGGGCGATCCTGCGCGCGCTGTCCGACGCGCTCGGCGCCAAGCTGCCTTATGACTCGCTCGCGCAGCTTGCGCCAGGCGATGTTCGCCGCGCATCCGCATTTCATGCGGATCGACGAGATCGCGGCCGGCGATGCCGCCGACATCGGCAAGCTCGCCAAGCTCGGCGGCGACGCCGGACAAGGCGCCGTTCACATCGCCGGTGACGCGACTTCTATCTCACCAATCCGATCGCGCGCGCCTCCGCGGTGATGGCCGAATGCTCGGCGCTGGCGCATGCGGCCAGCCAAGACGGCGGCGGAGTAGGGCGCATGGATTTCTTCTGGACCTATGTCTGGCCGGTCATCGTCATGGTGGCGCAATCCGTGTTGCTGCTGGTGATCCTGCTGGTCGCCATCGCCTACATCCTGCTCGCCGACCGCAAGATCTGGGCGGCGGTGCAGATCCGGCGCGGCCCGAACGTGGTCGGGCCCTGGGGCCTGTTCCAGTCGTTCGCCGACTTGCTGAAGTTCGTCGTCAAGGAGCCGGTGATCCCGGCCGGCGCCAACAAGGGCGTGTTCCTGCTGGCGCCGCTGGTCACCTGCGTGCTGGCGCTCGCCGCCTGGGCGGTGATCCCGGTCAACGCCAAATGGGTGATCGCCGACATCAATGTCGGCGTGCTCTACATTTTCGCGATCTCCTCGCTGATGGTCTACGGCGTGATCATGGCGGGCTGGGCGTCGAACTCGAAATATGCGTTCCTGGCGGCGGTGCGCTCGGCCGCGCAGATGGTGTCCTACGAAGTCTCGATCGGCTTCGTCTTCATCACGGTGCTGCTGTGCGCCGGCTCGCTCAACCTGTCCGACGATCGTCGAGGCGCAGAACGGGCCGTACGGGTTGTTCTCCTGGTACTGGCTGCCGCTGTTCCCGATGTTCGTCGTGTTCTTCGTCTCGGCGCTGGCGGAGACCAACCGGCCGCCGTTCGACCTGGTGGAAGCGGAATCCGAACTGGTCGCCGGCTTCATGGTCGAATACGGCTCGACGCCCTACATGATGTTCATGCTCGGCGAATACGTGGCGATCGGCACCATGTGCGCCATGGGCACCATCCTGTTCCTCGGCGGCTGGCTGTCGCCGGTGCCTTATCCGCCGTTCACCTGGGTGCCGGGCGTGATCTGGTTCACGCTCAAGGCGCTGTTCATGTTTTTCATGTTCGCCATGGTCAAGGCGATCGTGCCGCGCTATCGCTACGACCAATTGATGCGGCTCGGCTGGAAGGTGTTCCTGCCGCTGTCGCTGGCCATGGTGGCGATCGTCGCCGGCGTCATCCAGTACGGCCGTCTCGCCGTTGGCGGGGAAATGAGGATGCGATGAGGCTCGACCGCGCCGCCAAGGCATGGTTCCTGTGGGAGTTCGTGACCGGCTTCGTGCTCGGCATGCGCTATTTCTTCCGCGCCAAGTCGACGCTCAATTATCCGTTCGAGAAGGGGCCGATCTCGCCGCGCTTTCGCGGCGAGCACGCGCTGCGCCGCTATCCCAACGGCGAGGAGCGCTGCATCGCCTGCAAGCTGTGCGAGGCGATCTGCCCGGCGCAGGCGATCACCATCGAGGCCGGTCCGCGCCGCAACGACGGCACGCGCCGCACCACGCGCTACGACATCGACATGGTGAAGTGCATCTATTGCGGGCTCTGCCAGGAAGCCTGCCCGGTCGACGCCATCGTGGAGGGACCGAACTTCGAATTCGCCACCGAGACGCGCGAGGAGCTCTATTACGACAAGGAGCGCCTGCTCGCGAACGGCGACCGCTGGGAGCGCGAGATCGCCGCCAACCTCGCGCTCGACGCGCCGTATAGGTGAGTTTGATGGTTGTAAGTCTCGCCTCGCTCTCTCTTTACCTCTCCCCGCGCGCGGGGAGAGGTCGACCGCGCGTAGCGCGGTCGGGTGAGGGGGCTTATCGGTCACGCACGATATGCGGCCGCGCCCCCTCACCCCGACCCTCTCCCCGCAAGCGGGGAGAGGGAGGAGCGCGAGGCCCGCGATGATCGTGCAGGCGCTGTTCTTCTATCTCTTTGCCGGCATCTGCGTGGCCAGCGCCTTCATGGTGATCGCGGCGCGCAACCCGGTGCATTCGGTGCTCTATCTCATCCTCGCCTTCGTCAACGCGGCCGGCCTGTTCGTGATGATGGGCGCCGAATTCCTCGCCATGATCCTGATCGTGGTCTATGTCGGCGCGGTCGCCGTGCTGTTCCTGTTCGTGGTGATGATGCTCGACGTCGATTTCGCCGAGCTCAAGCAGGGCGTGCTGCAATATCTGCCGGTCGGCATGCTGATCGGCGGCGATTTTCCTCGCCGAACTGCTGCTGGTGGTCGGCGCCTGGGCGATCGGGCCCGGCATCCCGCAGGCGATCACCGCGCCGATCCCGGCCAACATTCCGAATACCGAGGCGATCGGCGCTCGTGCTCTACACCAACTACGTCTATTTCTTCGAGGCCGCCGGCCTGATCCTGCTGGTCGCCATGGTCGGCGCCATCGTGCTGACGCTGCAGCACCGCGTGCGCGTGCGCCGGCAGAACATCGCCGAGCAGGTCGCGCGCACGCCGGAAATGTCGATCGAGATCCGGCAGGTGCGGCCGGGGCAGGGGCTGGGGGGCAACGCATGACCATCGGGCTCGGACATTATCTCTCGGTCGCCGCCATCCTGTTCACGCTCGGGATTTTCGGCATCTTCCTCAACCGCAAGAACGTCATCATCATCCTGATGTCGATCGAGCTGATCCTGCTCGCGGTCAACATCAATCTGGTCGCCTTCTCCACCCATCTCGGCGACATCGTCGGCCAGATCTACGCGCTGCTGGTGCTCACGGTGGCGGCGGCGGAAGCGGCCATCGGGCTTGCCATCCTCGTCGTCTTCTACCGCAACAAGGGCTCGATCGCGGTCGAAGACATCAATCTGATGAAGGGCTGACGCGGTAATGTATCAGGCCATCGTCTTCCTGCCTTTGCTCGGCGCGATTCTGGCGGCCTGATCGCGCTCGCCGGCGCGCGCGCGCGTTGCCCGGGCGAGGGCCCGCCGCCGGGCGCGGAGGACGGCGCGGCCGACCACGCCCCGCATCATCGCGCGCGCATGACGATCTTGCGGCGGCGGCGTCATCCACCACTCACGCACCACGAGGAGACATGGCCACGAGCCGGCCGCCGCCGGCTCGCGCACGGCCGAGCTGATCACCACCACGCTGTCTGTTGATCGCGATGATCCTGTCGTGGATCGCCTTCGTGCAGGTCGGCTTCGGCCATCACGACGTGCGCGTGCCGGTGTTCACCTGGATCGTCTCGGGCGACCTCAAGATCGACTGGTCGCTGCGCATCGACACGCTGACCGCGGTGATGCTGGTGGTGGTCAACACCGTCTCCGCGCTTCGTGCATCTTTATTCCATCGGCTACATGGACGAGGACCCGTACCGGCCGCGCTTCTTCGCCTATCTGTCGATGTTCACCTTCGCCATGCTGATGCTGGTGACGGCCGACAACCTGGTGCAGCTGTTCTTCGGCTGGGAAGGCGTCGGGCTCGCGAGCTATCTGCTGATCGGCTTCTGGTATCACAAGCCGGAAGCCAACGCCGCGGCGATCAAGGCCTTCGTGGTCAACCGCGTCGGCGATTTCGGCTTCGCGCTCGGCATTTTCGCCGTGTTCATGCTGACCGGCGCGGTCGATTTCGACACCGTGTTCGCGCAGGCGCCGTCGCTCATCGGCAAGACCATCCACTTCTTCGGCTGGCACGTCGACGCGCTGACGCTCATCTGCCTGCTGCTGTTCATGGGCGCGATGGGCAAGTCGGCGCAGTTCCTGCTGCACACCTGGCTGCCCGACGCCATGGAAGGCCCGACGCCGGTCTCGGCGCTGATCCACGCCGCCACCATGGTGACCGCCGGCGTGTTCATGGTGGCGCGGCTGTCGCCGCTGTTCGAGCTGGCGCCGAACGCGCAGACCTTCGTCACCTTCATCGGCGCCACCACCGCGTTCTTCGCCGCGACCATCGGCCTGGTGCAGAACGACATCAAGCGCATCGTCGCCTATTCGACCTGCTCGCAGCTCGGCTACATGTTCGTCGCCATGGGCGTGCGGCGCCTATTCGGTCGGCATGTTCCATCTGTTCACGCATGCCTTCTTCAAGGCGCTGCTGTTCCTCGGCTCCGGCTCGGTGATCCATCGCCATGCATCACGAGCAGGACATCCGCCACATGGGCGGGCTGAAGGACCGCATCCCGTTCACCTACATCGTGATGATCATCGGCACGCTGGCGCTCACCGGCTTCCCGCTCACCGCCGGCTATTTCTCCAAGGACGCCATCATCGAGGCGGCCTATGTCGGGCACAACCCGATGGCGCTCTACGCCTTCATCTGCACGGTCGGCGGCCGCGCTGCTGACCTCGTTCTATTCCTGGCGGCTGATCTTCAAGACCTTCCACGGCGAGCCGCACGACCGCCAGCACTGGACGCGACGCGCATGAGAGCCCGATGGTGATGCTGATCCCGCTCGGCTTCCTGGCGTTCGGCTCGATCATGGCCGGGCTGCCGTTCAAGGAAATCTTCGCCGGTCACGGCGTCGAAGGCTTCTTCCGCGAGTCGCTCACCTTCGCCAAGAGCAACACCGTGCTCGAGGACATGCATCACGTGCCGCTCGAGATCGGCATCCTGCCGACCGTGATGATGGCGATCGGCTTCGTCATCGCCTGGCACTTCTATATCCGCCGCCCCGATATTCCGGTCGAGCTCGCGCGCCAGCACGAGCGTGCTCTACCAGTTCCTGCTCAACAAATGGTACTTCGACGAGCTCTACGACTTCATCTTCGTGCGAGCCGACCAAGCGGCTCGGCACGCTGCTCTGGAAGGGCGGCGACGGCTGGCTGATCGACGGCTTCGGCCCCGACGGCGTCTCGGCGCGCGTGCTCGACGTCACGCGCAACGTGGTGCGGCTGCAGACCGGCTACCTCTATCACTACGCCTTCGCCATGCTGATCGGCGCGGCGGCCTTCATCACCTGGTTCATGTTCGCGGTGAAATGACATGAACCTCAATTGGCCCATCCTCTCCGTCGTCACCTTCCTGCCGCTGCTCGGCGCGCTGTTCATCATGCTGCTGGTGCGCGGCAACGAGCGGCTTCGCGCAAGGGCACCGCGCGCTGGGTGGCGCTGTGGACCACGCTCGTCACCTTCGCGATCTCGCTGGTGATGGTGTGGCGCTTCGATCCGGCCTCGGCCGAATTCCAGTTCGTCGAGAAGCACCCCTGGCTCGGCATCGCCTCCTATCACATGGGCGTCGACGGCATTTCGCTGCCCTTCGTCATCCTCACCACCGCGCTGATGCCGATCTGCATCCTGGCGAGCTGGACCGCGATCCAGAAGCGCGTGAAGGAATACATGATCGCGTTCCTGGTGCTGGAAACGCTGATGGTCGGCACCTTCTCGGCGCTCGATCTGGTGCTGTTCTATCTGTTCTTCGAGGGCGGCCTGATCCCGATGTTCCTGATCATCGGCGTCTGGGGCGGGCCGCGCCGGGTCTATGCCAGCTTCAAGTTCTTCCTCTACACGCTGCTCGGCTCGGTGCTGATGCTGCTCGCCATCATGGCGATGTATTGGGACGCCGGCACCACCGACATCCCGACGCTGCTGCGCCACGGCTTCCCGCTCGGCTTGCAGAAATGGGCGTGGCTTGCCTTCTTTGCCTCGTTCGCGGTGAAGATGCCGATGTGGCCGGTGCACACCTGGCTGCCCGACGCGCATGTCGAGGCGCCGACCGCGGGCTCGGTCATCCTCGCCGCCATCCTGCTTGAAGATGGGCGGCTACGGCTTCCTGCGCTTCTCGCTGCCGATGTTCCCGGTCGGCCAGCCACGACTTCGCGCCGCTGATCTTCACGCTGTCGGTCGTCGCCATCATCTACACCTCGCTGGTCGCGCTGATGCAGGAGGACATGAAGAAGCTGATCGCCTATTCCTCGGTCGCGCACATGGGCTTCGTCACCATGGGCATTTTCGCCGCGACCACGCAGGGCGTCGCCGGCGGCATCTTCCAGATGATCTCGCACGGCATCGTCTCGGGCGCGCTGTTCCTCTGCGTCGGCGTGGTCTACGACCGCATGCACACGCGCGAGATCGCCGCTCTATGGCGGGCTGGTCAACCGCATGCCGCTTTATGCCGCGGTGTTCATGGTGTTCACGCTCGCCAATGTCGGCCTGCCGGGCACCTCCGGCTTCGTCGGCGAATTCCTGTCGCTGATCGGCACCTTCAAGGTCAACATCCGCGGTCGCGACGCTCGCCACGCTCGGCGTCATCCTGTCGGCGGCCTATGCGCTGTGGCTCTACCGCAAGATGATCTTCGGCAATCTGAAGCCGGCGCTGGCCGGCATCAAGGACATCGGCTGGCGCGAGACGCTGATCTTCGCGCCGCTGGTGGTGCTGACCATTCTGTTCGGCGTCGCGCCCAAGCCGGTGCTCGACATGTCGGCGGCCTCGGTGACGCAGCTGCTCGACAACTACGGCCGCGCGGTCAAAGCCGCCGAGCAGAACGCGGCGGTCAAGGACGTCGCCCAGATCGACAACCGGTCGAGCGCCGCCCGATGAACGAATTCGCCAACATTCAAGGCGCTGCTGCCGCTGCTGCCGGAGATCATCCTGGCGTCGGCGCGCATGGTGCTGCTGATGGTCGGCGTCGCCGGCCGGCGAGCGCAGCGCGCGGCGCCGTCAACGCGCTGCTGCATCGGTGCTGCTGGTCGGCGGCCGCGCGTCATCGTGCTGGCGATCCCGCCCGGGCCGCACGTCATGTTCGGCGGCAGTTTCGTGGTCGACGATTTTGCGCGCTTCCTCAAGCTGCTGGCGCTGACCGGCTCGGCCGGCGCGCTGATGCTGTCGCTCGATTATCTCACGCCGGAGCGGCAGCAGAAATTCGAATACGGCGTGCTGGTCCTGCTCTCGACGCTCGGCATGATGATGCTGATCTCGGCCGCCGACCTGATCGCGCTCTATCTCGGGCTCGAGCTGATGAGCCTGCCGCTCTACGTGGTCGCGGCCTTCGAACCGCGACAACGTGCGCTCGACCGAAGCCGGCCTGAAATATTTCGTGCTCGGCGCGCTGTCGTCCGGCATGCTGCTGTACGGCGCCTCGCTGATCTACGGCTTCACCGGCACCGTGAATTTCGCCGGCATCGCCAAGGCGACGCAGGCAGGGCGGCAACCATCGGGCTGATCTTCGGCCTGGTGTTCCTGTTCGTCGGCTTCTGCTTCAAGATTTCGGCGGTGCCGTTCCACATGTGGACGCCCGACGTCTACGAGGGCGCGCCGACGCCGGTCACCGCGTTCTTCGCCGCCGCGCCGAAGGTCGCCGGCATCGCCATCTTCGTGCGCGCGACCGTCGTGGCGTTCCCCGGCATCACGCACGAGTGGCAGCAGATCGTGGTGTTCGTCTCGAT
Organism: uncultured Alphaproteobacteria bacterium; assembly: GCA_963708635.1. Lineage (GTDB taxonomy): Bacteria > Pseudomonadota > Alphaproteobacteria > Rhizobiales > Xanthobacteraceae > Pseudolabrys. The sequence goes on along the minus strand of CAVPTM010000004.1, from coordinate 181,722 downwards.
CGCCTCGATGGCGCTCGGCGCCTTCGCCGCCATCGGCCAGCGCAACATCAAGCGGCTGATGGCCTATTCCTCGATCGGCCACATGGGCTTCGCGCTGGTCGGGCTTGCCGCCGGCACGCCGGAGGGCGTGCAGGGCGTGCTGGTCTACATGGCGATCTATGTGGCGATGACGCTCGGCACCTTCGCCGTGCATCCTGGCGATGCGCCGCGACGGCCAGCTGGTCGAGAACATCGCCGATCTCGCCGGGCTTGTCGCGCACGCATCCGACCATGGCGTTCTTCCTCGGCGATGCTGCTGTTCTCGCTCGCCGGCATTCCGCCGCTCGCCGGCTTCTTCGCCAAGTTCTACGTGTTCCTCGCCGCCATCAAAGCCGGGCTCTATCTGCTCGCGGTGATCGGCGTGCTGACCAGCGTGGTGGGCGCCTACTACTATCTGGCCATCGTCAAGATCATGTATTTCGACGAGCCGGCGCGCGGCTTCCAGCGCATGCCGGGCACGCTGCGGCCTCGTGCTCGGCGTCGCCGGCCTGATCAACATTCTGTTCTTCGCCTATCCGGCGCCGCTCTTGGGCGCGGCGACGCGCGGCGGCGAAGTCGTTGTTCTGACGCGCTTGCGGTCAGCGAATCGCGAACCGGTTTCGGAAAGATCGCACCGAGAGATGAACCGCGACGCCACGGGCCTGGCGGGGGTCCGGCACATCGCGTTCGACACGCTCGGCTCGACCAACGCCGAGGCGCTGGCGCTTGCGCGCGCCGGCGAGCGCGGGCCGCTGTGGATCAGCGCGCAGAGCCAGAGCGCCGGCCGCGGCCGCCGCGGCAGCACCTGGGTCTCGCCCGCCGGCAATCTCTACGCCACGCTGCTGCTGACCGAGCCGTCGCCGCCGGCCGCGGCGCCGCAACTGTCCTTCGTCGCGGCGCTGGCGCTGCACGATGCGGTTGCCGAATGCGCGCCGCAGCTCGGCCCGCTGCTCGAAGGTGAAATGGCCGAACGATCTGCTGCTCGGCACGGCGAAAGCTCGCCGGCATCCTGATCGAGGGCGAGAGCGAGCCGGCATTTTGCCGTCGCGATCGGCATCGGCGTCAATTGCGTCAGCCATCCGGCCGACACGGCGTTTCCGGCGACCGATCTTGCCGCGGCCGGCGCGCTCGGTCACGGCCGAGCAGCTGTTCGACGCGCTTGGCGTGCGCGATGCAGCGCGCGGCTGGCGCAATGGCGAGCGGGGCGAGGGCTTTGCCGTCGATCCGCGCCGACTGGCTCAGCGCGCGCCGCCGGGCTCGGCGAGCCGATATCCGCGTGCGGCTGCCGGAGCGCGAACTGCGCGGCCGCTTCGAGGGGCTCGATGAGGCCGGGCGGCTGCTGCTGCGAGCAGCCGGGCGGCGCTCGTCGACCGGTCACCGCCGGCGAAGTGTTCGGGCTTGGACGCCTGACGCATGGCCGAGCCGCAGCAGGAACTGGTGTTCGCGCCGCTCGGCGGCGTCGGCGAGATCGGCATGAACCTGTCGATCTACGGCCTCGGCGACGAGCGCCGCCGGCAATGGCTCGCGGTCGATCTCGGCGTGTCCTTCGCCGCCGAAGAGCATCTGCCCGGCATCGACCTGATCCTGCCCGACATCCGCTTTCTGGTCGAGGAGCGCAAGAACCTCGCGCGGCATCGTGCTCACGCACGCGCATGAGGACCATTTCGGCGCGCTGCATCGATCTGTGGCCGCGGCTGAAGGTGCCGGTCTATGCCACGCCGTTCACCGCCGCGCTGCTCGCCGCCAAGCGCGCGAGCGAGCCGGGCGCGCCGGAAATTCCGGTCAACATCGTCGCCGCTCGGCAGCCGCTTCACGCTCGGCCCGTTCGACATCGAACTGGTGCACCATGGCGCATTCGATCCCGGAATCGAACGCGCTCATCATCCGCACGCCGCTCGGCACGGTGCTGCATACCGGCGACTGGAAGATCGATCCGACGCCCGATCCTCGGCGACGCCGACCGACGAGAACAAAGCTGCGCGCGCTCGGGCGAGGAGGGCTGCCTCGCGCTGGTCGGCGATTCCACCAACGCGGTGCGCGACGGCCGCTCGCCGTCGGAAGCCGACGTCGCGCAAGCACCATCGCCGAGCTGATCAAGACGGCGCCGCGGCCGCGTCGCGGTCACGACCTTCGCCTCCAACGTGGCGCGCCTGCGCGCGGTCGCCGACGCCGCGCGCGCCGCCGACCGCGAGGTCGTCGTGGTCGGCCGCGCCATGGACCGCATCGTCGCAGATCGCGCGCGAGACCGGCTATCTCGACGGCGTGCAGGATTTCCGCGGCACCGACGCCTACGGCTATCTGCCGCCCGACAAGGTGGTGGCGCTCTGCACCGGCAGCCAGGGCGAGCCGCGCGCCGCGCTCGCGCGCATCGCCGAGGACCAGCATCCGGACGTGACGCTGTCGCGCGGCGACCGCGTGATCTTTTCCGCGCGCACCATTCCCGGCAACGAGAAGGCGGTCGGCCGCGTCATCAACGGGCTGATCGAGCAGGGCATCGAGGTCATCACCGACCGCACGCATCTGGTGCACGTCTCCGGCCATCCGCGCCGCGCCGAGCTCGAGGAGCTTGATCGGCTGGGTGAAGCCGAAGATCGTCATCCCGGTGCACGGCGAGGCGCTGCATCTGTCACGAGCACGCCGCGCTCGCGCGCCGCTGCGGCGTCAAGCAAGTCATCCGCTGCCGCAACGGCGACCTGGTGCGGCTCGTCGGGCGACCCCGGCGATCATCGACGAGGTGCCGGCCGGGCGGCTCTACAAGGACGGCGCGCTGCTGGTCGAGGCCGACGCGCGCACCGTCGCCGACCGCAGGCGGCTGAGCTTTGCCGGCGCCGTGTCGGTCGCGCTGGCGCTCACCGACAAGGGCGAGCTTGCGGCCGATCCGGAGCTCGATCTCATCGGCATTCCGGAGCGCGACCGCGACGGCGAGCTCGATCGCACGAGGCGGTGCTACGACGCCGTCATCGAGACCTTCGAATCGCTGCCGCGCGGGCGCCGGCGCGATCCCGACGCGGTGGCCGAGGCGGTGCGCCGCGCCGTGCGCGCGGCGGTCGCCGAGCGCTGGGGCAAGAAGCCGATGTGCCATGTGCACGTCTTGACGGTATGATGGCGGCGAGCAGCGAGAGGACACCCATGATCGGCCGTCTCAATCACGTCGCCATCGCCGTGCGCGATATCGCCAAGGCCGCCAAGGTCTATCGCGACACGCTCGGGCGCCGAGGTCTCCGCCATGGTGCGCGCAGCCCGAGCACGGCGTGTCCACCGTGTTCATCACGCTGCCCAACACCAAGATCGAATTGCTCGAGCCGCTGGGCGAGAATTCGCCGATCGCCAAATTCCTCGACAAGAACCCCGACGGCGGCATCCATCACCTCTGCTACGAGGTGGCCGACATCCGCGCCGCGCGCGACCGGCTTGAAGGCGCAAGGCGCGCGCGTGCTCGGCGACGGCGAGCCGAAGATCGGCGCGCACGGCAAGCCGGTGCTGTTCCTGCATCCGAAGGATTTCTGCGGCACGCTGGTCGAGCTGGAGCAGGCCTGAGTCGTCATGGAGCATCAGCCCACCATCGTCGCGATCTATTTCATCATCTGGTGGGTGGTGCTGTTCGCGGTGCTGCCGTGGGGCGTGCGCAGCCAGGACGAGAGCGGCGAGGTTGCGCCCGGCACCGATCCGGGCGCGCCGACGCGCCACCGGCTGGCGCGCAAATTCCTCTGGACCACGGTCGTCGCCAGCGTGCTGTTTGCGCTGTTCTACGGCGCCTACGCCGCGGGCTTGGTCCCGCTCGATTTCATCATGGCGATCTCGAACCCGCCCAATAGATAAAAAAAGAGCAGGGCGCGGAGCCCTGCTCGTGATGCGTTTCGTCCTCAATCCTCGACCGTTTGTTTTGATTGCGAGGCGGCTGCGAAAAGGCGCGCCGAGGACTGCTTCCTCCCAGACTTGGACCGCACGCCGGGACCGGTTCTAGCGACCGGCTCCCCATTCACACGGCGGCCGCAAGCTAGCCCAACAGGTGGGCACTGTCATCAGCGGCTTTGCTGCCGTCATGGGCAAGCTTTCCGGGTTCCATGGACCCGCGGCGGAGGAGGGCTGCGGCAGTTAAGCCAAAGTTCACGGTTGCGGCGATATGGTTAACCGGGCCTGAACAGCCGACCGGCTGCGGGGACGGGGAAGCGTTTTCATGTGCGGAATTGCGGTCGCGATCGATTGGCCGGACGCGGAACTCACCGTCCGGCTGCTGATTTCGGGCATTCTGCACCGCGGCGACGTGACCGACCCGGTCGTCACGCCGCGCCAGGACAGCGCGCTCGCCACCCGGCGGCTGCGAATCGTCGACGCCGAGCACGCCGTGCAGCCGCAGATCTCGTTCAATGGCCGGCTGGCGGTTTCCTTCAACGGCGAGATCTACAACTACCTCGAATTGCGCCGGGAACTGACCGATCTCGGCGTCGAATTCCACACCGAATCCGACACCGAAGTGCTGGCCAATGCGCTGCAAGCCTGGGGCTATCGCGCGCTCGAGCGCCTCGTCGGCATGTATGCCTTTGTGGCGGTCGATATGGCGAGCGGGGAATTCCTCGCCGCGCGCGACCCGTTCGGCGTCAAGCCGCTTTACGTCATCCAATCCAAGAGCGGCTTTCTGTTCTGCTCGGAGATGCGGCCGCTGCTCGACACGGTCGAGGCGGCGCCGGTCATGCTGCTGCCGCCGGGCTATGCGCTGTCGCGCAAGAGCTGCGCGCGCTTCAAGTCGCCGGTCTATCCGCGCGCCGACGCGCCGGTCGCGCACGATCCGGGCAGGCTCGACGGCATTCTGTCGGAGGCGGTGCGGCTTCGCCTGCCGGCCGGCTTGCCGGTCGCGACCTTGTTCAGCGGCGGCATCGACTCGACGCTGGTCGCGCATTACGCGCGCCAATACCGCCCGGAGACGCCGGGCTATTTCGTCGGCGACACGAAATCGCCGGACTTCCGCTACGCCGCCGATTATGCGGCGCAAACCGGCTTCGACCTGCGCATGGTGCCGTTCGATCCGGAGAGCGAGGAGGTGTTCGCCGCCATCGACGAGGTCGTCGACGTTGCCGAATCCTTCGAGCCCAATCTGATCCGCGGCGCGGTCTGCTCGCTGAAAGCCGCGCGCGCGCATGCACGACGACGGCTTCCGCGTGGCGCTGTGCGGGGAGGGCGCCGACGAGTTGTTCTGCGGCTACCCGCCGCTCGAAGTCGCCTTCCAGGCGGACGAGGCCGCCGGCCGTCCGATCCGCGACGAATGCCTGGCCTTGATGCATCGCGTCAGCCTGCAGCGCGTCGACCGCTGCTCGATGCGCCACCAGGTCGAGACGCGCGAGCCGTTCCTCGATCCGGCGGTGGTCAATTACGCGCTCGACCATCGACGCGCCGGCGCTGGTGCGCGAGGTCGGCGGGCTGCCGCGCGGCAAGGCCGCGCTGCGCGATCTCTACGATCTCTATCCGGAACTGCCGCGCTCGATCCGCGACCGCACCAAGGTGCCGTTCGGCGAGGGCGCCGGCCTCGACGTCAGCCCGCAGGATTCGGCCTGGAAGGGGCGCTTCAACGCGGCGATCTCGGACGCCGATCTGCGCGACGGGCAGAAGGAATTCGCCGCCTTCAACCTCCAGTCCAAGGAAGAACTCTATTACATGCGCAAGCTCGCGCAGGTGATGGATGTTTCACGCGTGCCGCATTTGACCGACCGCGCCTGGATTTCCTTCCCGGTCATGCAGAACCTCGAAAAGCTCAAGGCTTACGCGCATTTCAGCCTGTAACGGCTTCCGGTCATTCCGGGGCGCTCGCGAAGCGAGCGAACCCGGAATCCAGAGCTGCCAGAGTATGGATTCCGGTGCTCGCCATAGCGCGTCGAAGTCGCGGTAAACGCGCTTATGGCGCGCGTCCCGGAATGACAGAGAATATGGCCTTGTCTTTTGCCGGCCGATCCGCTTTCACTCGGCCCCGCCCGAACCGCGACCTCCAGCAAGCCCCATGCGCCTGTCCCGCTACTTCCTGCCGATCCTGCGCGAAACGCCGAAAGAGGCCGAGATCGTCTCGCACCGGCTGATGCTGCGCGCCGGCATGATGCGGCAGGAGGCGGCCGGCATCTATGCCTTCCTGCCGCTCGGCCTGCGGGTGCTGCAGAAGATCTGCGCAGATCGTGCGCGAGGAGCAGAACCGCTCCGGCGCCATCGAGCTGCTGATGCCGACCATCCAGTCGGCCGACCTGTGGCGCGAGAGCGGGCGCTACGACGCCTACGGCAAGGAGATGCTGCGCATCAAGGACCGCCACGAGCGCGACATGCTGTACGGGCCGACCAACGAGGAGATGATCACCGAGATCTTCCGCGCCTATGTGCGCTCCTACAAGGATCTGCCGCTCAATCTCTATCACATCCAGTGGAAATTCCGCGACGAGGTGCGCCCGCGCTTCGGCCTGATGCGCGGCCGCGAATTCCTGATGAAGGACGCCTATTCGTTCGACGTCGATCAGGCCGGCGCGCGGCATTCCTACAACAAGATGTTCGTCGCCTATCTGCGCACCTTCGCGCGGCTCGGCCTGAAGTCGATCCCGATGCGCGCGGAGTCCGGGCCGATCGGCGGCAACCTCAGCCACGAATTCATCATCCTCGCCGCAGACCGGCGAGTGCGAGGTGTTCTGCCACAAGGACTATCTCGACATGGCGGTGCCGCCGGCCGACGTGAATTTCGACGACGTCGCCGGCTTGCAGGCGATCGTCGACAAATGGACCGTCGCACTATGCCGCGACCTCCGACATGCACGACGCGGCGGCCTTCGCGAAAATCCCCGCCGACAAGCAGGTGTCGGCGCGCGGCATCGAGGTCGGCCATATCTTCTATTTCGGCACCAAATATTCCGAGCCGATGAAGGCGGTGGTCGCGACCGGCGACGGCGAGCGAGGTGCCGGTGCACATGGGCTCCTACGGCATCGGCCCGAGCCGGCTGGTCGCCGCCATCATCGAGGCCTCGCATGACGAGGCCGGCATCATCTGGCCGGAGCCGGTCGCGCCGTTCAAGGTCGCGATCCTCAACCTGAAGCAGGGCGACGGCGCGAACCGACGCGGCCTGCGAGCAGCTCTACCGCGACCTCACGGCCAAGGGCGTCGAGGTGCTCTATCGACGACCGCGACGAGCGGCCGGCGCGCAAGTTCGCCACCGCCGACCTGATCGGCATGCCGTGGCAGGTGCTGGTCGGCCCGCGAGGGCCTCGCCGAAGGCAAGGTCGAGGTCAAGAACCGCGCCGACGGCAGCCGCGAGATGATGAGCCCGGCGGCGGCGCTCGATCTGCTGTCGCGCTGAAGTGGGCCGAATGTTCCGCCGTGCTCGCGCAAAAATCCTGTGCGCGGCCAAGGGCTTTGCCTGTCACGGCGGGCACGAATCCGCCAGAATTCGTGTGAAATAGTCGGCGCGTGGGGAACCATCATCGATGACCGAGCCCACCGGGACGCGGCCCTTCTCGCCGTTCGAATGGATGCTGTCGCTGCGCTACCTGCGGGCGCGGCGCAAGGAAGGATTCATCTCGGTCATCGCCGGGTTCTCCTTCCTCGGCATCATGCTCGGCGTCGCCACGCTCATCATCGTCATGGCGGTGATGAACGGCTTCCGCCATGAGCTGCTCGACAAGATCCTCGGCCTCAACGGCCATCTGCTGATCCAGCCGCTGGAAAAGCCGCTCACCGACTGGGAGGAGGTCGCCGCGCGCATCGCCAAGGTGCCGGGCATCAGGCTCGCCGCGCCGATCGTCGAGGGCCAGGCGCTGGCGTCCTCGCCGTTCAACGCCGGCGGCGTGCTGGTCCGCGGCATCCGCCTGCAGGACCTCGAAAAGCTTCCCTCGATCGCCAACAACATCAAGCAGGGCACGCTCGAGGGCTTCGACGAGGGCCAGGGCGTCGCCATCGGCCGGCGGCTCGCCGATCAACTCTCGCTGCGCGCCGGCGACAACATCACGCTGGTCGCGCCGCGCGGCGCGGTGACGCCGATGGGCACGACGCCGCGCATCAAGGTCTACAAGATCGCCGCGGTGTTCGAGATCGGCATGTCGGAATACGACAGCGCCATCGTGTTCATGCCGCTGCAGGAGGCGCAGGCCTATTTCAACCGCGCCGGCGACGTCACCGCGATCGAGGTCTACACCGACAATCCCGACCGCGTCGACGCCTACCGCAAGGCGGTGCAGGACGCCGCGCAGCGGCCGATCTTCATGATCGACTGGCGCCAGCGCAACGCCACCTTCTTCAACGCGCTGCAGGTCGAGCGCAACGTGATGTTCCTGATCCTGACGCTGATCGTGCTGGTGGCGGCGCTCAACATCGTCTCCGGCCTGATCATGCTGGTGAAGGACAAGGGCCACGACATCGCCATCCTGCGCACCATGGGCGCGACGCAGGGCGCGATCATGCGCGTGTTCCTGATCACCGGCGCGGCGATCGGCGTGGTCGGCACGCTGGTCGGCTTCCTGCTCGGCGTGGTGGTCTGCCTCAACATCGAGAGCATCCGCCAGTTCCTGTCCTGGCTCACCAACACCGAGCTGTTCTCGCCCGAGCTCTATTTCCTCTCGCATCTGCCGGCCGACATGGACACCGGCGAGACCACCGCGGTGGTGGTGATGGCGCTGGTGCTGTCGTTCCTGGCCACGCTCTATCCGTCCTGGCGCGCGGCGCGCCTCGATCCGGTCGAGGCGCTGCGCTATGAGTGAGACGGTCGGCCGAGCCGCGGCGCGGACGCCGGCGCACGCAGGCCGAGGAAGTCGCCGCTCCTGTTCCTGCACGACGTCGAGCGGCACTACCGCCAGGGCGACGACGACGCTGCACATCCTCAACGGCGTCGAGCTCGCGGTCTGGCCGGGCCAGTCGGTGGCGCTGGTCGCGCCCTCGGGCGCCGGCAAGTCGACGCTGCTGCACATCGCCGGCCTGCTCGAGCATCCCGACCGCGGCGAGGTCTATATCGACGGCCGCGCCACCGCGATCCTGTCCGACGCCGAGCGCACGCGCATCCGCCGCAGCGAGATCGGCTTCGTCTACCAGTCGCACCATCTGCTGCCGGAATTCTCCGCGCTGGAGAACGTGATGCTGCCGCAGATGATCCGCGGCCTGTCGCGCGGCGAGGCGCAGGAAGCGCGCGAGCGAACTGCTCGGCTATCTCGGGCCTCGGCGAGCGGCTGACGCACCGGCCGGCGGAGCTGTCCGGCGGCGAGCAGCAGCGCGTCGCGATCGCGCGCGCGGTCGCCAACGCGCCGCGCATCCTGCTGGCCGACGAGCCGACCGGCAACCTCGACGCCGCACACCGCCGACCACGTGTTCGACGCGCTGACGCAGCTGGTGCGCGCCTCCGGGCTCGCCACCATCATCGCCACCCACAACCTGGACCTCGCCGCGCGCATGGACCGGCGCGTGACGCTTGCAAGACGGGCGGGTGGTGGAGATGGAGTAGCGACGGCCTCGATCTACGGTTCGGCACCATTAAGCAAGACGACTGAATCATTGTGACGGCATACTATCGCCGATGCCGCGCGCTTGACTCTGGAACATACCATGAACTATGTTCTCTCTTCGTTCTGGGGAGAAGGTCATGTTCAAAGCCGTGCTGCAAGAAGCCGCCGCGCTCGCTTCGCTGGCGCTGTTCGTCGGAATGATCGCCATCTGGTCGCAGGTGCTCGGAAATTTGTGAGGCGTCGGGTGTCGCGTATCCGCGTCGTCATGGCCGGCAGCGTTGCGTAAAACGCCGGGCATGACGTCCGCGGAATGCGCGGCTTTGCGAAAAGCGGGCATAGCGGGCGTGCATCCGCCGCGCGGGGTGGACTTGGCCGCAGGCGCTCCCCACTCTGGGTGAGACAAGGAATCACCCCGCCAACGTTGCGCTGACATGTCCGATCCCGGTTTCGTGCATTTGCACGTGCATTCGTCCTATTCGCTGCTCGAAGGCGCGCTGACCATTGCGCGGCTCGCCGAGCTCGCCAAAGCCGACCAGCAGCCGGCGCTCGCGCTCACCGACACCGACAACATGTTCGGGGCGCTGGAATTCTCCGACAAGCTCGCCGCCGCCGGCATCCAGCCGATCGTCGGCTGCGCGCTGCGCCATCGATTTCGGCGACAGCGACCGCGGCCAGCGCAATCCCAATGCCCGTCCCGAGCGCGCGCGCATCGTGCTGCTGGCCGCGCACGAGGCCGGCTACCGCAGCCTGATGCGGCTCTCCTCGCGCGCCTTCCTCGACACGCCGGCCAACGAGCCGCCGCATCTCATGCTCGACTGGCTGGAAGGCGAGACCGCGGGCGTGATTGCGCTCACCGGCGGCCCGGGCGGGCCGCTCGATCTCGCCATCGCCGCCGGGCAGAGCCATCTCGCCGCCGCGCGGCTCGATGCGCTGGCGCGGCTGTTCGGCGACCGGCTCTATGTCGAATTGCAGCGCCACGGCACGCGCGGCCGAGCGCGCGGCGGAGCCCGCGCTGATCGATCTCGCCTACGACAAGGGGCTGCCGCTGGTCGCCACCAACGAGCCGTTATTTCGCGACCGCGCGCCGATTACGAGGCGCACGACGCGCTGATCTGCATCGCCGAAGGCCGCCTGATCGCCGAGACCGAGCGCCGCCAGCTCACGCCGGAGCACCGTTTCAAGACGCGCGCCGAGATGGCGGCGCTGTTTGCCGATCTGCCGGAGGCGCTCGCCTCGACGCGTCGAGATCGCCGAGCGCTGCGCCTTCCGGCCGCGCACGCACAAGCCGATCCTGCCGCGCTTTGCCGGTCGGCGACAGACGCAGTCGACGAGGCCGCCGAGCTGCGCAAGCGCGCGGAGGACGGGCTCGACGCAGCGGCTCGCCACCGCACGGCCTCGCGCCCGGCCTTCACCGAAGACGAATACCGCGAGCGGCTCGACTTCGAGCTCGGCGTCATCGAGCGCATGAAATATCCCGGCTATTTCCTGATCGTCGCCGACTTCATCCAATGGGCGAAGGCGCAAGGCATTCCGGTCGGGCCCGGCCGCGGCTCGGGCGCCGGCTCGCTGGTCGCCTATTCGCTCACCATCACCGACCTCGATCCGATCCGCTTCGGGCTGCTGTTCGAGCGCTTCCTCAATCCCGAGCGCGTGTCGATGCCGGACTTCGACATCGACTTCTGCCAGGACCGCCGCGACGAGGTGATCCGCTACGTGCAGGAGCGCTACGGCCGCGACCAGGTCGCGCAGATCATCACCTTCGGCACGCTGCAGGCGCGCGGCGTGCTGCGCGACGTCGGCCGCGTGCTGCAGATGCCTTACGGCCAGGTCGACAAGCTCTGCAAGCTGGTGCCGCAGAACCCGGCGGCGCCCGTTACGCTGCGGCAGGCGATCGACGGCGAGCCGCGCTTGCAGGCCGAGCGCGACGGCGATCCGGTGGTCAAGCGCGCCTTCGACATCGCGCAGAAGCTCGAAGGCCTGAACCGCCACGCCTCGACCCACGCCGCCGGCATCGTGATCGGCGACCGGCCGCTGTCGGAACTGGTGCCGCTCTACCGCGATCCGAAATCGGACATGCCGGTCACCCAGTTCAACATGAAATGGGTCGAGCAGGCCGGGCTGGTGAAGTTCGACTTCCTCGGCCTCAAGACGCTCACGGTGCTGGAGAAGGCGGTCGAGCTCGTGCGACGCCGCGGCGTCGAGATCGATCTCGCCGGCATCCCGCTCGACGACAAGCCGACTTACGAGCTGCTGGCGCGGGCGGAAGCGGTCGGCATCTTCCAACTGGAAAGCGCCGGCATGCGGCGCGCGCTGCTCGACATGCGGCCCGACCGCTTCGAGGACATCATCGCGCTGGTCGCGCTCTACCGCCCCGGCCCGATGGCGAACATCCCGACCTATTGCGCGCGCAAGCACGAGTTGGAGCGGCCCGACTACATCCACCCCAAGCTCGAGCCGATCTTGCGCGAGACCTTCGGCGTCATCGTCTACCAGGAACAGGTGATGCAGGCGGCGCAGATTCTGGCCGGCTACACGCTCGGCCAGGCCGACCTGCTGCGCCGCGCGATGGGCAAGAAGATCCGCAAGGAAATGCAGGCGCAGCGCGCCGACTTCGTCAAAGGCTGCGTCGAGCGCGGCATCGAGCGCGCGCAGGCCGACGCCATCTTCGACCTGCTCGAGCGCTTCGCCGAATACGGCTTCAACAAGAGCCACGCCGCGGCTTACGCGCTGGTCGCCTATCAGACCGCCTACATGAAGGCGAATTTCCCGGTCGAGTTCTTGGCCGCGACCATGACGCTCGACATGAACAATACCGACAAGCTCGCCGAATTCCGCGCCGAGGCCGAGCGGCTCGGCATCGACGTCGTGCCGCCCTCGATCAACCGCTCCGGCGTCGAGTTCGACGTCGAAGGCAACAGCATCCTCTACGCGCTCGCCGCGCTCAAAGGCGTCGGCGCCCAGGCGGTCAAGGAGATCATCGCCGCGCGCGGCGAGCGCAAATTCGCCGACCTCGCGGACTTCGCCGCGCGCGTCAATCCGCGCGCCATCAACAAGCGCGTGCTGGAAAGCCTGGCCGCCGCCGGCGCTTTCGACGCCTTCGAGGCAAACCGCGCGCGCGTCTTTGCCGGCGTCGACGTCGTGCTCGCGCGCGCCCAGCGCGCGCACGACACCGCCGCGGTCGGGCAGAGCGAATTGTTCGGCGGCGGCGGCGGCAGGGCGAGCGCGAACCGATCGCTTTGCCGCCGGTCGAGCGCTGGCTGCCGGCCGAGCGCCTGCGCCGCGAATACGAGGCGATCGGCTTCTTCCTGTCCGGCCATCCGCTCGACGATTACGCCGTGCGTGCTGAAAAAACTGCGCGTGCAGTCCTGGGCCGAGTTCGCGCGCGCGGTCAAAGCCGGCGCCACCGCCGGCCGCGTCGCCGGCACCGTGGTCGCGCGCACCGAGCGGCGCACCCGCACCGGCAGCAAGATGGGCATCATCGGCCTGTCCGATCCGACCGGGCATTACGAGGCGGTCATATTCGCCGAAGGCTTGGCCGAGCACCGCGACCTGTTGGAGCCCGGCACCGCGGTGCTGCTGTTCCTGTCGGCCGAGGTGCAGGGCGATGAAGTGCGCGCGCGCATCCAGTCGGCCGAGCCGCTCGATGCCGCCGCCGCCAACCTGCACAAAGGCCTGCGCGTGTTCCTGCGCGACGCCACCCCGATCGAAGCTGTGGCGAAACGGCTCGAACCGGCGCCGCGCAATGCGCAGGCCAACGGCGACGGCGAGGTCACCGTGGTGCTGCAACTTCCCGCCGGCGCCGAGGTCGAGGTCAGGCTGCCCGGCCGCTTCAAGGTCTCGCCGCAGATCGCCGGCGCGCTCAAGGCCGTGCCGGGGGTGGTGCAGGTCGAGGCGCTGTAGCGCCGACCGGCGGCGCTAATGGCCGAGCTGCGGCACCACGAGAAAAAATACGACACCGAAAACAGTCATGCCGATGGATACCGCCGCCAGCGGCAGTAGGATTTGCGTGGCCGCTTCAGCGCCGCTCATCCCGCCGGTCCACGTCTCGAACCGGTGAGATGTCCATTCGCGGTAAGGATTCCGGATCTGGTTGCTCGTCAGGTTCGGAGTTGCGTCGCCAAGTGAGCCAGAGGGCGGCCGGAATACCTGCAAAGATCACAAAGAACACGGTGATCATCGCCAAGATCAGTCCGACATAGGCGCCGCGGTCGAACAGGAACCAGATCGACAATACCAACCAGATCGCGAGCCCAATCATTGCCTTGTAGACGAGCGGATGTAGCTCATCGTTGACCGGAAGATTGTGGCGATGCGCATGGTCGGTCATGGCGGGCCTCCTTTGGCCGCCCCCAAAAGAACGTCGCTCGATCGGAATTCGGCGTGGCTGGCCAGTGGCCGGCGTGGCCAAGAGAGTAACGCGGCCGCCGTGGCCGGGGTTCGCAGGCTGCAGCCATGCGCCGCAGGATGGGGTTGCTGGCCCGGGACGGGCCGCGCCCGCGCGCCTTGCGCCCCGCAAATCGCGCCTATATAAGCCCGGCATCACTCACGCGGACGCATGGCTTTAGGCCCCGACAATGGGTCACAAAGGCCGTCCGGTGGCCCATGCGGGCTCACAACCGTCCGCGGCGGATCAACCGGAGAAGACTTATGTCGCTTCCTGACTACTCGATGCGTCAGCTGTTGGAAGCTGGCGTGCATTTCGGCCATCAGGCCCACCGCTGGAACCCGAAGATGGGGCAATACATCTTCGGCACCCGCAACAACATCCACATCGTCGACCTCGCGCAGACCGTGCCGATGCTGCATCAGGCGCTGCAGGCGGTGAGCGACACCGTCGCCAAAGGCGGCCGCATCCTGTTCGTCGGCACCAAGCGCCAGGCGCAGGACGCCATCGCCGACGCCGCCAAGCGCTCGGCGCAGTATTACGTCAATTCGCGCTGGCTCGGCGGCACGCTGACCAACTGGAAGACCATTTCCGGCTCGATCTCGCGCCTGCGCAAGCTCGACGAGATGCTCGCCTCCAACGAAGCCGGCGGCTACACCAAGAAAGAGCGCCTGACCATGCAGCGCGAGCGCGACAGGCTCGACCGCTCGCTCGGCGGCATCAAGGACATGGGCGGCGTGCCCGACCTCTTGTTCGTGATCGACACCAACAAAGAAGACATCGCGATCAAGGAGGCGCAGCGCCTCAACATCCCGGTCGCGGCCATCGTCGACACCAATAGCGATCCGGCCGGCATCACCTACGTCGTGCCCGGCAACGACGACGCCAGCCGCGCGGTGTCGCTCTATTGCGATCTCATCGCCAAGGCGGCGATCGACGGCATCGGGCGCGCGCAAGGCGAGGCCGGCGTCGATATCGGCGCGCAGGAAAAGCCGGTGGCGGCCGAAGCCGGTGCCGGCGGCGCCCGCCGCCGCCGATCTCGGTTTCGAGCCATTGCCCGGGCCGCGCGGCGTCGCCGACGATCTCAAGAAACTGCCCGGCATATCCGGCGCGATCGAGAAGCAGCTCAACGATCTCGGCATCTTCCACTATTCGCAGATCGCCGAGCTCAACGACACCGCCGCGCACAATATCGGCGAAGAAGTCGGCCTGCCCGGGCGCGTGCCCGGCTGGATCGCCAAGGCCAAAGAACTGACGGCGGAGTGATCCGCCGTCGCCCCTCGGGGCATTGAGATTTCACGATCGAGATGACGCCGCGCCCGCCTCGGGCGGGCTGCGGCGGATGAAGGAAAAATTCATGGCGAATATCACCGCGGGAATGGTCAAGGAGCTGCGCGAGTCGACCGGCGCCGGCATGATGGATTGCAAGGCGGCGCTGACCGAGACCAACGGCGAGATGGAGGCCGCGGTCGACTGGCTGCGCAAGAAGGGCCTCTCGAAGGCCGCCAAGAAAGCCGGCCGCGTCGCCGCCGAAGGCCTGATCGGGCTCAAGGTCGCGGGCAGCAAGGGCGTCCTGGTCGAGGTCAATTCGGAAACCGACTTCGTCGCGCGCAACGATCTGTTCCAGGGCCTGGTGCAGATGATCGCCGACGTCGCGCTCGATGCCGGCACCGACGTCGAGAAGATCAAGGCGGCGAAAGCCGGCAGCATCACCATCGGCGAGTCGATCAACGACACCATCGCCAAGATCGGCGAGAACATGTCGCTGCGCCGCGCCGCCGCGCTCGCGGTCAAGCAGGGCGTCGTCGGCCGCTACGTGCACAATTCGGTGAGCGAGGGGCTGGGCAAGATCGGCGTCCTGGTCGGGCTCGAATTCGGCGGGCAAGGCCGACGAGCTCAATGCGCTCGGCCGCATGGTGGCGATGCACGTCGCCGCCTCCAATCCACAGGCGGTCGATTCCGCCGGGCTCGATCCGGCCGTGGTTGCCCGCGAAAAGGACGTGCTGGCGGAGAAATTCCGTGCGCAGGGCAAACCGGCCAATGTGATCGACAAGATCGTCGAGTCCGGCCTCAAGACCTTCTATAAGGAAGTCTGCCTGTTGGAGCAGGCTTACGTCCACGATCCGGACAAGACCGTGGCGCAGGCGCTCAAGGAGGCCGAGGGCAAAGTGGGCGGGCCGATCAAGGTGACCGGCTTCGTGCGCTACGCGCTCGGCGAAGGCATCGAGCGGCAAGAGAGCGATTTCGCCGCCGAGGTTAAAGCCGCCGCCGGGCAAAGTTGACCGCGCGGATATGCGAGGGTTTCCATGAGTAACCCGCTCTACCGTCGCGTCATCGTCAAGCTCTCCGGCGAGGCGCTGACCGGCGCGCAAGGCTTCGGCATCGACCAGGCGATGGTCGAGCGGCTGGCCGCCGATCTCGCCGCTTGCCGCCAAGCTCGGCGTCGAGCTCGGCGTGGTGGTCGGCGGCGGCAACATCTTGCGCGGCGTCGAAGTCTCCACCCGCGGCGTGCCGCGCCCGGTCGGCGACACCATGGGCATGCTGGCGACGGTGATGAATTGCCTCACGCTCGAGGCCGCCATCGAACGCGCCGGCTGCGAGGCGCGCACGCTTTCGGCGCTCGCCATGCCGGAGGTGTGCGAGACCTATAACCGCAAGCGCGCGCTCAAGAACCTCGCCAAGGGCCGGGTGGTGCTGCTCGGCGCCGGCACCGGCAATCCGTATTTCACCACCGACACCACCGCGGTGCTGCGCGCCGCCGAACTCGAAGCGCAGGCGGTGCTCAAGGCCACCAATGTCGACGGCGTCTATACCGCCGACCCGAAGAAGGATCCCAAGGCCAAGCGCTACGACAAGCTCGGCCATCAGGAGGCGATCGAGAAGGATCTGCGCGTCATGGACGGCACCGCCTTCGCGCTTGCCCGGGAAAACCGGATGCCTATCATCGTGTTCTCGCTCGCCGACAAGGGCGCCATCGAAGCGGTGCTGCGCGGCAAGGGACGCGCCACCATCGTCGGCGGCTAGCGCCGTCGTGCCGGCTCGCGCGCAACGACGCCGTGTTTGGGGGGATCGCCATGGCCAATGAAACGCACGACCTCAACGAACTCAAGCGCCGCATGCACGGCGCCACCGCCGTGCTCAAGACCGAATTGTCCGGCCTGCGCACCGGGCGCGCCTCCGCGCATCTGCTCGATCCGGTGCACGTCGAGGCCTACGGCGCGCAGATGCCGCTCAATCAGGTGGCCACCGTGAGCGTGCCGGAGCCGCGCATGATCAGCGTCAACGTCTGGGACCGCTCGCTGATCCACGCGGTCGAGAAGGCGATCGTCAATTCCAATCTCGGCCTGTCGCCGGCGACCGAAGGCCAGGTGATCCGCCTGCGCATCCCCGAGCTCAACGAGGAGCGCCGCCGCGAACTGGTCAAGCTCGCGCACAAATACGCCGAGACCGCGCGCGTGGCGGTGCGGCACGTGCGGCGCGACGGCATGGACGTCATCAAGAACCTGGAAAAGAACCACAAGATCAGCAAAGACGATCACGAGCGCTTCTCCGCCGACATTCAGAAGGCGACGGACGCCGGGATCGCGGAAATCGATCAGACGCTCGGGGCGAAGGAAAAGGAGATCCTCACGGTTTGAGGTTGCCGCATGCCCGAAGCCGAAGCCCTCGCGCGGCGCCGAATTTCGATGGGCCGCGTCACGTCGCCATCATCATGGACGGCAACGGCCGCTGGGCGGCGGCGCGCGGCCTGCCGCGCGGCGAGGGCCATCGCCGCGGCGTCGAGGCGTTGCGCCGCACCGTGCGCGCCGCCGGCGAGCTCGGCATCAAATACCTCACCATCTTCTCGTTCAGCGCCGAGAACTGGTCGCGGCCGGCGAGCGAAATCGGCGAACTGATGGGGCTGTTGCGCCGCTTCATCCGCAACGACCTCGCCGAACTGCACAAGAGCAACGTGCGGGTGCGCATCATCGGCGAGCGCGAGGGCCTCGACCCGGAGATCGCGCGGCTTCTGGTCGAAGCCGAGGAGCTCACCAAGAACAATGACGGCCTGACGCTGGTGGTCGCGTTCAATTACGGCGCGCGCCAGGAGATCGTCGCGCGCCGCGCGGCGCCTGGCCGAGCGCGTCTTGCGCGGCGAGCTCGCGCCCGCCGGCATCACCGTGGAGGCGTTCGGCGCCGCGCTCGATGCGCCCGACGTGCCGGACCCCGACCTCATCATCCGCACCAGCGGCGAGCAGCGGCTGTCGAATTTCCTGCTCTGGCAGGCGGCCTACAGCGAACTGGTGTTCGTGCCGAGCTATTGGCCGGACTTCGACCGCGCCGCGCTCGAGGCCGCGATCGAAGAATACCGCCAGCGCGAGCGCCGCTTCGGCGGGCTTGCCGCCAAGACCGGATCCTGACTCGTGGCCGCAATCGCGCCCGATCCCCGGCAAAGCCGGCACGGCGAGCCCGGGCGCGCCGCACAATCTCGCCCTGCGCATCGTCTCGGCGCTGGTGCTGGCGCCGCTCGCGCTCGCCGCCGCCTATTTCGGCGGCTGGCCGTTCGCGCTGTTCTGGGCGCTCGCCGCCGTCGCGGTGCTGTGGGAATGGATCGCGCTGGTCGCCGGCGCCGGCTACCGGCTGATGTTCTACTCCGGCGCCGGCGCGCATCGCCGTCTCCGCGCTGGTCGACGAGCGCGGGCGCCCGGTCACGGCGATATTGGTGATCGGCTTGGGCGCGCTTGCCGTCGCCATCTTCGCGCCGCGCGGCAAGCGGCTGTGGATCGTCGGCGGCGTCGGTTATGCCGGCGCATTGCTGCTGGCGCCGATGCTGCTGCGTCACGACCAGAGCCAAGGTTTCGGCGGGCTCGGCAACGGTTTCATCGCCTTGCTGTTTCTGTTCGCGGTGGTGTGGACGACCGACGTGCTCGGCTATTTCGGCGGCCGCGCCTTGGGCGGCCGCAAGCTTGCGCCCGCCATCAGCCCGAAAAAACCTGGTCGGGCGCGATCGTCGGCACGCTCGGCGCCATGGCGGTGACGGCGGCCGGCGCGCACGTTCTCGGCGACGTCAAACTCTACGCGGTCGCGGCGCTCGCGCTGGTGCTGTCGGTGGCGGCGCAAGCTCGGCGACCTCTTGGAGTCGCGCATCAAGCGGCAGTTCGGCGCCAAGGACGCCAGCCATCTCATTCCCGGCCATGGCGGCGTCATGGACCGGCTCGACGGGTTCTGGGCGGCGGCGCTGGTCGCCTGTCTGATCGGCCTCGCGCGCGGCGGCTTGGAAGCGCCCGCCCGCGGCCTGCTGGGTATGGTGAGCGCATGGACGCGCGCACCGCCAACAAAGCCGCAGCCGCCTTGCGCAGCGTCACCATTCTCGGCGCCACCGGCTCGGTCGGCACCAGCACGGTCGACCTGATCAAGCGCAACCCGGCGCGCTACCGCGTCGAAGCGGTCACCGCGCGCCGCAACGCGGCCGCGCTCGCCAAGATCGCGCGCGAACTGAACGCGCGCGTCGCGGTGGTCGGCGATCCGCCGGCCTATGGCGAGCTCAAGAGCGCGCTCGCCGGCAGCGGCATCGAAGCCGCCGCCGGCGACGAGGCGCTGGTCGAAGCGGCGCAGCGGCCGGCCGATTGGGTGATGGGCGCGATCAGCGGCGCGGTCGGATCTGAAGCCGACGCTGGCGGCGATCGAGCGCGGCGCCACCGTCGCGCTCGCCAACAAAGAATGCCTGGTCTGCGCCGGCGGCCTGTTCATGCGCGCGGCGGCCAAGGCCGGCGCCACCGTGCTGCCGGTCGATTCCGAGCACAACGCGATCTTCCAGGCGCTCGGCGCCGGCCGCCGCGACGACGTCAAGCGCATCATCCTCACCGCCTCGGGCGGCCCGTTCCGCACCTGGACGCGCGAAGCAGATCGACGCCGCCACGCCCGAGCAGGCGCTGCGCCATCCCAACTGGTCGATGGGGCCGAAGATCACCATCGATTCCGCGACCCTGATGAACAAGGGCCTCGAGCTGATCGAGGCGCATCATCTGTTCGCGATGCCGTCCGAAGAGATCGACGTGCTGGTGCATCCGCAATCGGTCGTGCACGGCCTGGTCGAGTTCCGCGACGGCTCGGTGATGGCGCAGCTCGGCTCGCCCGACATGCGCATTCCGATCGCGCATTGCCTGGCCTGGCCGCGAGCGCATCGACGGTCCGGCGCCGCGGCTCGATCTCGCCGCGCATCGGCCAACTGACCTTCGAGGCGCCCGATCTCGATCGCTTCCCGGCGCTGCGGCTGGCGCGCGCGCGTCATGGAGACGGGCGGGGCGGCGCCGACGGTGCTCAATGCCGCCAACGAGGTCGCGGTCGGCGAGTTCATCGCCGGGCGCATCGGCTTTAGCGCCATCCCGGCGCTGGTCGAGGCGACGCTGGAAAAGGCGGCCGCGCGCGGGCTTTTGGCCGAGCCGGACAGACGTGGAGGCCGCCCTCGCCGTTGACCATATCGCGAGAAGTTTAGCCCGCGACCTCTTGCCCGAAATTGCCGTAAAGGCATCCTAGTAACCTTGGCGGCGAGTGGCCGCCGGGGCCGGCGAGACGAGGGTGGTATGCATTTTGACTTCATGGGCGGCTTGAGCGCGTTTGGCGGCGGGCTTGGCGGGCTATATCGTCCCGTTCCTGTTCGTCCTGACGATTGTCGTGTTCTTTCATGAGCTTGGCCATTTCCTGGTGGCGCGCTGGTGCGGCATCAAGGTGCTGACCTTTTCGATCGGTTTCGGGCCGGAACTCGTCGGCTTCAACGACCGCTACGGCACCCGCTGGAAGCTCTCCGCCATCCCGCTCGGCGGCTATGTGAAGTTCTTCGGCGACGAGAACGCGGCGAGCGTGCCCGACCAGGCGGCGGTCGCCGGCATGACGCGAGGCCGAGCGCAAGCTGTCAGCTTTGCCACCAGACAGTCGGCCCGCGCGCGGCCGTCGTGGTGGCCGGACCGCTCGCCAATTTCATCCTCGCCATCGTCATCTTCGCCGCCATCTTCATGACGGTCGGCAAGCAGACCACCACCGCCCGCGTCGATACCGTGCAGCCCGACAGCGCCGCGGCGGCCGCCGGCTTCCAGCCCGGCGACCTCGTGCTGTCGCATCGACGGCAGCAAGATCGACAGCTTCAGCGACATGCAGCGCATCGTCAGCGTCAGCGCCGGCGAGACGCTCACCATCGAGGTCGAGCGCGGCGGCGCGCCGGTGACGCTGCAGCGCGACGCCGCAATTGCGCGAGTTGAAGGACAATTTCGGCAACGTGCAACGGCTCGGCGTGCTCGGCATCAGCCGCTCGATGGCGCCGGGCGACATCAAGAGCCGCAAGATGGGTCCGCTGGAAGCGGTCGTGGCCGGCGCGCAGGAAACCTGGTTCCTGGTCGACCGCACGCTGTCTTACATCGGCGGGATTTTCACCGGCCGCGAGGCGGCCGACCAGCTCGGCGGGCCGATCCGCATCGCCCAGGTTTCCGGCCAGGTGGCCTCGGCCGGCTTCGTCGCCCTCATTCACCTGACCGCGGTGCTGTCGGTTTCGATCGGCTTGCTCAACCTGTTCCCGATTCCCATGCTCGACGGCGGTCACCTTTTGTTCTATGGAATCGAGGCGCTGCGGGGCCGCCCGCTGTCGGAGCGCGCGCAGGAATGGGCTTCCGCATCGGGCTGGCGATCGTCGTGATGTTGATGATTTTTGCAACCTTTAACGACATTCTCCACCTTGCCACCTCCTGACCGTTGCCCGGCTGCAACTTTTTGAGGGAAAAGGGAAAGTTGCGGCCGGCGATGTCGTTTGCAGCGCGTGGGAAAGGCTGTACAAAGCTGGCGCAAGCCAGCCCGGCAGCGTCCGTAACCATACCGGGACGGGGGCGCGGTCGTAACGATAAAAAGGGCGCGGAGCGCATGGGAATTTGTGTGCGGTTGGTGCGGGGACTGGCCATTTGCTGCCTGGTCCTCGGCGGCACCTTTGTCGGTACCGGCCTCGCATCCGTGGCGACCTCGGGCGCCGCGATGGCCCAGGCCGTCAATGCCATCGTCGTCGAGGGCAACCGCCGCGTCGAAGCATCGACCATCCGGTCCTATTTCAAGGCCGGTCCGGACGGGCGGCTCGGGCCCGCCCAGATCAACGACGGCGTGCAGGCGCTCTACGGCACCGGCCTGTTCCAGGACGTGAATTATCATTTTGCCGGCGGCCGTCTGGTCGTCGTCGTGGTCGAGAACCCGGTGATCAACGACGTCGTCTTCGAGGGCAACAAGAAGGCCAAAGACGAGCAGCTCAAGACCGAGGTGCAGTCGAAGCCGCGCGGCACGCTGTCGAAGCCGACGGTGCAGGCCGACGTCCAGCGCATCGTCGAAATCTACCGCCGCACCGGCCGCTTCGACGTCTCGGTCGATCCCAAGATCATCGAGCTGCCGAACAACCGCGTGAACCTGGTGTTCGAGATCAGCGAAGGCGAGAAGACCGGCGTCAAGGACATCAACTTCGTCGGCAAGCACGCCTTTTCGCACGGCCGCCTGCGCGACGTGATCAAGACGGCGGAAAGCAATTGGCTGAGCTTCCTGCAGACCACCGACATCTACGATCCCGACCGCGTCGAGGCCGACCGCGACCTGCTGCGCCGCTTCTATCTCCAGCACGGCTATGCCGACGTGCGCATCGTCGCGGCGGTCGGCGTCTATGACCCGGCGCGCAAGGGCTTCGTCGTCACCTTCACGATCGAGGAAGGACCCAAGTACCACGTCGGCACGGTCGAGGTGATTTCGAACGTGCGCCTGATCGACTCCGGCGCGCTGCGCGCGCGGCTCAAGCTGGGCTCGGGCGAGGTCTACAACGCCGACATGGTGGAAAAAAGCGTCGAGGCGATGACCATCGAGGCCGCCAAGCGCGGCTTCGCCTTCGCCAGCGTGCGCCCGCGCGGCGACCGCGACTTCCAGACGCCACGTGATCAATCTGGTGTTCGTGCTGGAAGAGGGCGCGCGCGCCTATATCGAGCGCATCAACATCATCGGCAACACGCGCACGCGCGACTACGTGATCCGCCGCGAATTCGATATCGGCGAAGGCGACCCCTACAACCGCTCGCTGATCGACCGCGCCGAGCGGCGGCTGAAGAACCTCAACTACTTCAAGACCGTCAAGATCACCAACGAGCCGGGCTCGGCGCCCGATCGCGTGGTGATCAACGTCAACGTCGAAGAGAAGTCGACCGGCGAGTTCTCGGTCTCCGGCGGCTATTCGACCAGCGACGGGTTCATTTCCGAAGTCAGCGTCGCCGAGCGCAACCTGCTGGGCCGCGGCCAGTTCGCCAAGGCCTCGGTCAGCTACGGCCAGCGCACGCGCGGCTTCGAATTGTCCTTCGTCGAGCCCTATTTGCTCGGCTACCGGCTGGCCGGCGGCATCGACCTGTTCGCGCGGCAGAATTTCGCGTCGAGCTACGTGTCCTACAATTCGCAGTCGATCGGCGTCAATCTGCGGCTGGGCGTGGCGCTGACCGAGGAAATCGCGTTGCAGACGCGCTATTCGATCTATCAGCAGAAGATCACGCTGCCGGATCAGTTCAATAACTGCCAGCTTTCAAGCAACGCGCTACGTCAACGGCTGGTCCGGCGTGACGCCGACCAACGAAGGTGTGTTCAGCGCGGCGCCAACACCGATCGACCGTCAATGCCGGGTACGCAGGGCGGCTGCTTCTCCGACGGCGAAGCCTCGCTCGCGGTGCGCAAGGAGCTCGCCAACGGTCCGGTCATGGTCTCGCTGGTCGGCTACACGCTCGCCTACAACACGCTCGACAACAACAAGTCGCCGACCAGCGGCGTCTATGCCGAGTTCAAGCAGGATTTCGCCGGCCTCGGCGGCGACGTGAATTTCGTGCGCACCAACATCGAAGCGCGCACCTATTACGAAGTGCTGCCCGACATCGTCGGCGTGCTCAAGCTGCAAGGCGGCCACATCACCGGCTGGGGCGGCCGCGACCTGCGCATGCTCGACCACTTCTTCATGGGTCCGAACCTGGTGCGCGGCTTCGCGCCCGCCGGCATCGGCCCGCGCGACTTGACGCTCGGCACCACCAACGACGCGCTCGGCGGCAGCATGTATTGGGGCGCCAGCGTGGAATTCCAGACGCCGCTCTATTTCCTGCCCAAGGAAATCGGCATCAAGCTTGCCGCCTTCGCCGACGCCGGCTCGTTGTGGAGCTATCAGGGCCCGACCAGTTGGAACGTGACCGGCGAGACGCTGCAAGTCGGCCTCGACGGCTTCGGCTTGGTGCGCTCCTCGGTCGGCGTCGGCTTCATCTGGGATTCGCCGCTCGGTCCGCTGCGCTTCGATCTGGCCTATCCGCTGACGAAATATTGCGAATCGTCGGGCGGCATTTCGGTCTGCGACCACACCCAGATCTTCCGCTTCAGCGGCGGCACCAAGTTCTGATCAAGTTCTAATCCTGGCCGCGGCCAAGGCGGCAGCTGTGAGCGGCATGAGCGAGCCGGAATTCAGCAAGCGCGGCCGCGGCCTCAGCGTTGCCGAGATCGCCGCCTTGACCGGCGCGCCGGCGCCGGCGGGCGCGGCGGGGGAGCGCCGCATCGTCAATATCGCCGCGCTCGAGCGCGCCGGCCCGCGCGACCTCACCTTCCACGACGAGCGCAGTTCCGCGGCCGACGCGCGCGCGACCCATGCCGGCGCCTGCCTGACCGGCGCGGCGCTGGCGGCGGATCTGCCGTCGGGCGTCACCGCGCTCATCGTCGCCGAGCCTTATCGCGCTTTCGTCGCGGCGGCGCGCGCGCTTTTCCCGCATGAGTTGCGGCCGTCCTCGGCCTATCGCGATGCCGGCGCGCCAGGGGCGCACGTCGGCGCGCATGTCGATCCGACCGCTCGGCTGGAGGACGGCGTCGTGATCGAGCCGGGCGCGGTGATCGGCCCGCGCGTCGCGATCGGCGCCGGCAGCGTGATCGCGGCCAATGCGGTGATCGGCAGCGGCGTGCAGATCGGGCGCGATTGCGCCATCGGCGCCAACAGCACCATCAGCAACGCGCTGCTCGGCGACCGCGTGACGGTCCAGCCCGGCTGCCGCATCGGGCAAGAAGGCCCGTGCGCGCCGGGCGAGGCCGGCGGCCTCAAACTTCCGGCGGTCGGCCGCGTTATCATCCAGGACGGCGTCGAGATCGGGGCCGGCAGCACCATCGACCGCGGCGCCATCCGCGACACCGTGATCGGGGAGGGAACCAAGATCGACAACTTGGTCCAGGTCGGTCACAATGCCAGCATCGGTCGGCACTGCATTGTAGCGGCGCAAACCGGCATTTCCGGCAGCGCGGCGATCGAGGATTTCGCGGTGCTGAGCGGGCGCGTCAGCTGAAGAGTGGCCATGAACGAAGCCGTCACCAACCTCGATAGCGTCGATATCGCCAAAATCCTCAAGATGCTGCCGCATCGCTATCCGTTCATGATGATCGACAAGGTCATCGACATCCGCGGCAGCCAAAGCGGCATCGGCATCAAGAACGTGACCATCAACGAGCCGCAATTCCAGGGGCATTTTCCGGAAAACCCGGTGTTTCCGGGGGTGCTGATGATCGAGGGCATGGCGCAGACCGGCGGCGTGCTGTGCGTGGTCGGGCTCGGCCTCGAGAAGGCGCCCGGCGTCTATTTCATGACCATCGACAACGCCAAATTCCGCCGCCCGGTGGTTCCCGGCGACACCATCGAATATCACATGAAGCTGTCGGCCAACCGGCGCCACATGTGGTGGTACAAAGGCGAGGCCAAAGTGCGCGGCCGCGTCGTCGCCGAGGCCGAGGTCGGCGCCATGATCTACGACGCATGAATGCGCCCATGATCGATCCCTCGGCGCGCATCGCCGCCGGGGCGCAGATCGGACGAGATTGTACAATCGGTGCCTATTGTACGCTCGGCCCGCACGTCACCCTCGGCCGACGGCTGCCGGCTGGTGTCGCACGTGAACGTCGCCGGCGCGACCTCGATCGGCGCGCGCACGGTCGTCTATCCCTTCGCCTCGCTCGGCACGCCGCCGCAATCGGTCAAGTACCGCGGCGGCGCGACCCGGCTGGTCATCGGCGCCGACTGCGACATCCGCGAGCACGTCACCATAAGCATCGGCACCGAGGACGGCGGCGGCGTGACGCAAGTCGGCGACCGCTGCTTCCTGATGGTCGGCGCCCATATCGGTCACGACTGCAAGGTCGGTCACGACGTCACGGTCGCCAACAACGTGCTGATCGCCGGTCATGTCGAGATCGGCGACCATGTGGTGTTCGGCGGCGCGGCGGCGGTGCGGCAGTTCGTGCGCATCGGCGAAGGCGCCATGATCGTGGGGATGAGCGGCGCGCGCGCCGATGTCATCCCGTGGGGACTGCTGCTGGACGGCCCGCTTGGCCATCTGGCGGGGCTCAACGTGATCGGGCTGCGACGCAAGGGCTACGCCAAAGCGGACATTCTGGCGTTGCGCGCCGCTTATGAATCGTTGTTCTTCGGCGAGGGCGAATTCCGCGCCCGGCTCGACCGAATCGAGGGCGAGAGCGGCGGCCAGCCGCTGATCGCCAAGATGATCGCCTTCATCCGCGCCGGCAAACGGCCGCTCACCATGGCGATCAAGCGCAACGCCGCTGAAGACGAGTTATGACGGCTGGCGCCGGCGCGCAGGACACTCCGCTCGCGCTGATTTGCGGCGGCGGCAGTCTGCCGCTGGCGGTGGCGGATTCGGTTAGCGCGCGCGGCCGCAGCGTGCTGCTGTTTCCTTTGCACGGCGCCGCCGACCCCGCGGATTACGCAGGGCGCCCGGCTCATTGGCTCTATTACGGGCAGGGCGGCAAATTCGAACGACTCGCGCACGCCGCCGGCTGCCGCGACGTCGTGTTCATCGGCTCGCTGGTGCGCCCGGCGCTTTGGCAGATCAGGCCGGATTGGCGCATCCTCTCGTATATGCCGCGCATCATCGCGGCCTATCGTGGCGGCGACGACCATCTGCTCAAGAGCATCGGGCGGATGTTCGAGGAGAACGGCTTCCGTCTGCTCGGCGCGCACGAGGCGGCGCCGGAAATCCTGATGCCGGAGCGCGCGCTCGGGCGCGTGCAGCCTACCGAGCGCGACCGCGCCGACATCGCCTTCGGGCTCGATTATTTGCGCGCCAGCGGGCCGTTCGACATCGGCCAGGCGGTGGTGGTGGTGGACAAGCACGTGCTGGCGGTCGAGGCGGCGGAGGGCACCGACGCGATGCTCGCGCGCGTCGCCGAAATGCGCGCCAGCGGGCGCGTGCGCTCAACCGTTGGGACCGGCGTGCTGGTGAAGGCGCCCAAGCGCGGGCAGGACGCGCGCTTCGATCTGCCTTCGATCGGCCCGCGCACGGTCGAGAACGTAGCGCGCGCCGGACTGGCCGGCATCGCGGTCGCCGCCGGCAGCAGCATCCTGGCGGAGCCGGAGCGTATCGTCGTCGCCGCCGACCGCGCCAAGATTTTCGTGGTCGGCGTGGCGGCCGGGACCGGCCGATGAGCCCGCATATTTTTTTGGTGGCGGGGGAGGAATCCGGCGACCTCTTGGGCGCCGCGCTGATCGCCGCGCTCAAGGCGGCGACTGATGGCGGCGCGCGCGTTTCCGGCGTCGGCGGCGCGCAAATGGCGGCGCAAGGCCTCGCCAGCCTCTATCCGCTCGGCGACCTCGCCATCATCGGCTTTGCCTCGATCCCGGCGCGGCTGCCGACCATCGTCAAGCGCATCCGCGCGACCGCCGACGCGGTGATCGCCGCGCGGCCGGACGTGCTGGTGATCATCGACAGTCCCGATTTCACCCACCGGGTGGCGCGCCGCGTGCGCGCACGCGCGCCGCACATCCCGATCGTCGACTATGTCTGCCCTTCGGTCTGGGCCTGGCGGCCGGGCCGCGCCAAGGCCATGCGCGCTTACGTCGATCGGGTGCTGGCGCTGCTGCCGTTCGAGCCCGAGGCGCTGCGCCGGCTCGACGGGCCGCCGGCGACCTATGTCGGTCATCCGCTGTTGGAGCAGTTAGAGCGTGCTGCGTCCGAACCCGGCGGAGGCGGCGCGCCGGCTGGCCGACCCACCGCTTTTGTTGGTGCTGCCGGGCAGCCGTTCGGGCGAGCTCAGGCGCATGGCGGCGATCTTCGGGGCGGCGGTAGGCGCGGTGGCCAAGCGCGCCGGCCCGCTGGAGGTGGTGGTGCCGGCGGTGCCCGGGCTCGCCGCGGCGGTGCGCAGCGCGGTCGCCGCCTGGCCGGTGCCGGCCCGCGTGGTCACGGACCGGGCCGAGAAGCAGGCCGCCTTCCGCCAGGCGCGGGCGGCGCTGACCAAATCGGGCACCTCGACCCTGGAGCTCGCGCTCGCCGGCATTCCTATGGTGGCGGCCTACAAGGTCTCCCTCATCGAGGAGGCCGTCGCGCGGGCCATGATCAAGCTCTCCACGGTGATCCTGGCCAATCTGGTGCTGGGCGAGGACGTGGTGCCGGAGTTCCTGCAGCGCGACGCTACGGCGGAGCCGGCTGGCCGCCGCTTTGCTGCCATTGCTGGCCGATACGCCCGAGCGCCGCCGCCAGACCGCCGCCTTTGCCCGGCTCGACGGCATCATGGGGCTCGGACAGGGTGCCCCCAGCGCCCGCGCCGCCGCCGCGGTCCTGGAGCTATGCAGGGCACGCTAACCCAATGGCGCAGGAAGCAGTGGCATCGATCCACGTGGCAGCGTAAGTTGCATGACCTCGGCCTTGGCGGGCCTAAAGGTGCAAAAAACCTCGGGTTTTGACCGTTGACGATCCCCTCCCGCGCCGCAATCACCGCCGTTCATGGCTATTTGCCGCCCGATCTGCTGACCAACGCAGAACTGGCGCAGATGGTGGACACCAGCGATGCCTGGATCACCGAGCGCACCGGCATCAAGCAACGCCACATCCTCAAAGGCGAGGGGCTTGGCAGTTCGCATATGGGCGCGGAGGCGGTGCGCGGGCTTCTGGCCAAGACCGGCACCAAGCCCGAAGATGTCGAGTTGCTGATCTGCGCCACCACGACGCCCGACTTCGTGCATCCCTGCACAGCCAATTTGATCTGCGACATGGTCGGCATCCGCAATGTCGGAAGCTTCGATGTTCAGGCGGCTTGCTCGGGCTTCATCTATGCGCTGACGGTTGCCCAGCAGTTCATAACGGCCGGAACCTACAAGAAGGTGATCGTGGTCGGCGCCGACAAAATGTCGGCGATCGTCGACTACACGGATCGCGCCACCTGCGTGCTGTTCGGCGATGGTTCGGCGGCGGTGATGCTGGAGCCGAACCTCGACGGCTACGGCATCATGGACACGCTACTGCGCTCCGATGGATCGGGCGCAAAATTCCTTCACCAGAAAGCCGGCGGCAGCCGTATGCCGCCATCCGCGGAAACGGTCGCCAAGCGCCTGCACTATGTCCACCAGGAGGGCGCGCAGGTTTATAAATACGCGGTCGCCGGCATGGCCGAGGTGACGCGTGAGATCATGGCGCGCAACAATCTGCACCGCCGACATGATCGATTGGGTCGTTCCGCATCAGGCCAACCGCCGCATCATCGAGACCACGGCCGAGCGCCTCGGCCTGCCGCTCGACAAAGTGATGTTCACCATTCACAAATACGGCAACACCACCACGGCGACGCTGCCGCTCAATTTGTGGGACTATGAAGCCAAGCTCAAAGTCGGGGATCGTCTCTTGCTGGCGGCCTTCGGCGGCGGCTTCACCTGGGGCGGCGCGTATTTGACCTGGGCTTATGACGGCGCCAAGGCGTCGAAGGCCAACGGCAAGGGCACAAACGGAAAGGGCGGCTGAAAGAGCCGCCCGCCGCAATAAATTCCGCTTTGATTATTTCCGCCGTGACACCGGCACGTAGTCGCGCCGCGTTGCGCCCGTGTAGAGCTGGCGCGGGCGGCCGATCTTCTGCTTGGGATCCTCGATCATTTCCTTCCACTGCGCGATCCAGCCGACGGTGCGCGCGACCGCGAACAGCACGGTGAACATGGTGGTCGGGAAGCCCATCGCTTTCAGCGTGATGCCCGAATAGAAGTCGATGTTCGGGTAGAGCTTCTTCTCGATGAAATAGTCGTCGTGCAGCGCGATCTTCTCCAGCTCCATGGCGACGTCGAGCAGCGGATCGTCCTTGATGCCGAGCTCGACCAGCACCTCGTGGCAGGTCTTCTGCATGATCTTGGCGCGCGGATCGTAGTTCTTGTAGACGCGGTGGCCGAAGCCCATCAGCCGGTAGCTGTCGTTCTTGTCCTTGGCGCGCTTGACGAATTCCGGGATGCGTTCGACCGAACCGATCTCGCGCAGCATGTTGAGCGCCGCCTCGTTGGCGCCGCCATGCGCCGGGCCCCACAGGCAGGCGCAGCCGGCGGCGACGCAGGCGAACGGATTGGCGCCGGAGGAGCCGGCGAGCCGCACCGTCGAGGTCGAGGCGTTCTGCTCGTGGTCGGCGTGCAGGATGAAGATGCGGTCCATCGCGCGCGCCAGCACCGGGTTCGGCTTGTAGTCCTCGGTCGGCACCGCAAAACACATGCGCAGGAAATTGGAGGCGTAGTCGAGCTCGTTCTTCGGATAAACGAACGGCTGGCCGACCGAATATTTGTACGCCATGGCGGCGAGCGTCGGCACCTTGGCGATCATGCGGATCGAGGCGATCATGCGCTGGTGCGGATCGGAAATGTCGGTCGAGTCGTGATAGAAGGCCGACAGCGCGCCCATGCAGCCGGTCATCACCGCCATCGGATGGGCGTCGCGCCGGAAGCCCTGGAAGAACCGGCTCATCTGCTCGTGCACCATCGAATGGTGCGTGACGCGGTAATCGAAATCGGCCTTCTGCGCCGGCGTCGGCAATTCGCCGTACAGCAGCAGATAGCAGGTCTCCAGGAAGTCGCCGTGCTCGGCAAGCTGCTCGATCGGGTAGCCCCGATACATCAGGATGCCTTCGTCGCCGTCGATATAGGTGATCTTGGATTCGCAGCTCGCGGTCGAGGTGAAACCGGGATCGTAGGTGAACATGCCGCTCTCGCCGTACAGCTTGGCGATGTCGAGCACGTCCGGGCCGACGGTGCCGTGGTAGACCGGGAAGTCCCAATTCTTGTTGCCGACGGTGATCGAGCCACTCTTCTTGTCGGTCTTGGCGTCCATGGTCGGGCCCTCGATTTGACGGCGAGCGTTTGGGCGGGCCGGCGCGCCCGGCACGCGAACGTGCGTCGCGAGTTCCGGCGTCTTTTGGGTAGCCCATCCTTGTGTGCGCTGCAAGATCGCCGCCCCGCCGGCCGCGTATGGCGCGCGGCGCGCCCGCCAAAAACGGCCGGCTAGGCCTTGGCGGGAACCTGGTCGCGCAGGCGCGCCAGGCTTTCGTCGGCGCCGAGCACCGCCAGCACGTCGAAGATCGGCGGCGAGGTGGTGCGGCCGGTCAAGGCGGCGCGCAAAGGCTGCGCCACCGCGCCGAGCTTGAGGCCGGCGCGCTCGGCGTAGCCGCGGATCACCGCCTCGACCGCCGCGGCGTTCCAGTCGGTGATGGCTTGCAGTTCCGGCAGCAGCGCGGCGATCTCCGCCTGCGCCTCGCGGCGTCAGCAGCGCCTTGGCCTGATCGTTGAGCTCGAGCGGCCGGCTCGCCCACAAAAAGCGCGAGGCCTCGAACAATTCGACCAAGGTCTTGGCGCGCTCCTTCAGGCCCGGCATGGCGGCGGCGAGCTTGGCGCGCAGCGCCGGCGTCAGCTTGCCGGCGAGCTCGGCGCCGCCGGCGATATGCGGCAGCAGCTGCTCGAGCGCCGCGATCAAATCGGCGTCGTTGCCGGTGCGGATATAGTGGCCGTTCAGGCTCTCGAGCTTGGCGAAATCGAAGCGCGCCGGCGAGCGGCCGATCGCCGGCAGATCGAAGGCCGCGATCATCTCCTCGGTGGTGAAAATCTCCTGGTCGCCATGCGCCCAGCCGAGCCGCACCAGATAATTGCGCATGGCGGCCGGCAGGTAGCCCATGGCGCGGTAGGCATCGACGCCGAGCGCGCCGTGGCGCTTGGACAGCTTGGAGCCGTCCGGCCCGTGGATGAGCGGGATATGCGCCATCGATCGGCACGCTCCAGCCGAGCGCGTCGTAGATCTGCTTCTGGCGCGCGCCGTTGGTGAGGTGGTCGTCGCCGCGGATGATGTGGGTGATGGCCATGTCGTGGTCGTCGACCACCACCGCCAGCATGTAGGTCGGCGTGCCGTCCGAGCGCAGCAGCACCAGATCGTCGAGGTCGGAGTTCTGCCAGACCACGCGGCCCTGCACCTGGTCCTCGATCACGGTCTCGCCGGTCAAGCGGCGCCTTGAGGCGGATCACCGGCTTGACCCCGGGCGGCGCCTCGGACGGATCGCGGTCGCGCCAGCGCCCGTCATAGAGCTTGGAGCGGCCCTCGCGGCGCGCCGCCTCGCGCATGGCGGCAAGCTCCTCGGGCGAGGCGTAGCAATGATAGGCCTTGCCGGCGGCGAGCAACTGCTCGGCGATCTGGCGGTGGCGGGCGGCGCGCTGAAACTGGAAGACCGGCTCGCCGTCCCAGGACAGGCCGAGCCAGGTCAGCCCGTCGATGATGGCGTTGATGGCGGCGGCGGTCGAGCGCTCGCGGTCGGTGTCCTCGATGCGCAGCAGCATCTTGCCGCCGAAGCGGCGCGCATAGAGCCAGTTGAACAAAGCGGTGCGCGCCGCCGCCGATATGCAGGAAGCCGGTCGGCGAGGGCGCGAAGCGGGTGACGACAGGCGCGCTCATCGCGCGCCCTGTACCACAATCGGCGGCGAAAGATGTCAGCGCAATTGACATTGAGCGTCGGCGGCACGTCATGGCATAGGCGCCATCCGCACAGGATGCAAAGTCGAGGAAGCATGGCAGCAGAGGTCAAGGCAAGTGGGAAGGCGGCGGACGTCGAGGCCGCCCGCGATTTCATCCGCGACATCGTCAAGGCCGATCTCGACGCCGGCCGCGTCACCGAGGTCGTGACCCGCTTTCCGCCCGAGCCGAACGGCTATCTGCATATCGGCCACGCCAAGTCGATCTGCCTGAATTTCGGCATCGCCGAGGAATTCGGCGGCCGCTGCAATCTGCGCTTCGACGACACCAACCCGGCCAAGGAAGAGCAGGAATATATCGACGCCATCGAGCGCGACGTGCGCTGGCTCGGCTTCGACTGGGGCAGAGCACCTCTATCATGCCTCGGACTATTTCGAGCAGCTCTACGCCTGGGCCGAGGATCTGATCCGCGCCGGGCAAGGCCTATGTCGACGACCAGAGCCAGGAGGAGATCCGCCATAACCGCGGCACGCTGACCGAGCCGGGCAAGAACAGCCCGTTCCGCGACCGCGGCGTCGACGAAAACCTCGACCTGTTCCGCCGCATGCGCGCCGGCGAGTTTCCGAACGGCGCGCGCGTGCTGCGCGCCAAGATCGACATGGCGACCGGCAACATCAATCTGCGCGACCCGGTGCTCTACCGCATCCTGCATGCGCCGCATCCGCGCACCGGCACGGCCTGGAAGATCTATCCGAGCTACGACTTCGCGCACGGCCAGTCCGACGCCATCGAGCGCATCACGCATTCGATCTGCACGCTCGAATTCGAGGATCACCGGCCGCTCTACGACTGGTTCATCGAGCACCTGCCAGGTGCCGTCGCGGCCGCACCAGTACGAATTCGCGCGGCTCAATCTGACCTACACGGTGCTGTCGAAGCGCGTGCTCACGCAGCTGGTGCGCGACGGCCACGTCGACGGCTGGGACGATCCGCGCATGCCGACGCTTGCCGGCCTGCGCCGGCGCGGCGTGCCGCCGGAGGCGATCCGCGATTTCGTCAAGCGCATCGGCGTCGCCAAGGCCAACAGCGTGGTCGATGTCGGCATGTTCGATTTTTCCGTGCGCGAGGTCCTCAACAAGAAGCGCGCTGCGCCGCATGGCGGTGCTGCGGCCGCTCAAGGTCGTGATCGAGAATTATCCGGAAGGCGAGATCGAGGAGCTCGAGGCGCGTCAACCATCCCGACGATCCGGCGGCCGGCAGCCGCAAGATCAAGTTCGGCCGCGAGCTCTACATCGAGCGCGACGACTTCATGGAGAACCCGCCGAAGAAGTTCTTCCGGCTGTCGCCCGGCGCCGAGGTGCGGCTGCGCTACGCCTATTTCATCACCTGCCGCGAGGTGATGAAGAACGCCGCCGGCGAGGTCATCGAACTGCGCTGCACCTACGATCCGGCGACCCGCGGCGGCAACGCGCCGGACGGCCGCAAGGTGAAGGCGACGATCCATTGGGTGTCGGCGGCGCATTCGATGCCGGCCGAGGTGCGGCTCTACAATCCGCTGTTCACCAAGCCCGATCCGGCCGGCGGCGAGAATTTCGCCGCCGATCTCAATCCGAATTCGCTCGAAGTGCTCGCCGACGCCCGCGTTGAGCCGGCGCTCGCCGATGCCGAAGCCGGCGACGCCGGTGCAGTTCGAGCGCCAGGGCTATTTCTGCCGCGATCGCGGATTCCGCGCCCGGCAGGCCGGTGTTCAACCGCACCGTCGGCCTGCGCGACACCTTCGCCAAGGACGTCGCCAAGGATAGCGCCAAGGACAAAGCCGCCGGTGAGGCGGCGATTTCGGTGCGCGTTCACAACCGTTCTCCTAGCCACAACCTGTAGGACAACCTAAGATAGGCCCGTCGCTGACCCCGCGTGAGCGTTTCGGGGGCGTTGCGCATGGCCGACCATCGGTCCAACCGGCGAGAGCTGCCGCCCGCGCGCCAAAGCCTGGGCGGCGCAGGCGTCGATGCCGCGCGTCGCCGCGCCGGCGCTGCGCGCCGAACTGTTCGGCGCCGCGGCTGGCCGCGCCCGCCAGCTGCTCGCGCAATGGGCGATCGCCGAAGTGGCGCCCGGCCGGCTGCTGCCCTGGCTGCCGGTCGCGTTCGGCTTCGGCATCGTCCTCTATTTCACCGCCGACCGCGAGCCGGCCTGGTGGGCGGCGTGCCGCCTCGGCGCTCGCCGCGCATCGCGGTCGCCGTGCTCGCGCGCACGCGCAGGCCGGTCGGCGTTTCCGCTCGCGCTCGGTCTTGCCGCGCGTCGCGCCGGCTTTGCCGTTGCGACGGTGCAGACCGCGCGCATCGCGCATCCGGTCTTGCAGTATCCGGCCTCGAGCGCGCCGCTCGCGGGCTTTGTCGAGATGCGCGAGGAGCGCGAGCGCACCGACCGCATCGTCGTGCGCGTCGCAGCGCATCGAAGGTCGGCCGCATCGCCGAGCCGCCCGCAGCGCGTGCGCGTCGCGGTGCGCAAGGGCACGGCGCCGGCGGTCGGCAGCTTCGTCGCGCTCAAGGCGCATCTGTCGCCGCCGCTGCAGCCGTTGCGGCCGGGCGGCTACGACTTCGCGCGCGACCTGTATTTCCATGCGCATCGGCGCCTCCGGCTATGCGCTCGGCGCGATCAAGACCGTGGCGCCGCCGGCGGCGCCGAGCGCTCTGGCTGCGCTACGCGGCCTTCGTCGATTCGATCCGCGAGACGATCGACAAGCGCATCCGCGCCGTGCTTGCCCGGCGACCGCGGCGCCATCGCGTCGGCGCTGATCACCGGCAAGCGCGACGCGATCTCCGCGCCGGTCAACGACGCGATGTACATCTCGAGCCTCGCGCATGTGCTGTCGATCTCCGGCTATCACATGGCGGTGGTTGCCGGCATCGTGTTCTTCTTCATCCGCGCGGTGCTCGCGCTGATGCCCGTCGCTCGCGAGCCGCCGTCCGATCAAGAAATGGGCGGCGCTCGGCGCGCTCGTCGCCGCCGCGCTTCTATCTCCTGCTGTCGGGCGCCGAGGTCGCGACGCAACGCTCCTTCATCATGATCGCCATCGTGCTGATCGGCGTCATGCTCGACCGGCCGGCGCTGACCTTCCGCACGCTGACGGTGGCGGCGCTGTGCGTGCTGCTGCTCGCGCCGGAAGTCGGTGGTGCATCCGAGCTTCCAGATGTCGTTTGCGGCGACGCTCGCGCTGATCGCCGGCTACCAGCACGGCCTGCCGTGGCGCGCCAACGCCGACTCGCTCGCTCGGCGCGCGCGTTGCGCTGTGGGGCGGGCGCGAGATCGCCGGGCTGGTCCTGGCCTCGCTGGTCGCCGGGCTCGCCACCACGCCCTATGCCGCCTATCACTTCCATCGGCTGGCGCCTTACGGCGTGCTCGCCAATCTGCTCGCCATGCCGGTGGTCTCGGCCTGGGTGATGCCCATGGGCATCCTCGGCGCTGCTCGCCATGCCGTTCGGCTTCGACGGCGATGTTCTGGCAGGCTGATGGGCGGGGGCATCGACTGGATGATCGCGGTCGCGCTTTGGGTGGCGCATCTGCCGGGCGCGGTCGGCCGCATCCAGGCCTTCGGCACCGGCCCGCTGCTGCTGTGCACCGCCGGCCTGCTGCTGATCTGCCTGTTGCGCACGCCGCTGCGCTGGAGCGGCGCGCTGCTGGTGTTCGTCGCCTGCGCTCTGGGCGGTGATGACGCCGCGCCCGGACGTGCTGATTGCCGGCGACGGCCGGGCGGCGGCGATCCGCGGGCCGGACGGCCGCCTGTCGGTGCTGTTCAACAACCGCGACGCCTTCGCGCTCAAGGAGTGGCTCGCCGCCGACGGCGACGCGCGCGATCCCAAGGACGCGAGCTTGCAGAACGGGATTACCTGCGACGCCATCGGCTGCATCGGGCGCCTGTCCGACGGGCGGCTGATATCGTTCGCGCAGTCGCTCGAGGCTCTGGCCGAGGATTGCAAGCGCGCCGCAGTGGTGGTCAGCCCGCGCGAGGCGAAGCTGCCGTGCGCGGCCATTCTTGTCGACCGCCGGGTCTGGCGCGCCAAGGGCGCCATCGCGTTGCGCTGGACCGGCGCGCGCTTTGAGGAAAGCGCCGCCCGACCGGTGGGGCTCGACCGACCCTGGGCGCGCGGCCCGCAAAGCGAGCTTGTGGCCGCGCCGGTCGCGCCGCCGCCCGGCGCGTTGGATGCTACGCCGCGCAAGGAGGATATGGAGGCGGGCGATTGACCGGACCTGCATGGCAGGGCGCGGCATTGACCCCCGCGGGCCTGGTCCATAAATCATCAGCATGCCTCAGAGCGGCACCCTCGAACTGCGCACCATCGGCCACGCCTGTCTTCTCGTGCTCGAAGACGGCAAGCCGATCATCGCCACCGATCCTTGGCTGGTCGGTTCGGTCTATTGGCGCAGCTGGTGGCTGGAGAAATATCCGAGCGAAGAAGAGATCGACCTGGTGCGGCAGAGCCGCTACCTCTACCTCACCCATTCGCATCTCGACCATTTCCATTGGCCGTCGCTGCGGCGGCTCGGGCCGCTACCGGGTCCTGCATCCCGCGTTTCCGAGCTATTCGGTTCCCGGCTTTCTTGAATCGCATGGCTTCCGCAACCGGACGCTGGCGCCGCTCACTTGGTATGCGCTCAGCGACAAAGTGCGGGTGTGCAGCGTGCCGGTGCCGTTCGACGATTCGATCATGATTTTGGACACGCCGGACGCCGTCATCTTCAATATCAACGATGCCGCGCCGCGCCGCGCGCTGCTGGAGCGGATCAGGCAGACCTTCAATCCGAGCGGAAAAACCGCGATCGCGCTCAAGAGCTACTCGCCGGCTTCCGTCGGCGCGCTCACCTTCCAGAACGGGGTGCGCACCCCGCTCAAGACGAAAACGGATTTCGTTCAGGTCGCCATCGACATTTCCAATGCGCTGGGCGCGCAATACTTCGTGCCCTTCGCTTCGCAGGCCTTTTTCAATCGCGAGGATTCGAAATGGGCCAACGACCACAAGGTCACCTACGAAGACCTCAAAGCGCATTGGTCCGGCACCAAGACCGCGCTGTGCAAGCCCTTCATCACCATGGATTTGAAATCCTTCGCCTGGACCTCGGCTTACGACACGGTCAAGCGCAGCCTGACCGACGCGCAGATCAAGCGGGTGCAAGAAGAAGAAGAGCAGGAGAAGTCCTTCGTCTGGCCCGAGGCCGCCACCGCCAAGCTGAAGAACTACATGGACGAGCTCTATTTCGCGCGCTGGATATACCGCAGGGGCATCGGCTGGCGGCTGACGACGAGCGGACGCGAGCTGTTCTACCGGACGCGGACGCGCACGATCGAGAACAAGATCCCGGACGACTATGACTTCGTCATCTCATTGCCCGACAAGGTGCTCGACGACGCTTTGAACAACGGCATATTGACCGACCTCGGCATCACGCTGTTCGTGCGCGTCGATACCAAGGTCCATCTGAAATTGGCTTATCTGTTTTTCGTCCTGATGAACTTGCGCGACTACGGCCATTTCAAATCGACGCGCGATTTCATCGACATCGTGCGGTTCTATCTGCCGGTGGTCTTTCCAAAGCTGTTCCGCATCGCGCCCAAAGGCGACAAGCCGGTCGCCCTCACGTTCGAGGCCGCGAAATCAATAGCGGCGGAATAGCCCGACCAGCTTGCCCTGGATGCGCACGCGGTTGGGCGGCAGGATGCGCACCTCGTAGGAGGTATTGGCCGGCTCGAGCGCGATCGAGGCGCCGCGGCGGCGGAAGCGCTTGAGGGTTGCCTCCTCGTCGTCGATCAGCGCCACCACGATGTCGCCGGTTTCGGCGCCGTCCGACTTGCGGATCAGCGCGATGTCGCCGTCGAGGATGCCGGCCTCGATCATCGAATCGCCGCGCACCTCGAGCGCGAAATGCTCGCCGGACGAAAGCAGATCGGGCGGCATGTTGATGACGTGGCTGCGGGTCTGGATCGCCTCGATCGGCGTGCCGGCGGCGATGCGGCCCATCACGGGCACAGCGATCGGACGGCCGCCTTCGGCGATCTCCTCATCCGTGACGTTGCGCACGCGGCCGAGGTCGCCCTCGATCACGCTCGGGGTGAAGCCGCGCGAGCGCCCGCGAGAGGCCGTGGCCGACCGAGTTCGGGCAGCTTGATGACTTCGATGGCGCGCGCCCGGTTGGCGAGCCGGCGGATGAAGCCGCGCTCCTCCAGCGCCGTGATCAGGCGGTGGATGCCGGATTTCGAGCGCAAATCGAGCGCGTCCTTCATCTCGTCGAAGGAGGGCGGTACGCCGCTCTCGGTCAGGCGCTCGTGGATGAAGCGCAGAAGCTCGAATTGCTTGCGGGTCAGCATCGCATCTTCTCCCCGTCGCGGAGGCCCAGAATAGGGACCAATCCGAAACAAATCATGAACGGACACTATCTGTTCGATATGTGTTCCGCAAGGATTTAATTTGGGGTGAAAAAGTCGAAAGGCCGCTAAAGGCCGAGCTTAAGGATGACGCAGGGTGAACCGGCCTTTGCCGCGGGGGCGTTCGGTTCGCGAATCAGCAGGCAGCCGGCTTGGGCGAGCGGCGCCATCAGGGAACTGTCCTGAGCCGGCAGCGGTGTCGCTATTGGTCCATCCGGGCCGACGGTCAGGAGCGCCCGCAGATAGTCGGCTCGCTCGTCGTTGGCGGGGAGGTCGTGGCCAAGCCGTGCCGGCTCGGGCGCCGGCGTGAGGTCGGCGCGCCCGGCGAGCCGCCGGATCAGCGGCACCAGGAACAGGAATGCGCAGACGTAAGACGACACCGGATTGCCCGGCACGCCCAGCACCTGCATGGCGCCGAGCCGGCCATGCATCATCGGCCGCCCCGGCCGCAGCGCCACGCGCCAGAAGGAGAGATCGAGCCCTTCGGCGCGCAGCGCGCTTTGCACTAGATCGTGCTCGCCGACCGAGGCGCCGCCCGATGGTGACCAGAATATCGGCGCCCCAATCGCGCGCGCGTCGCACGGCGGCGGCGATGTCCTCGACGCGGTCGCGGGCGATGCCCAGATCCGCGGCCTCGGCGCCTTCGCCCTCCGCCAGAGCCAACAGCGCGAAGCCGTTGGAATAGACGATCTCTCCCGGCTTGGGCGTTGCGCCGGGCGGCACCAATTCGTCGCCGGTGCCGAGCACCGCCACCTTGGGCCGGCGATGCACCGGCAGAGCAGGGTGGTTCATGGCGGCGGCCAGCATCACGTCGCGGCCGCTCAGGCGTTGTCCCTTGCGCAGCAGCGTGTCGCCTTGCGCGAAATCGATTCCCTCGGCGCGCACGTTGCGGCCCTTGGCGGTCGGCTTTGCGAAGGTGACGCGGTCGCCGTCGCGCGCGGCGAGCTCCTGGATCACCACCGTATCGGCGCCCGCCGGCAGCATGCCGCCGGTGAAGATGCGCGCGGCCTCGCCGGCGCCGACTGCGCCCGCGAAACGGATGGCCGGCCGCGACTTCGCCGATGACGCGCAGCGTGGCCGGAACGTTCGCGACGTCGCACGCGCGCACCGCGTAGCCGTCCATGGCGGAGACGGCCGCCGGCGGCTGCGTGCGCAGCGCCTTGACGTCCTCGGTGAGCACGCGGCCGACCGCCTGCCTCGAGCGGCACGCGCTCCGCCGGCAGCGGCGCGGCGTCGGCGAGCACGCGCGCCAGGGCTTCGGCGACCGGCATCAACGCCACAGGCTAATCCTCCGCGCGCCAATCGCCGGACTTGCCGCCGGTCTTGGACAGCAGCCGGATGCCCTCGATGCGCATGCCTTGCTCGGCCGCCTTGACCATGTCGTAGATGGTCAGGCAGGCGATCGAGACGGCGGTCAGCGCCTCCATCTCGACGCCGGTCTGCCCGGTCACCTTCACCGTCGCCTGCACCAGGAAACCGGGCAAAGCGTGTTCCGGGTTGATGTCGATCTCGACTTTGGTGATCGGCAGCGGATGGCAGAGCGGGATCAGCCCGTGCGTGCGCTTGGCCGCCATGATGCCGGCAAGCCGCGCGGCGCCGAGCACGTCGCCCTTGAGCGCGTTGCCGGCGACCACCAAATCGAGCGTCTCCCGGCGCATGATGACCCTGCCTTCGGCGACGGCGACGCGCTCGGTCGCGTTCTTGGCCGAGACGTCGACCATGCGGGCCTGGCCGCGCGGGTCGATATGGGTGAGTTCGCTGTTGTCGAGCAACGGCGGCTTTGGCTTGCGTCGGACGCCGCCTTTGGCCTTCTTGGCGGGACGCGAAGCTTTTTTGCTGCCCCGCGCCATGGCGTCACTCCGCCGCGGCGTGGCGTGGCGCGCGCGCGAGCAGGGCGCGCGTGGCGGCGGCGACGTCGTCCTGCCGCATCAGGCTTTCGCCGATCAGGAAGGTCGAGATGCCGGCGCGGGCGAGGCGGGCGAGGTCGGCCGGCGCATTGAGCCCGCTTTCGGCGACCACGATGCGGTCCTTGCGGAATGCGCGGGGCGAGGCGCTCGCTGACCGCCAGGATCGGTCTCGAAGCTGCGCAAATCGCGGTTGTTGATGCCGATCAGGCGGGAGCGGAGCTTGAAGCGCGCGTTCAAGTTCATCTTCTTGATGAACTTCGATGAGCACATCCATCCCATTGGCAAAGCTGGCATCTTCGAGTTCGCGGGCGGCGCCGTCGTCGACCGCCGCCATGATGATCAGGATGCAGTCGGCGCCCAAGGCGCGCGATTCCACCACCTGGTAGGGCTCGTAGATGAAGTCCTTGCGCAGCGCCGGCAGCGCGGTGGCCGCGCGCGCCTGCGCCGAGGAACTCCGGTCGGCCCTGGAACGATGGCGCGTCGGTCAGGACCGACAGGCAGGTCGCGCCGCCCGCCTCATAGGCCGTGGCGAGCGCGGGCGGATCGAAATCGGCGCGGATCAGGCCCTTGGACGGGCTCGCCTTCTTGATCTCGGCGATCAGCGCGTAGTCGCCGGCCGCGATCTTGCGCTCGATCGCCTTGAGGAAGCCGCGCGGCGGGGCGGCCGCCTTCGCCTCCGCTTCCAGCTCGCCGAGCGGCTTGCGCGCGCTTGGCCGCCGCGATCTCCTCGCGCTTGTAGGCTTCGATCTTTGGCGAGGATGTCGGTCATTTCAGGCGTCCGCGGCGTTGGAGACCGCGATCAGCCGTCGAGCCGGCCTTCGGCCTCGCCGCTGTCGATCGACTTTGCGCGCCGAGCGCGGCGCCTTCCTTCAGGTCCTTGGCCTTGCCGGCGACGATCAGCGCCGCCGCGGCATTGAGGAGCGCGACGTCGCGGAACGCGCTCGCTTTGCCTTTGAGCACGTCGGCGAGCGCCTTGGCATTGTGCTCGGCGTCGCCGCCGCGCAGCGCCTCGGGCTTGGCGCGCGGCAGGCCGGCGTCCTCCGGCGTGATCTCGAAGGTCGCGCACCTTGCCGTTTTCCAGCGCTGCCACGTGGGTCGGCCCGGCGGTGGTGATCTCGTCGAGCCCGTCGGAGCCGTGCACCACCCAGACGCATTCGGAGCCGAGGTTCTTGAGCACTTGCGCCATCGGCTCGATCCATTGCCGCGAGAAGACGCCGACCATCTGCCGCTTGACGCCGGCCGGGTTCGACAGCGGCCCGAGCAGATTGAAGATGGTGCGGGTGCCGAGCTCGACCCGCGTCGGGCCGACGTTCTTCATCGCCGGATGATGCGCCGGCGCGAACATGAAGCCGATGCCGGCCTCGCTTGATGCAGCGGCCGACCTGGTCGGCGTCGAGATCGATCTTGACGCCGAGCGCGCCGAGCACATCGGCGGCGCCGGACTTCGACGACAGCGCGCGGTTGCCGTGCTTGGCGACCGGCACGCCGGCGCCCGCCACGATGAAGGCCGCGCAGGTCGAGATGTTGAACGAGCCGGAGGCGTCGCCGCCGGTGCCGACGACGTCGATCGCGTCCGGCGGCGCCTTCACGCCCAGCATCTTGGCGCGCATGGTGGTGACCGCGCCGGTGATCTCCTCGACGGTTTCGCCGCGCACGCGCAGCGCCATCAGCAGGCCGCCCATCTGCGAGGGCGTCGCCTCGCCCGACATCATGCGGTCGAAGGCGGCGGCCGCCTCCTCGCGGGTGAGCGTGGCGCCGGTCGCGACCTTGGCGATGAGCGCTTTGAAATCGTCGGCCATGGCGGCTCGCTTATTCCGCCGCGTGCATCGGCGCGGCGGCGCCGGCCGGTCTTGGCGTTCCAGGCCGCGGCGAGATCGAGGAAATTGCGCAGGATCAGATGGCCGTGCTCGGAGGCGATGCTCTCGGGATGGAACTGCACGCCGTGCACCGGCAGGCTCGCGTGCGCGAGCCCCATGACCACGCCGTCGTCGGTCTCGGCGTTGACCGCGAGTTCGCGCGGCACGCTGTCGCGCGCGACGATCAGCGAATGATAGCGCGTCGCCTGGAACGGCGCCGTTGATGCCGCGGAAGACGCCGCTGCCGTCGTGGCGGATTTCGGACAGCTTGCCGTGCATCATCTGCGGCGCGCGCACGACCTTGCCGCCGAAGGCCTGGCCGATCGCCTGATGGCCGAGGCAGACGCCGAGGATCGGCATGGTCGGCGCCGCCTTGCGCGATCAGGTCGAGGCAGATGCCGGCCTCGTTCGGCGTGCACGGGCCGGGCGAGAGCACGATCGCCTCCGGCGCGAGCGCCATCACCGCCTTCGGCCGTGATCTTGTCGTTGCGATGCACGACGACATCCGCCCCCAGCCCGCCGAGATAGTGGACGAGGTTGAAGGTGAAGCTGTCGTAGTTGTCGATCAGAACGATCATGTTTGCCTGCCCGCTCAAGGTCTTACGGCGGGGGCCGGAGGGGGTCAAGGCAACGCCGTCGCGCAAGCTCATTAGCCTTTATGGATCGGGTCGACCCAGGCGACGTTTTCCGGCTGCTCCGCCGGCTCGATGTCGAGATTGACCACCACCGCTTCATTGTCGGAGCGCACCAGCACGCATTCGAGCACCTCGTCGCGGCTGGCATTGATCTCCTGATGCGGCACGTAAGGCGGCACGTAGATGAAATCGCCGGGCCCCGCTTCGGCGATGAATTCGAGATGCTCGCCCCAGCGCATGCGCGCCTTGCCGCGCACGCACGTAGATCACGCTTTCGAGCGCGCCGTGATGATGCGCGCCGGTCTTGGCATTGGGATGGATGTGGACGGTGCCGGCCCAGATCTTCTGCGCGCCGACGCGGGCGTAGTTGATCGCCGCCTTGCGGTCCATGCCGGGCGTCTGCGCGGTGTTGGGGTCGAGCGAATTGCCGGGGATGACGCGCACGCCGTCATGCTTCCATTTCGGCTCGTGATCGTGGCTCATGGTCTGCCTCACTGCCCGCGTTTGGCGGCGCTGGCAAATCTACGCGCCTCTTCGGCGGCGCGGAACAGCGCCTTGGCCTTGTTGATGCATTCCTGCTGCTCGGTGTCGGGATCGCTGTCGGCGACGATGCCGGCGCCGGCCTGCACGTACATCTTGCCGTCCTTGACCAGCGCGGTGCGCAGCACGATGCAGGTGTCCATCTCGCCGGCGGCGGAGAAATAG
The DNA here is from genome assembly GCA_963708635.1 of uncultured Alphaproteobacteria bacterium. Lineage (GTDB taxonomy): Bacteria > Pseudomonadota > Alphaproteobacteria > Rhizobiales > Xanthobacteraceae > Pseudolabrys. The sequence goes on along the minus strand of CAVPTM010000004.1, from coordinate 137,600 downwards.
CCGACGCAGCCGGCGTAGAGCCCGCGCTTTTCCTTCTCCAGTTCGTCGATGATCTCCATGGCGCGCACCTTCGGCGCGCCGGAGACCGTGCCGGCCGGAAAGCCGGCGGCCAGCGCGTCGAGCGCGTCGTATTTCGGCGTCGAGCGCGCCCTCGACGTTCGAGACGATGTGCATCACCTGGCTGTAGCGCTCGATGAAGAACTGGTCGGTGACCTTGACGGTGCCGATCTTGGCGACGCGGCCGACGTCGTTGCGGCCGAGATCGAGCAGCATCAGGTGCTCGGCGCGCTCCTTCGGATCGGCGAGCAGCTCCTCTTCCAGCGCCTTGTCCTCGTGCGGCGTCTCGCCGCGCGGCCGCGTGCCGGCGATCGGGCGGATGGTGACCTTGTCGTCGCGCACGCGCACCAGGATTTCCGGGCTGGAGCCGGCGACGGCGAAGTCGCCGATAGTCGAGGAAGAACAGAAAGGGCGCCGGGTTGACCCGCCGCAGCGCGCGGTAGAGCGAGAACGGCGGCAGCGTGAACGGCGCCTCGAAGCGCTGCGACAGCACGACCTGGAAGACGTCGCCGGCGGCGATGTAGTCCTTGGCGCGCGCGACCATGGCCTTGTATTCGGCGGGCGTGGTGTTGGACTTCGGCCGGCACGTCGAGCGGGCCCTCGTCGTGAGCCGGCGAGCGACTTGGTCGAGCGGGCGGTCGAGCGCGTCGACCACGGCGGCGAGCCGCTCGATCGCGCGCGCGCAGCGCGGCCTTGCGCGTCGACGGCCTGGCTCCGGCCGCACCGGCGTCACCACCGTGATCGAATCCTTCACCGCGTCGAACACCACGATCACCGTCGGGCGCATCAGGATCGCGTCGGGAATGCCGATCGGATCCGGATTGGGCGGCGGCAGCTCCTCCATCAGCCGCACCATGTCGTAGCCGAGATAGCCGAACACGCCGGCCGCCATCGGCGGCAGCGCCTCGGGCAGCTCGATGCGGCTTTCGGCGATCAGCGCGCGCAGCGCTTGCAGCGGCGGCTCGGGGCAGGGCGCGAAGGCATCGGGCTTGCCGCGCGCGTCGCGGTTGATCTCGGCGCGCGTCGCCGTTGGCGCGCCAGATCAGGTCGGGATCGAGGCCGATGATCGAATAGCGCCCGCGCACGGCGCCGCCTTCGACCGACTCCAGCAGGAAGCTCATCGGCTTGCCGCCGCCGAGCTTCAGGAAGGCCGAGACCGGCGTCTCCAGATCGGCGACCAGCGTCGTCCACACCACCTGCGGCTCGCCGCGCCGGTAGCGCTCGGCGAAACTGCGCCTCCGACGGCTCGATCTGCATGACGTCAGCTGCCCGGTTCGCCGCCCACGACTTGGTTGACGGTCGCCTGGTTGATGGTGACGCCGTAGTCGGCTTCGAGCTTGCGCGATATATTCGCCGATCACGTCGTCGGCATAGGCGGTCTCCAGCGAGGTCGCGATCGCCTTGGCGGCATCGGAATTCGGGTCGGGCTTGGGGTCTTCGACCGCGGTCACCTTGTAAATGTAGCGCTCGCTCGGCTTGTCGCCGTCGACGGCGCCCGGCACGTCTTTCGGCGCGCTGAAGGCGGCCTGCACGACCTTGGCCGGCACGAAGCCGCCCGGCTTGCCGCGTTGGAGATCGACGCCTTTTTGCACGCTGAGCCCGGCCTCGGCCGCGACCTGTTCGAGCGTGCTGCCGCTCTTGAGCTTGATCAGCATGTCGGTCGCCTTGGCGGCGAGCCGCTTGGCGATCTCGTCGTCGCGCCAGGCGGCGGCGACCTTGTCCTTGACCTCTTCGAGCGTGCGCTCGCGCGAGGGCACGATGCCGGTGACGTCGAAATAAAGGTAGCCGCCGGTCGGCAGCTGCAGCGCCTCGTTGTCGACGCCGACGTCGCTGGCAAAGGCGGACGCGACCACATCGGGCGCCTTCGGCAGCCCGGCGACCGGATTGCCGTCGGGGCCGCGGCCGGAGCGATCGACGGCCTCGATACCGTGGCGGTGAGGCCGAGTTTCTTGGCGGTCTCGGCGAGCGTCGCGCCGGAGGCTTTCTCGTCCTCGATCTTGTCGCGCAGGTCGCCGAGCTTGCTGCGCGCCTGCGCGGTCGCGATCTCCTGCTTGATCTGCGGCGCGACCTCTTCGTAAGCTCTTCTGCTCGCCCGCCTCGATCTTGCCGACCGTCAACAGCACCGTGCCGAAGCGGCCGGCGACCGGCTGGCTGACCTCGCCGGGCTTGAGCGAGAAGGCGGCTTCGGCCACCGCCGGATCGATCAGATCGGTCTTGGCGACCATGCCGATGATCGGTGTCCTCCGGCTTGAGCTCGCGCTCTTTGACGATGTCGTCGAAGCTTGCGCCTTTGGCGATCTTGTCGCGCGCGGCGGCGGCGTCCTCCGCCTTGGGGAAAATGATCTGGCGGATCTCGCGCTTCTCGGGCTTGCCGTATTGCGCCTTGTGCTGCTCGTAATAGGCCTTGGCGTCGGCGTCGGATACCGCGTCGGGCTTGGCGAGCTCGGCGGGCGACAAAGTGAGCACGGTGATCTTGCGGTATTCCGGCGCGCGGAACAGCGCCTTGCGTTCGTCGAAATATTGCGCGAGCTGCTCGGGCGTCGGCGCCGCGACGTCGCCGGCCTGCGCGGGCCCAAGCGCGAGATAGTCGACGTTGCGCTTTTCGGTTCCGGTAGCGGTCGACCACTTCAAGCGCGGTCGCCGATGCGCGCAAGTCGACGGCTGACGCTCTGCGCGATTTGCCGGCGCAGCGTGACCTCGCGCTGCTCGGCGACGAAGCGCGCCTCGGTGAAACCGGCCTGGTTGAGGATCATCGCGAAGCGGCTGCGGATCGAACTGCCCGTTCGGGCCGCGGAAGCTCGGGTCGCTGCGTATGCGGCTGGCGACCTCGGCGTCGGAAATGCCGAGCCGCATGTCGCGCGCCTTCTCGTCAGCGTCGCCTCGGCGATGAGCTGGCCGAGGAACTGCCGGTCGAGCCCGAGCGCGCGCGCCTGGTCGGGCGTGATCGGCCGCCGCAGCTGCTGGCTGACCTGGCGCAGCCGCTCGTTGTAGTATTGCCGGAACTGCTCGGTGGTGATCTCGGTGCCGCCGATCTTGGCGACCTCGTTGCGGCCGCAGCCGCGGAAAATGTCGCCGATGCCCCAGACCGCGAAGCTGACGATCAGGAACAGCATGATCGTGCCCATGACGGCTTTGCCGAGCCAGGTGGAGGAAGCTTTGTGAATTCCGCGGAGCATGGGCGCGTGACTACGTTGTTGAGCGTCGTTGGGGGGTGAAGGAGCTGGTTTCGCGCTTTCGCTGGCGCGGCCGAGGCATCATAAAGATCGGTCCAACTCCTTGCAACTCAAGCGGGATCGGCTGCGGCCGAAGCCACTTTCCGCAGCCCGGCGGCTCTGATAGCCCATTCCATCGAACCGCGAATAGGTCTTTACCATGGCGCCGCCGTCCGCTGGTGGCAGGCAATTGGAAGATGAACGGGCTCGCCGCCTCGGAGGCCGAGCTTGCCAAGATCATCGCCGGCGCCGGCGGATTGCGCTGCGACCTGATGGTCTGCCCGCCGGCGACGCTGATCGCGGAATTTGCCGCCGCCGCGCCGCGGCTCCGCGCGTCATCATCGGCGGCGCAGGATTGCCACGCCGGAGGCCTCCGGCGCCCATACCGGCGATATCGCGGCCGAGATGCTGGCCGATGCCGGCGCCCGCGCGGTCATCGTCGGCCACTCCGAGCGGCGCGCCGACCATCACGAAACCGACGCGCTGGTGCGCGCCAAGGCGCAGGCCGCCTGGCGGGCGGGGCTGACCGCCATCGTCTGCGTCGGCGAGACAGCGAGCCGAGCGCGACGGCCGGCCAGCACGCTCGCCGTGGTCGGCGCGCCAGCTCGACGGCTCGCTGCCGGATGGCGGCGACCGCCGCCAATCTGGTGGTCGCCTACGAGCCGGTCTGGGCGATCGGCACCGGCCTGACGCCGACCCCGGCCGACGTCGCCGAGGTCCACGCCTTCATCCGCCAGCGGCTCGAGCGCGCGTTTCGGCGGGCAGGCGGCCGGCATCCGCATCCTCTACGGCGGCTCGGTCAAACCGGCCAATGCCAAGGAACTGCTGGCGCGTCGCCGATGTCGACGGCGCTCTGGTCGGCGGCGCCAGCCTGAAAGCCGCGGATTTCCTCGGCATCGCCGCGGTTTACCGCTAGCGGCCGCGTCGCGGGGTGGAAATACGCCGCCGCAATCGTGTAGAGACCGCCGCGAATTCCTATATGTGCGACCAGAGCGCCGCCGGGCGTCGCCCGGCGGCGACCGAACGGATTTTGACCGCATGCAGCAAGTCGTCATCGTCATCCATCTGATGCTGGTGCTCGCCTTGATCGGCGTGGTGCTGCTGCAGCGCTCCGAAGGCGGCGGGCTCGGCATCGGCTGCGACCGGCGGCTTCATGACCAGCCGCGGCACCGGCCAATGTGCTGACCCGCACCACCGCGATCCTGGCCGGCCTGTTCTTCGTCACCAGCCTGGTGCTGTCGATCCTGGCCGGCATGAACCGCAAGCCGGCCTCGATCCTGCAAGGTAATCCGCTGGGCCCGAGCGCGCCCGCGCCCGGCGCGCCGCCGCCGCTGGCGCCGGGCGGACTGCTCAACCAGTTGCAGGGCGATCCGCCAGCCGGCGGCGCCGCGGCTCCGGCACGCGCCGGCCGCGCCCTCGGGGCCGGTGGTGCCGCAGTCGAAATGACGAGCGCCGAAGGGGCCGGGGAACCGGCCCCTTCGCGTTAGGGATGATGCGAAGTCCGATGAATGTCGACAGCGCTTGCAACAGCTGGACGCATCCAGCTGCGCACAGGCGTGACCGTCCTGCGTTTTCGCGCTCGTCGAATCGAGTCCGGCGCGCTAGAGGTTAGGCCCCATGGCGCGGTATATTTTCATCACCGGCGGCGTGGTTTCCTCACTGGGCAAGGGTCTCGCGTCGGCGGCGCTCGGCGCGCTGTTGCAGGCGCGCGGCTACAAGGTGCGGCTGCGCAAGCTCGACCCCTATCTCAACGTCGACCCGGGCACGATGTCGCCCTATCAGCACGGCGAGGTCTTCGTCACCGACGACGGCGCCGAGACCGACCTCGACCTCGGCCATTACGAGCGCTTCACCGGCCGCCCGGCGACGCGGCAGGACAACATCACCACCGGCCGCATCTACCAGGACATTCTCGCCAAGGAGCGGCGCGGCGACTATCTCGGCGCCACCATCCAGGTCATCCCGCACGTCACCAACGCCATCAAGGACTTCATCCGCGACGGCAATGACGGCTTCGATTTCGTGCTGTGCGAGATCGGCGGCACCGTCGGCGACATCGAAGGCCTGCCGTTCTTCGAGGCGATCCGCCAGTTCGGCAACGACCTGCCGCGCCATCACGCGATCTACATCCATCTCACGCTGCTGCCGTTCATCCCGAGCGCCGGCGAATTGAAGACCAAGCCGACGCAGCATTCGGTCAAGGAACTGCGCTCGATCGGCATCCAGCCCGACATTCTGCTCTGCCGCACCGACCGCGCAGATCCCGAAGGAGGAGCGGCGCAAGCTCGCGCTGTTCTGCAACGTGCGCGAAAGCGCGGTGATCGAAGCGCGCGACGTCGACAACATCTACGCGGTGCCGGAGGCCTATTCGGCGGAGGGGCTCGACGCCGAAGTGCTCGCCGCCTTCGGGCTCGATCCCGGCGCGACGCCCGATCTCGCGCGCTGGCGGCTGATCAACGAGCGCGTGCGCAATCCGGAAGGCGACGTCACCATCGCCGATCGTCGGCAAATACACCGGCATGAAGGACGCCTACAAATCGCTGATCGAGGCGCTCTCGCACGGCGGCATCGCCAACAAGGTCAAGGTCAAGCTCGACTGGATCGAGTTCGGAAGTGTTCGAGAACGAGGACCCGGCGCCCTTCCTCGAGCACGTCAACGGCATTCTGGTGCCGGGCGGCTTCGGCCAGCGCGGCGCCGAGGGCAAGATCAAGGCGGCGCAGTTCGCGCGCGAGCGCCAGGTGCCGTATTTCGGCATCTGCTTCGGCATGCAGATGGCGGTGATCGAGGCGGCGCGCAATCTGTGCGGCATCGAGGAGGCGAACTCGACCGAATTCGGCGCCGACGACGGAGCCGGTGGTCGGCCTGATGACCGAATGGCTCAAGGGCAACGAACTGCAGAACCGCATGGCCGGCGGCGATCTCGGCGGCACCATGCGGCTCGGCGCCTACGACGCGATGCTGACGCGCGGCAGCCGCGTCGCGCGACATCTACGGCGCGACCGAAATCTCCGAGCGCCACCGCCACCGCTACGAGGTCAACACCGCCTACAAAGGCCGGCTCGAGCAGCGCGGCATGCGCTTCTCCGGCATGTCGCCCGACGGCATCCTGCCCGAGATCATCGAATACGACGACCATCCCTGGTTCATCGGCGTGCAATTCCATCCCGAACTGAAATCGCGGCCGTTCGAGCCGCACCCGCTGTTCGCCTCGTTCATCGGCGCGGCGGTGGAGCAGCTCGAGGCTGGTGTAACAGCGGTTGCGCTGGCGCGCTCCTCAGCCGATAAATTCCCGCACTAGTAGCCGGAGGAACCGCCTCATGATCCACGAACTGCGTCACTACATCTGCGTGCCCGGACGCCTGCCGGCGCTGTTGAAACGCTTCGAGACCAAGACGCTGGCGCTCTGGAAGAAGCACGACATCAAACCGGTCGGCTTCTGGACCGTGTTGATCGGCGACGGCAACAACGAGCTGTATTACCTGCTGGCCTGGGACTCGCTCGCCGAGCGCGAGAAGAAGTGGAACGGATTCATGGCCGATCCGGAATGGATCGCGGCACGCGCCGACAGCGAGAAGGACGGACCGATCCTCGCCAAGATCAACAATAAGATACTGGTGCCGACCGCGTTCTCGGCCATGAAGTAACGCGGCCATGGCCCGCGGGCTCGACCATATCGTCCATGCCGTGCGCGATCTCGACGCCGCGGCCGCGCTCTACCGCGGCCTCGGCTTCACGGTCGGCGCGCGCAACCGCCATCCCTGGGGCACGCATAACCACATCGTCCAGTTTCCGGGTTCTTCATCGAGCTGCTGACGCTGGCCGAGCCGGACAAACTCGGCGACGGACGGCTTCTCGCGTTTGTTCGGCGCCTATAACCGCGATTTCCTGCAGACGCGACGAGGGGCTCTCGATGCTCATTCTGGAATCGCGCGATGCGGCGGCCGACGACGAAGGATTTCCGCGCCGCCGGCATCGCCGGTTCCGAGGTGATGCGCTTCGAGCGCGAGGGCAAGCGGCCGGACGGCGCGCCGGTGAAGCTCGGCTTCTCGCTCGCCTTCGCCGAGGACAGACTGGCGCCGCAGATCCATTTCGCCACCTGCCAGCAGCATTATCCGGAGAATTTCTGGAACCCGGCGTTCCAGAAACATGCCAACGGCGCGTCGGCATCGCCGGCGTCGTCGCGGTCGCCGAGCGGCCGGAGCAGCATCGCGCCTTCATGCAGCACTTTGCCGGCGCGCCGGCGGCCGAGCCAGGACGGCGGCTTTGCCATCGCGACGCCGCGCGGCACCATCGAGATGATGACCCCAGCCGCTTTCGTCGGCCGCTTCGGCGTTGCCGCGCCGGATGTTTCACGTGGAGCACGGCTGGCGGCGCTGCGCTTTGCCGTCGCCGATCGGAGCCTGCTGCAAGGACTGCCCGAACGCGCCGGCATTGCCGGGCTCGAGGCCGGAAACCGCGCCGTCGTCGGCCGCGACGATGCGATGGGCGCGGTTCTGGTGTTCGAAGTGGGCCGTTGACCCGAGGCTTTTCGCCCTTCATGGTCGCGCCGCGCGAGGGCATAAAGTCTTGAATCGAGAGTCGCCAACGCACTGTCACCATCGGCGGCGTGCGCTTCGGCAACGACCTGCCGCTGGCGCTGATCGCCGGCCCTTGCGCGCTCGAAAGCCGCGCGCATGCGCTGGAGATGGCGGCGGCGCTGAAGGAGATCGCGGCGCAGCGTCGGCATCGGCCTCGTCTACAAGACCTCGTTCGACAAGGCCAACCGCACCTCGGCCAGAGCGCGCGCGGCATCGGGCTCGACGCAGGCGCTGCCGATCTTCGCCGAGATCCGCGAGACGCTTGAACTTCCGGTGCTCACCGACGTGCACGAGACCGGCGCAATGCGCGCGCGTCGCGCAGGCCGTCGACGTGCTGCAAATCCCGGCCTTCCTGTGCCGGCAGACCGATCTGCTGATCGCCGCGGCGAAGACCGGCAAGGCCGTCAACGTCAAGAAGGGCCAGTTCCTCGCGCCCTGGGACATGAAGAACGTGGTCGCGAAGATCACCGGCGCCGGCAACCGCAATGTGCTGGTGACCGAGCGCGGCGTCTCGCTTCGGCTACAACACGCTGGTCTCCGACATGCGCGCGCTGCCGATCCTCAAGCGCATCGGCGCGCCGGTCATCTTCGACGCCACCCATTCGGTGCAGCAGCCGGGCGGGCAGGGCACCGTCTTCGGGCGGCGAGCGCGAATTCGTGCCGGTGCTGGCGCGCGCGGCGGTCGCGGTCGGCGTCGCCGGCGTGTTCATCGAGACGCATCAGGATCCCGACAAGGCGCCGTCCGACGGCCCCAACATGGTGCCGCTCAAGGAGATGGAGCCGCTGTTGCGCGAACTGGTCGAGTTCGACCGGCTGGCCAAGCGCTGATCCGGCGCGACGGCCGATCGATGACCCGCACGCTCAATCTCATCGCTTTCGTCGTCTTCGCCAGCGCGCTGTTCATCCGCTCGACCGACCCGGTCATCCCGCAGATCGCCGACGGCCTCAGCGTCGAGCCGGCGACCGCCGCGCTGCTGTCGACCGCCTTCACGCTGCCTTATGCGCTGGTGCAGCCGGTGCTCGGCGCGCTCGCCGACATGTTCAGCAAGGCGCGGCTGATGCTGCTCTGTCTGGTCGTGCGTCACCGCGGCGACGCTCGCTGTGCGGCTTTGCGCCGAACTTCGAGATGCTCGTGGCCGGGCGCGTGATCGCCGGGCTCGCCGCCGGCGGCGTGGTGCCGATCGCCTTCGCGCTGGTCGGCGACAAGGTTCCGGTCGCGGAACGCCAGGTCGCGATGGGCCGCCTGCTGTTTGCGATCATGACCGGCAATCTGCTGGGCGCGACCTGCGCCGGCGTGGTCGGCGATCTGGTCGGCTGGCGCGGCGTGTTCTTCGTCACCGGCGCCTTCGGCGCGATCGCGTGCTCGCGGTCGCCATTCCGGGCTTCCGCGGCTCGAGCGAAGCGAGCCGGGCCGCTTCGATCTGTCGACACTTGATCCCGAACTACCGCGCGATCTTCCGCAATCCGCTGGCCAAAATCTGCTTCGGCGCGGTGTTTCTCGAAGCGCGTGTTCATGTACGGCTGTTTCCCTACATCGCGACCATGCTGCGCGCAGGCGGGCGAGACCGCGCGCCTCGATCGCCGGCATCGTGATCGCCGGCTTCGGCATCGGCGGCGCGCTCTACGGCGCTGACGGTGTCGCGGCTGCTGCGCGCTGCTCGGCGAGACGCGCATGATGCGGCTCGGCGGCGCCGCATGGGCTTTTGCCTCGTGGTGATCGCGGCGCGGCTGCCTTGGCCGGTCGAGTTCGCCAATTTCGCGCTGCTCGGCTTCGGCTTCTACATGCTGCACGCCGTGATCCAGATTTACGCCAGCGAACTTGCGCCGGCGGCGCGCGGCTCGGCCATGGCGCTGCATTCGTTCTTCTTCTTCCTCGGGCAGGCGGTCGGGCCGATCGTCTATGGCGCGGGCCTGTCCACGCATCGGCCTCAACGCCGGTGCTGTTGTTCGGCGCCGTGGTGCTGGTCGCCGTCGGGTTCACCTGCGCGCAATGGCTGCGGCGGCCGGCGCCGACCCCGGTATGACCTAGCCGCGCCCGCGATAGGGCGCGACGCCCTGGTCGGGCAGCCAGACGCCCTTCGGCAAGCGCCCGGCCTGCCAGAACACGTCGATCGGCATGCCGCCGCGCGGATACCAATAGCCGCCGATGCGCAGCTATTTCGGCTTGAGCAGCGCGACCAGCCGCTTGCCGATGGCGACCGTGCAGTCCTCGTGGAAGGCGCCGTGGTTGCGGAAGCTGGCGAGATAAAGCTTGAGCGACTTCGACTCCACCAGATATCGCGCCCGGCACGTAGTCGATGACCAGATGCGCGAAATCCGGCTGGCCGGTGATCGGGCAAAGGCAGGTGAATTCCGGCGCGGTGAAGCGCGCGACGTAATTGGTGTCGCGGTGCGGATTGGGCACGCGGTCGAGCTGCGCCTTGTCGGGCGAGGCGGGCAGGCGGACCGGGCGGCCGAGTTGCAGCGGCTTTCTTGCCATCGGCCTTCAAATGCCTGCCGGCGCGAGGCATGACAAGGGGGTCGCGATCCTGTAGAAGCGCCGCATATCGAATGCCGGAACACGCCCATGACCGCCATCATCGACATCATCGGCCGCGAAATCCTCGACAGCCGCGGCAATCCGACCGTCGAGGTCGACGTCGTGCTCGAGGACGGCTGCGTGGGCCGCGCCGCGGTGCCGTCCGGCGCCTCGACCGGCGCGCACGAGGCGGTCGAGCTGCGCGACGGCGACAAGGCGCGCTACGGCGGCAAGGGCGTGCGCAAGGCGGTCGACGCGGTCAACGGCGAAATCTTCGACGCGCTCGGCGGCATGGACGCCGAGGCGCAGGCCAAGATCGACGAGACGCTGATCGCGCTCGACGGCACGCCCAACAAGGCCCGGCTCGGCGCCAACGCCATCCTCGGCGTGTCGCTCGCCGCCGCCAAGGCCGCGGCCGCCGCCAAGCAGCGCGCCGCTCTACCGCTATGTCGGCGGCACCGCCGCGCGCGCTGCTGCCGGTGCCGATGATGAACATCGTCAACGGCGGCGTGCATGCCGACAACCCGATCGACTTCCAGGAATTCATGATCATGCCGGTCGGCGCGCCGAGCTTCGCCGAAGCGCTGCGCACGGGCGTCGGAGATCTTCCATACGCTGAAGAGGCGCGCTGCAAGACCGCCGGGCTCAACACCAATGTCGGCGACGAGGGCGGCTTCGCGCCCAACCTGAAATCGGCGGAAGCCGCGCTCGATTTCGTCATGCAGGCGATCGAGAAGGCCGGCTACAAGCCGGGCGACGACGTCATGCTCGCGCTCGATCCGGCGGCCACCGAATTCTTCAAGAACGGCGCCTACGTCTACGAAGGCGAGGGCAAGACCCGCTCGCCGCAGCAGCAGGCCGAATATCTCGCCGAGCTTGTCGCGCAGTTATCCGATCGTCTCGATCGAGGACGGCATGGCCGAGGACGACTGGGAGGGCTGGAAGCTGCTGACCGACGCGATCGGCGGCAAATGCCAGCTCGTCGGCGACGATCTGTTCGTCACCAACGTCAAGCGGCTCGCGCGACGGCATCAAAGACGGGCGTCGCCAATTCGATCCTGATCAAGGTCAACCAGATCGGCACGCTGACCGAGACGCTGGCCGCGGTCGAGATGGCGCACAAGGCCGGCTACACCGCGGTGATGTCGCACCGCTCGGGCGAGACCGAGGACTCGACCATCGCCGACCTCGCGGTCGCCACCAATTGCGGGCAGATCAAGACCGGCTCGCTCGCGCGCTCCGACCGCACCGCGAAATACAATCAACTGCTGCGCATCGAGGAGGAACTCGGCGCGCAGGCGCAAATATGCCGGCAGACGCGTTCAAGCGCGGCTAGCCGCGTGCAAGCGACGCGGCTTGCCTTGCCGCCGTTTGGCCGCAAATTTTGACCAGCCGGATAGAACGAGCGACCGCGATGGATCAGACCACGACGCTTTCCGACCTATGACCGCCGCCGCGCGGTCGAGCGGCTGTCCGAGTTCATCGCGCAATCGGTCGATGCCGCGCGCGCGGTCGAGAAGCCGTTCTTCCATCTCGAATTCGACCGCGTGTTCCCCGACGACATCTACGCGCAAATTCTGGCGCTGAAGCCGGAGGCGCGCCGACTACCGCCCGATGCACGGCCGCAGCAAGGGCCACGATCTCGACCGACGGCACGCATACGCGCGTCAAGATCGACCTGTTTCCGGAATACATCCGCAACCTGCCGCCGGAGAAGCGCGCGCTGTGGGACGTGGTCGGCCGCGCGCTCTGCTCGGAGCCGGTCAAGCAGGCCTTCATCCGCCGCCTGGCGCCCGGCCTGTCGAAGCGCTTCGGCGCCGACTTCGCCAAAGTCGGCATGTATCCGATCCCGATCCTGACCCGCGACATTCCCGGCTACCTGATCACGCCGCACACCGACACCAAGTGGAAGGGCATCACGGTCCAGCTCTATCTGCCGGCCGACGACGCCAACACCGACATCGGCACCATCTTCCACGAGCGGCTGCCCGACGGCTCGATGCCGAAGAAGACGCAGATGCGCTTTGCGCCCAACAGCGGCTACGCCTTCGCGGTCGGCAACGACACCTGGCACTCGGCCGACCCGGTGCACAACCGCGTCAAGACGCGCGATTCGATCCTGCTCACCTATTTCGTCGACCAGGGCCTGCTGAAGGTGCTGCGCAACCGCGGCAAGCGCATCGGCAATTTCGTGCTCAACGAGATCCGGCAGCGCACCTAGCCCGGCCGGCGCGCGATCGCGACCATCGACTTCGCCAGCGGCGGGATGCGCCCGACCCGCATGAAGCGGATGTCGGCAAAGCCGGCGCCCCGCAGCAAAGCACCCAGCGTGCGCATCGAGAAAAACTTGATGTGATTGCCGTCGTCGAGCGAGGTGTGGTGGCGGTCCCAGCCGCCGGCGAGGCTGATGGCGAGGTTCTTCAGGTAGCCGTGATAGGGCGTCGAGCAGATCAGCGTGCCGCCCGGCTGCAGCAGATCGAAGCAGACGCGGGCAAAGCGGCGCGCCGAAAAGCAGTGCTCGATCACTTCCAGGCTGACGACCAGCGGGAAGGTGCCGAAGCGCCCGCGCAGGTCGTCCTCGCTGCTGCCGAGTTCGAAGCGGGCTTGCGGAAAGGCGGCCTTGGCCTGCGCGATGCCGGAGGGCGAGGGGTCGACGCCGGCGACCAAATAAGACCGCTCGATCAGCCGGCCGGCGAGCGAGCCGTTGCCGCAGCCGAGATCGAAGGCGCGTTTGTCGGCCAAGCCCAACCGTTCGATTTCGCGGATCGACCACCGGCCACAGGTAGGACTGCGCATAGGTCGCCCGGGCGTCGCGATAGGTCAGGCCCCCTGGCTGTGGTCATGCTCGGCCCCGCTGCCGCGACAGACTTAGCACCGCGGCGGCCGCGCATTAAATCGGCCTTAACGCGCGTCGGTAAAATTACCGCATGGTCACCCACCACCGCCGCCGCGCTATCCTGACCGCGCTCGGGCTTTACACCTTCGCCGCGCTGTTCATCGGCTATTTCGGCGTCAACGCCTTCACCGGCGCGCACGGCCTGCGCGCGCAGGCCGACCTCGACCAGCAGCTCGCCACCATGCAGGCCGAACTTGGTGCGGCTGAAAGCCGAGCGCGCGGTCTGGGAGCGGCGGGTGTCGTCTGCTGCGTTCCGACCAGCATCGATCCCGACATGCTCGACGAGCGGGCGCGCGCGCTGCTCGACCTCAGCGACCCGCGCGACGAAATCTTCCTGCTCCAGCCGCGCCACTAAATCAGCGCCCTGCGGCGTTATCCACCGGCGGATGAAAGTTGCGCGCAATCAAGTCCTTGCCGCAATTTTCGTAAAGCCGCCCGGCCGCCTCGCGCTTCCGCCGAGGGGGTGATTTGAGCTATTGACGGTAGGCTGAAGACCTGCCCGACGCCCGCTTTGCCGGACTCAAAGAGGAGTGCCCATGGCGGCCGCGCACCCCAGCCAGCACCGATGCGAAACCTGCCACCAACGGCAAGGCGCCGGTCGCCGAATTCAGCAAGGACCAGGAACTCTCCGCCTACCGCACTGATGCTGACCATCCGCCGCTTCGAGGAGAAGGCCGGGCAGATGTACGGCATGGGGCTGATCGGCGGCTTCTGCCACCTCTATATCGGCCAGGAAGCCGTCGTCGTCGGCATGCAGATGGCGCTGAAGCCGGGCGACGAGGTCATCACCGGCTATCGCGACCACGGCCACATGATCGCCTGCGGCATGGACCCGAAAGGCGTGATGGCGGAACTGACCGGCCGCGCGCACGGCTATTCCAAGGGCAAAGGCGGCTCGATGCACATGTTCAGCGTCGAGAAGGGCTTCTACGGCGGCCACGGCATCGTCGGCGCGCAGGTGCCGCTCGGCACCGGGCTCGCTTTCGCCAACCGCTACCGCGGCAACGACAATGTCAGCGTCACCTATTTCGGCGACGGCGCCGCCAACCAGGGCCAGGTCTACGAGAGCTTCAACATGGCGGAGCTGTGGAAGCTGCCGGTCGTCTACGTGATCGAGAACAACCGCTACGCCATGGGCACGGCGATCACGCGCTCCTCGGCGGAGACCAATCTGTCGCGGCGCGGGCTGTCGTTCAACATTCCGGGCGAGCAGGTCGACGGCATGGACGTGCGCGCGGTCAAGGCGGCCGGCGAGAAGGCGGCGGCCTGGTGCCGCGCCGGCAAGGGCCCCTATATTCTCGAGATGCTGACCTACCGCTACCGCGGCCACTCGATGTCGGACCCGGCGAAGTACCGCACGCGCGAGGAAGTCGACGAAGTGCGCACGCATCACGATCCGATCGACATGGTGCGCCACCGCATCCTGGAGAAGAAATTGGCCGAGCGAAGACGAGCTGAAGAAGATCGACGGCGAGGTGCGCGACCTGATCAACGAGGCGGCCGAATTCGCCACCCACGATCCGGAGCCGGACGCCTCCGAGCTCTATACCGACGTCTATCGCACATAAAAGAAACTGCCTCGGGTAGGAAAAACGTAGCGCCCATGCCGACCGAAGTGCTGATGCCCGCGCTGTCGCCCACCATGGAGAAGGGCAACCTCGCCAAGTGGCTCAAGAAAGAAGGCGACGCGGTCAAATCCGGCGACGTCATCGCCGAGATCGAGACCGACAAGGCCACCATGGAAGTCGAGGCGGCCGACGAGGGCACGCTCGGCAAGATCCTGGTGCCGGAAGGCACCGCCGACGTCGCGGTCAATACGCCGATCGCGGTGATCCTGGGCGAAGGCGAGGACAAGAGCGCGATCAAGGAGCAGAAGGCGCCGCCGAAGAAAGCCGAGGCGCCCGAGCAGCAGCAGAAGGCGGCCGAGTCCGCGCCGCCGGCGAAATCCGGCAAGGCCGACGGCGGCGAAACGCCGGCGCCGAAGAAGGCCGACAAGGCGCCGCCGCCGCCCGAAACCAAAGTCGCCGCCGATCCCGACATCCCCGAAGGCACCGAGATGGTCACCATGACCATGCGCGAAGCGCTTGCGCGACGCCATGGCCGAGGAGATGCGGCGCGACAAGGATGTGTTCGTGATGGGCGAGGAGGTCGCCGAATATCAGGGCGCCTACAAGGTCACGCAGGGGCTGCTGCAGGAGTTCGGCGCCAAGCGCGTCATCGACACGCCGATCACCGAGCACGGCTTTGCCGGCCTCGGCATCGGCGCGGCGCTCGCGGGCCTCAAGCCGATCGTCGAGTTCATGACCTTCAACTTCGCCATGCAGGCGATGGACCAGATCATCAACTCGGCGGCCAAGACGCTCTACATGTCGGGCGGCCAGATGGGCTGCTCGATCGTGTTCCGCGGGCCGAACGGCGCCGCCGCGCGCGTCGCCGCCCAGCACAGCCAGGATTATTCGGCCTGGTACTCGCACATTCCGGGCCTGAAGGTGATCGCGCCGTCGACCGCCGCCGACGCCAAGGGCCTGCTCAAGGCCGCGATCCGCGATCCCAATCCGGTGATCTTCCTGGAAAACGAAATTCTCTACGGCCACTCCTCGCCGGTGCCGAAGCTCGACGATTTCGTGCTGCCGATCGGCAAGGCGCGCATCGCGCGGCCGGCAACGACGTCACCATCGTCGCCTGGTCGATGGGCATGAGCTATGCGCTCAAGGCCGCCGAGGAACTGGCCAAGGACGGCATCGACGCCGAGGTGATCGACCTGCGCACGCTGCAAGCCGATGGACACCGACACCATCGTCGAGTCGGTGAAGAAGACCGGCCGCGCGCGTCACGGTCGAGGAAGGCTGGCCGCAGTCCGGCGTCGGCGCCGAGATCGCCGCGCGCATCATGGAGCAGGCCTTCGATTATCTCGACGCGCCGGTCGCGCGCGTCACCGGCAAGGACGTGCCGATGCCTTACGCCGCCAATCTCGAAAAGCTCGCGCTGCCGTCGGTCGCCGAAGTGGTCGAGGCGGCGAAAGCCGTTTGTTACCGGTAAGCGCGCGATGCCCACCAACATCCTCATGCCGGCGCTGTCGCCCACGATGGAGAAGGGCAACCTTGCCAAGTGGCTGAAGAAGGAAGGCGACAAGGTCAAGTCGGGCGACGTCATCGCCGAGATCGAGACCGACAAGGCGACGATGGAATACGAGGCGGTCGACGAGGGCACGCTCGCCAAGATCGTGGTGCCGGAAGGCACGCAGGACGTGGCGGTCAATGCGGTGATCGCGGTGCTGGCCGGCGAGGGCGAGGACGTGAAGGCGGCGGCCGCGCGGCGGCGGCAGCCGCGCGAAGCGCCGCGCGAAGAAAGCCGCAGCCGACAGCCCGCCCCATCCTTCGAGACGCGGCGCTGCGGCGCGCTCCTCAGGATGAGGCTAAGCAGCAAGCCCTCACCCTGACGGAGGGCGCGAAAGCGCCCGTCTCGAAGCGGCGAGGGCGGGCAGCCGCGCGCACGGCAACCGCATCTTCTCTTCGCCGCTCGCGCGCCGCCTCGCCAAGGAAGCCGGCATCGATCTGCACCGCGTGCAGGGCTCCGGCCCGCATGGCCGCGTCATCGCGCGCGACATCGAGAGCGCGAAATCCGGCAAGGGCTTGCGCGCGCCGGCGCGCGGCTGCCGCTGCAGCCGGCGCAGCCGTCGCTCCGTCGATGTCGGACCAGCAGATCCGCGCGCTCTACGAAGAAGGCTCCTACGAACTCGTGCCGCACGACGGCATGCGCCGCACCATCGCGCAACGGCTGACCGCCTCGATGCAGACCATCCCGCATTTCTACCTGACGATGGACTGCGACATCGGCAAGCTCGTCGCCGCGCGCGAGGAGATCAACGCCGCCGCGCCCAAGGACAAAGACGGCAAGCCGGCCTACAAGCTCTCGGTCAACGACTTCGTCATCAAGGCGCTGGCGCTCGCGCTGCAACGCATGCCCGACGCCAATGTGAGCTGGACCGAAGCCGGCATGCTCAAGCACAAGCATTCCGACGTCGGCGTCGCGGTGGCGCTGCCGGGCGGGCTGATCACGCCGATCGTGCGCAACGCCGAGAGCAAAGTCGCTGTCCGCCATCTCCAACGAGATGCGCGACCTCGCCGCGCGCGCGCGCGGCGCGCAAGCTCAAGCCGCACGAATACCAGGGCGGCACCATCGTCGGTGTCGAACCTCGGCATGTACGGCATCAAGGATTTCACCGCCGTGATCAATCCGCCGCAGTCGACCATCCTCGCGGTCGGCGCCGGCGAGGAGCGCGCGGTGGTGCGCAACGGCCAGATCGTGGCCGCGCACGATCATGAGCGTGACGCTGTCCTGCGATCACCGCGCGGTCGACGGCGCGCTCGGCGCCGAGCTGATCGGCGCGTTCAAGAGGCTGATCGAGAACCCGGTGATGATGGTGGTGTGACTATCGCCGATCGGAGGCGTCGATGAGGTTCGTGCGTTTGATCTGCGCTTTGGCGCTGGCGGCGGGCGGCAGTCTGCCCGCCCGCGCCGAGCTGCCGCCGCAATTCACCACCTGGGCGGATTTCGCCGCCGTCACCAGCGACACGTCGATCCCGCATCTGCTCGGCGTGGTCGACCGCATCGAACGGCTGGAAAAAGGCAAGTTCATCGTGCGCGGCGGCGCCTGCTCGGTCGAAGTCAACGTGATCCGCGCGTCGGCGACGAGCCCCGATGGCAAACCCATCGCCGGCACCGTCGCGCATCACGCGCGTCGAGATCAGCGGCAAGCGCTGCAATCAATAACGCGGCCCCGGGTTCGCGCGCGCCGAATGAAAGTGAAAAGACGACATGGCTGACACGAATTTCGACGTCCTCATCATCGGCTCCGGCCCCGGCGGCTATGTCACCGCCATCCGCGCGGCGCAGCTCGGCTTCAAGACGGCGATCGTCGAGCGCGATTATCTCGGCGGCATCTGCCTCAACTGGGGCTGCATCCCGACCAAGGCGCTGCTGCGCTCGGCCGAAATTTTCCACTATGATGCAGCACGCCAAGGATTACGGGCTCACAGCCGACAATGTCGGCTACGACGCCGCCGCCGTGGTGCAACGCTCGCGCGCAGTGTCGAAGCGGCTGAACGACGGCGTCGGCTTCCTGATGAAGAAGAACAAGGTGTCGGTGATCTGGGGCGAGGCTTCGATCGACGCGCCCGGCAAGGTCACGGTCAAGGCGTCGAAGACCGAAGCGCCAAATCGAAGCGCCGAAAGGCGCGCTCGGCGCCGGCAGCTATCAGGCCAAGCACATCATCATCGCCACCGGCGCGCGGCCGCGCGTGCTGCCCGGGCTCGAGCCCGACAAGAAACTGGTCTGGACCTATTTCGAGGCCATGGCGCCGGCGAGCATTCCGAAGTCGCTGCTGGTGATCGGCTCCGGCGCCATCGGCATCGAGTTCGCCTCGTTCTACCGCACGCTCGGCGCCGAGGTGACGGTGGTCGAAGTGCTGCCGCAGATCCTCCCGGTCGAGGACCACGAGATTCAGACGTTTGCGCGCAAGAGCTTCGAGAAGCAGGGCATCAAGATCTTGACCAACGCCAAGGTGACCAAGCTCGACAAGAAAGCCGACAGCGTCACCGCCACCATCGAAGACGGCGGCAAGACGCAGCAAATCACCGCCGAGCGCGTCATCTCCGCCGTCGGCGTCATCGGCAATATCGAGAACCTCGGGCTGGAAAAGCTCGGCGTGAAGACCGAGCGCGGCATCATCGTCGTCGACAAGTTCAACAAGACCAACGTGCCCGGCATCTACGCCATCGGCGACGTCGCCGGCCCGCCGATGCTGGCGCACAAGGCCGAGCACGAGGGCGTGGTCTGCATCGAGGCGATCAAGGGCCTCAACCCGCACCCGATGAACAAACTGATGATCCCCGGCTGCACCTATTGCACGCCGCAGGTCGCCTCGGTCGGCCTGACCGAGCAGGCGGCGAAAGACAAAAAGCTCGACATCCGCGTCGGCCGCTTTCCCTTCGTCGGCAACGGCAAGGCGATCGCGCTCGGCGAAGATCAGGGCCTGGTCAAAGTCATCTTCGACAAGAAGACCGGGCAATTGCTCGGCGCGCACATGGTCGGCGCCGAGGTCACCGAGCTGATCCAGGGCTACGTGGTGGCGATGAACCTGGAGACCACGGAAGAAGAGCTGATGCACACCATCTTCCCGCACCCGACGCTGTCGGAGATGATGAAGGAAGCGGTGCTCGACGCCTATGGGCGCGTGCTCAACGTGTGAGCCGCTCAGGCCGGCTCATCGCTGCGTCAATTTACGCCAGAACGCGCCGACGATATTGGAATAGTCGTCGGTCCAGGTGCGCTGCGCCGGATCGGGCGCCGTCGGCACCCAGGTCCCGGCCTGCGCCAGCGCGCCGATATCCTCCGGCGCGGCCGCCGCGAGTGCGACCTGCGACGGCGTGATGAAATTGGCATAGTCCTTGGCGTCGTTCGGGTTGCGCCAGACCCAGGCCTTCAGCCCATTGGCGGCGGCGATGCCGACCGCCACGCCTTCGAGCGCCAGATGGCGGTTGGTGATGTGCATCATGATGACGCCGTGCGGCGCGAGCTTGGCCTTGTAGATCGCCATGGCTTCGCGCGTGGCGAGATGGACCGGGATGGCGTCGGACGAATAGGCATCGACCACGATGAGGTCGTAAGCGCCGTCGGGCTCGCGCGCGATGGTGAGCCGGGCGTCGCCGAGCACGATCGGGACATTGGGCGCGCAAGCCGAGATGAAAGTGAAGCGCTTGGGATCGCGCGCGATGTCGATCACCTTCTGGTCGATCTCGAAAAAGCGCCAGTCCTCGCCGGCCTTGCTCTGGCAGGCGAGCGAGCCGGCGCCGAGCCCGATGACGGCGACGCGCAGCGGGCCGCCCTTGCGGGCGCGCACCGCCGCGATCGCCTGCGCCATGGCCGAGTTGTCGTGATAATAAGTGAGCGGCTCGGGGCGCCCGCTGACCGGCTTGCCGTCTTTGCTCAGCAAGCCGCTCCGCGCCGTGGATGGTGGTGCCGTGCTCGAGCACGCGAAAGGCGTGGTCCGGCGTCTCATAGATATGATTGACGCCGAAAAAGCTGCGCACGGTTTCGCCGCGGCTTTCGTCGGGCGGGTAGAGCCGGATCACCGCCAATGCCACCATGACGATGAACGCCGATTTGGGCGGGTCGCGCATGAAGACGATCGAGATGGCCGCCAGCGTCAACACCAGCGCCTGCAGCGCCGGCGCCATTTTTTCGGTGATACGCACGCCGAAGAACGCCGGCACGATCAGCGCGCAGGCGATGACAATTGCCGCCGGCCAGAAGCCGCGTTGCGCTTGGCCCCATAGCCGCGTCGCGCCCGGCCAGCGTTGCGCCAGCGGCAGATGCGCGCCGTCCGTCGGCCGGCACAGCACCGCCAACACGGCCAAGATCGGATATTCGGCCACCCAGGAGAAAATATTGGGCGCGACCAGTCCGGCGAACAGCCCGCCCAGCATGCCGCCGAACGAGAGCGCGAGATAAAACGTCGTCAGATGCGCCGCCGCCGGCCGGCTGCGTGCCAATTCGCCGTGACAAGCCATGGCGATGACGAAGAACGCCAGCAGATGCCCGATGAGGTTCGGCAGCAGCCGGATGTTTCCGGCCACCAGCAGCAGCACGACGATGCCGGCGATGGCGAAGGGCTGCATGGTCAGGATGAGGCCGTGCGAGAACGGCGGCCGCCGCGCGAACACCATCACCCAGGTCAGCAGGTAGATCGATAGCGGCATCACCCACAGCAATGGCGCGGCGGCGACGTCGGTCGATATGTGCGCGGTGATCGCGACCAGCAGGCCCGACGGCACCGCCGAGACGAAAACCCAGCGCGCGATGGTGAGCCAGCGCGGTTTCGGCGCGGCCGCTTCCTCGCGCGGCGCGGTTTCGGCGTCGCGCGCGCGCAGCAGCAGAACGCCGCAAATGCCGATGGCAGCGACCAGCAGCGCGAAGCCGCCGCTCCACAGCCGTTCCTGCGTGCGCAGCGTAAAAGCCGGCTCGAACAAGATCGGATACGAGAGCAGCCCGAGAAAGCTGCCGACATTGGACGCGGCGTAGAGGAAATAAGGATCGCGCGCGCTTCGATGGCCGCTGCGCACCAGCCATGCCTGCAACAGCGGATTGTTGGCGGCGAGCGCGAAGAAGGGCAGGCCGATCGACACCGTGAACAGCCCGAGCAGCCAGAATTCCGTGCCCGCCGCCGGCGGCGCGCCCCAGCCTGGCGCGACCGCGAGCGGCAGCGTCAGCCCGGCGGCGCACAGCAAAGCGAGATGGACGAGCACCGGCACGAGCCGCCCGCGCGCGCGCATCAGCACATGCGCATAGGCGTAGCCGGCGAGCAGCATCGACTGGAAGAACACCATGGCGACCGACCAGACCGCCGGCGACCCGCCGAGCTGCGGCAGCACCATGCGTGTGAACATCGGCTGCACGCCGAACAGCAGCAGGGCGCTCAGGAACACGGCCGCCGTGTAGGCGGCAAGCACCCGGGCGCTGGCGCGGTCAAGCGGGGTCATCGTCAGGACTGTCGGCCCGGGCTTTAGGGGCTGGCGTCGGCGCACCAGCTATAATCGATTTTGGCACGTGCGGGCGCGCGCTCGGCCGGAGCGGTAAGCAACAGGTAAAAGGCTGGCATGCGCACGGTTGGCGGCGGCCTTGCGGCGCGGCGGCCGCAGCCGTAAGTAACGGCCATGGCCGTCGTCCTCGACCTGGTCAACAACCCGCGTCCGCGCCATCCGGAGAAGGCGCATCGTCCGGATTTGCCGGCGCAGAAAAAGCCCGACTGGATCCGCGTCAAGGCGCCGGTCTCGCCCGGCTATTTCGCCACGCAGGCGATCATGCGCGAGAACGGCCTGGTCACCGTGTGCGAGGAGGCCGGCTGCCCCAACATCGGCGAGTGCTGGGAGAAGAAGCACGCCACCTTCATGATCATGGGCGACACCTGCACGCGCGCCTGCGCCTTCTGCAACGTCAAGACCGGTCTGCCGGGCGCGCTCGACCCGAACGAGCCGGACCACGTCGGCGCAGGCGACCGCCAAGCTCGGCCTGGCGCACATCGTCGTCACCTCGGTCGACCGCGACGATCTTGCCGACGGCGGCGCGCGACATTTTGCCGACACCATCGGCGCCATCCGCAGGCACGCGCCGGGCACGACCATCGAAGTGCTGACGCCCGATTTTCTGCGCAAGGACGGCGCGCTCGAAGTCGTGGTCGAGGCGCGGCCCGACGTGTTCAACCACAATCTCGAAACGGTGCCGTCGCGTTACCTGACGGTGCGGCCGGGCGCGCGCTATTTCCATTCGCTGCGGTTGTTGCAGCGGGTGAAGGAGCTCGACCCGGCGATGTTCACCAAATCCGGCATCATGGTGGGGCTGGGCGAGGAGCGCAACGAAGTGTTGCAGGTCATGGACGACCTGCGCTCGGCCGGCGTCGACTTCATCACCATCGGGCAATATTTGCAGCCGACGCGCAAGCATCACGAGGTCGTGCGCTTCGTGCCGCCGGACGAATTCAAGGCGCTCGAGACGATCGCCTACAGCAAAGGCTTCCTGATGGTCGCGGCCTCGCCGCTCACGCGCTCCTCGCACCATGCCGGCGAGGATTTCGCGCGGCTGCGAGCGGCGCGCCGCGCCGCTCAATAATGCACAAGCGAGCGCCTGCCTTTCTTATCCCTCCGCTTTCAGGGGAGGGATAAGGCAATGCCGCAATTCACGACGCAGGCGCCGCGTCCGCCACGCCGCCGCCGACATGTTCAAGCTGGTGGCGGACGTCGAGAAATATCCGCGCTTCGTGCCGATGTGCAGCGACATGCGGGTGCGCAGCACGCTGGAGAAGGGCGCCGGCGTCACCGTTTTGGTCGCCAACATGACGGTCTCCTACAAGCTCCTGCATCAGAGCTACACCAGCCGCGTCACGCTCGATCGGCCCAATTTGAAGATCGCTGTCGAATATCTCGACGGCCCGTTCCGCCATTTGCTGAACCGCTGGGCCTTCCATGCCGTCGGCCCCGACGCCTGCGACGTCGAGTTCTTCATCGACTACGAGTTCAAGAGCCGCGCGCTGTCGATGCTGGTCGGCACGATGTTCGAAACGGTATTCCGCCGCATGGCGGCGGCGTTCGAAAAGCGCGCCGACGAGGTCTACGGCCCCGGCTAGCGCGGCCCGCGCTATTCCTCGGCCCGCACCTGCGGCACCTTGAGCACGCGATAAAGCTGGAAGTTTTCGCCCTCGACCACCAGCGTCAGCCGCTGCGGGTCGGGGTTGGCGGCGCCTTCCTCGCTGAACAGCACGTAGAGATAATCGAATTTCGTCCAGTTCAGCCAGAACGGAGGATCGTCGTCGTTCGGGCGCTCGGCCGCGAGAATGAGCTGCGCGATCGCCGGCGGCGTGCCGTCACTGGTGTCGGCGAAACTCTCGAAGTCGGAGCGCACGTGCAGCACCTGCTTGCCGGGCACCGTGAACAAGGTCGTCACCAACGCCGAGCGCTCGATGGTGGCGATGCAGGCGGCGTGCACCAGGCCGAGGTCGCGCACGTCGTCGCCGGTGGCGCGGTCGGCATAGGCGACGAAAACCTTGGAGCCGGGCGCGATGCGGCGCACCGACGAGCGGAATTCGCTGGTCGAATCCGACAAATGCGACCAGTTGTAGTCGACCTCGATCAGGCGGGTCGAGATCAACACCAGCAGAATGATCATGAAGGCGCGCCGCGCCAGGCGCCGGCGCAGCTCGAGCTCGCCGCAGGCGAACAGCATGAAGGCGACCGCGATCGGCACGCGCTGGTCGGTCATGTAGGTTTCGAACATCACGCGCGGCAGCGCGATGTAGACCGCGCTGCCGACGGCGAGCAGCACCAGCGCCAGCGGATGGAAGCGCAGGATGCGGTGGCGCATCGCCCAGACCATGCTGACGACGATGACCGCGACCAGCGCGAAAGCCACCAGGTCGGAATAATCGGTGATGACGTACATCAAGCCGTCGATCTTGCCGCCCTGTTCCCATTGGATGCCGGAAACGAGCTGCATGGTCGGGCTGGCATAGAGCAGCGGCGCCGCGGCGAGGAAGGGCAGGCCGCCGGCGACGAATTCCGCCAGCCGCGGAAGCCAGCGCTCGCGCCGGCGGTCCCACAGCCGCCACAGCTCGAACGACAGCACGCCGACGCCGTAGATGCCGAGCGCGGACAGGTGGCAGAAGTACAGCGCGCCGACGCAAGCCGTGGACGCCGCATAGCGCAGCGGCCAGGCGCGCTCGCGCAACGCGACCCAGCCGGCGAGCGCCCACAGCGCGACGCCGATGCCGAAGATGTAGTTCATCAGGCCGACGAGGAAGACGTAATTGTACAGCAGCGGGATTGCGGCGAGCGGCAGCACCGTCCAGCGCCCGACCAGCGCGCGGTTGAGCGCGAGCGCGCCGGAAATGATCAGCGCGAACATGGTGACGATGTAGATCTGGCCCGCGATATAGATGTTCACGAAGCGCGCCAGCGTCGGCACGATCAGGTCCATGGTCAGGTTGGGAATGAACTGCCAGTCGATCTGATAGAACTTGGCGAGCAGCGGGTTCTTGCCGAGCGTGGCGATCACCTGCATGCGCGCCAGGTGATTGATGTAGTCCGACAGCGGCGGCAGCGGATGCGTCCAGATCGGCACCGAAATCAGCATGATGAGCGCGCGCGAACAGCACGGCGATCTGCGGCCCGGAAAATCCGGCCGAGCGGTGCCGCAGCGGCGGCGCCATCGCGACAATCGGCTTGTTCGGCTGCAACATCACGCTCCCCCAACCGGCCTCTTGGTGGCCGATTTCGCATGAACGGGCAATGAATAAAGCGCCGGTTCCCAGCGCGCCGGGCATGGAACCCGGCCGGATTGGCGGGCTAGGGCGCGTTCGGCTGCCGTCTAGCCGCGCCGCGCGAGCCATGCGGTGCGCCCGCCCAAGCTTGCATCCTCGCTCGCCTGCGCCACCACGCGAAAGCCCTGCGCCGCGAGCAGGCTGCGGTATTCGGCCGGTTCGAGGCTGGCGTGATAGAGCGGCTCGCCCCGAAAGCTGCCGGTGCTCTCGCCGGCGCGCGGGCCGCTGGTGAACATCAGGGCCGCCTTCGGCCCGGCGTGCGCGCCGAACACCGCGAACATCCGCCGCTGATCGTCCTGACGCAGATGGAAATAGCTGTCCCATGCCAGAATGCCGTCGAAGCGCCGGCCAAGCGCCAGCGTCCGCATGTCGCCGACGATCCAGTCTTGTCCCGGGAAGCGGCTTCGGCAGAGCGCGATCATGGCCGGCGATGAATCGACGCCGGTCACCGCGTAGCCGGCGGCGATGAAATAGCGGGCGATCGGCTCGCCCGAGCCGCAGCCGAGATCGAGTATCGCGCCGCCCGCCGGCAACAGCGCCAGAAAGCGGTCGAGCCAGGCGCGCTCGAACAGGCTTTTCACCCTGTCCTGGTCGAAGCCGCGCGCGTGGCGCTCGTAAAGGCCGATGATGCGCTCGGCGTCGTCCATCATTTCGGCGAGTTCAGCAGATCGCCGGTCGTTCGGGAAGCCCGCCCAAATCGCCGGGCAGCGACGCTATTCCCGGCTGTACCAGATGCCGGAGCCGCAGCTTTTGCCGAGGTCCGGGCACAGCACTTTGTCGCCCTCGAAAATCTGCACCTTGAGCTTCTTCTCGAGTTTCTGGTCGAGCGCCTTGAGCGCGATCACGTTGAGCACGTCTTTCTCGCGCGTGACGAAGATCGTGCCGTTCTCGATTTTGCGCACCCGGAAGCCGACGAAATAGGCGATCGGATAGTCGTCCGCCTGGCAGGCCCAGGCGGTGACGTTGCGATAGCTCGCCGCGTCGGACAGTCCGTGGAACAGGCGCAAGATCGAACGTGCCCGAGCCGGTCTGCTCCTCCTGCACGATGATCTGCGAGGTGAAAAACTCCGCGCCGCCTTTGCGCTGCTTGCGCGATCAACTTGTCGATGTCGGCGGCTTCGTAGCGTTTATGCTTGCGCAGCTCCTTGATGTGCTGGGCGAAGGGGACGAGCTTGATCAGCCCGGCGTGGCAGAGCGCGATTTTGTCCTCGGCGGCGGCCGGCGCGATCCAGGCGAGATAAGCAGCAGCGAACAGAAGCCCCGCCGCCCGCAAAGATATTCGCACGTCGCCTCTCCACCGCTGCGGCTTGCCGCCGATTTCAGCACATCCTAGCCGTTAAGCTGCCAAATCGCCGCGTTGAGCGCCACCGCAAAACCGACCCAGGCCGCCAACGGCGCCATGGCGAGACCCGCCAGCCCGTCGAGACGAAGGAACGCGATGAGCGTGGCGACGATCAGCAAGAACTGCGGAACGATGTTGAGTAAACCGAGCAGCGGGCTGTGCGCGCCAAAAAACATCCACGACCACGCCGCGTTCAACGCCAGCTGGAGAAAAAACAGCGCGAGCGCGACCGCACGTGCCGGGCTGGCGGGCAGCTTCACCACGCGCCAGACCGCAAAGGCCATCAGCAGATAAAGCGCGCCCCAGACCGGGCCGAAGATCCCGTCGGGCGGCGTGAAGGACGGCTTTGCCAGCCGGGCGTACCAGGCAAGATGGGACGCGGTCGCAAGCTGCCCGGCGACCGAGGCCGCCAACACGGCGATCACCGCCAGCGCGCCCCAATCGAGCTTGAGCCGCAGTTTCTCGCTCGCCATCGCTGGACGCCCTCGACGCCGCTAGACCGCCGAGCGCGGCGGGTTTTCGCCTTCGCCCTCGGCCAGGTCATGCAGCAGGCGGAAAGCCTGCAACACCGAATGCTTGCGGACCTGGCTGCGCCCGATATCGCCGTAGCGCCGCTCGACATGCACGAGCTTGCCCGTGCGGCTGGCGGCGGCGAAATGCACCAGGCCGACCGGCTTTTCTTCGCTGCCGCCGTCCGGGCCGGCGATGCCGGTGACCGAGACCGCGAGGTGGACGCGGGCGTGACCGAGCACGCCACGCGCCATGGCTTCGGCGGTTTCGCGGCTCACGGCGCCATGGCGTTCGAGCATGTCGCGCGGCACGCCCAGCATCTCGTGCTTGGCTTCGTTCGAATAGGTGACGAAGCCGCGGTCGAGGACGCTGGAGACGCCGGGCATTTCGGTCAGCGTGCCGGCGACCAGCCCGGCGGTGCAGGATTCCGCGGTCGCGACCAGCAGGTTCTTGCGCTTGCAGATCGCGAGCAACTGCTCGGCGGCTTCGCACGATATCGTCGTCAAGCATCGCGCGGGGTCCAGGGCAGCCGCACGGTGGCGGTGGCGTAGGCGGCGATGCCTTCGCCGCGGCCGGTGAAGCCGAGCTTCTCGCTGGTGGTCGCCTTCACCGCCACGCGCGCCAGCGTCGATGCCGGCGATGCCGGCGATGCTCGCGCGCATGGCGTCGCGGTGCGGGCCGATCTTGCGGCGCCTCGCACACGATGGTGATGTCGAGATGCGCGATGCAGCCGCCGCGCGCCTGCGACGCGCTCGACCGCGAAGGCCAGAAAGCGGTCGGAGGAGGCGCCGCGCCATTGCGGATCGCTGGGCGGAAAATGCGCGCCGATGTCGCCGTCGGCGAGCGCGCCGAGAATGGCGTCGGCCAGCGCATGCAGCACCACGTCGGCGTCGGAATGGCCGGTGAGCGCCTGCGTCGTGCGGGATGCGCACGCCGCCGAGCGTGACGTGATCGCCGGGCGCCGAAGGCGTGCACGTCGATGCCGGTGCCGGTGCGCACGTCGCCGAGCGCGGCGAGCCGCATGCGCCTCGGCGCGCGCGAAATCCTCGCGCGTCGGTGATCTTGATGTTGCCGGGCTCGCCGGCGAACACGGCTGACCTTCAGGCCGGCCCATTCGGCGAGCGCGGCGTCGTCGGTGAAATCGTCGCGGCCTTGCGCCGCCGCGCGGCGATGCGCGGCGAGCAGCGGCGCGAAGGCGAAAGCCTGCGGCGTCTGCACCAGGCGCAGCGCGGCGCGGTCGAGCGTCTGCGTCGACGCGGCCGCTCGGCATCGACGGTCTTGACGGTGTCGGTGACCGGCAGCGCCGGGACCGCCGCGCCGGTTGCTTCGGCGGCGGCGATCGCGCGCGCGATCAGCTGCGCGCTGGCGAAGGGCCGCGCCGCGTCGTGGACCAGCACGATGTCGGGCTTGCGCGCGGCAAGCGCCTCGAGGCCGGCGCGCACCGAGGCTTGCCGGGTCGCGCCGCCGAAGACCGGCGGCGAGAATGCGCGACGTCCGTGGCCGATTGACGCGTAACGATCGCGGTCGTCGGGATGGATCACCGGCTGCACGGCGCCGAGCCTCGGCATGTTCTAGCGAGCATCGACAGCGTCCGGCGACAGCATCGTTTCGCCGCCGATCCGCCGGAATTGCTTGGGCACATCGCCGCCGGCCCGCAGGCCGCGCCCCGCGGCCACCACGACGGCTGCGACTTCAGCTCATGCTGTCACGCTCCCGTGCGCTTTGCTTTACCGCGTTCTCGCCTGGCGCAGGAAACAGCCGGCGCGGCCGTAGCGGTTTTCAACATGAACAGTTTTTTGCAGTGCAGCACTTGCGCTCCGATGCCAAATTGGCTAAACTCTGTGCATCATGTGAGTGCAGCCTAAATGATAGGCAATAGCCGAACAGCGGGCGAAATTCACGCGTTTTCGGACGGAATCGCTGCAGATCGGCCCGCTGCGCGTGCCGAACCGCGTGCTTTTGGCCCCGATGTCCGGCATCACCGACGCGCCGTTCCGCCGCCTGGCCGAGCGGCTGGGCGCCGGCCTGGTGGTTTCCGAAATGACCGCCTGCGCCGGGCTCGCCCGCGGCGAGCGCGAAGCGCAGCGTGCGCAGCGAAGGCGCAGCGGCGTCGCCATCCACGTCGTCCAGCTTGCCGGCTGCGAAGCGCGCTGGATGGCCGAAGGCGCCCGCATCGCCGAGGCGCAAGGCGCCGCACATCATCGACATCAACATGGGCTGCCCGTCCAAGCAGGTGACCAATGGCGCGGCCGGCTCGGCGCTGATGCGCGACCTCGATCACGCGCTGACGCTGATCGAGGCGACCGTCGCGCGCGGTGTCGCGTGCCGGTCACGCTGAAGATGCGGCTCGGCTGGGATGACGCCAGCATCAACGCGCCGGAACTTGCGCGCCGCGCCGAAGCCGCCGGCGTGCAGATGATCACCGTGCACGGCCGCACCCGCTGCCAGTTCTACAACGGCAGCGCCGACTGGGCGGCCGTCCGCGCGGTGAAGCAAGCGGTCTCCATTCCGGTCGTCGTCAACGGCGATATCCGCTCGTTCGACGACGCGCTCGCCGCGCTTGCACGCCTCCGGCGCCGACGCCGTGATGATCGGCCGCGGCGCGCAGGGCCGCCCTGGTTCCCCGGGCAGGTCGCGCGCTTTCTCGCGACCGGCACGCGCGAAGCCGCGCCGCCGCTCGCCGACGCAGCTCGCGATGATCGACGCGCTCTACGACGAGATGCTCGAGCATCACGGCTTGCGCGATCGGCCGCCGCCACGCGCGCAAGCATCTCGGCTGGGCGCTCGATGTCGCCGCGGCCACCGCCGGCGCGCCGGTCGACGCTGCTCAAAGATCACCGCGCGCGCGTGCTCACCGCCGAGGAGCCGCGCGCAGGCGCGCGCGCTGCTCGCCGAGGCCTACGACGCTTTCGCCTGGAGGGCCGCCGCATGAGCCGCGCGCACGCCGCTCTCCGAACCGCTGTCGATTCGCCGGCCGACGCCATGCTGCACGCCTGCCGCATCCGGTCATCATGGTCGCCGCCGACGGCAAGATCGCCGACGCCAATGTCGCCGCCGAGCAGTTCTTCGAAGCCTCGATCCCGATGCTGCGCCGGCACATGCTGCGCGATCTGGTGCCGTTCGGCTCGCCGCTGCTGGCGCTGGTCGAGCAGGTGCGCCAGCGCGGCGCCGCGGTCAACGAATACAAGGTCGATCTCGCGACCCCGCGCAATCCGGGCGAGCGGCTGGTCGATCTGCATGTCGCGCCGCTGCCGGAATATCCCGACCACGTCGTGGTGATGCTGCAGGAGCGCACCATCGCCGACAAGATGGACCGCCAGCTCACCCATCGCGGCGCCGCGCGCTCGGTGATCGCGCTCGCCGCCATGCTGGCGCACGAGATCAAGAACCCGCTGTCGGGCATCCGCGGCGCGGCGCAGCTGCTCGAGCAGTCGGCCGGCGACGACGACCGCTCGCTCACCCGGCTGATCTGCGACGAGACCGACCGCATCGTGAAGCTGGTCGACCGCATGGAGGTGTTCGCCGACGAGCGGCCGGTCGAGCGCGAGCCGGTCAACATCCACGTCGTGCTCGACCACGTGAAGCGGCTGGCGCAATCGGGCTTCGCGCCGCCACATCAAATTCGTCGAGGACTACGACCCGTCGCTGCCGCCGGTGCTCGCCAACCGCGACCAGCTCGTCCAGGTGTTCCTCAATCTGGTGAAGAACGCCGCCGAGGCGATCGGCGAGGGCGCAACCGACGGCGAGATCCAGCTCACGACCGCGTTCCGCCCGGGCGTGCGGCTGTCGGTGCCGGGCAGCAAGACGCGCGTGTCGCTGCCGCTCGAATTCTGCGTCAGGGACAACGGCCCGGGCGTGCCGGAAGACCTGATGCCGCATCTGTTCGATCCGTTCGTCACCACCAAGCCGAGCGGCAGCGGGCTCGGCCTGGCGCTGGTCGCCAAGATCGTCGGCGACCACGGCGGCATCATCGAATGCGAATCGCAGCCGCGGCGCACCGATCTTCCGCGTGCTGATGCCGGTTTACAGCGGCGACGGCGCCGCCGAGACGCGCCGCCGGTCCAGAGCCCGTGAGGTAAGCACCATGCCGACGGGAAGCATTCTGGTTGCCGACGACGATGCGGCGATCCGCACCGTGCTCAATCAGGCGCTGTCGCGCGCCGGCTACGAGGTGCGCTCGACCGGCAATGCCGCGACGCTCTGGCGCTGGGTCAGCCAAGGCGACGGCGATCTCGTCATCACCGACGTGGTGATGCCGGACGAGAACGCCTTCGACCTGCATGCCGCGCATCAAGAAGGCGCGGCCCGATCTGCCGGTCATCGTCATGAGCGCGCAGAACACCTTCATGACCGCGATCCGCGCCTCCGAGCGCGGCGCCTACGAATATCTGCCGAAGCCGTTCGACCTCAAGGAGCTCATCGCCATCGTCGGCCGCGCGCTGTCGGAGCCGAAGGAGAAGCGCGCCGGCGACGCGCCAAGACCGAGGACTTCGACGCCATTCCGCTGGTCGGCCGCTCGCCGGCGATGCAGGAAATCTACCGCGTGCTGGCGCGGCTGATGCAGACCGACCTCACGGTGATGATCACCGGCGAATCCGGCACCGGCAAGGAACTGGTGGCGCGCGCGCTGCACGATTACGGCAAGCGGCGCACCGGCGCCGTTCGTCGCCATCAACATGGCGGCGATCCCGCGCGACCTGATCGAGTCCGAATTGTTCGGCCACGAGAAGGGCGCCTTCACCGGCGCCAATGCGCGCACCTCCGGCCGCTTCGAGCAGGCCGAGGGCGGCACGCTGTTCCTCGACGAGATCGGCGACATGCCGATGGAGGCGCAGACGCGGCTGCTGCGCGTGCTGCAGCAGGGCGAATACACCACGGTCGGCGGCCGCACGCCGATCAAGACCGACGTGCGCATCATCGCCGCCACCAACAAGGACCTGCGCGCTGCTGATCCAGCAGGGCCTGTTCCGCGAGGACCTGTTCTTCCGCCTCAACGTCGTGCCGCTGCGGCTGCCGCCGCTGCGCGAGCGCAGCGAGGACATTCCCGACCTGATCCGCCATTTCTTCGCGCAGGCGCGAGCGCGAAGGCCTGCCGCCCAAGCAGATCGACCAGGCCGGCGCTCGAGCGCCTGAAGCGCCACCGCTGGCCGGGCAATGTGCGCGAACTGGAAAACCTGGCGCGCCGGCTGGCGGCGCTCTATCCGCAGGAGACGATCACCGCCGCGGTGATCGACGCCGAACTGGCGCAGCCGGCGCTGCCGGTCGGCGGCGAGGAGCCGCGCGGCGAGGAGAATCTCTCAGCGCCGCGGTCGAGCGGCATCTCGCGCGCTATTTCGCCGGCTTCGACGACGGCCTGCCGCCGCCCGGGCCTCTATCACCGCATCCTGCGCGAGATCGAATATCCGCTGCTGTCGGCGGCGCTGGCCGCCACCCGCGGCAACCAGATCCGCGCCGCCGACCTGCTGGGCGTCAACCGCAATACCCTGCGCAAGAAGATCCGCGACCTCGATATCCAGGTTTTCCGCGGCAGCAATTAAGCCGGCCGCGGTAACCGAACTGTGGCTTTTGCGCCGCGGATTTGTCGCAATTCGGCAACATTGTTGTATAAAAGCATCAGTGCCGGAGGGCGCTCACGCCCTCAGCGGCACGAGCCTTTCGGGGCACGTCTGCCGCCGTCGTCTCGACCGGGGTTCATGAGCGTAGACCAAGCCGCCACCGCCGAAGCCGCGCTCGCCGACGCGCCCGCCGCGCGCGGCGAGACGCGCGCGTGCTCGGGCCGATCGCGGTCGGGCTGGCGCTGCTGTCGGCCTTCGCCACCTTCCTCGTGCTCGCCGACCTGACGCCGATCTCGCCGACGCACAACGTCGTCGTCACGCTGCTGCTGGTGAACGCGCGCGACCGTGCTGCTGCTGCTCGGCATCATCGTGCGCGAAGTCTGGCAGGTGGTGCAGGCGCGCCGGCAGCGGCCGCGCCGGCGCGCGGCTGCACGTCCGCATCGTCGGCCTGTTCTCCATCATCGCGGCGGTGCCGGCGATCCTGGTCGCGATCGTCGCGAGCGTCACGCTCGACCGCGGCCTCGACCGGCTGTTCTCGACGCGCACGCGCGCGGCGATCGAGAATTCGCTGATCGTCGCCGAGGCCTATCTGCGCGATCACGCCGCAGATCGTGCGCTCCGACATCATGGTGATGGCCTTCGACCTCGCGCGCGCCAAGCCGATGTTCGAGCACGACCACGACAAGCTGCGCGCAATTCCTGACCTTCCAGGCGTCGGTGCGCGGGCTCGCCGCCGCGATCGTGATCGACAAGGACCTCAAGGTCGTCGCGCGACGCCGACCTCAAGATCAATCAGACCTTCGCCATGCCGCCGCGCGAGGCGCTGCCGCAGATCACCGACAACGAGCCGCAGATCGTCCTGTTGCCCGACACCAATTACGTCGCCGCCGTCGTCAAGCTGCGACAATTACGACGACGATTATCTCTACGTGACGCGGCTGCTCGATCCGCGCGTCGTGCCGCAATTGCAGGCGACGCGCGAGAGCGTGCAGCGAATACGCCGCGCTCGAGCAGCGCCGCGTCGGCGTGCAGGTCGCCTTCGCGCTGATGTACACGGTGATCGCGCTGATCGTGCTGCTGTCGGCGGTCTGGATCGGGCTGAATTTCGCCAACCGCCTGGTGGCGCCGATCCGCCGGCTGATCGGCGCCGCCAACGTGGTTTCGACCGGCAATCTGTATGTGCGCGTTCCGGTGCGCCAGTCGGAAGGCGATCTCGCGCAACTCGGCGAGACCTTCAACCGCATGACGCAGGAACTGCGCACCCAGCGCGACGACATCATGCGCGCGCGCGACCTGATCGACAGCCGCCGCCGCTTCACCGAGGCGGTGCTGGCCGGCGCCAGCGCCGGCGTCATCGGCGTCGACGGCAACGGCGCGCGTCAGCATCCTCAACCGCTCGGCCGAGAAGCTGATCGGCCGCAGCGAGGCCGAAGCGCTCGGCAAGCCGCTGACCGAAGTGTTTCCCGAACTCGCCGACATCATGGCGGCGGCGCGCACCGGCACGCGCAGCGCAGGATCAGGTCACCATCAGCCGCAACGGCCGCGAGCGCAATCTGTCGGTGCGCGTGACCAGCGAGCAGTCGGCCGATTCCGACCACGGCTACGTCGTCACGCTCGACGACATCACCGAACTGGTGGCGGCGCAGCGCACCTCGGCCTGGGCCGACGTCGCGCGCCGCATCGCGCACGAGATCAAGAACCCGCTGACGCCGATCCAGCTGTCGGCCGAACGCCTGCGCCGCAAATACGGCAAGGTGATCGGCGAGGACCGCGAGGTGTTCGAGCAGTGCACCGACACCATCGTGCGCCAGGTCGACGACATCAAGCGCATGGTCGACGAGTTCTCGCGCTTCGCGCGCATGCCCAAGCCCGTGATGGCCGCCGAGGACGTCGCCGACACCGTGCGGCAGGCCGTGTTCCTGATGCGCGTCGGCAATGCCGACATCGATATCGACGCCGAGATCGCCGAAGACCCGATGCCGGCGCATTTCGACCGCCGGCTGATCTCGCAGGCGCTCACCAATTCATCAAGAACGCGGCCGAAGCGATCGCCGCGGTGCCGCCGGCCGAGCTCGGCAAGGGCACGATCCGCGTCTTTGCCGCGCGCGAGGGCGACGACATCGTCATCGACGTGGTCGACAACGGCATCGGCCTGCCGAAGGAAAACCGCAGCCGGCTGCTCGAGCCCTACGTCACGACGCGCGAGAAGGGCACCGGGCTCGGCTTGGCGATCGTCGGCCGCATCGTCGAGGAGCATGGCGGCAGCATCGAGTTGCGCGACGCCGCCGAGAAAATCCCGGGCCAGCGCGGCGCCTGGGTGCGCGTCCGCTTCGCGGCCGCCGGCAAGGCGCCGATGGCCGAACCCGAACTCGAAAAGCAGCGTGAACGAGTGACCGCATGAGCGCCGATATTCTGATCGTCGACGACGAGGCCGATATCCGCGATCTGGTCGCCGGCATCCTGCAGGACGAGGGCTACGTCACCCGCACCGCGCGCAACAGCGACGAGGCGCTGGCGGCGATCGTCGCGCGCCGGCCGAACCTGGTCTTCCTCGACATCTGGCTGCAAGGCAGCAAGCTCGACGGCCTGCAATTGCTCGACGCCTTCAAGCAGGAGCATCCGGAAATGCCGGTGGTGATGATCTCCGGCCACGGCAATATCGAAACCGCGGTCGCCGCCATCAAGCACGGCGCCTATGACTTCATCGAGAAGCCGTTCAAGGCCGACCGGCTGGTGCTGGTGGCCGAGCGCGCGCTCGAGACCTCGCGGCTCAAGCGCGAAGTCAAGCAGCTCAAGCAGATGGCGCCGCAGACGCCGACGCTTGGTCGGGCAGTCGGCGGCGATATCGCAGTTGCGCCAGACCGTCGAGCGCGTCGCGCCGACCAACAGCCGCATTTTGATCGTCGGGCCGTCCGGCGCCGGCAAGGAATTGGCCGCGCGCAACATCCATCAGCTGTCGGCGCGCGCCAACGGGCCGTTCGTCGTGATCAACGCCGCCGCCATCACGCCCGAGCGCATGGAGATCGAATTGTTCGGCGTCGACGGCGGCAACGGCGCGGAGAGCCGCAAGCCGGGCGCGCTCGAAGAGGCGCATGGCGGCACGCTGTTCATCGACGACATCGCCGATCTGCCGCGCGAAACGCAGAACAAGATCCTGCGCGTGCTGGTCGACCAGACCTTCCAGCGCGTCGGCGGGGCCGGCAAGGTCGCGGTCGACGTGCGCATCGTCTCGTCCACCGCGCGCAACCTGGAGGCCGAAATCGCCGAGGGCAAGTTCCGCGAGGACCTCTACCACCGGCTCTCGGTGGTGCCGATCCGGGTGCCGCCGCTCGCCGAACGGCGCGAGGATATTCCGACTCTGGTGGACTTCTTCATGGACCAGATCTCGCAGGCGACCGGCCTGCCCAAGCGCCGCATCGGCGAGGACGCCATGGCGGTGCTGCAATCGCACAACTGGCCGGGCAACGTGCGCCAGCTGCGCAACAATATCGAGCGGCTGATGATTTTGGCCGGCGGCGATCCGGAGGCGGTGATGGACGCGAGCATGCTGCCGCCCGACGTCGGCTCGATGGTGCCGAACATGCCGAACGGCAATGGCGGCGAGCACCTGATGGGGCTGGCGCTGCGCGACGCGCGCGAAGTGTTCGAGCGCGAATATTTGGTGGCGCAGATCAGCCGCTTCGGCGGCAATATCTCGCGCACCGCCGAGTTCGTCGGCATGGAGCGCTCGGCGCTGCACCGCAAGCTCAAGGCGCTGGGGATCGGGTAGCATGTTCTTTTCGCCGTCATTCCGGGGCACGCGCGCAGCGCGTGAACCCGAAATCCAGAGCAACGCTCCGGTGATTCATCCTGGATTCCGGGTCCGCGCCTACGGCGCGTCCCGGAATGACAAATAGCCCATGTCCCGCATCGCTTACGTCAATGGCCGCTATCTGCCGGGCGCGCAAGCTGCGGTCCCGGTCGAGGACCGCGGCTATCAATTCGCCGACGGCGTCTACGAAGTCTGCGAGGTGCGGGGAGGGCGCCTGGTCGACGAGCGCCGGCACATGGCGCGGCTGGCGCGTTCGCTCAACGAACTCAAGATCGCGCGCCCGATGTCGGCCGCGGCGTTATCGGTGGTGATGCATGAGACGGTGCGGCGCAATCGCGTGGTCGACGGCATCGTCTACGTACAGGTCACGCGCGGCGTTGCCAGCCGCGACTTCCCCTTTCCGGCGGCCGGCACGAAGCCGTCGCTGGTGGTAACCGCGCGCGGCAACGATCCGGCGCGGCTGGAAGCGCTCGCCGCCGAAGGCGTCGCCGTCGTCACCGTGCCCGACATCCGCTGGGGCCGCGTCGACATCAAGTCGGTCGCGCTTCTGCCCAACGTGCTGGCGAAGCAGGCGGCGCGCGAGCAGGGCGCGCGCGAGGCCTGGCTGGTCGACGCAAAGGGCCGCGTCACCGAGGGCGCCTCGTCCAATGCCTGGATCGTCTCGCGCGAGGGCACGCTGATCACGCGGCCGCTCGGCAACGACATCCTGTCCGGCATCACCCGTTCGGTGGTGATCGAGGTGGCCAAGGCGCAAGGCGTCGCCTTCGAACAGCGCGCCTTTACGGTCGAGGAAGCCTATGCCGCGCGCGAGGCCTTCATCACCTCGGCGAGCCAGACCGTGCAGCCGGTGGTGCGCATCGACGGCCGCCCGGTCGGCAACGGCGCGCCCGGCCTCCTCGCCACGGCGCTGCGCCGCGCCTACCACGAGCACGCCGAATTCTCCTGATTCGGCAATAGGAAAGCGCGCTAGACGACTCAGTCCCGCCCGGCCTAATTACCTGCATCGAGCCGCGCAGGGGGACCATGGCGCAATCCGCAAACGCAACCGAGGCGACCTTCGCCGAGGCGATCGAGGCGCATCGCGACGGGCGTCTGCCGCAGGCGGCCGAGCTTTATGCCGACGTGCTGTCGGCCAAGCCCGATCATTTCGACGCGCTGCACATGCTCGGCGTCATCAAGCTCCAGCACGGCCAGTTGGGCGAGGCGCTGCGCCTGATGTCGCGCGCGCTCGCGGCCGAGCCGCGCTCGCCTGACGTCTTGATCAATTACGGCCTGGTGCTCAACGCGCTCAACCGCCTGGACGAGGCGGTGGCGAGCTTCGACGCCGTGATCGCCATCAAGCCGGATGCTTCCGCTTACAACAACCGCGGCAGCGTGCTCGGCAAGCTCGGCCGGCCCAACGAGGCGCTCGCCAGCTTCAACAAGGCGATCGAGCTCGATCGGGATTACGCCGAAGCCTATTTCAACCGCAGCAATCTGCACATCAAGCACCAGCGCTACGCCGAGGCGCTGGCCGACGCCGAGCGCGCGGTGGCGCTGCGGCCGAAATACATCAAGGCGCACAACAACCGCGCCAACGCGCTCAACGCGCTCGGCCGCAGCCAGGAGTCGTTGCGCGCCGCCGAGCGCGCCATCGCGCTCGATGCCGATTACGCCGACGCCCATTACAGCCGCGGCAACGCGCTCGCCCGCCTCGGCCGCCATGCCGAGGCGCTCAAAGCCTACCAGCGCACGGTCGCGCTCAATCCCGAACACGCCGAGGCGCAGTGGAACGAAGCGCTCACCCGGCTGCGGCTTGGCGACCTCATCGGCGGCTTCGACAAATACGAATGGGGCTGGATGCGCTTCGAGGCCGCCGAATATCAGCGGCGCAATTTTCCGCGCCCGGTCTGGAACGGCGAGCCGCTCGGCGGCCGCAGCATCCTGGTGCATGCCGAGCAGGGGCTTGGCGACACCATGCAGATGGCGCGCTATGTGCCGCTGATCGCCGCGCGCGGCGGCCGCGTGCTGCTGGAAGCGCAGCCCACCTTGCAGGAGCTGTTAAAGACGCTGCCCGGCGTCGCGCAAGTGATCGCGCGCGGCGAGGAATTGCCGGACTTCGATGTGCACTGCCCGATGATGCATTTGCCCAAGGTATTCCGCACCGAGCTCGCGACCATCCCCGCCGAGACGCCTTATCTTTTCGCCGATGCCGCGCGCATTGCCCGCTGGCGCCAGCGCCTGCCGGAAAAACGCGGCCCGCGCGTCGGCCTGGTCTGGTCCGGCAACAAGATTCACAGCAACGATTTCAACCGCACTTTGCGCTTTTCGCAGGTCGCGCCCTTATTCGCGGTCGAGGGCATCGACTTCATCAGCCTGGTGAAGGAGGTGCGCGAGGTCGACGCCGCCGCGCTCGCCGCCGACAAGCGCATCGTCTCGATCGGGCCCGAACTCGCGGACTTCAGCGATACCGCCGCCGTCGTCTCCGAACTCGACTTGGTGATCACGGTCGACACCTCGGTTGCGCATCTGGCGGGCGCGATGGCCAAGCCGGTATGGATCCTCATTCCGTTCTTCTTCGACTGGCGCTGGATGATCGAGCGCGCCGACACGCCCTGGTATCCGACCGCGCGGCTGTTCCGCCAGCCGGCGCAAGGAGACTGGCCGAGCGCGGTCAAAGCCGCGCGCGAGGCCCTGCGGGCGCTCGTGCAGAACGGCTAAAATCTACGTAAATTCATGAGCTTGGGCGGGCGGCCGGCAAGTTACGCTTGCGCGCCGAGAGCGCCTGCCATCTAATAGGGTTCTCCGGAACCCAAGGCCGCCTGCGCGCGGGGCGCGAGGCGGCGCATGCCGCGGAACGCATGTCGAGGTACGGAGCAACGAGGGTCCCGCGCGTGAAGACGCGGGCAAAAAGGAAAACGGCCATGGCAGCCGACCGTGCGCAGAACCTGCAAGACACTTTTCTCAACCACGTACGAAAAAGCAAAATCCCGCTCACCATCTTCCTGGTGAACGGCGTGAAGTTGCAGGGCGTGGTGACCTGGTTCGATAATTTCTGCGTGCTGCTGCGGCGGGATGGGCATTCCCAGCTCGTCTACAAGCACGCGATCTCGACCATCATGCCGGGCCACCCGATCCAATTGTTCGAAGGCGGCGAGGAGCCGCCGGCCGCGGACAAAGCCTAGTTGGAAACGCGGCCGCGGGAGCAGGGGGCGCACGGCCTAAGCCCGACGCAAACGGGCGAGACCGGCCGCGCCATCGTCATCGAGCCGTGGATCAAGCAGGCGACGCGCGTCGGGTCGCGCCGAGCCCGACGCGCGCACGCCGCAAGCGCGCCTGGAGGAGGCGGCGGGCCTTGCGCGCGCCATCGATCTCAACGTGGTCGAGCAGGGGCTGGTCACGCTCAACGCCGTGCGGCCCGCCACCTATATCGGCAAGGGCAAGGTCGACGAGTTCGCCGGGCTGGTGAAATCGCACGCGGCCTCGATCGTGATCATGGATTGTCCGGTCTCGCCGGTGCAGCAGCGCAATCTGGAGAAGGCCTGGAACGTCAAGGTGCTCGACCGCACCGGGCTGATCCTGGAGATATTCGGCCGGCGCGCGCGCACGCGCGAGGGCGCGCTGCAAGTCGAGCTCGCGCATCTCACCTATCAGAAGAGCCGGCTGGTGCGCTCCTGGACGCATCTCGAGCGCCAGCGCGGCGGCTTCGGCTTCCTCGGCGGGCCGGGCGAGACGCAATTGGAAGCCGACCGCC
Organism: uncultured Alphaproteobacteria bacterium; assembly: GCA_963708635.1. Lineage (GTDB taxonomy): Bacteria > Pseudomonadota > Alphaproteobacteria > Rhizobiales > Xanthobacteraceae > Pseudolabrys. The sequence continues at coordinate 97,518 of CAVPTM010000004.1, read as the reverse complement.
GCGTGATCGAGGACCGCATCGCGCGCATCGAGGCCGAACTCGACAAGGTCAAGCGCACCCGCAAGCTGCATCGCGAGGCGCGCAAGCGCGTGCCTTATCCGATCGTGGCGCTGGTCGGCTACACCAATGCCGGCAAATCGACGCTGTTCAACCGCATGACCGCGGCGAGCGTCGTGTCGGCCGACATGTTGTTCGCGACGCTCGACCCGACGCTGCGCGCGGTTGCGCTGCCGCACGGCATCAGGATCATTTTGTCCGACACCGTCGGCTTCATCTCCGACCTGCCGACCATGCTGGTGGCGGCGTTCCGCGCCACGCTCGAGGAGGTGATCGAGGCCGACGCCATCCTGCACGTGCGCGACATCGCGCATGAAGACGCGCAGGCGCAGTCGCAAGACGTTGCCGCGGTGCTGCAGGAGCTCGGCATCGACGCCCATGACCGCCGCCTGATCGAGGTCTGGAACAAGATCGACCGGCTCGACGGCGCCGGCAAGGCGCGGGTCGCCAATCTGGCGGAACGCGACGCGCGCCATCCGGTGCTGGTATCGGCGATGACCGGGGAGGGGATCGAGCGGCTCGCGCGGGCGATCGAGGCGCGCTTGGCGGAGACGCCGGCAGACGCTGCGCTTGTCGCTCGATCCGGCCGACGGGGCGGGCTTGAGCTGGCTTTACCGCCATGCCGAGGTGCTGGAAAAGGACATGGCGGCGGACGGGCGGCTCGCCGTCACCGTGCGGGCGGACGCCGACAAGGCGGCCCGGGTGCGGGCGAAATTCGGGGCCTGAGCGCGCTGTCGTCCCCGCGAAAGCGGGGACCCATAGTCCGCAGCGTCCCGATGGCGCAGTGGTTATGGGTCCCGGCTCTCGCTTCGCTCGGCCGGGACGACGGACGGGTGTTTCTCCGCCGCCTTCGCCGCGTCCCACAGCGCGTCCATCTCGGCGAGCGTCGCGTCCTTCGGCGTCTTGCCGCGCGCGGCCAGCGCGCTTTCGATGGCGGCAAAACGCCGCTCGAACTTGGCGTTGGTGGCGCGCAACACGGCTTCCGGGTCGGCGTCGAGATGGCGGGCGAGGTTGACCACCGCGAACAGCAGGTCGCCGATTTCGGCCGCGGCGTCGCCGCGCGCGCCGGCGTCGAGCTCGGCTTCGATCTCGTCGGCTTCCTCGCGGATCTTGGCGAGCACGGCGCGCGGGTCGTTCCAGTCGAAGCCGACGCGGCCGGCTTTTTCCTGCAGCTTGAGCGCGCGGGTTAACGCGGGCAGGGCGAGCGGCACGCCGGCCAGCGCGCCGCTCGCGCCGCCTCGCCGCGCTCGGCCTTTTCCTCGGCCTTGATGCGTTCCCAAAGCCCTTTGACCGCCTCGGCGGTGCGGCCTTGGGCGTCGGCAAAGACGTGCGGATGGCGGCGGATCAGCTTGGCGGTGATGCCTTCGACCACGTCGCCGAAATCGAAGGCGCCTTGTTCCTCGGCCATGCGGGCGTGGAAAACGACCTGCAGCAGCAGGTCGCCGAGCTCGTCCTTGAGGTCGGCGAGATCGCCGCGCGCGATGGCGTCGGCCACCTCATAGGCTTCCTCCAGCGTATAGGGCGCGATGGTCGCGAAGCTCTGCTCGAGGTCCCAGGGGCAGCCGCTGCCGGGCGTGCGCAGCGCCGCCATGATCTCGATCAGGCGGGCGATGTCGCGGGAGGGCTTCACGGGCGGGTCTTGCGGGCTGCGGCGGCGGGACAGCGGCCACCGTAGCAAAGCCGGCGCATGGCTGCGAATGACCATCTTTGATTCGCATAAGACATATTATGGAATATTTGTATTGGTACAGATAGAACAAGTGCAATAGAGACAGATTTAGACGTCGGATGGTGCCTTACAGCTCTTGCCAGCGGCATGACGCCTGGTCTCCAAAATATATTTGCGAGATTTCCCAAATCGATCTGCCAGGATCATCGTCTATCACCTTAAGACACTTGGATCGTCATGCCGTCATAGGCCGGCTCGACATCGGCCGGCAGGCTGGCCCGCAGCGCCGCGTAATCGAGGTCGCTGTGCAGGTTGGTCAGGATCGCCCGCTTGGGCTTGACCCGGGCGATCCAGGCCAGCGCCTCGTCGAGGTTGAAGTGGCTCGGGTGCGGCGTCTTGCGCAGCGCGTCCACGATCCAGACGTCGAGCCCGGCCATGGCCGGCGAGGCTTGTCGTCCGGCAGGCTCTTGATGTCGGCCGAATAGGCGACGTTGCCGAAGCGGAAGCCGAGCGAGGGGATGTCGCCGTGGTCCTGCAGCACCGGCAGGGCCTCGATCGGGCCGCCCTGCCCCTCGATGGCGACCGGCCTGGCCCGGCTCCAGCCGGTGCTCGGTCAAGATCGGCGGATATTCGCTGCCCGGCGGCGTCATGAAGCAATAGCCGAAGCGGGCGTGCATGGCGCGCGAGGTCGGCTCGTCGAGGTAGACGTCGACGCGGCGGCGCTTGTGCACGAACAGCGGCCGCAGATCGTCGATGCCGTGGGTGTGGTCGGCGTGCTCGTGGGTGATCAGCACGCCGTCGAGCCAGTCGACCTCGGCGTCGAGCAGCTGCTCGCGCAGGTCGGGCGAGCAGTCGACCAGGACGCGCGTGACCTTGCCCGGCCCCTGCGCGCGCTCGACCAACAAGCGAGCAGCGCCGCCGGCGGTTCTTCGGATTGTTCGGATCGCAATCGCCCCAGCCGAGCGCGACGCGCGGCACGCCCATCGACGAGCCGCAGCCGAGGATGGTGAAACGTCAAGCGTCATGCGGCGTTCGCCAAGTGCGCGCGGCACCTTGGTGAACAGCCGGAAGAAATTCTCCGTGGTCTGCCGCGCGATCTCGTCGAGCGAGACGCCGCGCGTCTCCGCCAGCACCTTGGCGGTTTCGACCACGTAAGCCGGCTCGTTGCGCTTGCCGCGGTACGGCAGCGGCGCCAGATAAGGCGCGTCGGTCTCGACCAGAATGCGGTCGGCCGGCAGCGCGGCGGCGATGTCGCGCAAATCCTCGCGAATTCTTGAAGGTCAGGATGCCGGTGAACGAGACGTAGAGGCCGAGCTCGATGGCCGCGAACGCCAGATCGCGGCCGCCGGTGAAGCAATGCAGCACGGCCGGGAAGGCGCCCTTCCCGCTTTCCTCCTTCAGAATGCGCGCCATGTCGGCGTCGCAGTCGCGCGAATGGATGACCAGCGGCAGTCCGGTTTCGCGCGCCGCGGCGATGTGCTGGCGCAAGCCCTGCGCCTGCGCGTCGCGCGGGCTGTTGTCGTAGTGATAGTCGAGCCCGGCCTCGCCGATCGCCACGACCTTCGGATGCTGCGTGCAGCGCGACCAGTCGCCTTGGCGTCGATGTCGAGCTCCTCGTGCGGCATTGTGCGGATGGGTGCCGACCGAGCAGAAGACGTCGGGAAATTTCTCGGCGATCGCGAGCACTTGCGCGTGTTTCTTCACCCGGGTCGAGATCGTGACCATGCGGCCGATGCCGGCCGCGCGCGCGCGCGCGACGACCGCGTCGAGCTCGCCGGCGAAATCGGGAAAATCGAGATGGCAGTGGCTGTCGACCAGCATTGTCAGCGCCTTTGGCGGCTTCGCGGCTCGACGTAGCGCGGGAACACCGGCGCTCGGCGCGCGGCAGCGTTGCCGTCCCGGCCGCGATGCGGCGTTTGCGTGCCGTTGAGCGCTCGCAGAAGCTGCGCGTTCGCTCGGCGCCGGAACGGCCAGCAGATCGAGCAGTTTGGCCGCCGAGGCCGGCACGAAAGGCTGCGCCAGGATGGCGACCTGCCGCAGCACCTCGGCCGTGACGTAGAGCACCGTGCCCTGCCGCTTCGGATCGGTCTTGGCCATGCGCCCAGGGCGCCTCGGACGGCGAAATAGCGGTTGGCGTCGGCGACCACCGCCCAGACCGCGTTGAGCACCTGGTGCAGCTGCTGCGTCTTCATGTGCTCGCGCGCGGCGCCGATCATGGCGTCGGCGGCGGCCAAGAATGGTCTTGTCGGCGTCGCTGAACGCGCCCGGCTCCGGCAGCACGCCGCCGAAGGCCTTGCCGATCATCGACAGCGAGCGCTGCGCCAGATTGCCGAGGTCGTTGGCGAGATCGGCATTGATGCGGTTGACGATCGCCTCGTGGCTGTAATTGCCGTCCTGCCCGAACGGCACCTCGCGCAGGAAGAAATAGCGCAACGGATCGACGCCGTAGGCGTCGGCCATGCGTGAACGGGTCGATCACGTTGCCGACCGACTTCGACATCTTCTCGCCGCGGTTGAACAGGAAGCCGTGCGAGAAGATGCGCTGCGGCACCTCGATGCCCGGCCGACATCAGGAACGCCGGCCAATAGACCGCGTGGAAGCGCACGATGTCCTTGCCGATGACGTGCAGCGCCGCCGGCCAGTAGCGCTTGAACTTCTCGCTCTCGGTGTCGGGAAAGCCGACGCCGGTGATGTAATTGGTCAGCGCGTCGACCCACACATACATGATGTGCTTGTCGTTGCCGGGCACGCGGATGCCCCAGTCGAAGGTGGTGCGCGAGATCGACAGGTCCTGCAGGCCGCCGCGCACGAAGCTCGCGACTTCGTTCAGCCGCTCCTTCGGCAGCACGAAATTCGGCCGCTCGTAGAGCTTGAGCAGTTTGTCCTGGTAGGCCGAGAGCCGGAAGAAATAGCTCTCCTCCTCCACCCATTCGACCGGCGTGCCGGTCTTGGACGCGACGCGCACCTTCTGCTCGTTGAGATGCGTCTCGTCCTCGGCGTAATAGGCCTCGTCGCGCACCGAATACCAGCCGGCATATTTGTCGAGATAGATGTCGCCGTTCTTCTCCATGCGCCGCCAGATCGCCTCCGACGAGCGGTGGTGGCGCTCTTCGGTGGTGTGGATGAAGTCGTCGTTCGAGCAGTCGAGCCGCTCGACCATCGCCTCGAAGAGCGGCACGTTGCGGTCGCGCAACTGCGCGCGCGCGTCAGGCCCTCGCTTGCGCCGCGGTCTGCTGCATCTTCTGGCCGTGCTCGTCGGTGCCGGTGAGGAAATAGACGTCGTAGCCGTCGAGCCGCATGAAGCGCGCGATGGCGTCGGTGGCGATCGCCTCATAGGCGTGGCCGATATGCGGCGGGCCGTTCGGGTAGGAGATCGCGGTGGTGATGTAGAAGGGCTGTCTTGGCCGGCATTTGACTTTGTTCGAAAGACGGGGATGGCCGGGAATGTCCCCGGCCATGACGAGTCCGGGACTAGGTATCAACCGGCAGCGGCGGGGGCAAGCCAAGCGGCCCGCGCCGATTAATCCGGTGAACCGGACCTGCGTGTCATTGTGGATGTGGGCCCAGCGGGCCATATATCCGGCAACCCGATTCCTCCCAGGAGCAAGTTGAATGAGCCACTTCAAAAGCCCCGACCTGCACGAACGCCAGAGCAACGCCGCCGCGGTCAAAAAGGCCATGCTGGAAAAATTCCGCGCCGCATCCGCCGATCCCGCGCTCGCGCAGCAGCGCGCCAACCGCGTGGCGGTGAACGAGGCGCGCGCGGCGCGCATGGCCGAGCGCGAAGCCGCCAAGAAAGTGCGCGAGGCCGAACAGGCCGCGCAGGCCGTCCGCGCCGCCGAGCTCGCGGCGCAGGCGCAACGCGACACCGAAAAAGCCGCCGCGCTGGTCGCGGCAGAAGCGGCCGAACGCCAGGCCGCGCTGGCGGCCGAACAAAAGGCCGAGCGGGATGCCCGCTACGCAGCGCGCAAGGCTGCGAAGAAAGTGCGCCGGCGCGGCTATTAAAGACAGCGTTCGACGCCTTGCCGCTTCGGCAAGGCGACGTGAAAATTGCCGGCGTTCAAAGCGGCGCTTTAGCTGCCGCCCAAGGCGGTGCCGGCAGACTGCAGTTCATTGCCGGCGTCGATCAACTCGGTTCCGCCGCCGTTCATTTCATCGGCTGTGGTCAGGATATTTTTGCGGATATTCGGCAATTGTTTGCGCAACGTCCCCAGTTCCGTGGCCACCGTATTGAGCGCGGCACGGATGTTGACAAAATTTGTGCGAACGCCATTCACGCGCGTGGCCACCCCGGTAAAAGGCCTGGCGCTTCCCATGGTGAGGCCGGTGAGGAAACGCACCCGGCCGATGACCGGGAAGTTGATGCTTCGGGTCACCGGCGTAAGCGTGGGGACGCGGATGCCGTTCAAGGTATTGACGATAAACTGCAAGGCGGTAACGACCGGCCCGAGCAGCGTGCGAATCGACGTCACACCGGTGCGAACAGAGCCGAGCGAGGTATCGATTTGCTTGCCGGGGTCGAGCTGTTTGCCAAAGGCTGTGCAGTTGACCGGCGGCGGTCTGCAGCTTGCCGCCGGTAGCGACCTGCTTTTGACCGACGACGATGAGGTTGTGGCCGAGCGTTGCCGGATCGAATGCCATCGAAGCCCCCCGAAACCGCGGTCGCTTCAGTTTCAGCAATTTTTATTTTTGTCGGCGCTGTTCGCGCGAAGAAAATAGCTTCTTGAAAGTTGTATTGCCGAATTATGCGCCTTGATCGTCGCAAGTCAAGCGGCGGCGGGCCGAGCACAGCGTACCCTGCCCTGCCGCTCCTCGTCGGTCAGATGGGAGCAGGATTGACCAGCGGCTGCGATTGCGACGCCGGATTCCCGCCTGCGTGAGAATGTGCAGGCCGCGCTGCTTTACTTCCCGCACAGCTTGTCGAGCGGCTCCATCGCCTTGCCGATCGCGTCGGCTTCCTTCTCGTTCAGGTTCTGCATCGAGTCCATCAAGGCGGCGTATTCGGGACCCAGTTGCTTGCCCATGGCGTCCATCTTCTTGCCGATCTCCTCGGCCTTCTTGGTGTCCTTCTTCTCGTCGGCCTGTTGCGCCTCGTCGCCCAACTTGGCCAGGTCGCAATAGGTCTTGGTCTTGGCCTTGTCGGCGCTGATGAGCTTGACGACCTTGTCGGCGTCGGCCTTGGTCGGCTTCTTCTGCGCCTGCGCGGCGAGCGGTAACGCGAGGATCACGGCGGCCGCAAGCATGAGCTTAAGCTTCATAATTCGCCCCTTCTGATGGCCGCGCGCTCAGCAAGCGGGCGCGTCGGCAGCGATTTCGGTCTTGAAACCGTAATGCAGCGCGGGCAGCGGCACAACACCACGCGCGGCCGGCGCGACCTGTGGGCGCCGCCCGCCACCATGCCTGTTCCGTCATAGTCCCCATAAACAAAATGATCGCTTCTCCGGCGCCGCGATGATGTATCCTGCGCCGACAACCGGACAAGGGAGGTTCGCCATGGCCGAGAACTTGAAACGCGTGAAAGTCGCGCCCAAGGGCATGGGCCTCAACGATTTCGTCGCCATGCAGGAGGGCTTCTTCGCCGCCGAGGGGCTCGACGTCGAATTCGACTGGAAGACCTTCCGCGGCACGCAGTCGAGCTGGAAGGGCCTCGACTATTTCCAGCGCCCGCAGGACCGCCCCTACACCGAGGACAAGCAGGACGTGGTGCAAGGCGCCTGCCTGTGGGGCACGATCTGCAACGCCAGCGCCGGCATGGGCCGCGTCGTCACCGAAGGCTACGGCATGTCGCCGTGGGCGATCTTCGTGCGGGCCGATTCCAACATCCGCAAGCCGGAGGACTTGAAAGACGTGCCGGTGTCGGTCGGCATGCGCGCCGGCAGCCATTTCAACGTGCCCTACCGGCTGGAGAAATATCTGCCGCTCGAGCACATCAAGACCGTCAACACCGGCGGCTTCGGCGCGCGGCTCAAGGCCTTGCTCGACGGCGAGGTCGAGGCGGCGAGCCTGTTGCCGCCGCAGATCGCCATGGCCGAGCAGCTCGGCCTGCGCAAGATCATCGAGGACAAGTTCGAGACGCTGTGGTGGGTGCCGAGCAATGCGCCGCCCGAAGTCGTGCGCGGCTACATGCGCGCGCTCAATCGCGCCGAGCAGGCGCTCAACGCCGACCTGCCGAAATACCTGCCGCTGTGGCAGCTCGCGATTCCCGCGGAGTTCGAGAATTTCCACCCGTGGGACTTCAGCAAGTTCGGCCGCGGCGAAAAATTCGTCAATGAGACGCTGCCGCCGCGAGAAATTCAGCGACGTGTTCAACATGGTCGAGCGCTGGGGCCTCGATCAATTCGTCAAGGACCGCAGCCCCGAGACGCTGACCTACGCGCTGTAACGAGATGGCGAGCTTCGTCCTCGTGCACGGCGCCTGGTCGGGCGGCTGGTGCTATCACAAGGTGGCGGAGCGCTTGCGCTCGCGCGGCCATCTCGTGTTCACGCCGACGCTGACCGGCCAAGGCGAGCGCGCCCATCTCACCGCCGGGACGATCAATCTCAGCCTGCACATCGAAGACGTGCTCGCCGTGTTCAAATACGAGCAATTGCGCGACGTGGTGCTGGCCGGGCACTCCTACGGCGGCATGGTGGTGACCGGCGTCGCCGACCGCGCGCCCGAGCGCGTCGCGGCGCTCGCCTATCTCGACGCCTTTCTGCCGGAGGACGGCCAGTCGCTGTTCGACATCAACATCCCGGCCAACTCGCAACGCTTCATCGCCCAGGCCGGGGAAAACGGCGGGCTCAGCGTACCCGCGCCGTCGGCCGCTTTCTTCAACGTCAATGCCGCGGACGCCGCGCGCGTCGATGCGCTGGCCACCCCCTTCCCGCTCGGCTGCTTCACCGAGAAGATCAAGCTCAGCGGCGCCCACAAGACGATCCGCAAACGCGCCTACGTGCACGGCACCGTGCTGCCGCGCGAAAGTCCGTTCAAGCCGTTCTATGAACGCACCAAGGCCGATCCGGCCTGGCAGCGTGAGTGCGCTCGCCTGCGGCCATCACGTGATGCTGGACGAGCCGGAACGCGTCACCGCCGTCCTGGAAAGCCTGCTGTAACCGCCGTCGGCGACGCCTTTTTCGTTCACCATCTTGAATTTTGTTGGCCGGCGGCGCCGCGTTTTTCAACGCCGGGCGCCGCCGTTAGCGTTAATTCATAGCGTTTTATTCGAACGGATTCGGAGACTGCTAAGAAGGTTCTGCCAGGTTGGCGCGTCATCACCGAGGCCGATCCCATGAACATCGCTATCGCTCCCGTCCGCACCTGCAACACCTGCGACGTCGCAATCGTCGGCGCCGGTCCCTACGGCCTTGCCGCCGCCGCGCATTTGCGCGCGGCCGGAGTCGAAACGCGCATCTTCGGCGAGCCGATGTCGTTCTGGCGCTCCAACATGCCGCACGGCATGAAGCTGCGCTCGCCATGGGTCGCCACTCATTTTGCTCATCCGCACGCCGGCTTCTCGCTCGACGACTATTACCGCGAAGCCGGCCTTGAGCTGCCGAAGCTTCTGCCGCTCGCAAACTTCGTCGACTACGGCGTCTGGTTTCAGCACCGGATCGCGCCCGATCTCGACCGGCGCAAAATCGCGCGCATCGACGCCAGCGAACACGGCTTCCGCCTCGCGCTCAGCGACGGCGACGTGGTCTTTGCCCGGCGCGTGGTGATGGCGGCCGGTCTGCTCGGCCACGAATACCGGCCGCCCGAATTCGACAATTTGCCGCGCGCGCTGGTCAGCCATTCCAGCGAGCACACCGATTCCACCCGCTATCGCGGCAAGCGCGTCGCGGTCATCGGCCGCGGCCAGAGCGCGACCGAGTCGGCAGCGCTGCTGCACGAAGCCGGCGTCGAGGTCGAAATCTTCTCGCGCGGCCATCTCGTATGGAACGCCGACCCGCAAACCCGCGGCAGCTTGCGCCGCGGCGTGCGCGCCATGCTCGGCGACCGCCTGATCCCGCCGTCGCAAGTCGGCCCCTTCCCCTATAACTGGCTGAATGAAGCGCCCGGCGTTATCCACCGTTTTCCGCAGCGAACACGCGACGCCTGGAACGAACGCTCGTTGCGCGCCACCGCGATCACTTGGCTGCGCGACCGCCTCAAGCACGTGCCGGTGCATGGCGGTCAGCGCATCCTCGGCGCGCAGACCGACGGCGACGGCATTGCGCTTACGCTCGAAGGCGCGACCCGGCGCTTCGACCACGTGCTGCTGGCGACCGGTTATCGCATCGACGTCGGCAAAATGGCGATGCTGGCGCCGCAGCTGCGCGCGCGCATCGCGCGACATGGCGGGCTGCCGCGGCTGAACGGCCGATTTGAATCAAGCGTGCCCGGGCTGCATTTCATCGGCGCTTCGGCGGTTGCGAGCTTCGGTCCGCTGTTGCGCTTCATCGCCGGCGCGGGCTTTGCCGCCCGCCGCCTCGCGCGCGCGGCGGGACGCGGCCGCAAGGTTCCGGCCGAGGCGATACCGTCCTTTGCCGTGCAAGAGCTGCCGCTGGCGGCCGGTGGACGCGACTGATGAACGCGCCTGCGCTACCGGGAGCGCTGATCGTCGGCGGCGCGCATGTCAGCATCGGCGTCGCGCGCAGTCTCGGACGGCGCGGCATCCCGGTTTGGCACCTCGCCAACCATCCGTTGCCGAAATATTCGCCGTTACGTCGCGCGCAGTTTCGATTGGCCGGGGGCCGACCATCCGGACGGGCTTTCCTCAATTCTCGATCTCGTCGCCGAGCACGATCTCGCCGGCTGGGTGCTGATCGCGACCGGCGACCAGGACATGCGGCTGATCGCGCAGAACCGCGCGCGGTTTTCGTCGCATTTCGCGTCGCGACGCCGGATTGGGACACGGTGCAATGGGTCTATGACAAGCGCCTGACCCATAAGCGCGCGCATGCGCTTGGCATCGACGCGCCGTTAAGCTTCGAGCCGCGCGATCTCGACGAGGTGCGCCGGCTGGACTGCCGCTTTCCGGTGATCCTCAAGCCGGCCTTCCGGCAAGGCGCCGACGCCTTCACTCTGGCCAAGGCCTGGCGGGCCGACGACCGCGACGCGCTGGTCGCGCTCTACCGGCGCGCCGCCGCGCTGGTCGGAAACGACGCCGTCATCGTGCAGGAGTGGATCCCCGGCAGCGGCGCCGCGCAATTCTCCTGCGCCGGCCTGTGGCAGAACGGCGAGCCGCTGGCGCTGCTCACCGCCCGCCGCACGCGGCAATTTCCGGTCGATTTCGGGCGCTCCAGCACCTTCGTCGAAACCATCGTGCAGGACAAAGTCGAGGCGCTCGCCTGCCGCTTTATGAAATCGCTCGATTATACCGGCGTGGCCGAAGTCGAATTCAAGTATGACGCGCGCGAAGACCGCTACAAACTGCTCGACGTCAACGGCCGCTTCTGGACCTGGTGCGGCATCGGCGCGCTCGCCGGCGTCGACTTCCCTTATCTTGCCTGGCAACAGGCGCTCGGCCAGAGCGTGACGCCCTGCCGTGCGCGGCCCGGCGTCGCCTGGCTGCATGGCCGTCGCCGACGTCAAGGCCGCCTGGCACGAGTGGCGCAGCGGCGGACTGACGTTGCGCGAGTATCTTGCCGGTTTCCGCCAGCCGATGGCTTTCGCCAATTTTGCGCTCGACGATCCCATGCCGGCGCTGATGGAGTTGCCGGCCGCGCTCGTCAATCGCTTGGCGGCGCGCGCGGACGAAGCGCAGGGCAGCGCGCCAAGCCGATTGCGTCCGGCCAAGTAAACTAGCCGCGCGCGGCCTGCGCCAGCGCGCCGAACACCGAGAACACCAGCGGCTTGCGCTCGAGATTGTAAGTATCGACGTCGCGCGCGGAGCGGTTGACGCGCTCCCAGATCTCGGCCAAGCGCGCATTCTGCGGCAGCGTGCCGACCGCAAGCCGCGCCGACAGCCAGCCGTTCACCAGATCCATGAAGTCGGCGAGCGGCTGTGGGTCGCTGCCGCCGAGCGCGTCGCCGAGCGCATGCAGCGCGCGCGGGTCGGGATCGGGCAATTGCGCGATCAAGTCGAGCACGCGCTTGCGCAAGGCGAGGCCGTCGCCCTCGAGCAGCGCGAGCCCCCGCGCCACGCTGCCGCCGGACGCGGCGGCGGCCTCTTTCAGTTCGGTGTCGGCCGGTTCGCGGCCGGTCGCGGCGGCAAGCGCTTGGGCAACGTCGGCTTCCGCCAACGGCCGCAGCAACAAGACGCCGGCAGCGCGAGCGGATGGTCGGCAGCTCGCGCCCCGGCGCGTTGCTCACCAGCAGCAGCAAAGCGCGCTCGGGCGGTTCTTCCAGCAGTTTGAGCAGCGAATTGGCGCTCGACGCGTTGCAGGTCGTCGACGGTGTCGACAATGGCGATGCGCCAGGTGCCGGCGCCCGCCGTCGAACCGAAGAACGCCAACACGCGCCGGACCTCGTCGACGCGGATGACGGTGTAAAGCTTGCCGGTCTCTTCGTTGATGACGCGCTCGAGCGTGCGCAGATCGCCTTCCGCCTGCGCCGCGACGCGGCGCGCCACCGGATGCCCGGGATCGAGCGCGAGCGATGTCGCTTGCTGCACCGCCGTCCGCGCGCGGATCGGGATGCGCCAGCACGAAGCGCGCGAAACGATAGGCCAAGGTCGCCTTGCCGATGCCGGGCTCGCCCGCGATCAGCCAGGCGTGCGGCATGCGTCCGCTTTTATAGGCCGCCAGCAGCGTCTGCTCGGCGTCGGCATGACCGAACAGCACGCCGGTCTCGCGCGGCAGTTTGGCGACGCGCTCGTCCTCGCTCACGACGCCGCGCCTTCCGGCAGCAGCGCGTTGCCGGCCGACAGCCGCTCGCAGACGATCTCCCAGATGCGCGCCGCCACCACCTCGCGCGGCGGCCGCCCGTCGATTACGACGATGCGGTTCGGCTCTTCCTCGGACGAGTACGCGGTAGGCCGTGCGCAGATTTTCATGGAATTCGATCGTCTCGGATTCGTAGCGGTCGGCGGGACCGCTGCCGCGCCGGCGCGTCGCGCGCGCAAGCCCGACGCTCGCCGGCACGTCGAGCATGAAGGTGAGATCGGGCATGGCGGCGCCGACGGTGACGCGCTCCAGGCCGCGGATCAGCTTGCCGTCGACCTTGCCGAGCGCGCCTTGATAGACGCGCGTCGAATCGATGAAGCGATCGCAGACCACCCATTTGCCCTCGAGCAGCGCCGGCACGGATGACGCTGCGCACGTGATCGTCGCGCGCGGCGGCAAACAGCATGGCCTCGGTCTCCGCGCCGAGCGGCTTGGCGATGCCCGACAGCAGAATGTGGCGGATGATCTCGGCGCCCGGCGAGCCGCCCGGCTCGCGCGTGCGCACGATGTCGAGCCCGAGCGAGGACAACCGTTCGGCCAGCAAGCCGGCATGGGTCGACTTGCCGCTGCCCTCGCCGCCTTCGAAGGTGATGAAGCGTCCGCGCATCAGAGCTTCTGCGCGCCGGCACGGAACAGCGCGATCACCAGCTCGGACACCGCGTCGAGCGCGCGCTGCGAAATATTGCCCTTCTCGATCGGCGCGGCGGCGTGCAACGGCTGCTCCAGCACCACCTGGTTGTTGCGCCAGACTTTGATATTGCCGATGCGCTGGCCCTCCTTGACCGGCGCCGGCACCGGCCCTGATAGACGATGCGCGCGATCAGCCGCTCGCCGCCGGCCTTCGGCACCATGATCGTCACCGGGCCCGTGGCTTGCAGCGGCACGTGGCCGTCGGCGCCGCCGAAGACCTTGGCGCTGCCGAGCGTCACGCCTTGCGCGAACAGCACGCGCTTTTCGAAATTGTGGAAGCCCCATTCCAACAGCTTCTTGGCGTCGTCGGCGCGTTCTTTGGCGGTCTTGGCGCCGTTGACCACTACGATCAGCCGCAGGTCGTCCTGCACCGCCGAGCCGACCAGACCGTAGCCGGCCTCCTTGGTGAAGCCGGTCTTCAGGCCGTCGGCGCCGGCGAGCATGGCGAGCAGCGGATTGCGGTTCTGCTGGCGGATGTTGTTCCAGGTGAATTCCTTCTCGCCGAACAATTTATAGAAGTCCGGATAGTTCAGAATGATGTGACGCGCGAGCAGCGCAAGTTCGCGCGTGGTCACCTGCTCGCCGGGATCGGGCAGCCCGTTGGAATTGGTGAAGACCGACTTGGCCAGCCCGATCTCGCGCGCGCGTTCGGTCAGCTTGCGGCCGAATTCGGCCTCGTTGCCGGCGATCGCCTCGGCCAGCACGATGCAGGCGTCGTTGGCCGACTGGATGATCATGCCGTGCAGCAGATTGTCGACGCTCACTTTGCTGCCGAGCTGGGCGAACATGGTCGAGCCGTGCGAGGGCGCGCCGCCTTTGCGCCAGGCGTTCTCGCTCACGCGGTATTCGTCGTCGATATTGACCGAGCGCTCCTCGATCAGATGGAAGACGTATTCGGCGGTCATCAGCTTGCCGAGGCTGGCCGGGAAAATCAGTTTGTCGGCGTCGCGTTCCCACAGCACGCTGCCGTTTTCGCCATCGATCAAGATGGCGTGCGGGGCGGTGATCTTGGGCCCGTCTTTGTTATCGGGCGCGGCGCCCGAGGCCGGCTCGAACAAAGCGATGCCCAGCGCCGCCGCGGTCAGCGCCAAAGCAAGCCCCAAGCTGCGAAATGCCATCATCCGACGCCCAAATGCCCAACGCACGCCGCGCGCAAGCGTTGCAGCCAGGTTTTAGGGCACAATACGGCTCAGTAAAGGCCGCGGCCGTTGATGAAGCCCGCTGCCGGGCGATCATAGCCGGTGCGGGCGTAGGCCGAAACCGCCGGGGCCGCCGCTTCGACCGATTCAATCGGCTCGACAGGCTCGACACGGCTGTCCCGGTAGACGGCGTGCGGGCGCGCCGCCGCAGCAAGCTCGGTGGTGGGCGCGGCCGGCATGTCGCGGGCGCCCTCCTCGCCCAGCCTGTACGGCCGGTCAGGCGGGACACGGATGTCGCGCAACGGCCGGGCATCGAAATAAGTCGGCGCGGCGCTCCTATTGGCGGCGACCAGCACCGGCTGGGCGAGCGCCGGCCCGCTCTCGCGCAAGGTCGCAAGCAGCATGCGGTCGTCGGAGCCGGCGAGCGGCGCGCGGCCGACATATTCGACCTTCACCTTGGCCAGTCCGTTGCCGTAGAAGCCGAGCACCTTGGCGGTCTTCACCGACAGGTCGATCACGCGGTTGCCGGCATAGGGTCCGCGGTCGTTGACCCGCACCACGATCGATTTGTGGTTGTGCAGATTGGTCACCCGCACATAAGACGGCAGCGGCAGCGTCGGATGCGCGGCGGTGATGGCGTTTTCGTCGAAAATCTCGCCGTTGGCGGTATAGCGGCCGTGGAATTCGTCGCCGTACCAGGAGGCCATGCCGACGGCGCTGTATTGCGGGTTCATCTCCGGCACGTAAGTGCGGCCGGCGACCACGTAGGGCTTGCCGACGCGGTAGATGCCGCCGCCTTTGGGCACCGGCTGGCCGGGCTCGACCACGCGGGTGCTGGCGGACACGCCGTAACGGGGATCGACTTTGCCGCCGCCGGCGCAGCCTGCGAGCGCCAGGGCGCCGGCGCCGAGCGCAACGAAACTCAAAAGGCGGCAGAGCGCGCCGTATCCCCCCGACCGGGCCATTCCGCAGCTTGTCCCCGCTTACAGCGCTCAAAGGAGCCCGAACGCTTTAAGTCTAGCCCAGATCACCGCACCGCGACCTTACCGGGAACCGGTGTGTCTTGGGCGTGGTAAAGAATTGGTTGTACTACGCTTTCCGAATTAGGCAATTCCGCGGCGATTTGGCGGCGGTCGCCTTGGAAAATGCACGCGTGCTTCGATTGCAGGCGGCCGAGGAGGGCCTGGCAGATCTATTTATGCCGCAACTGGCGCTGCCATCATCAATCGTTGCTAGACGTGAGCGGCTATTCCGATGACATGCCGGTGCCGGCGTTCGAGCGGCGGATGATTTGTACGCGGTGCGCTGTCGGTGCCGACGCGCGGCCGAATCGGCCCGAGCCTGAGCACCCACGTCATGCCTCTCGCCTTTAAGGCTTTGGAGGCGGACTTTTCTTCTTCGCTTGATAGGCGCCGAACGCAGCGCCTAACGCAATGCCCACCGCGAGCCAGAGCCCGAGGTTTTCCGTTGCGATACCGACCACGACGCCAAAAGCGAGCCCGATCCCAATCCATTTCGCGTCCATGAAACGAACCCCACCACCGAGCCGCCCCGTTATCGATCATGCGGCGTTTATAGCCTCGCCGTCTATGTCGTCCCCGCCTCCGTGACCCCTGCCGCCCCCAGTTCCGGTGGCAATCTGCGCCAGGCTGTTCTAGGAAAGCGTTGATTTCTAGGGCTGGAAGGGTGGCCGAGTGGTTTAAGGCACCGGTCTTGAAAACCGGCGTACCCGCAAGGGTACCGTGAGTTCGAATCTCACCCCTTCCGCCACTCGCGCATTATTCGCCGAGCGGGAAGAGCGTGTCGATCGGCAGATACGGCCCGCCGCGCAGACGGCACTGGCGCTGGCAGGCGCGGTCGGCGGCGTCGGTATGCTTGAGGCAGCGGCCCTGCGCGATCGCGATAAAGGCAGTCGACCAGATTCCAGGCCGTGTAGGCGCCGCACTCGTCCCAGCACGCGCCGCCATCCCAAATCGCCTGCGCCCGGTTGCTGCGCGGGAACGGCAGCACTTCGGCCGGCGCCGCCGGCGAGCGCCACCAGGCCGCGGCATCGGCCGCCATGGCCGGAGCGGCCGGCAAGATCATGCCGCCCAACAACAGGCCGATCAGCAACAATGCCGTTTTCATGCGCCCTCGCCGCGCCACGATAACGCCGGCCGAAGCCGCCGCCAATACCGCGCGTGGCGGGCTTGCCCCCGCCGCTGCAATTATGACAAAAATGCCGCTTCCAAAGGGGCGCCAGCGCGTTGCCACGCGTGAGGGAGCAGCCGGTGAGTAGCCTCGCAGAGACAGAAGCCCAATCCGACAACGAGCCCGATCAACGTTTCGCCACCGCCGGCATCGCAGCCTTTGGCGCGGCCGAGCCTGATCGCCCGCCTGTTCATGGGCGCGGTCGCCTGGGTCGAGCGGCTTAATCTCAAACACAGCAAAGTCGGCAATCCGCCGATCTACGACAACGCCGTCTTCCCCTGGGCGCGCGAGATCGAGACGGAGTGGCGCGCGATCCGCGCCGAGCTCGAGCGCGTGCTCACGCGCAAGGAGGACCTGCCGGGCTTCCATGAACTGGCGAGCGACGTTTCCGCCATCAGCCAGGACCGCGGCTGGAAGACCTTCATGCTGTGCGGCTACGGCTTTCAGTCGCAGGCCAATATCGCGCTCTGCCCGCAGACCTGGCGCATCTGCCGGAAGATCCCGGGCCTCATCACCGTGATGTTCTCGATCCTCGAGCCGGGCAAGCATTTGCCGCCGCACCGCGGCCCCTATAACGGCGTGCTGCGCCTGCATCTCGGGCTGATCGTGCCGGAGCCGCGCGAGGCGCTCGGCATCCGCGTCGAGAACCAAGTCTACCGCTGGCAGGAAGGCGAAGCGGTGATCTTCGACGACGCCTACGAGCACGAGGCCTGGAACAACACGCCGCACACGCGCGTGGTGCTGTTCGTCGACTTCATCAAGCCGACGCGGCAGCCGGCGCGTTTCCTCAACTGGCTGCTGCTGCACTTGGCCATGTTCACGCCCTTCATCCGCGAAGGCGTCGACAACCAGAAGGCCTGGGAAAAGAAGTTCTACCAGCAGGCCGAGGCGCTGCGGAACGGGTGACGCCGCAGGCTCGCTT
Organism: uncultured Alphaproteobacteria bacterium; assembly: GCA_963708635.1. Classification (GTDB taxonomy): domain Bacteria; phylum Pseudomonadota; class Alphaproteobacteria; order Rhizobiales; family Xanthobacteraceae; genus Pseudolabrys. Next base: position 80,002 of record CAVPTM010000004.1, on the reverse strand, counting down.
CCCCGCTCCCCTTGTGGAGACGGAAAGTGGGCGTGTCGCCGCGCTTCACCAATACCTTGATCTCGCCGCTTATCGCGACTAGCTCCTAGCGCGCGCATGCTCGATCCGGACAAAAAAACCGACACGGCCGCCCCCAAGGTGAGCTTCGTTTCGCTCGGCTGCCCCAAGGCGCTGGTCGATTCAGCGAGCGCATCGTCACGCGCCTGCGCGCGGAGGGCTACGAGCTTGCGCGCGAGCACGCCGGCTCCGATCTCGTCATCGTCAACACCTGCGGCTTCCTCGACAGCGCCAAGGCGGAGTCGCTCTCGGCCATCGGCCAGGCGCTGAAGGAAAACGGCAAGGTCATCGTCACCGGCTGCATGGGCGCCGAGCCCGAGAGCCATTTCGGCGGCCTATCCGCAGGTGCTGGCGATCACCGGCCCGCAGCAATACGAGAGCGTGGTCGAGGCCGTGCACCGCGCGCTGCCGCCGGCGCACGACCCGTTCCTCGACCTGGTGCCGCCGGAAGGCATCAAGCTGACGCCGCGCCACTACGCCTATCTGAAAATTTCCGAAGGCTGCAACAACCGCTGCTCGTTCTGCATCATCCCGCGCCTGCGCGGCGATCTGGTGTCGCGCCCGGCCGCCGACGTGCTGCGCGAGGCCGAAAAACTGGTGAAGGCCGGCGTGAAAGAGCTGCTGGTGATCTCGCAGGACACCTCGGCCTACGGCGTCGACATCAAATACGCCGCCGGTCAATGGCAGGGTCGCGAGGTGCGCGCCAAGTTCATCGACCTGGCGCGCGAATTGGGCGAACTCGGCGTCTGGGTGCGGTTGCATTACGTCTATCCCTATCCGCATGTCGACGAGGTCATCCCGCTGATGGCCGAGCGCAAGGTGCTGCCCTATCTCGACATCCCGTTCCAGCACGCCGCGCCCGAAGTCTTGAAACGCATGAAACGCCCGGCGGCGCAGGAAAAGACGCTGGCGCGCATCGCGCGCTGGCGCGAAATTTGCCCCGAGCTGACGCTGCGTTCGACCTTCATCGTCGGCTTTCCGGGCGAGACCGACGCGGATTTCGAACTGCTGCTGGCGTGGCTGGAGGAGGCCCAACTCGACCGCGTCGGCTGCTTCAAATACGAGCCGGTCGCCGGCGCCGCCGCCAACGACATGGCCGCGCCGGTGCCGGACGAGGTCAAGGAAGAGCGCTGGCACCGCTTCATGCAGGCGCAGCAGAAAATCTCAGCGCGCCGCCTCAAGCGCAAGGTCGGCACGCGCCAGCAGGTCATCATCGACGAGCGTATCGAGCGCGCGTCCGACGCAAGTGTTTGGCCGCGCCGCCAAAGGCCGCTCGATGGCCGATGCGCCGGAGATCGACGGCGCGGTCTACGTCGCCAGCCGCCGCCCTTTGCGGGTCGGCGAGATCGCGACCGTCAAGATCGAGCGCGCCGACGCCTACGACCTGCACGGCGCGGCGGTCGGTTTCTGACCGCCGCCTTCACAGACGCCCGAACGAATTGTAGACGTTCCTGACGTTGCCGTTGGCGTGCAACTCGTTGTTCGCCCAGGTGGCGTCGAGATCGGCGAGCGGCTTGGCCGCGATCACCTCCTGCAAGCTCTTGCCCTGGTCGTACAGCGGCTTGATGCGGTCGCGACAGGTCACCAGCATGTTATGGAAGTTCGCAACATCGGCCTTGGTCGCCAGCGGCCCGTGGCCGACCACGATCTTGGTGCTGTCGTTGGCCAACTTCAGATAAGTTTCCGTCGCGCGGATCATGCCGCGCACGTCGCCGCCATTGGCGAAGTCGATGTTCTGGTAGCGCTTGAGATTGTTCATGGTGTCGCCGGTGGCGATCACGTTGGCGTCGGCGAAATAGACCCAGGTGTCGCCGTCGGTATGCGCGTTGGCGACATGCGTGAGCTGCGACCTTGCGCCCGCCGACCTCGAGGAAAACCGTGCCGCCGTAATAGGTCTGCGTCGGCAGCGCCGCCGCCGGCCGCGGCGCCGCCTTGGCGCCGGTGAGGCCCGCGGTCGTTCCCGCCGCCAGGCGCACGCGGATATTGTCATGCGCCACGATGATGGCGCCGTCTTTGGCGAAATTGTCGTTGCCGCCGGTGTGGTCGCCGTGGAAATGCGTGTTGATGACGTATTTGATCGGCAGCGGCGAGATCGCCTTGATCGCCGCCTTGATCTTGTCGGACAGCGGCGCGAATTGCGTATCCACCATGATGATGCCGTCGCTGCCGACGGCGATGGTGATGTTGCCGCCCTGCCCCATCAACATGTAGGTGTTGTGGCCGAGATCGATGGTCTTGATCTGCACCTTGTCCCAATCGATCAAGGGCGGCGGCGGCGCGGCGGCCGGCTGCTGCGCGTTGGCGATGCCTGCCGTTCCGGCAAGCGACAAAGTTGCAAATAATGCGACCCAACCGATCCTGTTCATGGCGCCCTCCCGGCTGCCTTCATTCTGGCATCGGCGTCCGGCACGGGAAACGGGGTCCCCGCTCAAAATTTTTTGTGCCGCAGCCGGCCCCGGCAGGGAATAATCGGCGGCGTGCGTGCAGGCCGGTTTGACAAAGGTCAACGCGGCGTGACGCAATCGCCGCACCCTGGGCCAGACGCGGGGCCGGTTTGTGCTGATCGCCATTTTCGCCGACATCCACGCCAACAAACAGGCCTTCGAGGCCTGCCTGAAACAGGCGCGCGCTGACGGCGCCGCGCGCTTCGTCCTGCTCGGCGACATCGTCGGCTATGGCGCCGATCCGGTCTGGGCGGTGGAGACCGCGATGGACTTGGCCGGTCGGGGCGCGCCCGCCGTGCGCGGCAACCACGACAACGCGATCATCCACGACGAAGACATGAACCCGGTCGCGCAAGTCGCCATCGACTGGACGCGCGGCCAACTCGGACGCGCGCAGCGCGATTTTCTCGACGCGCTGCCGATGACGCAGACCGAGGGCGAGCGTCTCTACGTGCATGCCGAAGCGAGCCGTCCGGAACGCTGGCATTATGTGCAAAACGCCGGCGACGCCGCGCGCAGCCTTGCCGCCACCGCGGCGCACGTCACCTTCTGCGGCCACATCCACCGGCCGGCGCTTTATACGATGTCGGCGACCGGCAAGATGGCGGCGGTCACGCCGACCGCGGGCGTCGCCATGCCTTTGCTGCCGGGCCGGCAATGGCTGGCCGTGCTCGGCTCGGTCGGGCAGCCGCGCGACGGCAATCCGGCCGCGTCCTACGCGATGCTCGATACCGGCAGGAACGAACTGACCTATTGCCGCGCGCCCTATGACGTCGAGGCCGCCGCCGAGCGCATCCGCCGCAATGGCCTGCCGGGCTCGCTCGCCGACCGGCTGCTGCTGGGGGCGTAATGGCAAAGCCGCTGCACGAGCCGGGGGTGACGGTCGACGGCTTTCGGCTCGAGGAACTCATCCATCAAGGCGGCATGGCGGCGCTGTGGCGCGTGTCGCGTCCCGGCGCCACGATGCCGCTGCTGATGAAAGTGCCGCGCATCGGCGAAGGCGCCGATCCGGCGGCCATCGTCAGCTTCGAGATGGAGCAGATGATCATGCCGCGCCTGACCGGCCCGCACGTGCCGGCTTTCGTCGCGGCCGGCGATTTTTCCGCGCAGCCTTACATCGTCATGGAAGCGATCGCCGGCGAGACTTTGCTGCGACGGCTGGACGCGCTGCCGCTGCCCTATGACGAGGTCGCCGCGCTCGGCGGCAACATCGCGACCGCTCTGCACGACCTGCATGGCCAGCACGTCATCCATCTCGACGTGAAGCCGAGCAACATCATGCTGCGGCCGAGCGGCGAGGCGGTGATGCTCGATTATGGGCTCGCGCGTCACGATCAGTTGCCCGACTTGATGCGGGAGGAATTCCGCGTGCCCTTCGGTACCGCGCCCTATATGTCGCCCGAGCAATTGCGCGGCATCCGCGACGACCCGCGCAGCGACCTGTTCGCGCTCGGGGTGTTGCTCTATTTCTTCTCGACCGGGGAGCGGCCGTTCGGCGAGGCCGAAAGCCTGGGCGGCATGCGCCGGCGGCTGTGGCGCGACCCGGTCCCGCCGCGCGCCCTGCGCGCCGACTATCCGCCCTGGCTGCAGGAGATCGTGCTGCGCTGTCTCGAGGTCGAGCCGGCTTGGCGCCACCCGACCGCGGCGCAACTCGCTTTCGAGCTCGGCCACCCCGAGAAAGTCAAGCTGACCCGGCGCTCCGAGCGCCTGCGGCGCGACCGGCTGACCACCGTGCTGCGCCGGCGCTTCAACACCGATCTCTCGCCGCGCGCCAAGCCCGCGCTTGCCGCGCATCTATCCTCGGCGCCGATCGTGGTCGGCGGCCGTCGACCTCGGCGAAGGCTCGGCCGGTTTGCACGACGCCTTGCGCGTCACCGCCGGCCGTATGCTGGCGACCATGCCGATGGCGCGGCTCGCCTGCCTCAACGTGCTCAAATCGGCGCGGCTCGCCATCGACAGCACGCTCGACGAAACCGGCCGCAACAAGCACATCGAGCGCATGGTGGCGCTGCGGCATTGGGCGGAGCCGCTGAAGCTCGACGCGTCGCGGCTCACCGTGCATGTGCTCGAGGCCGCTGATCCGGCGGCGGCCATTCTCGATTTTGCCGCTGCCAACCGGGTTGACCATATCCTGGTGGGCGCGCGCCACGGCTCGCTCATGCGCACGCTGCTCGGCAGCGTCTCGGCCAAGATCGCGGCCGAGGCCGAATGCACCGTGACGGTGGTGCGGCCGGCGCGCGGGGCGTAGCGCTCAGCACAAATCGCGCACGACTTTGACGACCGCGCCGGTCAGCGCCGCGAGCTCGTCGGCTGAGATGGTGAACGCCGGCGTCAGGTAGACGATGTTGCCGATCGGGCGGACGAACACGCCCTCCTCGATGAAGCGCGCGCGCAAGGCGCCGAGGTCGGCAATATGATCGAGTTCGACCACGCCGATCGCGCCTTGGACGCGCACGTCCTTCACCCCCGGCAGATCGCGGCATGGCGCCAGACCTTCTTGCATTTGCCCGGCGATGGCCGCGACTTGCGCCAGCCGCGGCTCGCGCGCGAACAAATCGAGCGAGGCATTGGCGGCGGCGCAGGCGAGCGCGTTGGCCATGAAAGTCGGCCCGTGCATCAGCGCCTTCGCCGGATCGTCCGACCAGAAGGCGTCGAACACCTTTTTGCGTGGCGACGGTGGCGGCGAGCGGCAGCGTGCCGCCGGTCAAGGCCTTCGACAGCGTGACGATGTCGGGCGTCACGCCCGCCGCCTGGCATGCGAACATCGTGCCGGTGCGGCCAAAGCCGGTGAAAATCTCGTCGAAGATCAGCAGCACGTCGTATTTGTCGGCAAGCGCGCGCAGGCGCCGGAGCACGGTCGGCGTCGTGGAAGATCATGCCGCCGGCGCCCTGCACCAGCGGCTCGACCACAATCGCGGCGATGTCGTCGGCCCGCTCGGCCAGCAATTTGTCGAGCGCCGCGGTCTGCGCCTCATCGCGCGGAAGATCGACGACGAAATGCTCCGGCAACAGGCCGGCGAAGGCGGCGTGCATGCCGCTGTCGAGGTCGCTCACCGCCATGGCGCCGGCCGTGTCGCCGTGATAGGCGCCCTTGAAGGCGATGAATTTCGTGCGCCCGCCCGCGCCTTGGTTGACCCAATATTGCGCCGCCATCTTCAGCGCGACTTCGACCGCGACCGAGCCCGAATCGGAAAAGAACACGCGCGTCAGATCGCCGGGCAAGAGCGCCGCCAGCCGCCGCGCCAGCGTCAATGCCTGCTCGTGCGCGAGCCCGCCGAACATCACATGCGGCATGACGGCGAGCTGGCGCTCGACCGCCTGGCGGATATGCGGATGATTGTAGCCGTGGCAGGCGGTCCACCAGCTGGCGACGCCGTCGATCAGTTCGCGCCCATCGGCGAGCACGATGCGGCTGCCGTGCGTGCGCGCGACCGGCAGCGGCGGCGCGGCCGTCTTCATCTGGGCATAAGGCAGCCACAGGTGATCGATGCCGGCGCCGTACCAGCCCGGCGTCTTGCCGCGCCCTTTTTGCTTCGCCATTGGCCGCCTGCCCTCGCCCGCGCTAGAGTGCCTTGATGCACACGCTCGACGCTTTTGCGCAAGACAAGCTCGACGAGCTGCAACGCCGCGGCCTGCGCCGCGCGCTGGCCGAGACCGTGCGCGAGGACGGCATCTGGGTCGAGCGCGACGGGCGAGCGCCTGCTGTCGTTTTCCTGCAACGACTATCTCAACCTCAGCCAGCATCCGGCGGTCAAGCAGGCCGCCATCGCGGCGATCGACGCGCTACGGCGCGGGCTCCGGCGCCTCGCGGCTGGTGACCGGCAACCATCCGCTCTATGCCGAGCTCGAGGCGCGCCTTGCCGCGCATCAAGGCAGACCGAGGCGGCGGTGGTGTTCGGCTCCGGCTATCTCGCCAATGCCGGCATCATCCCGGCGCTGATCGGGCGCGACGGGCTGGTGCTGCTCGACGAGTTGTCGCACGCCTGCATTTACGCCGGCGCGCAGCTGTCGCGCGGCCGCGTGCTGGCGTTCCGCCACAACGACGTCGCGCATGCGCGCGAATTGCTCGCCGCCCACCGCGCGCGAACACGACCGCGCGCATGATCGTCACCGACGGCGTGTTCTCCATGGACGGCGATCTGGCGCCGCTCGCCGAGTTGCTGGCGCTTGCGCAGGAATACGACGCCTGGCTGATGACGGACGACGCCCATGGCCTCGGCGTCGTCGGCGGCGGCCGCGGCTCCTCGTTCAGCGGCAATGCGCATGTGCCGGTGCCGCTGCAGATGGGCACGCTGTCGAAGGCGGTCGGCGCCTATGGCGGCTATCTGTGCGCCTCGGGCGCGGTGATCGAACTCATGCGCAACCGCGCGCGCACGCTGATCTACTCGACCGGCCTGCCGCCCGCGGTCGTTGCCGCCAGCATCGCGGCGCTCGAGGTGATCGAGCGCGAGCCGGATTACGCCGCCCTGCCGGTGCAAAAGGCGCGCGCCTTCACGCAACTTGCCGGCTTGCCGGACGCGCAGAGCCCGATCGTGCCGGTGGTGATCGGCGACGAAGACGACGCGCTCGCGGCCTCGCGTCTGCTGGAGGACGAAGGCTTCCTCGCCGTCGCCATCCGCCCGCCGACGGTGCCGGCCGGCAGCGCGCGGCTGCGGCTTACCTTCACCGCGCAGCATCCGGACGAGGCGATCGAACGCCTCGCCGGCGTCGTGCGCGCGCGCATATTGGCGCATTGAGCCATGAGCGGCCTATTTCGTCACCTCGACCGGCACCGACATCGGCAAGACCTTCGTCACCGCCGGCCTGATCCGCACTCTGCGCGCGGCCAACCAGGCGGTCGCCGCGCTCAAGCCGGTGGTGAGCGGCTACGATTCCTCGGTGGTGGAGACCAGCGACCCGGCGGTGCTGCTGCGCGCGCTCGGCCGGCCGGTGTCCGCCGACGAAATCGCCGCCATCGCGCCCTGGCGTTTCCGCGCGCCGCTGTCGCCCGATCTCGCCGCCGAGCGCGAGAACCGCGTCCTCGATTTCGACGCGCTGGTCGCGTTCAGCCGCGCCGCCGTCGAGGCCGCCGACGGCGTGCTGTTCATCGAAGGCGTCGGCGGCATCATGGTGCCGCTCGAAGGCGCCCGCACGGTGCTCGACTGGATGGCGGCGCTCAAGATCCCGCTGCTGCTCGCCGTCGGCGGCTATCTCGGCACCATCAGCCACAGCCTCACCGCGCTCGACGTCGTGCGGCAGCGCGGGCTCGAGCGTCGCCGCCGTCGTGGTGTCGGAGAGCGAGCGCAATCCGGTCGAGCTCAAGGATACGGTCGCCAGCATTGCGCGCTTTTCCGCCGGCGCGCCGGTGATCGGCCTGCCGCGATTGCCGGCCGGCATCGACAGTCATCCGGCCTTCGGCCAGATCGCCGCTTTGCTCTAAGCGCGCGTCAATTGTGCGCGGTGAACAAGGTCTCCAGCATGCCTTCGGCATTGACCAGGGCGTGCATCAGGATGGTCAACAAAGTCGAGCCGGTCGCCCAGCGGAACCAGCCCAGAATCAGGCCGCAGACGAACACCTGCCCGATGACGTACAGGTCGTATTGCACGTGGATGACGGCCCAGAGCAGCGCGGTGACGATGATCACGATCCAGGCGTCGCGCGGCGTGCGATGCCAGCCGCGGAACAGGAAGCCGCGAAACAGCAGCTCCTCGTTGACCGGCGTCACCACCACCACGACCAGCCACAACAGCGGCAACATGCCGGCGGCGCCCGCGCTGCGGTAGATGTCGCGCTGAAAGCCGGTGACGATGTTCTGGCCGAGCAGCCAGCTCACGGCGTTGCCGACGAGAATGAAGGCGACGACCGCCGACAATGCCCATCACCACATCGGCGCGGCGCGGCCGGATCAGCCCGAGGTAGTCGGCGGCGCCGGCGCCGGTCTGCCGCGCCATCAGCATCAGCAGCGCCAACTGCACCGGCGTCGCCACCAACATGATGAGAGTGACGGAGACCCCGTCGCCGCTGAAATCCGGCAGCTGTGCGAGACCGACGCCAAAGTGCCAGGTCAGCACCATCAGCGCGGCCGCCTGTCCGGCGAGCAGCGCGCCGACGCCGAGCCCGAGCGTGGCGGCGCGTCCCCAGGGCCTCACGTCGCCCGCTTTGGTCTCGCTCATGGCAACGCCTTGATCCAACGGCCGAGCGCCGCCCTTTCCGCCTCGGTCATGGCGGCCGCGTTGCCGAGCGGCATTGCGCGGTCCTGCACGGTCTGTTGGTAGACCGAAGCGGCGTGTTGCTTCAATTGCGCCAGGCTCTCGAGCGCGACATTTTTCGGCGGCTGCTCGAAGGCCGGATGCGTGGGCTTGTCGGCGTGGCAGGCGATGCAGTGCTTGCGCACGATCGCCAAGGCCTCCGCGTCGCTCACTTTCTCCTGCGCGAGCGCGGGCACGGCCGTGCCGGCGATCAGCAGAACCGCCGGCACGGCGATGCGCATGAGATGGCTTACGGAACCAGGATCGACGCGCCCGTGGTGCCGCGGCTTTCCAGATCCTCGTGCGCCTTCTTGGCGTCCTTGAGCTTGTAGGTCTGGTTGACCGGGATCTTGACCGCGCCGGAGCCGACCATCTCGAACAGATCCTTGGCGATGCTCTGCAGGTCCTCGCGCTTGGCCGCGTAGTGATTGAGCGTCGGGCGCGTGGCGAACAGCGAGCCCTTGGCCTGCAGGATGTTGATGTTGAAGGCGTCGATCTGGCCGGAGGCGCTGCCGAAGCGACACGAAATAGCCGAGCGGGCGCAGGCAATCGAGCGAGCCCGGGAACGTGGTCTTGCCGATGCCGTCATAGACCACGTCGCACAGCTTGCCGCTGGTGATTTCCTTCACCTTGGCGACGAAATCCTCGTCGCGATAGAGGATGGTGTGATGCGCGCCGTTCTTCTTGGCGATCTCGGCCTTGTCCTTGGAGCCGACGGTGCCGATGACGGTGGCGCCGAGATGGTTGGCCCATTGGCAGGCGATGAGGCCGACGCCGCCGGCCGCGGCGTGGATCAGGCAGACCGTGCCCTTGCCGACCTTGTAGGTGCGGTTGAGCAGATATTGCACGGTCATGCCCTTGAGCATCATGCCGGCGGCCTGCTCGTAGCTGATATTGTCGGGCAGCTTGACGGCGCGGTCGGCCGGCACGTTGCGCTCGGCCGCGTAGCCGCCGAGCGGGCCGACGAAGGCGACGCGGTCGCCGACCTTGAGATCGGTGACGCCGGGACCGACCGCGATCACCTCGCCCGCGCTCTCGTTGCCGGCGATGAACGGCATGCCGACCGGCGAGGGATACATGCCCATGCGGAAATAGCAGTCGATGAAATTGATGCCGGAGGCGTGCTGCTTGATCTTGATCTGGCCCTGGCCGGGCGCCGGAATGTCGACGTCCTCGTAGGTGAGCACCTCGGGACCGCCGTGTTTGTGGACGCGCACTGCCGCAACCATGTTTCACTCCCTTGAATTGTCTTGGCTGGCGATTTCGGCGGGGATCATAGGCGGGCGCGCGGCGAGCGCAAGCAGCATTGCCCGCCGCTAGCGCGCCCCCGACACGCGCAGATTGGCGCCGTTGATGTAAGAAGCGGCGTCGGAAAGCAGAAACAGGATCGCCTCGGCGACTTCGTCGGCTTCTCCCGCCCGGCCCATCGGCAACAAAGGCGACACCCGTTCGACGCGGCCCGGCGGTTGGATGTCGGTGTCGATCACGCCCGGGCGAGATGGCGTTGATGCGCATGCCCTCCTTGCCCACCTCGCGCGCGGCGCCGATCACCAGGGAGTCGATGGCGCCTTTGGCCGCCGCATACCAGACGCATTCGCCGGCGCCGCCGATGGTGGCCGCCATCGACGACAGCATCACCACCGAGCCGCCTTTGCCGCCGTGCTTGGTCGACATGCGGCGGATGGCCGCGCGCAGGCATAGCATGGCGCCGAGCGTGTCGAGATCGAGCACCTCGCGCAGCGTTTCGGTCGCAACCTCGTCAAGCCGCGAATAGGGGCCGATGATGCCCGCGCTGTGCACGAAATGCGTGATCGGCCCGAGCGCTTTCGCCGTCGCATCGAACACGCGCTCGATGTCGGCTTCGCGCGCCATGTCGCCTTGCAGCGCGACCGCCTTGCGGCCGGCCGCCTTCACCGCCTCGACCACCTGGGCGGCGGCGTTCGAGTTGCTCTTGTAGTTGACCGCGACGTCATAGCCCTGCCCGGCCGCCAGCCGCGCGGTGGCGGCGCCGATGCCGCGGCTGCCGCCGGCGATGAGAAGGACGGGCATGATCAACTCTCCAGTGACACGAGGCGCGGATGGAGCACGGTCAGGCCGGTCTGTGCAACAGGCCGGCGAGGAAAAAATAAATCGCGATGGCCGCAAGCGGGATCGTCACGGCGAGGCCCCGGCTGCAGATTGGCGGCGAGCGCGGCGATGGCGAGCAGCGCCCACACGATCACCAGCGCAATGTGCAGCGCACGCAGGTGGACCACCCGCAGCGGATGCAGGAAGCGGATCGGCGCGAACGTCAGCCCGGCCAGCACGAACACGCCGGCCGCTGCGATCCAAGGCGGCGGCGCCAGCAGGTAAAGATAGAAGGCGGCGAGATTCCACAGCGCCGGAAAACCGCGGAAATAATTATCCGCCGTCTTCATGTTGCGGTCGGCGAAATAAAGCGCGCCGGTGATGCAGATGACGACGCCGGCGACCAGCGCCAGCGCGTGCGGCAGCAGGCCGCTGCCGGCGATGGCATAGGCCGGAATGAACACGTAGGTGGTGAAGTCGACCACCAGATCGAGCACGTCGCCCGACCAGCGCGGCGCTTCCTCCGCCACGTCGAAGGCGCGCGCCAGCGGCCCGTCGAGGCCGTCGACGATGAGCGCGAGCCCGAGGCAGAAGAACATCGCCGCCCAATGCTCGCCGGTCGCCAGGATCAGCGCGAGAAACGCCAGCGCCGCGCCGGTCGCGGTGAAGACATGGATGGCGAAAGCGCGGACGCGTGCGAACGTCGCCACTTACGAATTGCCCCAATTCGAGCTTGACGATCTCGGCCGAGCGGCCCGCCAGATTCCAGTTGCGGCCGAAGCCGCGGAAGCGCGACTTGTCGGCGCGCGACACGATGACGTCGGGACCGATCCAGTATTCGCTGTTGCTGATGACGACGTTCTGCCCCGCCTCCTTGCCGCGCACCGGCGTGATGGCGCCGCCGCCGTATTTGTCGAGGCTGACGATGCGGGTCTCGCCCTGCGTCTCGTAGCTGATCGGAATCTGATGCACGCCGAGGAACTGCCCGACCAGGATCGAGAGCAGATGCGTGGTGCCGCCGACGCGGCCGGTAAAGATGCGCGTCAGGCCCTTGACCGCCTGGATCGGCGCCTTGTCGTCGACGAACAGCGCCGCCGTCCAATTGCCGCGCGCCATGATGCCGGGCAGATCCATCATCAAGCCGACCTTGATGCCGGCGAGATCGATGGCGTCGAAATGCCCCTCGTCGATGCGGATGCCGGCCCAGGTCTGGCAGCGCTCCTCGGTCGGCGGATGGTTGCCGAGCGAGATCACGCAGGGACAGAACACCGTGCAGCTGCACGACAGCGCCATCTCGCCTTTCAAGCTCCACGCTTCGGTCAAGGCTCACTCCCAGATTTTTCTCGTTCCTAGCTCAGTTCGCCGGCGGCGGCCAATGGGCGGCGACGGCCGCGCCATGAAGCCGAAGGCCGCCGACGGCGATCAGCGCGCGCCGATCGCGTGGCTGAAGCGGCGCCCGGTGCAGCATCTTCTCGATCGTCATCACCATGCCGAGCGCCGCCATCCACAGCACGTTCATCGCGCCGACCGCGAACATCAGCAGCATCATCGCCCAGCAGCAGCCGAGACAATAAAGGCCTTGTTGCAGGCCGAGCCGGAACACGCCGCGCGCGCGTGGTCTGCCAATGCGCGAAGAAGAACGGGAACGGCCGCTGGCATTGCGTCAGGCAGGCGTGCTTGAGCGCGGAGAACTGGTAGAGCCCGGCGGCGAGGAAGAGCGCGCCGGACAACAACGCGCTCGCCGACGCCATGCCGCCGTCGAGCCAGCGCGGCGCGCGTGAGAGCGAGTTGCGCGAGCGCGGCGGCCGCGCGCAAAGCCGAGCCAGACGGCGGCATAGCCGCCCGCCAGCACGAACGGCGACACGATGCGCTCGCCCTTGCGCGCGGCGGTGTCGGCGATCTCGGCGTAGGTAAGGATCATCGGCGCGGCGCTCGGCAGCATCATCGCCAGCACCATCGCGCTCCACATCGAGGCGACCAGCAGCAGACGCCGCCGGTCGCCGGCGCCGCTTGGCAGATGACGGCAAACGCGCGCGGCAAAATACCCCGCCCCAGCCGGGACCTCCGACGCCGCGACCAGCAAAGCGAGATAAATCCAGCCCAGCCCGGCCAGCACGATGACGCATGCCGCCGCCACCGTTTTCGGGCGCGCCAACAGCGCCGCCAGCCGGGCGGCGGCGGGCGGCAGATGGTCAAGGCTGCGGTCGACGGTGTCGCTCATGGCGCCTCGGACGCTCTCGCGCGTTTGATAGCCCATCGGGCGCGGCCATGCTAATCGGTTGCCATGGCGGACAACGGCGGCAGGCAACGCGATCGTGGTCGGCGGCGGCCCGGCCGGGCTGACCGCGGCCATCGCCCTGGCGCAGGCCGGCATCGACTGCACGCTGGTCGGCAAGCGCCCGGCCAAGCCCGACAACCGCACCACCGCGCTGCTCGCCGGTTCCGTCACCGCGCTGGAGACGCTCGGGGTCTGGCACCTGTGCGCGGCGCAGGCCGCGCCGCTGAAGGCGATGCGGCTCGTCGACGATACCGGGCGGCTGTGGCGCGCGCCCGAGGTCACGTTCGAGGCCGGCGAAATCGACCTCGACGCCTTCGGCCACAATATCGAGAACCGGCATCTGGTCGCCGCGCTCGAACAACGCGCGCGCGCTTTGCCCATGCTGCGTCTCATCGATGACGAGGTCGTCGCCGTCGAGGCGCGCGACGATGCCGTCACGCGTGACGCTCAAGAGCGGCGAGCGCTTGCGCGCGCCGCTGGTCATCGCCGCCGACGGCCGGCGCTCGCTCTGCCGGCAGGCCGCCGGCATCGGCATCGACGAACGCGACTACCCGCAGGTCGCGCTCACGCTGTGCTTCGCGCATAGCCGGCCGCATCGCGACACCTCGACCGAATTCCACACGCCGAGCGGACCGTTCACGCTGGTGCCGCTGCCGGGCAACCGTTCGAGCCTGGTCTGGGTGCTCGATCCGGCCGAAGGCGACGAGATCGCCGCGCTTGACGACGCGGCGCTGTCGGCGGCGATCGAACGGCGCGCGCATTCGATCCTCGGCAAGATCACGGTCGAGCCCGGGCGCGGCCTGTTTCCGCTGCGGGTCGCGACCGCGCGGCGCTTTGCCGACCGGCGCATCGCGCTCGTCGGCGAAGCCGCCCACGTCATCCCGCCGATCGGCGCGCAGGGGCTCAATCTCGGCCTGCGCGACGCCGCCGCTATCGGCGAACTCGTCGTCGCCGCGCAGCGCGCCGGCCACGACCTCGGCGGCGATCGACGTGCTTGCCGGCTACGACAAGACGCGCCGCGCCGATGTCGGCAGCCGCACGCTCGCCGTCGACCTGCTCAACCGCACGCTGCTCACCGATTTTCTGCCGGTGCAAGGCGCGCGCGGGCTCGGGCTCTACATGATCGACCGCATCGGGCCGTTGCGCCGCGCGGTGATGCGCGAGGGCGTGGCGCCCGGCGGCGCGCAGCCGCGGCTGATGCGCGGCGAGGCGCTCTAGTCTCGAGCGGCGGCGCCTTTTTGGCGCCCGGCTTATCGCGGAATTGCGGCGCGATCGGCAGCGGCAATGCCGGCATGGTCTTGCCCTTGGCGCTCGCGACCTCATGCGCGAACAGGCCGCGCTCGACGAAATGCGGATCGCGCAGCGCCTCCTCGAGCGGCGCCACGATGGTGGCGCAGCAATCGGCCGCCGCCAAAATCGGCCGCCATTCGTCGGCGGTCCTGGCGCGCGATCAGTTCCGCGACCGCGGCGCGCGTCGCCTTCGGATCGCGCGCGTCGTCGGCGAGCTCCGCCGGCAGGCCGATCGCCTGGGTGAACGACTGCCAGAATTTCTGCTCGATCGCGCCGCACGCAACGAGCTTGCCGTCCTTGGTCGGATAGATCTGATAGCGCGGCGAGCCGCCGACCAGCGGCAATTCGCCGGGCTTGGGAAAGCGTCCGGCCGCCGCGCCCAGCGCCAGCGCATACCAGGCGAAGGTGAACATGGCGTCGGTCATGGCGATGTCGAGATGACAGCCCTGCCCGCTTTGGTCGCGCGCGCGCAACGCCAGCAGGATGTTGATCACCGCCGGGAAACTGCCGCCGGCGATGTCGGCGATCAGCGCCGGCGGCACCACCGGCTGCGCCAGCGGCCCCGGCTGCAAGTCGAGCAGCCCGGTATTGCCGATATAATTGATGTCGTGGCCGGCCTCGCCGGCGCGCGGGCCGTCCTGGCCGTAGCCGGAGATCGAGCAATAGATCAGCCGCGGATTGAGCGCGCGCACGTCCGTCGTAGCCGAGACCGAGCCGCGCCATCACGCCGGGACGGAATTGCTCGACCAGGATGTCGGCGCGCTCGAGCAGCGGCTTGAGCTTTTCGCGGTCGGCTTCGCTCTTCAGATCGACCGTGAGCACGCTCTTGCCGCGGTTGAGCATGGCGAAGGTCGCGCTCTCGCCGTCGAACATCGGCGGAAAGCGCCGCATGTCCTCGCCGCCCGGGCGCTCGATCTTGACCACCTCGGCGCCGGCTTCCGCCAGCATCAAGGCCGCCAGCGGCCCCGGCAGCAGCGTGGTGAAGTCAAGAACGAGGAGGCCCGAAAGCGGTTGCATGGCGTAACCACGGCCTGTTTGGCGGCCACTTGGCGCGGCCTTTGCATTCCTCTAAACGGCAGACCGGATATTGGGAAGGACTTGCCGCTTGAAACCGCCCCGCCAGTTCTACGCCCCGCTCGCCATCGGCGCGCCGGCGCCGTTGCGCGAGTTGCCGGTGCGGCTCGAGCGCATGATCCATTTCGTGCCGCCGCACATCGAGAAGCTGCGCGCCAAGGTGCCCGAGCTTGCCCGCCAGGTCGACGTGGTGCTGGGCAATCTGGAGGACGCCATTCCGGTCGAGGCCAAGGCTGAGGCGCGCGCCGGCTTCATCGCCATGGCGCAGGCGACCGATTTCGGCGCGACCGGACTGTGGACGCGCATCAACGCGCTCAACTCGCCGTGGGCGCTCGACGACGTGACCGAAATCGTCGCGGCGGTCGGCAACAAGCTCGACGTGATCATGCTGCCCAAGGTCGACGGCCCGTGGGACATCCATTACCTCGACCAATTGCTGGCGCAGCTCGAGGCCCGGCACAAAGTCAAAAAGCCGATCCTCATCCACGCCATCCTGGAGACGGCGCAGGGCGTCAACAATGTCGAGGCGATCGCCACCGCCTCCCCGCGCATGCACGGCATGAGCCTCGGCCCCGCCGATCTCGCCGCCTCGCGCGCCATGAAGACCACGCGCGTCGGCGGCGGCCATCCGGAATACAAAGTGCTGGCCGATGCGCACGGTGATGGCGCACGTCGCGGCAGTTCCAGCAGGACCTCTGGCACTACACCATCGCCAAAATGGTCGACGCCTGCGCCGCCGCCGGCATCAAGCCGTTCTACGGGCCGTTCGGCGATTTCTCCGATCCGGCCGCCTGCGAGGTGCAATTCCGCAACGCCTTCCTGCTCGGCTGCGTCGGCGCCTGGTCGCTGCATCCTTCGCAGATCGCCATCGCCAAGAAGGTCTATCTCGCCCGACCCGGCCGAGGTCGCCTTTGCCAAGAAGATCGTCGCCGCCATGCCGGACGGCGCCGGCGCGGTGATGATCGACGGCAAGATGCAGGACGACGCCACCTGGAAGCAGGCCAAGGTGCTGCTCGACCTCGCCAAGCTTGTCGCGGCGCGCGACTCCGCGATGGCGAAACACTACGGCTTTTGATCGCGGTCCCGCGCAGCCTTCTCGAATCCGACGGGCCTCAATGACTAGTCCCCGCGAAAAACTTGGTCTTGCTCTCGGTGTTGCCGCAATGGTCGGTTTTTCCGCCACCGTGCCGGTCACGCGTTTCGCCGTCGGCTATCTCGACCCGCTGTTTTTGACCGCTGGGCGCGCCAGCCTTGCAGGTATCGTTGCGGGACTTGTCTTGCTGGTGCTGCGCCGCAAAGTGCCGCCGCGCGACACGTGGGGCATATTTGTCCTCACTGGATTCTGCGTGCTGGTGTCCTATCCGGTATTCCTTTCGTTCGGTTTGCGTTACGTGCCGGCATCGCATGGCGGCGTCATTCTCGGCATCATGCCGCTCGCGGTTGCAGCTATCGCGACGCTGCTCGGTTACGAGCGGCCAAGCGCGGGTTTCTGGCTGGCGACCGCGGCAGGCGCTGCCGCCGTGGCCGGATTCGTGTTGCGCCACGGGGACAGCGGCGCCATCGGCATTGGCGATCTTCTCCTATTTGGCGTGGTCGTATCGGGCGGCATCGCCTACACTTTGTCAGGACGCTTGAGCGCGAGGATGCCGGGCTGGGAGGTCATTACTTGGCAGCTCGTCCTTTATCTCCCTGTCGCACTCATCTCCACCTTCTTCCTATGGCCTGCCGATGCTGCCGCGATCCCTGCACAGGCATGGGTCGCGCTGTTGTGGGTTGCATTCGTCGGGCAGTATTTTTCCTTCATCGCCAGCAATTTCGGGATGGCGATGGCGGGGGTGGCGCGCATTGGACAGCTGATGCTGCTGCAGCCGTTTATGGTCGTGGCACTTGCCATTCCCGTCAACGGCGAGCGGATCGACCTCGAAACGGTGCTGTTTGCGACTGCGGTCGTCGTCGCGGTCTTGGTCGGACAAAGAATGCGGGTGGCGCGGCGTTAATTACTTCTGGAATTTACCGCCAAGCCGGATTATCTGAGCCCATGATGAACCGCGACGAAAAGACCCGCCACGCCAAATTCCAGATCGGACAGGTGGTCAAGCACCGCCTGTTTCCGTTCCGCGGCGTCGTGTTCGACATCGACCCGGTGTTCAACAACACCGAGGAATGGTGGCAGTCGATCCCCGCCGAGGTGCGACCGCACAAGGACCAGCCGTTCTACCATCTGTTCGCCGAAAACGCGGAGACCGAATATATCGCCTACGTCTCGGAGCAGAATTTGCTGCCCGACACGTCGGGCGAGCCGTTGCGCCATCCGCAGGTGCGGCAAGTGTTCGAGAGGGACGCGCACGGCGGCTATCGCACGCGCAACAGCCAACTCAACTGACGGACGCGCAACGAAAAAGGCGCGGCCGGAGCCGCGCCTTTCGCATTTGCGTCCGGTTGAAACTTATTTCTTCGGCGCGGGCGCCGGAGCGGGCGCCGGTGGCGCCGCCTGCTGCTCGAGCTTCTTGCGCGCGTCTTCCGCTTTCTTCTGCAGCTCTTCCTGCAATTTGCGCTGCTGATCTTCGAACACTTTCGGATCGGTTGCCGGCCCGTCATAGGCCTTGGCGAAATCGGCGAGCGGCAGCGGCAGGCTGATCGGCGTGCCCTGCATGTTGATCGCCTGCACGATCAAGTTCTTGCCCTTCTTCATGTTGGCGATCATCTCGTCGCTGACCGGGTAGTCCGACATGCAGCCGACCGGGAAGCAGATCTTGTAGGGCTCGTTGACCGGCGCGCCCTGGTCGATGATGACGCGCGTGCCGTGCGCCAATTGCATGCCGAGCGGCACCGTCACGCGCAGAACCTTCGGCTGACCTTCCGGCTCGAACAACTGCACGATCGCGACCGGCATGCCGTTCTCGAGACGGCCGTCTTTGGTGACGACGCAGACCTTCTTGTTCTGCGTGTCCTGGCCCTGGCCGCACACTTTCATCCAGGGCGAATACATCAGCTGCGGCGCGGCCTGTTCCTGCGCCGGCGGCTGCGGCGGGACGGGCTGCGCCTGCGGTTGCGGTTGTGGCTGCGGAGGCTTGGCCGGCGCGGCCTTGGGCGCCGGCTTGGCGGCAGGCTTGGGCGGCGTCTGCGCCAGCGCGGATGTCGCCGTCAGCGCCAAAAGGCCCGCGGCAGCGGCGGTCAGCACCCGGCGATAATGCCGCGGTGTCGCGTTCCGAGAATTCATTGTTGTCGGTCCTTTTTCCCAACCGTCCCGGGCCCGTGGCCGGCGCGAACGGTTCGCCTCTCGTTCGGGGTGTCCCCGTCAAATGCGGCGGGAGCGTGGCCCGAGGTTCCGTGCCTGATAGCCGATCTTGCCTCGGCAATAAAGCCACGAATGTGCCGAAAATGCGGGGCTGCGCACCGTCGTAACCCGCCCATTATGTTAAATTGCGCGCCAACCGACGAGCGAATCGCAATTGGCCTTGCTCCCGCACCCTCATGCGACGCCTGCGGCGACTTGCTGGGCGCCGTCCCGGCGCGCGGTCATGTTCGGTGCGATGGCGAGCGCGGCGTTCGCCGCCCGGCCGGCGCGTGCGCAGACGCCCGCGCATGCCATCGCCATGCATGGCGCGCCGGCCTGGGGACCGGGCTTCAGCCAGCCGACTTATGCCAATCCGGCGGCGCCCAAAGGCGGGCAATTGGTGCAAGGCGTGCTCGGCACTTTCGACAGCCTCAATCCTTTCATCGTGCGCGGCCTTCCGGCGGTAAACCTGCGCAGCTACATCGTCGAAAGCCTGCTGGCGCGCGGCTACGACGAGCCCTTCACGCTCTACGGCCTGATCGCGCAAAGCGTCGAGACCGACGACGCGCGCGATCGCGTCACCTTCACCATCAACCCGGCGGCGCGCTTTGCCGACGGCAGACCGGTGACGCCGGATGACGTCATCTTTTCCTGGCAGCTATTGCGCGATCACGGCCGCCCGAACTTCGGCATCTATTACAAGAAAGTCCGCAAAGCCGAGGCGGTCGGCGAGCGCGCCGTGCGTTTCGATCTCGCCGGCGCCGACGACCGCGAGCTGCCGCTGATCCTCGGCCTGATGCCGATCCTGGCCCGCCACGCCGTCGACGTCGAACACCTTCGAGGACACGAGCTTCGCGCCGCCGCTCGGCAGCGGCCCCTACAAAGTGAGCGCGGTGAAGCCGGGCGAAAGCGTCACCTTCACGCGCGACCCGAATTATTGGGGCCGCGATCTGCCGATCAATCGCGGCCTGTGGAATTTCGATACCATCCGCTTCGATTACTACCGCGACGGCAACACCCATTTCGAAGCCTTCAAGCGCGGCCTCTACGACGCGCGCGTGGAGACCGATCCCGGCCGCTGGCAGACCGCCTACGACTTTCCGGCGCTGCGCGAGGGCCGCGTGGTGAAGGAGAGCTTTCCCTACGGCCTGCCCAAGGGCATGCAGGGCCTGGTGTTGAACACGCGCCGTCCGGTCTTTTCCGACGTGCGCGTGCGCGAGGCGATCCTGCATCTGTTCGACTTCGAATGGATCAACCACACTTATTTCTTCGACCTCTACGAGCGCACCGCCAGCTATTTCGACGGCTGCGAATCTGTCCGCCCATGGCCGGCCGGCGACGCCGCGCGAGCGCGAATTGCTCGCCGCCTTTCCCGGCGCGGTGCGCGCCGACATCATGGAGGGCAACTGGTCGCCGCCGGTGAGCGACGGCTCGCGGCCGCGACCGCAACGGCTTGCGCCGCGCGCTTGGCGCTGTTCGCCGCAAGCCGGCTACGTGCTTGAAAGGAACGCACGCTCACGCAGCGGGCGACCGGCGCGCCGCTCGCCTTCGAGATCCTCGCCACCACGCGCGACCAGGAGCGCGCCGGCGCTCGCCTTCGCGCGCAGCCTCAAGCGCGCCGGCATCGACGCGCAGGTGCGCAGCGTCGACGCCACCCAGTTCGAGCGCCGCCGCATCGCCTTCGACTTCGACATGATGGACTACCGCTGGGAGCAGTCGCTCTCGCCCGGCAACGAACAGAGCTTCTATTGGGGCTCGGCCGCCGCCGACCAGCAAGGCAGCCGCAATTACATGGGCGTCAAGTCGAAGGCGATCGACGCCATGATCGCGGCTTTGCTCAACGCGCGCACGCAAGAGGCCTTCGTCGCCGCGGTGCGCGCGCTCGACCGCGTGCTGCTGTCCGGCTTCTACGTGGTGCCGCTTTATCATCTGCCGGTGCAATGGGTGGCGCGCTGGAAGCGCATCAAGCATCCCGCAGCGCACCGCGCTGTTCGGCTATCTGCCGGAAACCTGGTGGCAGGGGGACGAGAAATCATGACGCTCGGCGACGGCGACCGCGACGCTCGACGACCTGTTCCGCCGCGCCGGCGTGCGCGCGCCGAGCCGCCTGGCGCTGCTCGACCCGCCCGACTGCGCGCGCGTGACCGGCCGCGCGCCGCGCGCCTTGACCTTTGCGGAAACCGACCGCGCCATCGCGGCGCTCGCGGCCCGCCTTGCGCGCGCTCGGCCTGGCGACCGGCACGGTGGTAGGCGCTGCAGCTTGCCAATACGGTCGAGAGCGTGGTCGCGCTGCTCGGCGTGCTGCGCGCCGGCATGGTCGCGGCGCCGCTGCCGCTGCTCTGGCGCCGGCAGGACACGGTGGCGGCGCTTGGGCGCGCCGGCGCCAAGGCGATCATCTGCGCGCCCGCAACAGCCGACGCCGCCATGCAGTCGGCGGCCGAGCTCTTCCCCATCCGCTATGTCTGCGGCTTCGGCGACGGCCTGCCGGACGGCGTGGTGCCGCTCGATGAAATCTTCGCGCCTGCGGCCGCGACCATGCAGCCCTCCCCGCGTGCCGGCAAAGCCGACGAACGCATCGCGCTGGTGAGTTTCGACGTCACCGCCGGCGGCATCGTTCCGGTCGTGCGCAGCCATCGCGACATCGTCACCGCCGGCGCTCGATGTCGCCCGCGCCGCCGGTCTTGGCGCCGACATGAACCTGCTCTGCGCCCTCGTCCCCGGCACGTTCGCGCCGGTCGCGCTCGGCATCGTGCCTTGGCTGCTGACCGGCGGCACGCTCGCGCTGCACCAGCCTTTCGACCCGCAAATCTTGCGCGCGCAATGCGAGGCGCTCGGTTCCTGCGCCGTCGTGCTGCCCGGCCCGGTGCTGCAGCCGCTGTGCGATGCCGGGCTGATCGACGCCTCGGTCACGGCGGCCATCGCGCTTTGGCGCGCGCCGGAGCGGCTGGCCGATGCGCCGGCCTGGCGCGGCACGGCGCAACTGGTCGATGTCGTCGGCGCGGACGAGAACAGCCTGGCGCCCGTGGCGCGCGACACGGTCGCGGTGCCGCCGCCGGCCGGCATCGCCGCCGTCGGCGGCTACCGCTTCGGCCTGCGTGCGCTGGAAGCGGACATCGCCGGCATCGACCCGGACGCGGCCCTGCTCGCTCTGCCCGACGCGCTGCTCGGCGAACGGCTGGTCGGCACCGCCGCCCATCCCGAGGCGGTCTGCGCCGCGCTCGAGGCGCGCGGCGCCAACCCGCTCGTTTGCGGCGCTTTCCGCGCCCGCAACGCCGCGTAGTCGCCGCCATTGACGCGGCGTTAACAGCGCCGCGCCTAAGGTCGCCGCGGTTCACCGCCGCGTAGCCCGCCCGCATGTCGCTGCAAGGTCCGATCATCGTGGTCGCCGAAAAGCCGGCGGCCGACCTCGTCGACGCGCTCAGCGCCGCCGGCGCCTTTCCGATCGTCGAGACCAATTGGGCCGACGCGCCGACCGCCTTCGTGGCGGTCAAGCCGGCCGCCGTCATCATCGCCGAGCCGGGCGAACCGCCGGGCGATTTGCCGCGCGCATGCTCGGCCTGCAGATCGCGACCGCGAACGGGCCGATCGTGCCGGTCATCGCGCGCGTTGCCGGCGACCAGGAAGCGGCGCTTGCCGATCGCGCTGCCGGCCGACGCCGCGCTGCCGGTCGAGCGGCTGATCGCGCGGCTGCTTCGGCCATGCGCGTGCGCGCGCTGCATGCGACAGTGCTGCGCCGCATCGACTTGTTCGCCGCGCAGGGCGGCAAGCTGCCGCCGCTGCCGGTCGGCGACGCGCTCGACGACGCCACCGTGCTGATCGCCGGCCGCGGCCCGCTTTATCCCGCGCTCAGCGTCGCCATCGGCGAGCGCGTCAACATGCTGGGCGCGCTCAGCGTCGAGGCCGCCGCCAAGCATCTCAACGCGCGCGACATCGACGGCATCGTGGTCGGCGACGGTTTTTCGCCGCGCATGGTCGAAGCCTTCCTCACCGTGCTGGCGCAGGACACCCGCTTCCGCGACATTCCGGTCGCGGTGATCGGCGAGGCGCCGCCCGATTTCGCCGACAGCGCTGCCCAACATCGATCACGTCGACGGCGACCCGCGCGCGTCCTGGTCGCGCGCATGGTGCCGCTGGTGCGCATGCACGCCTTCGAGGCGCGGCTCAAGCGCATGCTGAAGTCGCTCGACACCGACGGCATGTTCGATCCGGACACCGGCCTGCTCACGCGCGACACGTTCCGGCGCGATCTCGAGCAAGGCGGTCGCCGAGGCGGGCGACCGCAGCCTGGCGCTGTCGCTGGCGCGGCTTTCCTTCGACGGCTCGCTCGACGCGCGCGCCGGCATGGACGCCGCCCGGCTGATGACGCGGCTGATCCGCAACATCGATTTCGCCTGCCGCGACGACGACGGCGCGCATCCTGATCGCCTTCACGCAGACCGATCTGCGCAGCGCCCATGTGGTGGCGCGCCGCATCGCCGCGGCGCTGAAGAATACCATGCTGGCCGCAGCGCCGCCCGCAGGACAAGGTCGCCGCCAATGTCACGCTGGCGACGCTCAAGGCCGGCGACACGCTCGACAGCCTGATGCTGCGCGTGATGGGCAGCCGGGTGGTTGCCGCCGAATGAGCTGCGCGTGATTAGGCTTAGCTCCGAACAGGAGCCGAGCCATGCCCGACAATCAGCCCGTCCGTATCGACGTCGTCTCCGACGTGGTCTGCCCGTGGTGCTTCATCGGCAAGCGCCGGCTGGAAAAGGCGCTGGCGCTCAAGCCGGATATCCCGGTCGAGGTGCACTGGCGACCCTATTTCCTCAATGACTGGATCCCGCGCGAAGGCATTTCGCGCGAGGAGTATCTGACCACCAAATTCGGCTCGCCCGAGCGCTACAAGGGCATCGCCCAGCGCGTCGGCGCGGCGGCGGCCGCGGAAGGCTGGTCTATGCCTCCGACAAGATGAAGCGGCAGCCCAACACGACTCGACTGCCACCGGCTGATCCGCTGGGCCGACGCGCAACGGCAAGGCGCCGAGATGAAGCAGAAGCTGATGGATCTTTATTTCACCGAAGGCGCCGACCTCACCGACCGCGAGACGCTGGTGAAAGCCGCCGCCGACGTCGGGCTCGACGCCGACAAAGTGCGCGGCGCGCTCGCCAGCGACCAGGACGTCGCCGCCGTCGAGCGGCGAGGCGCAGTCGGCCAAGGAAGCCGGCATCGAGGGCGTGCCCTGCTTCATCTTCGGCGGCAAGTTCGCGGTGTCGGGCGCGCAGGCGCCGGAATATCTCGCCGAGATGATCGAGCGCGCGGCGCTCGAGACCGGCACGCAGGCGGCGATAGAACGTCGATGTCATGGCCGGCTTGACCGGCCATCTCGAATGGTTTGCCATCCTAAACGAGGTCACCGGGACAAGCCCGGTGACGACAGCTGGCCGCCTTGGCCTGCCCGCGATGCGAGGCAAGCTTGCGCAGGATCGCGGCGGTGCCCTTCAAGCGCTGCTCGGGCCGCTCCCAGTCGTCGAAGAACACCAATTGCTGGCTCTTGGCGTCCTTCGGGTCGGCTGCGCATGCGCACGCTCGCGCCCTGCTCGCGGATGAAGGCGATCAGCCCGTCCGGATTGGCGAAAATGTTGTCGCGGAACGACAGCACCACGCCCTTCGGCCCCGCCTCGACCTTCTCGACATTGGCGCGGCGGCAGAGCGCCTTGATCGCCACCACCTGCAACAGATGCTCGACCTCGCCGCGGCAGCGGGCCGAAGCGGTCGACCAGTTCGGCGGCGAAGGCTCTCGATCTCGCGCTCGTCCTCGATCTCGGCCAGCCGCCGGTAGAGCGCCAGCCGCACCGACAGATCGGCGACGTAATCCTCCGGAATCAGCACCGGCGTGCCGATGGTGATCTGCGGCGACCAGCGGTCGGCGACCGGCGCGGTGATGCCGGCCTTCAGGCTCAGCACCGCCTCCTCCAGCATCTGCTGGTAAAGCTCGAAGCCGACTTCCTTGATGTGGCCGGACTGCTCCTCGCCCAGCAGATTGCCGGCGCCGCGGATGTCGAGATCGTGCGAGGCGAGTCTGGAAGCCGGCGCCGAGCGTGTCGAGCGATTGCAGCACCTTCAGCCGCCGCTCGGCCTGCGGCGTGATCTTGCTGCTGCGCCGGCAGCGTGAACAGCGCATAGGCGCGCAGCTTGGCGCGCCCCACCCGGCCGCGCAGCTGATAGAGCTGCGACAGGCCGAACCGGTCGGCGCGGTGCACGATCAGCGTATTGGCGGTCGGAATGTCGAGGCCGGATTCGATGATGGTGGTCGACAGCAGCACGTCGTATTTGCCGTCGTAGAAGGCCGACATGATGTCGTCGAGCACGGTCGGCGGCATCTGGCCGTGCGCGACGGCGACGCGCACCTCCGGCATGTTCTTGTCGAGGAAATCCTTGGCGCCGGCCAGATCCTCGATGCGCGGGCAGACATAGAACGCCTGGCCGCCGCGGTATTTCTCGCGCAGCAGCGCCTCGCGCACCGTGATCGGATCGAACGGCGACACGAAGGTGCGCACCGCCAGCCGGTCGACCGGCGGCGAGGCGATGATCGACAGATCGCGCACGCCGGTGAGCGCCAGTTGCAAGCGTGCGCGGGATCGGCGTCGCGGTGAGCGTGAGCACGTGCACCTCGGCGCGCAGCGTCTTGAGCTTCTCCTTGTGGGCGACGCCGAAATGCTGCTCCTCGTCGACCACCAGCAGAGCGAGGTCCTTGAACTTGATGCCCTTGCCGAGCAGCGCGTGGGTGCCGATGACGATATCGACGCTGCCGTCGGCAAGCCCGGCTTCGACCGTTTCGGCGAGCTCCGCGGTCGGCACCAGCCGCGAGGCCTGCGCGACGTTGACCGGGAAGCCGCGGAAGCGCTCGGTGAAGGTCTTGAAGTGCTGGCGCGCCAGCAGCGTGGTCGGCACCACCACCGCGACCTGCTTGCCGTTGATCGCGGCCACGAAGGCCGCGCGCAGCGCCACTTCGGTCTTGCCGAAGCCGACGTCGCCGCAGATCAGCCGGTCCATCGGCCGCCCGGAGCCGAGATCCTTGATGGTGGCGTCGATGGCGGCGAGCTGGTCGTCGGTCTCCTCGTAAGGAAAGCCGGCGCAGAATTCGTCATAGGCGCCCGGCCCGACGTTGAAGCGCGGCGCCTCGCGCAATCAGCCGCTCGGCCGCGATCTTGATCAGCTCGCCGGCGATCTCGCGGATGCGGCTCTTCATGCGCGCCTTGCGCGCCTGCCAGTTGCCGCCGCCGAGCCGGTCGAGCTCGACGTTGGCTCTGCTCCGAGCCGTAGCGCGACAGCAGGTCGACGTTCTCGACCGGCAGATAGAGCTTGGCGCCTTCGGCGTAATGGATTTCCA
This sequence comes from uncultured Alphaproteobacteria bacterium, assembly GCA_963708635.1. Classification (GTDB taxonomy): domain Bacteria; phylum Pseudomonadota; class Alphaproteobacteria; order Rhizobiales; family Xanthobacteraceae; genus Pseudolabrys. Next base: position 53,915 of record CAVPTM010000004.1, on the reverse strand, counting down.
GGCAATCGTGCGGCGCGCCGGCCGCCTCGATCGCCTGCAAGCCGGCGAAGCGGCCGATGCCGTGATCGACGTGCACGACCAGATCGCCGGGCGCGAGGCTGGTCGCCTCGGCGATGAAATTCTCGGCGCGGCGCTGCGCGCGGCGCGGCCGCACCAGGCGGTCGCCGAGAATGTCCTGCTCGCTGATGACGGCGGCGTCCGCGGTCTCGAAGCCGCTCTCGATGCCGAGCACGGCGAGCGCGACCGCGGGCTTGGGCAGGCTCAAGCGCCTGCGGCCATGAGCGCGACCGGCGTCAGATTGTGCAATTTGATGGTCGGCGAGCACGTGGCTCATGCGCTCGCGCGCGCCCTCGCTCCACAGCGCGATGGCGACGCGCTTGCCGGCGGCCTGCAGCGCCAGCGACGTGCTTGCTCACCGCCTCGAACACATTGGCGCCCGGCTCGGCGCGCTCGGCCGCGAAATTGCGCCCGGCGCGCGCGCCGACATCGATCACCTGCGCCGCCTCCGGCACCGCGAACGGCGTCAGCCGCGCCAGCGCCGCGGCGTCGAGCCGCGCCTTCCATTCGTTTTCGCCGAGATAAAGCCGCTCCGGCGGCAGCGGCTTGTAGGGCGGCGCCGACGCCATCCTTCAGCGCCTCGCCGGCGCGCCTCGTAGTAGTCGGCGATCTGCGTGAAGCGCTCGTGCGCGGCGTCTTCCGCCAGCTGCTCGAGCGCCAGCGGCGTGCCCGGCAGATAATCGAACAGCGTCTCCAGCTTGTCGTGGAACAGCGGCAGCCAGTGCTCCATGCCGGGATAGCGGCGGCCTTCGCTCACCGCCTCGTACAGCAGATCGTCCGGGCGTCGGCGGCGCCGAACTGCTGCGACATAGCCGGTGCGGAAGCGGCGGATGGTTTCGGTGATGAGCTGGAATTCGGCGACCGGCACCAGATCGAGCCCGCGCAACTCGCCTTCGCTGCGCTGCGTCTGCGCATCGAATGCGCGGATCGTCTCCAGCGCGTCGCCGAAGAAATCGAGCCGCACCGGCATGTCCATGCCGGGCGGAAACAGATCGAGGATGCCGCCGCGCACCGCGTATTCGCCGGGCTCGCGCACGGTCGAGGCGCGGGTGAAGCCGTTGAGCTCCAGCCACTCGACGATGCCGGCCATGCCGATGACGTTGCCGGGCGCGACCGACAGCGCGTGCGTGGCGACGAACTCGCGCGGCGGCACGCGCTGCAGCGCGGCGTTGACGGTCGTCAGCAGCACCGACGGCTTGTCGCGGCCCTTGACGCGCGCAAGCCGCGACAGCGCGGTCATGCGCTGCGCCACGACGCCGGCATTGCGGCGACACCCGGTCGTAAGGCAGGCAATCCCAGGCCGGAAATTCCAGCGTGACGATGTCGGGCCCGAAGAACGCCAGCGCGCGCGCCAACGCCGCCATGCGCGGGCCGTCGCGGCAGATCACGGCGAGCGAGATCGCCGGCGCATCGGGCCGCGCCGCGATGGCGCGCGCGAGATCGGCCAGCACCAGGCCTTCGGCGCCGTCGGCGACCTGCGCCAGCGTCAGCGGCCGGCCCGGGCGCAGCAGTTCGGCGGGGGATTTCACGTCCGCCTTCATCGGCGCGGCCCCGCGTCGCAATGGAAGGCGCGCAGGCGGCGGAACAGCGGCGTGTCGTATTCGCGGCGGCGTCGCGATTCGCCGGTGACCCAGGCGAGCAGGTCCTGGTCGGGCACGTCGAGCAGGCGCTCGAACTCGTCAAGCTCGGCGTCGGTCAGCGTCGCGATATGCGCGTCGGCGAAGCGGCCCATGATCAGGTCCATCTCGCGCATGCCGCGATGCCAGGAGCGGAACAGCAGGCGCCGCCGCCGCTCGTCCAGCCCTTCGCTCGATCGTGTCGTTCCGCTCAATGCCGTCTCCAAACGCCAAAAGCCCGGACGGGGCCGGGTGCGGGTTATATAGAGCGCTCGGCCGCGCCGCTGTCAGCGCCGCTGTTCACAGCCCCGCATTGCGTCGGCAGAACGGCGCAAGCCAGCATCGCCGCATGCGGCCCGATCTGCTCAATCCGCTGTTCGCCGCGCTCACCAGCCTGCCCGGCGTCGGGCCGAAGCTGGAGAAGCTCTATGCGCCGCCTGCTCGGCCGCGAGAGCGCCGCGCGTCGTCGATCTGCTGTTCCATCTGCCGTCCGGCGCGATCGACCGCCGCGCGCGGCCCAAGCTCAACGAGGTGCAGGCCGGCCAGGTCGTCACCGTCGCGGTGACGGTCGACGAGCACCGGCCCGCGCCGCCGCACCGGCCGCGCGCGCCCTACCGCATCGATCACCAGCGACGACACCGGCGCACGCTGACGCTGACCTATTTCAACGCGCGCCGCGACTATCTGGAGAAGCTGCTGCCGGTCGGCGAGACGCGTTACGTCTCCGGCACCGCCGCAGTTCTACGACGGCATGTTGCAGATGGTGCATCCCGACCGCGTGGTCGACGAGAAGGGCTTTGCCGATCTGCCGCTGGTCGAGCCGGTCTATCCGCTCACCGAAGGGCTCGCGCTCGGCAATGTGCGGCGCGCCGATGGACGGCGCGCTGGCGCGCCTGCCGGCGCTGCCGGAATGGCAGGACGAGGCCTGGGTTGCGCGCGAACGCCTTCCCGACTTTCGCGCAGGCGCTGCGGCAGCTGCACCGGCCGGCGCGAGCCGCACGACGTTGCTGCCGGAGAGCCCGGCCTGGACGCGGCTTGCCTATGACGAATTGCTCGCCGGCCAGCTCGCGCTCGCGCTGGTGCGCGCGCACATGCGCCGGCAAGCCGGCCGCGGCAGCGCCGAGCGAAGGCCTGTTGCGCGCGCAGCGTCATCGAAGGCGCTGCCCTATTCGCTCACGCATTCGCAGCAGCAGGCGGTCGACGACATCGTCACCGATCTCGCGCAGCCCGCAGCGCATGTTGCGCCTGCTGCAAGGCGACGTCGGCTCCGGCAAGACCGTGGTGGCGCTGCTCGCGGCCGCGACCGTGATCGAGGCCGGACGGCAGGCCGCGCTTGATGGCGCCGACCGAAATCCTCGCGCGCCAGCATCTGCAACACCATCGCGCCGCTCGCGCGAGGCCGCCGGCATCCGCGTCGCCATCCTCACCGGCCGCGAGCGCGGCGAGCGAGCGCGAGGACATCCTCGACCGGCTCGCGCTCGGCGACATCGACCTGCTGGTCGGCACGCACGCGCTGTTCCAGGACGACGTCGCGTTCCGCGATCTCGCGCTCGCCATCGTCGACGAGCAGCACCGCTTCGGCGTGCACCAGCGGCTGGCGCTGGCGCAAAAGGGCGAAGCCGTCGACATGCTGGTGCTGACCGCGACGCCGATCCCGCGCACGCTGGTGCTGACCTATTTCGGCGACATGGACGTTTCCGAGTTGCGCGAGAAGCCGGCCGGCCGCCAGCCGATCGACACCCGCACCATTCCGCTCGTCGCGCGTCGACGAAGTCGAGGACGCGGTCGGCCGCGCGCTCGACGACGGCCAGCGCGCCTATTGGGTCTGCCCGCTGGTCGAGGAATCCGAGAAGATCGACCTCGCCGCCGCGCGAGGCGCGCTTCGAGGAATTGCGCGAGAAATTCGGCGACGAGGTCGACCTGGTGCACGGCCGCATGAAGGGCGCCGACAAGGACGCCGCCATGGCGCGCTTCGCCGTCAGGCGAAGACGCGGCTGCTGGTCGCCACCACGGTGATCGAGGTCGGCGTCGACGTGCCGGAGGCGACCGTCATGGTGATCGAGCACGCCGAGCGCTTCGGGCTCGCGCAGCTGCACCAGTTGCGCGGCCGCATCGGCCGCGGCGCCGGCCATTCGACCTGCCTGCTGCTCTACAAGACGCCGCTCGGCGAAACCGCCAAGGCGCGGCTGGCGATCATGCGCGAGACCGAAGACGGCTTCCGCATCGCCGAGGAAGACCTGCGGCTGCGCGGCGAAGGCGACCTGCTCGGCACGCGCCAGAGCGGCGATGCCGGGCTTCCGCGTCGCGCGGCTCGAATTGCACGGCAAATATCTCGGCGCCGCGCGCGACGACGCCGCGCTGATCCTGGCGCGCGATCCCGCGCTCGAGACGCGCGCGCGGCGAGGCGCTGCGCACGCTGCTCTATCTGTTCGAGAAGGACGAGGCGATCCGCCTCATCCGCGCCGGCTGAGGCTTACGCGCCGCCGAGCGGATCCGGGCCGAAGCGGTTCGGGCCGGTGGTGCCCTTCTGCACGAAGAAGATGATCAGCACGATGATGCCGATGAGCGGAATCAAGGCGATCAGCAGCCACCAGCCGCTGCGGTCGATGTCGTGCAGCCGCCGGACGCCGACCGCAAGACGTCGGCAGCAAGCAAGGCCAGAGTTGACGATGGCGTACAGACCGACTGGACTACCGAAGATGACGACTGTCGAGGATGTCTGCGACGATGAGAACGATGAAGTAAAACAGCGCCCACCACCAATAGGCGGAGCGCTGCGCGCGGCCGGAAAAGTTGACGTAATTGCTGAAATCCGGACTGGATGGCCTCGACAAAGTTCATAACTCTATCCCCCGTTGCATGAACGGCGAACTCGACGCGAGCCTCCGCTATTTCACGCTTTCCTTCGCGCGGCTTTGCCGCGCGTTCTGCGCCGCCCGCGCCGTGCCCGCCAGCGCCGCCAGCTTCTTTTGCGCCGGCTCGCTGTTGTCCGGCTGCACCATACCCGCGGAAATCAGCAGCGTCATCGCGTTCTCCACAGAGATGTCGAGCTCGATCACTTCCTTGCGCTTGACGAAAAAGAAGAAGCCGGTGGTCGGGTTGGGGGTGCAGGGCAGGAAGACCGAGACATGGTCGCCCTGCGGTAGCTTCTCGGCCACGTCCCCGCTCGGCGGTTGTGACACGAACACCAGCGACCACATGCCGGGCGCCGGAAACTCGACCAGGCCCACGGTGCGGAAGCTCGAGCCGGTCTTGGAGAACAGCGCCTCGAAGATCTGCTTCATGGTCTTGTAGATCGGCCGCACGATCGGCATGCGGCTGAGCAGGCTCTCGCCCCAGCCGACCAGCGTGCGCCCGACCAAGTTGGCGGTGAGGAAGCCGAGCAGCGTCAAAACGACGAGGGCGATGATCAGGCCGGTGCCCGGAACCGGCCACGGCAGATAGCTCTCCGGCCGGTAGGCCGGTGGGATGAAGGGCCGTCACCCAGCCATCGACCCAGGTGACGATCGACCAGATCAGCCAGACGGTGATGGCGAGCGGACCCGCCACCACCAGGCCGGTGAGAAAATAATTGCGGATGCGGCCGGCAATGCTGGTCTGCGAGGCCGTTACGGTCTGCACGTCGGCTGCCAGCGCTTCGCCGGGCTTCTTGTCGGTGTCCGCCATGGCGGTGATCTTATTCCACCGTGACCGATTTTGCGAGGTTGCGCGGCTGGTCGACGTCGGTGCCGAGCGCCGACGGCGGTATGATAGGCCATCAGCTGCACCGGCACCGCATAGACCAAAGGCGTCACGGTGGCGGCCATTTCCGGCAGCGTCAGCGTGGCGAAATGGTCGACCGCCGACTTCCTTGGCGCCGCGCGGGTCGGTCACCAGCACGATGCGGCCGCCGCGCGCGGCCACCTCCTGCATGTTGGACAGCGTCTTCTCGAACACCCGGTCGAACGGGGCGATCACCACCACCGGCATGGTCTTGTCGATCAGCGCGATCGGGCCGTGCTTGAGCTCGCCGGCGGCATAGCCTTCGGCGTGGATGTAGGAGATTTCCTTCAGCTTCAGGCGCCTTCGAGCGCGATCGGAAAGCTGGTGCCGCGGCCGAGATAGAGCACGTCGCGCGCCTTCGACAAATTGCGCGCCAGCTTCTCGATCTGCGGCTCGAGCGCGAGCGCGGCCGACATCAGCCGCGGGACTTCGATCAGCGCGCGCACCAGCCGCTTCTCGTCGGCCCGCGACAGCCGCCCGCGCGCGCGGCCGGCCGCGATGGCAATGCAGGCGAGCGCCGCCAATTGGCAGGTGAAGGCCTTGGTGGAGGCGACGCCGATCTCGGGCCCGGCCAGCGTCGGCATCACCACGTCGGCTCTCGCGCGCCATGGTCGAGGTCGCCACGTTGACGACCGCCAAAGTGTGCTGCTTGGCGGCGTGCGCGTAATGCAGGCTGGCGAGCGTGTCGGCGGTCTCGCCCGACTGCGAAACGAAGATGGCGAGGTCGCCCTTCTCGAGCGGCGCCTCGCGGTAGCGGAACTCGGAGGCGATGTCGATTTCGACCGGCAACTGGGCGAAGCGCTCGAACCAGTATTTCGCCACCATGCCGGCATAGAAGGCGGTGCCGCAGGCCGAGAGCGACAGCCGTTTGAGTTTCTTCCAGTCGAACGGCAGCTTGCCCGGCAGCTCAACCCGTTCGCGCACCATGTTGATGTAATGCGCCAGCGTGTGGCCGACCACTTCCGGCTGCTCATGGATTTCCTTGGCCATGAAATGCTTGTGGTTGCCTTTGTCGACCATCATGGCCGAGGCGGTCGAGGTGATGATCGGGCGCTTGACCTTCTTGCCTTGCGCGTCGCGCACGGTGGCGCCCTTGCGCGTCACCACCGCCCAGTCGCCGTCCTCGAGATAGCTCACTTTGTCGGTGAAGGGCGCGAGCGCGATGGCGTCCGAGCCGAGATACATCTTACCCTTGCCGTAGCCGATGGCGAGCGGCGAGCCCTTGCGGGCGCCGATCATCAGGTCGTCCTCACCGGCAAACAGAAAGGCGAGCGCGAAGGCGCCGCGCAATTGCTTGAGCGCGGCCGCCACCGCCGCCTCCGGCGATTTGCCGCTTCTTCAGTTCCTGCGTGACCAGATGGGCGACCACCTCGGTGTCGGTCTCGCTCTTGAACCGGGCGCCGGCCTTGACCAGCTTTTCGCGCAGCTCGCGGAAATTCTCGATGATGCCGTTATGCACCACCGCGACGCGCTCGGTGGCGTGCGGGTGGGCGTTGCTCTCGCTCGGCTTGCCGTGGGTGGCCCAGCGGGTGTGGCCGATGCCGGTATGGCCCTTGAGCGGCTCCTTGCGCAGGCGCTTTTCCAGCGCCAGCAATTTGCCTTCGGCGCGGCGTCTCGTCAGCGCGCCGCGTTCGAGCGTGGCGACGCCGGCGGAATCATAGCCGCGGTATTCGAGCCGCCGCAGAGCCTCGACCAATTGGCCGGCGACCGGTTCGCTCCCCAGAATTCCAACGATCCCGCACATCGGCTGGGACGGCCCCCGTTACATCGTGGGTTTAACCGGCGCGGGCGGCGCCACGGAAATCAAATGGCGTTTCGCCGTGTGACAGCGCTCAGCCGGGCTTTTTCGGCCTTCTTCTTGCCCATTGCCTGCACCTGCCGCAAGCGTTTTGCCCAACCAGGCTTAATCGTCTGCGCGCTGCGCTCGAGCGCCAGCGAATCCGCCGGCACGTCCTGGGTAATGACCGAGCCGGAGCCGATATAGGCGCCGTCGCCGATCTTGACCGGCGCGACCAGCGAGGAATTCGAGCCGATAAAGGCGTCTTTGCCGATGTCGGTGCGATGCTTGTTAACCCCGTCATAATTGCAGGTGATGGTTCCGGCGCCGATATTGGCGCCGGCGCCGACCCGCGCAGTCGCCGATATAGGCGAGGTGATTGGCCTTGGCGCCGGCTTCGATCTCGGCCGCCTTCACCTCGACGAAATTGCCGATATGCACGTCGGCGCCGAGATCGGCGCCCGGCCGTAAGCGCGCAAAAGGGCCGACGCGCGCGCCCTTGCCGACATGCGCGCCTTCCAGATGCGAGAAGGCGCGGATGCTGGCGCCGTCGTCGACGGTGACGCCGGGACCGAACACGACATTGGGCTCGATGGTCACGTCCTTGCCGAATTTGGTGTCGGCGGACAGAAAGACCGTTTCCGGCGCGGTCATGGTGACGCCGGCGTCCAGCGCGGCCGCGCGCAGCCGCTGCTGCAACACGGCTTCGGCTTGCGCGAGTTGCGCCTTGGTGTTGATGCCGCGCACGTCATCCTCCCCGGTTTCGATCGCGACTGCCTTCAAGCCCAGATCGCGGGCGGTGGCAACCGCATCGGTGAGATAGTATTCGCCTTTGGCGTTGCGATTGCCGATGCGCGCCAGCAAATCGAGCGCGCGAGCTCCGGCAAAGCGCCATCAGCCCGGCATTGCAGAGCCCGATCTTGCGTTCCTCCGCCGTGGCGTCGCGCTCCTCGCGGATGGCGACCAATTCGCCGGCCTTGGTCAGCAGCCGGCCGTAGCCGGCCGGATCCTCGGGCGTGAAGCCGAGCACCGCGACGCCCGCCCCTTGCGCCAGCGCGTCGCGCAGCTTGCTCAGCGTTTCGCGGCGCACCAGCGGCGTGTCGGCGAACATCACCAGAATGTCGTCGGCACCGCGTTCGATCGCGGGCTTGGCCGCCAGCACCGCATGCGCGGTGCCGAGCCGCTCGCGCTGCTCGAAAACCTGCGCGCGCGGCGCCAGCGCGCGGGCGAGTTCGCTGAGCGCGGCGTGATCGGGCCCGACCACCAGCGCGATGTCCGAGCAGCCGGCGTCTTGTGCCGCCGCCAGCACGTGCGCCAGCAACGGCCGCCCGCCGATCTCGTGCAGCACCTTCGGCCGCGCCGAGCGCATGCGCGTGCCCTCGCCGGCCGCGAGCACGATCGCAAGGCATGTGCGTTGAGGCATTGGTCGGTCACTCAGGCTGTCGCGCTGCAGCCATAGCCGAGCGCGCCGCGCCGCAAAAGAGCGCGCTCGCCGCCTGGCGCGCCGTGTGGCAGCGAGAATTGCCGGATTCTGCTAACATTTTCAACGATTCGCCGCTCGGAGGATGCGCCGTGGCGCTCGATCTCAAACCGTTGCGCGCGTTCATTGATCGATTTTTGAGTGATCGAACCGATATGGCCGCGCTCTGGCGTTTCGGAACCTGGGGGGTTTGCGCCGCCGCCGCGCTGATCGCGGTCGCGGTCGCGAGCCAAACCGAGCGTGGCGGCGAACGCCTGCATTCCGCTTTTGCCGCTCCGGCGCCCGGTGCGAGGCGGTCGCCGTGACCGAAGCGCGCCAACGCGCCGCCGAGGCGCAGGCCGAGACCGAGCGCCTGGCCGCGCAGTTGCGCGATTTGACCGCCGACCGCGACCGGCTGGCCGCGCGCGTCGCCGGCTTGGAGCACAATTTCGAGGACATCACCGGCTCGATCAAACGCGAGGTGGCGGAAGTGGCCGCGCGCGTCGCGCCGCCGCCGGCCGATCTGCCGAAGATCGCCTCGGTCGCGCCGGCGCAACCGGCGGCGCCGGCGGCTGCCGCGCCGCCGGAGGAAAAGGCCAAGGCGGTCAGCCAGGACGGCGCCGCGCAAGCTTCGCCGCCGCCCGCAGCCGCACCGCCTATCGTTGCTGCGGCCCCGCCGCCGCCGCACCACCCGCACCCCCTGCGGCGCCTGTTGCGGCAGCCGCGCCCCCCGCGCCCGCGCCGGAGGTCAAGCTTGCCGCTGCGCCGGCCGCCGAACCGGCGTTGCCGCAACCGGGCAAGCCGGCGATCGGCATCGATATCGGCGGATCGAGCACGCTCGCGCTGCTGAACGCGCGTTGGGCGGCGATGAAGGCCCATCACGGCCCGCTGCTGCTCGGCCTGCAGTCCGCTGGCTTTGCACGAGCGGCGCCCCGGCCGCCTGCCCTATCGGCTGGTGCTCGGACCGCTGCCGGACGCAGCCGCCGCCACGCGCCTTTGCGCGCAATTCGCCGCCGCCCGCGCCGCCTGCCATCCGGCGCGTTATGCCGGCGAGGCACTCGCGCATCCTTGACCTCGTTGGGCGGCCGGCATATGGCGCGGCATGAAGCTGTTTCTGCCCGGCGCGCGCGCGGCCGTTGATCCTGCTGATCGTCGGCGTCGCTTGCGCTTGGCGGGGCGCTTTCCCTGCGTTACGGCGCGATCGAGCGGGCCGATATCGGACTTTCCTGCACCGCCCGGCCGGACACCTGGTTTTGCGCCTCGCGCCAGGCGCTGGTGACGCTGTTCGTGCATTCCGTATTCGGCTGGGCGGCGCTCGCAATCGCCGCGTTCAATCTGTGCCGGCCGTCATCGGCGCTGTTCGCACTGGCGCTCGCCGCCAGTTGTCTCGGGCTCGTGCTCTATAATGTCGGCCTGTCGGCCCTGGCCGCCGGCCTCCTGGTGCTCAGTCTGGCGCGTCGCGCACCCGCCACAGACTGACGGCCAATCCTGCGAGCGCGCCGCAAAACCACAGCGATTGCCAGTTCGCCAAGGTTTCGTGCGGCGCGATGTAGAGCGCCGACAATAGCAGCAGCGCCGCGGCGGCGAGTTCGGCCGCACCGCGCGCGCCCGCCGGCCGCGCGGTCGCGAAGCTGAGCGTCAGCAGCGGCACGATGGCGGCGGTCAGCGGCGCGAAGGGAAAATCCTTGTAGCGCGGGTCGAACACCAGCCCGAAGGCGGCGTTGAGCGCGAGCAGCATGGCCACGATCATGACCGCGCCCAAGGCGAGCGCGAGCGGATCGCGCACGCGCTGGGGCTTCGGCCCCAGCAACCGCGACAAGCGCGGCGCCGGCAGGCCGCGCATGATCGCCATGCTCGCCAGCGGCGGACTGGCGAGCGCCACGCGCGACATAAGCGAGCGAGCGCAGCCAGCCGGCAGCGCCGAGGCTTTCCAGCGCCGCGTTCTCGGCCGCCCAGCCGATCAGGATGCCGCCGGCAAGGGCGTTGGCCGTCACCGCCAGCCACAGGATCGAAGGCGGCGCGCCCCGGCGTCCGGCAAAAGCCGCGCCGAAAATCACCAGCGCGAAGACAATGCCGCCGGCCGCCTGCCAGCGCCAAAGCGGGTGGTCGCTGACCGGCTCGCCCCAGGCGAACTTGAGCCGCCGGTTGGCGTCGTCGAACAGGCCCCAATGGCCGCCGACCGTGCCTTCCAGCGCGCGTTTCCAGGGCTGGTCGAAGGCCTCGATGACGTTCACGTGAAACATTTTGGCGCTCGCCACGGCCAGCACGTCTTGGATCACCCGCGCCTGGTTGGCCGGCGACGGCAGCGCGCCTTGCCGCATGCGGCCGGCGCTCGGCCAGCCGACTTCGCCGATCAGCACGTCCTTGCCGGGAAAGGCCGCCACCACCCGGTCATGAATCGCGGCGACATGGGCTGCCGCGGCGCCGGCGGCGACGGGCACGTCCTCCCAATAAGGCAGAATGTGGATGGTGACGAAATCGACCGCCGCCGCCACGTCGCGGTGGCGCAGCCAGAACTCCCAAACGTCGGCATAGGTGACCGGCACCTTCACCCGCGCCTTGACCGCGCGGATGGTGGCGGCGAGATCGCCGGGCGCCATTTCGCCGCGCAGCAGAACCTCGTTGCCGACCACGACCGAGCGCACGGTGGCGGGATAACGGTTGGCGAGCGCCACCGCGGTTTCGATCTGACGGCGGTTTTGCTCCGTCTCGCGCGACAGCCAAAGCCCCAACATCACCTGCAAACCATGGCGCTCGGCGATGGCCGGGATTTGCTGCAGCCCGAAATCGACCGAATAAATGCGCACGCAGTCGGTGATCTTGGCGAGTTCGCCGAGGTCCTGCTCGATCTGCGCGGCGGAAATCTGCGCCGTGGGGTCGAGCGGACTTTGCCAGCCGTGGAACGGCGCGTAGGAGACGCAATAAAGCTTTTCGCCCGGCGCGAGCGGCGCGTGCGGCATGGCGACCGGCGCGCCCAGCCAAACCCAGACGCCGGCAATGGCCGCCATCGCTGCCGCCAGGCAGGCTAGGCCGAAGCGCATCGAGAAACCCAAGAAAAACCCAAGCGTCCGAAAGACAACGCACGCGACCGGCTTATCCTGCGCTTGTCGCGCTGCCAAGTTGTGTCGGGTTTATCCGCTTTGGCTGCAACGAACGGCGGGGCCCGTGCGTTAAGCCCAGAGTTTGCAGCCGCGCAGTTTGGATGCGGCGACGAAAAATGGATCGAAGCTGAACAACGGTTTATCCCCACGCCGTATTGGTGTCCCAATCCGGTCGCAAGACAGCGGTCGCGGGACTGCGGCGGCATCGACCGACATCGACATGACAAGGCACGTTATCCTTCGGTTGCGCCGGGTGTGCGTCGTGCTGGCTTTGGCCGGCTTGGTGTCGTCGGCGGCGGTTTTCGCCCAGAGCGGCGACAGCAAGGTGCCCGACCAGAGCAAGCCGCCCGGCGACCCCGCCAAGGAAACGCCAGCAGAAGATCGATGAAATCGCCGACGCCGCGCGCGTGCTGAGCGGTCCCGCCGGCAATCCGGAATGCGTCTGGCTCGGCCGCCGGGTGGTCAGCCTGCTCTGGCGCGACGACCTCGACACCGCCTTCCGCCATCTCGACCTTTACGATCGCTTCGGCTGCCCGAGCGCGCATATCCAGGCGACGTTCCGCTGCCTCATCCGCCAGGGCCATATCGACCCCAAAGTGCCGGAAAGCCTCAACAGCCGGGCCCATGCCTGCTGGATCAATCCGGCGCTCGAGCCGCCGCCGCCGGTCGCCGCCAAGGCCCCGTCCGCTGAAAAGGCGCCGCCAACCAAATAGCCGCAAGGCGGAACTCGCCTTCCATCGGAGCGTTTCCCTAATGCCATTAAATTATGGCGTTCCGGCACTTGTCCAGGTTTTGCCATGAGTCATTCCTACCTGACCCATCGAGCGATGCTGCGTTGCCGTACGTCGCCGCAGATCAGGCTTCGGCCGGGCCCAGGGGACGGGCTCCGCGCTCTGCTCCTCCGCCCCATAGGGTTCTAGCAACATGCGGATCGTCGCCGCCGTCCTTGTTTTCGTGGCGTGTGTGCAGGCCGCGCTGTGGGCCTTCACGCGCACCGACCTGAGCGCGCCGCCGGTCGAGAACCAGCTCGCCAGCGTTTCCTACGCGCCGTTCGACGCCAGCGCCAACCCGGGCGAAGGCGACAAGACGACCGCCGAGCGCATCCGCGCCGACATGAAGGTGTTCGCGCCGATCACGCGCGCGGTCCGGCTTTATTCCTCGACCGGCGGCGTCGAGTTGGTGCCGCCCATTGCTTCCGAATTCGGCTTGCACGTCACGGTCGGCGCCTGGATCGACAAGGACCAGAAGCGCAACGAGCGCGAGATCGCTTCGGCGATCGAGCTTGCCCGCCGCAACAGCAACGTCAAAAGCGTCATCGTCGGCAACGAAACAATCTTCCGCCGCGACCAGAGCGTCCCCGACCTCATCAAGATGATCCAGCGCGTCAAGCGCTCGACCAGCGTGCCGGTGTCGACCGGCGAAATCTGGCACGTCTGGATGGACCATCCCGAGCTGGTCTCGCAGGTCGATTACATCGCCGCGCACATCCTGCCCTATTGGGAAGGCTTCTCCGGCGCGCAGGCGGTCGATCAGGCGATGATCGTCTACGACAAACTGCGCCAAGCCTATCCCGGCAAACGCATCGTAATCGCCGAATTCGGCTGGCCGAGCGCGGGCTACAATCTGAAGAATGCGGTGCCCGGCCGCGCCGAGCAGGCGCTCGTCTTGCGCAACTTCATCTCGCGCGCCGAGGCCTACGGCATCCAGTACAACATCGTCGAGGCCCTCGACCAGCCGTGGAAGATTTTCGAAGGCAGCGTCGGCCCCTATTGGGGTCTGTACGACGCGTCCCGTCATGCCAAGTTCGTTTGGGAAGGCCCGATCACCAATCCCGATCATTGGCGGCTCGGCGGCATCGCTATCCTGTTGAGCATCCTGCTGTCGCTGCCGATCCTGGCGATCCGCGGCGTCACCGCGCGCCAGGCCGCGCTGATGGCGGGCGGCGCCAATGCGGTCGGCGCCTGGGCCGCCGCGTTGTTCGCCTATTGGCACGGCCACTATTTCGTCCCCGGCGCGCTATTCGCGCTTGGGCTCGGTACGCTGCTGCTGATCCCGCTCATCATCATCGCGCTCGCGCGCGTCGAGGAGGTCGCGGTTGTCGCTTTCGGCGCGCGCCCACGACGGCTGATCGCGCCTTTGCAGGCGCCGGCGCTGGCGCCGGCTCTTGCACCCGACGCGGCCGCGCCCAAGGTCTCCATCCACATCCCGGCCTATCGCGAGCCGCCGGCGATGCTGATCCAGACGCTCGACGCGCTGGCGCGGCTCGATTATCCGAATTTCGAGTGCGTGCTGGTGATCAACAACACGCCCGAGCCGGCGCTCTGGCAACCGGTCGAGGCGCATTGCCGCACGCTCGGCGAGCGCTTCAAATTTGTGCGCGTCGACGAACTCGCCGGCTTCAAGGCCGGCGCGCTCCGCCTGGCGCTCGACGCGCACCGCCGCCGACGCCGAGATCATCGGCGTGATCGACGCCGACTATGTCGTGCACCCCGATTGGCTGAAGGACCTGGTGCCGGCCTTCCGCGATCCCAAGGTCGGCTTGGTGCAGGCGCCGCAGGATCACCGCGACGGCGAGCGCAGCGTGCTGCACGACGCCATGAACGGCGAATATGCCGGCTTCTTCGACATCGGCATGGTGCAGCGCAACGAGTTCAACGCCATCGTCGTGCACGGCACCATGTGCCTGATCCGGCGCGCGGCCATGGAAGCGGCCGGCGGCTGGTCAAGCGACACCATCTGCGAAGACACCGACCTCGGCCTCACCATGCTCGAGCTCGGCTGGCAGGCGCTCTACACCAACCGGCGCTACGGCCACGGCCTGCTGCCGGACACCTTCGAGGCCTACAAGAAGCAGCGCGACCGCTGGGCCTATGGCGGCTTCCAGATCGTCAAGAAGCATTGGCGGCGCTTTTTGCCGGGCGGCAGCCGGCTCACCCGCGACCAGAAGCGCGAATTCCTGCTCGGCTGGCTCAATTGGCTGGGCGCCGAGTCGCTCGGCGTCGCGGTCGCCATGCTCAACATCCTTTGGGTGCCGGTGATCGCCTTCCTCGACATCGCGGTGCCCGACCGCATCCTGACGGTGCCGATCGTGGCGAGCTTCGCCGTCTCGGTGGCGCATTTCTTCACGCTCTACCGGCTGCGCGTACGCATAAGGCCGTGGCAGTTGATTGGCTCGGTATTCGCCGCCATGTCGGTGCAATGGACGGTGGCGCGCGCGGTCGGCTTCGGGCTGGTGAAGGATCACCTGCCCTTCGTGCGCACCGCCAAAGGCGGCGGGCGCCGCGACACCGCCTTCCCCGCCTTCTGGGAAGCGATCCTGTCGGGCCTGCTGATCGCCGGCGCGATCACGCTGATTGCGACCAACAGCAAGCAGGTGCGCGAAATCTATATCTTCGCCGCCGTGCTGGCGATCCAGAGCCTGCCCTTCATCGCCGCCGTCGGCCTGGCGTTGATCGAGCGCAGCAGGCTCAACGACTTTTCCTATTGGCAGGCGCTGCAGCGCAAGCTCGCGGCGCGGCTGCCGCAGCGTGCGCCGGCTTTGGTCGAGGCGCCGGTCACCGTGCCCGTCCAGGAGCGCGCGCTGGCGAATTCGGCGGCGGGTACACAAGCCGGCGTCGCCGGCTTATAAATGCATCTGGGCGTATACCGTCCATCCGCCCCAACCGATCAGCGCCGCACCGGCGCCGTAGCTGAGCCATTCTCCGCGCGGCACGGTTTTTTCCGCCAAGATGAACGCTGCAACCAGCGCGACCCAGAGCAGGTTCATCACGCCGCCGACAAACAAGAGCAGCATCAACATCCAGCAGCAGCCCACGCAATAGAGGCCGTGCCGTAGCCCCATGCCGAAGGGGCCGTGGCTCCAGTGCCAGGTAATAAATTCGAGCGGCGAACGGCAATGACGCAGGCAAGCCTGCTTCCAGGGCGTGAACTGATAGACGCCGATGGCGATCAAGGCGATGGCCGACAGCAACGCGCTGGTGGCCGCCATTGTAGGCGAAAGCATTGTTAGACGATCGAGCTGCCACTGCAAGAAGACGGCGGTGACGCTGAAACCCGTCCACACGACGACATAGGCAGCGGCGAATATCGCCGTGGCCGCAAACGGCGAGGCCCCGCGGCGGCGGCGTTCGATGGTCGCGAACAGAAGGATCATGGGGGCGGCGCTCGGCAGCATCATGGCGGCCATCATGATGCCCCACATCGCCAGCATCACCGCGAAGTAGGACGGTGTCCAAGCCGATGCCATGGGCATCGCCATGTTCGGCATCGACATGGACGGTGCGTCCATGCCGGCGCCGAACCATAGATAGGCCCAAGCCAACAGCGACGCCGTGAGCAGCGCGATCAGCGTCACCGCCCGATCGCGCAGCAGCAGCTGTTCGAGTGCAGACTTGTCGCTCACCGGGACCATGGCCCGCTCGGCTTGAACGCGAAAGGATGAGGCCGATCTAGGCCGCGACCCCGGCCGGCGTCTGCTCCACATGGGCGAGCGTGGCATGGCCCTTAGGCACCGTGAACTTGAGTCCGCCGGTACTCTTGATCGAGGCGTGAGCGATTTCCCCTACGCGGTGCTCGAAGCCGTCCGGCATGACGACCTGGATGCGGTGGTCCGCGCCGCTGACCGGATTCTTGATCGGTTCGACGTCGGTTTCGAGCACACCCGGGATCGACAGCCGCGCTTTTCGTTTGTCGTAATCGAATTTGAGCTCGATCGGCGCAAAGACCGGGTCGAGCATTTTGGTGACGATGAGGCTGACAATGTGAAATAGCGTCCCCTCGGCCGAATGCTTGCCCGACATGATTTGGAACAGGGCGTCGCGTTGTTCGGGGGTGGCGCGCGCGTCCACGATCGGCTGGATCGTCCCGTTGCCTTCGTGCAGAGGCCCGGGGAAATCAACCGTCACAAAGAAGCTGATTCCGTCGAGCTTCACCTTGCCGAAATGGCCCTCGGTGACGTGCATGCCGAGCAAACCCTTGCACCATCCTTGAGTCGGGCGCGCATTAAAGTCGCATGGGCAACCATAGTCGCAGCTGCAGGCCTTGAGCCATTCGCCTTTGAGCCGCCAATCGGTGTTAGGCATGGTGTCCCTCCTACGAGCCAGCAATGCAGATATGGAGCGGGGCTATCGCTTGGTCCCCGCCGGGGGCCAAGCCAAGGTTTTTTAATAGTCGCAACATTAACGGAACCGGTCCAATTATCAATCGTCGGGAGCGTTGGGCTCGCAGGGGATCCGTTCCGCAGACCCCAACCGATCCAGCGCGATCTCTCTTTTTCAGCGTAATGTATTGCTCTGATTTCAAACACAAACCGGCGCGCAGGCCGTTAAAGCCACATGTCAAGATCGTGGAACGTTCCGGCTAATGCGGGCATTGGTTCAGGGGTCTTGTCGAAAGAATAACAATAATGAAAATCGCGCAGATCGCGCCGCTGATCGAAAGCGTTCCCCCACGGCTTTACGGCGGCACCGAGCGGATCGTCTCCTACCTGACCGAAGAACTGGTGGCGCTCGGCCATGACGTCACGCTGTTTGCCAGCGGGGATTCGATCACGGCCGCCAAGCTCGTGCCCTGCGTGCCGCAGGCTCTGCGGCTCGACGCCAACGTGCGCGATTCGATCCCCTATTACATGTTGATGCTCGACCGCGTCCGGCAGCGGGCCGCCGACTTCGACATCCTGCACTTCCATATCGATCAGTTTCATTTCCCGCTGTTCCGCCCGATCGCGGGCCGGACGGTCACCACGCTGCACGGCCGCCAGGACCTGCCCGATCTGCTTGCCCTCTATGTCGGCTTCGACGACATGCCGCTGGTTTCGATCTCCAACGCGCAACGCGCTCCCGTGCCGAAAGCGAATTTTGCCGGCACCGTCCATCATGGCATTCCCGTGGACTTGCACCGGGCCGGCACGGGGGCCGGCGGCTATCTGGCCTTCCTCGGGCGCATCTCGCCGGAGAAGCGCCCCGACCGCGCCATCGCCATTGCGCGCGCCCTGGGCATTCCGCTCAAGATCGCGGCCAAGGTCGACCGCGCCGACGAGGTCTATTTCCGCACCGAGATCGAGCCGCTGCTCGGCGCCGGCGGCGTCGAATTCATCGGCGAGATCAACGATCAGCAGAAGACGCAATTCCTGGGCGAGGCGCAGGCGCTGCTGTTTCCGGTCGACTGGCCGGAGCCGTTCGGGCTGGCCATGATCGAGGCCATGGCCTGCGGAACGCCGGTGCTGGCCTTCCGCTGCGGCTCGGTGCTCGAGATCGTCGAGGACGGCCTCACCGGCGCCATTGTCGATACCATGGACGAGGCGATCGCGGCGCTGCCGCGGGTCATCGCGCTCGACCGGAAAAAAGTGCGCCAGCGTTTCGAACAGCGGTTTTCCGCCACGCGCATGGCGAAGGATTATGTCGCCGTCTATCGCTCGCTTCTGGCATCCTCGCAATCCGCCGCTGGCGGGGCGACTATACTCCGGCTCCCGACGGCCGGCGGAGCCACCAACGGCAGTGGACGTCAGATTGCTTAAGCAGAACTCGACCGCCAAGCCGGTCGAGGAGGTTCCCGAGGCTCCCTTCTACATTCCGGGAACAGGATCCTCCACCCGGCCGCGCCGCACGCTCAAGCAGGACGACTGCTTCGCCGTGCTCGACAGCTATGCCGACATCGGGGCCGCGCCGGGCGGCCCCGACGGCATTTTCTTTTGCGACACCCGCTATCTCTCGCATCTCGAATTGCTGCTCAACGGCAGGCAGCCTCTGCTGCTCGGCTCGAACGTGCGCGACGACAATTCCATCCTCACCGTCGATCTGACCAACCCGGACATCTACCTCGATCGCAAGCTGGTGCAGCCGAAAGACGTGTTGCACATCGTGCGCACGCTTTTTCTGTTGAACGGCACCGCCTATCAGCGCCTGCGCCTGGAGAACCACGGCGACCTGCCCTTCGACGTGCAGCTTTCGCTCGCCTTTGCCAGCGACTTCGCCGACCTGTTCGAAGTGCGCGGCCTGCGCCGCGCGCGCCGCGGCAGCACGCGACGTGGCGGTCGGCGCCGGCGACGGTGACGCATGGACTACCACGGCCTCGACGATATTCGCCGGCGCACGACGATCCGGTTCGACCCGCCGCCGGAACAGCTGTCGAGCGGCGCCGCCTCCTACGCCTTTGCGTTGCCGCCGCACGCATCGCGTTCGATCTATGTGGCGGTGACTTGCGAACGCGGCGGCGCGGAGAATGCCGCCCTGCCGTTCCGCAAGGGCCTGCGCGCGGCGTTCCAACAGCGCCTGTCCGCCAGCCGCGGCATGGCCACCATCACCAGCTCGAATGTGATTTTCAACGAGGTCGTATGCCGCTCGATGGCCGACCTCGCGATGCTGACCACCGACACGCCGCAGGGCCCCTACCCTTACGCCGGCATCCCCTGGTACTCGACCACGTTCGGCCGCGACGGCATCATCACGGCGTTGCAGATGCTGTGGTGCGACTCGCGCATCGCCAAAGGCGTGTTGCGGCGGCTGGCGGCCTTTCAAGCCACCGACTTCGATCCGCTGGCCGACGCCGAGCCCGGCAAGATCCTGCACGAAATGCGCGGCGGCGAAATGGCGATGCTGCGCGAAGTCCCGTTCGGGCTTTATTACGGCAGCGCGGATGCGACGCCGCTGTTCGTGCTGCTGGCCGGGCTTTATGCCGAGCACACCGGCGACGTCGAGACGCTGCGCGAGCTTTGGCCCAATATCGAGGCGGCGCTCGGCTGGATCGACGGTCCGGGCGACGCCGACGGCGACGGCTTCGTCGAATATCACCGCAGCGGCGAGACCGGGCTCGCCAACCAGGGCTGGAAGGACTCCTACGACGCCGTCTTCCACGCCGACGGCGCGCTCGCGCAGGGGCCGATCGCGCTTTGCGAGGTGCAGGGCTATGTCTATGCCGCCAAGCGCCTGGCGGCGCGCGCCGCCTGCCGGCTCGGCAAACGCGTGCGCGGCCAGGCGCTCGACGCGCAGGCAGACGCGCTCGCCGAGCGCTTCGAGAAGGCGTTCTGGTGCGAAAGCCTCGGCACCTACGCCATGGCGCTGGACGGACAGAAACGGCCCTGTTGCGTGCGCACGTCCAATGCCGGCCAGGTGTTGTTCAGCGGCATCGCCGCGCCCGAGCGCGCGGACGCGGTGATGCGCGACCTGATGCGGCCGTCGTTCTTTTCCGGCTGGGGCATCCGCACGGTGGCGCGCGAGGAGCCGCGCTACAATCCGATGTCCTATCACAACGGCTCGATCTGGCCGCACGACAACGCGCTGATCGCGGCCGGCTTTGCCCGCTACGGCCACAAGGACGCGATCGAGCGCGTGTTCAAGGGCCTGTTCGATGCCGCGACCTACATGGACCTGCGGCGGCTGCCCGAGCTTTATTGCGGCTTCCAGCGCGGCCGCCAGCGCGGGCCGACGCTTTATCCGGTGGCCTGCTCGCCGCAGGCTTGGGCCGCCGGCACGCCGCTGCTGCTGCTGCAATCCTCGCTCGGCCTCGAATTCAATCCGGACCGCAACGAGATCCTGCTGCGCAATCCGCGGCTGCCGTCGTTCCTCGAGGAAGTGACGCTGCGCAATCTGCGGCTCGGCCAGTCGGCCGTCGACCTGATGCTGCGCCGGCATGGCAGCGACGTATCGCTGCAAGTGCTGCGCAACGACGGGCAAATCATCGTGGCGGCGGTTTATTCCTGACGCTCACGCCGCCAGCGCGGTCTCCACCAGCTTCACCCAATAGGACGTGCCGAACGGGATGGCGTCGTCGTTGAAATTGTAGGCCGGGTGATGCAGGCCGGCGCTGTCGCCGTTGCCGATGAAGATGAAGGCGCCCGGCCGCGCGTTCGAGCATGAAGGAGAAATCCTCCGCCCCCATCACCGGCGCCATGTCGATATCGACCTTGTCCTGGCCGGCGATGTCGCCGGCGACCTTGGCGGCGAAGTCGGTCTGCGCGCGCGTGGTTCTTCAGCACCGGATAGCCGCGGCGGTAGTTCACCTTGGCCTTGGCGCCGTAGAGCTTCGCCGTGCCCTCGACGACCTCGCGGCACGCGCTTCTCCAGCAGGTCGCGCACCTCCGGCGTCAGGCTGCGCGCGGTGCCGCGCAAGCTGCGCGGTCTGCGGGATGACGTTGTCGGTGTTGCCGGCGTGGAACATGCAGATCGACACCACCGCCGACTCCAGCGGATCGACGTTGCGCGACACGATCGATTGCAGATTGTTGACGATCTGCGCGCCGACCAGCACCGTGTCGATGCCGAGATGCGGGCGCGCGGCGTGCGCCGCCCTTGCCCTCGATGTCGATCTGGATGTAGTCGGCCGCCGCCATGATCGGGCCGGGCCGGATGGAGAATTCGCCGACCGGCAGGCCGGGAAAATTGTGCATGCCGTAGACTTCGCCGATCTCGAAGCGGTCCATCATGCCGTCCTCGACCATGGCCTTGCCGCCGGCGCCGCCCTCCTCGGCCGGCTGGAAGATGACGACCGCGGTGCCGGCGAAGTTGCGCGTCTCGGCGAGATAGCGCGCGGCGCCGAGCAGCATGGCGGTGTGGCCGTCATGGCCGCAGGCGTGCATCTTGCCGGGCACCGTCGACTTGTACGGCAGGCCGGTCGCCTCCTCGATCGGCAGCGCGTCCATGTCGGCGCGCAGGCCGATGACCTTGCTGCCGGGCCCTTGCTTGCCGCGGATGACGCCGACCACGCCGGTGCGGCCGATGCCGGCCACCACCTCGTCGCAGCCGAAGGCTTTCAGCTTGCTCGGCGACGCTGCCGGCGGTGCGCTGCGACGTCGTACAGCAGTTCCGGATGGGCGTGCAGGTCGTGCCGCCATTCGGCGATTTCGCTTGGCGAGGTCGGCGACGCGGTTGACGATCGGCATAGGCGGGCTCCTTGGCGGCGGATTGTAGCAACCGCCCGCAACGACCGCGAGTTCAATGATAATAGGGGTTTGACTATTGACCGGGCACCGGGGCGCCCCTACACACCCCGACATTGATTGAAGAAACGGGCCGGTAGCTCAGTGGTAGAGCACTTGACTTTTAATCAAGTGGTCGATGGTTCGATCCCATCCCGGCTCACCAGCGCTCTCAAGTAGTGCCATAGGCCGAGCGCCATAGTCCCCACTCACCGCGTACACACCCGCCCGGCATTCTGCTGGTCGAGCCAGGCCGACAGCGGCGCGAAATAGTCGATGATCGCGGTGGCGTCGATGTCATGCTCGCCGCCGAATGCCGCCAGCGCTTCCGGCCACGGTTTCGACTGGCCCATCTTCAGCATCGCTGCGAACTTGGCGCCCACTTCCTTGTTGCCGTAGATGCTGCAGCGATTGAGCGGGCCTTTCCATCCGGCCAGCCGGCAGGCGGCGCGGTAGAACTGGAATTGGTAGATGTCGGCCAGGAAGTAGCGCGCATAGGGCGTGCTGTCGGCGACGTGAGATTTCGCGCCGGGATCGAAGGCGTCCGCCGGCCGCGGTCCGGGCGGCATGACGTTCTGGTACTTGGCGACCAGATCCCACCACGCCTCGTTGTAGCGTTCCGGCGTAATCTTGCCGGCGAACACGTCCCAGCGCCATTTGTCGACGACGATGGCGAAGGCGAGCATCGGAACCTTGTCCAGGGCCATGCGCAGCAGATACGGGATGTCGGCTTGCGGTCCCGGCACCGCATCGATGAGGCCGAGCTGCTTGAGATAGTCCGGCGTCAGCGCGTTGAGCGCGGCGAAATCGCCGATCGCCTCGTGGAAGCCGTCATTGGCGCCGCCCTGGAACAAATAGGGCTGCGTATTGTAGGCGCGCTGGTACATGTTGTGACCGAGCTCGTGATGCGCCGTATAGAAGTCGCCGTCGGTCACCTTGAAGCAGGCCTTCACGCGCAGATCGTCCTTGCCGTCGATGCTCCAGGCCGAGGCGTGGCATACGACTTCGCGATCGCGCGGCCGCACGATCATGGAGCGGGCCCAGAACGTCGCCGGCAGCGGCGCAAAGCCGATCGATTGATACCAGTTGTCGGCGGTATGGACGATCTTGGCGGCGTCGTAGCCGTGCGACACCAAGGCGGCGGTCAGGTCGTAGCCGAGCGATGCCTCCTTCGGCGCGACGATGTCATAGATGTTGGACCATTCCTGCGCCCACATGTTGCCGGTCAGGTCGGCGCGGATCGGGCCGCTCGCCGGCTGCACCGCGGCGCCGTATTTCTCGTTCAGCTTGGCGCGCACGTAACAATGCAGCCTGTTGTAAAGCGGCGCGACCTGGTTCCACAGCGCGTCGGTCTTGGCGGCGAATTCTTCCGGCGGCATGTCGTACCAGGATCGCCACAGCGCGCCGGTATCGGCATAGCCGAGCTCGCGCGC
The DNA here is from genome assembly GCA_963708635.1 of uncultured Alphaproteobacteria bacterium. Classification (GTDB taxonomy): domain Bacteria; phylum Pseudomonadota; class Alphaproteobacteria; order Rhizobiales; family Xanthobacteraceae; genus Pseudolabrys. Next base: position 30,800 of record CAVPTM010000004.1, on the reverse strand, counting down.
GCCTTCATTGGCAAGCTCGACCAGGCGCGCGTAATCGCCTTTCATTTGCGGCGAGGAGACCGCGCGCCAGCCCTCCCAGAGCGCGCGCGTCTCGTTCGGATCGCGCGAGGTGCGCAGAATTTCCTGGATGTCGTCGAGCGTCAGCGGCTTGCCCTTGTAGACCAGCTTGGCGGTCGAATAGGCGGTGCCGAGACGGGCGGAGACTTCGGCCAATTCCTGCCCCGCACCCGGACGCGAGGGTGCCGGCAGCGTCAGCGACTGTTTGAGCAAATAGAGCTTGCGGCGCGTGACGGCGTCGACCGGCACGCGGTCGAAGCGCGCCGCCTCCTTGGCATAGCGCACCGACAGCGCGGTGTTTTCGGCGTCCGCCTTGGCCAGCAGCCAGTCGGTGTCCTCGGTGATGTCGGTGGCCTGCACCCAGGCGGCGCGGTTGGCGTATTCGGCCTCCTTGGCGAGATCGGCCTCCGCCTTGGCGACGAAGGCGACCGCCTCGGCGACCGTCGGGGCGGGCGCGGGCTCGCTCGCGGCGGCGAGCGAAAGCGAGGCCAGCACGATCGCCGCCCAAGCGGCATTCAAAGACAGCGCCCTGCGCATTCCGCAACTCCGTTTATGATGTGGATTGATGTCGTGCCGCCGATGTCGTGCGCGGTATACAATGTCTTGGCACAATGCGACACTGCCATTGGAACTCAGGAAGATGGGCCGGGCAGCGCGGGCTATTGCAAGCTTTGTCCGGCTGGCTTTCTGGCCGCTTGCCGCGTCGCGTCTTGGTCGTTTTGCTGTTGCAGCCGGTCTACCTGCTCTCCCTCGTTGCGCTGAAATTCATCGCTCCGCCGGATCGCATCGCCGCCCACGTGAAGGCCGGCTTCGAACAAGGCGTGCTGTCGCCCGACGGCGCGCCGAAGCCGCTGATCTGGCGCGGCGGCGAGCAACTCACCGAATGCATCTCGCTCGGCGTCGGCCTCAACCCGGCCGAGACCGCCTGGCAGGCGGCGATCGTTGAATCCTATCCGACCATCGAGAACACACATGCCTGCGAGGGCCTACGCCGCGCCGTCACCGGCGCGCCGGTAAACTGGCAACCTTATTTCCGCTATTGGCACGGCTATCGCGTCGTAATCGCGCCGCTCACGGCGCTGTTTCCGCTGTGGCTGCTCAAGGCGATCAACGTGCTCGCGGTCGCCGGCGGCTGTGTCTTACTGTGGCGTGCCTTGCGCGCCCGCTGCGGCGAAACCGCCGCCACGATTTTCTTGCTGACGTTTCTGTGTCTGAGCGACGTGCTGTTCGTCTGGCGCACCACGACGCACAGCTTGAGCCTCGCTTACATCCTCGCCGGCGCGTCGCTGGTGGCCGCGGCGCTGCGGCGGAATTGGACGCCGGCGAGCCTGATCGTCTTGTCGGCCGCGCTCGGCAGCGGCTTCAATTTCATCGACTTCCTGGTCAATCCGCCGCTGATGCCGATGCTCATCGCCTTCTTCGTCCTGCTGTCGGAGCGGCGCGACGCCGGCCTGCTGGCGCTCGCCGCCGTACTGGCCTGGTTCGGCGGCTATGCCGAGACCTGGCTCGCCAAATGGGCCATCGCCTATCTCAGCGCGGCCAATCCAGCCGCGGTGGTGTCGGACGTCATCGGAACCATTGAGATTCGCACCGTCGGCGCCTTGAACGGCGTCTATCTTTTCCCGCTGGCGGCGACGCTGCGCGCGTTCTTGCGCGCGCGTGAGCCGGGTCGGCGTGATCGTGCCGCTGCTGATCGCGCTCGCGCGTCGCGCGCCATGCCGCCGCCGGCGCGCCCATCGCATGGCGGCGCGCGCTGTGGCTTTGGACGCCGGCGCTGGTGACGGTGCTGTGGTTCGAGGCGCTGTCGAGCCACACCCAATACCACCTCACGGTGAGCGCGCGCAGCGCCGCCGCCGCGCTTGCCATGATGCTGGCGGCAGTCGTCATCGCCATGCCGCGCCGGCCGTCGATTCGGGAATTATGGGGCGAGCTCGAACGTTTGCGCGCAAAGATTCCCTTGTTAGTAAAATCGTCGAAATCGTGATCGCGCCGGCGCCCTTGGCAGACGCAAACGCGCAGCGCAGCTGTTTCTAATCATTGTGTTTTCCGTCGCACGCTGCCGTTTCTGCCGCAGCGCACGCGTTACACGAAAATAACGCACAACGTCATCAGAGTTTCATCGCATTGTCCTATGTGCGCCACGATTGCCTTCTAGACAAAACGTCGATGGGACGGGGACACGAGCACGAGGAGGCCGACGCCATGCTGCATCATAGCGCCACGCCGAAGGCTCCCGACTTCCGCGCTTTTGCCGCGCCCGCGCGCTGCACGCGCTGCGGCGACGTGATGGTCGCGCCGCTGATGTCCGAATTCGCCGAGGGCGAGATCCGCCACCACTGGGTCTGCGAAGCCTGCGGCGACGTCACCCGCACCGCGATCCCGCTCGGCGCCGACTAGCGGAATAGTTGCCGCCCGATGGGGTTGGCCTCCTTGGCACTAAAACCAATGCCTGGGAGGACGAACATGACCTCGCCGTTCTTGCGGTCCGCGCTGGCCGCCCTCGCCTTTACCGCCGCGCTTGCTTTCGCAGCGCCGTCGATCGCGGCCCCGGTGAGCTTAAAGGCCGACCTCAAAGCGTCCGATGAGGTGCCGCCCAACGACAGCAAGGGCACCGGCACGGTCGAGATCACGTATGACAGCGCCACCAAGATGCTGACCTGGAAGGGCAGCTATATCGGGCCTGACCGGCCCGGCCACCGCCGCGCATTTCCACGGGCCGGCCGAGCCCGGCAAGAATGCCGGCGTGGTGGTGCCGATCTTCCAAGGGCCGACCGCCAAGAGCCCGTTCGAAGGCTCCAAGGCGCTGACCGACGCGCAGGCCGCGGACCTGATGGCCGGCCGCTGGTACGTCAACATCCACACCGACGCCAACAAAGCCGGCGAAATCCGCGGCCAGGTCAAGAAATAATCCGAAACGGTTCCGCCGGCTGCCTCGCGCGGCCGGCCCCTGCGAGAGAGCCTGCCGGTCGTCAACACCGGCGGGCTCTTTCGTTTGGCGCGGCGCGCTTTACCTGCGCCGCCGCCGCGATTTATGGTGCCGCGGAAAAAGAACGCGAGGACATACTCCATGGCCGGCAGCAATGGTTCCGCCCCCTTTCTGATCTCCGGCGGCGGCATTGGCGGGCTCGCCGCGGCCTATGCGCTGGCGCGGCAGGGATTCCCCGTGCGGGTGTTCGAGCAGAGCCCCGAGTTCCGCGAAGTCGGCGCCGGCATCCAGCTCGGCCCCAACGTGTTCCGCATGCTGGAAAAGCTCGGGCTCAAGGACGCGGTGCTCGCCGACGCGCATCGCCCGCCGGCGCAGGAAATGCGCGACGCGCTGACCGGCAAGCTCATCACCAACATCCCGCTCGGCGAGACCTTCGCCAAGCGTTTCGGCCAGCCTTATGCGGTGACGCACCGCGCCGACATCCACGGCACTTTCCTGCAGGCCTGCCAGAGCAGCAACCTGATCACGCTCGAGACCAGCCGCCGCGTCGACGGCTATGAGGATCACGGCGACCACGTCGCGGTCACGCTCAACAACGGCGAGCACGTCAACGGCCGCGCGCTGATCGGCTGCGACGGCATGTGGTCGAAGATCCGCGAGCGCATCGTCGGCGACGGCAACCCGCGCGTCTCCGGCCACATCGCCTATCGCGGCGTGCTCAAGCGCGCGGAGGTGCCGGAGGACCTGTGGCGGCCGGACGTGGTGCTGTGGGCCGGGCCGCGCACCCATTTCGTGCATTATCCGCTGCGGCGCGGCGAGCTCTACAATCTGGTCGCCGTGTTCCACTCCGACCATTACGAGGAAGGCTGGAACGCCGAAGGCGCCAAGGACGTGATGTGGCAGCACTTCAAGATGCAGGTGCCGCAGGTCACGCGCATGCTCGAGCGCATCGAGACCTGGCGCATGTGGGTGCTGTGCGACCGCGAGCCGGTCAAGAACTGGTCGAAGGGCCGCGTCACGCTGCTCGGCGACGCCGCGCATCCGATGCTGCAATATCTCGCGCAAGGCGCCTGCATGGCGACCGAGGACGCGGTCACGCTGGCGGAAAAGGTGGCCGCCGCGCCCGACGATCCGGCGGCGGCGTTCAACGCCTACACGCAGGAGCGCTATCTGCGCACCGCGCGCACCCAGATCATGGCGCGCGTCTATGGCGAGTTCTATCACGCGCGCGGCGTCACCGCCGAATTGCGCGACATGGCGGTCGGCGGCCGCACCGTGGAAGAAAGCTACGACGGCATCGCCTGGCTCTATGGCGGGCCGTAAGCATCGCCGCTCATTCCCGCGCAAGCGGGAATCCAGAGAACCATGCCTTGAGTTCATAATCTGCCGCCCTGGGTCCCCGCTTTCGCGGGGACGAGCGGTGTGTGTCACGGCAATCCCGCGATGCTGCGCGCTTCGCCGGTCACTTCGAGAATATGCAGGCCGGTGTTGGCGCGGTCGACCACGTAGATGTAGCCGCGGTCGTCGGTCTCCACGTTGTTGCTCTGGATCGCAACCTTGCAGCGGTCCTTGCCGTCGACCTTGATGCAGCGTTTGTCGGTCGCCGCGGTGATGGCCGGGATGAAGATAGCCCACCTCGCGCGGCGCGTAAGGATCGCGGATGTCGAGCGCGCGCACGCCGGCATTGAACCAGGTGACGAAGGCGAGCTTCTTGTAGAACACCGGCGCCATGCTCTCGTTCGAGGAATGCGCGCCGAAGCGGCCGCCGCGCTCGCAGAAATGGCCGCTCGCTTCCGGCACGGTGTAATGCGACACCACCATCGGCTTGCCCTCGACGGTGGCGTCGACGAACCAGACCATCTGGCGGGCTTCCTCGCGGCACTCGTTCTTGAGCGCCTCGTCCACCACCATGATCATGTTGCGCGCGCTCGCCTCTTTGTCCTGCGCGAATTCCGCGATCGGCACCGCGCCGAGCGGGAACGTGGTATGCGCGCCGATGAGCGGCGACAGATCGAGCTGGCCCACCACCGGATAGCGCAGATTCTCGGGCGTCGGCTCTTTCGGGCCGGACAGAAGCTTCTGGCGGTCGACGATCTGCACGATGCCGCCTTTGTTGGTGCCGTAGCCGAAATAGATGCGGTTGGCCTGCGGCCCGAGCGAGATCATGCCGTGCAGCACGGTCGGCACCGGGCCGGTCGTGCCCGGCTCCTGCCCGGGCAGGCCGAAGTCGCGGATCTTCACCGGATGCGCCGGATCGCTCAAGTCGTAGACCTGCGTCATGCGGTTGGCGCGCCAGCCCGGCGCGCCCGACACCAGATAGGCGATGCCGGTGTCGCATTCCCACCAGCTCTTATGCGTGCCCTTGAGGCCGGCGATGCGCGTGAGGAGCGCGGGCTTGGCCGGATCGGTCACGTCCCAGATTTCGTGCGCGCTGTTGCCGAAGGTGCGCAGCAAATAGAATTTGCTCTTGTCGGCTTTGGGCAGCGTGCTGCCGGCGCAGACGCGCACCATCTGCGCGCCGCCGGCTTCGTATTCGCCGGGCTCGCCGGCAATGTGATGCAGATATTTCGGCTGCGCCGGGTCGGTGACGTCGAGGATCGAGGTGCCGTTGTCCTCGGCCTTGCCGGTCAGCGTATTGATCGGCTGGCGCACGTCGGGCGTGCCGCCATGGTGGCCGATATAGGCGATGTAGCGCTCGCCCTGATGGAAGATCGTCGGCTGATAGGCGCTGCGGTGCTGCAGGTCGCTATAGCCGACCAGCCGCATGTTCTTGGCTTCCGGCGGCGCACCGATCTTCTGCTCTTGCGCGGAAACCGCTGTGACCGCCAACAGACCCACGGCGAAAATGATCGCACCTTGTCGCATGGCACCCTCCTCAACCGACGCTCGACATAATGTAGCGGCAAAGCCAAAACCTGTCGCCCCGGTCCGCGCACCGCGCGCGAGGCGCCGTCTCGTTCATTGACAGCCGCGACCTGCCTCGTATCCAATGATTCAAATTCGTTTCGCCGCCTTGGATCGCAACTGATTGGGCCGGAGACGTTATGCTAAAAATCAAGCTTTCAATTCTCGCATGCGTGCTCGCGGCCTTCGCGATGCAGCCCGTTTTGGCGCAGCCGCAACCCGCGCCCGGTGCGGCCACGGCGTCGGTCAAGATGCCGGAGCTTCCGAAAGGCAAAGAAACCGATGTGAAGTTCTATCCGGCCGACGGAACAGCCGTCACAGGCCGGGACGCCTTCGAGCGGATGCCGGAGGCGGGCCTGGTCCTGTGGGTCGCCGGCAACCAGTTTTTCGCCATGGACGATGTGATCGGCGCATTTCGCAAACAGCATCCGGGCACCAGCGTCGGGCTCATCACGCTTCCACCGGGCCTGCTGCTGCAGGCGATCAAAGCCGGCGGCTGGCGATATGGCGACAAAATCTATGGCGGCACGCCGGATGTCTACGCATCGGTCAATCTCGGCCACCTGAAGCAGCTCAAGGCGTCCGGCCTGATGGATCGCTACATGGTCTACATGCACAACGAGCTGCAGATCATGGTGGCGCAAGGCAATCCGAAGAAGATCACCGGCGTCGATGACCTCGCCCGTCCCGGCATACGCACCTCGATGCCCAATCCGGTCAACGAAGGCATCATGCAATTCTACATTCGCAAGGTGCTGGAGCGGCACGGCGTGTGGCAGACGATTTCCGGCGGCAAGGAATGCGTGCACTGCCAGACGACCGACAACAACTGGTTCACCGCCGTTCACCACCGCGAGACGCCCGACCGCATTCTTGCCAATCAATCCGATGCCGGCATGGTTTGGCGGACCGAGGTCTTGGCTGCGCAACGAAACGGCGCGCGTGTCGAAGCGGTCGCGCTTCCCGATCAGGACAGCCTGCGCAACGAAGTGTCCTACGTCATCGGCAGACTGAAGACGGCGAAACATTCCGCCGCGGCGGACAGCTTTCTGACGTTTTTGCGCTCACCCGAATGCAAGAGCGCCTACGCAAAATACGGCTTCGTCAACGCCAGCGACGCCGAGCTCGCTCTCAAGCCGATCGAATAGCAATAACGTCACGCCGCCTCTGCTCGCGGATGCGCCGCCGGCTCGTCGAGCGGCGCGTTGAGCGCATCATAACCGTACAGCCAACTGGTGTCGCCCGAGCCCTCGCGCATCCAGGTGTTGGCCGACGAGATCGCCTGCACCACCGAGGTGCGCGGCTTGCGGTGCGCCTCGTAGCGCCTGAACGCGCCTTCGATGTCGTCGCCATCGACCGCCGCAAGACAACGCGCCAGCACGGCGGCGTCTTCGATCGAGGTGGCCGCGCCCTGCGCCATGTAAGGCGTCATCGGATGCGCGCTGTCGCCGAGCAACACGACGCGCCCGTCGCTCCAGCGCGGCAACGGCTCGCGCTCGAGGATCGCCCATTTGTGGCAATCCGGGCAGGCCCCGAGCACGTTGCGCACATCCTGGTGGAAGCCTTCATAGGCCGCGCGCAATTCCTTCACGTCGCCTTTGGCCGACCAGCTCTCGCGCGTCAGCCATTCGGCCGGCTCCGGCACGCTGGTGACGAAGTAGACCTCGCTCCGGGTGATGGTGGTGTAATAGATGACGATGTGGCGGTCGGTCCCCCACCATTTGGTGCGCGAGCGCCCGATGTCGAAGCCGCCCATCAGCGCCGCCGGAAACACCGCGCGATAGGCGATGCGGCCGCGATGGATCGGCGCGTCCGGCCCGACGATGATGTCGCGCACCACCGAATGCGTGCCGTCGGCGCCGATCACGGCGTCGGCTTTGGCCGTGCTGCCGTCCTCGAAGCGCAAGGTCACCGCCCCGCCGGCTTGGTCGAGGCCGACGAGCTTCTTGCCGAGATGCACGATTTCCGGCGGCACCGCGGAGGCGAGCGCGTCGTGCAGGTCGCCGCGGTGCATGCACAGATAAGGCGCGCCGTAGAGGCTTTCCGGCATCGGCAATTCGCGCACCACCTCGCCGGTCTCGGCGATCGCGGTTGAGGTGCGAGAACGGCGCGAACGAGGTCTTGCGCAGCCGCTCCTCGACGCCGATCGAGCGCAGCACGCGCATCGAGTTCGGCATCATCTGGATGCCGGCGCCGATGCGGGCGAAGCGCGAGGCCTGCTCGTAGACGTTTACCTCGAAGCCGGCCTGCCGCAGCGTGGCGGCGACCGCCATGCCGCCCATGCCGGCGCCGACCACGGCGAGCGAGAGTTTCTTCTTCATTCCTGCATCACTTCTCGTCATTCCGCGCCGCGAAGCGGCGAACCCGATCTCTACGCCGGTCCGATCTCATTCGGCTCGCGCCTATGGCGCGCGGATGACAGAGAGTTACTTCCGCGGAATGCCGGCTTTGTCGATCACCGCGTTCCATTTCTTGATGTCGGCGACCAGCCGCGACATCAGCTCCTCCGGCGAGCTCGAATGCGGGTCCATGCCGAGCTTGTTGAAGCGCTCCTTGATCTCGGGCATGGCCAGCACTTCGCGCATCGCCTTGTTCATCTTCTCCAGGACTTCCTTGGGCACGCCCTTGGGCGCGAACACGCCGTTCCAGGAGGTGACCTCGTAGCCTTTGACGCCGGCTTCCGCCACCGTCGGCACCGCCGGCATGGCCGCTTCGCGCGCGGGACCGGAACTCGCCAGCACGCGCAGCCGGCCGTCGTTGATCTGGCCCTGGATCGCCGGCGGAAACTCGATCACCATCTGCACGTCGTTGCGCAGCAGCGACACCACCGCGTCGGGCGAGTTCTTGAAGGTCACGATCACCACGTTGGCCTCGGCGAGCGACTTGAACATTTCGGCGCCGAGATGCTGCGTTGAGCCGACCACGATGGTGCCGATATTGAGCTTGCCGGGCTGCGCCTTGGCCGCCTTGATGAAGTCCTCCAGCGTCTTGTAGGGCGAATTGGCCGGCACCGCGAACAGCAGATTGAACTGGCCGAGGCCGGAGATCATTTCGAACTGCGTGAGCGGATCGAACGGCAGGGTCTTGAAGGCGGCGACGCTGATCGCCGTGCCGTTGGTCACCAGCCCGAGCGTGTAGCCGTCCGGCACCGCGCTCACCACCGCGCGCGCGGCGTTGATGCCGCCGGGGCCCGGCATGTTCTCGATGAACACGCGCTGGCCGAGCTTCTCGCTGAGCTTCTCGGCCACCAGGCGCGAGCTGACGTCGGCGACGCCGCCGGCGCCGAACGGCAAGATGATCTTCACCGGCTTGTCCGGCCAGGCCGCCTGCGCGCTGCCCGGCAGGCTTGCGATCAGCAGCGCCGCCGGCAACGCCAGCAGCATGCTACGGCGGCCGATGCGCACCGCCTGCGCCAATGTTTTTGTCATTGTTTGTCCTCCCCACCGTCTCATTATTGTTTGTTCAATCGAAACCATAAAGCCGGGCGGGATTGTCCACCAGCAGGCGGCGTTGCGCCAGCGCGTCCGGCGCGTATCGCGGCACCAGGTCGACGAGATCGGCCTCGTCGGCCTCGTGCGTGGCGTTGGGATGCGGGAAGTCGGTGCCCCACAGCACGCGCTCGGGCGCCGCCTCGACCAGCGCGCGGGCGATCGGCACCGCCTGGTCGTAAGGCGGCATGGCAATGCGCTCGGCGCCGCACACCTTGATCCAGCAATTTTCCAGCCGCGAAAGCTCGATGAGCGCGCGCAGGCCGGGCTGGTCGAGACCGGCCGCAGCCGGCACGCGGCCCATGTGGTCGATCACGAAGGGCAGCGGCAATTGGCGGATCATGGCGGAAAGCGGCGCGATGTCGGGCGCGTCGAGATGCAGCACCACGTGCCAGCCGCGCGCTTTGATGCGGTCGATCACGCGCGCGAACACGCCCATGTCGGGCGCGCCGCCGAGATGCTTGACGAAATTGAAGCGCACGCCGCGCACCCCGCCGGCGTGCAGCGCGTCGTAGTCCGCTTCGGTGAAGCCGTCGTCGACGATGGCGACGCCGCGATAGCGCGCCGGATCCGAGGCGATGGCGTCGAGCATGGCGGCATTGTCGGTGCCGTGGCAGCTCGCCTGCACGATCACCGCGCGCGCAACGCCGAGATGATCGTGCAAGGCGCGCAGCATTTCCTTCGGCGCGTCTTCCGGCGTGTAGCGCCGGTTGGGCGCGTAGGGAAACCTCAGCCGCCGGCCCGAACACGTGGCAATGCGCGTCGCAGGCGCCCGGCGGCAGCTTGAAAGCGCGGCCGGCGGCGCTTGGCGAGGAATCCGGCGTGGCACGTTCAAGCGGGCGGCCCCCGGCGCGCGATCATGGCCTCGCCGGCAAAGCGCACCGCGGTGTAGCAAACGATGGCGGCGGGAATGGCGTAATACCACGGCCACAGAACGACGAATTGCAGCACGTACAAGACCGCGAAGCCGGTCAGCAGCGCGATCATTCGGGCGACGCTCATGCCCGTTTCTCCCCAACACTACGGCGGCGGCAGGTCGCCCTGCTCCCATTGCGCGATGGTGGCGGCGCGGAAGGCCTCGAACCGCCCGGCCGCGATGGCCGCGCGCATGCCGGCCATCAGCTCCTGATAATAAGCGAGATTGACGGTCGAGAGCAGCACCGCGCCCAGCATCTCGTTGGCCTTGGTGAGGTGATGCAGATAGGCGCGCGAATAGGTGCGTGCCGCCGGATGCGCGCTCTCGGCGTCGAGCGGGCGGGCATCGTCGGCGTGCCGCGCATTGCCGAGATTGATGGCGCCGCGGCGGGTGAAAGCCATGCCGTGGCGGCCGTTGCGGGTCGGCAGCACGCAATCGAACATGTCGATGCCGCGCGCCACCGCTTCCAACAGATCGTGCGGCGTGCCGACGCCCATCAGATAGCGCGGGCGCTCCGCCGGCAGCGCCGGCGCCGTTTCTTCCACGACCTTGAGCATGGTCTGCTGCGGCTCGCCGACCGCCAGCCCGCCGATGGCGTAGCCCTGGAAATCCATGGCGACCAGTTCGCGCGCGCTTTGCCGCGCGCAGCGCGAGGTCGTCGCCGCCTTGCACGATGCCGAACAAAGCATAGCCTTGCGCGCGCCCGCTCTCGAAGGCGCGCTTGCAGCGTTCCGCCCAGCGCAGCGACAATTCCATCGCGCGCCGCATGTCCGCCGCCGACGCCGGCAGGCGCAGGCATTCGTCGAGCTGCATGGAAATGTCGGCGCCGAGCAGCGCCTGGATCTCGATCGCGCGCTCGGGCGTCAGCTCATGCATGGCGCCGTCGAGATGCGAGCGGAAGATGACGCCTTGTTCGGTGAGCTTGCGCAGGGACGACAACGACATCACCTGGAAGCCGCCGGAATCGGTCAGGATCGGCCCCGGCCAGTTCATGAATTGTGTGCAGGCCGCCGAGCGCGGCGATGCGCTCGGCGCCGGGGCGCAGCATCAGGTGATAGGTGTTGCCGAGCACGATCTCGGCGCCGGTGGCCGCGCACGGTCTCGGGCGTCGAGCCCTTTCACCGTGGCTTGCGTGCCGACCGGCATGAAGGCCGGCGTCTGCACGGTGCCGTGCGGCGTCGTGAATTCGCCGCGGCGCGCCGCGCCGTCGGTTTTGATGAGCGTGAAGGAAAAGGGCGCGCTCATCGTGCGGCCGGGTAAAGCAGGCAGGCGTCGCCGTAGGAATAGAACCGATAGCCGGCCGCGATGGCGTGGGCGTAGGCGCGTTTCATCGCGTCCAGGCCGCTGAAGGCGGCGACCAGCATGAACAAAGTCGAGCGCGGCAAATGGAAATTGGTCAGCATCAGGTCGACCGCCTTGAAGCGGTAGCCGGGGGTGATGAAGATCGCCGTCTCGCCGGAGAAAGCCGCCAGACGTGCCGTCCTCGCCGGCCGCGCTTTCCAGCAGCCGCAACGCGGTCGAGCCGACCGCCACGATGCGCCCGCCTTTGGCGCGCGCGGCGTTGAGCGCGGCCGCGGTCTCGGCCGAAACGCGTGCCGAACTCGGCATGCATTTGATGGCCTTCGGTGTCCTCGCTCTTCACCGGCAGAAACGTGCCGGCGCCGACATGCAGCGTCACTTTGTGCAGCGGCGACGCCGCGCGCCGACAGCCGCGCCAACAGTTCGTCGGTGAAATGCAGGCCGGCGGTCGGCGCCGCCACCGAGCCCTCGTCGCGGGCAAAAACGGTCTGGTAGTCGGTGCGGTCCTGCTCGTCCGGCTCGCGGCGGGAGGCGATATAAGGCGGCAAAGGCATGTCGCCGCGCTCGGCTATGGCCTGGTCCAGCACCGGCCCATGGAAGGAAAATGAGAGGGTTATCTCTCCTCCCTCATCTTTATGTGAAACTTGAGCATCGAGTTCGTCGAGGAAACAGACCCGCCCCTCGGTTCCGAACCGGATGGTATCCCCCGTTTGCAGCTTCTTGGCCGGGCGCACGAAGGCCCGCCAATGCGAGCCGTCCAGCCGCTTGTGCAGCGTCGCCTCGATTGCCGGCTCGCCCTCGCCCCGCCCGATGCGCCGGCCGGTCAGCCGCGCCGCGATCACCTTGCTGTCGTTGACCACCAGGCAGTCGCCCGGCTGCAACAGGTCCGGCAGCTCGCGCAAAGCGCGGTCCTCGAGCGCCGGCGCCCCGCCCGGCCGCACGACTAAGAGCCGCGCCGCGTCGCGCGGGCTCGCCGGGCGCAGCGCGATGCGCTCGGCAGGCAGCTCGAAATCGAACAGATCGGTGCGCATGGCGGTGTCGTCTCACGTCTCAAGTCGCCTGCAAAGCCCGCCTTGCGCCACCCCCGGCGCTGGTCGATGATGGCCGCAAGTCTTTAGGGGGCAGGCCGTGACGGGGGAGCCATGACCGACGCCGGAAATCCCAATCTGCCGCCTTCGCCGCCGCGCAGCGGCAGCGAGCCGGTGCCCCTGCGGGCCGCCGAGGTCGCGCTGCCGCCGCACCCGCTCGACAAGCGCTGGTACGCCCATGTCGACGGCAAGAATTACGGCCCCTATACCGGCCACGAGATCAAGCAGATGGCCGAGAAGGCGCAGGTCCTCGACAGCGATTTCCTCTGCCCGGAAGGCGGCAATGCCTGGACGCAGGCCAAGAACGAGCCGCTGCTCGGCGCGCTGTTCCGCAAGACGCCGCCGCCGCTGACCTCCTCGACCATCACCGCGCCCGACGGCGGCACCGTGGTGCAGGTCACCAACCACATGCCGCAGAACAATCTCGCCGCCGCGCTTTTGCTCGAGGGCGACGCCGCCAACAAGTCGCCCGGCATCGCGCTTTTGCTGTCGCTGCTGATCTGCGGGGTCGGGCAGATGTACAACGGCCAGGTCGGCAAAGGCATCGCGTTCCTGATCGGCTGCATCTTGGCCTGGTTCATCCTGCTCGGCTGGGTGGTGTGGATCTGGTCGATGGTCGACGCCTACCAGACCGCCAAGCGCATGAACCTGCGCTACCAGCAGCGAATCCTCGCCGGACTGATGTAAGTCATGGCCGGTCCGCTTTGCCCGACCTGCGGCGCGGACCTGGGCGGGCGCAGCGTCTGCGCGCGCTGCGGCACGCTCGCCGGCATGGAATTCGGCCTCGCCCGCATCCAGGGGCGCGCGCGCCATTTCTACGAAGGCCGTATCGCGCCTTTGCCGCAACGGGTTCGGCCGCATCATTTCCTGTGGGCTTGCGCGCTGATGCCGGTGTTCATGCTGCCGCCGCTGGTGGCGCTGGTGGCGGCGATCGGCGGCATGCGCAAGCCGGGCCCGGCGGTGACCAATTTCGAATGGATCGCGATCATCGCCGCGGTCAACCTGATCCTCAGCGGACTATTGCTGTACAAATTCCATTTCTCGCCGGCGGAGATTTCCGCCTTCCTGCACGACGTGCTGCGCGCGCTGATCGCGACCATCGCGCGCTATCTGCCGGGCCACGTCGCGCCGCCGCAGCCGCGCATGCTGCCGGTGTGACCTTTTTGTACCTCCCCCTGCAAGGGGAGGTCGCCCGCCGCCGCGTAGCGAAGGCGGGCGGGTGGGGGTCCGATCGGAGACACGAGGCGTCCCCACCCGGCGCGCTGCGCGCGCCACCCTCCCTTTCAGGGAGGGCCCCCATCGTCGCCTTGATGATCTTGTCGGGATCGGCGACCGGCTCGCCGCGCTTGATCTTGTCGACGTTGTCCATGCCGGAGATCACCTTGCCCCAGGCGGTGTACTGGTTGTCGAGGAAGCGGGCGTCGTCGAAGCAGATGAAGAACTGGCTGTCGCCCGAGTCCGGATTGGCCGCGCGCGCCATCGACACCGTGCCGCGCACATGCGGCTCCTTGTTGAATTCGGCTTTCAGCTTCTGCCCGGAGCCGCCGGTGCCGGTGCCCTGCGGGCAGCCGGTCTGCGCCATGAAGCCGTCGATCACGCGATGGAACACGATGCCGTCGTAGAAGCCGTCCTTCACCAGCTGCTTGATGCGCGCGACATGGCCGGGCGCGAGGTCGGGCCGCATCTCGATCACGACCTTGCCCTTGGTGGTCTCGAGCGTGAGCGTGTCTTCCGGCTTTGCCATTTCCAATCTCCTTTAATTCAGAACTGTCATGGCCGGGCTTGTCCCGGCCATCTCGCTTAAGAAAGCACCGTGCCCTCACAAGCGGGGTCACCGGGACGAGCCCGGTGACGACGCGTGAACTGTTAGCGCTCGATGGTCGCCTTCTTGATGAAGTCCATGCGCGGGAAATCCTTCGCCAGATAGGCGTTGCCTTCCGCCTGCAGGCGCATCTGGTCGGGGCCGCGGCCGTCGGGCGCGCCCTCGCCGTATTCGCCGTTGAGCGCGTCGACCACGTTCATGCCCGACACCACCTTGCCGAACGGCGCAAAGCCGAGCGGATCGAGCCGGCTGTTGTTCTTGAAATTGATGAACACCTGCGTCGTGCGCGCGTTCGGTCCCGAGGTGGCGAAGGTGACCATGCCGCGCGTATTGCTCTGCGCCGGCTCTGTCGTCCGGGATGCGCGCGACGCGCCACTTGGTGTTGAGCGCCGGATCGCCGCTGATGCCGAACTGCACCATGAAGTTCGGGATGACGCGGAAGAAGCGCGTGTTGTCGAAAAATCCGTTCTTGACCAGATTGTAGAAGCGGTCGGCGCCCTGCGGCGCCCAGGCGCGCGTCACCTCGATCACGAACACGCCTTTGCTGGTGTCGAACTTGGCCTTGTAGGTGGCCGGCGCCTGCTCGTTGAGCGCGGCCGGGTTGGCGAGCTTGCCCTGCGCCAGCGCGGGGCCGGCGGCGAGCAAAAGCGCGAGCGTGAGGATCAGACGGCGGGTCATCGATGCCCTCGAAAAAAATGGTCAGGATTTGCCGGCGAACTTCTGCTTCAGCCGCGCCGCGACGCCGGCCGGCACGAAGGCGGAGACGTCGCCGCCCATGCCGGCGATCTGGCGGACCAATGTGGCGGTGATCGGGCGCACCATCGGCGAGGCCGGCAGGAACACGGTCTGGATGTCGGGCGCCATCGCTTCGTTCATGCCGGCCATCTGCATCTCGTAGTCGAAATCGGTGGCGTCGCGCAGGCCGCGGATCAGCAGCGTGGCGCCGGCCTTGCTTGCGCGGCCGCCACCACCAGATCGGCGAAGGTGACGCAGGCAAGCTCGCATTTGGCCGCGCGCGCGAGCGGCGCGCAGGTCTCCTCCAGCATGGCGAGCCGCTCCTCGGCCGAGAACAGCGGCGCCTTGCCGGGGTGCACCCCGATGGCGAGCACGAGCTTGTCGGCAAGCCGCGCGGCATGGCGCACCACGTCGAGATGGCCGTTGGTGACCGGGTCGAAAGACCCCGCGTAAAGGGCGATTCGCGGCATGACGTCCCCGTCTACCCCGGCCCCCAAGGGCCTGCAAGGAGGGCCTGCAAGGCCGCGCAACCCCGATAACGGCCGGCCATGAACCTTTGGCCGCCTTGTCCCGACTAACGGCTCAGGACAGGACGAACAGGGGGCTATCATGTTCAAGCCGTTGACCGCGATCGGGGCCGCCGCCTTCATCGCCGCCGCCATCACCATTTTGACCGCGCCGAGCGCGCAGGTCAGCGCCGGCGCGCTGCCGGAGGCCAAGAGCGCCCCGCTGCGTGCCTGCGCCCAGCGCGCCTGGCCCTACAACAATTGCGTCGGCACGCCCTTCGGCAAGCCGAACGTCCGGCTGGTGACGACCGAACGCTTCGCCCAGTAGGCTGCTTACCGGCGCCCCGCCCCGCGCGCTAGGCTCCCGCCTCGGCCGTTGTCCAGGGAGGACGACATGCGCCGGGTGATCTTTGCCGTTCTCGCGCTGCATCTGCGCCACCCCCGCCCCCGCCCAGGATTATCCCAACCGCCCGGTGCGCATCATCGTGCCGACGCCGGCCGGCGGCCCGGTCGACGTGATGGCGCGGCTCTTGGCCAACGCGCTGCCGGAAACGCTCAAGCAAAGCGTGTTCATCGAGAACAAGCCGGGCGCCGGCAACACGCATCGGCTCGCGGCTCGCCGCCGCCGCCGATCCCGACGGCTACACGCTGATGGTCTCGGCCGCCAGCGGCCTGATCATGAGCCCGATGATCCACAAGAACGCCGGCTACGATCCTCGACAGCTTCACGCCGGTCGTGCTGATCGCGGAAACGCCGCAGGTGCTGGTGATCAATCCCGCAGCTGCCGTTCAAATCGGTCGCCGAGCTCGTCGCCTACGCCAAGGCCAATCCCGGCAAGCTCAATTATTCGACCGGCGGCGTCGGCACGCTGCCGCATCTCGCCGCCGAACTGTTCAAGAAGCTCGCCGGCGTCGACATCGTGCACGTGCCCTACAAAGGCGGCGGCCCGGCGCTGACCGCGGTGATGGCGGGCGAGGCGCAAATGACCTTCGACACCTTCGGGCACCTCGCTGCAATTGATCCGCGACGGCAAATTGCGCGTGCTGGCGATCGGCGCGGCCGCAGCGCGCGCCCGATCTGCCCGACGTGCCGACCATGGCCGAGCTCGGCTATCCCGGAGCTGACCGCGGCGCCTGGACCGCGCTGATGGCGCCCAGGGCACGCCGCCGGAGATCGTCGCCAAGCTCAACGCCGCCGCCAATGCCGCGCTCAAGTCCGAGCGCATGCGCGCGACGCTCGCCAAATTCGGCGCGCAGCCGCGCGGCGGCTCGCCCGCCGATCTCGCCGCCCATATCGCGCGCGAGCGCGCCAAATGGGCGCCCTTCGTCGCGGCGCTGAATTTGAAGGTGGACTGACATGGTGACATGGCTGGCGCTGTTCTTTTTCGCTTTCACGCCGCCCGCCGCGGCGCAGGTCGCGCCGAGCGCGGCCGAGATCGCGGCCTACACGGGCCTGCACGCCGCCGCCGCCACAGGCGACGCCGCCGAGATCGAGCGCCTGGTCAAAGCCGGCGCGCGCGCTCGAGGCGCGCGACGGCAACAAGCGCACGCCGCTGCACGTCGCCATCTTCGCGCATCAGCGCCGAGGCGGCGCGCGCTCTGCTCAAGGCCGGCGCCGACGCCAACGCGCTCGACGCGCAGCGCTACGACATCGTCACCATCGCGGCGGTCGCCGACGACGTCGCCATGCTCAAGCTCGCGCTCGACAGGCGGCTGCAAGGCCGGCAACATCACCAGCCCCTATGACGGCACCGCGCTGATCGCCGCCGCCCATCTCGGCCATGACGAGGTGGTGCGCATGCTGATCGCGGCCAAGGCGCCGCTCGATCACGTCAACAATCTCGGCTGGACCGCGCTGATCGAGTCGATCGTGCTCGGCGACGGCGGCAAGCGCCATGTCGCGACGCTCGCGGCGCTGGTGCAAGCCGGCGCCAACGTCAATCTCGCCGACCGCAACGGCGCGACCCCGCTCGCACTCGCCAAAGGCCGCGGCTACACGGAAATGGTGAAGATCCTCGAAGCCGCCGGCGCGCGCTGAACCGGCCGCTCCTAAGCGCGCGCCGTCAATACGTGGGTTTCTTCCGGATAGGTGACGCCGTCGCGGTCGGCGAAACGCGCGAGCTTATCCATCACGCTTTCGCCGAGCTTTTGGCGCGCATCGGCATCGGCGCCTGCAACCGCGCCCGCCACCGGCGTCGCGGCCAGGTGCTCCAGCACAAAACCATCGAGCCGCGGCAGGTGTACGGATATGCGCTCGATCCGCACTGCGACATCGGCAAAGCCCGCGGCTTTCGCCAAGCGCTCGAGTTCGTCGCGGTCCGGCGCCTTGCGCGAGGCGCAGAAGCGGTCGGAGGTGTCGGCATTGACGAATTGCGCCAGCGCCTCCCCCACCGCGGAATTATAGAGACCGACATTGTTCCAGACGCTGATTGCGAGCCGCCCGCCCGGCACGAGAACGCGATGCATTTCGGCCAACGCGCGCGGCTTGTCGGGAAAGAACTGCAGGCCCTGCTGGCACAGCACCACGTCGAAGGCGGCGTCCGGCAATTGCAGGTCAAGCGCGCTGCGCGCAAACCATTCGATCGGCGCGCCCGCCGGCGCCGGCTGCGTGCGCGCCACCTCGATCATGCCGGGATTGAGATCGATGCCGACGACATAGCCCTTGCGGCCCGCCCGCTCGGCGGCGATGCGCGTCACAACGCCGGTGCCGCAGGCCACATCCAGCACGCGCTCGCCGGCGGCGACGCGCGCGGTCTCGACCAACAGCGGCGCCCATGGCCCGAGGATGTAGCGCGCGGGACAACGCTCGTAGAGCGCCGCCGCCTGCACGCTCATGTGCCATTGCTCGTCCTTCGCCATTGCCCAGTCCCTCGGCTCAGCCCGGCCGCCGCTGCAGCGACAGCCAGAGGCCGCCGCCGATCAGCACCAGCCCGGAGATGCGGCCGAGCCAGGTGTTCTGCCGCGGCTTCATCAGCAAAGCGCGGCCGTAGCCGGCGGCGACCGCCCAGGCGGCGTCGAGCAGGCCGGCCAGCAGCACGCTGACCGCGCACATCACCAGCAATTGCCGCTCGGCCGGCAGCGCGGGGTCGATGAATTGCGGCAGGAAGGCCGTGAAGAAGGCGATGGTCTTCGGATTGGTGAGCGCGACCACGAAGCCGCGCCAGGCGTAGACGTGCGCCGGCGGCGGCAGCCGCTTGCGCCATGCCGCCGGCGTGGCGCCAGGCCTGGATGCCCAGCCAGATGAGATAGGCGGCGCCGATCCAGCGCAGATAATCGAACACTTCGGCGGAAGTTTTCAGAATCCAGTTTAAGCCGAGCGCGATGCAGGCCAGCAGCACGGCATTGCCGAGCGTGGTGCCGATCACGGTCTGCAGCGCGGCGCGGATGCCGCGGCTCGCCCCGGTCGCGATCACCAAAGTCACGATCGGGCCCGGCACGATCACCAGGATGGCGGTGATCAGCAGGAAGGCGGAAAACAGCTGCCAGTTCATGTCACGGCCTGTCATCGCCGGGCCTGTGCCGGCGATCCCGACCAGTCTGGCACAGCCATGCCCCTTGAATCGAGATGGCCGCGACAAGCCCGGCCATGGCGAGGTGCTGCGGCAAGGCGCTCCTCGGCCATTGCCGCGCTCCGCCACGATCTGCTTAGGTCGGCGACCAATCTAGGAGCCGCCGGCCATGCAATCCTCGAGCTTCAACGCCGCCGACGGCGACGGCTACGAACTGGCGATGGGCCGTTGGAGCCGCCGGCTCGCCGAGTTGTTCATCGATTTTGCCGGCGCCGCCGACGGCGAAGAGGTGCTGGACGTCGGCTGCGGCACCGGCAGCCTCGCCTTCACCCTTGCCAAGCGCAGCAAGGTCAAGTCGATCAAGGGCATCGACTTCGCGCCGGCCTATGTCGCCTATGCCGCGGCGCGCAATTCCGACCCCCGCATCGCCTTCGAGACGGGCGATGCCTGCGCCATGCCCTTTGCCGATCGCTCGTTCGACCGCGTGCTGTCGCTCCTGGTGCTGCACTTCGTGCCCGATGCGAACAAGGCGGTCGCCGAGATGAAGCGCGTGGCGCGCCCCGGCGCGACGGTCGCCGCCACGGTGTGGGACGCGCGCGGCGGCTATGTCGCCAACCGCATTTTCTACGATACCGCCGCCGCGCTCGATCCCGCCGCTGTCGCGCGGCGCGCGCAAAATCTGACCCGGCCGATGACGCGGCCGGGCGAACTCGCCGCCGCCTGGCGCGCGGCGGGCTTGACCGACGTCCGCGACGCGCTGCTCACCATCCGCATGGACTTCGAGAACTTCGCCGACTTTTGGGCGCCGCTGTCCGGCAAGGACGGGCCGCAGGCCGCCTATGTGAATTCGCTCGCGCCCGACAAGCGGGCAAAATTCCAGGACGCGCTCAACGCGGCCTATTGCGACGGCGAAGCCGACGGCCCGCGCTCCTATGCCGCGAGCGCCTGGGCGGTGCGCGGCACCGCGCCGTAGACGGTCAGTCCGCCGTCTTCCTCGGTCAGCCGCTCGACCGACACCACGCGCTCGTCCTCGGCGGTGTTGAGCACGATCACCCCTTGCGTCGAGCGCCCGGCGATGCGGATGCCGGAGACGGTGGTGCGGATCAGCTTGCCCTGGTCGGTGACCAGCATCACCTGGTCGCTCTCCTCGACCGGGAACGAGCCGACCAGCCGCCCGGTCTTGGCCGTCACGTTCATCGCCACGATGCCTTTGCCGCCGCGCCGGTGGTGCGGTACTCGAAGGACGACGAGCGCTTGCCGTAGCCGCGCTCCGACACCGTGAGCACGAATTGCTCGGCGGCCGACAATTCGACGTAGCGCTTCTCGCCGAGCTCGATCGCCGCGCCGACCGTTTCGGCCTCGTCGTCGGCCTCGGGCGCGGCGACTTCCTCCTCCGCCGTGCCGCGCCGGATGGCGCTGGCGCGCTTGAGATAGGCGACGCGCTCTTCCGAGGTCGCCTCGCATGTGGCCGAGGATCGACATCGAGATCACCTTGTCGTCCTTGCCGAGCGCGATGCCGCGCACGCCGTCCGAGGTGCGGCCGGCGAACACGCGCACCTCCGGCACCGCGAAGCGGATGCACTGGCCGGCGGCGGTGGTCAGCAGCACGTCGTGCTTTTCGGTGCAGATGGCGACGTCGACGATGGCGTCGCCCTCCTCGAGCTTCATGGCGATGATGCCGGACGGCCGGATCTTCTCGAAATCGGACAGCTTGTTGCGGCGGACGTTGCCGCTGCGTGGTGGCGAACATCACGTCGAGCTGCGCCCCAGGTCTTCTCGTCCTCCGGCAGCGGCATGATCGAGGTGATGGTCTCGCCCGGGTCGAGCGGCAGGATATTGATCAGCGCCTTGCCGCGCGCCTGCGGCGCGGCGAGCGGCAGCCGCCAGACCTTCTCCTTGTAGACCTGGCCGGCCGAGGAGAAGAACAGCACCGGCGTGTGCGTCGAGGCGACGAACAGCCGCGAGACGAAATCCTCCTCGCGCACCTGCATGCCGCCGCGGCCTTTGCCGCCGCGCTTCTGCGCGCGATAGGTCGAAAGCGGCACGCGCTTGATGTAGCCGAGATGCGAGACGGTGACGACCATCTCCTCGCGCTGGATCAGGTCCTCGTCTTCCATCTCGCCGACCGCTTCGGTGATCTCGGTGCGGCGCGGCGTGGCGAATTCCTTCTTCACCGCCGCCAGTTCGGCCTTGATGATCGCCTGGATGCGCGCGCGCGAGCGCAGGATGTCGAGATAGTCGGCGATCTCGGCGGCGAGCTTGTCGAGCTCCGCCTTGATCTCCTCGCGGCCGAGCGCGGTCAGCCGCTGCAGGCGCAGATCGAGGATGGCTTTGGCCTGCTCGGCCGAGAGCCGCGCGGTGCCTTTGCCGCTCACTTTGTGGCGCGGGTCGTCGATCAGCTCGATCAGCGTGGCCGCGGTGGTGGCCGGCCATTCGCGCGCCATCAAGGCCTCGCGCGCCTCGTTGGCGTCCTTCGAGCCGCGGATCAGCTTGATCACCTCGTCGATATTGGCGACCGCGATGGCGAGGCCGACCAGGACATGGGCGCGGTCGCGCGCCTTGTTGAGCAGGAACTTGGTGCGCCGGGAGACCACCTCCTCGCGGAACGCGACGAAGGCGTCGAGCATGTCCTTCAGCGTCATCACCAGCGGGCGGCCGCCGTCGAGCGCCACCATGTTGACGCCGAAAGTCGATTGCAGCGGCGTGAAGCGATAGAGCTGGTTCAGGACCACGTCGCGCTCGGCGTCGCGCTTGAGCTCGATCACCACGCGGTAGCCGTCGCGGTCGAACTCGTCGCGCAGATCGGCGATGCCGTCGATCTTCTTCTCGCGCACCAGTTCGGCGATGCGCTCGACCATGGTCGCCTTGTTCACCTGATAGGGAATCTCGGTGATGACGATCGCCTCGCGCTCCTTGCGGATGGTCTCGAAGGCGACCTTGCCGCGCATCACCACCGAGCCGCGGCCGGTGTGATAGGCGCTGTGGATGCCGGCGCGGCCGAGGATGATGCCGCCGGTCGGGAAATCCGGGCCCGGCACGATCTTGATCAGGTCGTCGATGGCGATGGCCGGATCGTCGATCAGCGCGATGCAGGCGTCGATCACCTCGCCCAGATTGTGCGGCGGGATGTTGGTGGCCATGCCGACGGCGATGCCGCCGGCGCCGTTGACCAGCAGATTCGGAAAGCGCGCCGGCAGCACCACCGGCTCGCGCTCGTTGCCGTCATAGTTGGCCTGGAAGTCGACGGTGTCCTTGTCGATGTCGTCGAGCAGCGCCATCGCCGGCTTGGCCAGCCGGCACTCGGTGTAGCGCATGGCCGCCGGCGGATCGCCGTCGACCGAGCCGAAATTGCCCTGCCCGTCGATCAGCTGCAGGCGCATGGAGAAGTCCTGCGCCATGCGCACCAGCGCGTCGTAGATCGCCTGGTCGCCGTGCGGGTGATATTTGCCCATCACGTCGCCGACCACGCGCGCCGACTTCACGTATTTCTTGTCGGGCGTGTGGCCCTGCTCGTTCATCGAATACAGGATGCGCCGGTGCACCGGCTTCAGGCCGTCGCGCACGTCGGGCAGCGCGCGCGACACGATCACGCTCATGGCGTAATCGAGATAGCTGCGCTTCATCTCCTCGGTGATCGAGATCGGGGCGCACGTCGGAGGGGGTTCCGTCCCCCGATTTGGGAGTGTCGGTATCGGCCAAGGAGGGCTCGTCCTGAATGGATTCGGCTCACGGATTCTCTATCCGATTCACCGTGCCGACGCCACCCGAAAAGGCCTTCGGATCGAGGCATTTTCCACATATATTTCAATAGCTTATTTGCAGCTTTCAGACGTGCGGCCATTGCTCGCTGTGGCTGCGTGGCATGGCTCATTCTGCCGCCGTTCGGGAGGGCGCGCCCGACCCGCTCACCACAAAAGCGGCTTCCAGATCATCAGCGCGAAAATGGCGATCACCCCGGCAAAAGCCGGCCATCCCAGCATGAACCAGAGCCGGTAGAGCCGGTGATAGATCTCCGGCAATTCGACGCCGCGCGCGGCGGCGCCTTCCGCCAGCCGGCGCAACTGGATCTGGATCCACACCACCGGCAGCCAGCACAGCCCGACCAGCACGTAGAGCGCAAGCGAGAGCACGATCCACGGCTCGCCGAGCGAAAGGCCCAGTGTCCAGGCGAGCGCCGCGCCGCTGAGCGGCTGCACCACCACCGCGCTGGCGGTGAAGACCGCGTCGGCGATCACCACCACGCGCGCGGTATCGGCGATGAAGGCCGGCGCGCGGCTGCGGTTCGCCATGAACATAAAAAACGCGATGCCGAGTCCGGTGCCCAACAGCACGGCGGCGCCGAGCAGATGCACAAGCTTGAGCGCGAGTATGAGGTTGGTCATCGCTCGTCGATAATCGCCAAAGTGAACGCGGTCGCCAGCAGCACCGGTACGATCTTGAGCAAAGGCCCGAGCGGATCAAGCCACAGATGCGGCGCCAGCAATGTGCCGATCAGCAGATAAAAAGGCGTGATCACCAGCATCGCGAGCAGCACCGGCCGCGTCAATCGGCGCACCGGCAGCATTAGCCCGAGCACGACATCGAAGCACGCCGCCCCAGAACACCGCCGGCGCCGACCAAAGCGGCGGGGAATCCGCTCGCCGCCAATTGCGCCGCCGCCGACCCATAGCCGGGCCCGATCGTCACCAGGCCGGTGACGATCCAGAACAGCGCCAGCGCCGCGATGGCGAGCGGCTTGATCGAGAAAAAGCCGCGCGTGCCAGCGGTCCTGCACGTTCGCCGGCCGTTCGGCGAAAATCTCGGCCGAGGCTTTGCGGCGCGATGCCGGTCGCGGCGGTCCAAGCCGCCGGATCGCCGACCACGCCGGCGCTCAATTGTCTCAGCGCGGTGCTGCGCGCCGGGCTGCGCCAGCCCAGCCAAGACAGCGCGTCGGCGCAAGCCGCAACCGCGCGCGCTATGCCCGTCCGGCACGCGCCAGAGCGGCCGCGCCGGTCCGCCCAGCCAGTCGCGCATCGCCAGCACGATGTCCTCCAGCCGATGCACCTGTGGATGCGCGAGCTGCCAGATCGCGCGCGCCGGCGCGCCCGGCTTGAGCGCGAAGCGCGACCGTGCGCGCGACGTCGGCGACGCTCACCACCTGGATGCGGGCGTCGGCCGCGACGACCGGCGTGACCAGCGGACAGGCGGCGATGGCGCGCAGCATGGCGGTGCCGCCATAGGCCGCCGGCGACAGCACCAGCGCGGGGCGCAGGATCAGCCAATCGAGATCGAGGCCCATGAGATAGTCATCGGCCTCGGCCTTGCTGCGGGCGAACTCGGTCGGCGCGGCTGCGTCGGCGCCGATCATCGAGACATGTGCACGACGCGGCGGACGCCGGCCGCGGGCAGGCGTCGAACAATGCGCAGGTCGCTGCGACGTGCACGCGCCGCACGTCATCGCGCGCGCCGTCCTGCAAGCACGCCGAGACAATTGACCACCGCGTCGATGCCGTCGAGATGCCGCGCCATGCCGCCGGCGCGGTCAGCGCGCGCACGTCGGCTTCGATCCAGCGCGCATAGGGAAAACGCCGGCGCGCCGAGGCGACCTCGCGCCCGAGCGCGACGAGCTCATGGCCTTGCTGGTGCAGCTGCGCCAGGCAGGCCGAGCCGATCAGCCCATAGGCGCCGGTGACGAGAACGCGCATGCGCGCGCATCATGGGCGCAGCCACCGCTCCCGTCCACCGCGGCCATTTCCGGCGCGGCGCGGTTCGTGTGCCTCGCCTGGGCGCCGTCCGCTAGTTCGGGCAGCGCATGCGGTTGCGCGACCACTTCACCACTTTCAGCGGCGTCGCGAAGCAGATCGACACATCGCCAGTCTTGATACCGACGACGGTGACGCCGACGCCGGTCGGCACCGGCGGCGAACCGCCGCTGAGCGAATAGGTATTCGGCCCGGACCCGATCAGCGTGCAGGCCGGCGGCGCAAAATGCGCGCAGCCTTTGACCGTGATGAGCTTGTCTTTGGCGGCCGCCTGGCCGGCCATGCCGAGCAGCAATGCGGCGGCAAACGTCAGTGCGAAGCCTCGAAGCGTCATGACACCCTCCCCGGACAGCCGCGGATGCGGCCGGCCATCAAATCATGCCGGCGGCCGGGCGCACAACCGGCTGCGCGCAGGCGTCCCGCAAAGGTCGAACGGGCCGGTGCGTCAGAACGGAATCTCGTCGTCCATGTCGTCGCGCTTGCCGGCGCCGGCCCCGGCCAGAGCCGGCTTGCGCTCGCGCGCCGCGCTCGGGCCGCTACGAGCCGAAATCGTCGCCCGCTGTCGGCACCGCCGCCGCCGCGCGCGGTCGAGCATGGTGAGCGCCGAATTGAAGCCCTGCAGCACGACCTCGGTCGAATAGCGGTCGTTGCCGTCTTTGTCCTGCCATTTGCGCGTCTGCAGCGCGCCTTCCAGGTAAACCTTCGAGCCCTTCTTGAGGTATTGCTCGGCCACCTTGGCCAGCCCCTCGCTGAAGATCACGACGCGATGCCATTCGGTCTTCTCGCGCCGCTCGCCGGTCGCCTTGTCGCGCCAGCTGTCGGAGGTGGCGACGCGCAAATTCACGATCGGACGGCCGTCCTGGGTGCGGCGCACTTCCGGGTCGGCGCCGAGATTGCCGACCAAAATCACTTTATTGACGCTGCCTGCCATCGCTCTCTCCTACTCGTTTGACGGCCACCCTACTCCGGGATCGCTGGCCGTTCGCGGCTGCCGCGCGCCGCGCCCGCACTTGTCCCCGTAAAACGCACACCGGGACGTGTTCCTGTTTCGTTCTTATCATGCCGAAGGAGGCCCGTGCAAGCATTTTGCCCCACGACTTCGGGCTATTTTTGCCGGCGCGGCGCCGTCGTCTGGATCTGCCATGCCAGTGGTGAAGCAAGGCTACCGCCTCCCAAAGTCAAGTCAGCGCTTTGAGCCCGCCTGTTTGCAGTTCACCGTGGTCCGTAGTATATTTATGCCATGATCCGGTCGTGGCGGAATTCCGTGACCCGCAAGGTCTGGGAAGGCGAGCGGCCGAACTCACTGCGCGGGCTCGATTTCGAGCACGCGATCGACCTGTTGCTGGCGCTTAATGTTGCGAAGTCACTGAACGACCTGAGCCCTTTGAAAAGCGTTGGGCTGCATAAGCTGTCGCGCGATCGCAAGGGTCAGTGGGCGATGACCGTCAACGAGCGCTGGCGCATCTGTTTTGAGTTCCGCAAAGGCGACGCCTACGAGGTCGAAATTGTCGACTACCACAGCGGATGACCAAAGGACGTAACATGACCCCCGTTTCCCATCCCGGCCGCTTGCTCAAGCGAGAACTTGCGGCGCGCAAGCTCTCCGCCAATCGGCTGTCGCTCGACATCGGCGTGCCGTCCGGCCGCATCACCGACATTCTCAACGCGCGGCGCTCGATCACCGCCGACACCGCGGTGCGGCTCGGCCGCTATTTCGGCAACAGCGCGCAGTTCTGGCTCGACTTGCAGAGCCAGTACGACATCGCGGTGGTGGAGCGGGAAAAAGGCGGCGGAGATCGCGAAACGCGTGCGGCCGGCGGACGCGGCGTGAAATAGACCGACGCGCACCGGCTTGCTTGCCGGCGGCGGCGTCGAATACGCGCTGCTGCCGAACTGGTCGGCGCGCTCACCCGATCTTGACCAGCGCGCCGCCGTCGACCGGCAGCGCCACGCCGGTGATGAAATTGGCCTCGTCGGAGGCGAGAAACAGCGCCGCGTTGGCGACGTCCCAGGCGGTGCCCATCTTCTGGCGCAGCGGCACGTGGCTGTCGCGCATCGCCGCCACCTCGGCGCGGGTCTTGCCGGAATGGCGCGCGCGGGTGTCGACCGCCATCGGCGTGTCCATCAGCCCGGGCAGGATGACGTTGGCGCGGATGCCGTTGCCGGCTTCGTGGATGGCGAGCTGCTGCACATAGGCGACCATCGCCGCCTTGGTCGCCTTGTAGGTGACGTAAGGATAGTTCTCGATCGCGGCGATCGAGGAAATGCCGAGGATGACGCCGGATTTCTGCGCGCGCATCAGCGGCAGCACGTGCTTGCAGGCCATCACCATGCCGCGCAGATTGATGGTGACGACGCGGTCGAAGGCCTCCTCGGTGATCGCGTCCGGCGGCGGCGTCGCCGCCGGCCAGCGACACGCCGACATTGTAATGCAGGATGTCGATGCGGCCCCACGCTTTGCTGCGCGTGCGCGATCATGTCGCTGCATCGACGCTTCGCGGGTCACGTCGGCCGCGAAGGCCTCGCATGCGCCTTTGCCGTCCTTCGCCGCCATCGCGCAGGTCTCCTGCGCCGAGGCGAGATCGCGGTCGACCGCGAGCACGCGCGCGCCTTCCTGCGCGAAGCGGATGACGGTCGCCCGCCCGTTGCCCATGCCGGTGCCGGGCCCCTGCCCGGCGCCGATGACGATGGCGGTCTTGTTGTCGCAAACGCATGATGAGAAGCCTCCGCCCGTGCCGGACGATGCGATGATTCAGCGAATTATCCGCCATGCGGCGTTGCGCGAACGCGGAAACGTCGGCGTGCACTGGCGAAACCGCCCCGTTCTCACTACGTTCCGACTAATGCGCGGCCGCTGATGGGCGCGCCCTCAGCGGTTCCATGAACGAAACTTCCCGAAAAAAGCCCGGCGATGCCCGCACCATCGCGATCCGCGGCGCGCGCGAGCACAACCTCAAGAACATCGACGTCGCCATTCCGCGCGACCAATTGGTCGTGTTCACCGGCCTGTCCGGCTCGGGCAAATCCTCGCTCGCCTTCGACACCATCTATGCCGAGGGCCAGCGCCGCTATGTCGAGAGCCTGTCGGCCTACGCGCGGCAGTTCCTGGAGATGATGCAGAAGCCGGACGTCGACCAGATCGACGGCCTGTCGCCGGCCATCTCGATCGAGCAGAAGACCACCTCGAAGAACCCGCGCTCGACCGTCGGCACCGTCACCGAGATCTACGACTACATGCGGCTGCTGTGGGCGCGCGTCGGCGTGCCCTATTCGCCGGCGACCGGGCTGCCGATCGAAAGCCAGACCGATTTCGCAGATGGTCGACCGCGTGCTGGCGCTGCCGGAAGGCACGCGCATCTACGTGCTGGCGCCGGTCGTGCGCGGCCGCAAGGGCGAATACCGCAAGGAACTCGCCGAGTTCCTGCGCAAGGGCTACCAGCGCGTCAAGATCGACGGCGCGTTCTACGAGATCGGCGAGGTCAAGCCGCTCGACAAGAAATTCACCCACGACATCGACGTGGTGGTCGACCGCCTGGTGGTGCAAGGGCGACATCGGCACGCGGCTGGCGGATTTGCTCGAGCAATGCCTCAAGCTCGCCGACGGGCTGGCGGTGGTCGAGTTGCCGATGCGACGCTCTGCGTCGTCACCTCCCCCGCTTGCGGGGGAGGGACGGGAGGGGGCGCGGCGTGGCACGGCGCAAGACGCCCCCTCCCCAACCCTCCCCCGCAAGCGGGGAGGGAGCAGGCGGCGGGAGCGCGAAAGCGACCAAACTCGCCGCAGCCGCCGCGTCCGACGCGCGCGCTGATCTTCTCGGAGAAATTCGCCTGCCCGGTCTCCGGCTTCACCATTCCGGAGATCGAGCCGCGGCTGTTCTCGTTCAACAACCCGTTCGGCGCCTGCCCGGAATGCGGCGGGCTCGGCGTCGAGCAGCACATCGACGCCGATCTGGTCATCCCCGACCGCGACGCCACGCTTGCGCAAGGGCGCCATCGCGCCCTGGGCGAAATCGTCGTCGCCCTATTACATCCAGACGCTCGACGCGCTCGGCCAAACACTACCGCTTCACGCTCGACACCAAATGGAAGGACCTGCCGAAGAAGACGCAGGACGCCATCCTGCTACGGCTCGGGCGAGGACGACATCAAGTTCGTCTATGACGACGGCCTGCGCGGCTACACCACCAAGAAGCCGTTCGAGGGCGTCATCACCAATCTCGAGCGCCGCTTCAAGGAGACCGAGAGCGACTGGGCGCGCGAGGACCTGCAGAAATATTTCACCGACGTGCCGTGCGACGCCTGCCACGGCGCGCGGCTCAAGCCCGAGGCGCTGTGCGTCAAGATCGGCGGCAAGCATATCGCGAAGTCGCCGAGCTGTCGGTGCAGGCGCGCCGGCGAATGGTTCACCGAGCTGCCGAAGCAGCTCAACGCCAAGCAGAACGAGATCGCCGTGCCGCGTGCTCAAGGAAATCCGCGAGCGGCTGAAATTCCTGGTCGATGTCGGGCTCGATTATCTGACGCTGGCGCGCGCCTCCGGCACGCTGTCCGGCGGCGAGAGCCAGCGCATCCGCCTCGCCTCGCAGATCGGCTCCGGCCTCACCGGCGTGCTCTATGTGCTGGACGAGCCCTCGATCGGCCTGCACCAGCGCGACAACGCGCGCCTGCTCGAAACGCTGAAGCGCCTGCGCGACCTCGGCAACACCGTGATCGTGGTCGAGCACGACGAGGACGCCATCCGCACCGCCGACCACGTGCTCGACATCGGCCCCGGCGCCGGCATCCACGGCGGCCACATCGTCGCCGAAGGCACGGTCGACGACCTCATCGCCGCGCCGCGCTCGTGGACCGGCAAATATCTCTCCGGCGAACTCGAGCGTGCCGGTGCCCGAGCGGCGGCCGCGCCCGCGCCGCACGCTGCAAGATCGTCAACGCGCGCGGCAACAACCTCAAGAACATCACCGCCGAGATCCCGCTCGGCCTGTTCACCTGCGTCACCGGCGTCTCCGGCGGCGGCAAGTCGACGCTGCTGATCGACACGCTCTACAACGCGGTGGCGCGCAAGCTGAACGGCGCCTCGCGCGCCCCCGCCCCGCACGACCGCATCGAGGGCCTCGAGCACATCGACAAGATCATCGACATCGACCAGTCGCCGATCGGCCGCACGCCGCGCTCCAACCCGGCGACCTACACCGGCGCCTTCACGCCGATCCGCGAATGGTTCGCCGGCGCTGCCCGAGAGCCAAGGCGCGCGGCTACGAGCCCGGCCGCTTCTCGTTCAACGTCAAGGGCGGCCGCTGCGAGGCCTGCCAGGGCGACGGCGTCATCAAGATCGAGATGCACTTTCTGCCCGACGTCTACGTCACCTGCGACGTCTGCAAGGGCAAGCGCTACAACCGCGAGACGCTGGAGGTGCTGTTCAAGGGCAAGTCGATCGCCGACGTGCTCGACATGACGGTCGAGGAGGCGCTGGAATTCTTCAAGGCGGTGCCGCGCGTGCGCGACGTGCTGGCGCTGCTGCACCGCGTCGGCCTCGACTACATCCATGTCGGCCAGCAGGCCACCACGCTGTCGGGCGGCGAGGCGCAGCGCGTCAAGCTCGCCAAGGAGCTGTCGCAAGCGCGCCACCGGCCGCACGCTCTATATTCTCGACGAGCCGACCACCGGCCTGCATTTCCACGACGTGGCCAAGCTGCTCGACGTGCTGCACGAGCTGGTCGAGACCGGCAATACCGTGGTGGTGATCGAGCACAATCTCGAAGTCATCAAGACCGCCGACTGGATCATCGACCTCGGCCCCGAAGGCGGCGACGGC
>CAVPTM010000003.1:0-42685 GCA_963708635.1 uncultured Alphaproteobacteria bacterium | reverse complement strand
CGTGCGCGCCTTCGAGAGCGGCCTGTTGTCGCTGCTGCGCGGCAAGCACGCCGACCTGCTCGAACTCGATCCGCAAGAGCGGCGACCTGTCGGACGCCGACGCGGCCAAGCTCAAGGGCGTGGTCGACGATTACGCCAAGTCGTTTACCTAGTTTTCTTTACCTCCCCCGCTTGCGGGGAGGTCGACCCGCCGAAGCGGAGCGGAGGCGGGTCGGGTGGGGGAATTTGATGGCGGAAATTGGCCCCCTCCCTAACCCTCCCCCGCAGGCGGGGGAGGGGACAGAAAGAGCGAAGAGGATAGACAGAGTTTAAGATGGCCTCCCTCAAGGACATGCGCGTGCGCATCGCCGCCACCAAGGCGACGCAGAAGATCACCAAGGCGATGCAGATGGTGGCGGCTTCCAAGCTGCGCCGCGCGCAGGCGGCGGCGGAGGCGGCGCGGCCTTATGCCGAGCGCATGGGCAAGGTACTCGGCTCGATCGCGGCCGCGGTCGCCGGCAGCGACAGCGCGCCCAAGCTTCTGGCCGGCACCGGCGCCGACAAGGTGCATCTGCTGGTCGTCTGCACCGCCGAGCGCGGCCTGTGCGGTCCGTTCAACTCCTCGATCGTGCGGCTCGCGCGCGAGAAGGCGAACGCGCTCACCAACGCGGGCAAAGAGGTCAAATTCCTCTGCGTCGGCCGCAAGGGCGCCGAGCAGCTGCGCCGCCAATACGGCAGGCAGATCGTCGAAACGATCGAGCTGCGCGGCATCAAGCAGATGGGCTTCGAGCAGGCCGAGATGGTCGCGGGCAAGATCGTCGCTTTGTTCGAGCAGGGCGGCTTCGACGTCTGCACGCTGTTCTTTTCGCGCTTTCGCTCGGTGATCGCCCAGGTTCCGACCGCGCAGCAGATCATCCCGCCGCTGTTCGAGCCGGCGGAAGCCGGCGTCAACGTCGTCCTACGAATACGAGCCGGAGGAAGGCGACATCCTCGCCGACCTGTTGCCGCGCAATCTGTCGGTGCAGGTGTTCCGCGCGCTGCTGGAGAACGCCGCCTCCGAGCAGGGCGCGCGCATGACGGCGATGGACAACGCCACCCGCAACGCCGGCGAAATGATCCGCAAGCAGACGCTCACCTATAACCGCACCCGCCAAGCGATGATCACCAAGGAGCTGATCGAGATCATCTCCGGCGCGGAAGCGCTCTGCATGATCCCGAAAGTTGAAGCGGTCGGCAGATATGCGAAGTAAGAGCTGAACGAGGACGATATGGCCACACAAAACGCAGTCGGAAAAATCACCCAGGTCATCGGCGCCGTCGTCGACGTGCAGTTCGAAGGCGATCTGCCGGCGATCCTGAACGCGCTCGAGACCAAGAACGGCGGCAACCGCCTGGTGCTGGAAGTCGCGCAGCATCTCGGCGAGTCGACCGTGCGCACCATCGCCATGGACTCGACCGAAGACCTGGTGCGCTATCGCATGCCCCGAAGATGTGCCGAGCTGCCTGGACGGGATCCTGCAGCAAGATAAAGATGCTGAACGAGGACGATATGGCCACACAAAACGCAGTCGGAAAAATCACCCAGGTCATCGGCGCCGTCGTCGACGTGCAGTTCGAAGGCGAGCTGCCGGCGATCCTGAACGCGCTCGAGACCAAGAACGGCGGCAACCGCCTGGTGCTGGAAGTCGCGCAGCATCTCGGCGAGTCGACCGTGCGCACCATCGCCATGGACTCGACCGAAGGCCTGGTGCGCAGCCAGGAGGTGACCGACACCGGCGCGCCGATTTCGGTGCCGGTCGGGCCGGGGCTGCTCGGCCGCATCATCAACGTGATCGGCGACCCGGTCGACGAAGCCGGCCCGGTCACCGGCGAGACCAAGCGCGCGATCCATCAGGAAGCGCCGAGCTACACCGACCAGTCGACCGAGGCGCAGATCCTGGTCACCGGCATCAAGGTGGTCGATCTGCTGGCGCCCTACGCCAAAGGCGGCAAGATCGGCCTGTTCGGCGGCGCCGGCGTCGGCAAGACCGTGCTGATCATGGAGCTCATCAACAACGTCGCCAAGGCGCACGGCGGCTATTCGGTGTTCGCCGGCGTCGGCGAGCGCACGCGCGAGGGCAACGACCTTTATCACGAGATGATCGAGTTCGGGCGTCAACAAGGACCCGCACAAGGGCTCGGTCGAAGGCTCGAAATGCGCGCTGGTCTACGGGCAGATGAACGAGCCGCCGGGCGCGCGCGCCCGCGTCGGCCTCTCCGGCCTCACGGTCGCGGAATATTTCCGCGACCAGGGCCAGGACGTGCTGTTCTTCGTCGACAACATCTTCCGCTTCACGCAAGCCGGCTCGGAAGTCTCCGCGCTGCTCGGCCGCATTCCCTCGGCGGTCGGCTATCAGCCGACGCTCGCCACCGACATGGGCACGCTGCAGGAGCGCATCACCACCACCCACAAGGGCTCGGTCACCTCGGTGCAGGCGATCTACGTGCCGGCCGACGACTTGACCGACCCGGCGCCGGCGACCTCGTTCGCGCACTTGGACGCCACCACCGTGCTGTCGCGCGACATCGCCGCCAAGGGCATCTATCCGGCGGTCGACCCGCTCGACTCGACCTCGCGCATGCTGTCGCCGCTGATCGTCGGCGAGGAGCATTACGCGGTCGCGCGCCGCGTGCAGGAGGTGCTGCAGCGCTACAAGGCGCTGCAGGACATCATCGCCATTCTCGGCATGGACGAGCTGTCGGAAGAGGACAAGACGGCGGTGGCGCGCGCGCGCAAGATCGAGCGCTTCCTGTCGCAGCCGTTCTTCGTGGCCGAAGTGTTCACCGGCGCGTCCGGCAAGCTGGTCGACCTCGCCGACACCATCAAGGGCTTCAAGGGCCTGGTGGAAGGCAAGTACGACCACCTGCCGGAAGCCGCCTTCTACATGGTCGGCACCATCGAAGAGGCGGTCGAAAAGGGCAAGAAACTGGCGGCCGAAGCCGCCTAGCGTACGATACCGAACCGAAACGCTCGATTTCGGGAGCTTATGTGCCCGAAAAGTGTTAGGCAGGGGATGCCGCTGCATTCGATGGGGCTTTGAGGACCATGACCGGCCGCTCGAACCTGGTTGCATTCCTGGTGGTCGGTCTGCTGATCGGGGCCTTGGCCGGCTACCTGACGCGGCCGGAGTTGGCGCAGATCAAGCTCGGGCCGCTCAACATCGAGGTGCGCGGCGACCGCGTCGCGCACGACAGCGGGCCGCTCACCTCGAGCCAGGTTCAGCACATCGCGCTGATCACGCTGATTGGCGGTGTCGTTGGGCTGGGGCTCGGGTTTGCGACTGGCAGAAACAAAGGCTGATTGCGCAATGGCACTGCATTTCGAATTGGTTTCTCCGCAAAAGCTCGTGTTCTCCGGCGAGGTCGACCAGGTCGACGTGCCGGGCGCCGAGGGC
The DNA here is from genome assembly GCA_963708635.1 of uncultured Alphaproteobacteria bacterium. GTDB lineage: Bacteria > Pseudomonadota > Alphaproteobacteria > Rhizobiales > Xanthobacteraceae > Pseudolabrys. Next base: position 39,272 of record CAVPTM010000003.1, on the reverse strand, counting down.
GATTTCGGCGTGCTCGCCGGTCACGCGCCTTTGGTGACCACGCTGCGGCCGGGCATTCTGACGGTTTTTACCGGCGGCAACGCGCAGAAGATCGTCGTGCTCGGCGGCTTCGCCGAAGTCTCGAGCGAGGGCTTGACCGTGCTCGCCGATCTCGCCGAGGCGATCGAGGACATCGACCGCGCGATGATTACCGAGCGCATCTCCGAATTGGAGAGCCGGATCGAGAACACCGAGCCGGGCAACGCGCTCGACAGGCTCATCACGCGCCTCGATCATTTCAAGGAAGTCGACCGGCATTTGACCGGCACGGCGATGCATTAGCGAACGCCGCTCGTCCCCGCGAAAGCGGGGACCCAGAGCAGCGATCAACGGCTTCAAAGAACTGCTGCTTGCGCGGGAATGAGCGGAGCCTGTGTCAGGCTTTTGCCAACTTTTGAAACTCAGCCACCACGCGCTCATACGTCGCCCGCTTGAACGGCACCACCAGGCCCGGCAGCAGGCTCATCTCGACCCATTGCCAGTCGATGAATTCCGGCTCGTGGCCGCCGGCCGGCGTGGCGATGTCGATTTCGGCGTCGTCGCCGGTGAAGCGCAGCGCGTACCATTTCTGCTTCTGCCCGCGGTATTTGCCGCCCCAGGCCGCGCCGATGAGCTCACGTGGAATGTCGTAGGCGAGCCAGTCGGCGATCTCGCCGAGCTTCTCGACCGAGCGGATATTGGTCTCCTCGTACAGCTCGCGCAGCGCGGCCTTGTACGGGTCTTCGTCGGCGTCGATGCCGCCTTGCGGCATCTGCCAAACATGCGTGGCGTCGATATGCTCGGGGCCGCTGTTGCGGCGGCCGACGAAGACGAGGCCGGCGCGATTGAGCACCATCATGCCGGCGCAGGGGCGGTAGGGGAGCAACTCAGAGGAGGGCATCGGCGTTTCCGGCGCGCGCGCAAACGACTTTACGTCGACTTCGCCTTCACCGCCACCATGGTGATCGGCACCAGCACGAAGCCGCGCTGCTCCACCGCTTTGGCCCAGGCGGCGATCGCCGCGATCGCAGCCGGCTGCGCGTTGGCATAGCCGACCGCGAAGCCGTGTTCGCGCGCCGCCATTTCCAGCCGCGCCAGCGCGCGCGCGATCTCGACCGGCGTCGGCACCGCGTCGAGCACGATGTCGGCTTTGGCGAAAGGCAGATTGCTGCCGCCGGCGATCTGGCCGGCATTGCTGCGCGGCGAGGAGCCGTCGTCGACATAGAGCAGGCCGCGCTTGGCGGCCTCCTGCAGCACCGGCGTCAGCATCTGCTCCGAGGCGGTGAACTTGGCGCCCATGTAGCCGATCAGCCCGACATAGCCCTGGAAGCGCGCCATCAGCCAATGCAGCCGCTCGATGTTTTGCTCGGGCGCCAACGTCGTGAGCAGCGTGCGCGGGCCGGGATCGTTGTTGGGATAATCGAACGGCTCCATCGGGATCTGCAGCAGCAGCTCGTGGCCCTGCAAGCGCGCGTGCTCCGCCAGCTTGCCGAGATCGGCGCCGTAAGGCGCGATGGCAAGCGTCACCGGCGCGGGCAGCCGCGCCAGCGCGTCGGCGGTCGCCGAGGCGCTGATGCCGAGGCCGCCGACGATGATGGCGATGCGCGGCGCGTCGCCTTGATTGGCCGGCAGGGTGCGCGGGCGGGCGTAGAGCGCGACGGCGCGCGTGCCGTCGGCGGCGACCTTCGGGATGGCGCCCTGCGCCGTCACTTCGAGCAATCGCTTGTCGGCGGGCTTGGCCGCCCGCGCGTCGGGGTCGGGCACCACGACGTCTTTGCGCGCGCCGTTCGAGCCGTCGATGATGGTGATGGTCTTGCCGCCGGGCGGCGGTTCGGCGGCCGGCTTCTCCGTTGCCTTGGCCGCATCGGGCGCCACGGCCAGCGGGCCGTCATAGCGGGAATGGGTGGCGGTATTGCCGGCGTCTTCCGCTTTCACCGCGTGCCGCCGGATCGGAGGCGACCGCGACCACCGCCACCGGCTCGCCGCCGAGCGGATCGTGGCCGAACAGCGCCCAGCCCAGCACGGCAAGGCCGAACAGACCGAGCAGGCCCGCCAGCGCGTGCGGCGCGCCGATCGGCAGCTTGGGCTTGGGCTTGTCTTTGTCCTGACCGAGCGGGGCGTTCAGGTCATCCGCATCCACGGCCTTGATCCTCGCGAATCAGGCCGCCAGTCTACCACGCGCGAACTCATTAACTTTTCCGCGCCGGCCCCAATGCAGACAGGGCGGCCTCTGAGGCCGCCCTGCCGGGATATTTGTCTTCGCCTGCTCGGCTCAGTTGGGAACCGGCGCCTTCACGTTCGGCGGGAAGGACGAGTTCATCTGCAGGCCGCGCAGCAGGTCGGCGGCCATGCTCAGCGCCTTGTCATTCTTCGGGTCGGGCGGCACGTAGGACTGCGAGCCGCCGAGTTCCTTGCCTTCGGCCTTGAGATGGCCGCGCAGCGAGGCCTCGCCTTTGGTGTCGGTCTTGGCCTTCAGCTCCTCCGGCACGTCCTGCAAGACCTCGATGTCGGGCTCGATGCCCTTGGCCTGGATCGAGCGGCCGGACGGCGTGAAGTAGCGCGCCGTGGTCAGCCGCAGCGCGCCGTTGGTGGAGCCGAGCGGGATGATGGTCTGCACCGAGCCTTTGCCGAACGAGCGGGTGCCGATCAGCGTTGCCCGCTTGTGGTCCTGCAAGGCGCCGGCGACGATCTCGGAGGCAGAGGCAGAACCGCCGTTGATCAGAACGATCAGCGGCTTGCCCTTGATCAGGTCGCCGGCCCGCGCGTTGAAGCGCTGGGTTTCTTCGGCGTTGCGTCCGCGCGTCGAGACGATCTCGCCCTTCTGCAGGAACGCATCGGAGACCGAAATCGCCTGGTCGAGCAGGCCGCCCGGATTGTTGCGCAGGTCGAGGACGTAGCCCTTGAGCTTGTCCTCCGGCACCTTCGCCGAAATCTCCGCGATCGCCTTGCGCAGGCCTTCGGTGGTCTGCTCGTTGAACTGCGTGACGCGGATGTAGCCGAGATCCTCGCCCTCGACGTGCCAGCGCACCGAGCGGACGTGGATGACGGCGCGGGTGAGCGTGAATTCGAGCGGCTTGTCCTGACCCTTACGCATGACGGTGAGCTTGATGTTGGTGTTCACCGGTCCGCGCATTTTCTCGACCGCCTGGTTGAGCGTCATGCCCTGCACCTGGTCGTCGTCGAGCTTGGTGATGAGGTCGTTGGCCTGCACGCCGGCTTTGGCGGCGGGAGTGTCGTCGATCGGCGCCACCACCTTGATCAGGCCTTCCTCCATGGTGACCTCGATGCCGAGGCCGCCGAATTCGCCGCGCGTCTGCACCTGCATGTCGCGGTAGCTTTTCGCGTCCATGTAGCTGGAGTGCGGATCGAGCCCGGCCAGCATGCCGTTGATCGCGGATTCGATGAGCTTGCCGTCGTCCGGCTTCTCGACGTAGTCGGCGCGCACGCGCTCGAACACGTCGCCGAACAAGTTGAGCTGCCGGTAGGTGTCGGCCGCCGCCGCCTGGGCGCGGGCGCCGATCAGGATCATGCGGGGCTGCGTCGCGAGCAGCGTCATTGCCGCTCCCGCCGCCACGCCGAGAAGAATGAGAGAAGTTTTGCGCATCATCATCCGCGAACCTTTTCGCCTTCGCCAGCCGCCCACCATGGGCCTGGATCGACAGGCGTGCCGTCTTTACGAAACTCGATATAGAGCACCGGTTGGCTGGAGCCTGTCGCGAGGATTGCGGCGATTTGGGACGCGTTCCCCATCACCGCAACGGGCTCTCCGGCCAGCACGAACTGTCCGAGGTCAACCGAAATCCGCTCCATCCCAGCGAGCAGGACATGATACCCGCCGCCGGTATCCAGGATCAAGAGTTGGCCGTAACTGCGGAACGGCCCGGCATACATCACCCAGCCGTCGGCCGGCGCGGTCACCTGGGCGCCGGCGCGGGTGGCGATGGAAACGCCCTTTTCCAGGCCCCCGGTGGGGTCGGGCGCGCCATAATCGCGAATCTTGATGCCGTTAACCGGGATCGGAACTTTGCCGTGCAAGGAGGCAAAGGCGACCGCCGGGGCGAGCCGCCCCGGGTCGTGCAGGGCGGCGAGCGGGCGTGAGTCGCGGCGCTCGCTCTGGCGCGCGGCCCGTTCGCCCGCGGGCAGGCCCTGCTCCAGCTCTGGCGATCAATTCTTTGAGAGATTCGGCCTGCAGCGCCAGATCGCGGGCGCGCTGGCGCTCGGCCTCGAGCGCCTTCTCGCGCTCGGTCTGTTTCTTCTGCCGCTCGGTCTCCAGCGCCCCGATGCGCGTGCGCTCGGCGCCGAGCGAGGCGACTTCGGCTTTCAACTTGTCGCGTTCCGCGGCGATCTGTTTGCGCACCTTGGCGAGCTCGGCGAGATTGTTGGCGAGCGCGTCGACCTCGTTGCGCATTTCCGGCAGCACCGCGCCCAGCACCATGGCGGTGCGCACGGCCTGCAAGGCGTCCTCGGGACTGGCGATCAGCGCCGGCGGCGGGCGGCGGCCGATGCGCTGCAGCGCGGCCAGCACTTCGCCGATGGCGGCGCGGCGGCCTTCCAGCGAGCGGCGCAGGGTCCGCTCGTTGCGGTCGAGCGGTTCGAGCCGCGCTTGCGTCGCCGCGACCTTGGCCTCGACGGCGCGCAGGCGCGCGGCGGTGTCGATCAGGCTCTGGTTGAGCTTGCGGCGGTCGCTGCCGATCTGCTCGATCTCGCGCTTGATCGCGGCTTCGGTTTCGGCGGATTTGCTTTGCGCGCCGCGCAGCGTTTCGAGATCTTTGTCGCGCTGCTTGAGCAGGTCGAGCTTGCCGGCCGGCTTGTCCTGCGTCTCTTGCGCGGGCGCGCGCGCCGGCGCGTTGAGCGCGAGCGGCAAGGCAAGGCCAAGCCCTGCGATCAGCGCGAAGCGCGGATCAAGACGGTTATTTCCCCCGAATCCAATCATGCGGTCCAAGTTACGCCCGCCGGTCGGCACCACAAGGCCCCTCTGATCAAGGCTCATTGCGTCGGTAATAAGACGGCGCCGTTCACGCCGCCGTTAGCGGCTAGGCGCGGTGATAAGGATGGCCGGAAAGGATGGTGGCGGCGCGGTACAATTGCTCCATCAGCATCACGCGCGCCAACTGATGCGGCCAGGTCGCCGCCCCAAACGAAAGTCTAAGGCTGGCCTTTTCGTGCAAGCTTTCGGCGAGGCCGTCCGGCCCGCCGATCACGAACACCGCCGCCGGCCGATTCTGGCCGCGCCATTGCGAGAGCTGCGTCGCGAGCCCGCCGCTGTCGAGATTCTCGCCGCGCGGATCGAGCAGCGCGACCGCCGCGCCCTGCGGGAATGATATTGGCGAGCGCGATCGATTCCTCGATCACGCGCTTGGCCGCCTCGGCGGCGCGGCTTTCACGGATTTCGACGATTTCGACCGCGCGCCAGCCGAGGCTTCGGCCGGTCTGGGTGGCGCGCTTGGCGTAGCGCTCGGAAAGCTCGCTTTCCGGGCCCCGCTTCAGGCGTCCCACGGCGGCGACAATGAGGCGCATCGCCGGGCAGACTACACCACGATCAGCTCGGCCGTCGCGTGCGCCCGCCCGCCCACATTTTTTCCAGGCTGTAGAATTCGCGCACCTCGGGGCGGAAGACGTGGACGATCACGTCGCCGGCGTCGATCAGCACCCAGTCGGCCTGGCGCATGCCTTCGACGCGCACGCCGCGCAAGCCGGCTTCGCCCAGATCCTTGACCACGCGGTCGGCCACCGAGCCGACATGGCGCTGCGAGCGGCCGGACGCCACCACCATGGCGTCGGCGATCGAGGTCTTTCCGGTGAGATCGATGTTGACGATATCCTCGGCCTTCATGTCGTCGAGGCACGCGAGGACGATGCGAAGCGTCTCCTTGGGCGAAGGCCGCCGTGAGACGGGTCCGGGCGAACGACGCGCCGCCCGAGAGAGTGCAGGTGTGGACAGGGTTTTCGATCCTTTCGTCTTGTCACACGCGCCCGGAGCCGGCCCGGGGTCCTCAATAAGATAGTGATTCCACCTCTATTTTCTACTGTCGCGCAAGTCTCTCAACCGTTTATCGGGTTCCAAAGCGCTCACGTTGGGCGCGCAGCGCGGTCGAGGACAGCGGCGATTTGAGCCCGTGCAGGAAGCTCCAGGCCGGCGGCTTGCGGCCGGGCAAGGTGACCGCGTCATGCGCGGGAATGCGGGCATAGCCGAAGGCGAGCCCGGCCGGGCTGGCGGCGGCGTAAAGGCTCGGACCTAAGCGGTCGATCACCACGAACGGCACCAGCTGCGCGATCCCGCGCCATTTCTGCCAACGGTGGAAGCTGCGCAGGTTGTCGGCGCCCATGATCCAGACAAAGCGCACGCCCGGACAGCGCGCCTTCAGCCAGCGGATGGTGTCATAAGTATACCGCGTGTTGATGACCGCCTCGATGCCGGTCACGTCGATGCGCGGGTGGCGGGTGAGCGCGCGCGCGGCCGCGATGCGCTCGGAGAGCGGCGCCAGTCCCTTGGTGTTCTTGAGCGGATTGCCCGGGGTCACCAGCCACCAGACGCGGTCGAGCTTGAGCCTTTTCAGCGCCAATAGGCTGGCGCCCAGGTGCGCCTGGTGCGGCGGATCGAAGGTGCCGCCGAACAGCCCGATCCGCATGCCGGGCGCGTGGGGAGGGATCAGGCGCTCGGCGCTTAAGGGCATTGGCGCGGTCACGGTCTGATCTGACCGCTGCCGCGGATACGGTATTTGAAGGTGGTGAGCTGATCGACGCCGACCGGCCCGCGTGCGTGCAGGCGGCCGGTGGCGATGCCGATCTCGGCGCCGAAGCCGAACTCGCCGCCGTCGGCGAACTGCGTCGAGGCGTTGTGCAGGACGATCGCGGAATCGACTTCGCGCAGGAATTTGTCGGCCGCCGCCTTGTCCGCGGTGATGATCGCGTCGGTGTGATGCGAGCCGTAACGCTCGATGTGCGCGATGGCGCCATCGACGCCGTCGACCAGTTTCACGGCGATGATGGCGTCGAGATATTCGGTCGACCAATCCTCTTCGCTCGCCGGCTTGACGCGCTTGTCGGCGGCGAGCGTGTCGGCGTCGCCGCGCACTTCGCAAGGCGCCGCGATCAGCATCTCGACCAGCGGCTTCAGGAATGTCGCGGAGCCGGCGCGGTCGACGAGCAGCGTCTCGGCCGCCCCGCACACGCCGGTGCGCCGCATCTTGGCGTTGAGCACGATGCTCTTGGCCATGTCGAGCGAAGCCGCCTTGTCGACATAGACGTGGCAGACGCCTTCCAGGTGCGCGAACACCGGCACGCGCGCTTCCGCCTGCACGCGCGCCACCAGGCCCTTGCCGCCGCGCGGCACGATCACGTCGATGGCGCCGTCGAGGCCGGTCAGCATCAGCCCGACCGCGGCGCGGTCGCGCGTGGGCACGAGCTGGATGGCGCCTTCCGGCAGCCCGGCCTCGCGCAAGCCGGCGCCCAAGGCGGCGACGATGGCGCGGCTCGAGCGCAAACCGTCGGAGCCGCCGCGCAAAATCGCGGCGTTGCCGGATTTCAGGCAGAGCGCGCCGGCGTCCGCGGTGACGTTGGGCCGGCTCTCATAGATGATGCCGATGACGCCGAGCGGCACGCGCACCCGCTCGATGGTCATGCCGTTCGGCCGCGTCCAGGACTTCGGTCACTTGGCCGACCGGGTCCTTGAGCGCGGCCACCGTCTCGATGCCTTGCGCCATGGCCTCGACCCGCGCGGCATCGAGCGCCAAGCCGGTCGAGGATGGCCCCGCTCAGCCCGGCGCTGCGGGCCTCCGCCAGGTCCTCGGCATTGGCCGCCAGAATGGCGGCGTTCTGGGCCCGCAAGGCCGCCGCCATGGCCTTGAGCGCCTTGTCTTTTTGGGCCGTCGGGGCGAGCGCCAGCAGGCGCGCCGCCGCGCGCGCGGAATGGCCGATATCGGCCATGGCCGCGGCGATATCGCCGGTGCCTTCGATGCTCTTGAGCGGCGCGGTCATCGCCTAAAAAGCCCGTTAAACCCGGATATTGGGCCCGATGTCCTATCACGTCGGGTTTGCCGGCGCGAGATAGGGCGGAAAACGGCTTCGGCCATAGGTAGAGTATCTGGGGATAGTGAGGATAACCCGGCGGCGGCCGGAAACTTCAAAACGCCATTCACATTGTCCTGCCAGCGTGCCGGCGTTTTCAGGAGGGTGTCATGGCGTCTCGTTCGAGTCTGCCCAGCCGGTTCCCGGTCGGGACCAAGCTGGTGATCGAAGGCCGCCCGCGCGGCGAAGGCCAGGTGCAGGTTTCCAAGCGTTACCTGGAATTCCCCGATGGCACCTTCATCCGTCTGCCATTGCATCCGCGGCCGGAGCCGAGAGGCGCTCGCCGAGCGCGGAGCGGTCAGCGGCCGGCTCGGCCAGCGGCCCAGCCGTCGCGACGTGCCGCGGACAGTCGGCCATTGGCCTAGCCGTCCCATCGATGGTGGCGTCGCTGCGGGAGCCGCAAGCGGAAAACCCCGGCTCCGGTGGCCGGGGTTGACCGGGCGATCGGTCGATCGCCTCATGGGTACTCGAATGGCAGTCTCTCGCGTCGCGCCGGAATAACGCGCATCGGAGTCACAAGTTCCGCCGCCGTTATTCGCCGCGCAGCACGAGATCGTCGCGGTGGATCATTTCGGTGCGGCCGGTGTAGCCGAGGATCGAGAGCACGTCGCGCCGACGAGCGGCCCTTGATGGTGTCGGCGTCGCTCGCGTCGTAGGCGATCAAGCCGCGCCCGATCTCGCCGCCGTCGGGCCCGCGCACCACCACCGCGTCGCCGCGCTCGAAGCTGCCCTCGACCTTGATCACGCCCGCCGGCAGCAGGCTCTTGCCGCCGCGCAAGGCGCGCACCGCGCCGGCGTCGATGGTGAGCGCGCCGCGCGGTTCGAGCGAGCCGGCGATCCAGCGCTTGCGCGAGGTCACCGGATTGGCCGGGGTGAGAAACCAAGTGCAGGGCGCGGCTTTGCCGATGCGCTGGAGCGGATGCGCGACCTGGCCGGAGGCGATCACCATATGCGTGCCGGCGGTGGTCGCGATCTTGCCGGCTTCGATCTTGGTCACCATGCCGCCGCGCGCCGAGGCCGAGCCCGACACGCCGGCCATGGCCTCGATCTCGGGCGTGATGCGCGTCACCACGGGAACCAGCGTGGCATCGGCGTTTTCGGCCGGCGGCTTGTCGTACAGCCCGTCGACGTCGGACAGCAGCACGAGAAGATCGGCGCTCATCATGGTGGCGACGCGCGCGGCCAGGCGGTCGTTGTCGCCGTAGCGAATCTCGCTGGTCGCCACCGTATCGTTCTCGTTGATCACCGGCACGCTGCGCCACTCCAAGAGCTTGGCGATGGTGGAGCGCGCGTTGAGATAGCGGCGGCGCTCTTCGGTGTCGCCGAGCGTCACCAGCACCTGGCCGGCGGTGATGCCGTGCGCGCCCAACACCTCCGACCACGAGCGCGCCAGCGCGATCTGTCCGACCGCGGCGGCAGCCTGGCTGTCCTCGAGCTTGAGCGGACCGGCCGGCAGCTGCAGCACCGCACGGCCGAGCGCGATCGCGCCGGATGAGACCACCAGCACGTCGCGCTTGCCTTGGTGCAGCTCGGCGATGTCGGCGGCGAGCCCATCGAGCCAGGCGCGCTTCAAGCCGCCCGCCGCATGATCGACGAGCAGCGAAGAGCCGACCTTAACCACGATGCGGCGGAAATCCGTAAGCGACGGCGTTTGAGGCATGACCCGGCGGCACGGCGGGCAGGCGATACCGCCTGTCCACACACGCGTTTGTCCCTGTACCCGGCCCTCTTTACGCGCTTCTTGGGCCGCGCCACCCTGTCCCATAAGGGGCCGGGCTTGGCAACATTCGGCCCAAATCCTCGTGTACCCGGAACGGGCCCCGCCATGGGGCGTTGATAGCTGTTTTAAGAGTGAGTTTTCGGAAAATCGATGTCGCTGCTGCTGTATCTCGCCGTGCTCCTGGTGTCGGTCTCGAGCGTGCTCTTCGGGCTCGACTGGCTGGCCGCGCCGGCGCCGCAATACAAGCCGCCGGTAGTGGTGGCCGCCAATCATGCTTCGGAGCCGGCGCTGCCGCCGCTGCGTCATCTCGGCTCCGACGCCGCCGCGCGGCTGACGGCTCAACCCGTTGCGCCGCCCGCCATCGCCAAGGCGCCGGCCGCCGCGCCTGCGCCTGCCAAGACGTGCAAGACCGTGGCCCAGGCCCAGCCGGTTATTGCGCCGCCGCCCGACGCCAAGGTTAATGCTCCGCCGCCCGCGCCGGCTGTTGCGGCGGCCGAACCGGAGGCGGCACCGGCGGATATCGCCGCCGCCGAGCCGGCGCCCGAGCCAGCACCCAAGTGCGACGTGCGCGCTTGCGAGGCGGCCTATATTTCATTCCGCGCCGAGGACTGTACGTATCAACCGAGCTTCGGTGCAGCGCCGCTTGTGCGAGAAGGGCACGCCGCCGGCCGCGCCGGCGGCGGACCGGGCGCAAGCCTCGGCCGCGCCGTCCTGGTGTCATGTGCAAGCCTGCCAACAAGCCTATTTCACGTTCATCGCGGCCGACTGCACCTATCAGCCTTCGAACGGCCCGCGCCGCGTCTGCACCAAATAACGCCGCGCTTCGAACAATCGTGACCGTGGAACCGGCGGGAACCGCGCCGGCGCAGGAACAGGGCGTTGGGCTGCGGCGTTGGCACTCGGCACCGTATCGCGAGGGCCGATTCCATGTCGTTCCGCTCACTGTCGTTCCGCTTCTATTTCCCGGTTCTCGTCGTTGCGCTCGCCGGCGCGGTGTTCGGCTTGGGCGCGATATTCGGCCTCGGCGTCGTCAAGCCGTCGTCGCCGCCGCCGGCCAAAGCGGCCGCCGAGACAAAATTCACCACCGAGCCCAAAGTGGTGCAGAAGAAATCGCCGGTCGAACAGGTGACGGCGAGCAGCGCGCTCAGCCCGATTTATCCGACCAAGCCCGGCGCGCCGCGCGCCGATGAAAGCGCCGCGCCGCCGGCCGCACAGGCGGACAAGGCGCACCGCCGCCCGCCGCCAGCGACAAGGCGGCAGCGCCGCCCGCCGCGCGCGCCGAAGAGGCGGCGGCAAAGTCCGCTCCGCGCACGGACGAACATGCCAAGCCGAGCGGGGTGGCCGCGCCACCCGCGGCCGAAGCTTCCGCGGCAGCCAAGGTGACGGAGGCGGCCCCGCCGCCGGACAAGCCGACCGCAGCGCAAGGCATCCAGGCCGGCACGACCGCTTCCGCCGACAGCGACAAGACGACCGGCAGCGTACCGCATGAAGACGTCGCGCGCGCGCCGGCGGCAAAGCCGGCCGTGAAGCCGGCCGCGAAACCTGCCGTTAAGCCGGCCGAGGCGGTGGTTGCGCGCGGCAGCAGCAAGAGCTGCGACGTGCGTGCCTGCGCCAGCGCCTACAAGTCGTTCCGTGAATTGGATTGCACCTACCAGCCGTTCGCGGGGCCGCGTCAGGTGTGCGAAGGCCCGCCGGGCGGCCGTTCGACCTTCGCCTCCGAACCGCACGAGCGCCGCTCCAGCGTCGCCCGCGAGCGCGCCCAGCGCGACGTCGAGGACGATGCGAGCGACGACAGGGGCTCGACGGCATTATGAGGCCGACGACGAGGATGACGGGCCGCGCGGCGAGCGGCGGGTAATCGTGATCGAGCCGCAGCGCGAATGGCGCGATTGGCGATAATCCGCGCCGCGGACCGACGACTCGCGTCCTCAATAAACCACCACGCTGCGGATCGATTTGCCTTCGTGCATCAGCTCGAAGGCGTCGTTGATCTTTTCGAGCGGCATGGTGTGGGTGATCAGGTGGTCGATGTTGATTTCCCTGCAGATACATCGGGGAAATACTCAGAAGTGGAATGCGCGCACGCGCGTGAAACATCTGTGAAACATCCCGTGAAACATCCGTGAAACATTTACGAACAATTTTTTTCGTGGGCTAGTGGACTTGCCCGCCGAATCTCGCTAGAGGGACCGCGTACATGAAAAACCAGATCAAGAGCGGCTCGTCGGGCACGAAAAACCCCTCGGGGCACTTCGTGCTTTGCACGTTCCGGCCGCTGGGAAAAGAGAGACATGAAGCAAGCCAAGATCCTGGCTGTTGCTCTCGCAACAGTCGTAGCACTGACCGTTCCTGCACGCGCAACTGAAATCTCCGGCGCCGGAGCAACATTTCCCTATCCGATCTATGCCAAATGGGCGGATGCCTATAAGAAAGAAACCGGCATCGCCCTGAACTATCAATCGATCGGTTCGGGCGGCGGCATCAAACAGATTATCGCCAACACCGTGACCTTCGGCGCTTCCGACATGCCGCTGAAGGCCGATGAGCTTGAAAAAAACGGTCTCGTTCAGTTCCCGACCGTCCTTGGCGGCGTCGTCCCCGTGTTCAATCTCGAGGGCGTCGCCGCAAATGAGCTGGTGCTCAACGGCGACTTGCTCGGCAAAATCTTTGCGGGCGAGATCACGCGGTGGGACGATGCGGCGATCAAGGCGATAAACCCCACAGTGAAGTTGCCGGCGCAGGCCATCGCGGTGGTGCACCGCTCGGACGCCTCGGGCACGACGTTCATCTTCACCGACTACCTGTCCAAAACCAACGCAAGTTGGACGCTCAAGGTCGGCGTCGGGACGGCGGTGCAATGGCCGGTCGGCATCGGTGCCAAAGGCAATGAGGGCGTGGCCAACATGGTCATGCAGACCAGAGGCGCCATCGGTTACGTCGAGTACGCCTATGCCAAGCAGAACAATGTCAAAGGCGCGCGTCTCGTCAACAAGAGCGGCAAGGCGGTGGCGCCCGATGCGTCGGCGTTTCGTAGCGCCGCCGAAAATGCCGACTGGACTGGCACGCCCGGCTTCGGCGTCATCCTTACCGACCAGCAAGGCCGCGATGCCTGGCCGATTGCCGGCGCCACTTTCATTCTCATGCACAAACGGCCGCGCGATCCGGTGGCGGCCGCGGAAACGCTCAGGTTCTTCGCGTGGGCCTATGCCAACGGCGCCAAGATGGCCGAGGAACTCGACTACGTCGCGATGCCGGCATCTGTTTTCGCGGCGGTGAAGGAGATGTGGGCGCGCGACATCAAGGATGATAGCGGGAAGGCGGTGTTGTCGCCGTCGCGTTGAGAGCACCGATGCAATTCTCCGGAATGCGATCGATGCGACACGGACAAATCGGCGACGCCGCGTTTCAAAGCCTTACGTTCGCGGCAACGCTCGCGCTGGCAGCGTTGTTCGTCGCGCTGATCGTCGCGCTCGTGCTCGGGGCTGCCCCGGCTTTCCGCACATTCGGGCTCGGCTTCCTGATCGACCAAAGCTGGAATCCGGTTACCGAAAAATTCGGCGCGCTGGCGGCGGTCTACGGCACATTGGTAGCCTCGCTGATCGCGATGTTGATCGCGGTTCCGCTCGGACTCGGCATCGCGTTATTCCTCAGTGAGCTCTGTCCGGCCGCGTTGCGTAGCTCCGATCGGCATCGCCATCGAACTGCTCGCCGGCATCCCCAGCATCATCTACGGCATATGGGGTCTTTTTGTGCTGGCGCCGTTCCTGCAAGCCAATGTGCAGCCGCTTTCTGATCGCCCTGTTTGCGGACGTGCCCGGACTGTCCTTGCTGTTTGCCGGCCCGCCTTACGGCATCGGCCTGCTGACTGCCGGAATGATCCTGGCGATCATGGTGCTGCCGTTCATTGCCTCGGTGATCGCGCGATGTGTTTGCCGCCGTGCCGCCGCTGCTGAAGGAGGCGGCCTATGGCGTCGGCGCGACGACGTGGGAGGTGGTGCGGCAATGTCGTGCTGCCGTATGCGCGCATGGGCGTGATCGGCGGCGATCCTGCTCGCGCTCGGCCGGGCCCTCGGCGAGACGATGGCGGTCACCTTCGTGATCGGCAATGCGCACCGGGTGTCAACCTCGCTACTCGCCCCGGGCACCACGATCTCGGCCACCATCGCCAATGAATTTACCGAAGCGGTCGGCGATCTCTACACCTCGGCGCTGATCGCGCTCAGCCTGATCTTGTTCGTCATCACCTTCATCATGCTGGCAGCAGCGCGTTACCTGTTGCTCCGGCTGGAGCGGCGGAGCGCAAAATGAATTTGTATCGCGCTCGCCGCCTCCGTAACGCCATTGCCTCCGCGCTGACCGTCGGCGCGACGGCCGTCGGCCTGTGCTGGCTCGGAATGGTTCTCGGCATTCTGATCTGGAACGGCCTCGGCGGACTGTCGTTGCGACTCTTCATCGAGAACACGCCGCCACCCGGCGCGCCCGGGGGGCTGCTCAATGCGATCGTCGGCAGCACCCTATTAGTCCTCGGCGCCGTCGCGCTGGGGACGCCGCTCGGTATGCTGGCAGGCACCTGGATGGCGGAATATGGCCGTTACGCGCGGCTCACGCCGATCATGCGTTTCGTCAATGACATCCTGCTCAGCGCGCCGTCGATCGTCGTCGGCCTGTTCGTCTATGAGATCCTGGTCGCGCCGGTCGGGCATTTCTCCGGCTATGCTGGCGTCGCCGCGCTTACGCTCATCGTCATTCCGGTTGTGGTGCGCACCACCGAGGACACGCTGTCGCTGGTGCCCAATGAATTACGTGAGGCGGCAGCCGCGCTCGGCGCGCCCCGCGATGTTCTCATCAGGCGGCTGATCTATCGAGCGACGCGAGCCGGCCTGATGACCGGCGTGTTGCTTGCCGTCGCCCGCGTTAGCGGCGAAACCGCACCCCTGTTGTTCACAGCGCTCAACAATCAATTCTTCAGCCTGAACATAAGCGGGCCGCTGGCCAGCCTGCCGGCGGTCATCTTTAAATTCGCGCTCAGCCCCTACAAGGATTGGCAAGCATTGGCTTGGGCCGGCGCGCTGCTCATCACGGATTCGTTCTCACCATCAGCATCGCGCGCGTATGTGGCCGCGGCAAAGGAAACCGACATGATCGACATGGCGCTCGCCATCCCCGAACGACGCCGCCAGCTTGCGCAAGCGGTGTCCGAAAAAATCTCGATTCGCGGCCTGCGCTTCTATTATGGCGACAAGCTAGCCGTGCGCGATCTCTCGATGCCATTTTATGACCGCCAAGTGACGGCGATCATCGGGCCGTCTGGATGCGGCAAATCCACGCTCTTGCGCGTGCTCAACCGCATTTACGATCTCTACCCGTCCCAGCGCGCCGAAGGCGAAGTGTTGCTCGACGGCGTCAATGTTCTGGCGCCCGCACAAGACGTGATCGCACTGCGCGCGCGGATCGGCATGGTGTTTCAGAAACCGATGCCGTTTCCGCTTTCGATCCACGAAAACGTCGCTTTCGGCTTGCGCCTGCACCGGCGCATGCCCCGGTCGGAGATTGACGACCGTGTCGAGGCGGCGCTGCGCCGCGCGGCGTTGTGGAACGAGGTCAGGGACAAGTTGTCCGCCAGCGGTTTGAGCCTCTCGGGCGGCCAGCAGCAGCGGCTGTGCATCGCGCGTGCCGTAGCGATCGAACCGGAGGTCATCCTGCTTGACGAACCTTGTTCGGCGCTCGACCCGATCTCGACGGCGAAGATCGAGGAGCTGATCTTGGACCTCGCCGCTGGACCACGCGATCGCGCTGGTGACCCACAACATGCAGCAGGCCGCGCGTGTGTCGGACTACACGGCGTTCATGTATCTCGGCGAACTAATCGAGTTCGACCGCACCGAAAAAATCTTCACCGCGCCGCGCGATCCGCGCACCCGCAACTACGTGACCGGCCGTTTCGGCTGACGTTCAATAAATCACCACCGAGCGGATCGACTTGCCTTCGTGCATCAGCTCGAAGGCGTCGTTGATCTTGTCGAGCGGCATGGTGTGGGTGATCAGGTCGTCGATATTGATCTTGCCGTCCATGTACCAGTCGACGATCTTGGGCACGTCGGTGCGCCCGCGCGCGCCGCCGAAGGCGGTGCCGCGCCAGACGCGGCCGGTGACCAGCTGGAACGGCCGCGTCGCGATTTCCTGGCCCGACGCCGGCGACGCCGATGATGATGCTCTCGCCCCAGCCGCGGTGGCAGCATTCCAGCGCCTGGCGCATGCGTGCGACATTGCCGATGCATTCGAACGAGAAGTCGGCGCCGCCGCCGGTCAGGTCGACGATCGCCTGCACCACCTTGTCGCGGCCGACCTCGTCCGGATTGATGAAATGCGTCATGCCGAATTTCTCGGCCATGGCGCGCTTTGCCGGATTGAGTGTCGATGCCGATGATCTTGTCGGCGCCGACCATGCGCGCGCCCTGGATGACGTTGAGGCCGATGCCGCCGAGCCCGAACACCGCGACATTGGCGCCCGGCCAGACCTTGGCGGTGTTGATGACGGCGCCGATGCCGGTGGTGACGCCGCAGCCGATGTAGCAGATCTTGTCGAACGGCGCGTCCTCGCGCACTTTGGCGAGCGCGATCTCCGGCAGCACGGTGAAATTGGCGAAGGTCGAGCAGCCCATGTAGTGGAACACCGGCGTCGCCGTCGCAGCGGAAGCGCGACGTGCCGTCCGGCATCACGCCTTTGCCTTGCGTGGCGCGGATGGCGGTGCACAGGTTCGAGCGGCGCGACAGGCAGGTTTTGCACTGCCGGCATTCCGGCGTGTAGAGCGGGATGACGTGGTCGCCGGCTTTCAGCGTGGTCACGCCGGCGCCGACCTCGCGCACGATGCCGGCGCCCTCGTGGCCGAGGATCGCCGGGAAGATGCCCTCCGGGTCGGCGCCCGAGAGCGTGTAGGCGTCGGTGTGGCAGATGCCGGTCGCCATGATCTCGACCAGCACCTCGCCGGCCTTCGGGCCTTCGATGTCGATGGTCTCGATGGTGAGCGGCTCGCCGGCTTTCCAGGCCACCGCGGCGCGGGTTTGCATCGGTTTTGTCTCCTCGAATTCGTACCGGCCGTGCCGGACCCGGCGGACCGATCCCGCATCCGGAACGTTATTGAATGGACGGGGGCGGCGAAGCCTACGCATTGAGCGGGTGATGTCCAGAATTCTCATCGGCACTTCGGGCTGGAGCTACCGGTCCTGGCGCGGCCCCTTCTTTCCGCGGGAAGTGATGATCAAGCATCACCTGCAATTCTATGCCACGCAATTTTCGACCGCCGAACTCAACGGCGTGTTCTATCGCACGCCGACGGTCGAGGCGGTGCGCGCCTGGCGCGACGGCACGCCGGATGATTTCATCTTCGCCTGGAAGGCGTCGAAGTTCATCACGCATTGGAAGCGGCTGACCGAGAAGTCGCGCAACAGCCTTGCGCTGATGGAGACGCGACTGCGCATCCTCGGGCGCGAAGGCCGGGCCGGTGCTGTTCCAGTTGCCGCCGCAATTTACCGCCAACCGCGAGCGGCTTGCCGGCTTTCTGAAGTTGCTCAAGCCCAAGCGCCGCTACGCCTTCGAATTTCGTCACGCGAGCTGGTACGAGACGCCGATTCTCGACCTGCTGCGCGAACACGACATTTCACTATGTCTGTCGGACCATCACGACGCGCCGGCGCCGTGGCAGGTGACGGCCTCGTTCGTCTATGTGCGCGGACACGGGCCGGGCGGGCGATATAAAGGCAGCTATTCCGACAAGACGCTGCATGAGTGGGCCCGCAAGATCGCGGGCTGGAAGCGGCAGCGGCCGCGACGTCTACGTCTATTTCGACAACGACCAGAAAAGCGCCGCGCCATTCGACGCGCTGCGGCTGATGGCGGTGCTTGCGTCGATGAGGCGACGCCTCACAAAACGCCTTCGCGCGCTTTGGCCTTCGGCCCCGCCTTGTCGATGACTTTAACGAGCGCACGCAACGCTTCTTGAACGCCCTGACCGGATTGTGCCGAAAGCATCAAGGGCGTTTTGCCGGCGGCCTTCTTTAGTTTTGCGGCTTGCGTCTTGATCGCTTCCGGCGTCATGGCGTCGGCTTTCGACAGCGCGACGATCTCCGGCTTGTCGGCGAGGCCGTGGCCGTAGGCTTCCAATTCGCCGCGCACGACGCGGTAGGCTTCGCCGGGATCCTCGCCGGTGCCGTCGACCAGATGCAGCAACACATTGCAACGCTCGGTGTGGCCGAGGAAACGGTCGCCCAAGCCGGTGCCCTCATGCGCGCCCTCGATCAGCCCCGGCAGGTCGGCCAGCACGAATTCGCGCTCGTCGACGCGCACGACGCCGAGCTGCGGGTGCAGCGTGGTGAACGGATAGCCGGCGATCTTCGGCTTGGCGGCGCTGACCGCGGCCAGGAAGGTGGACTTGCCGGCATTGGGCAGGCCGATGACGCCGGCGTCGGCGATCAATTTGAGGCGCAGCCGGATGATGCGCTCGATCGCCGGCTCGCCCGGATTGGCGTGGCGCGGCGCGCGGTTGGTCGAAGACTTGAAGCGCGCGTTGCCGAAGCCGCCATTGCCGCCGGTGAGGATGACGACGCGCTGGCCGACCGCGGTGAGATCGGCGATCAGCGTCTCGCCGTCCTCCTCATAGACCTGCGTGCCGGCCGGGACCTTGAGCACCGCGTCCTTGCCGTTGGCGCCGTGCCGGTCCTTGCCCATGCCGTTGCCGCCGGCCTTGGCCTTGAAGTGCTGCTGGTAGCGGTAGTCGATCAGCGTGTTGAGCCCGTCGACCGCCTCGACCACGACGTCGCCGCCTTTGCCGCCGTCGCCGCCGCTCGGCCCGCCGAACTCGATGAACTTCTCGCGCCGGAACGCGACGCAGCCGTTACCGCCCGCGCCGGACTGGATGTAGACCTTGGCTTCGTCGAGGAATTTCATGCGTGCCTCATACATGTCTGTCATCGCCCGCGAAGGCGGGCGATCCAGTAATCACACGTCGCGCAGGGATTACTGGATGCCCCGCCTTCGCGGGGCATGACAGGCTAGTTAATGCGGAATTGCGATAATCCAATCAGCGCGCGTGCAGGAAATGCGTGCTGCCGTCGCGCTTGATGCGCTCGAGCAGGTCGACCTCCCACGACAGATAGGCGTTCATGGCGGCCTCGTTGTCGTCCGGCCGCTCGTAGGGCTTGAGCCAGACGTCGACCGGATCGTCGGCCATCTTGGCCGCGGTCGAGAGCGGCGTGCCGGTGGCCGCCCAGGCGGCGTTGCCGCCCTTGAGCCAATGCACCGGGGTTTTGGTCAGGGCGCGCGCCTCCTCGACGGCGAGGCTCGCCAGCACGCCGTCCTCGGAGGTGAGCACGATCATCGGCCGCAGCGGGATCTTCGGCAGCGCGCGGTCGAGCCGGCCGCGGATGGCGAACCAGGCGCCGGGGATGTGGCCGCGGCGGTAATGCGGGCTGGCCGAGAGGTCGATCACGGTGACGTTGTCGACTTCGATGATCTTGGACACGTCGATCGCGGCCTCCATCGCCGGCGTGCCGAGCACGGCGGCCTCCGGCGCGCCGGTGTCGGTGCCGGCTTCCGGCAGCACATAGACGTCCTGCCAGCCCATCTGCTTGAGCCAGGACGCGGTCATCAGCGCGCGCACTTGCTTGTCGTCGCTCAAGACGATGCGGGCGCCGAGCGTGCCGGCATAGATGTCGGTCGCCTGCACCAGTTGGCCGCCGGGCGCCGAGATCGCGCCCGGCAGATGGCCGGCGGCGTATTCGGCCGGATCGCGCACGTCGAACAGGTAAGTCGTGCGCGCGCCGTCGCGCCGCCACGCTTCGAGCTGCGCGCGGTCGATGCGCTCGACGCCGAATTTTCGCGCCACGCTTTGCGCCGCGGTCTTGGCCCAGGCGAGGCCGTCGCTCGGAGAAATCCGGCGCGCGCTCGGCTTTGCCGGCTGGCGCAGGTCAGCCCGGCGAGGTGCCAGCCCATGGTGCCGTTGCGCAGCGCCACCACCTTGTTGGGCACGCCGGCATTGATCAGCGACTGCGCGCCGATGATGCTGCGCGTGCGCCCGGCGCAATTGACCACGATGGTCGTTGCGGGCGAGGGCGCGATATCGCGTGCGCGCAACACCAGTTCGGCGCCCGGCACGTTGACGCCGGTCGGGATCGAGATGCGCGAATATTCGTCGAACGGCCGGCTGTCGAGCACCTTGATGTCGGCGCCGTCGCGCATCAGCGCGTCGAGCTCGCGCGCGCCGATGCTGGGCGTGCCGCTGTCGTGCTCGACGAATTCGCCGAACGCCTTGCTCGGCACGTGCACGCCGGAAAACGTGACAAAGCCCGCTTTCTCCCAGGCCGCGACGCCGCCCTGCAAATAGGAGAGATCGCTATAGCCGGCGCGCGCCAGCACCGCCGCCGCGCGCGGCGCAAGGCCGTCATTGTCGTCGATCAGCACGATGCGCGTCGTCTGGCGCGGCACCAGCCGGGCAAAGCGCAGCTCCAGCCGGCTCAGCGGCACGTTGCGCGCCCACAGCAGGTGATTTTGCGAGAAGATCAACTCCTCGCGCACGTCGATGAGCGCGAGCTCGCCGCCGTCGTCGAGCATGGCGCGGACGGCGGCGGGAGTGATGGTGTGCGAAGGTTTTTGAGTTCTGGCATGATTTCTCCGCTGTCATGCGCGGGCTTGACCCGCGCATCCCGCTTAGGTGGGCACGGTGCCTTCCTAAGCGAGATGGCCGGCGACGACGCGCCCGGCCATGACAGACAAAATTTGCGTCGAGCGCTACGTCGCCTGCTGGGCGTACATCTGCTCGACTGTCGCCGGTCTTCAGGTCGATCTTGATGCGGTCGATCTTGTCGAGATTGGTGCCGGTCACGCGCACGAAGCGGGCATAGTCGGGATAGTCGATGGAGTGGATGGTGCCGTCCTGGTAGATGCCGGCCTCGCCCGGGTTGAGGCGGTACTTCTTCACCGGCTTGAGCTTGGCGTGCTTGGGATCGCTGCCGTCATCCTCGCGCGCCCATTCGGTCATCTCGGTGTATTTGGTGGCCTGGCCGTAGATCGCCCAGGAGGCGCCGTGATCGTGCGGCGGCGACACGCGCGCCTTGTCGTTGATGTGGGCGAGCACCTGGAAGCCGAGCTTCGGGTCCTCGTACAGCACCTTCAGCCCGCGCGGCACCTGGTCGCCGCAATATTCGCTGCACGAAATCCGGATTGCCGAGCAGGCGTTCGAGATTGAGGCGCACCTGTTCGCGGCCCGCGGGCCCGGGATCGCGGCTCAGGCGTGGCGCGGCAATCGGCGATGAATTGGTCGAGGTCGTAGTTCGATTTTGGGCCATGGCGTCCTCCCTGGCGCAAGCGCCGGTAATTCCAGGCAAAATATCACGAAACCTCCCCGGGAATAAATGGGCCGGCCGGCCGATCTAGTCCCCTGCCAGCCGGCAACCAGGGAGACATGCCATGACCGCGCACGACCACGACCACGGACCAAGCCGCCGCAAGGTGCTGGAATGCATGACCTGGGCGGGCACCGGCGTGCTCTGGACGGTGGCCGGCGGCGTGCCGGCTTCGCTCGGCATCATCGATGAGGCGCTCGCCGCCGAGACCAAGGGCTTCACCTTCCTGCAGATCAGCGACAGCCACATCGGCTTCGACAAGCCCGCCAACCCCAACGCCAAAGGCACGCTCGAAGAGGCGATCGGCCGCGTCAAGGCGCTGCCGGCCAGGCCCGCCTTCATGATCCACACCGGCGACATCACGCATCTGTCGAAAGTATCGGAGTTCGACGACGCCGAGAAAATCATCGCGCAGGCCAAGCTCGACGTGCATTACGTGCCGGGCGAGCACGACATCATCGACGAGCAGCCGGGCAAGCTCTATCGCGAGCGCTACGGCCGCGGCGCCAAAGGCGCCGGCTGGTATTCGTTCGACGCCAACGGCGTGCATTTCATCGGCCTGGTCAACGTCGTCGACCTCAAGGCCGGCGGCCTCGGCAATCTCGGCGCCGAGCAGCTCGAATGGCTGGAAGACGACGTCAAGGGCCGCTCGGCCTCGCAGCCGATCGTGGTGTTCGCCCATATCCCGCTCTGGACGGTCTATCCGAGCTGGGGCTGGGGCACCGAGGACGGCGCGCGCGCGCTCGGTTATTTGAAGAAGTTCGGCTCGGTCACCGTGCTCAACGGCCACATCCACCAGGTGATGCAGAAGGTCGAAGGCAACGTCACCTTCCACACCGCGCGCTCGACCGCCTTCCCGCAGCCGGCGCCGGGATCGGCGCCCTCGCCCGGCCCGATGAAGGTGCCGGACGACAAGTTGCGCGGCATGCTCGGCATCGCCAGCGTCACCTTCAAGCAGAACGAGCAGCGGCTCGCCATTATCGACACGCCGCTGCAAGGCTAACGCGAACGCAAGGTCACACATCCATGTTTCGAATGCTTATGCGCGGCGCATTCGCCGCAGTCGCTCCTTCTTGCCGCCACGACCGCCCACGCGGCCGACGCCGGCGTTGCCATCGACAATTTCACATTCGGTCCGCAGGAGCTGCATGTGAAGGCCGGCACCACGGTGACCTGGGTCAACCGCGACGACATCCCGCACACCGTGACGTCCACCACTTTGGCCTTCCGTTCCAAGGCGCTCGACACCAACGACAAGTTCTCCTTCACATTCACGACACCGGGCAGTTACAAGTATTTTTGTTCCTTGCATCCGCACATGACCGGTACAATCGTGGTGGAGGCGGCGGCCGGCGGCAAATGACGGCGCACGGCGCGATCGTCGCGGACGGCAGGATGGCGTTCGATCGGGACGACGACGACAAAGCGCGCCGCTTTCGTGCGGCGGCGCTGCCTTATCTCGACGACGTCTACACGCTGGCGCGCTATCTGCTGCGCAACGCGGCCGATGCCGAGGACGCCGCGCAGGAATGCTATCTGCGCGCCTTCCGCCATTTCGACACCTTCCGCGGCGGGCCGATCAAGCCCTGGCTGCTGGCGATTTTGCGCAATGTCTGCCGCGTCGAATATGCCCGGCGCAACGCGCTCGCCGGCGTGCAGAGCGAAAGCCTGGACGCGGCCGAGCAATGCGCCGAAGGCCTGTGGGCCGACGCCGAAGCGACGCCCGAGCAGCAGACCTTGCGCCGTCTCGACGGCGAGACCGTGCAGCGGCTGATCGCGCAACTGCCCGAGCAGTTCCGCGAAACACTGGTGCTGCGCGAGATCAATGAGCTGAGCTACCGCGAGATCGCCGAGGTCGTCGCCGTTCCGGTCGGCACGGTGATGTCGAGGCTCGCGCGCGCCCGCGCGCTGTTGCGCGAGGCCTGGATGGCCGAGGAGAAAGGGCCGCACGCATGACCTGCGAAGAAGCCGAAGTCCTTTTGCACGCGCTTATCGACGGCGAGCTCGACGCCGGTCACAGCCGCGAGGTGGAAGCGCACGTCGCCGGCTGCGCGCGCTGCGCCGCGCGGCTCGCCGCCTATCGCGACCTGCAACAGGCGCTCGCCGGCGGCAGGCTGCGTCACGCCGCGCCGGCGTCGCTGCGCACAAGCATCGAGCGCACGCTGCCCAAGCCGGCCGCGCGCGCCAGCCGGCGCGCGGTGCTGAAGGGCTTTTTCGCGGGCGGCGCGCTTTCCGCCGCGGCCGCCGCCAGCATCGCCTTCATCGTCCTGCGGCAGGATCGCGACGGCCGCATCCTCGGCGAGGCGATCTCCGCCCATCTGCGCTCGTTGCAGGCGGAGCATCTGACCGATGTGGTCTCGAGCGACCGGCACACCGTCAAGCCCTGGTTCAACGGCAAGCTCGACCTCGCCCCGCCGGTGATCGATCTGACCGCGCAAGGCTTCACGCTGATCGGCGGGCGGCTCGATTACATCGACGGCAAGCCGGTCGCGGCCATCGTCTATCGCCGCCGCGTGCACGTCATCAATCTGTTCGTCGGGCAGGATCTGGGCGCGGCCTTGCCCACGCGCAGGCTCGAGACGGTGCAGGGCTTCAACATCCTGCGCTGGAGCGAGCAGGGGATGAATCTGCTGGCGGTGAGCGATCTCGGCCGCGAGGAGCTCGAGGAGTTCGGCAACAAGTTCGACGCCGCCGCGCGCGCCGAGCGCGCCGGTTAATGCGCGGCCGGTCGTTACATCACGATCGCATCGGCCTCGATCTCCACCAGCCAGGCCGGATCGATCGCCTGCACGATCTGGATCATGGTCGAGGCCGGCCGGATGTCCTTGAAGAATTCGCCGTGGGCGCGGCCGGCCGTCTTGCCAATCGCTCATGTCTTTCAGGAACAGCCGGGTGCGCACGATGTGCTCGCGTTTGCCGCCGGCGTCGGTGACGGCTTTCTCGATGATCTCGAGGCAGCGTTTGGTTTGGCCGTAAAGATCGCCGGGGCAGGCGACACCGCCGCCTTCCGCGAGCGGCGCGGTGCCGGAGACCGCAATATGCGGACCCACGCGCACCGCGCGCGAAAAGCCGATTTTCGGCTCATAAAGCGAGCCCGATGAGATCAGTTTGCGTTCCATCACATCACCTTTTTGCATGCGGCCCCAGGTCTTGAGCGCGGTCCAGATGCCGCGCTCGAGCCGGAAGCGGTCGATCGGCGCCGAGGAGTTGATGGCGCGGATGCGGTAGAGGCCGACGCCGGTCCACTGGAAGCCGCACTTCTCCAGCACCCGGCGCGAGGCCGGGTTGGTGACGCGCGCGCCCGCCTGCAGCGCGGCGTGATCGAACTCGGTGAAGGCGTAGTCGATCAGCGCGTGCAGCGCTTCGGTGGCGTAGCCTTTGCCCCAATAATCGACGCCCAGCCAGTAGCCGAGCTCCGGCGTCTCCTTGCCGCGTGTGACAAAGCCGCAAGCGCCCATAATGGCGCCGTCGCGCGCCGTAATCAGGAACAGCGCTTCGCCGCCTTTGTTCGCGACGAAAGTCTCGGCATCCGACAACTTGTAAGGATGCGGGATGCGCGCGGTGTTCTCGGCGATGCGGCGGTCGTTGGCGAGCGCCGCTACCGTTTTAGCGTCCTCGAGGCGCGGGGCGCGCAAGGCGAGCCGCTTGGTCTCGAGGACGGGGATACTTCTCTCGCGGTAGGTCTCTCGTGGGATTTCTTCCAGCAGGGTCATGACACGGGCTCCTTGGGCTTCCAGCGCGGTTGAAAAGCGAAGAGGGGGAGCCGGTCACCCGTCTCCCCCTCTCAGAGCCCTCGGAGGCCCCGCCGGATCGACTGGATGACCGGCGGACCTCGATTTTGGTCTGCCGTTTACTCCGCCGCGGCCTCCGTCATCGGTACGACGGACACGAAGGTGCGGCCTTTTGCTTTGGTAGCGAACTGAACCTTTCCATTAACGAGCGCGAACAGCGTGTGATCCTTGGCGAGACCGACATTGCGGCCGGCGTGCCATTTGGTGCCGCGCTGACGCGCGAGAATATTGCCGGCGAGCACGATCTCGCCGCCATAAGTCTTCACGCCGAGGCGCCGGCCCGCCGAGTCGCGGCCGTTACGCGAAGATCCGCCTGCTTTTTTATGCGCCATGGTGGTCTCTCGAATTCACTCTCTACTGCGCCTGATCTTATCCAAAAACCGGTTCCCACTTTTTGGGATCAGGCGACTGTATACACCGATTCCGTGACGGAATCATCTCACTTCTTCTTGCTCTTTGTGGCTTTGCCTTTGGCCGCCGGTTTGGCGGACTTTTTGGCGGCCGGCTTCTTGGCCGCCTTCTTTTCGTCGGCTTGTCGTCGCCGTCGGCATCCGCCTCGGGCGCCGCTTGCGGCTTCTTGGCCTCGCGCTGGGGCCGCGGCGGCGGCTCCTTCGCGGGCTTGGCGCCGCCGGTCAAGATCTCGGTGATGCGGATCAGCGAAAACTCGTGCCGGTAGCCGCGCTTGCGGCGCGAATTCTTGCGCCGGCGCTTCTTGAAGGCGATCACCTTGTCGCCGCGGTCGTGCTGCAGCACTTCGCCGGCGACGGTGGCGCCCGCCACGGTCGGCGTGCCGATCGTGGGCGTGTCGCCGCCCAGCAACAGCACCTCGCCGAACTCGACCACCTGGCCGGGCTCGTGCTCGACCCGGTCGATCCGGATCACGTCCTCGGCGGCGACGCGGTACTGTTTGCCGCCGGCTTTGATGACTGCGAACATCTTTCTCGTCCTCGTGTTCGTAACCCGGTGCTCGGGGAGGTCCCGGACCGGCTTCTTTCAGTCGGTTTGATGTGTGTTTTCAGGGGCTTGGCAGCCCGGCAAAAAACGCGCGGACCTCGGGGCCCGCGATGGCCTTCATATGCGGGCAACCGGCCGACCTGTCAAGAAAGCCGCGCCGGCTCAGCTTTCCGTCTTGCTTTCCGTCTTGGCCGGGCTCGCCGTGCCGGCGGCGGCCGCGGCCGGGGTCCAAGGCCCGGGCTCGCCTTCGGCCGGCTGCGCCAGCCGGTAGCCGACGCCCAATTCGGTCACCAGAATGCGCGGGGATTCCGGGTGCGGCTCGATCTTCTGCCGCAGCTTGCGCACGAAAATGCGCAAGTAATGGGTGTCGTGCACGTGGATCGAGCCCCACACCTCCTTCAACAGATGCTGATGGGTGACCACGTTGCCGGCGTGCTGCGCCAGCACTTGCAGCAGCCGGTATTCCTTCGGCGTCAGCGTCAGCCGCTTGTCGTTGAGCAGCACGGCGCGGGCGGCGAGGTCGATGGTCAGCGGACCGATCTTGACGGTCGGCTCGCCGCTCACCGCGCGCATCTGCCGGCGCAGCAGCACGCGCACGCGCGCCAGCAATTCGGCCATGCCGAACGGCTTCACCACATAGTCGTCGGCGCCGATTTCCAGCAGCTGCACCTTCTGCGCTTCGGTCGAGCGCACCGACAGGACGATGATCGGCACGCTCGACCAGGAGCGGATGCGCTCGATCACCTCCGAGCCGTCCATGTCGGGCAGCCCGAGATCGACCAGGATCACGTCGATCGGCCGCAGCGTGGCGGAGCGGATCGCCTCGGCGCCGGTCGCCGGCCTCGTGCACCACGAAGCCGTTGAGCTCGAAACCGGTGCGCAGAAAGCGCCGGATTTGGATCTCGTCATCGACGACGAGCACGATCGGGGAATGCTCATTCATCTTCATCGCCTTCCATGTGCGGGACGGCGGCTTGCGTCACCGGCAGTTCGATGGTGGTGGTCGTTCCGAGGTCGGGTCCCGGGCTGACGGCGCTCATGCTGCCGCCGTTGGCCGCGACAAAGGCATTGGCGATCCACAGCCCGAGGCCGGAGCCGCCGATCAGCGCGGCGTGGCGTTCGCCGCGCACGAAGCGGTCCCACATCTTCGCCTGTTCGGCTTTGGTGAGGCCGGCGCCTTCGTCGCTGACGCTGATCGACAGATGGCTGTTGACCGCGCGCGCCGAGGCCGTGATGCGCGAGCCGGCGGGCGAATATTTCACCGCGTTGTCGATCATCTGCACCAAGGCCTGCTGCACCAGCACCGGATCGACGTGCACCAGCGGCAGGTCGGGCGCCAGGTCGACGGCGAGCCTGCGCTCGGCCAGCCGCGCCCGGCAGCGCTCGAGCGCGGAATTGACGATGTCGGCGGGCTCGGCCCATTCGGCGCGCGGCTTGACGCCGTCGCTGCTGATGCGGGTGGCGTCGAGCAAATTCTGGATGTCGTTGTTGAGCCGCTCGGCCTCGTCGCGCACGTCGTGCACCAGCGCCTTCAGTTTCTTTTCGTTTTGCAGCGCCGGCGCGGCGCTCAGCACGGTGGCGGCGCCGAGGATGGAGGCGAGCGGCGTGCGCAATTCGTGGCTGACCGATTCGATCAGCGCCTCGCGCAACTGCTCGGTTTGCGCGCGCATGCGCGCCTCGCCGATGGCGTGCGCGACGTCGAGCCGCTCGAGCGTGGCGGCGGCGTCCGCCAGCACGGCGTCGAGCCGCACGCGCAATTCGTCGACCTCGTCCTGCGACTTGCGGCCGAGATTGATGGCGACGACGCCGAACTCGGCGTTTTTCGGCGACACCGCGTGCACCAGCCAGATTTCGCCGCTGCCGGCGTGCACCGCCGCGTCGGATGGCGCGCCGGCCGCCGGCGGCGACCTTGGCGACCGCGTCCAGCACCGGTTGCGGGGCGCCCGGGCGGCGCCCGCTGCCGCCGTCGCGCCCGCCGGCAAACAAGATGACGTTGCTTTGCAGCACGCTCGCCAGGTGGTCCTCGATGGCGGCGTGAATGTCGGACGAGGCCGAAGGCGCCCGCCAGCCGGCGCGAGAAGGCGTACAGGTCGCGCATGTCGATCTCGCGCCGCTGCGCCAGCTCCAATTGCCGCCGCAGCCGGGTCGCCAGTTGGCTCACCACCACGGCGACGACGATGAACAAAAAGAGGTTGACCACCTCCTGCGGGTCGGTGATGCGCAGGCTGTAAAGCGGCGGAAAGAAGAAGAAGGCGGACGCCAGCACGCCGCAGACCGCCGCGACGATGGCCGACACGATGCCCCAGCGGATGGCCGCGATCAGCACCGGCAGGAGGTAGACCACCGAGCCGTGGCCGAGCCCGCTGGCCTGCACGGCGGCGAAAACGCCCAACGTCACGAGGGCGACCAGGCCGATCGTCAGGATGACGCCGCGCAACTCGTTGCGCAGCCGGTCCAAAGTATGGGCGCTCAGCATGATTGCGTCCCGCTTGGCGGGCTGTTGCGGCCCAATATAGCCGCGCCGCTCTTGTCTGTCTTGGCTTGCGCGGTTAGATAGCCGCGGTCCGGTGCAGCCTTTTCAGGCGGTTTTCCGGCTGCGGAGAGGTGGCAGAGCGGTTGAATGCACCGCACTCGAAATGCGGCATACCTGCAAGGGTATCGGGGGTTCGAATCCCTCCCTCTCCGCCAACTGATAGCGGCCATTCCGGTTTCGGCGCGTTAGAAAGCGATCTCGGCGCAGGCCGATCCGACCCGAGTGGTCAATATTGTACAGATTCGAGCAAGGCGCGGACCTAGCCTGTGCAAGTTGGACGTTTCGCGGCCCCCACAACCGCGCACGCCCCCTTAAATTCAAAGCGTCCAATAGGCTTTGGCTGCTCTAACAGCCGGGGTCCTTTTTCCAGTCAGTGGGCGCTGGTCGCGAGGCTATGCCATGTTCAGAAAACAGTTTACCGACCTGCAAAACGCCTGCGACTTTGCGGAGGCGATCGTGAATACCGTGCGAGAGCCTCTCGTCGTTCTCGACCAAGACCTGCGCGTCATCGCCGCAAGCCGCTCGTTCTATCGGACCTTCAAGGTCAACCGCGACGATATCGAAGGCAACCTGCTTTACGAGCTGGGCGACCGCGCGTGGGATATTCCAAAGCTGCGCGCGCTTTTGGGAAAGATCTTGCCCCCGCACGGCGCGACCGAGGCCGGCACAATCGAGGCCTATGAAATCGAGCATGAATTCCCCGGCATCGGACGCCGCACGATGTGCTTAAACGCGCGCAAGGTTTTTTATGAGGCAGGCTCGCGCGCCAACATTTTGCTGGGCATCGAGGACATAACCGAGCGGCTGATTTTGGAGCGCCAAAAGGACGATCTGCTGCGGCAGAAGGATATTCTGCTGCAGGAACTTCAGCATCGCGTCGCCAACAGCCTGCAAATCATCGCCAGCATCATCATGTTGAAAGCAAGCGCCGTAAATTCGGAGGAGACGCGCCGTCATCTGCAAGACGCCCACCAAAGAGTCCTGTCGGTTGCGGCCGTGCAGCAGCATCTCCATGCGGCCGCGCCGGGCGGGTCGGTCCAACTCGGGCCCTATCTCACGAAACTTTGCGAAGCCATCGCCCGCTCGATGGTCGGCGATAATCGGTCTATTTCGGTGAACGTGCGCGGCGAAGAAGGCAGCGCCAGTTGTCGCGATGCCGAGAGTCTTGGATTGATCGTTACCGAACTCGTCATAAATTCCCTAAAACACGCATTCAATGATAAGACGAAAGACGGGCAGATCCGCGTCGCATTTGATGTTGCCGGCACGGATTGGAAGCTCTCGATCGCCGACAACGGAATTGGCAGCCCGGTCGGCGGCTTTGCGCAACCAAAAATCGGGCTTGGCACCGGCATCGTCAACGCGCTTGCAAAGCAACTCGACGCCAAGGTCGACACGGTGAGCGGCCCGCAGGGGACGTCCGTGTCGGTCACGCACGCCACTTTCGTGGCGAAGAATACCCAGGCGGCTTGAAGGGCGCGCAGAGGCCGTGGCGTCCGTGCCTAGATCCGCCCAATCAGCATGAGAACGACCACGATGATCAAGACGGCGCCGATAAGCCCGACGCCACCGTGACCATAACCGTAACCGTAGCCGCCGAAGCGGCCGCTGAAGCCGCCGAACAGAAATATGACGAGGAGGATGATCAGGATAAGCCCCAACGACATGGTTTATCTCCGTCTGTTGTTAACGGCGGCATCGATGCCGCCGCCGCGCGAGCGCGGCTGACTGCCGTCGACGATTGGCGGTCAGCATCGGACCGCTGCCTGGATAAGGTCGAGAGCCCGGCTGAGGGGGGACCCGGCCGGGCTCTCGATGATCACGCACTGTGGTGCGCGATCGACGCATAGAGCGGGACTCGAACATCGCGGGCTACGCTTATCGTCGGCATCGACACGTCGTCGATGCGAAATCCTCTGAGTGCTTGTGAGCGCAGGCGGGCCGGATCGCGCTCGCCATTTTTGGCCGCTTCGATGATCCGTCTTGCGATCAGCTCAGGCACATCGGGCGCGGAGCGCCGCAGTAAACGACGAGTTTGGTCGAACGCGGCCCCCATCGCGGCGGTCGCCGCGTCGTCGAAGAAAACGTCATCGACACGAGTGACATCCATATCGGCCTCCCATCTCGGAAGGGCGGGAGCGCGGTACCGTCTCTCAGTCACCGAGGCCCGAAGCTGTTTCGGCGATGAAACAGGCTAGCCCCAGGCAAGCGCGATGACCGTCCAATACAGACCACTTTTCGTTTTTCTGTGTATGGCGGTTGGGACAATTTCGTTCAAACAATCAGCGAGTTGTCGATGGTTCACACTATTTCCTGCGACTCTTTGTACAATAACGTACATTTGTTGCCTCACCCTGCGGCGGCTCATGCTAGCGAGGTGACTGACTATCGCCTGCATGGAGGGGGCGCAGGATGTCTCGTGCACCCAGAGCAAGGTCCATCGAGCGAAGCACAAACGGCAAAACAGCGAGCGGCCCGCTCTTTGACCCCGCGGTGTTTCTGGCGACCGCGGGCCTTGGCCGCGGCATCGCCGCGTATGCGAAGAAAGAAGTCGTTTTCGCCCAGGGCGACGATGCGGATGCGGTTTTCTATATCAAGAAGGGCAAGATCAAAATTGCCGTCCTATCCCCGGAGGGAAAGGAAGCCGTCGTCGCGCTGTTGGGGCCGGACGAATTCGTCGGCGAAGGGTGCTTGATCGGGCAGCCGAAGCGTTTGGCGACGGCGTCCGCGATGACCGAATGCCAGCTGATGCGCGTGGAAAGGACCGAGATCATGCGTGTGCTGCACGACGAGCCCGCATTCTCGCAAATGTTCGTCGCGCATATCCTGACGCGCAATGCCCGGGTCGAAGAAGACTTGGTCGATCAGCTGTTCAACTCCACCGAAAAGCGGCTTGCCCGCACTTTGTTGCTGTTGGCCAATTTTGGAAAAGAAGGCCGGCCGGAGCCGATTCTCGCGAAGATCAGTCAGGAAACGCTCGCCGAGATGATCGGCACGACCCGGTCGCGCGTCAGCCACTTCATGAACAAGTTCCGCAAATTGGGCTTCATCAGTTACAACGGCCATCTCGAAATTCATAACTCATTGTTGAGTGTGGTGCTGGCCGATCAGCCGCGCACGGTGATCGCGCCGCAGTAAGCGAAGCGTGATCGCACCAGTCGATTTGAATCAAGGATGCAGGGAATAACGTCGCGCGCGCGCGGTTAGTCCATTAGCAGCAGCGTCCCGCCTGGCGGACCTTTTCTCGACAATAAGCGGCGTTCGCCACGGACGGCATGCTTCGACTGCCCCATCGTCATGGAGGTAATTATGGCACGAACGATTTTGAATTTTATGACCAGGCGGAGCGTGGTCGCAGGGCTGGCGCTGACCGCCGCCCCCGCAGCTGTATTCGCGCGCGCGGACAAAGCGAACGCCCAGCCAAAGCAACCGGCGCCTGAGAAAAGTCTGTACGATCGGCTGGGCGGCGTCTTCGCCATCGCGGCGGTGGTGGATCACTTCAGCGACGCTGTCGTGAAGAACCCCATCGTCGGCCAAAAGTCCAAGAACCCGCAGCTGCGGGAATGGCACACCAAGAATTTGGCAAGGCTGCCCGGCCTCAAATTCATGCGCACGCTGTGGGTCTGCAACATTTCCGGCGGGCCGTTCCAGTACACGGCCACCAAGCCCGGCGCGACGCCGCTCGGCCTTGAGGAGGCGCACCGGAGCCTCCGGATATCTCCCGCTGAATTCGATGAAGTGGCGGCCGAACTCGGACGCACCCTGGACTTTGCCAAGGTCCCGAAGCGCGAGAAGGGCGAAGTCCTGGCAGCCTTCGCCGCCCACAAAAAAGAGGTTACCGCCGGCTACGTCGCTAAGGGCGGCTGAAGCTTGGCTGTTTCGCGTAATCCGCGCGCCGGTCAGGCACCTTTCTCACAGGAAAGCAATTGATCTCAAAGCGGCCCGACGAGATGGCTTTCCGCATGCAGGCGGAGGCGGCTCATCCCGCATTCCGCCTGCCGGATCAAAGTCGTCCCATGAGAAGCAGGACGACGAGAACGATCAGAATGATGCCGATGACACCGATGCCACCGTGGCCGTAACCGTAGCCGTAGCCGCCGAAGCGGCCGCTGAAGCCGCCGAACAAGAAGATGACGAGGATGATGACAAGAATGAGTCCCAGCGACATGGCGCTTACCTCCTTTGCCAAATCTAACTGAACATTCGACCTCGCAATCCAGGCATCCGGGCCCGATTGTCCTTCCCGGCTGCCGGCTTGTCGAGGGCGCCATCCGGAAAACGAACTATTTCTTCCAGATGGATATACACTTGCTTGCGCGTTACCGCCGGTGGCTTCGCTGACCTGCGAATTTAGGTACGACGGTCGCGGGCGATGTCGCTAACGACCCAGAGCAGACATTCTCGATTACGACCGGCGTTGCGTTTCTTCGATTAATCTTATCGGTGCGGGATGCCGTTCGTATTCATCGGGGTGGTCGGCTATTTCAGCTGCGAGCCTGGCTTGCCAGCCAGCCAATCTTCATTGCTGGCCATATCATCCAAGGCCTTGCTCTTCTTGACCAACTTTGCGCGATCTCCAGGTGAGAGCCGTTCCTTCAAACGTTTTCTGACGTCTTTGGAGCGCTTTCTGTAGCTCCCGGGCTTTTTGGACACTGGTGCCATAGTCACATTATGGAGCTAAACCATTGTGGCGGCTAGGGCCGATAGGGGCCGTCTTATTCGAAGGAGCGCCGCGATGGCAGCGACCGCGCGCGGACGCGTGCGCGGAACCAAAATCGCGTTCGGCGATTAAGCCCACGCGAGGAAATGCACCATGACCACGACGTTTCTCCATGAAGACAAGCCGCTCGCGCCCGATCAGTTGGGCGCGGACAAACCGCCGATCTGTTCCTGGTGCGGCACCGAGATGTGGATGCTGTCGGTGGACAAGGTCATCACCGACGCCGGCATCGAGGGCACCTATCGGTTCGAGTGCAAGCTATGCGGCTCGGTGCAGGCCGTTCATCGACATGACGACATAACGAATGTGGCTATCGCGCCCGACGGGCCGTGACCGCGGCGAAGGTGGCGTTGCATTGGGTGGCTGAAAAGTCCGGTTGTCAAAGAATTAAGATCGTCCCGTCCATGGCGCAGCGTCAGGCCGGCAACTGACCGGCATTGCCGTCCGCCTTCTTTTCCTTGTTTTCCTTGCGCTCGGCTTCCAGCGCGCGCGCCTCCCAGGCCTCGGCGATTTTCAACAAAGTCTGCCTGTCGTTCGCATTCATCTTCTCGGCGATGCGAACGCAATCGTGCGCGTAGCCTCTAAATTTTTCCGATTCGAGCAATGTTGCCTCCTCAGTCTTCATGAAGGCAACGCCGCGCCGATGGAACACTGTTCTGGAACAAATTTGTGTTGGAACCGAAACTCGGCGCAGTGAGTTACCCGGGCGCATTCAGGGGGAATCCGGCCGCATGCCTTCCGCGAACGACTATCGTCGTTACTCTGCGGAATGTTTGGCGCTGGCCGAGCGCGTCGCGGACCCCGCCGACAAGGCGCATCTGATCCAAATGGCGCAAGCCTTTCTCGAGCTTGCCAACAAGCAAGAACAAAAGGATTCCAAGCAAGAACAAACGGATTGCCGCCCGAGGACTAGGCGCCGAGCGGGATCACCGCCACCACGCGGCGCGTCAGCTTGGAGACGATGACGAAGTGCTTGGGCGCCAGAAAATATTGGTCGCTGCTGTAGGCCGACAGCGCGTCGACGAGCGACAGCGGCATATCGCGCAATTGCACTTGCGCCGGCACCTCGGCGCCGACCGCAACCGTGACGTCCTGCGTCACGCGGTCGCCGGCGTGCTGGGCGGCGAAATCCTCGATTGTCTTGCGCTGCGCCGGATCGAGCCCGAGGTCGTTTTTGACGGCGGCGATTTCTTCCGAGCTGACGGTTGCCGGCGCCGCCGGGGCAGGGGCCGGCGGTGGCGCCGCGATCGTCGCCGGGGGCGGCGGTACGGGCTTTTCGTCGCTGTGCGCTCGGCGGTCACGGCTGAGCCGGTGGTCACGCCGGTCGCGGGCGCCCGTATGCCGCGGCAGCCACGGCCAGACGGTCAAGCCGACGCCCGAAACGAGCGCGAACACCAGCCCGGCGAAAATCAGCCGTCGTTTGCGCTGCTCGTGCTGCGGCATGGGGGAGGGCATGCCGGGACAACGAGCGGAGGGCGCCGATGGTTCACCGGAGTTGCATCGGCGGAACTCGGGTTCCGCCGAGCGCCTTGGCCCGCCGCCACAGCCACAGCGGCAGGCGCAGGATCGGATAGAGGAAATGCAGCGGTGCGCGGCAGCGGCAGCATGACCACGTCGGGCAGGCCGACCGCCCAGTACCGGCCCTGCGCCGCCCAATAGCGCCAGTCCCGGCGCAGCAGGCACTGCATGGTCACGAGGCGCAGCCCCGCCGCTCACCGCCTCGCCGTCCTCCGCGCGCGTCATCTGCGCGAGCGACATGCGCGCGAGCCGCGCCAGCCGGTTGTCTTGCTCGAGCGCTCGCTGCAAGCCGGCCGGCAATTCCAAATCGAACAGGCGCCGGCAGAGCAGCAGCGCCAGCCCCGCGCATAGCCCGCTGCCCAAGGTCGGCGGCCTGCCGGTAACGGCGCTCGAGTTCGCCGCGCCCGCTCAGCCAGGCGTTGAGGTCGGCGAGCCACTTCAGGCGCGCCCAGCCATGCAGCGCGCCGTGCACGCAGAGATAGGCGAACAGCGCGTCGTCGGCGAGCGTGCGGACGGCGCCGCCGGGCAGCGCCACCGCTTGCGTCGGCGCGCGCGCGTCGATGCCGCGCAGGAGCGTCATGTTGTAGGCCAGCCGCCAATGCAGCTCGATGCTGGCGTTGCGCTCGCGCGACACGAGTTCGACGTCGTGGCCGTATTGAACGTAGACGCGCCGCTGCGCCTCGCTCATCTGCGCCGCCGGCAGGTGCAACGCGTAATTGTCGCGCTCGAGAAGCCGCATCGCCGCCGCCGCCTGCTCCGGCAGAACCAGCAGGTCGATGTCGCGCGCATGCTTGAGCGCGAGC
This sequence comes from uncultured Alphaproteobacteria bacterium, assembly GCA_963708635.1. Classification (GTDB taxonomy): domain Bacteria; phylum Pseudomonadota; class Alphaproteobacteria; order Rhizobiales; family Xanthobacteraceae; genus Pseudolabrys. The sequence continues at coordinate 3,751 of CAVPTM010000003.1, read as the reverse complement.
GTGCCGTAGGCGAGCTTGCGCCAGCGCCGCGCCTTTGACGAACAGCGCCGGAATCCGCGCCGCATCGAACAGGCCTTGCAGCCGCGCCGTCTCGGCGGCCAGCGCGAGATTGCGCTGCGCGATCGCCTGCGCGCGCGCCGCGAGCTGGCGCGCGATCTCGGCCGGCGGCGCGATGCCGGCCTCGCTCAGCGCCGCGTGCGCGAGCCCGGCGATGCGCTGGCGCCGGACCACCGCTAAAAAGCGGTCCCAGTCGGCGACCCGCGCGGCCGCAGCCGCGATCGCAGCCGCGCCGTTCTGCCGACGGCGGCCAGCGGCAGCAGGCCGCGGCCAGCAGGAATTCGGGCGCGAGGTCTTGTCCGCTCATTCTTTCCAATCGCGCTCGGCGACGACGCGGCCGTCTTGCAGGCGCACCACGCGGTCGCAACCGCCCAGGCTCTCGGCGCGATGGGCGATGATGACGATGGTCGGCCGCGGCGTTAGCGCGCGCAGCCGGGCGAGGATGTCGCGCTCGCCGGCGACGTCGATGGCGCTGGTCGCCTCGTCGAGCACCAGCAGGCGCGGCCTGCGCAACACCGCGCGCGCCAGCGCGATGCGTTGCCGCTCGCCGCCCGACACCAGCGCGCCGCGTTCGCCGACGATGGTGTCGAGCCCCTGTTCCATCCGCCGCACCAGCGCGTCGGCGCCGGCAAGCGCGAGCGCCGCCCACATCTCGGCTTCGCTCGCCTGCGGACGCGCCCAGGCGAGATTGCGCCGAATTGTGTCGTGAAACAAAAACGGATCCTGCGAGACGTAGCTCACGCGCTCGCGCCAGCCGGCGACGGCGTCGCCCTGCAACGGCACGCCGGCGACGCTGATGCGGCCTTGCTGCGGCGGATACAACCCGACCAGAAGATCGGCGAAGGTGGTCTTGCCGGCGCCCGAGGGCCCGGTGATGCCGAGGCATTCACCGGCCTCGATCGCCAGATCGAGCCCGCGCAGCCCGCGCGCCATGCCGTCGTCCGCCTCGGCCGCGTGCAAAAAGCCGACTTTGTCGAAGACGATGGCCCCATCGGGAATGACGGGCGCGGCGCCTTCGATTCGATTGGACGGAATGGTCGCCAGCTCGCGCTCCAGCGCCTTCACCGTCTCATAGGCCGGCAAAAGGTTGGCGAGCTGCTGCACGCTTTGCTGGATCTGCACCGTCGGTCCCGTCATGCGCGTGATCACCAGCAGCAGGATCAGCAGCGTCGCCGGCGCGATGCCGAGCGTGAATCCGGTGAGGAACAGGATGGCGCCGAGCGCCGAGAACAATGTCGTCAGCGCGATGCGGCTGTTGTTCTGCTGGCGCGAGAAATGGATCTGGCGCTGCGCCAGTTCGTGCAGGCTGTTCTTGAATTCGGCGGTGAAGTTGTTCTGCAAATTCTGGCTCATCGCGAGCTTCAATCCGCCGAGAAATTGCGCGGTGGCGTTGAGCAGATTGAGATTGGCGTTGGTGATCACGCCGCCCAGCCGGTAGGCGCGGCGGATCGCCGGCAGCAACACCACCGCGCTGACGACCAGCAGCACGATCGCCGCCGCCGCCAAAGCCGGCGCCAGCAGCAGGACCAGCACGCCCTGCGCCAGCAGCATGGCGCCGGCGACCGCGCTTTGCAGCACGAGGTTGGTGGCGGCGCCGATGCGCTGGATGTCGCCGCTCATCAAATGCGTGATGCGCGCGTGCCGCAGCCGCACCACCTGGTCCCAGGACGCGGCGGCGAGCAGGTCGACGATGCGCGCCCGCTGCGCCTCGACGAAGCCGACCTGCAATTGCGCGCTGATGGTGTTGCGCAACGACATGACGACGGCGCGGGCGATCACGACCGCGCCGAACAAGACCAGCAGCAGAATCACTTTCGCCGCCGGACGTTCCACCTGGAACCACGCGAACAGCGCATTGGCCGCGTGCTCCAGCCGGCTGCCGGCCGCGCCGCTGCCGATGACGACGCCGAGCAGCGGAACCAGCAAGGCGAGCCCGACGCCTTCCAGCAGCGCGCTCAAGGCCGTGACAGAGCGCGGCATAGACGCCCTTGCGGCCGGCGAATTGCCGCAGATCGCGCAGGAAGGTTCGCGGCGCTCGCGACCGCGGGTTGTGCGTCGAGTCGTTCAAGGGGCGCGGTCATCGCGAGCCAGCCGCCGCGTTCAAATGCCGACAGGCCGGCGCGTCCTCATGCCCGGCCGCTCTCGGTCACCCCGGCGAGCTTGCGGGCGCGCGCTTTCTTGTCGTCGACCTTCATGCCGCGGGCGATCTGGATGCGCTGGGCCTGCGGCGAGCCGGCGCCGTGCAGGCTTTCGGTCAAATAGCCGACCGCGTTGCGGCCGATGGTCATGTTCTCGATCAACCGCAAAATGCGCATGCGGTCGATCGTGTCGACGCCGCTTCTGCCTTGCAGGAATTTGCGCACCAGCGGGCCGATCTCGTTGTTCTTCAGGTCCTTCTCCGACGGCATGGTGACCACCAGCCCGCCGGCGATGTCCTGCGCCAGCCGCGCGATCTCGAACGGGAAGCGCGTGACGTTGTGCTTGGCGACGTTCGACAGCATCTCGTCGTTGAGGTAAGCGCCCGAGGCCGTCGGCTTTGCCTTGAAGGCCGCGGCCATGCAGCTCGAATAGATGGTTTCGTTGAGGTGGGTCATCTCCACCAGCTTGTCCTTGATGTGCGAGACGCGCCTCGACGCCGTTGTGCGAGGCGGCTTCCGCGGCGGCGCCGATCAGCACGTCGCCCAAGCCCGTTTTGCAGACGTAGGACGAGCGATGATAGGTGGTGAAGCGCTCGACCAATGTCGCGGCGTATTGCCACTCGCCGTCCATGAAGACGTGCTCGTAAGGCACGAACACGTTGTCGAATACGATCAGCGATTCCTGCCCGGCGAATTGCGCATTGCCGGCATCGAGCGCGCCGCCGTCGACCACGCGGGTGTCGTTGGTCTGCCGGCCCACGACATAAGTGAGCCCGGGCGCGTCGACGCGCACCGCGCCGACCACCGACCAGTCGCTTGTCGGCTTGCGTCATGCGCATGGTCGGCATGAAGATCAGCCAGTGCGAATTGACCGCGCCGGTCTGGTGCATCTTGGCGCCGGAGACGGTAGATGCCTTTGTCGTCGCGCTTGACCACGCGCAGGAACAGATCGAGGTCGGCTTGGCTGTGCGGCGGCTTGGAGCGGTCGCCCTTCGGGTCGGTCATGGCGCCGCCGATGACGACATTGGCGATCTGCGCGCGCTTGAGGAAGGCGAGGAAGCGCCGGTGATAATCGGTGCCGCGTTCGGCGTCGATATCGAAGGTCACCGAATGGCAGGAACCGATGGCGTCGAGCCCGACGCAGCGCTGGAAGCAGGTGCCGGTGCGCCGCCCCAGCTCGCGCTGCATCTCGTGCTTGGCGACGAGCTCGTCCGCGCGCGGTCGGCACGTGCAGGAAGCGGTTGGTCAAGACGCCCGCGATGTCGCTCTTGACGCCGCCGAGCTCGGGCCGCTCGCTGGCGAGGCGATAGGTTTCCGCCATGGCGTTGATCGAGGGGAAGATCACCGGATGATCGACCGGCTCCGGCACGCGCTCGCCCATGAAGAACACGTTCAGATTGCGGCCGCGCAGCGAAGCGATGTAATCGTCCGCGGTGACGATCGGGCGGGCGAAATCGGCCCACAGGCTTTGCGCGTCTTGCATGACGTGATCCTCGCGCCGGGAGCGCAGCCGAGCGGGCCTATTTAGGCGCTTAAATCATTGCCGCGCAATGCAA
>CAVPTM010000002.1:2500-282101 GCA_963708635.1 uncultured Alphaproteobacteria bacterium | reverse complement strand
TCGCAGCCGGCGCCGGCCTTGAAGCTGGTCTTGTGCCGGCGGTTCGGCACGTCGATGACGTGGATCGTGCCGTCGCCCTGGCAGCCGACGAAAATTTCCTCGCCGCGGAAGGCGAAGTCCATCGGCTGGCTGCCGACCGGAACCGCGGTCTGCGCGCCGGCTCGCCGTCTCGATCAGGCTCACCTTGTCGCTGTTGAGGCTCGAGACCACCAGCAGCTTGTCGTCCGGCGAATAGCGCGCGATCTGCGCGGCCTTCTCCACGCCTTCGAGCGGCAGCGTCCGCGTGACCGCGCCTTTTTCGGCGTCGATCAGGAACACCACCGGGCTCTCGTCGCTGACCGCGACCACGGTCGCGCCGTCGCCGGAAACCGCGACGCCGGCGATCGGCTGCGGGGTCGCGATCTTGCCGAGCAGCTTGCGGTTCGGCAGGTCGATCACCGAAACGGTCGCGTCCTCCTCGTTGTCGGTATAGAGGCGCCGGCCGTCATTGCGGATGCAGAGGCGGTGGCCGTTGGTCGAGCCGGAATCGATCGCGCCGATCACTTTGTTGGTCTTCGGATCGATCACCGCGACCTTGGCGCTGTTTTCGCAGGTGATGTAGATCAGCCCGTCGGCGCCGAGCCGCACGGTGTGCGGCCCCACGTAGGGCGACAGATCGATGTCGGCGAAGCGCTTGCGCTTGATCGAGATCGATGACGTGCAGCGTATGGCCGGGGTTGGGATTGCGGCCGTGGATGCCGTCGCCGAAGATCGGCACATAGGCAAGCCCGCTCTCCGGCATGACCAGCAGCTCATGCACGGTGCGCTGGAAGCCTTCGATGACGGTTTCGGTCTGGTAGGTTTGCGGATTGATGAACAGGATCTTGCAGCCGATCTTGTCGACCGCGATCATGCCGCGCACGTCGCTCGAACCGGTCATTTTCGCCGCGCCTTGCGCTTGGCGTTTGCGCTTGGCGGACGGCTTCTTCGCCGCCGCCTTGGCGCGCGGACGAAAATTGCCTTCCGCCTTGTCGAGCCGCACGCTCCAATATTCCCAGGCGCGCATGACCGGGCCGGCGCCGAGATTGTGGCCGCCGGCAAGCCGCGTCTCCTGCGCGTTGAGCGCGCCGACATGGCCGAGCATGTGCGCCTCGATCTGCAGCGCGGCGTTGCGCGCGGTGTAGATGGTGCGGAAGGCAAGCTCCTCGAGCGAGCGGCCGGCGACGGTCGCGCCGTGCCGGCGCATCAGCACGATCCAGTGCGGCCCGAGCGCGCGCGCGAGCGAAGCGCCTTCCTCGGGCTTCGCCACCAGCAGATTGGTGTCGCCGAATTCGTCGCGCGAATCCCAGAACGGCACCGCCTCGCCCATGGTGGCGCCCAGATGATAGACCGGCTTGAGCTCCGCGCCGGAAATGCAGAACGGCAGGATCGACGGCCGCGTGATGGTGGCACACCGCGTTCACGTCCGGCCGCGCCTTGTAGATCTCGCCGTGGATCACGCGCTCGCTGTACATGCCGCTGCGTCGGCGGCTTGAGCGGCTGCGAGTCGAGCGTGTATTCGAGGATGTCCTCGGGCTGCACCAGCTCCGGCCCGCGCGAGCGCGACAGCAGATAGCGGCCCGGGTCGGTCGGATGGCGCATCGAGACGTGGCCGAAGGCGTCGAGCACGCCTTCGTTGGCGATCAGGCGGTTGGCGCGCGCGAGCAATGCGCGCGCGGCGGCGAGTTTGTCGGGCACGGGGACGTTTCCTTTTCTTGACGCGGGCGCTTTGTAGCGCGTTTAGCGCCCGGGCGACCAGCCCGCCGGCGCCAGCTCGAAGCCGTCGAAGGAGAAGCCGGGCGCCACCGTGCAGCCGACCAGCGTCCAGTCGCCGAGCGATTGCGCCGCCTGCCAGGCGCGCGCCGGCACCGTTACCTGCGGCGCCTCGCCGGCATGGATGTCGGCGCCGAGCCGCACGATCTCCTCCTTGGCGCCGTCGACGATCTCGAGCTTGAGCGGCGCGCCGGCGTGGTAGTGCCAGATCTCGACCGCGTCGATGCGGTGCCAGTGCGAGCGCTCGCCGCGCGCCAGCAAAAACAGGATCGCGGTCGAGGCGGCGCGGCCGTCGACCTGATGCGTGATCGCGGAAGGTCTCGCGGTAATGGCCGCCTTCCGGATGCGGCTTGAGGTCGAGCTTGCGGATGATGTCGGCGGCGGTGGGGGCGGGCATGGCGGGTGATACTCTTGTCATTCCGGGACGCCGCGAAGCGGCAGGCCCGGAATCCATACTCCGCAGCAGGGGTTATGGATTCCGGGTTCGCGGCCTTCGGCCGCGCCCCGGAATGACACCTTCAAAACTTGTTCTTCCTCGCCCTGATCTCGGCGAACACCTCGGCCGCCGGCTTGCCGGCCATGCCGATGCCGGCGGCGACCTCCGGCAGGTCGGCGCGCAGGAACGGATTGGCGAGCTTCTCGTCGCCGATGGTGACCGGGATGGTCGGCTGGCCCTTTTCGATCTCGCGTTTTGCCTCGCGCCTCGCGCGCGGCCAGCACCGCGTTGTCCGGCTCGATGGTGCGCGCGAATCTGATGTTGGCGGCGGTGTATTCGTGGCCGCAATAGAACTCGGTGTCGTTCGGCAGGTCGCGCAGCTTCTTGAGCGAGCGCCCACATCATCTCCGGCGTTGCCCTCGATCACGCGGCCGCAGCCGATCGAGAACAGCGTGTCGCCGACGAAGGCGAGCTTGTCGCCGTGCAACCAATAGGCGATGTGGCCGAGCGTGTGGCCGGGCGTCTCGATCACGTTGGCGGTCAGCTTGCCGACCTTCACCCTGTCGCCTTCGCGCACGGTCTCGTCGACCGCCGGAATTTTGGCGGCTTCCTTCGCCGGCGCCACCACGCGGCATTTGTATTTGTCCTTCAGCGCGCGGATGCCGCCGGTGTGGTCGGCGTGATGGTGCGTGACCAGGATGTCGGTGAGCTTCCAGCCGGTCTGCTTGAGCGCGGCCTCGACCGGCGCCGCCTCCGGCGCGTCGATCGCGGCGGTGGCGCCGCTCTCGGGGTCGTGCAGCAGCACGCCGTAATTGTCCTTCAGGCACAGGAACAGATGGGTTTCGGCGGGCATGGCTCAAATCCTCGATTCCGGCATTAACCGTATCATGCGGACGAATGGTCTGGCACGCTGGCGGTTGCGGGAGAAGCGCGTTTTGCCGCGCAATTTCATGGTAAAATTCGTGTCATGTCGATCGACGTCGTCGACCTGCGCAATTTCTACGGCCAGCGGCTCGGCGTGGTGGCGCGGCGTTTCGTCGGCCGCGGCATCCGCGCGCAATGGGGCGATACCGCCGGCCAGCGCGTGCTCGGCATCGGCTATGCGACGCCCTATCTCGGCCTGTTCCGCGAGGAGGCCGAGCGCTGCCTCGCCTTCATGCCGGCCGGGCAGGGCGTGGTGAAATGGCCGACCACGCGGCCGGCGCTGTCGGCGCTGGTCGACGAGAACGAACTGCCGCTGCCCGATGCCGCGGTCGACCGCGTGCATGCTGGTGCATGCGCTGGAAATGACCAACGATCCGGCGGCGCTGCTGCGCGAAGTGTGGCGCGTGCTCGCGGCCGGCGGGCGGCTGCTGGCGGTGGTGCCGAACCGGCGCGGCCTGTGGGCGCGCATGGACACGACGCCGTTCGGCCACGGCCGGCCCTATTCGCGCTCGCAGATCAATCAGCTTTTGCGCGAGACCTGGTTCACGCCGACCGGCTGGAGCGAGGCGCTCTACGTGCCGCCGATCGACGCGCGGCTGGTTCCTGCGCTCGGCGGTCGCCTGGGAGCGCACCGGCGCGACGCTGTCGGCGCCGTTCGCCGGCGTGCATCTGGTCGAAGCGACCAAGCAGGTCTATCGCGCGATTCCGGCGCGCCGCGAGAAACGCCGGCTGGTGCCGGCGCTCGAGCCGGCGCTGGCGCCCTCGGCGGGCCGATAGGCGTTTCGATTATTCCGGCTGGCGGTCGTCGCCGCCCTCGTTCGGCAGCGGCGGCTGCGGGCCGCCTTGCGGGTTGCCGCCGAAGTCGGGGCGGTCGCCGCGATAGCCGCCGCGGTGACGGCGGCGGCGATGTCGACCGCCGAAACGTCCTGGTCGTGACCGTTGCTGCCGCCGGCATTCTGCTGCTGCTGCTGCTGTTGCTGCTGCTGCCGCCGGTGATGAAAGCCGGCAATCCCGGATCCTGCGCATCGCCCGCTTGCGGCTGCTGCACGAACGGTTGCGGCTGATTGTGCGGACGTCCGCCGTGCTGCACCACCGGCTGCTCGCGCGGCGGAAACGGCTGCGCGTCGCGCGGGATGTAAGGCTGCGCCTGCGGCTCGCGCGGCCCGTAATTCGGCTCGTTTTGTCCGAAGGACTGGCCGTCGTCGTCGCCGTCGTCGTAGTTGTCGTCGGCCGCGCCTTGCGGGCTGCCCTGCTGCTGCTGCTGATTGTAATACGGGTTCTGCTGTCGAAACTGTTCCTGCGCGGCGGCGATCAGGCGGAAATAATGTTCGGCATGCTGATAATAATTTTCGGCCGCGACCGGATCGCCGGAGCTCTGCGCGTCGCGCGCGAGCTGGATGTATTTTTCCGCGACATGGGAGGCGGTGCCGCGGATCTTCACGTCGGGTCCGTTGGACTCGTAGACCCGCGTCAGCGGATTCTGGCTCTTGCGGTGGTTGTTGTTACGTCCCCGCATGCGCTTCTGACCGTTTCTCATGACTGTGCCTGTTCGCTCACCTTTCGCTTGATGCCGCGGGCCTGCTCAAGCCCGTTGCTTCCCGTGCACTTTCCACTCCACGCCGCCAGCATTGCGCGGCCAGGCTCGTCGAGCCGTTCACCACGACGACGTTGATGACGTGTTGCGATCGTTATCGCGTTAGCGCAGCAACCCCATGACCGCGGCCTTAGCCCGCGGTGTTGCCAACCTCTTGTTACGCGCATCCTGTCCGATTCAGAAACGATGCGCCCAACCGGTGAAGCATCCGGACCCGTATCTGGCGATTTCCTGTGCCGCTTTCCGGCGCCTCGTCATCCGCCTTGCGCCGCCACCTCACAGAGCCATCCGGCTCCGGGGTTCATGCCTTGCAATGCCACGGGTCGATTCCGTAGCCGGAAGCTAGTCGTTTCCGCGCGATAATCCAAGTGGTTTTTTGCATATAACCAGTCCCGGCTTTTTCGCCAGGCGGCAATGCGCGGCAATCATGGCGCGTTTGCGACCAGAGCGCGCGGGATGCCCGATAAATCGTTACGAACCGTCACGATCGTCAAACCGGTGTTGGTAAACAGCGTGCGCACGGAAAGTTCCTGCCCGGCGCCCAGCTCCACGATCAGCCGGCCACCCGGCGCCAGCAATCGGGGCGCCGCCGCCGCGATGGCGCGATAGGCGTCGAGGCCGTCTTCGCCGCCGTCGAGCGCGACGCTTGGGGTCGTAGTCGCGCACCTCCGGCTCGAGCCGCGCGATTTCGCCGCGCGCGACATAAGGCGGGTTCGAAACGATCAGGTCGAACGGGCCGGCGAGGCCGGCGGCGATATCGCAGGCGACGAAACTGCAGCGTCCGGCGAGCTTGTGGCGTTCGGCATTGGCGCGCGCGCAAGCCAGCGCGCCGGCGTCTGATATCGGTGCCGATGCCGGTCGCGTTCGGCATTTCCTTGAGCAGCGCGAGCAGCAGCGCGCCCGAGCCGGTGCCGATGTCGAGCACGCGCAAGCGCTCGAGCCGCAAGCCGTCGCGCAAAACGCGGTCGAGCGCCGCCTCCACGACGGTCTCGGTCTCCGGCCGCGGCACCAGCACGTCCGGCGTCACGGCCAAGCGGCAGGCTCCAGAATTCCTTGCGGCCGAGGATGCGCGCCACCGGCTCGCGCTTGAGCCGGCGCGCGGCCAGCGGCAAGACCGTATCGATCTCGCGCGCCTCGAGCAGGCGCTCGCTTTGCGCCAGCAATTGCGGCGCGGTCGAGGTGCAGCGCGTGCGCGAGCAGAATGCGGGCGTCGGCATCGGCGTCCTCGATGCCGTTGACGCGGAAGTGCTGCGCCATCAGCCGCAGCGCCTCGGCGATCGAGGCGCCGGCCTTCAGCCCCGGAACGAGCCTCACCGCGCGCCCTCGGCCGCCAGCAATTCGGCCTGGTGCTGCGTCACCAGCGCGTCGATCACTTCGCCCAGCGCCTCGCCTTCCATGACCTGCGGCAATTTGTGAAGCGTGAGATTGATGCGGTGGTCGGTGACGCGGCCTTGCGGAAAATTATAGGTGCGGATGCGCTCGGAGCGGTCGCCGGAGCCGACCTGGCCGCGCCGGTCGGCGGCGCGCTCGCTGTCGCGCTTGCTCTTCTCGGCGTCGTAGAGCCTGGCGCGCAGCATGGTCATGGCCTTGGCACTTGTTCTTGTGCTGCGAGCGCTCCTCCTGCACGAACACGACGATGCCGCTCGGGATGTGCGTGATGCGGATGGCCGATTCGGTCTTGTTGACGTGCTGGCCGCCGGCGCCCTGCGCCCGCATGGTGTCGATCTTGAGATCCTTCTCGTTGATGTCGATATCGACGTCCTCGACTTCGGGCAGCACCGCGACGGTCGCCGCCGAGGTGTGGATGCGGCCGGAGGCCTCGGTGTCGGGCACGCGCTGCACGCGGTGCACGCCGGATTCGAATTTGAGCTTGGCGAAGACGCCGCGGCCGCGCACCTCGGCGACGATCTCCTTGAAGCCGCCTTTGGTGCCCTCGCTGATCGAGAGAATCTCGACCTTCCAGCCCTGCGTCGCGGCGTAGCGCTCGTACATGCGGAACAGGTCGCCGGCGAACAGCGCGGCCTCGTCGCCGCCGGTGCCGGCGCGGATTTCCAGGATCGCGTTGTGGTCGTCCATCGCGTCCTTCGGGATGAGCGCGAGGCCGATCTGCTTCTCGAGATGCTCGCGGCGGGCCTGCAGCGCGGGCTTCTCGGCTTCCGCCAGCTTGCGCATCTCGGGGTCGGTCTTGGGATCGTCGATCATCGCCGTCGAGCTCGGCGAGCTCGCCGGCGACCGCGCGGTAGGCCTTGATGGCGTCCACCACCGGCGCGAGCTCGGCGAATTCGCGCGACAGCTTCACGTAATTGTCCGGGCTGAGCTGCGTCGCCAGTTCGCCTTCGAGCAGCGAATGGCGGGCCAGCAGCGCATCGAGTTTTTGCTGCGGCAGCGCGATCAAAGCTGCAATCCTTCCGCGGCCGCGAAGCTCTCGAGCTTTTGGCGGATCGAGACGCTGCCGACCGGCTGCTCCAGCAACGGCAGGATGGCCTGCTCGCCTTTTTTGGCGTCGAGATCGAGCAACATCGCCTTGACCGGGCCGACCGCCGAGGGCGACAGCGAGAGCGAGCGATAGCCGAGGATCGCCAACGCCAGCGCGCCGACCGGCTGCGAGGCGAGTTCGCCGCATAGCGCCACCGGTTTGCCGTGCGTGCGGCCCTTGTCCGCGATGCTCTTGAGCGCGCGCAGCACCGGCGCCGACAGCGGGTCGAAGCGGTCGGAGACGCGCTTATTGCCGCGGTCGGCGGCGTAGAGAAACTGCATCAGGTCGTTGGAGCCGACCGAGAGGAAATCCACGCGGTCGAGCAATTCGTCGAGCTGGAACAGCAGCGACGGCACTTCCAGCATGGCGCCGATCTCGATCCGCTCCGGCAAAGGATGGCCGTGCCGGCGCAGATGGGTGAGCTCGACCTCGACCAGCGCCTTGCCCTTGTCGAACTCCTCGACCATGGCGATCATCGGAAACATGATGCGCAATTGGCGTCCGCCGGCCGCGCGCAGCATGGCGCGCACCTGGCTGCGCAGCAGGCCGGGCCGGTCGAGGCCGAGCCGGATCGCGCGCCAGCCGAGCGCCGGGTTTTCCTCCTCGACGTTGCGCATATAGGGCAGCACCTTGTCGCCGCCGATGTCGAGGGTGCGGAAGGTCACCGGGCGTTTGCCGGCGGCGTCGAGCACCGAACGGTAGAGCGAAAGCTGCTCGCTGGTGCGCGGAAAGGTGTTCGCCACCATGAACTGCAATTCGGTGCGGAACAGGCCGATGCCGGCGGCGCCGGTTTCCTCGATGTGCGGCAGGTCGATGGCGAGGCCGGCATTGATCATCAGCGTGATGATCTGCCCGTCCTTGGTCCGGCATGGCCGGTCGCGCAGCGCGCGGTATTGCGCCTGCCGCCGCGCGCGCAGCTTCACCCGCTCGCCATAGGCGGATTCGATGTCGGGTGGCGGGCGCATATGCACCGCGCCGGTCGAGCCGTCGACGATGATGGCGTCGCCCGGCTCGGCGAGGCCGGTGGCGTTGTCGATCTCGCCGACGGTCGGGATGCCGAGCGCGCGCGCGACGATCGAGACATGCGATGTCGGCCCGCCTTCCTCCAGCACCAGGCCGCGCAGCCTTTTGCGGTCGTAGTCGAGCAGCGCCGCCGGGCCCATGGAGCGCGCGACCAGAATGGCATTTTCCGGCAATTGCTCGCGGGACGGCGCGTGATCCTTGCCCGACAGGACCCGCATCAACCGGTTGGCGAGATCGTCGATATCGTGCAGCCGCTCGCGCAGATAGGGGTCCGAGGCGCGCAGCATGCGCGCGCGGGTGTCCGACTGCACGCGTTCGACGCCGGCTTCGGCGGTCAGGCCGGTCGTCACCGCCTCGCGGATTTTGTGCAGCCAGCCTTGGTCGTAGGAGAACATGCGGTAGGCCTCGAGCACGTCGCGGTGCTCGCCGCCGTCGGCGACGTCGCGGTGCTCGACCAAGCGGTCGAGGTCCTCGCGCAGCGTGGCGATGGCGGCATCGAGCCGCTTCAACTCGCGCGGCACGTCGTCGGCGATGACGTTGGTGATGACGACGCGCGGCTCGTGCAGCACGACGTGGCCGAGCGCGATGCCGTCGGAGAGCGAACTGCCGGTCAAATGCAGCGCATGGCGGGCGGCCGGCTCGGCGCCGGGCTTGGCGAGCGCGGACAGCTCGCCGGAAGCGATCATCTCGGCCATCACCATGGCCGTGGTCTGCAGCGCTTCTTCTTCTTCTTCCGAATAGTTGCGGCGGGCGCGGTTCTGCACCGTCAGCACGCCGAGCGTATTGCCGGCGCGCAGGATCGGCACGCCGAGGAACGAGTGGTAGATTTCTTCGCCGGTTTCCGGCCGGAACGAGAAGGCCGGGTGGGCTTGCGCTTCCGACAGGTTGATCGGATTGGCTTCGCTCGCCACCAGGCCGACCAGGCCCTCGTCGGGCTTCAGCACGGTCTGGTGGACGGCTTCGCGCTTCAAGCCTTCGGTGGCGTATAGCTCCAGGGTTCCGTCCACGCGCAGCACGTAGACAGAGCAGACCTCCGCCACCATGTTGGCGGCGATCAGCACCACGATCTTGTCGAGGCGATCCTGCGCGCTGACCGGCTCCGCCATAACCTCGCGAAGCCGGCGCAACAGCACGCGCGGACCGCCGAGCGCGCCGCGCATCTTCAGGTCCTTAACTGCGCATGGCCTTGTCCGAAAAAGCGCTTTTCGGGGGCCGTGCGTTTGAGCCGGGTCTTGTCTACGGCCCGATCATGTACGAAGTGCGACCCCGGCTCCGGCGCCGGCGGCCGCTGTTGGCTCAGGCTATAGCCAATGGCCCATGCAAGGGGCAAGCCAAAGTGCCGCGTGCGAAACGGTGGCGCGGCTGCGCGGGAGACGGCTACGCCTTATCCAGCCCGTACAGGCTGTGCAGCGTGCGCACCGCCAGATCGCTCTGCGCGGCGTCGATCAGCACCGAGAATTTGATCTCGGAGGTGGTGATGGCGAGGATGTTGATCTTCTGCTCCGACAGCGCCTTGAACGCCTGGGCGGCGACGCCGGCGTGGCTGCGCATGCCGATGCCGATGACCGAGACCTTGGCGACGTCGGTCGCCCCGTCCAGCCGCTGGTAGCCGATCTTGCCGCTCGCCTTTTCCAGCGTCACGCGCGCGCGCTCGTAGTCGGACGAGGGCACCGTGAAGGTGAGGTCGGTGGTGGCGCCGTCGGACGAGACGTTCTGGACGATCATGTCGACGTTGATGTTGGCGTCGGCGAGCGGTCCGAAGATCGCGGCGGCGACGCCCGGCTTGTCCTGCACGCGGCGGATCGAGATCTGGGCCTCGTCCTTGGAGAAGGCGATGCCGGTGACGATTTGCTGTTCCATGATTTCACTCTCGTCGCAGATGAGCGTGCCGGACGGCGCCTTATGCGGGTCGATGTCTTCCGGCCTTTCGAAGCTGGAGCGCACGAAGATGTGCACCTTGTGCACCATGCCGAGCTCGACCGAGCGCACCTGCATCACCTTGGCGCCGAGCGAGGCAAGCTCCAGCATTTCCTCGTAGGCGATCTTGTCGAGACGGCGCGCCGTTTCGACCACGCGCGGGTCGGTGGTGTAAACGCCGTCGACGTCGGTATAGATGTCGCAGCGTTCGCGCGCCGATGGCGGCGGCGATCGCCACCGCCGAGGTGTCGGAGCCGCCGCGGCCGAGCGTGGTGACGCGGCCGCTCTCCTTGTGCAGGCCCTGGAAGCCGGCGATCACCGCCACCTGCTTCATTTCCTTGAAGCGGCGGATCAGCTCGGCGCCGTTGATGTCGAGGATCCGCGCCGACCCGTGCGCGTTGTCGGTGAGGATCGGCAATTGCCAGCCGCGCCAGGAACGCGCGTTGACGCCGATGCCTTCGAGCACGATGGCGAGCAGCCCGGCGGAGACCTCCTCGCCGGTCGCCACCACCGCATCGTATTCGCGCGCGTCGTGCAGCATGGCGGCCTCGCGGCACCAGGCGACCAGCTGGTTGGTGACGCCCGCCATGGCGGAAACCACCACCGCTACGTCGTGGCCGGCCTCGACCTCGCGCTTGACGTGGCGCGCCACGTTGCGGATGCGGTCGAGATCGGCGACCGACGTTCCGCCGAATTTCATCACCAAGCGGGCCATGAGCGTTCCCGGACGCGCCGAAAGGCGCTAACAAACGAACGGCGCATGGCCTGAAAGCCAGGCGCCGGAGCCGAAAGGCGCGTATACATAACGGCGGGGTCGGGGCCTTGCAACTTTCGGGGCCGTTAAGGTTTTTGAGGCAGGCCAATGCGCTATATCGACGAAATCCTGCAACCGGGGGAGACGCTGGCCTATTCGGGCCGGTTGCACTGGATCGTCTACGTCCCGGCTGCGTTCCTGTTGCTGCTTGCGCTCGCCGCGCTGACGCGCGTCGACAATTCGACGGGCTGGCTCTGGCTTTCGATTGCCGGGCTCTTGGCAGCGGCCGGCGGGATCATGCTGTTCAAGGCCTGGTTCCACCGCTGGACCACCGAGATCGACGTCACCGACCGGCGCGTGGTCTACAAGCACGGCTTCATCAACCGGCACACGGTCGAAATGAACATGGACAAGGTCGAAAGCGTCGACGTCGATCAATCGATCCTCGGCCGCCTGCTCGACTATGGCGACATCACCATCCGCGGCACCGGCGAGACCTGGGAAACGCTGAAGATGATCGGCGCGCCGCTGAAATTCCGCAATCACGTGACGGCGAGATAGCGCATGGCGCGGCCGCACGCATCGGTCGACAGCGCGGAAGTGGAGCGCTTCGCGCGCCACGCCGGCGATTGGTGGACGCCGCGCGGGCCGATGGCGGCGCTGCACAAGTTCAATCCGGTGCGGCTCGCCTATATCCGCGACCAGGCGGCGGCGCGCTTTGAACGCGACGCCAAGAAGCTCGACTGCCTTACGGGCCTGCGCATGCTCGACATCGGCTGCGGCGGCGGCATCCTGTCGGAGCCGCTGGCGCGCCTGGGCGCGCAAATGGTCGGCGCCGATCCGGCGGAGGAGAATATCGAAGCGGCGCGCGCGCATGCGCAGGCGAGCGGCGTTGCCGTCGATTACCGCGCCACCACGGCGGAGGAATTGGCCGAGGCCGGCGAGCGCTTCGACGTGGTGCTGGCGATGGAAGTGGTCGAGCACGTCGCCGACGTGCCGGCTTTCGTTGCCACCTGCGCGGCGATGGTCAAGCCGGGCGGGCTGATGATCGCGGCGACGCTCAACCGCACGCTCAAGAGCTTTGCGCTGGCCATCGTCGGCGCCGAATACGTGCTGCGCTGGGTGCCGCGCGGCACGCATCAATGGGACAAGTTCGTCAAGCCGGAGGAACTGGAAGCCGCCATCGAGGGCAGCGGCTTGCGGGTGATCGGCGAACGCGGCGTGATCTACAATCCCTTCGCCGACCGCTGGCAGCTGTCGTCCGACATGGACGTGAACTACATGCTGGCGGCGGCGCGCGAGCGCGTAATCCCGAAGGTCAGATTACGCGCAAGCAAAACTGAGCGGAGAGCAGCATGATTCTCGAACTGGTCGAATTCAACTCGCCCAAGGGCTGGAGCCGGCAGCAGGTGGCCGAGGAAGCGCGCAACGTCATCCCGAAGTGGCGCGCCAACAAGGAGCTCAAGCGCAAGCATTTCCTGCTCGAACTCAACGGCAAGACCGGCGCCGGCGTCTATGTCTGGCCGTCGCTCGAGGCGGCGCAGCGCGCGCACGACGAGGCCTGGCGGCAATCGGTGATCAAGCGCACCGGCGCGGCGCCGACCATCCGCTATTTCGACCTGTTCCTGCTGATCGACAACGAAGCCGGCGCCGTCACCGAATTCCCCGAGGCGGCGGAGATCAAGTCGGCTGCGGCGTAGCCTCTCCCCGTCATCGCTGAGGTGGCTTCGCGAAGCGAAGCCCTCGAAGGATGAGAGGCCCCGGCCGTCGCCCTTCGAGGCTCGCTGCGCTCGCTCCTCAGGGTGACGGGTCGAGTCAGCGGTCCCACCGAAAGTCAACGTCGACGGACACCATGCTCTGGGCCATCTTCACCCTGATCGCGGCGGCGGCGCAGACCGCGCGCAACGCCATGCAGCGCGAGCTGACGGCGAGCCTCGGCACGGTCGGCGCCACGCATGTGCGCTTCCTGTTCGGCTTTCCGTTCGCGGTCGCTTTCCTTGCCGGCGTGCTGATCGTCCTCGGCGAGCCGTTGCCGAGCCCGCCGGCGGCGTTCTGGCCCTGGGTGCTGGCGGGCGCCTTCGCGCAGATCGCCGCCACCGCCACCATGCTGTCGGTGATGGGCCAGCGCTCCTTCGTCGTGGCCTACGCCTATATCAAGACCGAGCCGGTGCAGGTCGCGCTGTTCGGGCTCATCTTCCTCGGCGACCGCGTCACGCCGTTGTCGGCGCTCGCCATTTTGATCGCGACCGCCGGCGTCATCGTGATTTCGCTCAAAGCCGGCGCCGGCGAGGTCCGCAGCACCCGCTCGACGGCGATCGGCCTGTTCTCCGGCGCGCTTTTTGCGTTGTCGGCGATCGGTTACCGCGGCGCCATCCTGTCGCTGCACTTGCCGGACTTCGTGCTGGCGGCGACCTTCACGGTCACGGTCGGCCTGGTGATCCAGGCGGCGACGCTGTCGGTCTATCTCTGGCTGCGCGATCCCAAGGTGCTGCGCCGACATCAGGCGCGCCTGGAAGCCGTCATTGTTCGCCGGCTTCATGGGCGCCTTCGCCTCGGAATTCTGGTTCCTCGCCTTCGCCATCGCCACCGCCGCCAGCGTGCGCACGCTGGCGCTGGTCGAGGTGCTGTTCGCGCAAGGCGTCACGCGCTTCGTCTTCAAGCAGCCGACGAGCAAGCGCGAGCTTGCCGGCATCGTGCTGGTGGTCGTCGGCGTCGCGCTGCTGGTGTGGGCGTATTGACCTCTTGCCCCGGACGCGGTGCAGCGCGTAGCGGTGCACCGCAGATCCGGGGCCTTTCCAACATATGAGAATGTGACGATCCCGGGTCTGCAGCGCATCACTTCGTGCTGCGCTGCGCCCGGGACACGCCCGCCTTTGGCGGGCTAATTCCGCTCTTCCGGCAACACCGGCAGCGGGTGGAATTCGATGCCTTCCTCGGCCAGGTCCTTGGCCTCTTGCGGCGAGGCGACGCCATAGATCGAGCGGTGCTCGATCTCGCCGTAATGCATCTTGCGCGCCTGCTCGGGGAATTTCGCTCCGACGTCGTCGGCATTCTTGGTGAGATGCTCGCGCAGCTCCTTCAACTTGGCGCGAAATTCGTGCTCCTGCGGCGACAGCATGGCGACCGGCGCTTTCTCGGGCGGCGCAGGCGAGGGCGCGGCCGCCTGAACGGGCGCTTCGGGCGCCGCGTCGCGCTTGCGCGCGCCGGCCAGCCGCGGCGCCATGATCGCCTTCTCGACCTTGACCGACTGGCACTGCGGGCAGGCGACCAGCTTGCGCTTGGCCTGCTTGGCGAAGGCCGCGCTGTCGGGAAACCAGCTTTCGAACTCGTGGCCTTTGTCGCAGACGAGGGCGTATTTGATCATTCCGCCCCTCGCACCATGTGCAGATGCGCCGGCTCCGCCATCGGCTCGACGATCTCGAAGCGGCGGCCGTGCTCGAGCGAAGGGATGCGGCCGCGCGCTTTGGCGACTTCCGCCGGATCGATCTCGGCCATCACCACGCCCGGCTCGCTGCCGCCTTCCGCCAGCACGCGGCCCCAGGGGTCGACGATCAGCGAATGCCCGAAGGTCTCGCGGCCGTTCTCGTGCTTGCCGCCTTGCGCCGCGGCGAAAACGATAGCAGCCGTTCTCGATCGCGCGCGCGCGGTTGAGCACGTGCCAATGCGCCTCGCCGGTTTTTTGCGTGAAGGCCGAGGGGATCGCCAGCATGGTGGCGCCGGCCTCCGCCAGCGCGCGGTAAAGCGCCGGAAAGCGCAGGTCGTAGCAGATGGTGACGCCAAGCCGGCCCCAGGGCAGATCGGCGAGCACGCCGGCCTCGCCGGCCCGGTAATTGTTCGACTCGCGATAGCTTTCGCCGTTGCCGAGGTCGACGTCGAACATATGGATCTTGTCGTAGCGCGCCGCGATCTCGCCCGTGCGGTCGATCAGGAAGCCGCGATTGGCGGCGCGCTCGGGCGAAATCTTGATCGCCAGCGAGCCGACATGGATGTAGATGCCGAGCTGGCGCGCCAGTTCGCGCAGCGCGGCGAGCGCGGCGTCGGATTGTTCCTCGACGATGGCCGCGAACAGCTGCTCGCGCCGGGCCGCCAGGATGTTGGTCATTTCCGGGCGTCTGCACGTAATCGGCGCCGGCGCTTTTGGCCTCGCCGATCATGCGCACCGCGGCTTCGATATTGGCCGCCGGCGCCAGCCCGGAGCGCATCTGGATCATCGCCGCCTTGAAGGTGCCGGCGCTCATGCCGCTCTGCCCTTCGTCCGCGAGCAGGGCGTCGAGCCTGCCTTCGCGCTCGAGCGCGTGCAGTTCGTCGCTGCCGCCGACATGCAGCCCGCCGATGAAGATCTGCGGGACGGTCACGCCGCCTTGCGCGCGCTCGATCATCTCCTCGCGGCGCTCCCAGTCGCGCCCAACGTCGATTTCGCTGAAGGCGACGCCTTTGCGCGTCAGCAGCGCGCTTGGCCGCGTGGCAATAGGGGCAGAAACGGGTGGTATAGATCTCGACGGGCGGCATTGCCTGGTCCGGGTTCGGCTCTCGTTATATGGGAGTGCGCACCGGCGCAACAACCCGGGCGAAAACCAGCACGTCGACGTGGGCGGCGCCGGCGCGCAGCAAGGCGCGGGCGCAGGCTTCGGTGGTCGCCCCCGAGGTCAGGACGTCGTCCACCACCACCAGCCGCTTGCCGGCGATCTCCGCCTTGCGGGCGGGGTCGACCTTGAAGGCGCCCTGCACGTTTTCCGCCCGCTCGGTCTTGCTGAGGCCGACCTGCTGCGGCGTCGCGCGCACGCGCTGCACGGCGCCGTGCAGCACCGGCGGTCCGGCGAGCATGGAAATCGCGCCGGCGAGCGCGGCCGACTGGTTGAAGCGCCGCGCCCACAATCGGCGCCAATGCAGCGGCACCGGGACGAGCGCGTCGGCGCCGTCGAGCAGTTCGCGCCCGGCGCGCGCCATCCAGCGCCCCATCATGGGCGCGAGATCGAGCCGGTCGCCGTATTTGAAGCGGTGCACCAAGGCGCGGGCGATGTCGTCGTAGCGTACCGCCGCGCGCGCCCGGTCGTAGGCCGGGCGGATTGGCGATCGCCTCCATCGAGAGCAAGCCGGGCCCGGGATCGTAAGTGAAGGGAATGCCGAGCCGCGCGCAATAAGGCGGCTCGATCAGCGACAGCTTCGACCAGCAGGCGGCGCACAGCCCGGCGCCGCCGCCCAAAGGCTCGCGGCAGGACGGGCAGAGCGGCGGCAGCGCGACGTCCAACAGAAGCCGCAACCCGGCGCGCAAGCCGCCGCGGATATGGGCCCGCGCCGACGGCGCTTCGTCGCTCCCTTGCCGAGGTCAGCTCGTTCATGCTGCAAGGATAGCACAACCGGGAACCGGCACGACACGGCACCGCCATGGCAGGCCCAGAGCTGTTCGACCGCCGCCTGTTGCGCCTGCGCCAGCGCCGCGCGGCGCGCGATCCGGCGACATTCCTCCTCGACCGCGTCGCCGGCGAGCTCGGCGAGCGGCTCGGCGCGGTGCTGCGCCGCTTCGAGCGCGCGGTCGATCTCGGCACGCCGGCCGGCGCGTTGCGAGGCGTGCTGGCGGCGAGCGGCAAAGTCGGCACGGTGATCGCGGCCGTCCGCACAGACGCGGCGCGATAGCCGGCCTCGCGGTCGCCGCCGACGAAGAAGCCTTGCCGTTCGCCGACGGCTCGCTCGACCTCGTCGTCTCGGCGCTGGCGTTGCAGTTCGTGAACGACTTGCCGGGCGCGCTCGCCCAGATCCGCCGCGCGCTCAAGCCCGACGGCTTGCTGCTCGCCGCGCTCATCGGCGGCGCCAGTCTGACCGAATTGCGCCAAGCCTTCGCGCAAGCCGAGAGCGAGATCGAAGGCGGCGCCTCGCCGCGCGTTGCGCCCTTTGCCGATGTGCGCGAGCTCGGCGCGCTGTTGCAGCGCGCCGGCTTTGCCTTGCCGGTGGTCGACAGCGACCGGCTGACCGTGCGTTACGATACCGTCTTCGACCTGATGCGCGACCTGCGCCGCATGGGCGCGACCAATGTGCTGCGTGAGCGCCGCCGCACGCCGCTGCGGCGCGCGACGCTGGCGCGCATGGCGGAGGTGTACGCGCGAGCGCTTCGCCGACCCGGACGGCCGCCTGCGCGCGAGCTTCGAGATCGTCTGGCTGTCCGGCTGGGCGCCGCATGAGAGCCAGCAGAAGCCGCTCAAGCCCGGCTCGGCCAAACAGCGTCTGGCCGACGCGCTCGGCACCACCGAACGGTCCGCCGGCGACAAAGCGGGCCGCTAGCGCTCGGCGCGGCCGCCGCTCGATCGCGGCTTTCAAGTCCTGCTTGAAGCCCATCGCCATCAGCACCTCGGCCATGAGGAACATCGGGCCGATGAAAGCCTGGAACAGATTGTCGGCGAGCGCCGGCCGGCGGCCTTCCCAGGCGTGGCCGACCAGTTGAAAGATCCAGCCGCCGGTAAAGAAGATCGCGAACACGATCCAGGCCGTGGTTGCGCCTTGCTTGCGCGCGATCCATTCCGCGCCGAACAGCAGCGGCATCATCACGACGATCATCGCAGCGCCGACGACGAAATCGAGCGCGATCCAGCCGATCAAGGCCAGCGCCGTGACCAACGAGCGCGGCCGAGAGCCCATCGAGACGCACCAGCGCCAGCGGCACCAATATCGCGAACACGATGGCCGGAATGCCGATGAAATGGGTAGCGCGGTTACGTCGGTCACGGTGGTAACCGCCGTAGGTCGCCAGCTGCCGCGCAAACAAGCTGTGCCATGACGATCTCCCCGTAAAGAGGCCGCCAGTCTAGCGCAAACGCGAATTGAACGGCAGGATGCTAGCCGAAAGCGTCCGCGAGCGTCTGGTACATGCCGTTCACCGAGCCGCCGAGGGTGGTGACGATGGCGACGATAGCGCCGGCGACGCCGCAGGCGATCAGCGCGTATTCGATGGCGGTGGCGCCGTCCTGAGCGGCGCCGAAGCGGCGGAGGCTGGCGATTGCGATTTTACGCATAGTGTTGTCCTGCCATTTATTGGTCGTCCGGGATCACAGCAGCGCCATCAGGTGCGCGATCAGCGGAACGTCGGCGGGCGGCATGTCGTAGTCCCGCAACCGGTTCGGCTTCACCCAGGCGAGCCGTTGTCCTTCCGTCGCGGTCACCGTTCCCTCCCAGCGCCGGCAGACGTAGAGCGGCATCAGGAGGTGAAAGTCCGGATAGGCATGGCTCGCGAAAGCAAGCGGCGCGAGACAGGCTTCGCTGACGGAAACTCCCAGTTCCTCCTTGAGCTCTCGGATCAAGCACAGTTCGGGCCGTTCGCCGTCCTCGATCTTGCCGCCGGGAAACTCCCACAAGCCCGCCATCGGCTTGCCTTGCGGACGTTGCGCGATCAGCACGCGTCCATCGGCATCGATCAGCGCGCAGGCCGCAACAAGAACGAGTTTGCTCACAGCTTAACGCCTTCGACGATAGAGAGCGGCTGGTTAAGAGGTCCTCAAGAGCCGGCCGGCCGGCGGCGGTCCTGCCGGAGGAGTTAACAGATGCTTAAGACCGGTAATCGCCGTTGATGGCGACGTATTCCTTGGTCAAGTCGCAGGTCAGCACCCGGTCGCGGCCCTTGCCGAGGCCGAGCGCCACTTTGAGCGCAATTTCCGGCTTCTTCATCGCGGCGCTGACCTGGGCTTCGTCATAGCCGGGATCGCGCGCGCCTTTGTGCGCGACGCGGATGCCGCCGAACCAGATCGAGAGCCGGTCGCGGTCGGCCGGCTCGCCGGCCTTGCCGACCGCCATCACCACGCGGCCCCAATTGGCGTCCTCGCCGGCGATCGCGGTCTTCACCAGCGGCGAATTGGCGATCGACAGCGCGATGCGCCGGGCCGAGGCTTTCGACACCGCGCCCTCGACCGTGATCTCGACCAGCTTGCGCGCGCCTTCGCCGTCGCGCGCGACTTGTTCGGCCAGATTGGCGAGCACTTGGTGCAGCGCCTTCTTGAATGCCTTGAGCCGCGGATCGGAGGCGCGCGCGATGCGCGGGTTTCCGGCTTTGCCGGTCGCGAACAGCATCAGCGTATCGGAAGTGGAAGTGTCGCCGTCGATGGTCACGGCGTTGAAGGTGTCGGCGACGCCGTCGTTGAGCATGGCTTGCAGCGCGGGCGCCGCGATCGCCGCGTCGGTGAACACGAAGGACAGCATGGTCGCCATGTCGGGCGCGATCATGCCGGCGCCCTTGGCGATGCCGTTGATGGTGACGGTGGCCTTGCCGATCTTGGCGCTGGCGGTCGCCACTTTTGGGAATGTGTCGGTCGTCATGATCGCTTTGGCGGCATCGAGGAAGCCGCCGGCCTTGGCGTTTGCCACCAGGCCGTCCATCACGCCGTCGAAGGCCTTGCACCTTCAGCGGTTCGCCGATCACGCCGGTAGAGGCGAGGAAAATCTCGTTCGGTTTGCAGCGCGCGGCGCGCGCGGCGATCTGCGGCGGTGAATTTGCAGGCGTCGCGCCCGCTCTTGCCGGTGAAGGCATTGGCATTGCCGGAATTGACCACCAGCGCGCGCGCCAAATTCTTTGCAGATTTTCCGGATTTCAAATGCGCGCGGCACCATTCGACCGGCGCCGACGGGCATTTCGAGCGCGTGAACACGCCGGCCGCCGCCGTGCCCTGGTCGAAAAGCGCCAGCAGCACGTCGGTGCGCCCGGCATAACGGATGCCGGCGGCGGCGGTCGCCAGCCGCACGCCGGCAATCGCCGGCATGTCCGGCACGTGCTTGGGGGCGAGGGGGGAGACAGCGGTGGACATTCGAAAGCCTTGTCATCACCGGGCCGGCGCGCAGCGCCGTGACCCGGTGATCCCGATATGATTGGCAGTGATGTGCCTACCTAAGCGAGATGGCCGGGACAAGTGTCACGACCGGGCCGGCCTTCGGCCGGGCCCGGTTGCCCGGCCATGACGACTTTTATTGATGCGCGTGATCGATCTTATTTCTTCTCCGGCTCGGCGGGCGCGGCAGGCGGTGCGCCGGGAGCGGCCGGCGGCGCCGGCGGCGCGACCGTGTAGAGCTTCTCGATCTTGGCTTCCGCGCGCAGCTTCTGCACCAACTCGGCCTGCGCCTTCCGCGTCACATAGTTCTCGATTTGCGGCTTGACCTCGTCGAAGGTCGGCGGCGGCTTGACGCGCGAATCCTCGACCTTGATCACGTGCCAGCCGAACTGGGTCTTCACCGGCTCGGAAATGTCGCCTTTGTTCAGCTTGAAGGCGGCTTCGGCGAATTCCGGCACCATCTGATCCTTGGTGAAGTAGCCGAGATCGCCGCCATTGGCCTTGCCGGAGGGATCCTCGGTCACCTCCTTGGCGACCTTCTCGAAATCCTCGCCCTTCTTCAGGCGCGCGATGGTCGCCTTGATCTTGTCCTCGGCCGCCTTGCCGGCCTTTTCGTCGCCGGGCGCGGCGCGAATCAGGATGTGGCGCGCGCGCACTTCCTTCTGCTCGCCCATCTGTTTGACGGCGTCGTCATAGACCTTGTGCATGGCCTCGTCGGTCAGGGCTTTCTTGCCGACCGATTGCAGCAACTCCGCCATCAACAGTTTGCGGCGGGCGACTTCCATATGACGCTTGAAGTCGGGGCTGTCGGCCAGCTTCTCGGCTTCGGCCGCCTTCGACACCAGGATCATGTCGGCCATGAACTGCACCAGATAGTCCTTCTTGGCGTCCGGCGTCATGGGCGGAAGCTGGCCGGCTTCCTCCTCGGCCACGGCGAGATCGCTTTGGTGGATTTCGACGCCGTTGACCTTGGCGACCACCGGGTCCTTGTCCTGCGCGGCAACCGGTCCGGCGGCCGCCAGCGCGAGCGCCAGCGCGGCGGCGAGGACGCCGGTGCGGCGCAGCAGGGCAGGGCATCCGGCGGGAAACAGGAATGTCATGATGCTGTCCTTGGAAACAATGGCCCGCTCCCTGCGGGTCCGCGGCGTTCTTGTCACCCAACAACCATGGCATTGCAATGGCCGGGCCGCGCCATCGGCCTAAACTCCATGTGAGCGAGCCGGTTAACGCCGCGCGCGCCGCCGATTGACAACAATACGACCCCCTCCTATCTCTCGAAAAGCCTTGGCTGGTAGCGCATTTCGCGTCGATTTCGCCCGAAAAGTGCCGCATTCCGGAGTGCCGGAAGCTTAAATCCGGCCGCGGCGCCGTGCTAAAACGCACGGCCTCAAATCAGGAGCTTCCCGTTATGATCGGCGCCGTCGCCCGCAAGCTGTTCGGCTCCGCCAATGAGCGGCGGATTCGCAGCTATCAGCCGCGCGTCGCCGCCATCAACGCCCTCGAGCAGGAGCTCGCCGCGCTGTCCGACGAGGCGCTGAAAGCGCGCACCGCCGACTTCAAGAAGCAGATCGCCGACGGGACCGAGCTCGACGATCTCCTGGTGCCCGCCTTCGCCACCGTGCGCGAAGCCGCCAAGCGCACCATCGGCCAGCGCCATTTCGACGTGCAGCTGATCGGCGGCATGATCCTGCACGAAGGCAAGATTTCCGAGATGAAGACCGGCGAAGGCAAGACGCTGGTCGCCACGCTGCCGGTCTATCTCAACGCGGTGACCGGCCGCGGCGTGCACGTCGTGACCGTCAACGACTACCTCGCCAAGCGCGACGCCGAATGGATGGGCCAGATCTACAATTTCCTCGGCCTCACCGTCGGCGTCATCGTGCACGGGCTCGACGACGAGGAACGCAAGAAGCAATACGACTGCGACGTCACCTACGGCACCAACAACGAGCTCGGCTTCGACTACCTGCGCGACAATATGAAGTACCGCATGGAGGACATGGTCCAGCGCGGGCACATCTACGCCATCGTCGACGAAGTCGATTCCATCCTGATCGACGAGGCGCGCACGCCGCTGATCATCTCCGGCCCGCTCGACGACCGCTCCGATTTCTACAACACCATCGACGCCTTCGTTCCCCGGCTCGACAAGAGCGACTACGAAGTGGACGAGAAGCAGCGCGCCGTCACCATGACCGAAGCCGGCATGGAGAAGATGGAGAGCAACCTGCGCGAGGCCGGCCTGCTCAAGGGCGGCAAGCTCTACGACGTCGAGAACGTTTCGGTCGTGCACCACGTCAACCAGGCGCTGCGCGCCCACAAACTGTTCCAGCGCGACAAGGACTACATCGTGCGCAACGGCGAGGTCGTCATCATCGACGAATTCACCGGCCGCATGATGCCGGGCCGGCGCTATTCGGAAGGCCTGCACCAGGCGCTGGAAGCGAAAGAGCACCAGCCGATCCAGCCGGAGAACCAGACGCTCGCCTCGATCACGTTCCAGAACTACTTCCGCATGTACGAAAAGCTTGCCGGCATGACCGGCACGGCGCTCACCGAGGCCGACGAGTTCATGGATATTTACGGCCTCGAAGTGCTGGAGGTGCCGACCAACATGCCGCTGGTGCGGCTCGACGACGACGACGAGGTCTATCGCACGGCGGCGGAGAAATACCGCTCCATCATTACTCTGATCGAGGACTGCAAGGTGCGCGGCCAGCCGGTGCTGGTCGGCACCACCTCGATCGAGAAATCCGAGCAGCTTGCCGAAATGCTGCGGCAAGCCGGCTGGGAGCAGCACGACTTCTCCGACCCGAACGCGTTCGCCGCGCTCTATTCCGGCGACGACGGCGCCACCAAGACCAAGGTGTTCGCCATTCTGAACGCGCGCTACCACGAGCAGGAAGCCTACATCGTCTCGCAGGCCGGCGTGCCGGGCGCCATCACGATCGCCACCAACATGGCCGGCCGCGGCACCGACATCCAGCTCGGCGGCAATGCCGACATGCGCATCCGCCAGGAGCTTACCGACGTCGAGGATTGGGCGACCCGCGACAAGGACCCGCGCGCCGCCGAAATCCGCGCGCAGGTGGCGCGGCTGAAGCAGAAGGCGCTTGCGGCCGGCGGTCTCTACGTGCTCGGCACCGAGCGGCACGAGAGCCGGCGCATCGACAACCAGCTGCGCGGCCGCTCCGGCCGCCAGGGCGACCCCGGCCATTCCAAGTTCTTCCTGTCGCTGGAAGACGACCTGATGCGCATCTTCGGCTCCGACAAGCTCGACGGCATGCTGCAGAAGCTCGGCCTGAAAGAGAACGAAGCCATCGTCCATCCCTGGATCAACAAGGCGCTGGAGAAGGCGCAGCAGAAGGTCGAGGCGCGCAACTTCGACATCCGCAAGAACCTGCTGAAGTACGACGACGTCATGAACGACCAGCGCAAGGTCATCTTCGAGCAGCGGCTCGAACTGATGCGCGACGAGGCGGTGGACGAGACCATCGCCGACATGCGTCATTCGGTGATCGACGACCTGGTCGCCAAGCACATCCCCGAAAACGCCTATGCCGAGCAGTGGGACGTCGCCGGCCTCGACAAGGCGGTGCGCGAGGTGCTCACGCTCGACCTGCCGGTCATGGACTGGGCGAAGGAAGAAGGCATCGCCGACGAAGAGGTGAAGGAGCGCATCAAGCGCCGCGCCGACGAATGGATGGCGGGCAAGGTGGCCAAATGGGGCCCCGACGTCATGCGCTATGTCGAGAAGTCGATCCTGCTGCAGACGCTCGACCATCTCTGGCGCGAGCATCTGGTGATGCTCGAGCATCTGCGCCAGGTGATCGGGCTGCGCGGCTACGGCCAGCGCGATCCGCTCAACGAGTACAAGGCGGAAGCCTTCGCGCTGTTCGAGACCATGATCGCGCACCTGCGCGAGGCGGTCACCGGCCAGCTGATGCGCGTGGAGATCGTGCAGCAGCCGCCGGCCGAGATGCCGGAAAACCTGCCTTACATGGAAGCGCACAAGGTCGATCCGATGACCGGCGAGGACGAATTCGCGCCGGCGCCGCTCGCGCCCGCGCTGGTCGGCGCCAACGGCAACGGCAGCGCCGCGCAGGCCGCGCGCAATCCGAAGGATCCGACGAGCTGGGGCAAAGTCGGCCGCAACGAGCCCTGCCCGTGCGGCTCCGGCAAGAAGTTCAAGCACTGCCACGGCAAGATCGCGTGACCTAGCCTCGCGGCCTCGAAGGGCCGGCCCGCAACCAAACTGCGCTCTGCCGCATTATCCTTGGGTCACGGCAAGGGTGCATGGTCATGCAGGTTCCGCTCGACATCGCCTTCCATAACATCGACTCGTCCGACCGCCGCCGAAGCCGCGATCCGCGACCACGTGGCGCGGCTGGAGCGCATTTTCGGCCACATGACCGGCTGCCGCGTGCGCGTCGACCAGCGCAACCAGAATTCGGCCGGCACCATCCCGCCGGTGGTGCGCATCGACATCGCGGTGCCCGGCCACAAGGACGTCGTGGTCGCGCACGAGCCCGGTCATCTGCAGCGCAAATTCCAGGCGCCCGATCTGCGCAACGCCATCAACGAAGCCTTCCGCGTCGCGGAAGCGCAACTCAGCAAGGTCAAGGACAGGCTGACCGACCACGGCACCGCCGAGCTCGGGCACGAGGCCGCGCACGAATTTCGCGGCCAGATCGCCGAGCTGACGCCGCAAGAGGATTTCGGCTTCCTGATGACCAAGGAAGGCGGGCTGTTGTACTTCCACCGCAACAGCATGCTGAGCGGCGACTTCGATCATCTGCACCGCGGCGACGAAGTGAGTTACGTCGAGGACGTCGGCGACACCGGGCCGATCGCCACCAAGGTGCGGGTCGCCGAGCGCCGCTGATTACGCCAAGGCTAATTACACCAAGGCGGCGGCGAGCGAGCGGCGTAGCGCGCGGTCGCGCTTCAAGTGCCATTCACGGCTCATGGCCGCGCGCTGGCTGCGGAAGCCTTCCGAATGCAGCAGCACCCAGGCGCGGCCGCGCGTGAAGCGCGCGCCCTTGCCGGCATTATGCTGGGCGAGCCGGCGCGCGACGTCGCGCGTCCAGCCGACATAAGTGAGCGGCCCGCGGCGGGTGAGCGTGCCGAGGATGTAGACGAAGTGGCTCATCGAAGCAGGAGGCGTCAGCGGAATGCCGACCAGCGCGCGTCGAAAGAGCCGGCGGGGACGGTCGGCTGCGCGCCCGGCAAGGTGCCGGCGGGCGGCGGCGAGGCCGAGTAGGCGGTGCGGACTTCCGCCTTCGGCTTGTCGGCCTGCTTGACCTGCGGCTGCGGTGCCGGTTGCGGCAGGGCATGCGCCACGGCCTGGGGCGGTGCGGCCTTGTGCGGCGCGGCCTTGGGCGGCGCGCTTTTCGCCAGCTTGGGATGCGGCGCGACGTGCGCGGCCACCGCGCGTACCGGCTGCTTTGGTTTGGCCTCGTTGCCGGCGCGCACGGGCGCGGCGGCGGCTGCGCGGCTTGGCCTCGGCCGGCTTGGTAAAAAGATTGTCGAGCAGGCCGGCAATGGTCGCCGGCTTCTCTTCCGGCGCCTTGCCCTGTTTGGGCTGCGGCGCGGGCTCCGGCATCGGCACGCTCGCCATCACCACCGCCGGCTCGGCCGGCGCCGCCTCGGCGGGCGCTGCCACGACGGTTCGAGCGGGCGCGGTCGGCGGCGGATTGCCGCTGCGCGGCAGGGCGCCGGGCGCCTCCATGCCGGTGCCGGCGATCTGATAAACGCGGCCGTCATCGGTATGGGTCGACAGCTTGGCCGCGAACACCGGGTTCATGCCGCCGTCGAGGCCGATGCGCAGCGGCACGGTATCGACGCCGCGCGCGATGTAGCTGGCCATCTGCACCTGTTCTTGCCGGCGATGGTCGAGCACGGCGTCGGCGATGGCCGGATCGAGGCGGTACACCGGGCACTTAGCGCGCGGATTGAACGACAGCGGCTTCGACGCGTTCTCCGGCGCCGCGGCGTCGAACACGTAGTGCTTTTCGCAGACCGCGACCTTCGGCTCCTGATGGGTGGCTTCGAAATTGTCGTAGCCTTCCTTGATCATCTTCCAGAACGCGAGGTTCGGATTGTTGCGGTGCTTGGCCATGTTCAACGCGGTCATGCGGAACGGGAAGGCCTGCAACTGGAAGTCTTTCTGCCCGCCGAAGAAGGACTCGCGCGCCAGCGCGTAGATCTCCTGGATCTGCTCGTCGGTCATCGCGTAGCAGCCGCGCGAGGAGCAGTCGCCATGCACCATCAGCTCGGAGCCGGTATAGCCCCAGGCGCGGTCATAGGCGTTCGGATAGCCGGTATTGAACGCCAGATAGTAATTGGACTTCGGATTCATCTGCCCGGGGCTGATGGTGTAGAAGCCCTCCGGCGCCTGCCGGTCGCCTTCGCGTTTCTTCGGGCCGAGATCGCCCGACCAGCGGCAGATCGGATAGGTCTTCAGCAGCGCGAATTCGCCGTCGCGATTCTTCTTCCAGACCTCGAGCTCCGACTCTTCCTTGAACAGGCGGACGAGGATCGGCGATTCCTTGTCCATGTTCTTTTCGGCCAGCGTCGCGACCATCTTGTCGGAAAGCGGCGCCAGCGCGCGGCCGCTCGGGGCGATGCTGTCGGCGTCACAGCCGGCGAGCGCGACGGCAGCGGCCACAGCCGCGGGCGCCAACAGCGCTCGGAAATAAGAACGTCTCAAGCGGGACTCCCCGAAGGCGGGCCTTCTTCAATAATCGTTATCCTTAAGATGTGGCATCCGCAAGGCATATCGGGAATCGAGGGTAAAGCGGCTAAGCCTATGGTAAAGCCCGGGTAAATCGGCTGCCGCTAGGCGCCGGCGCGGCGCCAGATTACGGCCGATGGCGAGGAATTTCTCGCGCCGCTGGCGGCGGATCGTCTCGCGGTCGAGCCCGCGAAGTTCCGTCAAGGCATTGGCGATGGCTTCGCCGGTCGCGGCCATCGCCGCCGCCGGGTCGCGGTGCGCGCCGCCGGCCGGCTCCGGCACGATGCTGTCGATCACCCCGAAGCGCACCATGTCCTGGGCGGTGATCTTCATGCTGGTCGCGGCCTCCTGCGCCTTGGCGGTGTCGCGCCACAGGATCGAGGCGGCGCCTTCCGGCGAGATCACCGAGTAGATGGCGTGCTCCAGCATCAGCACGCGGTTGGCGGTGGCGATGGCGATGGCGCCGCCGGAGCCGCCTTCGCCGAAGATCACCGCCACGTTGGGCACGCCGAGATTGAGGCTGACGTCGGTCGAGCGCGCGATCGCTTCGGCCTGGCCGCGCTCCTCGGCGCCGATGCCGGGATAGGCGCCGGCGGTGTCGACCAGCGTGATCACCGGGATGTCGAAGCGGTCGGCCATTTCCATCAGCCGCACCGCCTTGCGATAGCCCTCCGGCCGCGCCATGCCGAAATTGTGCTTGAGCCGGCTCTCGGTGTCGGAGCCTTTCTCGTGGCCGATGACGCAGACGCTGTCGCCGCGGAAGCGGCCGAAGCCGCCGACGATGGCGGCGTCGTCGCCGAACTTGCGGTCGCCGGCGAGCGCCACGAATTCGGTCAACAGGCCGGCGATGGCATCGGAGCAATGCGGGCGCTGCGGGTGGCGCGCGACCTGCGTCTTCTGCCAGGGCGTCAGGTCGGCATAGAGCTCCTTGAGCGCCACCGCCGCCTTGACCTCGAGCCGCGAAATCTCCTCGCCGATGGCGACCGCGTCACCGCTCGCGCCCATGGCGCGCAGCTCTTCGACCTTGGCCTCCAATTCGGCCACCGGCTTTTCGAAATCGAGATAGCTGCGCATCGGGTTCCGGCTGCGGGGTTATCGGGAGACCTGACGTGGACCGCCGCTATGAGTCAAGCAAGCGGGTTAATTCCGCGCGTACAACGACTTAACCCTGGCCATCGGCCAGCGGGTGCAGGTCGCGCACCATCGTCTTGAGGCGGTCTTCCAGCACGTGGGTGTAGATTTGCGTGGTCGAGATGTCGGCGTGGCCGAGCAAGGTCTGCACCACGCGCAGGTCGGCGCCGTTGTGCAGCAGATGGCTGGCGAAGGCGTGGCGCAGCACATGCGGCGAGAGGTTTTTGCCGCCGATGCCGCAGGCCGCCCCCAGCGCCTTCAAGTCGCGGGCGAAATGCTGGCGGGTCAGGTGCCCGCTTTCGCCGAAGGACGGGAACAGCCATTTCGAGGTGGCGTCGCGTCCGGCCTTGCCGCGCAACGCGAGATATTCGCTCATGGCGCGCTTGGCGGCCTGGTTGAGCGGCACCAGCCGTTCCTTGCCGCCTTTGCCGCGCACCACCAGCATGCGCTGGTCGCGGCGCGCGGCGGAAGCCGGCAGCGCCACCAGTTCGGAGACGCGCAGGCCGGTGGCGTAGACGGTCTCCAGCAGGCACAGCAGCCGCGCCGCGCGCAGGCGCTGCGCCGGCGGATGTTTCTGGTCTTCGGCATGGACGCGCGCCTGCGCGAGCAGGGCGTCGACCTCGGCAATGCTGAGCACCTTGGGCAGCGGCCGGCCGCGCTTGGGCCCTTCCAGCACCGCGGCCGGGTCGTCGGCGCGCTTTCCCTCGGCGTAGAGAAAACGAAAGAGCTGGCGCACCGCCGACAGCCGGCGCGCCAGCGAAGAGGCTTTGAAGCCTCGCTCGGACAGGCTGGCGATGAATTTGCGCAGGTCCTCGGTCGAGGCATCGGCGACGTGCTTGCGCGCTGCGCGCAAATGCGCGGCGAGATCGTCGAGGTCGTTGCGGTAGGCGGCCAGCGTATTGGCGCCGGCGCCGCGCTCGGCCGCCAGCATGTCGAGGAAAAGTTCGATCAGCGTCTGGTCGGAGGCTTTCGGCCGGCGCGCCATCGTCAGCGCGGCTTGGCGAATTGATCGGACGGGATGGTCACGACGATCTCGCGCGGATGCGAGGTCACGAAATTCGCCAGCGAGAACACCAGCACATAGCCGAGCCCGCCGAACAGGCCCAGGAACACCAGCAATCTAAATAGGCTCGGCATGCTCTCGCGGCCGGCTCAATTGCTGGTATATGGAACCGTGGTGGCTGATTTGGAAGCCTAGCATGGTTAACACCGCCGTTCAAAAAACCGCGGAAAACGCCGTCGATCCGGCGCTCGCGCAGGCGCTGACGCGCGCGCTCGGCCGCCGCTCGATCGTGCTGGTCGGCATGATGGGCGCCGGCAAGTCCTCGGTCGGCCGCCGGCTGGCGGCGCGGCTCAACATTCCGTTCGTCGATGCCGACGCCGAGATCGAGGGCGCCGCCGGCATGACCATCGCGGAAATCTTCGCCAAGCACGGCGAGCCCTACTTCCGCGCCGGCGAGACGCGCGTGATCGCGCGCCTGCTCGAGAGCGGCCCGCAGGTGCTGGCGACCGGCGGCGGCGCCGTCATGGACCAGCGCACGCGCGACCTCATCCACATCAAGGGCATTTCGGTCTGGCTGAAGGCCGATCTCGACGTGCTGATGAAGCGCACCAAGCGGCGCGGCGACCGCCCGCTCGCGGACAAGATGAAGGAGCTGTTGCCGCAGCGCGAACCGCTCTACGCGCTGTCCGACATCGTGGTTCAGTCGCGCGACGAGCCGCACGACACCGTCGTCGAGGAGATCATCGCCGCGGCGGTCGAAGCATCTCGCCATCGGCGGCGCGGAGCAGCCGTCATGAGCGCGCCGCTGCGCCAAGGCGAGCTTGCCGAAGCCACCGTGGTGCCGGTCGCGCTCGGCGCGCGCGCCTACGACATCGCCATCGGGCGCGGGCTGCTGGCGAGCCTGGGCGCGCGCATCAAGGCGCTGCGGCCGGGCGCCAAATGCGCGATCGTCACCGACGCGACGGTCGCCCGGCATCATCTCGCGGCGGCGGAAGCCTCGCTGACGGCCGCCGGCATTGCGAGCGCGCGCATCGTGGTGCCGCCGGGCGAAGGCTCCAAGAGCTATGCGACGTTCCAGCAGGTGTGCGAGCAGATCATCGCGGCGCGCATCGAGCGCGGCGATCTCATCGTCGCGCTCGGCGGCGGCGTGATCGGCGATCTCGCCGGCTTTGCCGCGGCGAGCGTGCGGCGCGGGCCTCGATTTCGTGCAGGTGCCGACGACGCTGCTCGCGCAAGTCGATTCCTCGGTCGGCGGCAAGACCGGCATCAATTCGCCGCTGGGCAAGAACCTGATCGGCGCCTTCCACCAGCCGATTCTGGTCGTCGCCGATACCGCGCTGCTCGACACCCTGCCCAAGCGCGAATTCCGCGCCGGCTATGCCGAGGTCGCCAAATACGGGCTGCTCGGCGATGCCGCCTTCTTCGCCTGGCTGGAGAAGAACTGGCAGGACGTGTTCGCCGGCGGCAATCCGCTGCGCGCGAACACGCCATCGCGGTCTGCTGCCGCGGCAAGGCGGGCATCGTCGCGCGCGACGAGCGCGAGACCGGCGAGCGCGCGCTGCTCAATCTCGGCCACACCTTCGGCCACGCGCTGGAAGCCGCCGCCGGCTTCTCGGAGCGGCTGCTGCACGGCGAGGCGATTTCGCTCGGCATGGCGCTGGCGTTCGATTTCTCGGCGCGCAAGGGCCTGATCGCCGCCGCCGAAGCCGAGCGCGCCGAGGCGCATCTTGCCGCGGTCGGCTTGCCCACCCATCTCAAGGACAATCCCGGCGGCACGCCGGGCGTCGACCGCTTGATGGACCTGATCGCGCAAGACAAGAAGGTCAAGCGCGGCGCGCTCACCTTCATTCTGGTGCGCGGCATCGGCCAGGCCTTTGTCGAAAGCGACGTCGATCCCGCCGAGGTGCGCGCGTTTCTCACCGACAAGCTGAGCGCATGATCCCGAAAAGTGGAAACCGGTTTTCGGACAAGATCATGCGCAAGATAAGATGACCGCGAACGACTGGCTCTCTCTCGTCATTGTGCTGTTCTGTCTGCTGCTGTCGGCTTTTTTCGCCGGCAGCGAGACGGCGCTGACCGCGTCGTCGCGCGCCAGCATGACGCGGCTGGAAAAGCACGGAAACAAGCGCGCCGGCATCGTCAACCGCCTGCTCGAGCAGCGCGAGCGGCTGCTCGGCGCGCTGCTGTTCGGCAACAACGCGGTCAATATCGCGGCCTCGGCGCTGGCGACCGGCGTGCTGCTGGCCTGGTTCGGCAATGCCGGCGTGGTCTACGCCACCGTGGTGATGACCATCCTGGTCGTCGTGTTCTCCGAGATTCTGCCGAAGACCGCGGCGTTCAACGCGCCCGACCGCATCGCGCTGGCGGTGGCGCGCCCGCTGTACTGGTTCGTCAAGTTGTTCGGCCCGGTGCTGATGGCGATCGAGGCGCTGGTGCGCTGGCTGCTCAAGCTCGTCGGCATGACGGTCGGCGAGGATCAGCAGGTGCTGTCGGCGCACGAGGAATTGCGCGGCGCGGTCGATCTGTTTCACCGCGAGGGCGAGGTCGAGAAGCTCGACCGCGACATGTTCGGCGGCGTGCTCGACCTGCGCGAGTTGATCGTTTCCGACGTGATGATCCACCGCACCAACATGATCACGCTCAAGGTCGACGATCCGCCGGCCGACGTGGTCAACGCGGTGATCGCCTCGCCGGTCACGCGCATTCCGCTCTGGCGCGACAACCCGGAGAACATCGTCGGCGTGCTGCACGTGCAAGCGACCTGTTGCGCGCGCTGCACGCGGTCGACGGCGACGCCGCCAAGATCGACGTCGCCGCGCTGATGACGCCGCCCTGGTTCGTGCCGGAAATGCGGCCGGTGTCGGAGCAGCTCAAGGCCTTCCGCCGCCGCAAGACGCCGTTCGCGCTGGTGGTCGACGAATACGGCGAGGTCGAAGGCCTGGTGACGCTGGAAGACATCCTCGAGGAGATCGTCGGCGACATCACCGACGAGCACGACGTCGCCATGCCGGGCGTGCGCCGCCAGCCGGACGGCTCGGTGACGGTGGAAGGCGCGGTGCCGATCCGCGACTTGAACCGCGTCATGGACTGGAACCTGCCGGACGAGGAGGCGACCACCATCGCCGGCCTGGTCATCCACGAGGCGCGCTCGATCCCGGAAGTCGGGCAGAGCTTTACCTTTCACGGCTTCCGCTTCCGGGTGCTGCGGCGCGCGCGCAACCGCATCACCGCGCTGCGCATCCAGCCGCTGCCGCGCAAGCAGCTGGCGAAGGTCCGCTAAGTGTCTCCCGGCTCGTCCGGGCCGCGTAGGCGGGCGTACGCACTTAGGTGGCAGGCTGTGTCTCGAGACCGGCAATGGCCGGATTCCCGCTTACGCGGGCCATGAGCGGAAACTGCTAATCCCCGCCTTCGCCCGGCGCGGCGGCGTGGATGGCAAGGGCGTGCACGCTGCCGGCGAGTTCGTCCGCCAGCGCCTCATTAATTAGACGGTGACGCTGCACGCGGGTCATACCTTTGAAGAGTTCCGACACTATATAGACCCTGAAATGGGTTTGCCCGCCCGGCCGATGCCCGGCATGGCCTTCGTGCTGATGCGATTCATCCAGCACTTTGAGGCTTTGCGGGGCGAAAGCCTCGGTCAACTTCTGTGTGATCAGATCGGCGGTCCGCATGGCGTCCGGCTTAAGGACGGGCAGGCGGGCGGTCAATGCTTGCGGCCGGCCGGTGAGGGCCGCGGCGCTGTCAAGTCTTGAAGGCGTTCAACGGCAAAGGCGCATACTGTTCGGTCATGAAAATCGACTCGAATATTTTCGATCGCATCCGCGTCAAGCCGACGAAAGACCGCCGCGCCAAAAGCGACGCGCCCGGCTGCGAATGGGTGGGCTGCAAGGAAAAGGCGACGCATCGCGCGCCCAAGGGGCGCGGCCGCGACAAGGAACATTGGCGGTTCTGTCTCGATCACGTGCGCGAATACAATCAGTCGTACAATTTCTTCGCCGGCATGAGCGACGCCGCCGTGATGGCCTACCAGAAAGACGCCATCACCGGCCATCGTCCGACCTGGAAGATGGGCACCGGCAAAGGCAAAATGCGGCCGGACTTCAGCAATATCGGCGATCCGTTCGGGCTGCTCGGCGAGGGCTTTCGCACCGAGAAGAAGGCGCGCGTGGAAACGCGCCCGGTGCGCAACGCCGAGCGCAAGGCGCTCGACACGCTCGGCCTCGAGCCCGGCGCCAGCAAGGTGCAGGTCAAGTCGCGCTTCAAGCAGCTGGTCAAGCGCCACCACCCCGACGCCAATGGCGGCGACCGCTCGACCGAGGACCGCCTGGTCGAGATCATCCAGTCGTATAATTATTTGAAATCGGTCGGTTTCGTCTGAGCGAGCGGCGGCGCGTTGTCGCGCCGCCGGCGTCCGACTACCATCGGGCGCGGGGCTTGAAGCCCGCGAACGGCTGGCGATCGCCATGAACCGGATGCCGCGACCATGAGCGCGACGGCCCTTGCGGCACGGCCCGCGCCGTTCGGCCTGTCGCGGCACATCGGCCGCGCCGCCTGCGTCGTCGTTCCGCTGGCGCTCTGGTTTGCGCCGCTGCCGCTCGAGCCCACGACCCAGCACGCTTTGGCGATCGCCTCGTTCATGGTGCTGGCGTGGATCACCGAGGCGATGGATCACGCCGTCACCGGGCTGATCGGCTGTTTCCTGTTCTGGGCGCTCGACGTCGTGCGCTTCAACGTGGCGTTCGGCGGCTTTGCCACCGCCACGCCCTGGTTTCTGCTGGGCGCGATGCTGATCGGCGTAGTCGCCTCGAAATCCGGGCTCGCCCGCCGGCTCGCTTATTGGGTGATGCTGCGCGTCGGGATCACATATCCGCGCATTTTGTTCGGCCTCATCCTGACCGACTTTCTGCTGACGCTGATCGTGCCGTCCGGCATCGCGCGCATCGTGATCATGGCGGCGGTCGCGCTCGGGCTGGTCGAGGCCTTTCGCGTGCAGCGCGGCAGCAACATCGCGCGCGGCATGTTCCTCATCATCACCTACACGGCGGCGCTTTTCGACAAGATGATCATCGCCGGGGCGAGCTCGATCACCGCGCGCGGCCTGATCGAGCGCGCCGGCGTGGAGGTGCAATGGAGCCAGTGGTTCGTGGCGTTCCTGCCGTGCGACGTCATCACCATCGTCGTCGCCTGGGCGCTGATCCTGTGGCTGTTTCCGCCGGAAAAAGCCGCGCTCGAAGGCGGCTACGATTACCTGCGCGAGGAACTAAAGAAACTCGGGCCGTTCTCGGCGATGGAGACGAAAGCGGCGCTGCTGATCGGGGCGGCCACCTTGCTGTGGATGACCGATTTCATGCATCACATTTCGTCGGCCAAGATCGGTCTCGGCATCGGCCTGATCGCGCTGTTGCCCTATGTCGGGCTGTTGCGCACCGACGACCTGAAAAACGTCAATTATCTGCCGGTGTTTTTCGTCGCCGCGGCGCTCAGCATGGCCGGCGTGCTGCAGGCCACCAAGAGCATCGAACTGCTCACCAATATCGCCTTCGCCTGGATGCAGCCGCTGATGACCAACGTCGTCGTCTCGACGGCGGTGCTGTATTGGACGGCCTTCGTCTATCACCTGTTCCTGTCGAGCGACATTCCGATGCTGGGCACGTCGCTGCCCTTGCTGATGAATTTCGCCAAGACGCACGGCTTGAACCCGCTCGCGCTCGGCATGATTTGGACCTTCGCCTCGGCGGGAAAAATATTCGCCTATCAGTCCGCGGTGCTGGTGGTCGGTTATTCGTTCGGCTTCTTCAACGCCCGCGACCTGCTGCGCGTCGGCCTGTTGATCACCATCGTCGAATTCATCGCGCTGATGATCATCGTGCCGCTCTATTGGCCGCTGATCGGCATTCACTGACCCTCCCGCTCAGAATCCCGGCGCGTTCTCCAGCTGGTCGAACCAGTCGTAGCCCATCTCTTTCACGATCCGGTTGCTGATGACGATGAGCCGCGCTTCGCCCGCCTCCGCCGTGTTGAAATGCTGATGGATGGTGAAGGGCGGGATGTAGATGAAATCGCCGCGCTTCCATTCGTATCGCTTGGGCTCCGCCGCCCAGTCCCATTGGAAGGCGTCGACGCAGTCGTATTTCAGATCCCAGTGCAGATCGTAGCCCGACCCTTCGGCGACGAAGATGATTTCCTCCCACATGTGCCGGTGCTTGCCGGAGCGCGCGCCCGGCTGCCAGGAACTGCATATAGGCTTCGACGCAGCATTCCTTGGTGTTCGAGGTTTTTGTGCACCAGATGCTTGATCAGGCCGTCGGCGCGATTTTTCGTGCGGCATGTCCTCGGCCGCCACGACATTGAGAAGCGCATCGTATTCGCGCCGGAATGCTCTGCGATGCCGCGACGTCGTCGGCGCGGAAGCTGCAGGTTCGCTCGCCGACATGGGCGACGTCGCGTTCTTCGAGGGCTTTGGTCATGGCTGCTTGCTCCGGTGCGTTTTTCAAAGATCCGACGGCGGCTTGAAATCCTCGTGACCCTTGGGCGGCTCGGTCGGCGGGTATGAGACGATCTTCTGGAACAAGCAGGTGCATGAACAGGAACAGCGGCTTCGCCTTGAACACCAGCAGGATCGCTTCGTTGTCGGGATCGTCGTTGAAGTGCTGATGCACGCAGCCGTTCTCGACGATCATCACGTCGCCGGCCTTCCAGTCGATGCGCTTGCCGTCGTGGACGTCGTGGCCGCGGCCCTTGAGCACGTAGAACACGGCGCTGTTCAGATGGCCGTGCTTCTGGCCGTAGGCGCCCGGCGCGTAGACCTCGATATGGGTCTCGATCGACTGGGTGACCGCGGCGGCCTGCGGGCTGATCACGTGCTTGCCGAAAAGCTGCGGCCCGCCCTTCCAGGGCACGTCGCGCGACGAATAGACCCGCGGCTGCTCGACCAGCGCTTGGTAGAGGTCGCTGTAGGTGCCTTCGAGCGGACGCACGAACACGCGCTTCTTCGACCAGCGCTCCCAGATCTCGTCTTCGTCATGGGTATGGTCGGGCGGATGGTTGTGCCCGTGCCCGGGGGTGCGGTCGTAAAGGCCGGTCATTGCAAGCTCCTGTGCGTGGCCGTCCGGTCTGGCGGTCGAAACCCGCCAAATTGCCGGCCCTCGGGGGAGCATAACAGCGCCGCCCGCTGCGGGCAGGCGGCGAAACTTAGGGTCGGCAAGCAACCCTGTCCCGCCTTTCGGACAGGCCTTCGGCTCCCTATCTCATTGAAATGATTGATGGTGCCATTCACGGTGACCGGGTTTTTCCGGCCGTGGCCGTCTGCTAAGTTGCCGCCGTATCAGCCGGACCGGAACGAATCGGACCGTAGCGGGCTTCGGAAGTCCGAAGCCATGGAGGATCAATGACCGCCGCAGTACAAGAAACCGCCGGCAAATCTTACGAAAGCCTGCCCGACATGAAGGTGTCGGTCCGGCAGGTGTTCGGCATCGACAGCGACATGGAAGTTCCGGCCTATTCCAAGGCCGACGAGCACGTGCCCGATGTCGATCCGGATTACCGCTTCGACCGGCCGACCACGCTCGCCATCCTCGCCGGCTTTGCCAAGAACCGCCGCGTCATCGTCACCGGCTATCACGGCACCGGCAAGTCGACGCATATCGAGCAGGTGGCGGCGCGGCTCAACTGGCCGTGCGTGCGCGTCAACCTCGACAGCCACATCAGCCGTATCGACCTGATCGGCAAGGACGCCATCGTCATCAAGGACGGCAAGCAGGTCACCGAATTCCGCGACGGCATCCTGCCGTGGGCGCTGCAGAACAACGTCGCGCTCTGCTTCGACGAATACGACGCCGGCCGCCCGGACGTGATGTTCGTGATCCAGCGCGTGCTGGAAGCCTCCGGCCGCCTGACGCTGCTCGACCAGAGCAAGGTGATCAAG
Source organism: uncultured Alphaproteobacteria bacterium (assembly GCA_963708635.1). GTDB lineage: Bacteria > Pseudomonadota > Alphaproteobacteria > Rhizobiales > Xanthobacteraceae > Pseudolabrys. Next base: position 245,588 of record CAVPTM010000002.1, on the reverse strand, counting down.
CCGCATCCGGCGTTCCGGCTGTTCGCCACCGCCAACACCGTCGGCCTCGGCGACACCTCCGGCCTCTATCACGGCACGCAGCAGATCAACCAGGGCCAGATGGACCGCTGGTCGATCGTCACCACGCTCAACTATCTGCCGCACGACAACGAGGTCGAGATCGTGCTGGCCAAGGCCAAGCACTATCGCAACGAGCAGGGCCGCGACATCGTCAACAAGATGGTGCGCGTCGCCGACCTGACGCGCAACGCCTTCATGAACGGCGACATCTCGACCGTGATGAGCCCGCGCACGGTGATCACCTGGGCGGAGAATGCCGAGATCTTCAACGATGTCGGCTTCGCCTTCCGGCTCACCTTCCTCAACAAATGCGACGAGCTGGAGCGGCCGATCGTCGCCGAGTTCTATCAGCGCTGCTTCGGCGTCGAGCTGCCGGAGAGCGCGGTGAACGTGGCGCTGTCATGACTTCGTCTTCCCCGCGTGGCGGGGAGCCGCAGGAATCGCGAGCGGGTGAGGGAGTCGGAGGTTTGTGAGCATCGGTGCCCCGCGCGCGCGACACGTCTCCAGAGAACGGACAGAGTGCGAAAGCATGGCCTCCAACATCAAGCCCAAGCCGTCGTCCAAGGAAGCGCCGACCGAGCCGTTCAAGCGCGCGGTCGCCGGCTGCCTGCGCGCCATCGCGCGCAAGCCGGAGCTCGAAGTCTCCTTCGCCGCCGAGCGGCCCGGCCTGATGGGCGGCAAGGCGCGGCTGCCCGAGCCGCCGCGCAAGCTCGGCAAGCACGAGGCCGCGATCGTGCGCGGCCATGCCGACTCGATCGCGCTCAAGCTTGCCTGCCACGACGCCGCCGTCCATCGCCGTCTGCAGCCGGCCGGGCAGCAGGCGCGCGCGGTGTTCGAGGCGGTCGAGCAGGCGCGCGTCGAGGCGATCGGCGCGCGCCGCATGGACGGCGTCGCCAAGAATCTCACCGCCATGCTCGACGACCGCTTCCACCGCGGCAAGTTCGACGAGATCACCGAGCGCGCCGATGCGCCGATCGAGGAGGCGCTCGCCATGATGGTGCGCGAGCGCCTGACCGGCATGACGCCGCCGCCGGCCGCGCGCAAGCTGGTCGACCTGTGGCGGCCGCTGATCGAGGACCGCGCCGGCCGCGATCTCGACCGGCTGGAGGCCGTGCTCGAGGACCAGCGCCTGTTCGGCGATGCCGTGCACGATCTGCTCGACGCGCTCGAGATGGGCGAGGACCGCAGCCGCGATTCCGAGGACGAAGAGGACGAAGGCGAGGAGGACCGCCGCAAGCAGGAGGCCGGCGAGGACGGCGAGGCCGCCGACAGCGACGACATGCAGCGCTCCAGCATGGAGGACACGCAGGTCTCCGCCGAGGACATGCCGGACGCCGCCGCCGAGGCGGTCGATGCGCCGACCGCCGACATGGCCGACGACACCGACATGGGCGATGCCGAAACGCCCGGCGAGCCGCAGCGGCCGCGCCAGTTCGGCGCCAACGAGCCGCGCGGCCCGGACTACCGCGCCTTCACCGCCAAGTTCGACGAGACGGTCGCCGGCCGAGGAACTGTGCGAGGCCGGAGGAACTCGACCGGCTGCGCGGCTATCTCGACAAGCAGCTCTCGCATCTGCAGGGCGTGGTCGCGCGGCTCGCCAACCGGCTGCAGCGCCGGCTGATGGCGCAGCAGAACCGCTCCTGGGAATTCGACCTCGAAGAAGGCCTGCTCGATCCGGCGCGGCTGTCGCGCATCATCATCGATCCGCTGCACCCGCTGTCGTTCAAGGCCGAGAAGGACACGCAGTTTCCGCGACACGGTGGTGACGCTGCTGCTCGACAATTCCGGCTCGATGCGCGGCCGCCCGATCACGGTGGCGGCGACCTGCGCCGACATCCTCGCGCGCACGCTCGAGCGCTGCGGCGTCAAGGTCGAGATTCTCGGCTTCACCACGCGCGCCTGGAAGGGCGGGCAGTCGCGCGAGCATTGGCTCACCGCCGGCAAGCCGCGCCAATCCGGGCCGGCTCAACGATCTGCGCCACATCATCTACAAATCGGCCGACGCGCCGTGGCGGCGCGCGCGCAAGAACCTCGGCCTGATGATGCGCGAGGGCCTGCTCAAGGAGAACATCGACGGCGAGGCGCTCGATTGGGCGCACAAGCGCCTGCTGGCGCGCACCGAGCAGCGCAAGATCCTGATGATGATCTCCGACGGCGCGCCGGTCGACGATTCCACGCTCTCGGTCAATCCCGGCAATTATCTCGAGCGCCATCTGCGCTGGGTGATCGAGGAGATCGAGACCCGCTCGCCGGTCGAGCTGATCGCCATCGGCATCGGCCACGACGTCACGCGCTATTATCGCCGCGCCGTCACCATCGTCGACGCCGAGGAGCTCGGCGGCGCCATGACCGAGAAGCTCGCCGAGCTGTTCGAGGAGCACGCCGCCGGTCGAGCGACCGTCGCCGCGCCGGCGCAGACGGGTCGCTTGATGAAGCTCACCCGCCGCTGGCTCGCCGCCGGCGTCCTGTTCGCCGCGCTGATCCTGGTCGGCTCGTTCTCGCTCGCCGCAGGCGCTGCGCACCAGCGCCGCGGTTACGCGCATCGCGATCGAAGCGACGCCGATCGACGGCCTTCGACAATCGCGACCCGACGCGCATCCGCTTCGGCGCGCTCGAATTTCGCGGCGGGCTGGTGCTGACCTCCAACGACCGCGCCTTCGGCGGCATTTCGAGCCTGCACATGGAGCCGGACGGCGCGCATTTTCTCGCCATCACCGACCAGGGCTCCTGGCTGCGCGGCCGCATCGTCTATCGCGACGGCAAACCGGTCGGCGTCGCCGACGCCGAGATGGCGCCGATGCTCGGCCTGGGACGGCAAGCCGCTCGCTGCGCATCGGCTGGTACGACGTCGAGTCGCTGGTCGAGCTCGACGGGCAGTTTTATGTCGGCATCGAGCGGGTCGAGAAGATCGTGCGCTTCGACTTCCGCCGCTACGGTCTTGCGGCGCGCGGCGAGCCGATCAAGGTGCCGGCCGAATTCAAGAGCTTCAGCTACAACAAGAGCCTGGAGTGCCTCGCCGCCGGCCCGCACGGCTCGCCGCTGGCCGGCGAGCTGATCGTCGTCACCGAGCGCAGCCTCGATGCCGCCGGCAATCATCGCTCGTTTTTGCTCAAGGGCGAGGAAGTCGCGCCGCTTCACCGTCAAGCGCAGCGGCGATTTCGACGTCAGCGACTGCACCGTGCTGCCGCCGTCCGATCTGTTGCTGCTGGAGCGCCATTTTTCGGTGACCGGCGGGCTCGGCATGCGCATCCGCCGCATTCCGCTCGCCGCCATCAAGCCGGGCGCGCTGGTCGACGGGGCGGTGCTGATCGAAGCCGATCTCGGCTTTCAGATCGACAACATGGAAGGCATCGCCGTGCATCGCAACGACGCCGGCGAGATCATCCTGACGCTGGTGTCGGACGACAATTTCTCGCCGCTCCAGCGCAATCTGCTGCTGCAATTCGTGCTGGTGCGGGAGTGACGCTGGCGACCGCACAGCCTCAATCCGTCATCCTGAGGTGCGAGCGCAGCGAGCCTCGAAGGATGACAGCGCCAAGTCAGCGGCCGTCGCCCTTCGAGGGCCGCGCTGCGCGCGGCCACCTCAGGGTGACGGTGAGAGGTTGATGCTTCGCGAAGAAGCTCTTAGCCCGCGCTGGCGCGCTTCTTGGCGATCTGCCGCTTGAGTTCGAGCATGCGCGGGGCCAGCTCGGCATCCTTGGCCTTGAGCAGGAAGGCATCGAGCCCGCCGCGATGATCGACCGACTTGAGCGCATTGGCGCAGATGCGCGCTTTGACCGAGCGGCCGAGCGCGTCGGACGTGAGCGTCACGTTGACCAAATTCGGCATGAAGCGCCGCTTGGTCTTGATGTTGGAGTGGCTCACTTTGTGGCCGACCAAGGGCTTCTTGCCGGTCAACTCGCAACGCCAGGCCATGGCTAAAATCCTCGTAAAATCGCCGGCGCGTCGACCGGCGCCGGTCCGTTACCGTCATGCTCGGGATTGTCGGAGCGGACGTATAGAGAGCCCGAAAAGTGCGCGTCAAGCCGCGCATTTTCACGGCTTTCCGCCGGTCGCGGGCCGCGCCGGGGATCACAGATTCGACGTATTCGACGCCGGATATGCGCCGCCCGCGCGCGGTCGTACCGGTGACGGGCCTTGCGCGGCAAAATACGGTATTCATCTCATGTTCGGCGCCCGGCCGCGGTCCAGTCCCCGGCAATGGCGCGCGGGAGGTTCAGGCGTCGTGCGGGTGTTCCGGCCATTTCTTGCAACGGTGTGCATGGGTCTTTGCGGACTGGCCATGGCGGCGCTTGCGCCGGCCGGCGCGCGCGCCCAGGGCAAGCTCGACGCACACTATGAGGTGACGCTCGCCGGCATTCCGATCGGCAAAGGCAGCTGGGTGGTCGAGATCGGCGAGACGCAATACAGCGCCTCGGCGAGCGGCGTCACCACCGGGCTGATCCGGGTGTTCGTCGGCGGCGAGGGCACCAGTTCGGTGCACGGCACCATCAACGGCGGCAAGCTGATCTCCTCGATCTATGCCGCCACCATCAAGACCCGCAAGAAAAGCGACCAGGTGCGGCTCGTCGTCGCCAACGGCAACGTCAAAGAGTTCAAAATCGACCCGCCGCTGGAGAAGGATTCGGAGCGGGTGCCGGTCACCGAGGCGCACGAGCGCGGCATCATCGACCCGATGAGCGGCTCGCTGCTGCGCGTGCCGGGCGCCGGCGACATGCTGACGCCGGAGGCCTGCAACAAGCGCACGGTCGCGGTATTCGACGGGCGGCTGCGCTACGATCTGGCGCTCGCCTACAAGCGCATCGAGCACGTCAAGGCGCACAAGGGCTATGCCGGCCCGGTGCTGGTCTGCGCGGTCTATTTCACGCCGGTGGCCGGCTTCGTGCCCTCGCGCACCGCCATCAAATACCTCACCAAACAGCGCGACATCGAGGTCTGGCTGGCGCCGATCGCCGGCACCCGCATGCTGGTGCCGTTCCGCGCGCAGGGGCCGACCCCGATCGGCGAATTCAAGCTCGAGGCGCGCGAATTCGTGTCGGTGGCCGGGCCGGTGCGGGCCTCCGTCAACGGCGCCAAGACGCAATAGGCGCGGCTGCCGTCTTGACTCGCGGGCCAATCGGAGTCCGTGCCACGCGTTAACCTTTGCAGGGGAATAAATGCCGATGGAATCCGCGCGCGCCACCCGATCTTGTGTCTGCGGATCGGCTCGGCTCGCGAGATGTGGCCGTGAACGAATCCATACAAGGCCCGAGTCACCGATTCGGGCGCGATTCGTTCCAGACTCGTTCCAAAGCTTAACCCGGGCGCTGAACCGCCGTCGCATTGTGGTACAGAAAGCCGCCGGCGGGCGCCGGGACCGGCGTTCTGCCGCCAAGTTGGAAGCGTGATGACCCTGACCTTCTCCCCACAATCCGTGCGCGGTTCGCGCGCCCGCGGCGCCGGCGTCACCGCCGTGCTCGGCCCGACCAATACCGGCAAGACCCATCTCGCCATCGAGCGGATGCTGGCGCATTCGACCGGCATGATCGGGCTGCCGCTGCGGCTGCTTGGCGCGCGAGGTCTACAACAAGGTGGTCGAGCGCGTCGGCGCCGAGAACGTCGCGCTGATCACCGGCGAGGAGAAGATCAAGCCGCCCAATCCGCGCTTCTGGGTCTCCACCGTCGAGGCCATGCCGCGCGATCATCGACGTCGCCTTCCTGGCGATCGACGAGGTGCAGCTCGGCGCCGATCTCGACCGCGGCCACGTCTTCACCGACCGCATGCTCAACCGGCGCGGGCGCGAGGAAACGCTGGTGCTCGGCGCCGCCACCATGCGGCCGATGGTCGAGAAGCTGTTGCCCGGCGCGCATATCGTCAGCCGGCCGCGGCTGTCGATGCTCACTTATGCCGGCGAGAAGAAACTCACCCGGCTGCCGCGCCGCTCGGCCATCGTCGCGTTCTCGGCGGAAGAGGTCTACGCCATCGCCGAACTGATCCGCCGCCAGCGCGGCGGCGCCGCGGTGGTGCTCGGCGCGCTGTCGCCGCGCACCCGCAACGCGCAGGTCGCGCTCTACCAGTCCGGCGACGTCGATTATCTGGTCGCCACCGACGCCATCGGCATGGGGCTCAATCTCGACGTCGATCACGTCGCCTTCGCCTCCGACCGCAAATTCGACGGCTATCAGTTCCGCAAGCTCAACCCGGCCGAGCTCGCGCAGATCGCCGGCCGCGCCGGCCGCGCCGACGCGCGACGGCACCTTCGGCACCACCGGGCGCTGCGATCCGTTCGAGCCGGAATTGGTGCAGGCGCTGGAGAGCCACAGCTTCGAGCCGGTGCGCATGCTGCAATGGCGCAATTCCGCGCTCGATTTCGCCTCGCTCGGCGCGCTGCAGGCCTCGCTCGCCACCGATGCCGCACGAGCCGGGGCTGACGCGCGCGCCGGTCGGCGAGGACATTCTGGTTCTGGAACACGCGGCGCGCGACGAGGACGTGCGCGCGCTGGCGCACGACCGCAAAGTCCGTCGAGCGGCTGTGGGACGTCTGCCAGGTTCCCGATTACCGCAAGATCGCGCCGGCGACCCACGCCGAGCTCGTCGTCACCCTCTATGGTTTCCTGATGCGAGAGGGTAACATTCCGGTCGACTGGTTCTCCCGCCAGGTCGCCGAGGCCGACCGCACCGACGGCGACATCGACACCCTCTCCAACCGGATCGCGCATGTCAGGACCTGGACTTTCGTCGCCAACCGCCCGGACTGGCTTGCCGATCCGGAGCATTGGCAGGGCGTCACGCGCGCCGTCGAAGACAAGCTGTCCGATGCGCTGCACGAGCGTCTGGCCGAGCGCTTCGTCGATCGCCGCACCAGCGTGTTGATGCGGCGGCTGCGAGAGAACAGCGATGCTGGAAACGGAAATCGGAAAAACGGGCGAGGTGATCGTCGAGGGCCATGCCATCGGCCGGCTCGACGGCTTCATGTTCGCGCCCGACGCCTCCGCCGCCGGCTCGGAAGCCAAGGCGCTGCAACGCCGCCGCGCAGAAGGCGCTGGCCGGCGAGATCGAGGCGCGCGCGACGCGGCTCGTCGCAGGCGCCCAACGATCAGATCGTGCTGGCCAACGACGGCGCGGTGCGCTGGATGGGCGACGCGGTCGGCCGGCTCACCGCCGGCGACGACGCGCTTGCGCCCGCGGCTGCGCATTCTCGCCGACGAGCATCTGACCGGCGCCGGCGCGCGAATTGGTGCAGACGCGGCTCGATCTCTGGCTCAAGACCCATATCGAGAAGCTGCTCGCGCCGCTGTTCTCGCTCGCGGCCGCCGACGACGTCACCGGCATGGCGCGCGGCGTCGCCTTCCAACTGGTCGAAGCGCTCGGCGTGCTGGAGCGCCAGCGCGTCGCCGAGGAGGTCAAGGGCCTCGACCAGGCCGCGCGCGCGACGCTGCGCAAATACGGCGTGCGCTTCGGCGCCTATCACATCTACCTGCCGATCCTGCTCAAGCCGGCGCCGCGCGCGCTGGCGACGCAGCTGTGGGCGCTCAAGAACGAAGCGCCCGACGCCAAGGGCGTCGCCGAGTTGCTGCATCTCGCCGCCTCCGGCCGCACCTCGATCCCGGTCGACAAGGAGACGCCGAAGCCGCTCTACCGCGCAGCCGGCTACCGCGTGTGCGGCGAGCGCGCGGTGCGCGTCGACATTCTGGAGCGGCTCGCCGATCTGATCCGGCCGGCGCTGTCGTGGCGCGAGGGTTCGTCGCTCGCCAAGCCGGACGGCGCGGTCGACGGCCGCGGCTTCACGGTCACCGGCGCCATGACCTCGCTCATCGGCGCTTCCGGCGAGGACTTCGCGACTCGTTCTGCGCTCGCTCGGCTATCGCATGGAGCGGCGCGCGAAACCGCCCGAGCCGGCTGCGCCGCCGGCGAACGGCGAAGCTGCTGCACCCGCTGCAGCCGGACGCGCCGGGCGAGGATAGCGGTGCCTTCGGCGGAGAGCGCTAGCGCCGGCAGAGCCGCCGCCCGCCGCTGAAATCGTGTCCGCGCCGGCCGACGCTGCAGCCGGCCGAGCCTGCCGTCGAGCCGGCGCCGGAGCCGTCCGCGCCGCCCGCCGAAACGCAGCCGGCGACGGCAGAGGCGACGGCTGCCGAAGCCAAGCCGCCGGAAGAGCCGGCGACCATCGAAGTCTGGCGGCCCGGCGGCCGCAGCGAACGCCGCCCGGTCCGCCATCGCCGTCCGCCCCGTCAACAGGCGGCTGCGGCTGCGCCCGCCGCCGACGCCGCAGGCGCGGCAGCCGGCCGAAGCTTCCGCGCCCGCCGCGGCTGCCGAGGCGCCGTCGCCGCAACCCGAGCGGAAAAACGGTCCGGACCGGGAGCAACGCCGCGAACGCCACGCGCGCCGCGAGCGGCAAGAGCGGCAAGAGCGGCAAGAGCGCGACAACCAACGCAACGCCCCGCGCGTCGAGCGGGGGCCGCGCGGCCCGCGCCGCGAGCGCGGTTCGCAAGTCGAGCGCGCCGAGCGCGAGCAGTATTACGCCAAGCCTTTCGGGGGCGGCGGCCGGCAGAACAAAGAACCGGATCCCAACTCGCCCTTCGCCAAGCTGGCGGCGCTCAAGGCGCAGCTCGAGCAGAAGGACGGGCCCTAGCGCCACGCCTGCGCCTTGGATCGCCAGCGGATCGACAAATGGCTATGGCACGCGCGCGTGGTGCGCAGCCGCAGCGATGCCGCCGCCTTGGTGGAAGCCGGCCACGCCCGCCTCAACGGCCAGCGCGCGCTCGAGCCGAGCCGGCCGGTGCGGGCCGGCGACGTGGTCACGCTGGCGCTCGACCGCACGGTGCGGGTGCTGGAGGTGCAGGGGTTCAGCGAACGGCGCGGCGGCCCGGCCGCCGGGCGGGCGCTTTACCGCGATTTGACAACGCAGTTCCGGCAGCCAAGGCCTGCGCCTTTTCCGGCGTTTGGCGTATGGTTTCGCGTTGAAACGCCGCGGCGGCGTGAATTTTGGCCGCTTGCGGCCTATTTATGCATGCGATAGGCAGCATGGCTGCGCAGTGGCCGGAGTGCGTCTGGAATGACCTACGTCGTCATCGAAAACTGCATCAAGTGCAAGTACATGGATTGCGTGGAAGTGTGTCCGGTGGACTGCTTCTACGAGGGCGAGAACATGCTCGTCATCCATCCGGACGAATGCATCGACTGCGGCGTCTGCGAGCCGGAATGCCCGGCCGAGGCGATCAAGCCGGACACCGAGCCGGGCCTGGAGAAATGGCTGGAACTCAACGCCGAATACGCCAAGTCCTGGGCCAATATCACCGTCAAAAAGGAACGCGCCGCCCGACGCCAAGGACTGGGACGGGGTCGCCGACAAGTTCAAGAAATTCTTCGCGCCGGCGAGCGGCGCGGGCGATTGAGGCGCTTACCCGGTTCCATGAAGTCGGAACCGGCCGTTTTGCGGCTGCAACGCGTTAACCGCGCCACGAATTTCGCAGCTTTATTACCCTGAAGGGCGCGTTTGCGCCGCGATAAGGCTTTGATTTTGGCCAAAAATGTGCTATATATAGAAAAATCGGATGAAAATGACCGATCGCCCCCGAAACAGCGCTCCCCCGTCCGGGAGCCTTATTTTTCGGGGCAGACCCAGGGACCAGCGAAGAGGGCGTGAGATCCACGCGTAACGGCAGTGGCAGGAAAAGCGCGTCATAAAGCGAAAAAGGGTTCCGGCGGCGCGAGCCGCGGGGCCAAGAAATCCGCCGCTTTGCGGCGCACCCCGCAAGCCTCCCGCGGCGCCGTCCGCGGCGGGGCTCCCGCAGCCAAACTGGCCGGCGCCCGCAAAGGGGCCGGTGAAGGAGCGATGCCCGGAATGCCCAGCAATAAGAAGACCACCCAACGACAAGGCTTCAAGACCAACGAGTTCATCGTCTATCCCGCCCACGGGGTCGGCCAGATCGTGGCCATCGAGGAGCAGGAAATCGCCGGCGCCAAGCTCGAGCTGTTCGTCATCAACTTCATCAAGGACAAGATGACGCTGCGGGTGCCGACCGCCAAGATCGTGTCCGTCGGCATGCGCAAGCTGGCCGAGGCGCCGCTGGTCAAGCGCGCGCTCGACACGCTCAAGGGCCGCGCGCGCATCAAGCGCACCATGTGGTCGCGCCGGGCGCAGGAATACGAAGCCAAGATCAACTCCGGCGACATCGTCGCCATCGCCGAGGTCGTGCGCGACCTCTACCGTTCGGAGACGCAGCCCGAGCAGTCCTATTCGGAGCGGCAGCTTTACGAAGCCGCGCTCGACCGGCTGTCGCGCGAAATCTCGGCGGTGCAGAAGGTCACCGAGACCGAGGCGATCAAGGAGATCGAGGCGGCGCTCGCCAAGGGCCCGCGCCGCGGTCCCAAGCCCGCCGACGAAGCCGGCGACGAAGCGGCGGTCGAGGAAGAGGCGGCCTAACGCCGCTCGCCACTGAACGACGAATTACGAAAAGCCCGGCAGCGATGCCGGGCTTTTTTGTTTTGCGGGCTTTAAACGCCGCGCGCCGAACCGGCCGCTTGCCGTGCGCGCGGATGCGCGCCGGCGCGCTGCGGCAGCACCAGCACGCAACCGATGATGAACGCTATGAGCACCACCGAGGCCATCGGCCGGCTCAAGGCCAGCCCGCCATGGCTGTGCGGCTTGTCGAGGAAATCGCCGACCGTCGCGCCGAGCGGTCGCGTCAGGATGAACGCCGCCCAGAACAGTGTCACGCGCGAGACGCTCGTCCGGAAATAGGCTGCGGCGAGGACTGCGAGTGCGAGCGCAAACACTGCCGCGCCGCCGAGATAGCCTAGCCCGGTGCTGTCGGCCATCCAGTCGCCGAGCGCGGTGCCGAGCGTCTGCGAGAACGTGATCGCGGCCCAATAGAACGCCTCGGCCTTCCGCGTCGCCACGGTCGCGACCGAGATGCTGCCGAGTGACCGGTGCCAGAGTGCGAGTGTCAGCAGCAGTAGGCACAGCAGCAGCGCAGAGCCGCCGGGGTAGCCGATGCCGAGCGACCGGTCGGCAAAATCGGCCATCGTGGTGCCGAACGTCGTCGAGGCCACGATGGTCGCCCAATAGAGCGAGGGATGAAATCGCTTGGCCACGATCTGCATGATCACCAGCGCAATCAGCAGCAATAGGAAGATCGCGGTACCAGTCAGGTAGCCCCAGTTGAGCGTCATGGTGACGGAATCGCCGCCGGTCTCGCCCAGCGTTGTCGCCGCGATCTTGATGATCCAGAAGACGAGGGTGACTTCCGGAACCTTGGTGGCGAATTTGTCGGAAGGGGACGTCATTTTGTCTGTCGTGCCGTGCGCCCCCCGCCCGCTAGTTAACGCCGCCGGCCTGTCGCAGCCAGGCCGATTGCCTTACAATTTCGTAAGGTTCAGATTGAGGCCATTCATCATGGACGCGAACAGCGAGACGCAGACAGCGCCAATCCGCATGGACCCGGCGCGGCTTTATCGCCGCGTGCCGCTATTGCCGCATCAATTGCTGGATCGAATCACCGCGCAGCGCGATCTGTTCGTGCTCGCCCATGTCGGCATCCCGCGCTTCGATCTCAAGCATTGGACGTTGAACGTCACCGGCATGGTGCGCGAACCCACGACGCTGAGCTTCGATCAAATACGGCAAATGCCGAAGGTCGAAGTCGAGTCCTTCCATCAATGCGCCGGTTATCCGGCCAATCCGACCATCGCCACGCGCCGCGTCGGCAATGTCGTGTGGGGCGGCGTCGATCTGAAGGCGCTGCTTGACAAGCTTGGCGTGGCGAACGATGCGCGCTTCGTCTGGGCGTACGGGCTCGACCGCGGCGAATATGAAGGCGTGCGCGCCGAGCCCTATGTGAAGGATTGTCCGCTCGAGCGGATCGCGCGCGGCGGCGTGCTGCTCGCCTACGAGATCAACGGCGAACCGCTCGATCCCGAGCACGGATTTCCGCTGCGGCTGGTAGTGCCGGGATTTTACGGCACCAATTCGGTCAAATGGCTGACGCGGCTGCATCTGGCGGACCGGCGCGCCGACGGCCCGTTCACGACGCAGCTGTACAACGATCCGGTAGACGGCGGCACGCGGCCGGTGTGGGAGGTCGCCCCGGAGTCGGTCATCGTCAGCCCGGCGCCGGATGCACAAGTTGGCGCGCGCGTCGACGTCTGGGGCTGGGCCTGGGCGGATGGCGGCGTCGCCAAGGTCGAGGTGTCGACCGACAACGGTGCGAACTGGCGCGAGGCGCAAGTCGCGCCGCAAAATGGCTGGTCGTGGCAGAAATTCAACATCGCCTGGCGGCCGGAAGGCGCCGGCGAAGCGGTCCTGATGTCGCGGGCGACCTCGACGCGCGGCGAGGTTCAGCCGGCCGCTGGTTGGCGCAATTGCGTCTACGCGGTGTCTGTGACCGTCGCTTAGGCCACGGGTTGCTGCCGCGCCGCTTGCGGTCTATATCCCGGAAAATCACGAGACAGCGTGAGGAACCAGCAATGACCGCCATTCGCGGCTATGTCGCGCCGACCACCGAGGCCGACGCGCTCGGCGTGCATTCGCTCGACCAATTCGTGCTGGCGGTGCCGGACGCTTCCGTCGCGCAGGACTTCTACGGCAATTTCGGCCTCGATGTGCAGGCCAAGGGCAACACCCTCGAGCTCAAGACCTTCGGCCATGAACACCGCTGGGGTTCGGTGGTGGAGGGCGCCAAGAACAAGGCGCTGCATCATCTGTCGTTCGGCTGCTACGCCGACGACATCGCGCGGCTGAAGGCGCGCATCGAGGGCAACGGCGTCACGCTGATCGACCCGCCGCCCGGCTTCGAGAGCAACGGCTTCTGGTTCCGCAACCACGAAGGCCTGCTGATCGAGGTCAAGGTCGCGCCGAAAGTGTCGCCCGACAGGAAGGCCGAGAGCCAGTGGGTGAGCGTCGGCCCCGGCGTCGCCGGCGCCGGCATGCGCGCCAAGGCGCCGCCGGTGCGCCCGCGCCGGCTTTCGCACGTGCTCACTTTCACGCGCGACGTGCCGGCCTCGATCGAGTTCTACGAGCGCAATCTGGGCCTGCGGCTTTCCGACAAGGCGTCCGATCTGGTCGCCTTCATGCACGGCATTCACGGCAGCGACCATCATCTGCTGGCGCTGGTGAAATCGAGCGCGCCCGGCTTTCATCATTGCAGCTGGGACGTCGCGAGCGTCAACGACATCGGTCTCGGCGCCATGCGCATGGCCGACAAGGGCTGGACCAAGGGCTGGGGGCTCGGCCGCCACGTGCTCGGCTCAAATTACTTCCACTACGTGCGCGACCCGTGGGGCAGCTTCTCGGAATATTCCTGCGACATCGACTACATCCCGAAGGACGAGCGCTGGCCGGCGGCCGACCACAAGCCGGAGGATTCGTTCTATCTCTGGGGTCCGGACGTGCCGCGCGAATTCACGATCAATTACGAGGGCGGCGAGAGCTGACTTGTCGTCCCCGCGACCCGGCCTTCGCTCGCTGCGCGAGCTTCGGCGGGTTCGAGTTCGCCGAAGCGCGGAGCGCGTAGGCGGAAAGCGGGGACCCATACGCCGTGCTTGATCGATAGACTGCGGAGTATGGGTCCCGGCCCTCGCGCAAGCGCGCTCGGCCGGGACGACAGAATTTACTCCACCACCATCTTCACTTTGCTGCCGGCCTTCACCTGGTCGTGCGGGCCGAGGCCGTTGAGCGTCAGGAAGCGCGCCAGTTTGTGATCGGCGACCGCCATGCGTTGCGCCAGGCTCTGCACCGTGTCGTTTGGCCCGACCGTGACGATCTTCAGGCGCAGCGGCTTCACCTCGGCGCTTTCCTTCAGGCTCATGCGGCGGAAGCTGTCGATCGATTCGCGGAACGCGCGGTCGGCCTGCGGCGTCATCGATCTTGGCCGCGAAGATGAAGCGGTAGACGTCGCTGCCGAAGCGCACGGTATAAAGGCGGAACGACCAGTCCTTGCCGGCGGCGGTGGCGGTCGCGGCCGGGAAGCCGTTGACGCTGAACGCCTGCACGCTGGCGGGCGCGACATTCTCCATCCAGCCGGAGACCAGATAGTCGGAGAGCGACTGCTCGGCCGGCACGCTCACCACGTCGACGCGCAGCGCCTCGCGGCCGCCGTCCTTGAGGCCGAGCACCGCCTGCGCGGTGTTGTCGAGCGTGAAGCCGGGCGGCGCCATGAAGGTGAAGCCGAGCTTGGCGTGCAGGAAGCGCCGCCCGCGCACGAAGCCTTCGCTTGAATCCTCGCCGAAAATCAGGCCGTCGAGACCGGCGAGATATTCGGCGCGGTCGCGCTCGCCGGCGCCGGGCGCCGCAAACTGGCGGGCGTTGGCGAGCGCGTTCTTGACCCGGTCGTCGGTCGCCGGATGGCTGGACAGGAATTCGGCGGTATGCAGATCGCTGCCGGCATTGGGCGACGCCAGATTGGCGTTGCGTTGCAGCGCGGTCAGCATGCGCGCGGCGCCGTAAGGGTCGAAGCCGGCGCGCGCCGTGATGCCGACGCCGATGCCGTCGGCCTCGAATTCCTGCGCGCGCGAGAAGGTCGCGAGCTTGAGCTTGGACTTGGCGAGCGACAGCGCGCTCATGTCCGGATCCTTCACCACGTCGCTGATGGCGCGGGTGGCGACCGCGTCGTCGCGCGCCTGCTCCTCGCGGATCTCGGCGTGGCGCGCGATCACGTGGCCCATCTCATGCGCCAGCACCGAGGCGAGCTCGGATTTGTCGTTGGCGAGCGCGACCAGGCCGCGCGTCAGATAGAGCTGGCCGTTCGGCAGCGCGAAGGCGTTGATCGCCGCCGAATTGAGGATGGTCACCTTGTATTGCAGCTCCGGGCGCTCCGACGCCTTCACCAGCCGGCGCGACGGTCAGCTCGACCATCTGCTGCACGCGCGCGTTTTCGTAGACGCCGCCATAGGCGGCGAGGATGCGCTGATGCTCGCGCTCGGCCGCCGGCGTCACCTCGGCTTGCAGCGGCTTGGGCATCGGCAGGATGGCGTGCTCGAGGTCCGGCGTGCTGGCGCAGCCGGCGAGCGCGAGCGTGAGCGCGGCGCCGAGGAGGCGCCTGCGCCAGGCCGCTGCCGATGTCGCCCTTGCGTTCATGCTCTCACGGGATGATTTCGATCTGCTCGGGAGCGTCGGCCTCGACGATCGGGCCGCGCCGGCGGTCGATGAAGCCGCGCACCCGCACGCGGCGGCCTTCCAGCGTCTTGAGTTCCAGCCCGGCCGCCCGAAAGCCGCCCTGACTGCGCCGCGGAATAACGACCGCAAAGTCCCGTGTCCAGCGGTACCCGAAATTCAAATATATCGTGGAGCCGCTGGTATTTACCGACAAGACCTTGCCCTCGACCAGGGCGAAATGGCCTGTTTTCGCCCCCAAACCCGCCAAATTGTCGGCCTGCAAAGGGGCAAAATTGGGATCGGCCCAGAGACCGCGGCGGGCCTCGCGGGCCTGCTTTTCGGCCGCCAGCAGGACGCCGGCGCAGGCTTTGTCGCCGACGCGCGCCGCGACCAGCGCGGCGCCTTGCGCCAGCAGCCTTTCCTGCAGCGATTGCGCCGCGTCGCCGGCAAAGGCGAAGGCGACCAGCCGGCCATAGCGGTCGCGCTCGGCGCCCAGCTTTTCCAGCCGCAGCGCGCGGCCTTGCGCCAGCGCCCGCAAGGCGGCGCCGTCGTCGGCGGGCTCGATCGCCGCCAGCCGCAACTCGCGGCCGTCGCCGAGCAGGAGCGTGCGGCCGTCGCGCACGGCGGCGACTTCGGCGCTGCCGATCGCGGTGAGCTTGCACGCTTGCGCCGAGGCTGGCGTCGGCAGCTGCGCCGCGAGCAGCGAAAGACCGGCGGCCGCCACGATCACAGATTTCTTCATGCGCGCGATTGTCCGAACCGGCCGGGGGCCCCGTCAATATGGGCGCTGCGGTTCCCGCAGGGTCTGGCTTGCGTTCACAGTGCCGGCGCAGCCCGACCGCGCCCGCGCTCAATCTGGATAGTTCTAAAATCATTCCCATCGGGTGCTGGTCCCTTTTGACTTTGCGAGTGGTTCCTGTTGAATTGGGGATGGACGTTCTCGCAACAAGGACACGACAATGCGCCACGCGCTTAGCCTGATTGCTCTATTGCTCATCCTCGGCCCGCACATTCCGCAGTCCAAGAACTTCACGCCGATCCCAGTCGCCCGCGGTTGCCGCCCTACCGATGCGTGCTTGCGAAACTGTGAGGCAAACGGCGGACAGGACTGTTACGCGAAATGCGATCGCTGCAAGTGAGAGGGTGAGAGCCAAAAATAGAGCCAAAAATTTCTGGCTCTGCTAAAAGTGCCCTGTTTCCTGGATGGTCCCGTAGCTCAGCCGGATAGAGCAGCGGTTTCCTAAACCGAAGGTCGGAGGTTCGACTCCTCTCGGGACCGCCATCCCGTCATGAAATCGCGGAGCTTTTGGCCATTTCTCTGAAGACCCCTGGCCTGTCTCGCGACTAAGCTTCCGCGCTTCTCCGGCGTTCCTCGCGCACTGCAAGTTTTCAAGGCAATTGCCGGGCGTCGAATAACCGCCCGGCCGCGAGGCCGGGCTCTTATTCAGCGCGGCGTTGGGATCAGCGCAGCTTGATGAAAGACCATGAGCCAGCGGGTACCCTCTTTCACAAAGATGCTGGTCCCGAAATTACGGCCGCCACTCGTGTCGCCGTTCTTTGCCCGCCGTTTCGCCTGCTCGATGCCGTAGACCCAAGCAACAGCGCCATGAATTTCAATGTTCGGCTCAGCCATCGAAACGGTCAGTTCATCCAGGGTACCCCAAAATCCTGCGTAGTTTTTCTTAACGGCTTCCCAGCCGACATGTGCGACGGGCCGGATCGGCGGAGCGATGTTGACGTCATGCTTGCTACGCGACCACACTTGCTCCATCGCGGCCAAGTCGCGCGCTGAAAGAGCGATGTAATAGGCCTGGTTCACCGCCTTCACCTCATCAAGCTCGGCCGATTGAGCTGCGGCAATTGAAGTCATTCCAAGAAAGCTTAGGCACACGATTAGCGTTCGTATTGCATGGCTAGGCATGGTTTTCTCCTCACTCTTTCGTTGGACGAGATGACGGCTTTGCTGGCTTGCGGCGGGCCGCGCCGGGACGGGCATAGTTCTCGTTTGCTTCGATGACGCGCGCGAGCAATTCGAGAAGAATCTCGCGCTCGGTTGGCGTCAGCACGGCGAGTAGGCGTGCTTGCACTTGATGAGCTTTTGGCCGCAGCCGCTCGCGTAATTTCGCACCGCGCGGCGTCAGCCGTAGCATTCGTGCACGCCGGTCAGCGCCATTAATTCGCCTGGCGACGAGAGCTTTGGCCTCCATCTGGTCGATGATCTGACCCACGCTGGTTCGATCGATGCCGAGCCGAGCTGCGAGGCCTATTTGGTCGAGGTCGGGCTCATCAAACAGATAGCTCAACGCCGCATATTGAAGCGGATTCAGATCGACTTCGGCCGTCATGTCGGCCAGCACGGCGGTGCAGATTTGCGAAAAACGACGGGCTAACGGTGTGGCGATCCGCTTTATCGGTATGCCACTTTTTAGGACCACCAGATCGCGCGAGCGGTCGCGGTCTAACGGGTTGCGAGCAGACGGCATGCGAAGAATCCTGATTATCAAACATCTGATAATCAGATTACTGAGTATATTCGCTGACGTCAACTGGAAAGTGCACCCACATTGCCGGCACACGGTAATTGGCCCTTATGCTGCACTGCGCCAGTGGGAATTAAGCGGTAGGAGAAGCGCTCCGGCAGCGTGAGTCCGGCGATCCTTTGTCGGGCTTTTGTCCTGCCTTTGAATTTCGAGCCGCGATTTAAGAAGCTTTCTTTCTAATCTTGTTCGGCGAAGCAATTCGTGGTCCTGCGCAAAAACACACCCAGCGCGCTACTTCTGCCCGCTGTAGTAGGCGACCGCTTCGCCGACCGGGCCGTCGAAAACCACGCGCCCGCCCATCAGCACGATGCCGCGGGTGCACAGCTTCTCGACCATAATCTGATTGTGCGACGCGAAGATCAGGATGTGGGCGCTGTCGACGAGTTTGCGCAGCCGGAGATCCGCCTTGCTGATGAAGTCCTGGTCGCCGGCGCCAATCCATTCGTCCATCAGCAGGATTTCGGCCTCCGTGCTGGTGGCGATCGAAAACAACAAGCGCAAGGTCATGCCGCTCGAATAGGTCCGGATCGGCAGGTCCAGGAAATCGCCGAGCTCGCTGAAGTCCGCGATATCGCCCACCCGGGCTTCGATCTCGGAACGCTTCAGCCCCATCAGCAGGCCGCGTATCAGGATGTTTTCATAGCCGGTCGCCTCAGCATCGAGACCGAGGCCGATGTCGAACAAGGGCATGCAGCGGCCCTTCACCGCGATGGTTCCGGCGGTCGGATGGTAGATGCCTGCGATCGTGCGCAGCAACGTGGTCTTGCCGGCGCCGTTGTGGCCGAGCAAGGCCACGCGTTCGCCGCTGCCGATATTGAGCGTCACGCCCTGCAAGGCGTGCAATAGCACGCGCCCGCTTTCCGGAGCTTTTCCGAGAAATCCGCCGACGGCGGTTTGCAACAAGGTCTTGCGCAGAAGTCGCGCCGAGGCCTGGTAAATCGGAAATTCGACGCCGAGATTGTCCAGCTGTACCTGCGAAACCACGGTCGAGGAAGCGCGCCTTTCGATCTCAGTCATAGCCAGTACGCCACGCGATGCCTGAAGCGGCCATAAATGGCGTGGCCGGCGAGTAGCGATAGCAGCGCAAAGCAGCAAGCCACGATCCACACATAGCCCTCGGGCGGCCGCCCCAACAGCGGGCCGCGGACGATCTCGATCAGGTAATAGAACGGATTGAAATCGAGCAGAACGCTTGCCGCCTTGCCGCGGATGCTATCGGGCATCCACATGATGGGGGTGAGCAGGAACAGCAATTGCAGCAAAGCCGATACGATCTGCGGAATGTCGCGATAGCGCGTGCATAGAATGGCAAGCAACAGCGTTCCGCCGGCGAGCACGAGCATGACAATAATCAAACCGGGGATTGCTAGCAGCGTGGTCCAGCCGAGCGGCCATGGGAAGATCGCCCAGAGGATCACGATAAGAATTGCATTGTGCCCAAAAATGATGACTTGGCGCGCCATCATGCGATGCACATAGACCATCAGAGCGGTCGGCACCGACTTGATGAGCGCGTCGGCATGCGTGAATACCTCGCAACCTTCCCTGAGCGTTTCGCCGATCAATGTCCATAGAATGATGCCGGTCGCAAAGAACGGCATGTAGGTCGACAAATCCGTGCCGAAAATGCTGCCCCAGAGGATGCCCACCGATGTGATGATCACGCCGGTGCTGAGCGTCATCCACCATGGTCCGAGCACCGTGCGGCGATAGCGCAAGCTGGTATCGATCCAGGCGAGCGTCGCCCAGCGATCGTAGTCGCGCAAATTGCCGACGCTTTCGGCAAGGGCCGGTCGTATGCCTCGGACGATCATCGGACGCACCAGGTTTTCAGCCATTTACAGAGTTCGACGCGCGCAGTAACCGCAGATAAAATTTGCGGCGTCAAGCGCTCAGCTCACGCATGCAAAGGGCCAGCGACTGTTCCCATTCCGGCAATGCGATCATGAAGCGATTGCGCGCGCGCGCCCCCGACAAACGGCTGTTCTTGGGCCGCGTCGCAGCTACCGGATATTCCGAACTCGCAATCGGGACAATCTTGGATTTGCGCGCAAGCAATCCGGATTGCTCGGCCTGCTTAACGACCGCCTGCGCAAAAACAAACCAACTCGTCGCGCCGGAGCCGGTCACGTGGAATAGGCCCGATTCGAAGTCGTCGCGCGCGATTTCTTGCCGCGCCTGCCTCGTCATTACCGCCGTGGCCGCTGCCAAATCGCGCGCCCAGGTCGGCGCACCGATCTGGTCGTCGACGATGCGCAGTTCGTCGCGCTCGCGCGCCAACCGCAGCACCGTCTTCAAAAAATTATGCCCGCGTGCCGCGTAGATCCAGCTCGTCCGCACGATCAAATAGCGCCCGCCGCATTGCGCGATGGCGCGCTCGCCGGCGAGCTTGCTGCGGCCATACGCGCTGATGGGATGAGGGACATCGTCCTCCGCATAGGGCGCGTCCTTGCGCCCGTCGAACACATAGTCGGTCGAATAATGGATGAGCAAGGCGCCGAGTTGGCGAGCGGTTTCCGCGATTTCGCCTACGGCAGTGCCGTTGATCAACGTCGCGAGCTCTTCTTCCTGCTCCGCCCGGTCGACGGCTGTATAGGCGGCGGCGTTGACGATGATATCCGGCGTGGCCGCGCGGAGAATTCGCGCCGCCTCGGCTGGCCGGGCAAGATCGCAAGCCGCGCGGTCCAGCGCGATGACTTCGCCGAGCGGCGCCAGACTTTGCCGTAGCTCCCAGCCGACTTGGCCGTTGGCGCCGGTGACCAGCAGCCTCACGCGAAAACCTCCGCCTGCGCAAGCGGAGCCCCGACCCGGTCTTTGACGGACAGAATCGGCGCTCCATCCAGCGGCCAGGCTATCGCAACCGCTGGGTCGTTCCAGAGCAGCGAACGCTCGTGCTGCGGCGCGTAGTAGTCGGTGACCTTGTAGAGAATTTCCGCCGTCTCGCTCAGTCACCACGAAGCCGTGCGCGAACCCTTCCGGCACCCACATCTGCTTTTTGTTTTCCGCCGACAATACCGTGCCGCTCCATTTTCCAAAGGTTGCAGAATGTCGGCGTAAATCGACCGCCACGTCGAAGATTTCGCCCTGCAACGCGCGGATCAGCTTTCCCTGCGGCTGCTTGATCTGGTAGTGCAGCCCGCGCAAAACGCCTTTCACCGAGCGCGAGTGGTTGTCCTGCACGAATTGCGTCTTGCGTCCGATCGCCTCCTCAAAGCGCTTCTGGTTGAAGCTCTCAAAAAAGAAACCGCGCTCGTCCCCATGGACCGCCGGTTCGAGGACAAAAATATCGGGTAGGTTCGTCGCGGCAATCTTCATCGCTTTCTCGCGTCGAAAACCAATTGCTGCAAATACTGCCCGTAGCCGGTCTTGATCATCGATTGCGCGGTTCGTTCCACCCGGTCGATGTCGATCCAGTCTTTGCCGAGAGCGATTTCCTCGGGACAGGCGACCTTCATGCCCTGTCGGCTCTCGATGGTGGCGATGAACTGGCTGGCTTCCAAGATCGATTCATGCGTGCCGGTGTCGAACCAGGCATAACCGCGTCCCAACATCTCGACATTTAGCCGGCCCGCATCGAGATAGGCGCGATTGACGTCGGTGATCTCGAGTTCGCCGCGCGCCGACGGTTGCAATGCGCGAGCGATCGAGACGACGTCATTGTCGAAGAAATAAAGACCGGTGACCGCGTAGTGTGACTTCGGCTTTGCCGGCTTTTCTTCCAGCGACACCGCGCGAAGGCTTTGGTCGACTTCGATCACGCCATAGCGCTCCGGATCGTGGACGCGGTAGGCAAACACGGTCGCGCCGCTGTCCCGGCGCCGCCGCCCTCGCCAGCAAAGTCGGCAGCCCGTGCCCGTAGAATACGTTGTCGCCGAGAACGAGCGCGACGCCGTCCTTGCCGATGAAGTCGGCGCCGATGATGAAGGCCTGCGCGAGGCCGTCGGGCGCGGGCTGCACGGCATAGGAAAAACGCATGCCCCATTGGCTGCCGTCGCCCAGCAGCCGCTCGAAACGCGGCGTGTCCTGCGGCGTCGAGATGACCAGGATGTCGCGAATATCCGACAGCATCAGCGTCGAAAGCGGGTAGTAGATCATCGGCTTGTCGAAGATCGGCAGCAGCTGCTTCGACATCGCCAGCGTCGCCGGATGCAGCCGGGTGCCGGAGCCGCCGGCGAGAATGATGCCTTTGCGCTGTTTTACTGGCGTTGCCATGGCCGCGATCATCGATTGGAATAATTCTGCTGCACCCAGTCGCGGTAGGAGCCGTCCGCCACCCGCTCGACCCAGTCGGTATTGTCGAGATACCAGCGCACGGTCTTGCGCAAGCCAGTCTCGAATGTCTCGGCCGGAGTCCAATCCGAGTTCGCGCTCGATTTTGCCGGCATCCATCGCATAGCGGCGGTCGTGACCGGGACGGTCGCCGACAAATGTGATCTGCTGGCGGTACGAACGGCCGTCGGCGCGCGGACGCTCGGCATCGAGGATATCGCACAAGGCGTGCACGACGTCGATATTCGAACGCTCGTTGCGCCCGCCGATGTTGTAGGTCTCGCCGACGCGACCGCGCTCCAGCACGCGGCGCATCGCGGCGCAATGATCGGCGACGTAAAGCCAATCGCGCCGCTGCTGGCCGTCGCCGTAAATCGGCAGCGGCTGATCGGTGAGCGCGTGATGGATCATCAACGGGATCAGTTTTTCCGGAAACTGATAGGGACCGTAATTGTTCGAGCAGTTGGTGATCAGCACCGGCAGCCGGTAGGTGTGGTGCCAGGCGCGCACCAGATGATCGGCGGCCGCTTTCGAGGCGGAATAGGGGCTGTTGGGAAGATACCGGTGCGATTCGGTAAACGGCGTATCGTCGGCTTCGAGCGAGCCGAAGACCTCGTCGGTCGACACGTGCAGGAAGCGGAATTCGCGCTTGTTCCGCAAGCGCTCAAGCTTTGCAGATAGGCGCGCGCGGACTTCGAGCAGGCGATAGGTGCCGACGATATTGGTCGCAATGAAATCGGCAGGCCCGTGGATCGAGCGGTCGACATGCGATTCGGCGGCGAAGTTGACGATCGCGCAGGGACGATGCTCGCTCAGCAATTTGCCGACGAGCGCGACGTCGCCGATGTCGCCCTCGACGAAAACATGCCGCGGATCGCCGCCGACGCTCGCCAGATTGTCGAAGATTGCCGGCATAGGTGAGCTTGTCCAGATTGACGACGGTGCCGATGCCGAGGGCAAGCCAATCGAGCACGAAATTGGCGCCGATGAAACCGGCGCCGCCGGTGACGAGCACGGTGCTCTTGCCGGTCGCTTCCTTGGCCTCGTTGAGAAAGGCAACGGTGCCCACGTCAAATCCTCTTGATGATCGCGGCCGCGATCAGGCCGATATTGCCGAGCAAAGTCTGCCGATAAACACCCGATTGTCTCAAATAAGCAAGCCGCTTCGGCAGCGAAGCGGATGTGGCTTTCGCAAACAGCGTCAGGGCGGCGCGATTTTCCGGCGTGATCATGTCCCTGGGAATGCTTTTGAGCGCGGCGATATTCATCGCATTCCAGTCGCGAAAGTGTCCGTCGAGCGTCATGCCGAGCCGGATGAGTCGGGCGCGCCAGCCGAGATTGGATCCGATCAGACTGTTCCGATGCTGGCGATATTTGAGCACCGGCAACGGATCATAGAAAATGCTGCCGCCGGCGCCCGAAACCAGTTGATATAGCCACCAATCGTGCAGCGGGACCTCGACTTCGGCCGAGCGCTCAAGCAGCGCCTTTGTCGCGGAATTGAAGACCATCGTGTTGCCGCCGCCGAGACTTTGAACGAGCGCGTTCTGGAATGCCGGCGGGCGGGCGAACAGGGTCGAACGGCCGTAGCATTGCCCATCGGCCAACATCAGTTCGGTGCGGGCGCAATACAAGGCCGGACGATCGCTCTGAACCGTGAGCAACCATTGGAGCGCTCGCGTCAGCTTGTCGGGATACCAAACGTCGTCCTGATCGCTGAAGGCGAAATAATCGGCATCGATATCCGGATGGATCGCCAACGAGAGAAAATTCGCGCACACGCCTTGCCGCGGACCCTCGAGGACGGTGACGCGCCGCGGATGGGCCTCGGCGAAGCGTTCGACAATCGCTTTGGTCGCGTCGGTCGAACCATCGTCCGACACGATCAAAATCCAGTTGTCGTGGGTTTGATCCGCGATCGATTTAAGCTGCTGTTCGAGATACGCGGCGCCGTCTTTTGTGCCCATCAATATGGCGACACGCTTCGCGCTCAAAGATGGAAGCGAAGTTTCCGAGGCGGCTGCGTTGTTGTTGTCAGGCATGGGTTCCGATCGGCTCTTCCACCGGCCGATAATTGCTATCTGATACAGCCCTGCCTGTTGTACCGTCAACGACTGGTTGTATGGTCGATCGGCCTGTTTTCTGGCTGTAAACGAATCGGCCAAGCAAAGCGTGGCGTGTAGGGGCTTGGGAACAACTTGACAGCCAAGACCGTCCTGGTGACCGGCGCCTCCGGCTTCCTTGGCCGCCCGCTGGTGAACCACCTGCTCCGCGCCGGTTATGCGGTGCGCGTGGCCGCGCGCGGTTCGCCCTCGTTTCGGGCGCCGGTCGACGTCGTGCGCATTCCCGACCTGTCCAACACCATCGACTGGACGGGGCGCTCGACGGCGTCGACGCCGTCGTCCACTTGGCAGGACTTGCGCACGCGGACACTGGCGGCGGCGAGTTGCCCGCGTTCGACTCCATCAATTGGCTGGCAACGCAAAATCTTGCGCTTGCTGCCAAGCAGGCCGGTGTCAAAAATTTCATTTTTGTTTCATCGGTGCGCGCGCAAGTCGGGCCTGCCGCCGGCCGAGTCGTGCGTGAAGACGATGAAGCGCACCCGACAGATCAATACGGACGCTCGAAACTCGCCGCCGAGACGGCGGTACGCGCCGCCGGTTTGCCGTTCACGATTCTGCGGCCGGTGGCGGTCTATGGACCGCATCCGCGCGGCAACGTTCAAACTTTGGTCCGGCTCGCACTGCTGCCGCTGCCGCTGCCGCTGCTCGGCCTTGCCAGCCGCCGATCGTTGCTCGGCATCGACAACTTCATTTCGGCAGTTCAGTTTGTGCTGGGCAACCCGGCGACGCTGGGCGAAGTTTATCTGCTGGCCGATACCGTGCCGTTCACGGTGAGCGAAATCTTCACGATGTTACGCAAGGCACAAGGACGCCGGCCCGGCATGTTTTATGTTCCGCCCATGTTGCTGCGCGCGGGTCTAGCCATTTCGAGACGCGACCTGTGGCAGCGGATGGGCGGCGATCTGGTCGTCGACACCGGCAAGCTGCAGGCCTTGGGCTGGCGCCCCGCGGTCGATACCTATGACGGCATTGTTGCGATGATGCGGGCGGAGCTCACGCGTTAAGCGCCCGTCAAATCCGGCGCAGCACGCTCAGCGGCAACGTCTGAAACAACGTGGCGGCCGTCAGATCGCGCGGCCGACCGCCGGCCATGGTGCCGAGCGCGTCCGCATAGGCTTTGGTGTCGCCCGGCTCGACGATGGCGTCCCATCCTTGCGGCCAATGCCGGCCGGCGCCGGTCAGCGGCGAAAAATGCCGGCCGAGCGCGACAACGACCCGTTGCCGCTTCCAGCTGCGCGCGAAAGCGATCACGTGGGCGGCGTGTCGGCCGCGCACGGTCAGCGGTTCGTAGGAGCCGCGCTCGAAAAGGCCCGCGAAATCGCGCCGCAGATGCAGCAGCCTTTGCGTTAAAGCCAATTTGATCCGACCGTCGCGCCAGCCCGCGGCGAGGTCGGCCCAGTCCGACAGGTTCTGTTTCAGCAGGTCCCGGCGGCGGCCGAAATCGACCGCACGGCGATTGTCAGGGTCGACCAGCGCGAAGTCCCACAGCTCGGTGCCTTGATAGAAGTCCGGCACGCCTGGTGCGAGCGTCTTCAAGGCGAGCTGCGAGAGCGAATTGAGCGCGCCGAGCAGAGCGGTGCGCGCGGCAAATTCGCCGAACGACGTCAAGAATTCGGCCGACAATCTCTCGTCCAGCATGTCACCGACGAACCTTTGCAAGGCCGCTTCGTAATCCGTGTCGGGATTGGTCCAACTGGTCTCCTGCTTAGCCTTCGCGCGCGGCCTTGAGGGCGAAGGCCTGCATGCGGGCGACGAAATCGTCATCGATCGCGCTCGGGCCAGGCCCCGATCAGCGCCTGATAAAGCATGTATTCGTGCGACGGCGACGGGCGCGCGCCCGCTCAGCTTGTGCGTTGCGCTCGCGCCAGCCGCGCACAGCGGCATCCCAGTCGTCGGCTAGTTCCGACAGCGCCAGGATGCGCGCGCGCGCGTCCTCGCCGCGTTTGGTGTCGTGCGTGGCGGTGGCGGTCAGGCCGGTCAGCGGCGGTCTCCGCGCGCACCTGCTGCCGGCGGTGGAACGCCTCAAGCGCGAGCGCGGCCGCCTCCGGATCGCCGCCGACTTCGTTCAGCGCCAGCAGCCGATGATGCCGGTAGAACGCGGTGTCCTCGAGCGCCTTGGCGGTCAGCGGCCCGGTGAATTGTTGCAGCTTGAGCGCGAAATTGCGCACGCGCTGCGCGCTGTAGCCCGGGTTGGCGGCGAGATCGAGCGTGATCGCGTCGCGCAAAAAATCAAAAATTTCCGGATCGGGTCCGCGCCAATGCGCGCGGGCGCGCGCGATCGCGCCTTCGACGATCTGGCGGTCCGCGGCCGCGGCGCCGGCCGCGGTCGCGTAAGTCCGGTAGACCGGAAATTCGATCACGTAGCGCTGCAAGGCCGTGCGCAGGCGATTGAAGGTGAAATCGCGGGTCGAGAAATGGCCGGCGGCGATGCGCGCCAGCGCACGCGCCAGCACGTTGAATTCGCTCGCCAGCATGGTGTCGATGACGGTGAGCTTGGCCTCTTCCACCATGGCGGCCAAATTGCGCCGTTCGCCGGTGAAGTCGCGCCAGGTTTGCTCGAGCCGGTCGAGTCCGCCGCCGTCGACCAGCACGCGCGAAATGACGTTGAGCCATTCGTAGCCCGTGGTGCCGGCAACGCCGGGAAATTGCGGCATCGGCTCGCCGTCGGCGAGGATCTTCTCGACGATGACGTAGAACGGCGCCGGCAGGCCGTGCTCGCGCCGCAGCTTGCGCATCGAGCTGTTGCAGGCGCCGGGTATACTGCGCGGGGTCGCGCAGGCCGTCGATATGGTCGAGCCGCAGGCCTTGCAGCGCGTCGGCCGCGATCAGTCGTGCCACCAGCGCGTGGATCGCGCTTGAACGTCGCGGAATGCTCGACGCGCAGGCCGGCGAGATCGGTTGATGTCGAAAAAGCGCCGGTAGTTCACCGCCGAGAACGCGACGCGCCAATAGGCGAGGCGGTAATGCTGCCGTTCGAGCAGGCGATGCAGCGCCGCGGCGCCGGCTTCGCTGTCGTGGCGGTAGGCCGCAGAGCCCGCGCTCGATCACCGCCGGCGCCCCCGCGATGGCGGCTAGCTGCCGCTTCAGCTCCGGCGCTGCGCGATAGGAGGGCGCGTTCGGGTCGCGATAATCGGTCCGCGAGCGCGATCAGCGCGTGTCCTGCCGGGTCGTCATGCGCGCCCGCCGCCGTCACGATGGTGCGCAGCATCTCGTCGTAGCGCTGCGGATTGATCGGCAGCTTGTGGTCGAAATACCAGACCGCGAAGCTGCCGTCCGCCGCGTCGTAGCGCAGTGCGATCTCGCCGCTCTGCAAGGCTTCGCCGTAAGGCCGCCCGAGGATCGGGATCAGCACGCCCGGGTGACGGCGATAGGGCAGCGCCTCCCAATCGATGTCGAACGCCATGCGCGTAAGGCGACTTCTGGCCCCACTCCAGCACGTCGAGCCACCAGGCATTGTCGGCATGGCCGACGCCCATGTGGTTGGGCACGAAATCGAGGATGAGGCCGAGCTCGTTTTGCTTGAGCGCCGCCGACAGCCGCGCGAAGCCCTCTTCGCCGCCGAGTTCGGGATTGAGCCGGTCGTGATCGACGATGTCGTAGCCGTGCGTCGCGCCCGGCCGCGCCTTCAGGAAAGGCGAGGCGTAGAGGTGGCTGATGCCGAGTTCTTTGAGATAGGGCACGAGCGCGGCGGCGTCGTCGAAGCCGAAATCCTTGGTGAGTTGCAGCCGGTAGGTCGCGCGCGGCACGGCGGGGATCATGGCGCCGCTCCGATCGCCGCATAGACCGACCAAGGCGGCAGTGTCGCGGGCGGCGCGCCGCCCCAGATCGGATCGCCCCAAATCAAATCCTTCGGACGCGGCTGCGCCGCGGCCGATAAATTGGCGAGCAGCAGCAAGGCCGCCGCGCCGGAATTCCAGCGTGCGTGCAGGATGCCGTGGTCGAACGCGACGACGCCGGGTCCGGTCATGGCGGCCAAAAGCGGCACGATCCGTTGCTGTCGCACCGTCAATAAGGCGCGCGTCAGGGCCAGTTGCCGCGCATGCTCGGGGTCATCGAGCGCGTTCCAATCGAGCACGGCGGCATCGCGCGTCTCTCGCACCAGCGGATCGGGGATTTCGCCACCGTGCGCGGCATAGGCCTGCGCAAATTCCCGCCGCCGCCCCTGGCGCACCGCTTCGGCCAGCTCGCCGGCAAAATCGCAGAAAAACGGGAACGGCTCGGTCGCGCCCCACTCCTCGCCCATGAACAGCAGCGGCGGGCCGGGCTGCAACAGCAACAGCGTGCGCGCGGCGGCGAGCGCTTCCGGCGTGGCCAGCACCGCCAGCCGCTCGCCCATCGGCCGGTTGCCGATCTGGTCGTGGTTTTGCAGGAAGTTGACGAAATCCGCGCGCGGCAAATGCGCGCTCGGCTCGCCGCGGCGCCGGCCCTCGCGATGCGGCGAGGGCTCGCCTTGATAGGAGAAGCCTTGCGCAAGGCTGCGCGCGACATGCGCGGGCGCGTTTTGGTAATCGCGGTAGTAGCCGGACTGTTCGCGCGTCAGCAGCACATGCCAGGCGTGGTGATAATCGTCATTCCATTGCGCGCGATAGCCGCCGGCCGGCGCGAGCCAACGGGCCGCGTTGTCGTCGTTCTCCAGCACCAGATGGATAGTGCGGCCGCTGGCTTTGGCGAAGTCGTCCACTGCGGCGGCGAGGTCGGTCAGGATATGCGGCTCGCCCGGCTCGCACGATGGCGTGCACCGCGTCGAGCCGCAGCCCGTCGAAGCGGTAATGCCGCAGCCAATGCAGCGCGTTTTCGATCGCGAAGGCGCGCACCTCCGGCACGCGATAGTCGATCGCGGCGCCCCAGGGCGTCTGATGCTCCTGCGAAAAGAACTGGGGCGCGAGGCGGGGGAGATAATTCCCTTCCGGGCCGAAGTGGTTGTAGACGACGTCGAGGAACACCATCAGCCCGCGCGCATGGGCGGCGTCGACGAGCGCCTTGAGATCGTCGGGGCGGCCGTAGGCGGCATCGGGCGCGTAGAGCAGCACGCCGTCATAACCCCAATTCCAGCGGCCGGGAAAATCCGCCACCGGCATCAGTTCGAGCGCGGTGATCCCGGTCGCTGCCAGATGATCGAGCTGCTCGATCGCCGCGCGGAAGCTTCCCTTCGGCGTGAAGGTGCCGACATGGGCTTCAAGAAAGACGCTGCGCTCCCAGGGCAATCCACGCCAGTCTTGCGCCCGCCATTGAAAGGCGGCGTGATCGATCACTTCGCTCGGCCCGTGCACGTCCTGCGGCTGGAAGTGCGAGGCCGGATCGGCAATTTCCATTTCGTCGTCGATGCGGAAGCGGTAGCGCGTGCCGGCGCCGGCCTCCGGCACCTGCGCCTCGAACCATTCGCCGGATCGGACCATCGCGACCGGCCGGTCGAGCAGGAGCGTCACCGCGCGCGCGGCCGGCGCCCACAGACGGAAGGTGACGCCGCGCTCCGTGAGCAGCGGCCCGAAACGCGGTGCAGCCGTCACGGCCGGCCCGCGAAGGCCTGCACCGAGCGTTCCGGCGCATGGCAGGCCGCGCCCGGCTCGTAGGAGCTGCCGTCCGGCTGCGCCGCGGTGTCGACCACGCGCAGCCAGCGCGCGACGCCGGGCCATTGCGGGAAGGCGAGTTCGACCGCAAGGTCGGCGCCGTTGAGCACGATGAACAGCGGCTCGCCGCCGTCCGGCGCCGCCAGCACGTAAGACAGAAAGCGTCCGTCGGGAAAATTCCAGTCCGGCTCGTCCATCTCATCGCCGGCGGGCGTCAGCCATTTCACGTCATAGCTGCCGTCCGCCTTCTTGCCCTCGACCCAATGGTGCGGGCGAAGCTGCGCGAAGCGCCGGCGCAACTTGATCAGGTCGCCGACGAAAGCGGTCATGTCGTCGTCGCTGGCGCGCTTCGACCAGTCCACCCAGCCGATCTCGTTATCCTGGCAATAGGCGTTGTTGTTGCCGCTCTGGCTGTTGCCGACCTCGTCGCCGGCCAGCATCAACGGCACGCCTTGCGCGAGGAACAGGCAGGCCAGCTGGTTGCGGACCAGCCGCCGCCGCAGCGCGAGGATGGTCGCATCCTCGGTCGGGCCTTCGGCGCCGCAATTGGTGCTCTGGTTGTCGTCGGCGCCGTCGCGGTTCTCTTCGCCGTTCGCCTCGTTGTGCTTGTGCTCGTAGCTCGCCCAATCGTGCAGCGTGAAGCCGTCATGCACCGTGACGTGATTGATCGCTGGAGCGCGGCCCGCGCCCGTTGTGCTGGAACTGGGCCGACGAGCCGGTCATGCAGTGGGCGAGATCGCCGATCAAATTGCCGTCGCCGCGCCAGAAGCGCCGCGCGGTGTGGCGGTAGAAGTCGTTCCATTCCGACCAGCCGGTCGGAAAGGCGCCGACCTGATAGCCGCCGGAGCCGATATCCCAGGGCTCGGCGATCATCTTGACGTTGCAGAGCACCGGGTCCTGCCGCACGGCGGCGAAGAACGGCGCGTTGGCGTCGAAGGCCGGCGTGCGGCCGAGCGTGGTGGCGAGATCGAAGCGGAAGCCGTCGACGTGAAATACTTCGACCCATAGCCGCAGCGAATCCATCACCATCTGCAGCACGCGCGGATGCGCGAGCTTGAGCGCATTGCCGGTGCCGGTGAAGTTTTCGTAATAGCGCGGATTGTCCGGCATGAGCCAATAATACGAGGCGTTGTCGATGCCGCGGTAGCACAGCGTCGGGCCCAGATGATTGCCCTCGGCGGTGTGGTTGTAGACCACGTCGAGGATGACCTCGATGCCGGCGTCGTGCAGCGCCGCGACGGTGGCGCGGAAATCGCTGATGGCGTCGCCGCCGCTGTAGCGCTGATCCGGCGTGAAGAAGCTGAGCGTGTTGTAGCCCCAATAATTGCGCAGGCCGCGGTCGAGCAAATAGCGGTCGTCGAGAAAGAAATGGACCGGCAAGCAGCTCGACGGTGGTGACGCCGAGGCGGCGCAGATGCTTGATCACGCCGGGCTCGGCCAGCCCGCGATAGCTGCCGCGCGTCTCGGGCGCAACGTCGGAGCGCCGCTGGGTGAGGCCTTTGACGTGGGCCTCGTAGATGATCGTGTCTTCCCAGGGGATGCGCGGGCGCTTCTCGTGCGCCCAAGTATGCGCGACGTCGACCACCACCGACTTGTACATGTGGCGCGAATTGTCGCGCCGGTCGAAGGACAGGTCCTCCTGCTTGCTGCCGGTGCGGTAGCCGAAATGCGCGTCGTTCCAGGCGAAGTGGCCGGCCAGCCGCTTGCTGTAGGGGTCGATCAGCAGCTTCGCCGGATTGAAGCGGTGCCCGGCCGCCGGCTCATAAGGCCCGTGCACGCGATAGCCGTAAAGCTGCCCGGGCGTCACATGCGTCAGGTAGACGTGCCAGACGTCGTCGGTGCGCTCGGGCAGCGCGATGCGCTGGGTCTCGCGCTTGCCGTCGCGGTCGAACAGGCATAGCTCGACCTTCGTGGCGTGCGCCGAAAACAAAGCGAAGTTGGTGCCGCGTCCATCCCAGGTCGCGCCCAACGGGTAGGGCGCGCCGGTTTCCATGTGTCCGTTAGACTTCAGGAACGAGAAAGAGGGCAGCAAGGGGTGGGACGACAAGACGAAGCTCCGGACTGTCACGCGTCACAACGGCGGATACGGCGCCTGCGTTCCCCACATTGCTGCCGCCGTAGATCGCCGCATCGGAATTGAGCACTTCGCGCCAGGCGCCCGCGAAAGGCACCCGCACGCGGTAATCGCGCAGCACCTGCGGCGTGAAATTGACCACCACGACGCAGCGCTCGTTCGGATTTCTGCCCTTGCGCAGCCAGGCAAAGGTCGAATGGTTGGCGTCGTCCGCGACCAGCCATTCGAAGCCGGCAGCCTCGCAGTCGAGCGCGTGCAGCGCCGGCGTCGCGCGGTAGAGCCGGTTGAGGTCGCGCACCAGTCGCTGCACGCCGGCATGGCGCTCGTTTTGGGTCAGATGCCAGGGCAGGCTGACGTCGTGGTTCCACTCGCTGTCCTGGGCGAATTCCTGGCCCATGAACATCAGCTTCTTGCCCGGGTGGCCGAACATGAAGGCGTAATAGGCGCGCAGGTTGGCGAAGCGCTGCCAGTCGTCGCCCGGCATGCGGCCGAGGATCGAGCGCTTGCCGTGCACGACCTCGTCATGCGACAGCGGCAAAATGAAATTTTCCGAGAAGGCGTAGTGCAACCCGAACAAGATGTTGCCGTGGTGATGACGGCGGTAGATCGGGTCCTTGGAAATGTAGTCCAAGGTGTCGTGCATCCAGCCCATGTTCCACTTGTAGCCGAAGCCGAGCCCGCCCCAGTCGACCGGCCGCGACACCATCGGCCAGGCGGTCGATTCCTCCGCCGCGGTGGTCGAGCGCGGGTGCTGCTTGAACACTTCCGTGTTGGTACGGCGCAGGAAGGCGATGGCGTCGATGTTTTCGCGCCCGCCGAATTTGTTCGGCACCCACTCGCCGGCCGGCCGGCTGTAGTCGAGGTAAAGCATGGAGGCGACCGCATCGACGCGCAGCCCGTCGACGCCGTAGCGCTCGAGCCAGAACAGCGCATTGGCGATGAGGAAGCTCGTCACTTCGACGCGGCCGTAATTGTAGATCATGGTGCCCCAGTCGAGGTGGCGGCCCTGGCGCGGGTCGGCGTGCTCGTAGAGCGCGGTGCCGTCGAAGCGCGCAAGCCCATGCGGGTCGTCGGGGAAATGTCCGGGCACCCAGTCGAGCAGCACGCCGATGCCGGCTTTATGCAGGGCGTCGATGAGATGCACGAAATCGGCCGGCGAGCCGAAGCGGCTGGTCGGCGCGAACAGACCGGTCGGCTGATAGCCCCAGGAGCCGTCGAAGGGATGCTCCGTGACCGGCAGCAGTTCGACATGGGTAAAGCCCATGTCGGCGGCGTAGGCCGGCAGTTGCTCGGCCAGTTCGCGATAGGTCAGCCAGTATTCGCCGTGCGCGCCCTTCTTGCGCCACGAGCCGAGAT
Organism: uncultured Alphaproteobacteria bacterium; assembly: GCA_963708635.1. Taxonomy (GTDB): domain Bacteria; phylum Pseudomonadota; class Alphaproteobacteria; order Rhizobiales; family Xanthobacteraceae; genus Pseudolabrys. The sequence goes on along the minus strand of CAVPTM010000002.1, from coordinate 212,528 downwards.
GGACCTCGTAGATCGACATCGGCGCGTCGAGCGCGTTGACGTTGGCGGGTGCGGCTTGCGGGCGGGGCAGCTTGGCGACGTCGACCACCACCGAGGCGGTCGAAGGCCGCATCTCCGCGCCGAAGCCGACCGGATCGGATTTGAGCGGCACCATCTCGCCCGAACGCGCCGACGATCTCGTATTTGTAGCTGGTCGCCGGCGCGCGCGCCCGGCACGAAGATTTCCCAGTAGCCGTTGCCGCGCACGCGCATGGCGTGCCGCCGCCCGTCCCAGAAATTGAAATCGCCGACCACGCTGACGCGCCGCGCGTTCGGCGCCCACACCACGAAGGCGACGCCTTCGACGCCCTCCATGCGTCATCGGATGCGCGCCGAGCTTGTCGTAAATCCGCAGATGAGTGCCCTCGCCGAGCAGATAAAGGTCGTAGTCGGACAGCACCGGCGGAAAGCGGTAGGCGTCTTCCAGTTCGACGTCGTTGTCGCCGAAACGCGCGCGCAGCCGGTAGCGGCGCATGCCGTTGAGCGGGCCGGCGAACAGGCCGGCATCGTCGATGCGGTCGAGTTCGCGCTCGCCGCCTTCGCCGACGGCGACCACGCGCTGCGCGTTAGGGAGGAACACGCGCAGCACGGTTTCGTCGTTTTCGCGATGCGGCCCGAGATAACTGAACGGATCGGCGTGGCGGCCGGCGATGATCTCGCGGGCGGCGGGCGCAAGCTTGCTCATGCGGCGGCACTCCCGCTGTTGCAGGATGCGCAAGGTCGCGTCGAGCGGGATGTGCGCCCAGGCCGGCCGGTTGCTCAATTCGTATTCGATTTCGTACAGCGCTTTTTCCAGCAGGAAGACGTCGAGCAGCGCCTTGATCTGGTCCGCATCGGCCGGCCACAGGCGGCTGTCGCCCAGCGTTTCGCGGTAGCTCTCCCAATAGGCGGCGCTGAGCTGCTCCACCCAGCCGCGCAAGCGCTGCTCGACGCCGGCGCGGTCCTCGGGCTTGAGATCGGGCTCGCGCTCGATGGCGGCGCTGGCCGCGTAGTCGATCGAGCGGAGGAAGCCGGCGACGTCGCGCGCCGCCGGCGCCTTGGCGCGCCGCTCTTCCAGCGAGCGGCGCGGCTCACCCTCGAAATCGAGGATATAGGCGTCGTCCTTGGCGATCAGCACCTGGCCGAGATGGAAGTCGCCGTGATGGCGGATCTTGACCGCGTCGAGCGCGAGCCGCCGGCAAGCCTCGATATAGGCCTCGATCTCATCGCGGCGTTCGAGCAGGCGTTGCGCGCATTGCAGCGCCGCGTCGCTCAGGTCGCGGGCGCCGCGTTCCAGCATTGCAAACACCAGGCGCGCACGGGCGAGGCCGGTGTCGGCCCAGCGCGCGGTATCTTGCTGCGTGATCGGTTCGGGCGCGAAGGCCGGCAGTTCGCCGTTGCAGGCAAAGGCCTGGTGCATCTCGGCGGTGCGGCGGCCGATCTGGCGCATGCGCTGAAGCATGGAGGCGGTCTCCACCGTCTCCGGGATGGCGTCGGTCGCCAGCATGCGCAGTTCGTCGACCAGCCGGTCGAGGCCGGCGGCGGTAATGGTCCAGGCGTCGCCCTGGTTTTCGATGAATTTATGCACGACGGCGAGCGCGCTGCGGTTCTCGCCCTCCACCAGCTCGACGCTGCCGTAGCAGCGTGGGCGCGTTCTCGAAATGCGCGACGTCGGCGAGGAAGCGGCCGACCTCCAGCTCCGGATGGATGCCGGCGGTGATCGCGCCGCAGGATCTTGACCACGTATTTGCCGTCGGCGATCACGCTCGAGTTCGACTGCTCGCCGTCGATGGCCTTGACCGTCTCGGTCTTCGCGAGCGCGCTGGCCGCGAACACCCCGGTAGGCCGGAATTCGAGCCGCTGCGCCCCATCGCCGACGGTTTCGCCGGCGTGGATCTTCGCCAGCAAGCGCGGTGATGAATTCCGGCTCGGCGGTGGCGTCGAGCAGCGTGCCCTCGCGCGGGCCGCGGCGCACGGCAGCGAGCACGCTCGCCGGCCCGCGGTCGACATCGGTGTAGCGCGTCCAGCGGATGGTCAGCGGCAGGAAATAGCGGCTGACGCCCTGCAGACCCGCGACGTCGGCGATGACGGCGGCAAAGCGGTCGTCGGCGTGCTCGATGCGGATTGCCGCCGAAATGCTGGCCGCGAGCGGACGGCTGGCCTTGTCGGCGAACCAGCGCCGGTCGGGCATGAAATGCGGCAGCACCTCGGCCTCGAAGGTGCGCCGCGTCCAACTTGAAAGGGCGTCTTCCCCGTTCTGCCCGAGCACCAGCGTGGTGATCTCGCGCGGCAGCACTTTTTCCGGCTCGTGCTCGACTTCCGGCCGCAGCAGGAACCAGAAGAAGCCGTAAGGCGGCAGCGTGATCAGATAAGGCAGTTCGCCGATGCGCGGGAATGTGGTGCGCCCCAGCATTTCCTGCGGGATGCGGCCTTTCCACGCGCTCAGGTCGAGTTCGACCGCCTGCGCCGAGCGCGAGATATTGGCGACGCAGAGGATTGCCTCGCTCGCCGAGCTGGCGCACATAGGCCAGCACCGCGCGGTTGGCGGGACGGATGAAGGTGAGCGTGCCGCGGCCGAACACTTTGGTGGACTTGCGCACGCCGATCAGCCGCTTGGTCCAGCTCAGCAGCGAGGACAGCGAGCGCGCCTGCGCCTCCACATTGACGGCGGAATAGCCGTAGACCGGGTCCATGATTGGGCGGCAGGTAACAGCCGCGCCGGATCGGCGCGCGAGAAGCCGCCGTTGCGGTCGGGCGTCCACTGCATCGGCGTGCGCACGCCGTTGCGGTCGCCGAGATAGATGTTGTCGCCCATGCCGATCTCGTCGCCGTAATAGATGATCGGCGTGCCGGGCATCGACATCAGGATCGAGTTCATCAGCTCGATCTTGCGGCGGTCGTTCTCCATCAGCGGCGCCAGCCGCCGGCGGATGCCGAGATTGATGCGCGCGCGCGGATCGGAGGCGTAGGTCGACCACAAATAATCGCGCTCGGCGTCGGTGACCATTTCCAGCGTCAGCTCGTCGTGATTGCGCAGGAACATGGCCCACTGGCAGTTGGCCGGGATTTCCGGCGTCTGCCGCATGATGTCGGTGATCGGGAAACGGTCCTCCTGCGCGATCGCCATGTAGATGCGCGGCATCAGCGGGAAGTGATAGGCCATGTGGCATTCGTCGCCGTTGCCGAAATAGGCCTGCACGTCCTCCGGCCACTGGTTGGCCTCGGCCAGCAGCACTTTGTTCGGCGCGTAGGCGTCGAGCTCGTGCGCGCATGCGTTTGAGCACCGCGTGGGTTTCCGGCAGGTTTTCGTTGTTGGTGCCCTCGCGCTCGCAGAGGTAAGGCACGGCGTCGAGCCGGAAGCCGTCGACGCCGGCGTCGAGCCAGCGCTTCATCACCTGCAGCACCGCGCTGACCACGCGCGGATTGTCGAAGTTGAGGTCCGGCTGGTGCGCGAAGAAGCGGTGCCAGTAATAGGCGCCGGCCTCCTGGTCCCAGGTCCAGTTCGACTTCTCGGTGTCGGTGAAGATGATGCGGGTGCCGGCGTATTTCTGGTCGTTGTCGCTCCAGACGTACCAGTCGCGCGCGCTCGATCCGGCCGGGCTGCGCTTGGCGCGCTTGAACCAAGGGTGCTGGTCGGAGGTGTGGTTGATGACCAGTTCGGTGATGACGCGCAGGTCGCGGCGCTTGGCCTCCTGCATGAAGCGGCGGAAGTCGCGCATGGTGCCGAAGTCGCGGATTGATGTCGCCGTAGTCGGAAATGTCGTAGCCGTCGTCGCGGCCGGGGCTCGGATAGAACGGCAGCAGCCAGAGCGCGGTGACGCCGAGGTCGCGCAGATAATCGAGCCGCTCGGTCAGCCCGGCGAAATCGCCGATGCCGTCGCCGTTGCTGTCCTGGAACGCCTTGACGTGCAGCTGATAGATGATGGCGTCCTTGAACCACAGCCCGTCGTCGGCGGTTTTCTGTTCCTCGATGGTGGCCGGCATGATGTTCATGGCGCGCTACGCGTGACAGCGGAACAGCAGCGCGGGATCGCGCTCGGATCGATGCGCAGCCGCACGCCGCCCCATTCCAGGCGATGGCGCTCGCCGGTCACCAGGTTCTCGATCGCCCGCACCGGCTTGCGCGCGCCCGATGGCCCGATGCGCTCGTCGCCGAAATGCAGCCAGAATTCGTGCGGCCCGCGCGTCAGCGCGATGGCGCAGGCGACCGCGTTGGCATCGTCGACCGACTCTTTCAGGAAGCCGATCACGCCGGCATCGTCCACCGGCAGGAAGCGCAAGTTCGCGGTCTGCAGCAGCGCGGCATTCGCGCGCCGGATGGCGTTGAGCCGGCGCAGGTAGTCCTTGATATTGCCGGGCTTGTTCCAGTCGCGCGTCTTGAATCTCGTATTTTTCCGAATTGATGAATTCCTCGCGGCCGGGGATCGGCTCGTGCTCGATCAGTTCGAAGCCGTTGTAGATGCCGTAATTGCCGGCGAGCGTGGCGGCGAGCGCGGCGCGCGACTTGAACAGCCACGGCTCGCCGCTCTGCAATTGCACCGGCAGTGATGTCGGGCGTGGTGACGAAGAAGTTCGGCCGGAAATATTCGCGCTCGGGATAGCCGGTGAGCTCGCGCAGATAATCCTGGATCTCGGTCTTCTCGGTGCGCCAGGTGAAATAGGTGTAGGACTGGGTGAAGCCGAGCTTGGCCAGCGCCTTCATGATCTTCGGCCGGGTGAAGGCTTCCGCCAGGAACATCACGTCGGGGTGCTCGGCCTGCACCTCGTGGATCAGCCATTCCCAGAACGGAAACGGCTTGGTGTGCGGATTGTCGACGCGGAAGATGCGCACGCCCTGCTCGACCCAGAACAGGATGACGTCGCGCAACGCCTCCCACAGCGCGATGCGCGTCGGCGCAGTTGAAATCCGGGTTGACGATGTCCTCGTATTTCTTCGGCGGGTTCTCCGCGTAGCTTGATCGAGCCGTCCGGCCGCCGCGGAACCATTCCGGATGCTGCTTGAGCCAGGGATGGTCGGGCGAGCATTGCACCGCGAAGTCGAGCGCGATCTCCATGTCGTGCGCGCGGCAGGCATCGACCAGCCGGCGGAAATCGGCGAGCGTGCCGAGCTCGGGATGCACGGCGTCGTGGCCGCCGTGCTCGTTGCCGATGGCGTAGAAGCTGCCGGGATCGTCCGGTCCGGCTTTGAGCGCATTGTTCTTGCCCTTGCGGTTGGTGCGGCCGATCGGATGGATCGGCGTCAGATAGAGCACGTCGAAGCCGAGCGCGGCGATCTCCGGCACGCGCGCGATGCAATCGTCGAACGTGCCGTGCTTGCCCGGCACGCTGCCTTGGCTGCGCGGCACCATCTCGTACCAGGCGCCGGCGCGCGCGCGTTCGCGGTCGGCGACCAGCGGCACGACGTGGCTGCGCGTGAGGTCGGGACGGGTTTCGGTTTTCGCCATCGCCGCTGCCAGATCGTCGGCGAGCAGCAATGCGGGCTCGGCGTTGGCGGCGAAGGCTTTCGCCGCCGCGATCGCGGTTCTGCGCGCCGCCGCTGCGTGCGGCATCAGCTCGCTCAGCAGCGCGATGGCCCTCGCGCGCTTCCGCCGACACGTCCTGGCCGGCGTCCTGCTTGAGCTTGAACTCCTTGCGCCAGGTGGCGAAGCGGTCGGTCCAGGCCTCGATGGCGAACACGTACCAGCCGGGCTTGGGCGGCGTGAATTGCCCGTGCCAGCGGTCGTTGCTGTCGAGCCGCATCGGCTCACGCCGCCACTCGGCCGCGCGCTCCGGCCGCCACAGCAGCGCGGCCGCGATCACGTCGTGGCCTTCGCGAAAAATATCGGCCCATACGTCGACGATTTCGCCGGCGACGCGTTTGACCGGATAGCGCCCGCCATCGACGCTGGGGTAGATGTCCTCGATGCGAAAGCGCGGCCCGGTCGGGTCGGCCGGGGACACGTCCCAAGGCTCAGCGCGCGCATTGGCGCTCACGTCAGGCGGGGAAAAGGCTCTCATGCGGACACCGGAAGCTCCGCGGCGGACTTGTTCATTTTTTGACCTGTTTTGGGATCGCGCGCCCGGACCGAAACCACACTTACCGCTTAGATGAACCACGAAAAATGGCCAAAGTTCCGCAAGGTTACCCCGCTATTGATGGACCCGCCGCCGCAGCCAAAAAGCGCCGCCAATGAATGATTTTACCGACGCCGCCGGCCGCTGGGGCATCGAGAGCGAGTTTTTCGACGTATTCGGCAACCGTTCGGTGGCAAGCCCGGACACGCTCCGGCGGCTGATCGAGGCCATGGCGGCGTCGGGCGCCACGCCGCGCGCGCTCGCGCCGCCCGCCTTGATGCGCGCCTACCAGGGCGACGGCCGCCGGCTGTGGGCGCTGGCGGTGCAGCTTTACGCGCTGCGCTCGCGCCGCAATTGGGGCATCGGCGATTTCAGCGACCTTGCGACGCCTGATCGCGCTCGCCGCCGCGCGCGGCGCCGCGGCCATCGGCCTCAACCCGCTGCATGCGCTGTTTGCCGACCGCGCCGAGGACGCCAGCCCCTATGCCCCCAACAGCCGGCTGTTCCTCAATCCGCTTTATATCGACGTCGAGGCGATCCCGGAATTTGCCGGCGCCGCCGAACTTGCGGCCGAGATCGCAGCGCTGCGCGCGAGCGAGCTGGTCGCTTATGCGCGCGTCGCCGAGGTGAAATCGCGCGCTCTGCGGCTGGCGCATCGAGCGTTCCGCCAGACCGCGAGTGGCGCGCGCCGCGCCGATTTCGACTCCTACCGAAAAGAGCAGGGCGAAACGCTGCTGCGCTTTGCCTGCTTCGAGGTGCTGCGCCGGCAATACGCGCCGGCGCCGTGGTGGCAATGGCCGCAAGCCTGGCGCAATCCCGGACGCGCGCAACTCGAAGAGTTTCGCCGCGCGCATGACGAGGACTGTGAATTCACCGAATTCGTGCAGTGGACCGCCGATCGGCAGCTCGCCGGCTGCGTTGCTGCCGCGCGCCGGCACGGCATGCCGATCGGGCTCTATGCCGATCTCGCGGTCGGCATCGACCGCTCCGGCGCGGATGCCTGGAGCGCCCAGCACGCGACGCTCGCCGGTGTTTCGCTCGGCGCGCCGCCCGACGAATTCAATCCGCGCGGGCCAGGATTGGGGTCTGGCGCCGTTCAATCCGCACGCGCTGCCGGACGACGATTTCGCCATGCTGCGGCAATTGATGCGCGCCAATATGCGCCACGCCGGCGCGCTGCGCATCGATCACGTGCTCGGCCTGAACCGCGCCTTCATGATTCCGCACGGCGGCCAACCGCGGCGGCGGCGCTTATGTGCGCTTTCCGTTCGAGCCGCTGCTGCGCGTCATCGCCGAGGAAAGCGAGCGTGCCCGCTGTATCGTGATCGGCGAAGACCTCGGCACGGTGCCGGACGGCTTTCGCGAAACTTTGGCGCGCTGGGGTCTGTGGTGCTACCGCGTGATGCTGTTCGAGCGCGACGACCGAGGCCGCTTCCGTCCGCCCGAGAGCTACCCGGCCGAGGCGTTGGCGACTTTCGGCACGCACGATTTGCCGACTTACCAAGGCTGGCGCGACGCGCACGACCTGCGCGTCAAGCGCGAGCTCGGCCTCGACCCCGGCGAAAACGACGAAGCGCGCGCCTGGGCGCAGCAATGCCTGCGCGAGGCCCTCGCCGAGCGCGCGCCGGCCTATCCGCCCGGCGACGTCGCGGCGGTGGCCGCGTTCCTCGCCGCCACGCCGTCGCGGCTGGCGGTGATTGTCGATCGAGGACGTGCTCGGGCTGCGCGACCAGGTCAATATTCCGGGCACCGTCGCGCAGCATCCGAACTGGCGGCGCAGGCTGCCGGTCGCGCTCGAGGAGCTTGAACAGCACGATGATTTGCGGCGGGTAGGGGAAGCCTTCGCGCAGGCCGGGCGCGCGATCAGGTGACCGCCACGTTCCAGATGTCGCGGGCGTAGTCGCGGATGGTGCGGTCGGAGGAGAACCAGCCCATGCGCGCGGTGTTGAGCACCGCGCTGCGCCACCAGCCGCTGTCCGAACGCCAGCGCCGGTCGACCTCGCACTGCGCCAGCCAATAGGCCTCGAAATCGGCGGCCACCATGAAGTGGTCGTAGCCGAGCGAGCGCGTCCACGATCGGCCGGTAGCGGCCCGGCTCGTCCGGCGAGAACGCGCCGGCGGAGAGCGCCTCCAACACCGCCGCGAGCCGCGGCGAGGCCGCCACCGCTTCGGCGCCGGTGAACTGCATGCGCTGGCGTTCCGCCACCTCGGCCGCGGTCATGCCGAAGATCACGACATTCTCGGCGCCGACCTGCTCGCGGATCTCGATATTGGCGCCGTCGAGCGTGCCGATGGTCAGCGCGCCGTTGAGCGCGAGCTTCATGTTGCCGGTGCCGGAGGCTTCCATGCCGGCGGTGGAAATCTGCTCCGACAGGTCGGCGGCCGGGATGATCTTTTCGGCGAGGCTGACGCTGTAGTTCGGCGCGAACACGATCTTCAGCCGGTCGCCGACCAGCGGGTCGGCGTTGACGACGCGCGGCGACGTCGTTGATCAGCTTGATGATGAGCTTGGCGCGCTCGTAGCTCGCCGCCGCCTTGCCGGCGAAAATCTTCACCCGCGGCACCCAAGGAGCGTCCGGCTCGGCGCGGATCGCCTGATAGCGCGCGATCGCCGCCAGGATATTGAGCAATTGCCGCTTATATTCGTGCACGCGCTTGATGTGCACGTCGAACAGCGCGTCCTCCGGCAGCCGCACGCCGGTGCGCCGGTGCAGCAGGTCGGCGAGCCGCGCCTTGTTGTGCGCGCGCGCGTTGCGGTAATGCGCGACAAACTTGGCGTCGTCGGCGAACGCTTCGAGATCGCGCAGCGCCTCGGGGTCGTCGAGCACGCGCTCGCCCAGCGTGCGCGTCAGCAGGCCGGTGAGCGGGGGGTTGGCGTCGATGAGCCAGCGCCGGAAGGTGATGCCGTTGGTCTCGTTGACGATGCGCGTCGGCGTCGACAGCGCGAGGTCGTGAAACAAGGTCTTGCGCAGCAAATCGGTGTGCAGCGCCGAGACGCCGTTGACGGCATGCGAGCCGACGAAGGCCAGATGCGCCATGCGCACGCATTTGGCGCCGTTCTCGTGCACCAGCGAGATATTGGCCAGGAAATCCGGATCCGTGTGGCCGGCATTCTCGGCCGCCTGCAAATGCAGCCCAGTTGATCAGATAAATGATCTGCAAATGCCGCGGCAGCAGCCGGCCGAACAACTCGACCGGCCAGCTTTCCAGCGCCTCCGGCAGCAGCGTGTGGTTGGTGTAGGCGAGCGTCGCCCGCGTGATGCGCCAGGCGTGCTCCCAGCCGAAGTTGTGCTCGTCCACCAGAAGCCGCATCAATTCGGCGACCGCGATCGCCGGATGGGTGTCGTTGAGCTGGACGGCGGCATGCTCGGGCAGCGCGTCGAGCGTGCCGTATTCGTCGAGCTGGCGGCGGATCAGGTCCTGCAGCGAGGCGGCGGTGAAGAAATATTCCTGCCGCAGCCGCAGCTCCTGGCCCTCGGGCGTGGCGTCGTTGGGATAGAGCACGCGCGAGATCGCCTCGGCGCGGGCGCGCGCCGCGGTGGCGCCGACCAAGTCGCCGTGGTTGAGCGCGGACAATTGCAGCGGCGAGGGCGCGCGCGCCTGCCACAGCCGCAGCACGTTGACGTGGCGGGCGCGCCAGCCGGCGATCAGCGTGTCGTGCGGCACCGCCAGCACCGTCTCGGCCGGATACCAGATCGCGCGCGCGGTCGCCTCGTCGCCGCCGAGATATTCGACCACGCCGCCGAAGCCGATGGCGTAGTTCGTTTCGCGGTTGGCGAATTCCCACGGATTGCCGTTCGCCAGCCACTCCTCGGGAAATTCGTGCTGCCAGCCGTCCTCGATGCGCTGCTCGAACAGCCCGTTTTCGTAGCGGATGCCGTAGCCGTAAGCCGGAATGCCGAGCGCGGCCATCGAGTCCATGAAGCAGGCGGCCAGCCGTCCGAGCCCGCCATTGCCGAGCGCGGCGTCCGGCTCGACCTCGCGCAAAGCGTCGAGATCGACGCCGAGCGCGGCGAGCGCGCGCCGCGTGGTCTCGGTCAGCCGCATGTTGTTGAGCGTATCGAACAGCAGCCGCCCGATCAGGAATTCGATCGAGAGATAATAGACGCGCTTCTTGTGCCGCCGCTTGGTGTCGTCGCGTTCCGCCATCCAGACGTCGACCAGCCGGTCGCGCAGCGCCATGACGGTCGCTTGATACCAGTCATGCTCGCTCGCCTGCTCAGGCGTCTTGGCCAGCGCATAGACGAGCTTGGCTCTGGATGGCGTCGCGCAATTCCTCCTCGCCGCCGGAAAGCGGTTCGGAGTGCGATCGGCTTCTGTTCGGGCTTGCGGCATGGCGGCGATCGTGATGCGAAGCCTTTCTGCACAAGACTGTCCAATGGCGGCGGCGCGGCCGGGGTTCCCGTTTTCACAGAGCCAAAAGAATCGGAACCTCGGTTTGGCTCGCGTTTATGCACAAATCCGGCACGAAATACACCCTGCACCTGTCACGAATTGACACAGCATAATCGCGCAAAATAGGGTTCCATCGCTCGCCGCCGGCCGGCGCACCAACAATCCGTCGCGGAGGAATCGCCGATGTCGGGGCACAACGTGCTCAACGGTGCGCAGGTCATCGTCGATTATCTGATTCGCGAAAAAGTGCCGCATGTATTCGGCCTGTGCGGCCACGGCAACATCCAGTTCATCGACGCGCTCTATGAACGCGCCGGCGACATCAAGACCGTCTCGGTGCATCACGAAAGCGTCGCCGGCTTCATGGCCGACGTCTATTACCGCGTCAGCGGGCGGCCGACCGCGACCTTCACCAGTTGCGGGCCGGGCTCGGCCAACCTGCCGATCTCGCTCGGCAATGCGTTTCTCGACTCGGTGCCGTTCATGGCGGTGACCGGCAACGTGCCGACCAGCCAGTTCAACCGCGGCGCCTTCCAGGAATTGTACCGGCACTACCAGGCCGACTTTCCCTCGACCGTGCGCTCCTATTGCAAGAAGGTGTTTCAGCCGACCCGCGGCGAACAAGTGCCGCTGATGGTGCGGCAGGCCTGGAAGACCATGGTGACCGGGCGGCCGGGGCCGGTGGTGCTCGACGTGCCGTTCGACGTGTTCCTGGAGGCGGCGGCGGAGGAAGCGCCGCGCCCGGAGGACTGGAGCGCCAACATCTCCAGCCGCTGCGGCGCCGATCCCGAGGGCGTGACCAAGGCGGTCGACATGCTGCTGGCCGCCGAGCGGCCGACCATCATCGTCGGGCAGGGCGTGCGCTACGGCGGCGCCTGCGACGACCTGCTGAAGCTCGCCGAGCGGCTGCAAATTCCGGTCGCCGCCTCGGCGAGCGGGCTCGGCGCCATCGACGTCAATCATCGGCTCGCGCTCGGGCTCGTTGCCCGCGCCGGCCACTACCAGGCCAATCACGCCACGCGCCAGGCCGACGTGCTGCTGGCGCTCGGCGTGCGCTTCGACGACCGCACCTCGAGCTCGTGGATCCCCGGCTACTCCTTCACCATCCCGCCGACCAAGCTGATCCATGTCGACATCGATCCGGAGGAGATCGGCCGCAACTACCCGGTCGCGCTCGGGCTGATGGCCGACGTGCGCACTTTCCTGCGCCAAGTGCTGGCCGAGCTCGACCGCCGCAAGGACGTCGACCGCAAGCTGGACGCGCGCAAGAAGTGGCTCGACGCGATCGACGGCTACCGCAAGGAATGGGACGCGTTCGTGGCGCCCGGCTTCAAGGACGATTCGACGCCGATCAATCCGCAGCGCGCCGCGCACGAGATCGGCCGCGCGCTGCCCGACGACGCCATTCTGGTGAGCGACATCGGCGTGCACCACAACTGGCTGCTCGGCTTCTGCAAGCCCAAGCGGCCCGACTCGCTGATCGGCTCGATGGGCTTCGGGCCGATGGGCTTCGGCGTCGCCGGCGTGCTGGGCGCGAAATTCGCCGCGCCCGAGCGCCCGTGCGTGTCGGTGTGCGGCGACGGCGCCTTCTTCATGCACGCCAACGTGCTCGGCACCGCGGTCGAATACGACCTGCCGGTGGTCTGGGTGGTGTGGAATAACTACGCCTACGCGTCCATCCGCGGCCTGCAGCGCGGCTATCTGAGCGGCCGCGAACTGGCGACCGACTTCCACCATCCCAAGACCGGCGAGCGCTACAATCCCGACTTCGCCGCCATGGCGCGCTCGGCCGGCGTCGAGGGCGTGCGCGTCGACCGCGCCGGCGATCTCGGCGACGCCATCCGCAAGGGCATCGCCGCCAACAAGCCTTATCTGATCGACGTCGATATCGGCGCCGACACCAATCCCGTCCGGCGCCGGCGTGTGGGAACTGCCCGGCCTCGGCCAGAGCAAGCCGGGGATCGGCACGCGGTATGTGCCTTGACGGTCAGCGAAAAAGTTACTCCCCGCCGCGATAAAACGCCGCCGCGTCGGCGCTGAACGCCTTGCGCGAGGCCGGGTCGAGATAAAGCATGTGCCCGCCGCGATAGAGCTTGAGCGCGACGCGCCCGGGCGGCGTGAAGGCCGGCAGGTGGTCGATCACGTAACGGCTGGCGGCATAGGGCGTCACCATGTCGGAAACCCCGTGCGCGATCAGCAGGCGAAACGTCGGCGAGAACGACAGCAGCACGCGCAGGTCGCTTTCGGCGCCGACGCTGCCGCGTTTGCCCTCCCAGTCCCAGCCGCGCGTGACGTCGCCGGCCAGCAGCTGATAGGTCATCTCGGTCTTGAAGCCGAGCTCGTTGCGCGCGTAGGCGGCGAAGGCGCCGCCATAGGCGCGCGTGATGCCGTCGAGGATCGGATCGGGCGCGTGGCCGGCGCGCTCCTCGGGAAACGGATCGTCGACCGCGAAGGTCGCGTCGTAGCGGCTGACGATCTTGTTGTCGGAGGCGCGCAGGCTCTTCACGTAGGCGCCGGTGAGGAAGCCGCGCGCTTGCGTCACCGCGTCGAGCGGCAGGCCGCTCACCTCGGCCACCCGCGCGTAGAAGGCTTGCGCCGCCGCGCCTTGCGGCGGCTTGCCGGCGAGCGTGGTGAGATAATCGGTCATGGCGAATTTTTCGGCCTCGGCCAGCGCCGCCGGGCTGAACGCGCCTTTGCGTTCGAGCGCGGCCGCGGCGAGCGACGGCAATTCCAGCGCCGAGCGCAAGGCGGAGAGGTCGTCGCCGAAGGTCAGCCAGCCTTCGATCAGCGGCGACAGCATGACGATGCCGTTGACCAGGATGCCTTGGTCGCGTTGCAGCGCGCGCGCGGTCTTGACGGCGCGCAGGCCGCCATAGCTTTCGCCCAGCAGATATTTCGGCGAGCCGTCGCGGTTGTTCTTGGCGACGTAAAGCGCGATCGCCTTGGCCATGGCGTCGGCGTCGCTGCGCACGTTCCAGTAATGCTTGGCGTCGTCGGCTTTGGCGGCGCGGCTCCAGCCGGCGCCGATCGGGTCGATCAGCACCAGGTCGGTAAAGCGCAGCCAGCTGTCGGGATTGTCGTGCAGACGTGGCGAGCGCGGGGTCGCCGGCGGCTAAGATCGAGCACGCGCGGGCCGACCAGGCCGAGATTGAGATAGGCCGAAGCCGCGCCCGGGCCGCCGTTGAAGGCGAAGGTGATCGGCCGGTTGGCGCCGGCGTTCTTCGCCACATAGGCGGTGTAGAACACCGCGGCGCTTTTCTCGCCCGACTGGTTGAAGAAGGTGAGCGTGCCGGCGGTCGCGGTGTAAGCGAGCTTGCTCTGCGCGGTGTCGAGCGAATGCTCGGTGACCGAATCCGGCGGCAGCAGCCGCAGGATGCCGGCGCCGATCTCGCGCTGCGCCGCCGGTTTGTCTTTGCCGTCTTGCGCGGCGGCCGGAGCGAGGGCGGCGGCGAGCGCGACCGCCAAGCGAGGCACGGACGAAGGATCTTCACTCGCATGGCACGCTGTTCTCCGATCTGGATGGCGTGCCCCCAGCCTGTCATAGAATTCTAGCGCCGGCGGAAATTCGGCCGGCGTTGCTGCGGCCCCGGGGTCGGCGCGTCGCCCTTGTGGCGGAAGCTGATGCGTCCGCGCTGCAGGTCGTAAGGCGACATCTCCACGATCACCCGGTCGCCGACGCCGGTGCGGATGCGGAATTTGCGCATCTTGCCGGCGGTGTAGGCGAGCACCTCGTGCTCGTTGTCGAGCTTCACCCGGAAATTGCCGTCCGGCAGCACCTCGGTCACCGTGCCGTCGAATTCCAGCAGTTCTTCCTTCGCCATCCAGTTCGCTCTCCCGGTATCAGTTCGCGCGGCGAGCCGGCGTCGCGGCGCGGCCCGGCCGAGCGCTGCATGAATGTAACATTTCCGATGCCGCTTGGCTGCCCTTGCGGCGGGCTCCACCGAGGCGATCGCCGGTCGGGCCGGCCTGGTGGCCGTTGTGGCCTTGCGCGGGCCTGCTGGCCGTTGCCGTTGGAATGGCCATGGCCGCCCTTGTTGACCGCCGCGGCCGTTGCCGGCCGCCGTTATGCCGCCGCCGTTGCGCTGATGACCGCCGCGGTGATGCGGCCGGCCGCCATGGCGGGCTTCCGCCGGCGGGGCCGGGCTGAGGCCGTCCGCCGCTGCGCCGGTTGGTCGAGGGGATCGCCATGCGGATCAGTCTCTCGATGTCGCGCAGGAACACCGCCTCCTCGTGATCGCAGAACGAGATCGCCACGCCCTCGGCGCCGGCGCGCGCGGTGCGGCCGATGCGGTGGACGTAGGATTCCGGAATGTTCGGCAGGTCGTAATTGAACACGTGGCTGACGCCGTCGACGTCGATGCCGCGCGCGGCGATGTCGGTCGCGATCAGCGTGCGCAGCTTGCCGTTGCGGAAGTCGGCGAGCACGCGCTCGCGCTGGTTCTGCGACTTGTTGCCGTGGATCGCCTCGGCGGAGTGGCCGGCTTTCTCCAGGCCGCGCACGACCTTGTCGGCGCCGTGCTTGGTGCGGGTGAAGACCAGCACGCGTTCGACCGGCTCGCTCTTGAGCAGTTCGGCCAGCAGCGCCTGCTTGGAGGCCTTGTCGGTGAGGATCACGCGCTGCGCGATCCGCTCGACGGTGGTGGCCTGCGGGGTCACCGCCACGCGCGCCGGATCGCGCAGCATCGCGTCGGCGAGCCGGGTGATTTCCTGCGGCATGGTGGCCGAGAAGAACAGCGTCTGCCGCGCCTTCGGCAGCATGGCGACGATGCGCTTGATGTCGTGGATGAAGCCCATGTCGAGCATGCGGTCGGCTTCGTCCAGCACCAGCACCTCGACCTGATTGAGGCTGAGCGCGCGCTGGTTGACCAGATCGAGGAGCCGGCCGGGCGTCGCCACCAGCACTTCGACGCCGCGCGCGAGCGAGCGGACCTGCTTGTTGATCGGCACGCCGCCGATCGCCAGCGCAGTTTCGAGCGGGCGGATGTGCCGGCCGTAGGCGCGGAAGCTGTCGGCGATCTGGCCGGACAGTTCGCGCGTCGGCGACAGCACCAGCACGCGGGCCGATTTCGGCGCCGGGCGCAGCCGCTTGCTCAACAGGTGATGCAGGATCGGCAGCGCGAAGGCCGCGGTCTTGCCGGTGCCGGTCTGCGCGATGCCGATGACATCGCGGCCGGAAAGGACGAGCGGAACGGTCTGGGCCTGGATCGGGGTGGGGGTTACGTATTTCTCTTCGGCGAGGGCGCGAAGGATCGGCTCTGCGAGGCCGAAGTCGTTAAAAGAAGTCAAAAGGTCTCTTTCTTATATGGCGAAGCGGCCGGCTTGCTCGTGCAAGCGGCGGAATCGCGGGGTTCAAAGACATCCCGCGTGGCCAGGGTTGTCGTTAGTTAGGAGAAACGGAGGAGGCGGGGCGAAAATCGTTTGAGGAGTTTTCGTGCACGCAGCCCGCAAACCCGAGGTCGGGTTCTTCGTCCGTTGCGGTGCATATGACAGCTACTGATGGTCTTTTCAAGGCACCGCGCACGCTTATTGCGCCAAATGATGAACAAATTGCCTGGCCAGAGGCCGAATTGCGCCGATGGACAAGGCCGGACAGATCGGGGAATGTCGGCTCGTTTTGAGGCTCCGGAGTGTGCGAATGCCGTTTCCCAGTGCGTCCAAGGCCCTTTCCCGCTTTACCGTGCTCGACCTGACCCGCGTGCGCGCCGGCCCGACCTGCGTGCGCCAGCTCGCCGATTGGGGCGCCAACGTCATCAAGATCGAGACCCCGCCGCATCTGGAGAAGGGCGAGGGGCCGGGCGGCCCGCGCAGCAATGCCGACTTCCAGAACCTGCACCGCAACAAGCGCAGCATCACGCTCGACCTGAAGTCGCCGCAGGGCATCGCCGCCTTCCGGCGCATGGTCGAGAAGGCCGACGTGGTGGTCGAGAACTACCGGCCCGACGTGAAGGACCGGCTCGGCATCGACTACGAGAGCCTGAAAAAGATCAACAAGCGCATCGTCCTCGGCAGCATTTCCGGCTTCGGCCAGGACGGGCCCTATCGCGACCGGCCCGGCTTCGACCAGATCGCGCAAGGCATGGGCGGGCTGATGTCGATCACCGGCGCTGCCCGGGCAGGGGCCGGTGCGCGTCGGCATTCCGGTCGCCGATCTCACCGCCGGCATTGTTCTGCGCGCTCGGCATCCTGACCGCGCTGCTCGAGCGCGAGGTCTCCGGCGAAGGCCAGTGGGTCGCCACCTCGCTGCTGCAGGCGCAGATCTTCATGCTCGACTTCCAGGCGGCGCGCTGGCTGCAAATGCAGGAAGTGGCGCAGCAGGCCGGCAACAATCACCCGACCAGCGATCCCGACCGGCGTGTTCAAGACCGCCGACGGCCACATCAACATCGCCTCCGCCGGCCAGGTGATGTGGGAGCGGCTGTGCCAGACCATCGGCGCGCCCGAGCTGATCGACCATCCCGACTACAAGAGCAGCGCGCTGCGCTCCAAGAACCGCGACGCGCTCAACGCCGCGATCGAGGCCAAGACCGTCGGCAAGACCGAGCGCGCGACTGGATCGACGCCATCAACAAGGCCGGCGTGCCGTGCGGCCCGATCTATTCCATCGACCAGATGTTCGCCGACCCGCAGGTCAAGCACCTCGGCATCGCGCAGGACGCCAAGCGGCCGGACGGCAGCGCCGAAACCTTCGTCGGCCAGCCGTTCACGCTCTCGCGCACGCCGCAGCAAGATCGTCGCCACGCCGCCGGAGATCGGCCAGCACACCGACGAGGTGCTCAAGGAATTCGGCTTCGGCGAGAATGAGATCGCCGCGCTTGCATCAGGCCAAGGCGGTGTGAGGAGATCAGGACATGAACGTACGCGACCAAGACCGACAAGATGCTGTCCCGCAAGGAGGGCAACGTCGGCTATCTGATCTTCAACAATCCCGAGCGCCACAACGCGGTGTCGCTGGAGATGTGGGAGGCGGCCGGCGGCATCCTTGCCGACTTCGCCGCCGACAAGAACGTGCGCGTGGTGGTGCTGACGGGCGCCGGCGGCAAGGCCTTCGTCTCGGGCGCCGACATTTCCAAGTTCGAGAGCGAGCGCTCCAGCAAGGAGGCGATCGACCGCTACAACGAGTCGGTCGACAAGGCCAACACCGCGATCTACGAATTTCCCAAGCCGACCATCGCCATGATCCAGGGCTATTGCATCGGCGGCGGCGTCGGCCTGGCGCTGTGCTGCGACCTGCGCATCTGCGCGGACAATTCCAAGTTCGGCGTGCCGGCCGCCAAGCTCGGCCTCGGCTACGGCTTCAAGGGCATCAAGAAGCTGGTCGACGTGGTCGGGCCGTCCTTCGCCAAGGAAATCTTCTTCACCGCGCGCCAGTTCACCGCCGCCGAGGCGCAGCAAATGGGCCTGGTCAACCGCGTGCTGCCGGCCGACGAGCTCGAGAAATTACGTCAAGGACTATGCCGACACCATCGGCGGCAACGCGCCGCTGACCGTGAATTCGGTCAAGTTCATCGTCGGCGAGACGCTCAAGGACGCCGGCGAGCGCAACATGAAGAAATGCGCCGACCTGGTGGCGCAATGCTTCGCTTCCGGCGATTATACCGAGGGCCGCAAGGCCTTCATGGAGAAGCGCAAGCCGGCTTTCACCGGCTCATAAGATCTAGCGCGCCGCCGAAGCAGAGCGGCCGGGGTGGGGTTCGAGTACTAAGAACGGCCGGTCAACGGCCGACCTTCGAAAGGTAGGGGAGGACGGGCGTGGCGTCGGTCGAGTTGCGGGACCTGACCAAACGGTACGGCGATGTCGCGGTGGTCGACAATATCTCGCTCACCATCGAACACGGCCATCTGGTCTGCCTGCTCGGTCCCTCCGGCTGCGGCAAGACCACGACGCTGCGGCTGATCGCCGGTTTCGTCGAGCCGAGCGCCGGCGAAATCCGCGTCGGCGACAAGCTCGTGTCCTCGCCGGCGCAGACGCTGCCGCCCGAGCGCCGCAACATGTCGATGATCTTCCAGAGCTACGCGCTGTGGCCGCACATGACGGTGGAAGAAAACATCGTCTACGGCCTCAAGCTGCGCAAGCTGGAGCGCGCCGCCATCGGCAAGAAGCTCGACGCCATTCTTGTCCACCACCAAGCTCGCGCCGCTGGCGCAGCGCTACCCCGGCGAGCTTTCCGGCGGCCAGCAGCAGCGCGTGGCGCTGGCGCGCGCGCTGATCGTGGAGCCGGAGACGCTGCTGCTCGACGAGCCGCTGTCGAATCTCGACGCCAATTTGCGCGAGGAGATGCGCTTCGAGGTGCGCCGCCTGCACGACGCCTACCGCTACACCACGGTCTACGTCACGCACGACCAGTCGGAGGCGATGACGACCGCCGATCTGATCGCGGTGATGAACGCCGGCAAGATCGAGCAGGCCGGAACGCCGGAAGACATCTACGACCGGCCGCGTTCGGAATTCGTCGCGCGCTTCATCGGCGCGAGCAACGTCATCAAGGGCACCGGCCGCGACGCCGCCCATGTCGAGTTTGCCGGAGTTGCGCTGCGCTGCGTCGGCGAGCCGGTGAAGACCGGCGCCGCGACGGCGGTGTCGATCCGCCCGCACGACATCGCGATCTCGGCGGCGCAGGCCGGCGCAGGCCGAAAACGTCGTGCCGGCGACGGTGACGCGGCAGGTCTTTCTCGGCGACAGCCGGGACTATATGGTGGAAGTCGCCGGCGGCACGCAAATGCGGGTGGTCACGGCGGCCGGCGACAATATCCCGCAAGGCAGCGCCGTCTGGCTGCATTTGCCGGCCGAGCGCTGCCGGGCGCTGAGCGGTTAGAATTCGTGGGGCGCGCGCGACAAGAACAAGACGATGGAGGATACGCCGATGAAAGACTTTAAAATCTCACGCCGAGGCCTGTTGATCGGGTCGAGCGCGTTGGCGGCCGGGGCCGCGTTGCCGGCCAAGGTCTTGGCGGCCGCGCCGCCGGCCACGAGCATCACGCCGGCGCTGGTCGAAGCGGCGAAGAAAGAAGGCAAGGTGGTCTGGTACACCTCGGTCGACCTGCCGCTCGCCGAAAAGATCGCCAAGTCGTTCGAAGCCAAATTTCCCGGCGTCGCCGTGCGCGTCGAGCGCACCGGCGCCGAGCGCGTGTTCCAGCGCATCGGCCAGGAATACGGCAGCAACATCCACGCGGTCGACTGCGCCAATTCGTCCGACGCGGCGCATTTCATCGTCTGGAAGAACAAGGGCATGCTCGAGGCCTTCCTGCCCGAGGACGTCGCCAAGTTCTATCCGGCCGAGCACAAGGACCCGGACGGCATGTTCGCCAGCTTCCGCGTCTGGCTGTGCATCATCGCCTACAACACCAAGCTGGTGAAAAAGGAAGACGCGCCGAAGAGCTATGCCGACCTGCTCGACCCGAAATGGAAGGGCAAGATCGTCAAGGCGCATCCGGGCTACAGCGGCACCATCATGACCGCGACCTACCAGATGCAGCGCGATCTCGGCTGGAGCTTCTTCGAGAAGCTGGCGGCGCAGAACATCATGCAGGTGCAGTCCTCGGCCGATCCGCCGAAGCGGCTGGCGCTCGGCGAGCGCGCGGTGATGGCCGACGGCAACGAGTACAATATCTTCCAGATCAAGGAGAAGGGCGGGCCGGTGCAGGAAGTCTACGCCACCGAAGGCTCGCCGCTGATCGTCGGGCCGACCGGCATGTTCAAGGCGGCGCCGAACCCGAACGCCGCCAAGCTGTTCTGCGCCTACAGCTTCACGCCGGAATGCCAGCAGCTGATCATCGACGTCGGCGGCCTGCGCTCGATGCATCCCAACACCAAGGAAAAGCCCGGCCGCACGCCGTTCAAGCAGATCAAGGCGATGAAGGACGATCCCGCCGCGGTCGAGAAGATGAGCGACGAGATCAAGCAGCATTACGTCAAGCTCTTCCACGTCTAGCGACAGGACACTCGTCCCGGGCGCGGCCTGTTGTCCGCGTCCGGGCGCGAGACGGCCGACATGACCATCGCCTTGCCCGTACCCGCGGAACGCCGGCCGGCCGGCTTCGATCCCTCGAAGCCGATTTTGTACGTTTTCGTCGCGCTGCTCTGCGTGCTGATCGTGCTGCCGCTGTCGTGGCTGTTCGTCTACAGCCTGACCGACGCCAAGGGCGCGCTCACGCTCAACAATTTCTACCGGTTGTTCACCGAGTCGTCGTTCTACGATCCGCTGATCACCACCTTCATCATCGCCACCTCATCGGCGGTCCTCTGCTGCGCGGTGGCCGCGCCGATGAGCTGGCTGGTGGCGCGCACCGATCTGCCGTTCAGCCAGGTCATCCGCGCGCTGGTGACGGCCTCGTTCGTGACGCCGCCCTTCCTCGGCGCCATCGCCTGGGAGCTGTTGGCGGCGCCCAACAGCGGCCTGCTCAACCAGCTCTACCGCATGGTCACCGGCGCCGAGCCGGACCAGCATCTGTTCAACATCTACACTTTGACCGGCATCATCTTCGTGATCTCCTGCTACACCTTCCCTTATGTCTTCGTGCTGGTCGCCAACTCGCTCGACCGCACGCCGGGCGAATTGGAGGACGCCTCCTCGATCCTCGGCGGCGGCCGCTGGTATACCGCGCGCCGCGTCACCATCCCGCTGGTGCTGCCGGCGCTGCTCGCCGGCGCGCTGGTCGCCTTCCTGCAGGCGATGACGCTGTTCGGCTCGCCGGCGATCCTGGCGCTGCCGGCCGGCTTCCACACCATGACCACCAAGATCTGGAGCCTGTTCCAGTTTCCGCCCAAGCCGGAACTCGCCGCCGCCGCGGCGCTGCCGCTGCTGCTGCTGACGGTGCTGCTGCTGCGCGCCGAACACATGATCCTCGGCCGCCGCGGCTATTCGGTGGTCGGCGGCAAATACGGCGCGCCGCGCCTGATCCCGCTGCACCGCTGGCGTTGGCCGGCCTTCGTGCTGTGCCTGGCGGTGCTGATGCTGCCGGTGTTCCTGCCCTATGCCGCGTTGTTCAACGCCGCCTTCTCGCCGGTCGCCACCACCTTCCTGACCGTCAAGAATTTCACCACCCAGAACATCAACTTCGTGCTGTTCGAGCTGTCGGCGACCAGGCTGGTGCTGAAGAACACCGTCATCCTCGGCGCCGCCACCGCGACCGTCGGCACTATCCTGGCGCTGGTCATCTCCTACATGACCGCGCGCAAGGCGGTGGCCGGGCACCGCGGGCTCGGCTTCCTCGCCACCGCGCCGATCGCTATCCCCGGCATCGTGCTCGGCGTCGGCCTGTTCTTGAGCTACACGCGGCCGCCTTTCGTGCTTTACGGCACGCTGTGGATCCTGCTGATCGCCTTCGTCACCATCGCGCTGCCCTCGGCCTATCAGCAGCTGCAGGCGGCGTTCCGCACCATCCATCCGGAATTGGAGGACGCCAGCCGCATCCTCGGCGCCACGCGCCTGCGCTCGCTCTGGCAGATCACCGCGCCGCTGTTGCGCACCAGCGTGATCGCGACCTGGTGCTTCATTTTCGTCGGCGTGATGCGGGAATTGTCGGCGGCGATCATTTTGTTCACCTCGCAAACGAAAGTGATCTCGGTGCTGATCTACGACCTCAACGAAAGCGGCGACCTCGGCGCCATCGCGGTGATCGGCCTCGGCATGTTGATCATTACCTTCTCGGTGGTCTTTGCGGTCAACCGCATTCCCGGCTTCGGCACCGTGCGTTTTAGAACCTAGCGCATGATCCCGAAAAGTGGGTACCGGTTTTCGGACCAGATCATGCGCAAACGGCAATAAGTAATGGACGCCAAGCTTCCGCAGGTTTCCGTCGCGCAGCAGCTGGCCGGGCGCATCGCCGGCTTGCGCGCCGAGCGCCTGCCGCCGGCGGTGCGGGCGAAATGCGTCGATCTGCTGATCGACGTCGCCGGGCTTTGCGTCACCGCGCGCAACGAGGATTACGTCAAGGCGGCGCTCGCCGGCCTCGACGACGACGGGCCCTGCACGGCGATCGGGCACGCCCGCACCTTGAGCTCGGCCGGCGCGGCCTTCGTCAACGGCACCGCCGCGCATGGCGAGGATTTCGACGACACCTTCGAAGGCGGGCCGGTGCATGCCGGCGCGGTGGTGGTGCCGGCGGTGCTGGCGGCCTGCGAGCGCCATAATGCGGACGGCGCCGCGGCGCTCATCGGCATCGCCGTCGGCTGCGAGGTGATGTGCCGGCTGTCCACCGTGGTGCCGAAGGCGGTGCACAAAGCCGGCTTCCATCCGACCGCGGTGTTCGGCGTGATGGGCGCGGCGGCCGGCGTTTCCGCAGCGCTCGGCCTGACGCAAAAGCAGATCGTCGACGCGCTCGGCATCGCCGGCACGATGGCCGGCGGCATCATCGAATATCTCGCCGAAGGCGCCTGGACCAAGCGGCTGCATCCCGGCTGGGCGGCGCAGTCCGCCATCCGCGCGGCGCTGCTGGCGCGCGCGGGCTTTAACGGTCCGCGCACGGTGTTCGAAGGCGTGCACGGGCTGTTCCATGGCTTCGCGCACACCGCCGCGGGCAATTACGGCGCGCTCGACGATTTCGGCGAGCGCTGGGTGATCGAGACGCTCGCCTTCAAGCCCTATCCGTGCGGGACCATGGCGCACCCTTACATCGACTGCGCCCGGCGGCTGGCGGCGCGCGGCATCAAGCCGGAGGCGGTGAAGGAGCTCGTCTGCGAAGTGGCGGAGGGCACCGTGCACCGGCTGTGGGAGCCTTTGGCCGCCAAGCAGCGCCCGCCCAACGGCTATGCCGCCAAGTTCGCGACGCCGTTCATTCTGGCGACCGGCTTTGTGCGCGGCGGCGTCGGCCTCGACGCCTTCACCGATGAGGCGGTGCGCGATCCGGCCGTGCTCGCGCTCGCCGCCAAGGTGCGCTACGTGATCGATCCGGATAATCCCTATCCCAATGCGTTCACCGGCCATATCCGGGCCGTGCTCAACGACGGCGGCGTGGTCGAGGAGCGGCAACCTCATTTCAGAGGCGGCGCGCAGGAGCCGCTGACGCGCGCCGACCTGGAAGAAAAATTCAGGCTCAATGTCCGCCATGGCGGCTGGGACGAGGCGCGCGGCGCGGCGGCGCTCCGGTTGCTGACGCGGCTCTATGACGGCAAGATCGATCTCAAGGATTTACGCGCATGAGCGAACAAGAACTCGCCGGCAAGGTCGCGATCGTCACCGGCGCCGGGCGCAATATCGGGCGCGCCATCGCGCTGGCGCTGGCGGATGCCGGCGCGGCGGTGGTGGTCAACGTGCGTTCGAACCAGGCGGAAGCCGACGGCGTCGTGCGCGAGATCGAAGCCGCCGGCGGCAAGGCCGCCGCCCATGTCGGCGACGTGGTCGATCCGAAGACCGCCGCGGCGCTGGCCGCGCTCGCGCTCGCGCAATTCAAGCGCATCGACATCCTGGTCAACAATGCGGCGCTGCGCGGCGAGAAGCCGATCGACGCAGATGAGCTACGCCGAATGGCGCGCGGTGCTCGACGTCACGCTCGACGGCGCCTTCCTGTGCATCAAAGCCTGCCTGCCGGCGCTTAAGCGGAACGGCGGCTCGATCGTCAACATCGGCGGCATGAGCGCGCATATCGGCTCCGCCCACCGCGCCCATGTGATGACCGCCAAGGCCGGCCTCGTCGGCTTCACCCGCGGCCTCGCGCACGATCTCGCCGCCGACAAGATCACCGCCAATTGCGTGGTGCCGGGCGCCATCGAGACCGCGCGGCCGGCCGCCGCCGCCAAGCCCGCGCATCATCTCACCCACGGCACCATCACCGGCGAGCGCGGCAAGCCGCAGGACGTCGCCGCCATGGTGCGCTATCTGGCGGGCCCGGGCGGGCGGTTCGTCACCGGCCAGACCATCCATGTCAGCGGCGGCGCCTATCACGGGTCGTGAGGTTCTCTCCCACGGGAGAGGCACGAGCGCTGGCAGAAGACAGTTGGCTCAGTCCGAAAGTGCTAATCCACCGCCAATTCCATTCCGCGTAACGGCGAGGCCCGCATGTACACCGATCTCAAGCTTTATATCGACGGCAAGTGGCTCAACGGCGAAGGCCGCAAGGGCGAGGACGTGATCAATCCGGCGAACGGCAAGGTGCTCGGCCATCTGCCGCACGCCTCGACCGCCGATCTCGACGCCGCGCTCGCCGCCGCCGCCAAGGGCTTCGCCGTCTGGAAGGCGACCTCGGCCTATGACCGCGCCAAGATCATGCGCAAGGCCGCCGATCTCTTGCGCGAGCGCCACGACCACATTTCCAAGGTGCAGACGCAGGAGCAGGGCAAGGTCTTCGCCGAGTCGCGCGCCGAGATCCTGACCTCCGCCGACATCATCGACTGGTACGCCGAGGAAGGCCGCCGCGCCTATGGCCGCATCGTGCCGGGCCGCGCCAAGGGCGTGCGCCAGCTGGTCATGCAGGAGCCGGTCGGCGTGGTCGCCGCCTTCACGCCCTGGAACTTCCCGACGCTGACGCCGGTGCGCAAGATCGCCGGCGCGTTGGCGGCCGGCTGCTCGATCATCATCAAGGCCTCGGAAGAAACGCCGGGCGGCTGCGTCGAACTGGTCAAATGTTTCGCCGATGCCGGCGTGCCGGCCGGCGTCATCAACCTCGTGTTCGGCGTGCCGGCGAACGTGTCCGAGCACCTGATCCCGGCGAAAGTCGTGAAGAAGATTTCCTTCACCGGCTCGATCCCGGTCGGCAAGCATCTCGCCGGCCTCGCCGCCAAAGGCATGAAGAAGGCCACCATGGAGCTCGGCGGCCATTCGCCGGTGGTGGTGTTTGCCGACGCCGATCCGGAGAAGGCGGCCGACACCATCGCCGCCTTCAAGTACCGCAACGCCGGGCAGGTCTGCATCTCGCCGACGCGCTTTTATGTGCAGGAGCCGAGCTACAACAAGTTCCTCGCGCGTTTCACCGAATACGCCAAGTCGATCAAGCTCGGCGACGGGCTGGAGAAGGACACCGTCATGGGCCCGCTCGCCAATCCGCGCCGGCTCGACGCCATGGAGGTCTTCGTCAACGACGCCAAGAGCCGCGGCGGCAAGATCGCGACCGGCGGCTCGCGCCACGGCAACCAGGGCTTCTTCTTCCAGCCGACGGTGATCACCGACGTGCCGGACGACGCCAAGATCATGACCGAGGAGCCGTTCGGACCGGTGGCGCCGATCGTGCCGTTCAAGACTTTCGACGAGGTGGTCGAGCGCGCCAATTCGTTGCCGTTCGGGCTCGCGGCCTATGCCTTCACCGCGTCGGGCGCGCAGGCAACCGCCATCGGCGACGCCATCCAGTCCGGCATGGTCGGCGTCAATTCCGTCGCCATCTCGACACCGGAGACGCCATTCGGCGGCGTCAAGGAATCGGGCTACGGCTCGGAGGGCGGGCTCGAGGGCCTGCAGGCGTACATGAACACGAAGTTCATTTCGCAGGCGTAAAGCCGCCCCGTCTCTACTCACGAGAAATTGTCACCGGGCGGCCCCGCAATGCGGGGCCGCAGGATATCCGTGCGCCCCGGGCAGCGGAACGAACGCATTCGCGCAAACGTTTGCCTCGCGGGACGACAGTCGATTTTGCGTGTTCCAGGGAGGATTCGGATGACTTTCAAGACACTCAGTATCGTCGCCGCCGCGGCGATCGTCGGCGCGATTGTGGCGGCCCCAGCCTATGCGCAGAGGGGTAATAACAACGCAGCGCCCGCGGCGGCCGCGCCCGCCCCCGCGCGCGCCGCTCCCGCGAACGCGGGGCCGATGAACGCGGCGCCATCACGCGGGACAAACTTCACCCGCAATTCCGGCACTCGCAATTTTTCGCGCAACGGCAATACTAACTTCGCGCGCAACGGCAACTGGAATCGCGGTAGCTGGAGCCACAACCATCATCATCGGCGCGGGCATTGGAATGGCTTTGCCTTCGTGCCGTTCGGCTATTACGGCCCGGATTATTACGACGACTATGCCTACGAAGCCGGGCCCGATTGCACCCTGCAGCGTCGCGTATTCCGCACCAGGTCCGGCCGCCGGCACGTGCGCTGGGTGCAGGTCTGCGACTGAAGCGGCGTCGCGCGCTATGGGGCGGCGAGCGCCTTGCGGCACGCCGCCCACACCTTCGCGGGCGTGGCCGGCATGTCCATGTGATCGGCGGCGCCGTTCGGGATCGCGTGCGCGATCGCGTTCATCAGCGCGGCGATCGCGGCGGTGGTGCCGGCCTCGCCGGTGCCCTTGACGCCGAGCGGGTTGCTGGTCGCCGGCGTCGCCATGATCGCCTCGCGCAATTCGACCGGCATGTCGTGCGCGCGCGGCATCGCATAGTCCATGAATGAGCCGCTCACCAGCTGGCCGCCTTGCGTGTCGTAGACCATGTCCTCCAGCAAGGCCTGGCCGAAGCCGTTGGCGAGGCTGCCGTGCACCTGGCCTTCGACGATCATCGGGTTGAGCATGTTGCCGCAGTCGTCGATCGCGGTGTAGGTGACGACGTCGACCTTGCCGCTGTCGGGATCGATCTCCACCTCGGCGATGTGCACGCCGTTCGGGAAGGTGAGCGGCGTTTCGGCCTTTTCCTTGGTGTCGAGGCTCTCGTTCATTTCCTTGGCGCGGCGCGCCGTCTCGAACAGCGAGACGCGGCGGTCGGTGCCGACCACTTCGAAATTGCCCTTGCGGTATTGGATGTCGGCCTCGGAGGCTTCCAGCAGCGCCGCGGCGACCTTCTTGCCCTTCGTCAGCATCACGTCCGCGGTCTTGACGATGGCGTTGCCGGCCGCCATGGCCGAGCGCGAGCCGACCGAGGCGAAGCCGACGATCTCGCGCGAGGAATCGCCGTGCCGGTGCTCGATGGTCGCTGCGGTCGATGCCGAGATGGTCCGCCAGCAGGCGGCCGAACACGGTGGCGTGGCTTTGCCCGGTCGATTGCACGTTGAGCGCCATCACCAGTGTGTCGCCGCCCGGGAAGCTCAATGACGCGCTCTCGGTCGGCAGCGCGCCGGCGTGTTCGAGCATGCAGGAGATGCCGATGCCGCGCAGCTTCTTGCGCCGCGCCGCCTCGCGCTTGCGCTTGTTGAAATTCTTGTAGTCGCTCAGCTCGAGCGCCTTGGCGAACATCGCCGGGAAAGTCGCCGCTGTCGTAGGTGGTGGTGACCGCCGTCTTGTAGGGCATCGACGAGGGCGGGATGAGGTTCTTGCGGCGCAATTGCACGGTGTCGATGCCGGTGACGCGCGCGGCTTCTTCCACCGCGCGGTCGAGCGCGTAATTGGCCTCCGGGCGGCCGGCGCCGCGGTAAGGGCCGATCGGCGCCGCGTTGGTGAACACGCAGCGCGAGGAAAAATCGATCTTCGGGATGCGGTACATGCCGGGCAGGCAGCGCGCGACATTGTTGGTATTGATGCCGATGCCGGCCGGCGTGACATAGGCGCCCTGGCCGCACAAATGCTTCATGCGCAGCGCGAGGAATTTTCCCTTCTCGTCGAGCGCGAGTTCCGTTTCGGTATAGGTGTCGCGCGCCTGCGTGTCGGTCATGAAGGCTTCCGAACGCGTCGACATCCAATGCACCGGGCGGCCGGTTTTCTTGGCCGCGACCAGCAGCGCGAGATATTCGGGATAGACCGGCGTCTTCATGCCGAAGGCGCCGCCGACGTCCTCGGTGATCACGCGCAGCTTGTCGTGGGCTCGACCCCGAGGATCGGCGCCGCCTGGTTGCGGACGGTGCCGGCGCTCTGCGAGCAGGCGTAAAGCGTGTAGGCTCTCGCTCTTGGCGTCGTAGACGCCGGTGGCGCCGCGCGTCTCCATCGAGGCCACCGCCATGCGCTGGTTGCGCACCGTGACGCGCGCGACATGCGGCGCCGATTTGATGATCTGGTCGACCTCGCGCTCGTTCTCCGGGCTGTCGACCATGCCCGGCCAGTCGATGGCGAGATTGTTGGGCGCCTCGGGATGCAGTTGCGGCGCGCCCGGCTTGAGCGCCTCGCGCACGTCGATCACCGCCGGCGTTTCCGCGTATTCGACGCCGACCAGCTCGGCGGCATCCATGCGCCTGTGCGAGCGTTTCCGCGACCACCATGGCGACCGCTTCGCCGACATAGAGCACGCGCTCGCCCGCGAGCGTCGGCCGGAACGGCTGGATCAGCTCCTTGCCGCCGCGGCCGGCGCAGCGGCGGATGGCGGCCCGCGCTCTTGAGGCCGGCGGCCTTGATGTCGTCTGCGGTCAGCACCGCGACCACGCCTTTCGCGCCCGCCGCCTTGCCGGTGTCGATCGACACGATGCGCGCGCTGGCATGAGGCGAGCGCACGAACACGGCGGCGGCCTGGTTGGGCAGCCGCCGGTCGTCGGAATACTTGCCGGCGCCGCGCACCAGCGCGTCGTCTTCCAGGCGGACTTCGGCTTTGCGGTGGGCGAGGGTCGAGTTCATGCGTTCTTCCCGGTCGAAAATTGGCGCCCGGTTATAACCGAAAGCCGGCCATGCGACAGGGGCTTGCGTCCGTGTGCCGCCTGCGGCAACTGAGGCACGCCGCGCCTGCTGAGGCGGGATGCTTTTCAGAGGACGAAATGGTGACGACGCGAACCATCGATATCCACACCCACATCCTGACCCAGGAAACCGCGGCGCTGCTGAGCCAAGCCGGGGCGAAAGTCACCATCACGCCCGACGACGCGGAGTTGGCGGCGCTCGATGTCGGCGGCGTCGTGTACCGGCCGTTCCCGACCGGCGGCTTCGACATCGCGCGCCGCCTGCAGGACATGGATGCGACCGGCGTCGATGTGCACGTGCTGTCGGCGACGCCGCAGACTTATCTCTACAAGCAGGAAGCGGCGCTCGGCGCGACGACCTCGCGCGATCCAGAACGACCAGATCGCCAAGCACATCGCCGCCCATCCGACGCGCTTCATGGGCATCGCCACGCTGCCGATGCAGGACGCCCAAGCGCGCCGCCGACGAGCTCACGCGCGCCATGACCAAGCTCGGCCTGCGCGGCGCGATGTTCGCCTCCAACATCCTGGGCAAGAACCTCGACGACCCGAGCTTCGAGCCGCTGTGGGCGGCGGCGGAAGAGCTCGGCGCCTTCATGTTCATCCATCCCAACAACGTCGCCGGCGCCGACCGGCTGAAGTCCTATTACCTGGCAATCTGATCGGCAATCCGCTCGACACCACCATCGCCGCCGCTTGCCTGGTGTTCGGCGGCGTGCATGGACCGGCACCCGAAGCTGAAAGTCTGCCTCGCGCATGGCGGCGGCTTCATGCCCTACCAGGCCGGCGCGCTGGGATGCATGGCTGGCGCGTGCGGCCGGAGCCGAAGAAGAACATTCCGCAGGAGCCGGAGACCATCGTCGGCCGCTTCCTCTACGACACCATCGCTGCATTCCGACGAATCGCTCGACTTCCTGATCGAGCGGGTCGGGCGCCGACCGCGTCATGCTCGGCAGCGATTATCCCTACGACATGGCGATGCTGGATTGCGTCGCGCACGTGCGCGGCCTCAAGATTTCCGACGCCGACAAGGCGGCGATCCTCGGCAGCGCGCGCGGAAGCTCTGCTTTCGGGAAAGGCCTGACATGGACGCGAAGACGACGAAGCGCACGCCGGTCGTCGCCGTCAGCGGGCTGATCGTCGACGCCATGAGCAAGGCCGGGCTGCCGGCCGGCGACGCCGCCAAGGTCGCCGAGCTGATGCTGGAGGCCGATCTCACCGGCGCCGATGCGCACGGCGTTTTCCGCCTGCCGCAATACGTCGACGCGGCTCAAGCTCAAGCGCGATCAATCGCGCACCCGAACATCAAGGTCACGCGCTCGGCGCCGGCGACCGCGCTGGTCGACGGCGACAACGGCATGGGCCATCTGGTGGTCGCGCGCGCGGCGGAAACCGCGATCGAACTCGCGCGCGAAACCGGCGTCGCCTGGGTCGGCGTGCGCATGTCCAACCATGCCGGCGCCGCCGGCGTCTATGCCGCGCTGCCGCTCAAGGCCGACATGATCGGCATGTATTCGGCGGTCGCCAACGCCAACCACATGCCGCTCGCCGGCGGCGCCGAGCCGCTGCTCGGCACCAACCCGCTGGCGATCGCGATTCCGGCCGGCGCAGGAGCCGCCGCTGGTGCTCGACATCGCGACCTCGATCGTGTCCTACGGCACCATCAAGAACCACCGCCTGCAGGGCATGCCGTTGCAGCCGGGCTGGATGGTCGATCCGAAGACCGGCGCGGCGGTCACCGATGCCGCGCAAAAGCGCCGAGGCGCTGCTGCTGCCGATGGCGCGGCTACAAGGGCGCGGGGCTCGCGCTCATGTTCGGGCTGCTCGCCGGCACGCTCAACGGCGCGCTGTTCGGCCGCGACTGCATCGACTTCAACGCCGAGCCCGACGCCGTCACCAATACCGGCCAGTTCGTGGTGGCGCTCGATCCGGCGCGCTTCCAGCCGATCGAACAGTTCAAGGCCGAAGTCGACCGCCACAGCCGCGAATTGCGCGCCTCGGCGGCGCTGCCGGGCGAAAGCGTGCGCCTGCCCGGCGAACAGCGCGCCCAGCGCCGCGCCGATCGCCTCGCCAACGGCCTTGCGCTGCCGGCCGAGTTGCATGTCGAACTCGACAAACTGGCGGCCGAACTTGCGATCAAGCCGCTGGCGGCGCGCTAGGGCAGGGCGCATAGCCGCTGCGCCGGCGCCGTGGCATAGTTGCCGCTGCCGAACCGGGAGGCCGCCTTGGCGCAAGCCCAATTGCAGCAACGCGAAACGCGCGATTGGCCGTTTGCGGTCACGCCGCTGCATCCGGTGCTCGGCTGCGAGATCACCGGCATCACGCTGGCGCAAGCGGTGTCGCCGGCGCTGTTCGCCAAGGTCTACGAGGCTTTCCTCGATTACGAACTGATCCTGTTCCGCGACGTCGATCTGCCGCCGGCGACGCAAGTCGCCTTCGCGCGCAATTTCGGCGAGGTGCAGGTCCACGTGCTCAGCCAGTATCACGGCTACAAGGAGCACCCGGAAATCTACATGCTGTCCAACCTCGACAAGGACGGCAATCCGAGCGGCAAGCATCCCGACCGCGGCACGCTCTACTGGCACACCGACGGCTCCTGGAAGGAGCGCACCGGGCAGGCGACCATGATGTATTCGGAGATCGTGCCGCCGCCGGGCGACGGCGGGCAAACGCAGTTCGCCGACATGTATGCCGGCTACGAACTGCTTGCCCGCCGCCATCAAGAACAAGATCGAGGGCAAGCGCGCGATCCACAATTTCACTTTCTCGCGCAAGCGCCGCCACGGCGAGGACCCGCTCACCGCGGCGCAGTCGGCCAAGGTGCCGCCGGTCGCGCACCCGATCGTGCGCACGCATCCCGACACCGGCCGCAAGGCCATCTTCCTCGGCGACCACGCCGAGTCGATCGAGGGCATGGATTACGAGCGAAGGCCGCGCGCTGATCGAGGAGCTCAACGTGCTCACCACGCCGGCGGCCAACGTCTATTCGCACACCTGGCAGCCGCGCGAATGCATGGTGTGGGACAATCGCTGCACGCTGCACCGCGCCACCGGCTTCGACGAGGCGCGCTTCAAGCGCGTGATGCGCCGCTGCACCATCGTCGGCGACAAGCCGTTCTAGGCGGGCGCCCACAGTTCAGCAGAAAACGCGCCGCTGAGGCTTCCAAATCCTGCGCCGGCTGCTACTCTGCGGCCGCTTAAGGTGGGGGACAAAAACAATCATGCTGCGCTTTGCGCCCGGGACGCCGGGCGGTTTCCGCGTTTCGACCATTGCCGTTCTGTTCGTATTGCTGATGGCGGCGGCCGCGCTCCCGATCGCGACGCATCCGCTGCCGCCGCTCTCCGACTATCCCAATCACCTCGCGCGCATGCACGTGATCGATGCGCTCGGCGCGGACCCCTATCTGTCCCGCTTCTACACGGTCGAGTGGCAGCTGATCCCCAATCTGATGATGGACCTCATCATCCCGCTGCTGCACCGGTTCATGGACGTCTATCTCGCCGGGCAGATCTTCACCGTCCTGGCCTTTGTGCTGATCGGCTCCGGCACGCTCGCCTTCAACCGCGCGCTCACCGGCCGCTGGTCGGCGCTGCCGCTGATCGCGCTGCCGCTGCTGTACAACGGCGTGCTGCTGGTCGGCGTGATGAACTACGTGTTCGGCATCGGGCTTGCGCTCTGGGCGCTGGCGGCCTGGGTCGCCCTGCGCGAGCGCGCCTGGCCCTGGCGCTTTGCCGCTCTCCGTGCTGTTTGCGCTCGCGCTCTATGTTTGCCACTTGTTCGCGCTCGGCCTTTACGGTCTCGGCCTGCTGGCGCTGGAATTGCACCGGCTGTGGCGGGCGCGCAGCGAACCGTGGCCGCCGCGCCTTGCTCGATTTCTGTGCGACCGGCCTGCCTTTCGTCCCGCCGCTTCGCACTGCTGCTCGCCAGCCCGACCTGGCACGCCGACGGCGTCGCGGCCTATTGGGAATTGACCGGCAAGCTCGGCGGCCTGTTCGCGGCGGTCAACGTCTACTATCCGGCGGTCGCCGTTGCGCTGGTCGGGGCTGCCGCGCTCGCGGCAATCTATGCGCGCCGCCGCGGCGCGCTCCGCTTTCATCCGGCCGGCTGGGCCATCCTCGGCGTCGGCCTCGTCACCTATATGGCGATGCCGCGCGCTTTGTTCGGCGCCTACCTCGCCGACCAGCGGCTGCCGATCGCGCTCGCCTTCATGCTGATCGCCTGTTTCGAGATCGACCTGCGCAGCCGCCGGGCGCGCGGCGGCCTGCTGGCGCTGCTCGTTGTGCTGCTGGCGGCGCGCGTGACCGAGGTGCAATTGGTCTGGGACCACCTGGCCCGCATCACCGGCGAATTCCGCCAGTCGGTCGAGACCATCAAGCGCGGATCGCGCGTGCTGGTCGTGTTCGGCGACCGTTCCGCGTTCAAGGACGTGAGCGACTTCGAGATCGTGCACGCCGCATCGCTCGCCACCATCGAGCGCTCGGCGCTGGTGACCACGCTGTTCACCGTGCGCGGCAAGCAGATCATGCACGCGCGCAAGGAATTTCAGAAATACGTCGAGACCGAAGACCACTGGCCGCCGTCGCTGCCTTACGTGCTGCAGGTCGCCGACGGCGACAAGGCGACGTCTTCATATTTCTGGAACGACTGGCCGGCGCATTACGACTATGTCTACATCCTGTTCGCGACGCCGGGCTTCCGCAACCCCGACCGCAATCATCTCGGCCTCGCCTACAGCGGCGACGCGTTCCAGCTCTACCGGGTGCTGCCGACGCTTGCCGTCAACCGCCACCATCAGTGAAGCGTCTCGTCCGCTTCGAGCGGCAGCTTGACCGGCTGCTTGCGCTTGGCCGAGAGATCGAGCGCCTTGGTCAGCATCAGGTTGCGGTGCGCTTCTTCCACCGTCGCCGCCGGCGTCGGCAGGCCGAGCGCGACGCGGGTGAGCCAGCTCACCGTCTCGTCCGCCATCGGCCCGCGCAATTCGCCGAGCGCCATGTCGCCGGGCGGATAGCTGCCCATGAAATCGACCAGCCGCGTGGCGTCGGGGTTGTAGCCTTCGCTCTGCGCCTTCGACACCGCCAGCACGATGTCGCGGTGGGTGTCGTCGATGGTGAGCACGCCGGTGGTGCCGACGATGCCGACCTCGAGCGAATAGACCGCGCCCGGCCAGGTCACCGGCAGCGCCCAGGAAATGTTGAGGTGATAGACGGTGCCGTCGGAGAACATGATCATGCCGGCGGTGGCGTCGATGCCCTGGTAGGCGGGGCCCAGCACCTTGTCGATCGAGCGCGCGTAGCACTCGACCGGCGTCTTGCCGTCGAGGCACCACATGCAGATGTCGAGCGCGTGCGTGCCGGAGATCACCATCGGCGAGATGGTCGCCGGATCGTCGGTGCGCTTGTAATTGTCGATCGCCACCAGCCGGTTCATGAAGGCGCGCGAGGTCACCAGCGTGACGTCGCCGAGCGCGCCGGTGCGGCATTTCTCCTTGGCCGCCAGCCAGCGCCGGCGGAAGCGCTGGGTGTAGCCGACCACGGCGTCGAGCTTGGCGTCCTTGATCGCCTTGAGCACCTGCGCGGATTTCTTCAGGTCGGTCGCCAGCGGCTTCTCGATCAGCATCGGCATGCCGCGCTCGACCGCCGCCATGATCGGGTCGACGTGCAGATGCTCGTCGGTGGCGATGATCGCAGGCGGTGACTTCCGGCCGCTTGAGCAGTTCGACGTGGCTCTGCGTGACGAAATCGGCGTCGATCTTGGGCGCGACCTCGCCGGCGCGGTTGGGGTTCTTCTCGGCAAGCCCGATCCATTTCACCGCCGGATGGCGCGCCGCCACCTCGCCGCGGAACAGGCCGACGCGGCCGCCGCCGATGATGGCGAGGCCGATGTCCTTGGCGGATTTTTTCATGACGACAGCTCCGGCGTCACGTTGTTGTGCCCTCTCCCCTTGTGGGAGAGGGCTGCCGCAGCCTCGCCGTAAAACGAGATGGGAGAGGGGGCCTGAACCGCCGCGCCCCCTCTCCCGTCTTGAGACTGCTGCGGCGCTCGGCGCTGCCCTCTCCCACAAGGGGAGAGGGCACGAGAGTGTGAGCCGCCGCATGCGCTGCTCGCCGCTCACGAATTCATCCCCGCGCGGTTTCGCTGCTTGAGTTCCGCGATGCCGGAAATCGTCTCGTTGGTGAGCGGCAGGTCGACCGGCTCGTTGCGGTCGGCCGACAGATCGGCGGCGCTGTAGGTCTCCATCACCCGGCGCGCGCTTTCCGGCGTCACCATCACCGGCGTGTCGCGGATGCAGGCCTCCAGGAAATGGATGGTCTCCGGCCCCATGCCGCCGGCGAAGACGTTGTCCACCCATTCGCCCGGCATGGTGGACATCGGAAATTCCTGGCCGTGCTTTTCGGTGTTGAGCCAGTTGTCGCGCTGGGTGTCGTCGAGAAACAGCGAGCCGTCGGTGCCGGTGATCTCGATCCAGGTCGCGCAATAATTCGGATAGCTCGGCGGCAGGTTCCAGCCGCCGCCGATCATCACCACCACGCCGTTGTCCATGGTGACGGTGGTGAACATCACGTCGTGCGAGCCGTTGATCGGCTGCATGTAGCCGTAGGCGCCCTGCGAATAGACGCGCACGGGCTTGGCCGGCTCCAAGCAGCCAGAGCACGAAATCGAGGTCGTGCGTCGATTCCATGACGACCGGCGACAGCCGCACGCGGCTGGCGATCTTCTTGCCGAGGCTGCGCGAGAGATGCCGGCTGACCAGCACCGAGACCACCTTGCCGAGCGTGCCGTCGACGATCTTCTTCTTGGCGTAGGCGATCTTGGGATTGAAGCGCTGCGAATAGCCGATGGTGAATTTCAGGTTGTTGCGCTTGGCGAGCATGATCAGCTCGTCGGCCTCCCACAATTCGAGCGCGATCGGCTTTTCCAGCATCACGTTCTTGCCGGTCTTCAGGCAGTCGCGGCAGATCGGATAGTGGTTGGATTCCGGCGTGGTCGAGATGTAGACCACCGAGATGTTGTCGTTCTTGATGATGTCGTTGTAGTCGAGCGTCGCGGTCGCCGGCTTGTAGCAGCGCCTTCACCTCGGCCAGCCGGTCGGGCTTGATGTCGCACAGATGCAGTTTGTCGACCAAGGCGGTGCGCGACAGCGTCTCCGCCCGCGTGCCGCCCACCCAACCGACGCCGATCACCGCCGCTTCAACCGTCTTCACTGATTTTTCCTCGTGTCCGTTTTTTCGGGCGGGACACTAGCGCTCAATCTCACCTGCATTCCGGGGCGAGGTCGGACCGCGAAGCGATCCGGCTGCGGAGTCATTTGCGCAGTGCCGGTGACGACAGCGCATCTTTCATCACGCGGAAGCGGACTGGCCGACACCGAACACCTGCGCGGCGAACTGCGGATAGACCTCGGCCAGTTGCGGCGCCACCACCTCGCGCATCAGCTTGAGCGTCTCGGGGGAGGGCGGCGGCGTCTCCGGCACGCTGGCCGGCCGTCGAATTCGAAGCCGGTGTTCTCGATCACCTCCTCGACGCGTGTGGCCGGGATGCACGCTGGCGAGCGTGAAGCGGCCGTCGGCGAAGCAGAACAGGCAGCGGTTGGTGACCAGCGCGATCGGCCCGCCGGTGCGGTAGACATTCGGCTGCGTTCGAGCCCGGCGCGCTGATGAAATCGACCTTGGGCACCAGCGTGCGGCGCGAATGCTCGGTGCGGAACAGGATCACCTTCGGCACCACGTAATAGAGATAGGCCGAGCCGAACGAGCCGGGGAAGCGCACTTGCGGATGCGCGTAGTCGCCGATCGACACCAGATTGACGTTGCCGTGCGCCGTCGATCTGGCCGCCGGACAGGAAGAACACGTCGATGCGGCCTTGCCCGGCGCAGTCGAACAATTCGCGCGCGCCGTCGGTGAAGAAATTGTGCTTGCGGCTTTGCAGCAGCGACACGTAAGGGCGGCCGTTACCGTTCTGCTCGCGCGCCAGCAGCGCCGCGGTCGCCGGAATCGGCGAGGCGTTGCCGACCGCCACGTGCCGCACGTCGCCGATCAGCCGCGCGATCACGTCGGCGAGCAGTTCTTCCGGGCGGAAGTCGATAACGCTCACGCCATCCTCTCCGCTGTCATGCGCCGGGTTGACCCGGCGATCTCGCTTAGGCTGGCACTGTGTCTCCCTAATCGGGATGGCCGGGACACGCCCGGCGCATGAAACATTGCGCTACGCCGCCTGTCTTCTCATACACATACTTGTCCAGATACTCGGCGAAACCTTGCTCGCTCGCCGCCATCTTCGCGTAGAGCGCCAGATGCTCGGCGTCGGCGGCGTAGTGATCGGGCAGCCGAGCGGCCAGGCGCCGCGCTCGGCGACCGCGACGCTCTCGACATAGAAGCCCGGCAGCGTGCCGGCGGCGAGCACCGGATCGTCGAGCAGATTGCCGTCGTGGATTTTCTCCACCGTCGCGATGGTGCGCGCGGCCGCGTGCGCCATGGTGGCGAGCTCGCGCTGGCGTCCGATCCAGACATTGCCGTCGCGGTCGGCCATCGGCGCGTGGATCAGCGCGACGTCGGGCTTGATCGCCGGCAGCAGCACGATCGGATCGGCTACCGATCTGCCGAACGGGATTGTCGATCACCTTCCAGTCGCCGCGATATTTCAAGCACGTCGGAGCCGATCAGTCCGCGCAGCGGCATGAACGGCACGCCCTTCTCGGCCGCCTGCAGCGCGGCGTGCAGCGCCGGGCAGGTCGCGTCCTTCATGCGTGATCGTGCCGGCGGTGACCGCCGCGGTAAAACGCGGCGCCGGGCCGAACTCGCCGAGGCTGACCGCGCTGGTCTCCAGCGTCGCGACGCAGCCCGCGCCGATCAGCAGGTCGGCCTGCAGGCTCGAGGTCGGCAGCGCGACCAGATGCAGCCGCTTGACGCCGCGCCGGATCAGCGCGCGCGTCGCCGCCATCGGCACGCCGGAGACTTCGCGCGGCACCACCAGCAGGCAGCCGTCGCTGATGACGGCGAGCGCTTCGTCGAGCGATTTTGCGGCTTGCAACATGCGCACTCATAACGGCGCGGTATTGGCGCCATTCCTCAATCTCTCATTCTTGTGCTTGCCAGGTCCACTGGATTTTGCGACTGGGATGCCCGTGCCCATGACCTTGCAGGAGAAGTTGGCCGCCGGCCGTTTCGTCATCACGGCGGAAGTGACGCCGCCGGTCTCCGCCGCGCGCGGCGATCTTCTGGCCAAGGCGCTGCCGCTGCAAGACCTCGCAGACGCCGTCAACGTCACCGACGGCGCCGGCGCCCGCCCGCATCTCGCCGCCGTCAGCGCCGCCGCGATGCTGGTCGAGGCCGGCATCGAGCCGATCCTGCAGTTCACCTGCCGCGACCGCAACCGCATCGCGCTGCAAAGCGACCTGATCGCCGCCGCCGCCAGCGGCGTGCGCAATCTGCTGATGCTGCGCGGCGACGATCCGTCGGCCGGCGACCAGCCCGACGCCAAGCCGGTGTTCGATCTCGACCCGCGCCAGCTTTTGGAGACCGCGCGCCGCCTGCGCGATACCGGCGAACTGCCGAGCGGCCGCAAGATCGGCGGCCGCGCGGACTTCTTCCTCGGCGGCGCCGACAACCCGATCGATCCGCCGCCCGGCTGGGAGCCGAAATCGCTCGCCGGCAAGCTCGCCGCCGGCGCGCAATTCGTGCAGACCCAGTTCTGCATGGATGCCGGCGTGGTGCGCCGCTACGTGGCGCGGCTCGCCGAGCACGGCATCGCCGGCAAGGCCGCGCTGATCATCGGCGTGGTGCCGCTGCGCTCGGCGAAGTCGGCGCGCTGGATCAAGGAAAAGCTCTATGGCGCGATCATCCCCGACGCGCTGATCGCGCGGCTGGAAGCGCGCCGGCGACCCGGCCGCCGAAGGCCGCCGCATCTGCCTCGATCTGGTGCGCGAGCTTGCCGACATCCCGCAGGTCGCCGGCGCGCACGTCATGGCGCCCAACAACGAAGCCGCGGTGCCGGACGTCATCCGCGCCGCGCGCGAAAGCGTCAAGCGATTGGCTGAGGTGTAATTCTTACCTGTCGTCCCCGCGAAGGCGGGGACCCATATGCCGCAACCTATCGATAGGCCGGTGGTTATGGGTCCCGGGCCTCGCGCTTGCGCGCTCGCCCGGGACGACACGCCTTACGACAGCATCCCCTTCACCCGCTCGGGCGAGAACGGCACGCGGCGGATGCGCACGCCGGTGGCGTCGAAGATGGCGTTGGCGATCGCCGCCGCCACCGGGCGGATCGACGGTTCGCCGGCGCCGGTCGGCGGCAATCTCCGGGTGGTCGAGCAGCACGACGTCGATGACGCCGGGCGTCTCGGTGATGTCGAGGATCGGATAGCTCAGCCAATCCACGCTGGTCACCGATTTGCGGTCGAAGGTCACTTCCTCCCACAGCGTGCGGCTGACGCCCTGCACGATGTTGCCCTCGATGCATTTGGTCAGCCCGTCCGGGTTGATGATCTGCCCGCAGTCGTGCGCGACCGTGAACTTGCGCGCCCAGATCTTGCCGCTGGCGCGGTCGATCTCGACCTCGGCGATCACCGCGACGCGCGTGCCGCCGCGCTGCGCGTAGGCGATGCCGCGGCCGGACACCTTGTTGCCGGTCTGGTCCTTGCGCGGCGATGGCCGCGTGTCCCATTGGGCCTTCTCCGCCGCCGCCTTGATCACCGCAATGTCGCGCGGGTCCTTCAAATGCCGCATGCGGAACTCGATGGCATCGAGGCCGAGCCGCGGCCGCCACCTCGTCCATGAAGGATTCGCTGGCGAAGTGGATTTGCGGCCCCACCGGATCGCGCAAATGCGAGGTGCGCAACGGCGAGGCGCGCTCGAGCAGCGGCGGGATCGTCTCCCACGCCAGCTTCTTGTTGTCGAAGGCGTAGGATTCCGCCGGCACGCCGAAGCCGTCGCCCGACTTGAGCGGCAGCCCACGCATCTGACCCGCCAGCGTGTCCCACGGCTTGCTGCCGTTGCTGTTCACGTCCACCCGCGGAAAAGCCTTGCTGGTGAACTCGTAGGCCGTGACCTTGCCGGCGGCATCGATGGCGGCGCGCGCCTTGTGGATCGAGGCCGGCCCTTTCGGATCCCAGCCGGTGCCCTGGTCGCGCATGTATTGCACCCGCACCGGCTTGCCGACCGCCTTGGCGAGAACGGCGGCGTCCATGGCGGCGTCGTCGGCATCGTTGCGGCCATAGGAGCCGGGCCCCGGCGTCCAGATCACCCGCACTTTGTCGAGCGGGACACCAAGCGTGGCGGCGATGCCTTGTTGCTGGAAGTGGCCCTTCTGCGTTCCGCTCCAGCAGGTGACGTTGCCGTCCTTGATCTCGACCAGCGCGCATGCCGGCCCCATGCTGGCGTGCGACTGGAACGGCCATTCGTATTCGGCCTCGATCACGCGCGCGGCGGTCTTGAACGCCTCCTCGACGTTGCCGTTTTGCTTTTCGACCTGGCGCTTTGCGCGGCGGCGTCTTGCGCAGGTGATCGTAGAGCGCCGCCTGCTCGGGGAACGGCGGCTCGACGGCCGACCATTCCACCTTCAGCGCTTGCGCCGCCTTGATCGCATCCCATTCCTTGTCGGCGACGACGCCGAGGAAACCCTTGTCCCAGACCACCTTGGCGCCGGGAATATCCTTGATCGAGGCTTCGTCCACCTTCACCGGCACGGCGCCGGCGACCGCCGGGCGGATCATGCGCCCGTGCACCATGCCGGGCACTTTCACGTCGGTGACGAAATTTTCTATGCGCGAACACCTTGGGCGCGACGTCGGCGCGCTTGATCGGCTGGCCGACGATTTTGTACTCGCTCGGCTTTTTCGGCTGCGCCTTGCCGGGCGCGTAGAGCGGATTGCCGTCTTTCTTGTTCCAGTCGAGCGTGACGTTGAAATAGCGCCCGCCGATCATCTGCGCGTAGGAGATGCGCTTGGCCGGATCGCTCTTGACGCTGACCGTGCCGTCATTGACGGCGAGCTGATCGGCCGGCGCCGACAACAGCCCGGCTGCCATCTCGACCAGCACGCGGCGCGCTTCCGCCGCCGCCATGCGCATCTGCTTGCCGCCGAGCTGGATGCCGGTCGAGCCGGAGGCGCCGCCCTGGTTCACCGAGGTCGCGGTGTCGCCCATGATGACGCTGACGCGCTCGAACGGCGACGTCGAGTTCCTCGGCCACCATCTGGCCGATGGCGACGTGCAGCCCATGGCCCATGTCCATCTTGCCGAAAAAGGCCGACACGCTGCCGTCGGCGTTCACCGCGATGTAGGACGAAAGCTGATCGGGCGTGAGCGGCGGCTTGGCGCCCTGCGCGTAGGCCTCGTTGATCGCCAGCAGGGTGTCGAGCGACAGGCCGGCGCCGACCGAGACCACCA
Organism: uncultured Alphaproteobacteria bacterium; assembly: GCA_963708635.1. Lineage (GTDB taxonomy): Bacteria > Pseudomonadota > Alphaproteobacteria > Rhizobiales > Xanthobacteraceae > Pseudolabrys. The sequence goes on along the minus strand of CAVPTM010000002.1, from coordinate 171,234 downwards.
GGGCGCCGCCGCCCAGCAACAGCGTGCGGCGGGAGAGCGCAAATGCTTCGTGCTTTGTCATGATCGCCTCCCTCAACCCATCACCGCGGCGGCGCGCTTGACCGCCTTCAAGATGCTGACATGGGTGCCGCAGCGGCACTTCAAGCCCGAGAGCGCCTCCTTGATCTCGGCCTCGGTCGGTTTCTTCTTGTCGCGCAGGAAGGCGGCGGCGGTCATGATCCAGCCGTTGATGCAGTAGCCGCATTGCGGCACCTGCTCCTCGACGTAAGCGGTCTGCAGCGGGTGCGGCTTGTCCGGCGTTCCGAGCCCGGCGAGCGTCGTGATCTTGCCGTCGCCCACCGACGACAGCGGCGTGACGCAGGAGCGGATCGGCTGGCCGTCGAGATGCACGGTGCAGGCGCCGCATTGCGCCAGCCCGCAGCCGAAATGCGGATTGTTGAGGCCGAGATCGTCGCGCAGCGCATAGAGCAGCGGCATGTCGGGATCGGCCTCGATCCGGTGCGCCGTGCCGTTGACGGTGAGGGTAAAGGGCTTGTTCATGACGTTCGGCTCCCTGAACAACACCGGGAAACCGGCTTACGGCGGCCCCCGGAGCGCATCTGTGGCGGCGCTTGCGAAGCCAAGCCTAGTCCCGCACACTGGCCCCGGAAAAGAGCCCCTCGCAAAAGTGATGTAAGATTGGCGGGGGAACGGCGCACCATAAGCGCCACCAGAGGGAGGATAAAAATGCGCATTAGTTTTTCCGCCCGGGTCGGGCTCGCGGTCCTGTTCGCCGGCGCAATAATCGGTACGGCCGCCGCGCAAGATCACGTCTGGCGTCACGGCTTGATCAAGGCCAAGTCCGACGCCGGCATCTTCCTGATGGTCACGACCCGCGACTTCGCCAAGAAGCAGGGCCTCGAGCTGAAGATTTCCGAGTTCAAGGACGACCAGATCGCGCTCAAGGCGCTGATCGCCGGCGAGCTCGACAGCTTCGAGGGCGGGCCGCAGGGCGTCTTTACCGCCGACTCCAAAGGCGGCGACGTGCGCATCCTCGGCTGCCATTGGGTGGTGGTGCCGCATGGCATCTATGCCAAGACCAGCATCAAGAGCGTTGCCGACCTCAAGGGCAAGCAGATTGCGGTGTCGGCGCCGAACTCGATGCCCGACATGCTGGCGCGCGCCGCGCTCGCCAAGTTCGGCGTTGCGGACAAGGACGTGAAGCTTGCCGCCGTCGGCGGCGACAAAGACCGCTATCAGGCGCTGGTCGGCGGCGTCGTGGAGGCCGCGGTGGTGTCGAACGAATACCAGCCGGTGGCGCCCAAGGACGTGCATCTGCTGGTCGCCGGCCGCGACGCGGTGCCGAACTTCGTGCGCGTCTGCATGATGACCAGCGCCAAGATTCTCGCCGCCAAGGGCGAGGACGCCGTCAGGTTCCTGGCCGCCGAGATGAGCGCGCTGCGCTTCGCGCTCTCGCACAAGGCCGAGACGGTGGCGCTCACCCGCGAGATCACCAAGGCCAAGCCCGACGATCCGCGCCCGGCCTTCGTCTATGACGATGCGGTCGAGCATCACGCGGTCGACCCGGCGCTGCCGCTGCCGATGGAGAAATTCGCCTGGATCCAGGAACAGCTGATCAAGGCCGGCAAGCTGCCGGCGCCGATCGACGTGAAGACCGTGGTGGCGCCGCAATACCGCGAAAAGGCGCTGGCGCTGGTCAACGGGCACTGATAAGTCCGCGCGCCGGCTGGCCGGAGATTTGAATGGGTGAGGTCAACTTCGTCGACGTGTCCAAGCGCTTTTCGCTGCGCGTGGACGGCGAGCTGCAACACGTGCAGGCGCTCGACCGCGTCAGCTTCAGCGTGCACGACGGCGAGATCGTCGCGCTGATCGGGCCGTCCGGCTGCGGCAAGACCACGGCGCTGCGCGTCGCCATGGGGCTCGATCCTTCCAGCGGCGGCCGCGTCACCGTCGACGGCCGCGAGGTCAAAGGCTGCGGCCACGACCGCGGCATGGTGTTCCAGCACGCCGAGCTGCTGCCTTGGCTGTCGGCCTTGCAGAACGTGATGTTCGGCCTGGAGATGAAGGGCGTGCGCGGGCAGCCGTTGCGCGACGACCGCCGAGAAATATCTCGATCTGGTCGGGCTGACGGACTCGCAGAACCGCCGCCCGCACCAGCTCTCCGGCGGCATGAAGCAGCGCGTCGGCATCGCGCGCGCGCTCGCCATCGATCCGTCGGTGCTGCTGATGGACGAGCCGTTCGGCGCGCTCGACGCGCAGACGCGCGAGTCGATGCAGGCCGAACTGCTCGACATCCATGCGCGCACCGGCAAGACCATCCTGTTCGTCACCCACGATCTCGACGAGGCGGTGCTGATCGCCGACCGCATCGTCGTGATGAAGGACGGCCGCGTGCAGGAGATCATGAACGTGCCGCTCGCGCGCCCGCGCCCCGATCTCGGGCTGGTGCGCGGCATGCCGGAATTCGCCGACACCCGCTACAAGGTCTGGCGCGCGCTGCACGACGAGACGGTGCATTGAGTGCACTGATGGCCGATATCGCCGACACACGCAAAGACAGCGCTGCGCCGCGCCGGCCGGAGCCGCGCCGAGCGCCGGCCGCTGCCGCGCTGGGTCATCACGCTGATCTCGCTCTGCGTCGCGCTGCTGCTGTGGGAAATCTTCGGCCGCCAGGTCAATCCGATGTTCGGCTCCTATCCGAGCGCGATCGCGGAAGCGTTCTGGCAATTGCTGCTCAGCGGCGAGCTCGGTCGCGCGCTGTACGAAAGCCTGCGGCCGTTCGTGGTCGGCTACGGGCTCGCCATCGTGATCGGCGTGCCGCTCGGCCTGCTGATCGGCCGCTTCCGCGTCGCCGAAGCCTCGCTCGGCATCTACGTCACCGCCGGCTACGCCATGCCGCTGGTCGCGCTGGTGCCGCTGCTTGATCCTGTGGCTGGGCCTGGGCTTTGCGGTCAAGGTCTCGGTCATCTTCCTGATGTCGCTGTTCCCGATCTGCATCAACACCTGGCTCGGCGTCACCGCGGTGCCGAAGACGCTGATCGAAGTCGGCAAGTCGTTCGTCGCGTCCGATCTGGTCATCCTGCGCCGCATCGTGCTGCCGGCGACGCTGCCTTACATCATGGCCGGCATTCGGCTCGCGGTCGGCCGCGCGGTGGTCGGCATGGTGATCGCGGAATTCTTCACCACCATTTCCGGCCTCGGCGCGGTGATCATCAACTCCGCCAACAATTTCGACACCGCCACCATGTTCGTGCCGATCATCATTCTGATGGTGATGGCGATCGGGCTGAACGGGCTGATCGGCTGGGTCGAGCACAAGGTCGCGCCCTGGCAGGCGGAAATCGCCGGGCGCGACCGGGAGTAGCTGCGTCGTCCCGGCCAGCGAGCGAGGCCGGCCATACTCCGCAGCACGATAGCACGGCGTATGGGCCCGCCTTCGCGGGGACGACAGTATTGCACCGCACCGCCTCGAACAATCGCGCACCTGCTCTTCCGAATGCCGCGCGTGATGAACACCACGCGCGATTGCCGGCTGCCGTCGGGCCAGGCTTCCAGCTCGACCGGCGGATGGGCGAGGTGCTGCACGAACTGCACCACCACCGGGCCCTTGCAGCCTTCGACGTCGAGCAAGCCTTTCACGCGCAGCAGGTCGGCGCCGCGCAGGGTCGTCAGCGTGTCCATGGCGCGCGCGAACACCGGCCACGGCATCGGCGCATCTTCGGTGAGCACGAAGCTGGCGATGCCGTCGGAGTGCGCGGCTTCGGCGACGAAGGCGTTGCGCTGGTCGCGCGCCGGCTCGGTCAGCCGGCTCGGGTCGAGCTCGCCATTGACGGCCTGCAAGAGTCTCGGCGCCCGGATTGAGCGCGCGCAATTGCGCGGCGAGCCGTTCGGCGGCGCCTTCGCCGGCGATGTCGGTCTTGGTGATCACCAGCCGGTCGGCCAGGATCGCCTGCTTGCGCGCTTCCGCCGACCATGACAAGCGTCTCGCGCTCCGGTCTCGGCGTCGACCACCGTCACCACCGCCTCGACATGGAACATGTCGCCGAGCGCGCGGTCGGTGGCGAAGGTCTGCAAGATCGGCGAGGGATCGGCGAGGCCCGAGGTCTCGATCACCACGCGGCGGAAGTCCGGCATCTCGCCGCGCTCGCGCTCGACCACCATGCGGCGCAGCGCCTGCTGCAGGTCGCTGCGCGCGATGCAGCACAGGCAGCCATTGCCGAGCAGCACGGTCTCGTCGGCGCGACGCGCGCACCAGCGCGTCGTCGATGCCGGCGGCGCCGAACTCGTTGACCACCACCGCGGTGCCTTGCCCCTCCGGCGTGGCCAGAAAGCGCTTGAGCAGCGTGGTCTTGCCGGCGCCGAGGAAGCCGGTGAGCACCGTCACCGGCAGCTTGGCGCCGCGCGCGCGCTTGAGCCGGCGGCCGAATGTGCCCGGCGGCGGGCGAGGGGAAGAGGGAGTTCATGCGCGCATCATACCGTCATCACCGGGCCGCGCGAAGCGCGAGTCCCGGTGATCCGCGATCAGGCGGGCGCGGTGCCTCCGTAAACGCAGATGGCCGGGACAACGCCCGGCGCATGACGATCAGAAATCCATCTCCAGCATGTACAGCCCGCCGGTGTGGCGGTCGACGGTGTAGACGATCGCGCGCTCGTCGACGAACACGTCGTTGAGCTGCACCGCGCCGGCCGGCGTGCCCTTCGGCGGCGGCGGCACGAAGGCGCCGACCTCCTTCGGCTGGTAGGGATTGGAAATGTCGTAGGCGCGCAGGCCGCCGTTGAAGAAGGTGCCGAGCACGATCTGGTCGGATTGCCAGGCGGTCGGCAGCGCCACGTTCTCGTGGATGTTGTGCGCGCCGAAGCGGCCGCCGCGGTCCTTGTAGGCGTCGACCGGCGGCAGCGGGCAGGTCGAGATCGACACCGGATGCGTCTCGTCGCGCATGTCGAGGATCCAGATCAGCTTCGGCCAGTCCTTGGCCGGCGTTCTCGGTCGACTCGTCGGTCACCAGCATCAGGTTGCGCTCGAACAGCGGCACCGCGGTGTGCATGAAGCCGGTGTAGGGCGGCGAATTGGTCCAGTGCGAGATCACCTTCGGGTTGGCCTTGTCCTTGATGTCCATCACGAACATGCCGCCGTCGATGTAGCAGAGGTAGAGCCGGTCGCCGCCGCTGCGGATAAACGTTGGTGTTGTGCGCGCGGTAGCCCTTTGTCGAGCGGGTGCCGCGGCGGCGGCGCGACATTGTCGGTCGCGCGCGTGCCCGGCATCCACCAGCGGCCGACCTCCTTCGGCTTCGACGGATCGCGCACGTCGATGCAGCGGTAGAACTGGTCGTCGAGCGGATGGCTCGGCTTGAAGTCGGGCGCGCCGGAGGCCATGTGCACGTACTCGCCGTCGCAGAACCACAATTGGTGCACGCCGCGCGAATGTTCGCCCGAACAGTCGAAGAACGAGATCGAGCGCGGCTTCTCCGGCACCGACACGTCGAACAGTTCGAGCCCGGCCGGCTTCTGCCCGGTCTTCTGCGTCTGGTAGGCGACCGCCATGATGTCGCCGGACAGCTCGAGCGAATTCGAGCGCATGAAGGCCTGCGGCAGGTCGGTCTGCACCACCACTTTCGGCTTGCGCGGGTCGGAGACGTCGACGCCGGTGAAATTCTTCGGCGCGCTCTCGTGCGCCAGCCAGATGATGCGGCGGCCGTCCTTGGCGATCTGCACCGACATGCCTTCGCCCATGCCGCCGAAGCCGCCGAGGTCGTTCTGCGCGAGCAGCTTGAAATTCCAGGTGACGGGCTCGCCGCTCTTGCTGAGCGGGTTCGTCGGCGGGCATTGCGATCTCCTACGTGGCTTGCTGAAAGGCCGGCGCGACTGCGCCGGCCCCGGATGTCGGTCGGTCGTTCAGGCGCTCACGCCATGGCCTTCTTGAGGAAATCCTTGCGGAACGCCTTGTTCCAGTCCGGCACCGCCTTGATCTTGTTCGCGGCCATCAGCACTTCGGCGTGGTGCGTCATGTAGGGCTCGAGGTCGGCCGGCCAGCCGGGATTGACCTCGACGCGCGACAGCGCCTTGGCGAAGGTTTCCTTGCGACATCTTGTAGCCCTTGGAGGTGTAGAACGAGTAGATCGTGTCCGACGACCTTGTCCGGATTGCTCTTGAAGTCCTTGGCGACGTCGAGCCAGGCCTTGAGATAGGCGACCACGGTGTCCGGGATTCTTGTCGACGAATTCCGGCGTCGCCGCCATGAACACCGGCAGCTTGTCGAACGAGTAGAAGTCCACCAGCGTATTGGCGAGGCCTTCGGCTTCCGCGATCGCGTTATAGGGCTCGACATTGACCATGGCGTCCACGGTCTTGGCGGCCATGGCGGCCACCATGTCGTTCACGTTCATGCGGATTTCCTGGTAGTCGCCCTTCTTCAGGCCGGCGCTCGGTGGCGATCTGGTCGACGAAGATGTTGCCGGTCGAGGAGCCGGTCTGGTTGGCGACCTTCTTGCCGCGCAGGTCGGCGACGGTCTTGAGGCCGAGATCCTTGCGCGCCATCACGCGCGCGGTCTTGCCGACATATTCGATCATGGCGATGGCGACGAGGCCGCCTTTGTCGTGGCCGATGGCGAAGGACGGGCCGGCATAGGTGCCCATGTCGACCTGCCGCGCCACCATCTGCTGCATGGTGAGGTTGCCGGACGGCACCGCGAATTCCTCGACCTTGACGCCGTGCTTCTCCAGCGCGCCGGAGTGCAGCAGATAATAGGTCGGCATGCCCCACATGTTGGTCTGGTAGCCTTGCCTGACGGTGGCGAGCGTCGGCGAACGAGGGCCGCACGCCGAGGCCCGCCGCCAGCACGCCGGCGCCGGTCGCCGCCAGCGCGTGCCGGCGGGTCAGTCCTTTTATTGTCGTCATTGTTTGTCCTCCCTTATTGTTTGCCTTTGACCGTTGCGCCTTTTCGCGCGTCTGCGTTTGCCGCCGCCTGGTCGTGTCCGAGGTGGCGCAGCAATTCCTTCTGCATGTCGACGAATTCGACGCTCAGCGGATCGCGCGGGCGCGGCAGCGCGATCTTGATCTCCGCCTTCACCGTGCCGGGATGCGGCGACATCACGATCACGCGGTCGGCGAGATAGACCGCCTCCGCCACGTTGTGCGTCACGTAGATCACGGTCTTGCGCGTCTCCCGCCACACCTCGGCGAGCAGCCGCTGCATGTCGTCGCGCGTGAGCGCGTCGAGCGCGGCGAACGGCTCGTCCATCAGCAGCACCGAAGGATTGTAGGCCAGGGCGCGGGCGATGGCGACCCGCTGCTGCATGCCGCCCGACAGATGATGCGGATAGGAGGCGGTGAACTTCTCCAGCTTCACCAGGCGCAATTGCTCGCGCGCGATCTTCTCGCGTTCCTCCTTGGCTACGCCCTTCATCTCCAGGCCGAAGGTGACGTTGCCGAGCGCGGTGCGCCAGGGAAACAGCTGGGCGAAATCCTGGAACACCACGCCGCGGTCCATGCCGTGGCCGGTGACCGGCTTGCCGCCGATGCGGATCTCGCCGGCGGCCGGCGACAGGAAGCCGGCGATGATGTTGAGCAGCGTGGACTTGCCGCAGCCGGACGGCCCGACGATGCAGATGAATTCGGAGGCGGCGATGTTGAAGCTGACGTCCTTGACGCCCGGCACCTTGCCGCCCGGCGTGTCGTAGATCAGCGATACGTCGCGGATTTCGATATGCATCAGGGTCCTTCCGGCCGCCGGCGCCGACGATACTATAACTTTGCGTTTGGGGGAAAACGGGACAGTGGCCGGGACACCGGGCTATAGTAAAGAAAAAAGTGAAAGCACAGCGGAATGGGGAGGATCAGATGACACGATTTTTCAGCGCGCGTCCACGGCTCGCGGCCTTGGCGGCCTGCGTCCTTTTGTACGCCGCCGCGCCGGCTGTGGCGCAAACTTATCCCTCGCGCCCCATTCACCTGATCGTCGCCTATTCGGCCGGCGGCACCGGCGACGTGATCGCGCGCATCCTGGCCGAAAAACTCGGCACCGCGCTCGGGCAATCGATCGTGGTGGAAAATCGCCCCGGCGCCAGCGGGGCGATCGGCGCCCACATGGTCATCGCCGCGGCGCCCGACGGCCACGTCTTGCTGCTCGGGCAGACCGGCGAAATCTCCATCAACCAGCACTGGCTCAAGAACATCGGCTACGACCCGGACAAGGATCTGCAACCGATCGCGCTCGCCGCCGTGGTGCCGCTCGCGCTGGTGGTGCCGCCCAAGGCGCCCTACGCGACCATGCAGGACTGCTCGCCTTCCTGAAAACCGGCAAGGCCGTCACGTTTGCGTCCGCCGGCACCGGCACGCCCGGATTTTTCGCCGGCGAACTGCTCAAGCTGCGCACCAAGAGCAACATGACGCACGTGCCCTATAAGGGCGCGGGGCCCGCGCTCAACGATCTGCTCGGCAGCCATGTCGACATGTATTTCCCCGGCTTCCCCGCGGTCACGCCGCTGGTGAAAGCCGGCTCGCTGAAGATCCTGGCGGTGTCGTCGGCCACGCGCGCGCCCTCGGCGCCGGATATCCCGACCGTCGCCGAAGTCGCCGGCATCAAGAATTTCGACTTCACGCTCTGGCAGGGCATCTTCGCGCCGCGCGGCACGCCGGCGGCGGTGGTGACGCGGCTCAACAGCGAGATCAACAAGATCCTCGCCAGCGACGACATCAAGAAAAAGTTCGCCGACCTCGGCGCCGAGATCAGGCCGATGTCGGTCGCTGCAGTTCACCGCCTTCGTGCAGGCCGAAAGCGCCAAATATATCGGGGTGATCAAGGATACCGGCGTCACGCCGGAGTGAAGCCTGTTTATTGCGCTAGGCCTTCGCCGCGCGCACCATGCCCCAGCGCAGCACCGTGAAGCGCTCGAGCGAGCCGAACACCACGCGCTCGAACACGAAGCCGATGCCGCCGATCACGATCAGCGAGGCCATCATCACGTCGGTCTTCAGGAATTCCTTGGCGTCGAAGATCACCCAGCCGAGCCCCCAGTCGGAGGCCGCGATCATCTCGGCGCCGACCACCGCGATCCAGCAGCGCAAGAACGCCTGCCGCATGCCGGTGATGATGAAGGGCGAGGCGCCCGGGATGATCACCTTCCAGAACAGCGAATTCTCCTCGGCGCCCATGGCGCCGGCCGCGCGCAGCCACAGCGGGTTGACCGAGCGCACGCCGGACCAGGTGTTGAACAGCATCGGGAAAGTGGCGGCGTAGAACACGATCAGCACGGTGGTGACGTTGCCGATGCCGAACCACAGCATGAACAGCGGCACCAAGCGCGAACGAGGGGATCGGCATCAGCGCGCTCACCAGCGGCAGAAAGAAATTTTCCACCGGCTTGAAGCGCGCCATCAGGATGCCGAGCGGCAGCCCGACCGCGATCGCCAGCGCGAAGCCGAACAGCACGCGGTAGAGCGTAAAGGCGGCGTGCTCGATCATGCTGCCGTCGGCGAGCATGGCGTAGAGCGTCGCGAGGATGCTCTGCAATTTCGGCAGCAGCGCCGGCGCGAAAATGCCGCTCATCGCCAGCAATTGATAGAGCGCGGCGGCGCAGGCAAGCGTGATCGCCGCGCGCACCAGCGAGCGCCGGCTTTGTCCCTGTGGTCTGCTGCTCATGGCGCCATCGACCCCATCATGCCCCAGCGCACGACGGTGAAATTCTCGATGCTGCTGGAACACGAATTTCTCCAGCCCGAGCCCGATCAGCGCGATCACCACGATGCCGGCCATCATGGCGTCGGTGTTGAGGAACTCGCGCGCGCCGAAGATCAGCCAGCCGAGGCCCCAAGGCACGGCGGCGAGCATTTCCACCGCCACCAGAATGCGCCAGGCCTGCGCCAGGCCGAGCCGCAGGCCGGTGAGGATGTAAGGCAGCGCGCCCGGCAGGATGACGTGGCTGAACATGCGCCGGTCGTCGGCGCCCATCGACTGCGCCGAGCGCAGCCAGATTTCCTTCACCGCCTTCACGCCGGTCCAGCTGTTGAAGATGATCGGCGAACATCGACACGAAGGCGACCAGCAGCACGGCGGAGACTTCGCCCGGCCCGAACCAGAGCAGGAACAGCGGCGCGTAAGCGAGGCCGGGGATCGGCGCCAGGATGCTGACCAGCGGCAGCAGGATGTCCTCGGCGCGGCGCGAGCGCCCCATCAGCACGCCGATGGTCACGCCGACCAGGGCGGCGAGCGCAAAGCCCGACAGCAGCCGCAGCACCGTCTCGACCGCGTGCATGCGGCAGGATGCCGGCGCGCGTGAGATCGACGAAGGCGGTGGCGACGTCGCCCAGCGTCGGAAACAGCTTGCGCGGAAACACGCCGGCGCGGGCGACGATCTCCCACAGCGCGCCCACCACCAGAAACGGAAAGGCGTTGCGCGCGACGGTGCGCAGCCGCTCGCCGGCGCGGCTCTCCGGCGCCGGCGAAACGGCGATGGTGACGGCGTCCTGCATAAGGCGGCGCTATCCTCCGGTGACGGCCTCTTTGGCGGGCCTTGCCGCCGGAGCGTGTTCCGGGCGTGCTGCGGCAGGATAGTGCGGCGGGCCGGACCTCCACAAGGACGCGGGCGACAGCCGGCGGCATGGCCTCAATAACCGCCCGGCGCTGGCGCAAGCGCGCCAGAACGGCTAAAGCCGCGCCACCAGTTGCAACCGGAGTGTTTCGCGATGTCGAAGAATGCGCAGAAGATCGGCTGGATCGGCGCCGGCCGCATGGGATCGCCCATGGCGGAGCGCCTGCTCAAGGCCGGCCACGACGTGTCGATCTGGAATCGCACGCGCGCCAAGGCCGAGCCGCTCGCGGCCAAAGGCGGCAAGGTCGTCGACAAGCTCTCCGAGCTCGCGTCTTGCGACATCGTGTTCTCGATCGTCTCCACCGGCAAGGATCTCGAAGAGGTCGTGTTCGGCAAAGACGGCGTCGCTGTCGGCCGGCAAGCTGCCGAAGATCATGGTCGACTGCTCGACCATCTCGGTCGACGAGTCGGCGGCGATCCGCAAGCGGCTGAAGGACAAGGGCGCCGACTATGTCGCCGCGCCGGTGTCCGGCAACGCCAAGGTGATCAAGGCCGGCAAGCTGTCGTCGATCGTCTCCGGCCCGGAAGCCGCCTGCAAGGCGATGATGCCGCTGATGGAGGTGATCGCGCCGCGCGGCGTCGCTTACGCCGGCGAGGGCGAGCTCGCGCGCGTCTGCAAGATCGCGCACAACGTCATGCTCGGCGTGGTGATCGAGAACCTGATCGAGATCACGCTCTTGACCAACAAGATGGGCGTGCCGCGCCACGCGTTTCTTGCCTTCCTCAACAATTCGGTGATGGGCTCGATGTTCACCGCCTACAAGTCGCCGGCGCTGGTCAATCTCGACTGGACCACGACCTTCACGCCCGAACTGCTGCGCAAGGACCTCGACCTCGGCCTTGAGCTCGCGCGCGAAATGGACGTGCCGATGCCGGTGACGGCGGCGACGCGCGAAGTGCTGCAAGGCCATTTCGGCGCCGCGCAGCTGCAGAAGAATCCGCAGGAATACATCCAGAAGGATTTTGCCGCGCTCGCCGAAACCATGGCGCTCGCCGCCGGCATGAAGCTCGCATCCGAAAACAAGAACGTGCCGACCGGGCTGGAGTTTAGCTGTCGTCCCCGCCAACGGGCCCGCGCAAAGCGCGGCCCGATGATAAGCTCCGGCGGGGACCCATACGCTTTGTCCTATCGATTTGCTGCGGAGTATGGATCCCGGGTCTCGCGCTGCGCGCTCGCCCGGGACGACGATAAAAAAAGGGGCCGCTTGCGCGGCCCAATGTGCGTAAGGTGGAGGATTCCCGCCGGCGTTCAGATGTAGGGAGGTGCACGGCGGCGGCGCACCTTGACAGTGAACCGGCGGCGGCAGCCGATCACAAGTAAATAGGCCATAAAATTGGCAGGTGATTTCACGGCGCCCACGCGAGATTGCCGCCGCATTGTTCCCGGCCCCGAGGAGTTCCGCGCATGGCCTTCAAGCTCTACAACGCGCCGCAATCGACCTGCAGCCAGCGGGTGCGCTTCGTGCTCAACGCCAAGGGGCTCGCCTTCGACGAGGTGAAACTCAATCTGCTCGAAGGCGACCAGCTCAAGCCCGATTATCTCAAGCTCAATCCCAACGGCGTCGTGCCCACGCTCGACCACGACGGGCAGATCGTCATCGATTCGACCGTGATCACCGAATATCTCGACGAGGTTGCGCCGGCCGCGAGCTTCACGCCGGAGAACCCGGTCCGGCGCGCCCGCATGCGCGCGCTCATGCATTTCATCGACGAGATGCCGGCCGCCGCGGTGCGCGTGCCGACCTTCAACCTCGCCTTCCTGCCGCGCTTCCAGAAGATGAGCCGCGAGGATTTCGTCGCCATGGCGGAATCGAAGCCGCTGCGGCGCGAATTCATGCTGACCATGGGCCAGACCGGCTTCCCGCAGGCCGAGATGGACGCCGCGCTCGGGCGCCTGCGCCGCGCCTATGAGCGCATGGACGCCGAGATCGCGGCGAGCGGCGGGCCCTGGCTGCTCGGCGAGCGCATCACGCTCGCCGACGTCGCGGTGATGCCGGCGCTGGTGCGCATGCACGATCTGGGCATGCCGGATTGGCAGGATCTGCCGCGGGTCGCCACCTGGTTCGACAATATCCGCGCCGAGCCGGCGTTCGCGCCGACTTTTTATCCGGCTCGTTGCTGTGCGAGCGCTTTCCGCATCTGAAAAAGCAAACGGCAAATCGCGGCTGAGCGCTTGGTTCCATCGCCGACACCGAAATAATTCGAGATTATTCCCGTCCGCCCTGGGCTAAGGCTGAGGGCGCAGGCGTCCAATGATCAGCCGGAATTCCGGCTGCGCCTGGCAAGCGAGGATGTTCAAATGCGACGATTGACAACGATCCTGCTGATCGCGAGCGCCGCCATGTTTTTCATACCAGGCGCGGCTTCGGCCTCGTGGACCTGCACGGCGCATAGCCGGTTCGGCAATCACGGCTGGGGCAGAGATTCCGACCGCGCCAGCGCGGCGAGTCGCGCCATGTACGAGTGCAGCATTCGTGGCGGCGGTTGCCGCCTCACCAGTTGCGTGTCCAATAACCGGCGCCGCGGCCATCCCTGCCCGAGCGGCTGGTGCGATTGATTCGCTAACGGATCTTGCCGAGAAGTGGCTGCGCGGGGCGCCGCGATACGGCGCGGCGTCCCCCGCCTTTGCGACTCGCGGGCAGGCGGTCGCTACGCGTTAGGCCGCGGCTGCGTCCGTCGCAATGCGAACGGCGCGCCCGCGCGCAAGCGGACGCGCCGTGCATTGCTCATTTCGTCATTTTGCGCCGGTGGTGATTTTCGGCATCTCGATCTTCACGCCGCTGGAATGCTGGTTGCCCAGCATGCCGGTGCTGAAGAGGATGCCGCCGCCCACGACGACCACGATCAGCGCGCCGATCAGAACGCCGAGCACGCCAATGCCGCCACTGTTGCCATCAGCCATGTTTGCCTCCTCGTTGTCGGGGAGGCTAAGCCGCTAGCCCCGCTTTTGGTTCCTGCATTGGAACCGGGAACCGCGGCGGCCGCTCAATATTTGGCTGAGATCGGCAATTCCTCCGCCGGGAACAGCGAGATCAGCCGGCAGCCTTTGTCGGTGACCACGACCTCTTCCTCGATGCGCGCGGCCGAGAAGCCGTCGGTCGCCGGGCAATAGGTCTCGATCGCGAACACCATGCCTTCCACGATCTCGGTCGGGTGATCCATCGACACCACGCGCGAGATGATCGGCCGCTCGTGCAGGTTCAGCCCGAGGCCGTGCGCGAATTGCAGGCCGAAGGCCGCCATCTCGTCCGGGAAGCCGAACTCGTTCGCCTTCGGGAACACCTCGCAGATATGCGCGGTCGAGGCGCCCGGCTTGATGCGGGCAATCGCGTTGTCGAGCCACTCGCGCGCCTTGCGGTAGGCGTCGTGCTGCGCCGGCGTCGCGCGCACCACGTTGAAGGTGCGGTAGTAGCAGGTGCGGTAGCCCATGAAGGCCTGCAGGATGTCGAAGAAGGCCTGGTCGCCGGGGCGGATCATGCGGTCGGTGAAATTGTGCGGATGCGGATTGCAGCGCTCGCCGGAAATGGCGTTGACCGCCTCCACGTCGTCGGAGCCGTGGGTGTAGAGGAACTTGTTGACCTCGGCGACGATGTCGTTTTCGCGCACGCCCGGGCGCAGCATCTCGTTGACGACGTCATAGGCGCCGTCGACCATGGCGGCGGCGCGGTTCAAGCAGCGCGATCTCGTCCGAGGATTTCACCTCGCGCGCGCTCAGCATGATCTGCTGGCCGTCCTTGATCTTGAGGCCGGCCTTCTCCAGTTCGAACATCATCGGCGGCTCGATGATGTCGACGCCGATCGGCATCTTGGCGACGCCGGCGGCTTTCAGGATCGAGGCCATCTCCTCGGCGTGGCGCTTCATCAGGCCGAAGGCCGGATCGACGGTGCCGCGCAGGCCGACCAGGCCGGCCTTGCAGTTTTCCGGCTTGAGCCAGGGCGAATAGAGCTTGTGGTGGACCGCGGCCGAGCCGAAGTCCCACAGGATCGGATCGCTGCTGCCGCGCACCAGCAGCGTCCAGCGCGACAGCTTGTCGCGCGCCCATTCGCCGATCTTGGTCGAGGTGACGTAGCGGATGTTGTTGTCGTCGAACAGCAGCAGCGCGCCGAGGTCGGACTTCTCGAGCGCGGCCTGCGCGCGGCCGAGCCGGTAGCGGTGCAGGCGGCGGTAGTCGACGCGCTCCTCGAAGTCGACGCCCATGGTGCCGAGCACCGGCAGGTGCCGGCCCCAGTTGTAGCGCGGGTTGATGTCCTCGGCGGTGATCTTCACCGGCTCGCGCGTTCTCTCGTCCATGGCGTCCTCTCCCTTGGCGTAAGGTTCGTTGTCTGGCCGGCTTTATAGCTGGCGGGGTGGCGGCATTATAGGCCGGCGCCGCGGCAAATTCAGGCGGCCGCTGTGCGCTTGTGGCCGGTCTTGACTTCTATCCTATGCTGACTATAATCCTCCTGGTTCGTCTTTCTGCCGGGTGCCGTCATGACGCATCCGGAAGGCGGGACGGGCCCGGCGCGCCGACAACGCGCGCCGCGCAGTCAAGCTGGCGCGGACCGCGCCGGCTTGACGGATGGAGCGCCGGGAGGCGCAGCATCCCTCGCAAGGGGTGCGCGCGCCTTCGCACGGCGCGCGGCGGGCCCGATCGCAAGGGCTTGCCAAAGGGGGCCTCGCAAGCCCCCTGGCGCCTCCCGGCGCTCCATTCCCTTCGGGGAAAGGAAAAGGGGACCGGCCTTCCCGGGGCCGTACAAAGAACACGGGCGATGACGCACGTCTGACTTCAACGTCGTCCCCGCGAAGGCGGGGACCCAGAAACGCAGGCAGTCACGGCTCGCACGGTCGCGTTCACTGGATGCCCGCCTTCGCGGGCATGACGAATAGACTCACGCCGCGCTCTTCTTTCCCCACAATCTCGCCGAGGCGATGTCGGCGCCCTGGCGCAGCGACTTGAGCTTGAGCCACACCGCCGGCTCGATCACCCATTCGCGGTTGGTGAAGGTGCCGAAGCCGCAATCGGTGCCGGCGATCACGCGTTCGCGCTCGCCGACCGCGGCGACCGCTTCCTCGATGCGGCGCGCCACGACTTCCGGATGCTCGACGAAATTCGAGGTGGTCTCGATCACGCCCGGCACCAGCAGCATGTCCTTGGGCAGCGGGTGCTTCTTGAACGCGGCGTATTCGTGCGCGTGGCGCGGATTGGAGAACTCGATCGACAGCGCGCCGACCTGCGCCTGGTAGAGCGCGGGCAGGATCGTCTCCAGCGGCACGTCGTGGATGTGCGGACCTTCCCAGTTGCCGTAACAGACGTGCAGCCGCACGCGCTCGCGCGGGATGCCGGCGATGCCGTCGTTGATCGCGCCGACATGCCGCTCGACCGCCTTGACGAATTGGGCGTCGTCGAGGTCGCGGTACATCATGGTGCGGTCCATGGCGAGATCGGGCGCGTCGATCTGCAGCAACAGCCCGGCTTTGTGGATGGCCTGGTATTCGTTCTTCAATCTCGCGCGACAGCGCCGAGAGGTACTTGTCCTGCGAGCCGTAGAAGGCGTCGAGCATGGTGGTGGAGACGATGCCGGGCGAGGGCGCGGTCATGAATTGTTCGGCGAATTTGCCCTGCGCGATCTTCTTGAAGCGCGCGATCTCGCTCTCCAAGCGGCTTGATGTCGAGATATTTCAGCTCGGCCTGGCATTCCGGCGCGTTCTGCTGCTTGCTGACATGCGGGAAGCGCCGCATCAGGCTCGCCACCAGTTCGGGGAATTCCTCGAACTCGCGGCCGCGCCGGCGCTTCGACACGCCGCCGAAGCCGCTCATGCGCTGCGGCACATAGGTCTGGAAGCCGACGCGCTGCTGCTCGCCGTCATTGCCGATGTCGATGCCGGCCGCGACCTGCTTGTCGACCACGTGGCGCACCGCCTTGTCCATTTCGGACGCCATTTCGGCGGCGTCGAAGGCTTCGCCGGCCTCGCGCTTGAGCAGCAGATCGGACAGTTTGTCGTTGCGCGGCAGGCTGCCGACATGGGTGGTCAGGATGCGCTCGCGGCTCGATGCATGCTCGTTCACTCCCTCGCAGGCCCTTGAGTCGCTTTCGCGGCCACCATAGCCGCAATCGGCGCCGGTTCATCCAGCGCGTGGATGGGCTGCATAACCGAGCGCGATGTCCCGGAATTATAATGACGTTGCGGCGGCGGCCCACGGCCCACATAATTCGTCCAAAAGCGGCAAGCGACGCCGCGCTGGGAGGAACGATGACTGCGGCGGGTTCGGCGCGGCCGAAGCGGTGGGCGCGATCCCGCGCGATTACAATTTCGCCGCCGATGTGCTGCAAAGCAATCTCGAGGCCGGCCGCGCCGGCAAGCTCGCCTACGACGACGGCAAGCGCCGGCTGACCTATGGCCAACTCGCCGACCGCGTCGCGCGTTTCGGCGCCGCGCTGCGCGGGCTCGGGCTGCGGCGCGAAGAGCGCGTGCTGATGGCCATGCTCGACACCGTCGACTGGCCGACCGCGTTCCTCGGCTGCCTCAAGGCCGGCATCGTCGCGGTGCCGGTCAACACGCTGCTCACCGAGGACGATTACCGCTTCATGTTGGCCGACAGCCGCGCCAAATGCCTGGTGGTGTCGGAGGCGCTGTTTCCGAAATTCGAAAAACTGATCAAGCAAAGCCCCGACCTCGAGCACGTCATCGTCGCCGGCGACAATCCGCAAAATCTTGACGCCAAAGGCTACCGGCTGTTCGAGGATTTGATCGCCGCCGACGAGCCGGAGGATTATACCGCGCCGACCGTCGCCGACGACATCGCGTTCTGGCTCTACACTTCCGGCTCGACCGGCAAGCCGAAGGGCGCGGTGCATGTGCATGCCAGCCTGAAGCTGACCGCCGATCTCTACGGCACGCCGGTCGCCGGCCTCAAGGAAAGCGACGTCGTCTATTCGGTGGCGAAATTGTTCTTCGCTTACGGGCTCGGCAACGCCATGACCTTCCCGCTCACGGTCGGCGCCTCGACCGTGCTCAATCCGGAGCGGCCGACGCCGGACGGGGTCGCGGCGCTGCTGCAAAAAGCACCCGGTCACGGTGTTCTTCGCGGTGCCGACCTTCTATGCCGCGTTCCTCAACAGCCCGAACGCGCCGCAAAAGAGCGACGTGAAACTGCGCCGCTGCATTTCGGCCGGCGAGGCGCTGCCGGAGGAAATCGCGCGCAGCTTCAAGGAGCGCTACGGCGTCGAAATTTCCGACGGGCTCGGCACCACCGAGATGCTGCACATTTATCTGACCAACGCGCCGGGCGCGACCAAATACGGCACGACGGGCAAGCCCGTTCCCGGCTACGAGATCAAGCTGATCGGCGAGGATGGCGCCGAAGTGAAAAAGGGCGAGATGGGCGAGATGTACGCGCGCGGCCCGACCAGCGCCATCATGTACTGGAACAACCGCGAGAAGTCGCGCTCGACCTTCCAGGGCGAGTGGACGCGCTCGGGCGACAAATACATCGAGGACGAGGACGGCTATTACGTCTGCTGCGGCCGCGCCGACGACATGCTGAAAGTGTCCGGCATGTATGTCTCGCCCTTCGAGGTGGAGGCGGCGCTCGCCTCGCATCCCGACGTGCTGGAAGCCGCGGTGGTCGGCTGGCACGACGAGCAGAAGCTGATCAAGCCGAAGGCTTTCGTGGTGCTCAAGTCGCAGGACAAGGCCGGCGACGCGCTGCTCAAGACCTTGCAGGACCACGTCAAGGCGAAGCTCGCGCCCTACAAATATCCGCGCTGGATCGAGTTCCGCGCCGACCTGCCGAAGACCGCGACCGGCAAGATCCAGCGGTTCAAGTTGAGAGCGGAGGGCAGGCGTGATGTCTCGCACCGGTCGTCCCCGCGAAAGCGGGGACCGATACGCCGTTTGTTATCGATAAACTGCGGAGTATGGGTCCCGGGTCTCGCTTCGCTCGCCCGGGACGACGGGAAATGACTCTCGGCGACTCCGGCTTTCTCGACATCGGCGCCAGCGCCTCGAATACCGCATGATCGGGCCGCGCCCGGACGCGGCGCCGACGTTGGTGCTGCTGCACGAGGGGCTCGGCTGCGTCGGGCTGTGGGGCGATTTTCCCGACCGGCTCAGCGCCGCGACCGGCTGCGGCGTCTTCGTCTATTCGCGCGCCGGCTATGGGCAATCGAGCCCGGTCGCGCTGCCGCGCCCGCTGTCCTACATGCACGACGAAGCGCGCGCGACGCTGCCGAAGCTGCTCGACGCCATCGGCTTCAGGCGCGGCCTGCTGATCGGCCACAGCGACGGCGCCTCGATCGCGGCGATCTACGCCGGCAGCCACCAGGATCACCGCGTCGGCGGCCTGGTGCTGATCGCGCCGCATTTCTTCACCGAGGATAGCGGCATCGCCTCGATCGCCGAGGCGCAAGAAGGCCTACGAGACCGGCGACCTGCGGCCGCGGCTGGCGCGCTGGCATGCCGACGTCGACAACGCCTTCAACGGCTGGAACGGCGCCTGGCTCGATCCGGCTTTCCGCCGCTGGGACATCACCGAATTCCTCGCCTATATCCGCGTGCCGGTGCTGATCGTGCAGGGCGAGGACGACCAATACGGCACGGTCAGGCAGATCGAGGCGGCGGAGCGAGAATGCTATTGCCCGGTCGAGGTCGCGCTCTTGCCGGGCGCCAAGCATTCGCCGCAGCGCGAGGCGCCGGAGGCGACGCTCGCCGCGATTGCCGATTTCGTCGCACGCGCATTGCAGGCCAACGACTGGGTGAAGGCGGCGTAGCGTGTTGTCGTCCCCGCGAAAGCGGGTGACCCATAAGCGCATGTGCGCTATCGATAGACTGCGGAGTATGGGTCCCGGCCCTCGCGCTTCGCGCTCGTGCCGGCGACTGACGTCAGAAATCTACTCCGCCGCCTGCTTGGCGGCGCGGCCGTGCGCCGACACCAAATAATCCATCGCCGCCTGCACGCCGCCTTTCTTGTGCGGGACGCCGGCGAGCGCCAGCGTCATCTCGGTGGCGGACAGCGCGCCGAGCAGCATGGCGTCGTTGATGTCGCCGAGATGGCCGATGCGGAAATATCTGCCGGCGAAGGCGCCGAAGCTCGAGCCGTAGGAGATGTTGAAGGTCTCGAGCGCCAGCGCGCGGAAGGCGTCGGCGTTGTGGCCTTCCGGCAGCAGCGTCGCGGTCAGCGTCGGCGAATAGTATTTCGGATCGCGGCAGATCGTCTCCAGGCCCCAGGCTTTCACCGCGCGGCGCGTCGCCTCCGCCAGCCGGTCGTGGCGGGCGAACACGTTGTCGAGCCCTTCCTCGTGCAGCATGTCGATCGACACGGCGAGGCCCTGCAGCATCTGCGTCGCCGGCGTGTAGGGGAAGAAGCCGACTTTGTTCATGGTCAGCATGTCCTCCCAGCGACCAGAACGACTTCGGCAGCCTGGAGGTCTTGCTCGCGGCCAGCGCCTTGTCGCTGATGGCGTTGAACGACATGCCGGGCGGCAGCATCAGGCCCTTCTGCGCGCCGCCGACGGTGACGTCGACGCCCCATTCGTCGTGGCGGTAGTCGGTGGAAGCGAGCGAGGAGATGGTGTCGACCATCAGCAGCGCCGGATGGCCGGCATTGTCGATCGCCTTGCGCACCTCGGCGACCGGCGACAGGCAGCCGGTCGAGGTCTCGTTGTGCAGGAAGCAGACCGCCTTGATCTCTTTGGCCTTGTCTTCCTTCAGGCGCGCTTCGACCGCGGCCGGATCGACGCCGGTGCGCCAGTCGGTCTTGATGAATTCGGTCTTGAGGCCGAGCTTCTCGGCCATCGCCTTCCACAGCGAGGCGAACTGGCCGGTCTCCACCATCAGCACCTTGTCGCCGGGCGACAGCGTGTTGACCAGCGCCGCTTCCCAGGCGCCGGTGCCGGTGGCGGTGTAGATGATCACCGGCTTGGCGGTCTTGAAGATGGTCTTGATGCCGTCCAGGCACTTCTTGGCGAGCTTGGCGAATTCCGGCCCGCGATGGTCGATGATCGGCGTGTCCATCGCCCGCAGCACGCGGTCGGGCAGCGACGTCGGCCCGGGAATATGCAGGAAATGGCGCCCGACCGGACGCGAAGAATTCTGGACCATCGGTGAAGCTCCTAAGCGCGGCTTTGAGTGATTTCGTGGCCTTGCCACGGCGCGTTCCCGGTTCCGGGAGCGGCGCTTGTGGCGTTGAACTATGAATGCAACATTGCGGTCAAGCGGTTTTCCGCACCTGCGAACAAGTCGGCCATGCATAGGCTTAACCGAGCCCAAAAAGGAAACGGCGCCGTGACGGTCGTCATGCCCGGCCTGGAACGCCGGCTGAAGGCGGAGTTGAGCGGGGACGTGCGTTTCGACCGCTTCAGCCGCGGCCGCTATGCAACCGACGCCTCCCACTACCAGATCATGCCGGTCGGCGTCGTCGCCCCGCGCACGATAGAAGAAGCCGAACGGGCGATCGGCATCGCGCGCGAGGAAGGCGCGCATGTGCTCGCCGCGCGGCGGCGGAACGTCGCAGGCCGGCCAGGCGGTCGGCGACGCGCTGATCGTCGACTGCTCGAAATATCTCACCCGCGTGCTCGATCTCGACGTCAAGCGCAAGCGCTGCACGGTCGAGCCCGGCATCGTGCTCGACGAGTTGAACCGCCAGCTCAAGCCGCACGGGCTCTGGTTCCCGGTCGACATCTCCACCGCCTCGCGCGCGACCATCGGCGGCATGGCCGGCAACAATTCCTGCGGCGGCCGCTCCATGCGCTACGGCACCATGCGCGACAACGTGGTCTCGATCGAGGCGCTGCTGGCCGACGGCACGCTGGCGCATTTCGGCCCGCTCGGCGGCAATCTCGACGACGTGCCGGCGCCGCTGCGGCCGCTCGCCAGGGACCTGCTCGCCATCGGCGCGCGCGAGGCCGACGAGGTCGCCGCGCGCTTTCCGAAAGTGCAGCGCCGGGTCGGCGGCTATAATCTCGACGCGCTGGTGCCGGGCAAGAACGACATCAACCTCGCGCATGTGCTGGTCGGGGCTGAGGGCACGCTCGCCTTTTCCACGCGCATCGAATTGAAGCTCGCCCCGCTGCTCGGCAGCCGCGCGGTCGGCGCCTGCCATTTCGGCAGTTTCCACGAGGCGATGAACGCCGCGCAGCACATCGTGCGGCTAAAGCCGATCGCGGTCGAATTGATCGACCAGACCATGATCGAGCTCGCGCGCGCGATCCCGATGTTCCAGCCGACGCTGGACAAGTTCGTGCGCGAGACGCCGGACGCCATCCTGCTGGTCGAGTTCGGCGAGGACGACCAGGAAGACCAATCTGCGCCTGCTGCGCCAGCTCAAGGATCTGATGGGCGATCTCGGCTTCGCCTGGGACAAGAGCGGCGCCAAATGGGGCGGCGTGGTCGAGGTGCTCAACGCCGAGCCTGCAGGCCGCGATCGCCGAGGTGCGCACCTCCGGCCTCAACATCATGATGTCGATGAAGGAGGAGGGAAAGCCGGTCTCCTTCGTCGAGGATTGCGCGGTGCCGCTCGAGCATCTCGCCGACTACACCGCGCGGCTCGACCGCGATGTTCGAGAAGCACGGCACGCGCGGCACCTGGTACGCGCATGCCGGCTCGGGCTGCCTGCACGTGCGGCCGATCCTGAACCTGCGGCAGGACAAAGACGTGCATGCCATGCGCGCGATCGCCGAAGAGGCCTTCGCCATGGTGCGCGAATACAAGGGCTCGCATTCCGGCGAGCACGGCGACGGGCTGGTGCGCTCGGAATTCAACGAGCCGATGTTCGGCTCGCGGCTGGCGCGCGCCTTCGAGGAGGTGAAGGACCGCTTCGATCCGCACGGCCTCTATCAATCCGGGCAAGGTGGTGCGCGCCGCCGAAGTTCGACGACCGCTCGCTGTTCCGCTACGCGCCCGGCTATCGCGGCGAGGACTATCAAGACGCAGCTCGACTGGTCGGCCTATCCCGGCGCCGGCGGCGGTTTCCAGGGCGCGGTCGAGATGTGCAACAACAACGGCGCCTGCCGCAAATTGGCCGGCGGCGTGATGTGCCCGAGCTATCGCGTCACCCGCGACGAGCGCGACGTCACGCGCGGCCGCGCCAATACGCTGCGGCTCGCCGTCACCGGCCAGCTCGGGCCGGACGCGCTCGCCTCCGACGAGATGGCGGAGACGCTGAAGCTCTGCGTGTCCTGCAAGGCCTGCCGGCGCGAATGCCCGACCGGCGTCGACATGGCGCGCATGAAGATCGAGGTGCAGGCGGCGCGCGTCGCGAAACGCGGCCTGTCGCTGCACGACCGGCTGGTCGGCTATCTGCCGCGCTACGCGCCGTGCGGCGGCGCGGCGCCCCTGGCTGTTCAACCTGCGCGACCGCAGCGCGGCGCTGCGGCGAGCGTCCGAGCTGTTCGCTCGGCTTTTCGGCGCGCCGCAGCCTGCCGCGCTGGCGCACCGACATTTATCGCGACCGCTCCGACTGGCGCTACGACGGCGCGGAAGCCGCCGCGCCGCCGCGCGAGGTCGTGCTGTTTGCCGACACCTTCAACCGCTATTTCGAGCGCGAGAATCTCGACGCCGCGCTCGCGCGTGCTGGCCGCCGGCGGCTATCGCGTGCATCCGGCGCTGCCCAAGGACGGCGACGCGCGCCCGCTCTGCTGCGGCCGCACTTTCCTCGCGGTCGGCCTGGTCGACGAGGCCAAGCAGCGAGATGCAGCGCACGCTCGATGCGCTCGCGCCTTACGTCGCGCGCGGCGTGCCGGTGATCGGGCTGGAGCCGAGCTGCCTGTTCATCTTCCGCGACGAATTGCCGGCGCTGCTCAAGGGCGAGGCGGCGGATGCGCTGGCCGGCAACGCGCTGCTGTTCGAGGAATTCCTGGCGCGCGAAGCACGCGCAGGGCGAGCTGCGACCTGCCGCTGCGGCCGCTGCGCCGAGAAGGCGCTGCTGCACGGCCATTGCCATCAGAAGGCCTTCGACGCCATGGGCGCGGTCGAAAGCGTGCTGCGGCTCATTCCCGGGCTTGCGGTCGAGACGATCGAATCGAGCTGCTGCGGCATGGCCGGCGCCTTCGGCTATGACGCCGACACCATCGACGTCTCGCTCAAGATGGGCGAGCTGTCGCTGCTGCCGGCGGTGCGCAAGGCGCGCGGCCGACACGCTGATCGTCGCCGACGGCACCTCCTGCCGGCATCAGATCCACGACGGCGCCGGCCGCGAGGCGCTGCATGTCGCGCGCGTGCTGGCGATGAGCGTTGCGGCCGAAAGCAATGTGCTTCAATAAGCGGGATGGCCGGGACAAGCCCGGCCATGACCGAAAGACCGGGGGACACAATGCCGCTGCCTTTGCTGCCGACCTCGCTGGTCGGCTCCTACGCGCAGCCGGACTGGCTGATCGACCGCAAGAAGCTCGCCGGCCGCTTTCCGCCGCGCGTGCGCGCCAAGGAGCTGTGGCGCGTCGCGCCGGAATTCCTCGACCAGGCGCAGGACGACGCGACGCTGCTCGCGATCCGCGACCAGGAGCGCGCCGGGCTCGACATCATCACCGACGGCGAGATGCGGCGCGAGAGCTATTCCAACCGCTTCGCCACCGCGCTCGAAGGCGTCGACATCGACAACCCGGGCACCGCGCTCGACCGCTCCGGCCATCCCAATCCGGTGCCGCGCGTCGCCGGCAAGATGCGCCGCAAGCATCCGGTCGAGGTGCGCGACGTGCAGTTCCTGCGCGCCAATACCGACCGCACGATCAAGATCACCGTGCCCGGCCCGTTCACCATGTCGCAGCAGGCGCAGAACGATTTCTACAAGGACGAGGAGGAGATGGCGCTCGACTACGCCGCGGCGGTCAACGCCGAGATCAAGGACCTGTTCGCCGCCGGCGCCGACATCGTGCAGATCGACGAGCCCTACATGCAGGCGCGGCCGGACAAGGCGCGGCAGATACGGCTTGAAGGCGCTCAACGCCGCGCTCGACGGCGTCACCGGCACGACCGCGGTGCATATCTGCTTCGGCTATGCCGCCATCATCCACGTAGCGGCCGGAAGGCTATTCGTTCCTGCCCGAGCTCGCCGGCTCGCCGGTGCAGCAGGTCTCGATCGAGACCGCGCAGTCCAAGCTCGACTGCGCGGTGCTGGAGAAGCTGCCGGGCAAGACCATCATCCTCGGCATGCTCGACCTCTCCGACATGACGATCGAGACGCCGGAGACGGTCGCCGCGCGCATCCGCCGCGCGCTGCCGCATGTGCCGGCCGAGCGCATCGTCGTCGCGCCCGACTGCGGGCTGAAATATCTGCCGCGCGAGGTCGCCTTCGGCAAGATGCAGGCGATGGTCGAGGGCGCCAAGATCGTGCGCGCGGAGCTTGGCCGCTAGCCGCCGTAGAACAAATTGACCAGCACCATCGGGACCCACGGCACGTAGGTGCACAGCAACAGCACGCCCACCAGCGCCACCAGATAGGGGATGTTGTCCTTGGTGGTTTCCCAGATGTCGGCCTTGGCGATGGCGCAGGCCGTCATCAGCACGCTGGCGACCGGCGGCGTCTGCTGGCCGATGGCGAGATTGAGCGTCACCACCAGCCCGAAATGAATGGGATCGATGCCGACCGCGTTGACCATCGGCATCACGATCGGGATGACCAGGATGATCGCCGCCGCCGAGTGCAGGAACATGCCGAGGATCAGGAAGGCGACGTTGAGCAGCAGCAGCACGACGTATTTGTTGTCGGTGACCTGCGTGATGGCGTGGCCGAGCGCCTGCGGCAGCTGCGCTTCGGTCAGGAAGGTGCCGATCAGCGCGGAGGCCGCGACCAGCAGCATCACCACCGCGGTCTGGATGCCGCCGTCGATGCAGGCTTTTTGCAATTCGCGGAAATCGAGATCGCGGTAGATCAGGCCGCCGACGACGACCGCGGCCACCACCGCCATGCCGGCGCCCTCGGTGGCGGTGACGATGCCGCCGAAAATGCTGCCGAGGATGGCGATCGGCAGGATGAAGGCCCACAGCGCCTCCTTGAAGGTGCGCCAGACCTCGGACAGCCGGAACGCCTGCTCGCGCGGGAAATCGTATTTGACCGCGTGGTAATAGGCGGCGCCGGCCATCGCCAAGCGCGCCGATCAGGCCGGGAATGATGCCGGCGACGAACAGCTTGACCACCGAGGTCTGCGCCATCACCGCGTAGAGCATCATCGGGATCGAGGGCGGGATGATGATGGCAAGGCTCGCCGCCGACGACATGGTCGCGGCCGCGACTTCCTTGGAATAGCCGCGGTTCTTCATCGCCGGAATGAGAATGGTGCCGAGCGCGGCGACGTCGGCGACCGCCGAGCCGGAGATTTCCGCGAAGAACACCGAGGTGCCGATCGCCACCATCGACAGGCCGCCGCGGATGAAGCCGACCAGCGCGGTCGCGAACGCGATCAGCCGCCGCGAGATCGACGAGGCGTTCATGATCGCGCCGGACAAGATGAACAGCGGGATCGCCAGCAGCGGGAAGCTCGAGGCGCCGTCGTACATCACCAGCGCCAGATTGGGCAGCATATGCGGCCCCTGGATGACCAAGATCGCGACCATGGCGACGAAGCCGAGCGCGATCGCGATCGGCACGTTGAGCACCGCCAGCGCGAGCATGCCGAACAGCATCAGGGCGATGGTCATCGGCGCGACCCCTTCTTTGCGGCCGACTTCTTGCGCTTGGACGTGACTTTAGGCTTGGGATTGTCCTTGCGCTCGACGTCGGCAATGGTTGCGGGCGCGCCGTGCGCCATCGCTTCGATCGCCTCGGTGTCGATGAAGCCGGAGCCGCGGGCGTCGCGCAGCAGCTTGGGCAGGCGCAGCGCCTCGGCGATGACGAACAGCGCCGCGCCGATCGGAATCGCCGAGGCGGTGACGCGCTGCGGCATCCATTCCAGGCTGACCAGATTGTCGCCGCCGAGAACGACCAGCACCTCGATGCCGGTCCAGGTCAGCATGATGAAGAAGACGAACACGACGGCTTCGGCGAACAAGGTCGCGGCCAGCCGCCAGTTCGGCGGCATGGCGTTGACGAAGCCGGGCACGCCGATATGCGCGCCGCGCAGCGCCGCCAGCGCCGAGCCGTAATAAGTGAGCCAGACCAGCCCGACGGAGGCGATCTCGTCGTACCAGGACAGCGAATGGCCGGCATAGCGGAAGCAGAAGCCGGCGATCACCAGCAGCGTCAGGCCGGTCACCAGGATGACGACGATGGCTTCGAGCAGCCGCTCGAAGCCGGCGCGCAGACGATCGAGATTCACCGGACAACCCCCAAAAAGAGGCCGCCTCGCGCGGCGGCCTCCGCATTCGTCGCTAAGATTATTTCCCGAGCGCGAGCGACTTGTCGATCAGCTCCTTGCCGCCGGGAACTTCCTTGGCGAACTCGTCGTAGATCGGCTTGCTGGCGGCGATGAAGGCCTCCTTGTCGGCCTCGTTCACCTGCATGCCGGCGTCCTTGAGCTTCTTGAGCAGGCTCTCGTCGAGCCCGGCGGCGATCTTGTAGACCACCGGCTCCATCTCGACCGCGGTGTCCTCGAGGATCTTCTGCACGTCGGGCGGCAGCTTCGCCCAGCTCGCGCCGGCGGTGACGTAGGCCGGCGTGTAGACGTGGCCGGTCATCGACAGATATTTCTGCACTTCCTAGAAGCGCGCCGGATAGATCTGCGCCAGCGGGTTTTCCTGCGCCGTCCATCACGCCGGTCTGCAGCGCGACGAACACCTCGGAGAACGCCAGCGGGCTCGGATTGGCGCCGTAGGCCTTGAACATCTTCACGCGCCAGGTGCCGCCCGGCACGCGCAGCTTGATGCCCTTGAGGTCGTCCGGCTTCACGATCGGGTGCTTGTTGTTGGTGATCTGGCGGAAGCCGTTCTCCCAGACGGCGATGATGTGATAGCCGGCCTTCTCCGCGATCGGCACCAGCGTCGGGTTGACGACCTGGTCGCGGATCTTCGCCATGTGCGTCGCGATCCTTGACCAGATAGGGCATCTCGAACACGCCGAAGGCCGGCACCTGCGACGACATCACGGTCGAGGGCAGCGCCAGGTCGACGGTGCCGAGCTTGAGCTTCTTCATCAGTTCGCCGTCGCCGCCGAGCTGGCTCGAGCCGTAGACCACGACCTTGGCCTTGGTGCCGAGCTTGGCGTTGGCGCGCTTGGCGAATTCCTGCGCCGATTGGTCGAACAGCGAGCCCGGCTCGCCGACATGGCCGAATTTGATCTCGGTCTGCGCCTGCGCCGCGCCGGCCGAGAGCGCCGCCGCAAAAGCGAACGCGGCGAAAGTTTTCGCGATGTGCATGGAATCCTCCCTGGCGAATTCCGCGCGCCTTCAGGCAAATTCCCGGCCGCGGTGGTTTTGGTTGAGGCCATCAATACAAATCACCGGGGCCAAAGCAAGCAGGCTCGCGGTCGCGGGGTTCCGCCGCAAAAAAGCGGTCCGCCCGGCCGGGGACTGGCCAGGCGGACCTTTTGGATCGGCGCGGGATGGACGGGGGGCTGACGCCGATCTCAAAGACGGTGCGGCCAGATCGGCCGCGCTGGAGATGGGTCGCGCGCCCCGTGCGAAAGGTTCAAGCCGCGCGGGCTAGGTGCCCAATAATTGCGCCAGCCATTCCGGCCGGAAATTGAGCCCGAGAAAGCCGGCGGCGCCGAAAAACAGGCCGAAGCCGCCCGAAACCCAGGCCAGATAGAGCATGGGGAAGCTGTCGACCAGCGAGGCGACCGCGGAAACCGCGACCGCGATCGACAGGAAGACATCCGACATGTCGAACTGGTCGTCGCGGAAATTGAGCCGGTCGTATTCCTGCTCCAGCCGTTCGGCCTTGGCGCGGGTCTCCTGCGAGCGCGCGGTGTATTTCTTGATGTCGGCCTCGTAGTCGGCGGCCTGCTTGGCCGCCAGCGCGCGCTCGATATTGCCGGCGGTTTCCAGCAGCCGCAGATGCGAGAGCCCGTTCTCGTCGATGTGCAGCTTGACGCGCGAGGCCTGGTATTCCGCCCAGGCGTCGACCGATTCCTGCTTGGCCTTCTGCATGGCCTGGTTGATGTTGTCGTCCTTGACCTTGGTCACCGCCCCGAACACGGTGAGGATCACCACCGTGACCGCGACCAAATTGCTCAGCCGCTTGGTCGTGCCATCGCTCGTGCCGTCGTCTGCCATCGTCGCCCCCCTTCGCGGAATCGCGGCAGTCTAGCGGAACGCCGCCGTTTTGCCGCAGGCATGTTTGGGCTATCGTTCAGCCGCCGAAAAGAGGGCAGACCATGCAATTCATGCGAGTTTTGACCCCGGCGGCGGTGCTCGCCAGCCTGCTCGCCGCGACGCCGGCGCAGGCGCTCGACAAAGTGCGCTTCGGCACCAATTGGGTGGCGGAGGGCGAGCACGGCGGCTTCTACCAGGCGCTCGCCGACGGCACCTACAAGAAATACGGCCTCGAGGTCGAGATCGTGCCGGGCGGGCCGAACGTGAACAATCGCATTTTGCTCCCCGTCGGCAAGCTCGACTTCTTCATGAGCGCCAATTCGCTGCAGTCTTTCGACGCGGTCGCGCAGAACATCCCGACCGTCGCGGTGGCGGCGAGCTTCCAGAAGGATCCGCAGGTGCTGATCGCGCACCCGGACGTCAAAAAGTTCGACGAGCTGAAGACGCGCACTTTGTTCGTCTCCAAGGAAGGCATGGCGAGCTATTTCCAGTGGCTGAAGGCCGACTTCGGCTTCGATGAGGCGAAAGTGAAGCCCTACACTTTCAACCCGCAGCCGTTCCTCGCCGACAAGAACTCGGCCATGCAGGGCTATGTCACCTCCGAGCCCTATGCCATCGAGACGCAAGGGCACTTCAAGCCGAAGCTGTTCCTGCTTGCCGACCAGGGCTTCAACAGCTACTCGACGCTGATCGAAACCCGCCGCGACCTGGTCGAGAAGAAGCCCGACCTGGTGCAGCGCTTCGTCGATGCCTCGGCCATCGGCTGGTATCACTACATTTACGGCGATCCGTCGGCCGGCAACGCGCTCATCAAGCGGCAGAACCCGGAAATGACCGACGCGCTGCTCGCCTATTCGATCGCCAAGATGAAGGAATTCGGCATCGTCGATTCCGGCGATTCGGTGAAGCTCGGCATCGGCGCCATGACCGACGCGCGCATGAAGAGCTTCTTCGACAAGATGGTGCGCGTCGGCGTGGTGAAGGCCGGGCTCGACTACAAGCGCGCCTATACGCTGCAATTCGTCAACAAAGGCGTCGGCGTCGAGTTAAGGCCGAAATGATCGCGCCGGCTTCCGCGGTCGTCTCGCTGCGCGGCGTCGGCAAGACGTTCGAGCGCGGCACGGTCGCGCTGCAAGGCTTCGACCTCGACGTGCGCGAGGGCGAATTCGTTTCGCTGCTCGGTCCCTCCGGCTGCGGCAAATCGACCGCGCTGCGCATCATCGCCGGCCTGAGCAAGGCCGTCCGCCGGCACGGTCGAATGGGCGGACGAAAAGGACGCCGCCGGCAGAATCGGCTTCGTGTTCCAGGAGCCGACGCTGATGCCGTGGGCGAATGTCGCGCGACAATGTACGGCTGCCGCTGCGGCTTGCCCACGCCGACGCGACCAAAACGCGCGCGGCGGTGGCGCAGGCGCTCGAGCGCGTCGGTCTTGCCGATTTCTCGCCGGCCTATCCGCGCGAACTGTCCGGCGGCATGAAGATGCGCGTCTCGATCGCGCGCGCGCTGGTGACCGAGCCGCGGCTGCTGCTGATGGACGAGCCGTTCGCCGCGCTCGACGAGATCACCCGCTTCAGGCTCAACAACGATCTGCTGGCGCTTTGGCGCGTGCTCAAGCGCACGGTGATCTTCGTCACCCATTCGGTGTTCGAGTCGGTCTATCTGTCGCAGCGCATCGTGGTCATGACGCCGCGCCCGGGCCGCGTGTTTGCCGAACTGGCGATCGACGCGCCTTATCCGCGCGACGAGCGCTTCCGCACCTCGGCGGAATACGCCGGCTATTGCCGCACGGTGTCGGAAGCGCTGGAGCAGGCGATGGGAGCGGCGCCATGAACGAAGGCATCCGCCGCGTCGTCTCGCCGCTGCTGACGCTGCTTTATCTGTTGATCCTCTGGGAGGGCGCGGTCCGCTTCTTCGCCGTCCCGGCTTACGTGTTGCCGGCGCCGAGCCTTGTGCTGCAAACGCTGTTCGCCGACGCGGGTCTCCTGTTCGGCTCGCTGCTGGTCACGTTGGGAATTACCTTCGAGGCTTTCGTCTTGGCCGCGCTTGGCGGTATCGCGCTCGCCATCGTTTTCAACCTGTGGCGTCCGGCCGAGCGCTCGCTCTATCCTTTCGCCGTCGTTCTGCAGGTGACGCCGATCGTCGCCATCGCGCCGCTCTTGCTCATTTACCTGCCGCAGAATTTGGCGGTGCTCGCCTGCGCCTGGATCGTGGCGTTCTTTCCGGTGCTCGCCAACACCACGCTCGGGCTGAACTCGGTCGATCACAATCTGATCGCGCTGTTCGATCTCTACAAGGCCTCGCGCTGGCAGGTGCTGTGGAATCTGAAATTGCCGGCGGCGCTGCCGCAGATTCTCGCCGGCCTGCGCATCGCCGGCGGCCTGTCGCTGATCGGCGCGGTGGTGGCGGAGATCGCGGCCGGCTCCGCCGGCGCCGGCTCGGGGCTTGCCTACCGCATCGCCGAGTCGGGCTACCGGCTCAACATCCCGCGCATGTTCGCGGCGCTGCTGCTGCTGTCGGTCGCCGGCATCGCCATTTTCTTCCTGCTCTCGGCGCTGTCCTATCTGATGCTGCGCCGCTGGCACGAGAGCGCGCTCAAGCGCGAGCGCTAAAGCAGGTATTGCACGGCGACGCCGAGCGCCGCCATGACCGCGACCACTTCGATCAGGCCGCGGTGCAGGCCGAAGGCAAGCACGGCGGCGATGGCCGCCAGGACCGCGGCGCGCCAGTCGAGCGCGAGCGGGTCGAAGGCGAACCAGCGCAGCGGGCCGAAATATGTTTCGGTGACTTTGCCGAACAGCACGTGCAGCGCAAACCAGACCGACAAGTTCAGGATCACGCCGACCACGGCGGCCGTGATCGCCGCCGAGCGCGCCGGCGAGCCGGCGGTTGCCGCGCAACTCCTCGATGAAGGGCGCGCCGGCGAAAATCCACAGCAGTGCCGGCACGAAGGTCACCCAGGTCGTCAGCGCCGCGCCGAGCAGGCCGGCGGCGAGCGGCATGAACGGCGCCGGATTGCGGAACGCGGCCAGGAAGCCGACGAACTGCGTCACCAGAATGAGCGGTCCCGGCGTCGTCTCGGCGAGGCCGAGCGCGTCGACCATTTCCGGCGCCGTCATCCAGCCATGCGTTTCCACCACCTGCTGCGCCATATAGGCGAGCACCGCGTAGGCGCCGCCGAAGGTCACCACCGCG
Source organism: uncultured Alphaproteobacteria bacterium (assembly GCA_963708635.1). Classification (GTDB taxonomy): domain Bacteria; phylum Pseudomonadota; class Alphaproteobacteria; order Rhizobiales; family Xanthobacteraceae; genus Pseudolabrys. The sequence continues at coordinate 139,294 of CAVPTM010000002.1, read as the reverse complement.
AGCTTGGAGAAAAACAGCCCGATCGCGACCAGGGCGTGGTCGCCGCCGAGCAGCCAGGCGGCGAGCGCGACCGGCGCCCACCACAGCGCGAGCCCGACCGCCAGCGCGGTGAAGAACTGCCGCCAGCGTGCTGCCGGCTTGGTCGCGAGAGCCGGCGCGTTTTCAGATAGCGCGAGTTGGCCGGGCGCGCGCTGCGCCACGAAAAATCCGATCAGCGCCGACACCAGCACGATGAGCGGGAAGGGCAGCGCGAAAAAATAAATGCCGACGAAGCCGAGCGCCGCCAAGGCGGCGAGCAACTGGCTCTTGAGCGCGCGGCGGCCGATGCGGATCAGCGCCTCGACCACGATCACCAGCACGGCGGCCTTGATGCCGAACAGCGCACCGTCGATCGGCCCGAGCCCGCGCCCATAGGCATAGAGCAGGCTCAAGCCCAGCATCACCAGCGCGCCCGGCAGCACGAACAGGATGCCGGCGGCGAGCCCGCCGCGCACGCCGTGCAGCAGCCAGCCGACATAGGCCGCGAGCTGCGTCGCCTCCGGCCCCGGCAGCAGCATGGAGAAATTCAGCGCGTGCAGGAAACGCGCTTCGTCGATCCATTTGCGTCTCGTCGACCAGCACGCGATGCATCATGGCGATCTGGCCGGCCGGCCCGCCGAAATTGACGCAGCCGATCTTCAGCCAGACCATCAAGGCTTCACGGAATGTCGGTGCCGGTCGTTTCGTCCCTGAGGCCATCGCATCATCCTAGACCAAAACCGGTGCTGCCGGGGGTCTCATCGGAACGGCACGACCAGGGCCAGGCCGGAGAACAGCAGCAGCACCAAGATGACTTTGCGGAACGTTTCTTCGTTCAGGTGGCCGTAGAGCTTCAAGCCGACCCACAGGCCGACCGCCAGCGTCGGCAGGCCGTACAAATAAATCCTGATCAGTTCGGCGGTCACCACGCCGGCAACGGCGAGCGAGATCGCGGTCAGCACGAAGGCCGCCAGGATCACCGGCTGGTAGATCGCCCGTTGCACGTCCTTGCGAAAGCCGCGGAAGTTGCACCACATGGTGATGACGGGTCCGGCGAGGCCGGTCATTCCGCCCAGCACGCCGTTGATGACGCCGATGCCGGCGTCCGCGGCAAAGCCGGGGTTGCGCGGCTTGAGGTGCGGCCGCGCCAGCGAATAGAGCGCTGTAGACGATGAGCAGAACGCCGACGCCGGTGCGCACGTAATTCGGATCGACGTAAGTCACCAGCGCGGCGCCGATCGGCACGCCGATGAGGCCGCCGGTCACGAAAGGCGCGACGGTGCGCCAGTTCAGCGCGTGCCGCAGCTTCCAGATGTTGTAGCTCTGCGTCAGCAGGCCGTAGCCGACGATCAGGCTCGCGGTCTGTGCCGGCGTCAGGATGTGCAGCCAGACGCCCGAGACGACCAGGCCCATGGCAAAGCCGGCGAGCCCGGTCACGATGCCGCCGAAAAACGTGGTGAACAGAAAAAGCCCGAGAATCCATCCATGCATCGGTCGCCCCCAAATCAGAAGTGACCAGCGCTTGGATGCAGGCCCTTGGATGAATGGCTGCCATCTCGCGGGGAGGCTGCATTTTCCCCGGCGATCCGAGTATACCATCGCGGCCGGCGCGCTCAACGCCGGCTCGGAGAGTTTCATGTCGAATACCATCGATCTGGCCGGCAAGAACGCGGTGGTCACCGGCGGCGCCCAGGGCATCGGCCGCGCCATCGTCGAGCGCTTTCTCGCCTCCGGCGCGGCGGTCGCGATCTGGGACCGCGACAAGGCGCTCGCCGACAAGACCGCCGGCGCGCTCAGAGGCAAGGTTGCGACCTTTGCGGTCGACGTGACGAACTACGCCGAGGTCGAGCGCGCGCGCGACGACACCGTCAAGGCGCTCGGCCGCATCGACATCCTGGTCAACAATGCCGGCGTCGCCGGGCCGAACGTGCCGACCTGGGAATATCCGTTGCAGGCCTGGCGCGACGTGCTGTCGATCAATCTCGACGGCCCGTTTCACTGCTGCCGCGCGCTGGCGCCGCTGATGATCGCGCAGAATTACGGCCGCATCGTCAACATCGCTTCCATCGCCGGCAAGGAGGGCAACCCGAACGCGCCGGCCTATTCGGCGTCCAAGGCCGGCGTCATCGCGCTCACCAAGTCGCTCGGCAAGGAGCTCGCTTCCTACGACATCGCGGTCAACTGCATCACGCCGGCGGCGGCCAAGACCGCGATCTTCGACCAGATGACGCAACAGCACATCGATTTCATGCTGTCGAAAATCCCGCGCGGCCGCTTCGTGACCGTCGAGGAGATCGCGGCGCTCGCCGCCTTCTGCGCTTCGGCCGACTGCTCGTTCACGACCGGCGCGGTGTTCGACATTTCCGGCGGACGGGCGACCTATTGACCGACGCCGCTGTTGCAGCGCCGCCAACGGCTGACCGGCATCGCGCTGATGTGCGCGCGGTCGCGTCATTTTCCTGTCTCGATACGACGGGCAAATATCTCAACCATCACATGACGACGACCGAGGTGGTCTGGGCGCGCTATTTTTTTGCCTTCGCGCTGACCATGCTGTTTTCCAATCCGCTGAAGCATCCGGGCCTGATGCGGACGTCGCGTCCATTCATGCAGGTCGGGCGCTCGGCGCTGTTGCTGCTGTCGACGGTCCTGAACTTGTTTGCGCTGCGCTGGCTGCAGCTCGACGAGGCGCTGTCGATCATTTTTGCGACGCCATTCCTCGTGGCGCTGCTGTGCGTGCCGTTGCTCGGCGAACATGTCGGCTGGCGCCGCTGGACGGCGATCATCGTCGGATTCTGCGGCGTGCTGGTGGTGGCGCGTCCGGGTCTCGGCGGCCTGCATCCGGCGGCGTTGCTGTCGCTGGGCGGCACCGTCTGCTACGCGTTCTACGTCATCTCGACGCGCGTGCTGTCGCGCACCGACAGCAATGAGACCACGCAGTTCTACACCAACCTGGTCGGCGCGGTCTCGATGACGCTGATCGTGCCTTTCGTGTGGGCGCCGCCGGACAGCGTCCTGGTCGGCGGATTGATGGTGCTGATCGGCGCGTTGGGCGGCGGCGGGCATTATTTGTTGATCCGTGCCCACCGGCTGGCGCCGGCCTCGACGCTCGCGCCCTTCATCTATACCCAGATGATCTGGACCACGACCCTCGGCTTTTTGGTGTTCGGGGACGTGCCGCACCGCTGGACCATCGTGGGCGGGCTGATCGTCATTTCGTCCGGTCTCTATCTCCTGCACCGCGAAGCCGTCCGCAAAGTCGAGCCGTCCGCGCCGGTTGCCTAAGCGTCGGCGGCGGCGCTAAGTTGCCGGAAAATAGACATCCGAGGAACATCCATGGCCACTGCGAAGGACCGGGCGCCGCCAACGGCCGGCTTGAACGACGATATCGGCGAGCAAAAGCGGCTGGCGCTGTACCGCTCGCAGGTGCGCCTGCGCGAGGCGGAACAACGCGCCTACGACCTGTTCCTGCAGAACCTGGTCAAGGGCACCAGCCATCTGTCGCTCGGGCAGGAGGCGATCGCCGCCGGCTTTGCCGAGGCCATGGTGAAGGGCGATCTGTCGTTCTGCACCTATCGCGGCCACGCCCATACGCTGGCGCGCGGCGTGCCGGTCGAGAAGGTGCTGGGCGAGCTGATGCAGCGCGACAACGGCCTGATGCGCGGCAAAGGCGGCTCCATGCATCTGACCTCGGAAGAGCACGGCGTCATGGGTTCCTACGCCATCATCGGCGCGCATCTGCCGATCGCCTGCGGCGCCGCCTGGCGCGCGCAATACAAAGGCGACAAGGACGTCTCGGTCTGCTTCTTCGGCGACGGCACCACCAATATCGGCGCCTTCCACGAGGCGCTCAATTTCGCGGCGGTGTGGAAGCTGCCGGTGATCTTCGTCTGCGAGAACAATCTCTACATGGAATACACGCCGATCGCCGACGTGACCGCGGTCGAGCATCCGGCGGCCGATCGCGCCTCGGCCTACGGTCTCGAGCGCATCGTCATCGACGGCAACGACGCCGATGTCGTCTATCGCACCGCGCAAAAGGCCTTCGCCAAGGCGCGCGCCGGCGAGGGGCCGTCGCTGATCGAGTGCATGACCTACCGTCACAGCGGCCATTCGCGCGCCGATCCGGCCAAGTATCGCCCCGAAGGCGAACTGGAGCGCTGGAAGCAGCGCGATCCGATCAAGATCTACCGCGAACGGCTGAAGCAGTTCGGCGTGAGCGACGCCGTCGATCGAAAAGATCGACGCCGGCGTGCGCAAGGAAGTCGACGACGCGACCGAAGCCTGCAAGGCCGCGCCGAACCCGCCGCTCGATATCCTCACCACCGATGTCTATGCCGATGGAGGCTGGGCATGGAGAAACTAAAATGGCGGAACTGACCTATCGCGACGCCGTCATCCGCGGCATCGCGCAGGAAATGAAGCGCGATCCCGACGTCGTGTTCCTCGGCGAGGACGTGGCCAAGGCCGGCGGCGTGTTCAAGGCGACGGTCGGCCTGTACGAGCAGTTCGGGCCGTTGCGCGTGCGCGACACGCCGATCTCCGAGCAGGCGATCTTGGGCGCCGCCATGGGCGCGGCGATGACGGGCCTGAAGCCGATCGCCGAGATCATGTTCTCGGATTTCTTCGCGGTCTGCTTCGACTACATCGCCAACGAATTCCCCAAGAGCCGCTACATGTCGAACGGGCAGACCAAATGCCCGCTGGTGGTGCGCACCGGCAACGGCGCGGGCTCGCGCTTCGGCGCGCAGCACTCCCAGAGCGTCGAGAACTGGTGCATGATGATCCCGGGCCTGAAGGTGGTTGCGCCGTCGACGCCGCGCGACGTCATCGGCCTGCTGGCGGCGTCGGTGCGCGATCCCGATCCGGTGATCTTCCTCGAGCACAAGTCGCTTTATCCGACCAAAGGCGAGGTGCCGGACGGCGAGATCGTCGACACGCTCGGCACCGCCAAGATCGTGCGGCCCGGCAAGGACGCCACCATCTGCGCGCTGGCGCTGATGGTGCCGCGCGCGCTGGAAGCGGCCGAGAAGCTCAAGGCGGAACACGGCATCGACTGCGAAGTTGTCGATGTGCGCTCGCTGGTGCCGCTCGACACCCAGACCATTCTCGGCTCGGTCGCCAAGACGCACCGGCTGTTCACGGTCGAGGAAAATCCGCGGCTGTGCGGCTGGGGCGCCGAGATCGTGTCGATCGTCGCCGACGAGGCCTTCTACGATCTCGACGGCCCGCCGGTGCGCATCACCACGCCGCACATTCCGCTGCCGGCCGCCGATATTCTGGAAGACATCGTGCTGCCGACGCCGGCGCGCATCGCCGAGACGGTGCGGCGGAGCTTGAGTAGTTAGTTCTGTCGTCACCGGGCTTGTCCCGGTGACCCCGGGCTTAGGGACGCAACTGCGCTTCCTAAGCGAGATGGCCGGGACAAGCCCGGCCATGACAAGTCGAGAGTGAAGGACATCGCCATGTACGAAAATCTTCTCGCCAATGTTCCGACCGACCTCTGGATCGGCGGCAAGTGGCGCAAAGCATCCGACGGCGGCCGCTTCGACGTGATCGATCCGGCGACCGAGCGCAAGATCGCCTCGGTCGCGAGCGCCACGGTCGACGACGCCAAGGCGGCGGTCGATGCCGCGCAGGACGCCTTCGAGGGCTGGGCCGGCCGCAAGCCGCGCGAGCGCGCCGAGATTCTGCGCAAGGCCTACGAGCTGATCATGCGCGACGCCGAGCGCTTCGCCAAACTGATCACGCTGGAGAACGGCAAGGCGCTGCCCGACTCGCGCGGCGAGGTGGCCTATGCCGCCGAGTTCTTCCGCTGGTACGCCGAGGAAGCCGTGCGCAACGTCGGCCAGATTTCGATGGCGCCGGCCTCCGGCGCGCGCATCGTCGCGCAGCACAAGCCGGCCGGCATCGCCGTGCTGGTGACGCCGTGGAATTTCCCGGCCGCCATGGCGACGCGCAAGATCGGCCCGGCGCTCGCCGCCGGCTGCCCGGTGGTCTTGAAGCCCGCCTCCGACACGCCGCTCACCATGCTGGCGCTGATGCCGGCGCTGGAAGAAGCGGGCGTGCCCGCCGGCGTGGTCAACGTCATTCCCTCGCGCTCGTCCGGCAAGGTCGTGAGCGCCATGCTGCACGACCCGCGCGTGCGCGTGGTGTCGTTCACCGGCTCGACCGAAGTCGGCCGCAAGCTGCTGCACGAGGCCGCCGACAATATCGTCAAGCCGTCGATGGAGCTTGGCGGCAATGCGCCGTTCATCGTGTTCGACGATGCCGACATCGACGCCGCCATCGACGGCGCCATGATCGCGAAAATGCGCAACATGGGCGAGGCCTGCACCGCGGCCAACCGCTTCTACGTGCACGAGAAGGTGCACGACGAATTCGCCAAGAAGCTCACCGCCAAGATGGGCTCGCTTGAAGATGGGCAACGGCCTCGACGACGGCGTCAATCTCGGGCCGCTGGTCAACAAAGACGGCCGCGACAAGGTGATCGAGCTGGTCGACGACGCGGTGGCGAAAGGCGCCAAGGTGCTGACCGGCGGCAAGACGCCGGACGGCCCCGGCTTCTTCTATCCGGCCACCGTGCTCACCAACGTTTCGAACGACGCCAAGATGCTGAACGAGGAAATCTTCGGGCCGGTCGCGTCGATCCAGACCTTCAAGACCGAGGATGAAGCGATCAAGCGCGCCAACGACACCGAATACGGCCTGGTCGCCTATCTCTACACCAAGGACCTCTCGCGCGGCATGCGCGTCTCCGAGAAGCTCGACTTCGGCATGATCGGCTTGAACCGCGGGCTGGTCTCCGATCCGGCGGCGCCGTTCGGCGGCACCAAGCAGTCCGGCCTCGGCCGCGAAGGCGCGCAAGAGGGCATGAAGGAATTTCTCGAGACGCAATACGTGTCGGTGACTTGGTAGTTCTCTGTCGTTCGTCCATGGCCGAGCGCGTACGCGAGCCGGGACCCATACTCCGCTGACCGGTCGAGAGCGGCACAGCGTATGGGTCCCCGCTTTCGCGGGGCACGACGAATCGATAGGCTTGTGTAACGAGGCAGGATTGAATGGACGTCCTGATGCCGCAGCTCGGCGAGACCGTCGCCGAGGGCAAGATCGTGAAATGGTTCAAGTCGGCCGGCGACGCCGTCAAGCCGGGCGACAACCTGTTCGAGATCGAGACCGACAAGACCTCGATGGAAGTGCCGGCGACCTCCGCCGGCACGCTCACCGACATCCGCTTCCAGGTCGGCGAGACCGCCAAAGTCGGCGCCGTGGTGGCGGTGATCGCCGGAGCGGGAGATGCGGCTAAGCCGAAAGCTGCCGAGGTTCGCAAGGCGCGCGCCACAAACTCCGCTCACCCCCGCGAAAGCGGGAGTCCAGGGCGCAGCAAGAACTGGATCCCCGCGTTCGCGGGGATGAGCGGCCGGAGCGGCTATGCCTATCCGCACATGGATCCCGTTCCGCGAGGTGCGCACGCCCGAGCGCAATTACGGCCCGGCCAAGACGGCGAGCGGCGCCTTCACCACGCCGCTGGCGCGGCGGCTGGCCGGCGAGCGCGGCATCGATCTTTCGCGCGTCAGCGGCTCCGGCCCGCATGGCCGCATCGTCGCCGCCGATGTCGACAAGGCGGCGCCCGCGCGCGGCGCCCGCTGTGGCGGCGGGCGCCAGTGCGGCGCAAGTCAAGGCGCTGTTCGAGGGCGTCGCCTACGAGGAAGTGCCGCTCGACGGCATGCGCGCGACCATCGCCAAGCGGCTGGTCGAGGCCAAGCAGACCATCCCGCATTTCTATCTCACCGCCGATCTCGACGTCGGCCGCCTGATCGCCATGCGCGAGGAGGCGAATGCCGCCGCGCCCAAAGGCAAGGACGGCGAGCCCGCGTTCAAGCTCTCGCTCAACGATTTCATCATCAAGGCCTGGGCGGCGGCGCTGCAGCGCGTGCCCGCCGCCAACGCGGTGTTCGCGCGAAGACCGCATCCTGCGCTTCCAGCATTCCGACATCGGCGTCGCGGTCGCGCTCGAGGGCGGGCTGATCACGCCGGTCATTCGCAATGCCGAGGCGAAATCGCTCACCGCGATCTCCGCCGAGATGCGCGACCTCGCCGAGCGCGCGCGCGCCAAGAAGCTCAAGCCGAACGAATACCAGGGCGGCTCGAGCGCCATCTCCAATCTCGGCATGTACGGCGTGCGCGAATTCTCGGCCATCATCAATCCGCCGCACGCGACCATCCTCGCGGTCGGCGCGACGCGCCGCGCGCCGGTCGAGACCGAGGACGGCGGCGTCAAATTCATCAGCCAGATGACGGTGACGCTGTCCTGCGATCACCGCGTGGTCGACGGCGCGCTCGGCGCCGAACTGCTGGCGGCGTTCAAGGCGCTGATCGAAAAGCCGGTCACTTTCCTCGTCTAAAGGAGCGTCAAGATGGCTGGCGAAAAGCCGGACGTGCTGCTGATCGGCCAAAAGAAGCCGGTCATGGTCAAAGGCCTCGATCCCAAGGTCACGCTGCATTATCTGGCCGACGCCAAGGACCAGGACGCCTTCCTCAAGTCGGTCGCCGACAAGGTGCGCGCCATCGCCATCGCCTACACGGCCAACAAGCTCGACGCCGCCTTCATGCAGAAGCTGCCCAAGCTCGAGCAGATTTCGAGCTTCGGCGTCGGCTACGACCACATCGACGCCAAATGGGCGGGCGAGCACGGCATCGTCGTCACCAACACGCCGGAAGTGCTGAACGAGGAGGTCGCCGACACCGCGCTCGGCCTGCTGCTCTGCACGGTGCGCGAATTGCCGCAGGCCGAGCGCTATCTGCGCGCCGGCAAATGGCCGCAAGGCCATTATCCGCTCACCAAGGCGACGCTGCGCAACCGCACCGTCGGCATGGTCGGCATGGGCCGCATCGGCAAGGCGATCGCGCGCCGGCTCGAAGCCTTCGGCGTGCCGGTGGTCTATCACTCGCGCAATCCGCAGCCGGGCGTGAGCTACAAATATTATCCCAAGCTCCTCGACATGGCGCGCGACGTCGACACGCTGATGGTGATCGTGCCGGGCGGCGCCGCGACCGCGAACATGATCAATGCCGAGGTGCTCAAGGCGCTCGGGCCGCAGGGCATCCTGATCAACATGGCGCGCGGTTCGGTGGTCGACGAGCCGGCGCTGATCGAGGCGCTGAAGAACCGCACCATCTATTCCGCCGGCCTCGACGTGTTCGCCAAGGAGCCGCACGTGCCGAAGGAACTGCTCGACATGGACCACATCGTGCTGTTCCCGCATCTCGGCTCCTCCACCGAGGTCACGCGCGCGGCCATGGACCAGCTCGTGGTCGACAACATCCTGGCCTGGGCCGCCGGCAAGCCGCCGCTCACGCCGGTCGCCGAAACGCCTTATCCGCCCAGGCGCTGAACCATGACATCGCCGCGGCTCTGGTGCTGCATGCTGGCGCTGATGGCGGGCGCGGCGCAGGCGCAGCCGGCGATGAACGAGCAGGCCAAGAACGTGGTCGGCACCTGGGAATTTTCCAACGCCGACCGCGACAAGACCTGCACCGTGACCTTCAAGGCCGAGCCGGCGCCGGGCGGCTACAAGGCCGAGTTCGATCCCAATTGCGCGGCGCAGTTTCCGCTCACGGCCAACGTCGTCGCCTGGAAATATCCCGACAACGACCTGCTTTATCTGCTCGACGCGCGCGGCCAGGCGCTGGTCGCAATTCAGCGAGGTCGAGGACGGCATCTTCGAGGCGCCGACGCCCGGGGTCGGCGTGCTGTTCCTGCAAAATCCGGCGGCCGCGCCGGCGCCGCCAAGTCGGCGGCGCAGGTGGCCGGCAACTGGACGCTCAAGCGCGGCGACGGCGCCGTGCTCTGCCAGCTCGTGCTGACCGAAACGGCGCTGAAGGACGGCTTTGCGCTCAAGCTCGAGCCCGGCTGCGACGCAGCCATCGCGCGCCTCGGCTTCACGCAATGGCGGCTCGACCGCGAAGAGCTGGTGCTGGTGCCGGCGCGCGGCGCGCCCTGGCGCTTCGAGTCGCTCGACGAGAAGACCTGGGGCCAGCTGCCGGAAAGCGACAACCGCGTCACGCTGGTGCGGCGCTAGTCAAATCAGCTTCAGCCCCTTGAAGCTGGCGTGGCCTTCCTTGCCGACGATGATGTGGTCGTGCACCGCGATGCCGAGCGGCTTGGCGACCTCGACGATCGCCTGCGTCATCTGGATGTCGGCGCGCGACGGCGTCGGATCGCCGGACGGATGGTTGTGCACCAGGATCAGCGCGGTCGCCGACAGTTCGAGCGCGCGCTTGACCACCTCGCGCGGATAGACCGGCGTGTGATCGACGGTGCCGGTCTGCTGCACTTCGTCGGCGATCAGCTGGTTGCGCTTGTCGAGGAACAGCACGCGGAACTGCTCCTTGTCGGCGAAGGCCATGCGCGGTGCGGCAATAGTCGAGCACGCTCGACCACGACGACAGCACCGGGCGCTTCTGCACCTGGCCGCGCGCCAGCCGGCTCGCCGCCGCGTGCACGATCTTGAGCTCGGTCGACGACGGCCTCGCCGACGCCCTTGACCTCCTTCAGCCGCGCGCGCGGCGCCGCCACCACCTCGGCGAACGAGCCGAAGCTTGCGCGATCAGCTCCTTGGCCAGCGGCTTGACGTCGCGCTGCGGAATGGCGCGGAACAGCACCAGCTCGAGCAGCTCGTAGTCGCTGACCGCCTCGGCTGCCGGCCTCGCGGAAGCGCGCGCGCAGCCGTTCGCGATGGCCGTGATAATGCGGCGGCGCCTCGGAGAGGCCGGCGTCTCGCTGCCTGTTGCTTGTCGTCTCTGGCCTGCCATGGAACACGAGCGCCGAGCACGCGTCCCGCATGGCAGGATGCTGTAGTTCAGCGCGAATGCAATCGCGAGCGAGCTGCGACGACGGCGGCCGTCAGCCTCGATAAGGCGGCTTGTCGAGCCCGCCGGGCGAGAAGGTGAAGACCTCGACCCCGTCTCGGTGACGCCCACCGGTGTGCTCGAACTGCGCCGACAGCGAGCGGTCGCGCGTCACCGCGGTCCAGCCGTCGGACAGCACCTTCACGTGCGGCGCGGCCGAGATTGATCATCGGCTCGACCGTGAAGAACATGCCGGGCTTCAGCACGATGCCTTCGCCGGGCCGGCCGACATGGACGATGTTGGGCTCGTCGTGGAACAGGCGGCCGAGGCCGTGGCCGCAGAAGTCGCGCACCACGCTCATGTGCTGCGCCTCGACGTAGGTCTGGATGGCGTGCGCCGATGTCGCCGGTGGTGGCGCCCGGGCGGATGGCGGCGATGCCGCGCATCATGGCCTCGTGGGTGACCTCGATCAGCCGCTCGGCGCGGCGCGGGATATCGCCGATCGGTGTACATGCGGCTGGAATCGCCGTGCCAGCCGTCGAGGATCAGCGTCACGTCGATGTTGACGATGTCGCCGTCCTTGAGCGGCTTGTCGCCGGGGATGCCGTGGCAGACCACGTGGTTGAGCGAGGTGCAGGTCGACTTTCTTGTAGCCGCGATACATCAGCGTCGCCGGCAGGCGCCGTGATCCATGGCGAAGTCGAACACCAGCCGGTCGATGGTCTCGGTCGGCACGCCGGGCTTGACGTGCTCGGTCAGCATGTCGAGGCAGCGCGCGACCAGTTGCCCGGCCTTGCGCATGCCTTCGAAGGCGGCGGGGCCGTGGATCTTGATCTGGCCGGTCTTGCGGAGGGGCGCGACGGCGGCGTCGACGTAGGTCATGGCCCGAATGTAAGGTTCGCGGGCGAGGGCGGCAAGTTCCTTGTCATGGGCGAGACGTGTCGCGAAGCGCATCCTGCAGGCTCGCGAGGCCCGGGCCTCCCTGCAGCGTGGGCAGCCGGGTCCCGCCTCGGGACGACAGCTAGCCCGCGATCTTGCCGCCCAATTCGTCCTCGATATGCGCGCGGATGATGTCGTCGAAGCGCGGTTTCCGCCTTGAAGCCGAGCGCGGCGGCGCGCTTGGCGTCGATGCGCTCCGACCAGCCGGCGACGATGCGCATGACCAGTTCGTCCGGCTCGCGTTTGATGCGCGCGGCCACCTTGGGGCCGGCGATGCGCGCGAGCGCCTCGATCTGCTCGGCGACCGTGCAGCACACGCCCGGCATCGCCAGGTTGATGCGCGGCCCGAGCTGCTCGCGCGTCAAGCCCGGCCGCATGGATGAGGAAGCCGACCGCCGAGCGCGGGCTGGCATGGGTATGGCGCACGCGTGTCGGCGACCGGCAGCATGCGCCTCCTGGCCGGCGAGCGGCTCGCGGATGATGCCGGAGAAAAATCCGGACGCCGCCTTGTTCGGCTTGCCCGGCCGCACGCAGATGGTCGGCAGCCGGATGCCGACGCCGTCGAGAAAGCCGCGCCGGTTATAGTCGGCGAGCAGCAATTCGCTGATCGCCTTCTGCGTGCCGTAGGAGGTGAGCGGCGTGAGGTGAAAGTCGTCGGGGATGGCGTAGGGGAACGGCGCGCCGTAGACCGCGATCGAGGAGGTGAAAACGACCTTCGGCCGGTAGCCGCCGCCGGCGGTGCGGATCGCCTCCAGCAGCGCGCGCGTGCCGTCGAGGTTGACGCGGTAGCCTTTCTCGAAATCGGTCTCCGCCTCGCCCGACACCACGCCGGCGAGATGGAAGATCACCTCCGGCCGCCCGGCGATGGCTTTCGCGCGCGACGCCCGGCGCCGACAGGTCGCTGGCCGAGGCCGATACCTCGCCGCCGAAATCCGCCGGCGCGCTCGGCGGCACCACGTCGATCAGCGTCAGCTTGTCGATCGGCTGCGCCGTTGAGCTTGCCGTCCTTGACCAGCCGCGCGGTGAGCTTGCGGCCGATCATGCCGGCGGCGCCGGTGATCAGAATGTGCATGGGCGTTCCTCGCTTTATTTTCCGCGTGATCTTTTCCGAAAACCGGTTCCCACTTTTCGGGATCACGCGCTGTTCTTGTTCGCCGGCTCGAACCGGTCGATGCGGCGCAGGTCGGGAAATAGCACCATCCAGGTGCCGGCGACCAGTAGCGAGCCGATGCCGCCGATCAGCACCGAAGGCACCGCGCCGAGCCAGGCCGCCACCATGCCGGATTCGAATTCGCCCAGCGTGTTGGACGAGCCGACGAACAGATAATTGATCGCGCTCACCCGCCCGCGCATGGCGTCCGGCGTCTCGATCTGCACCAGCGAGAAGCGGATCACGACGCTCATGGCGTCGGAGGCGCCCAGCACGGCCAACGCCAGCAGCGAGAGCGGCAACGAGGTCGACAGCGCAAAGCAGATGGTGGCCAGCGCCGTAGATCGCGACCACCACGAACATGTTGCGGCCGATATGCCGCTCGATCGGATGACGCGACAGAACGATCGACGTGATCAGCGCGCCGACCGCCGGCGCCGAGCGCAGCAGGCCGAGCCCGACCGGGCCGGCCAGCAAGATGTCGCGGGCATAGATCGGCAGCAGCGCGGTGGCGCCGCCGAGCAGGACCACGAACAGATCGAGCGTGATCACGCCGAGCAGCCGGCGATTGCGCGCGGATGAATTCGAAGCCGGCCAGCACCGAGGACAGCGTCGGCGGCTCGCGGCTGCTCCGGCGCGCCTTTCGGGCGCGACCAGGCTGACCAGCGCGATGGCGGCGCTGAAGAAGACGAGGCACATGACGCGTCACCAGCACCGGGCTCGACCGCATAGATCAGCCCGCCCAGCGCCGGGCCGCAGATGACCGCCACCTGGTTGGCCGAGGTCCAGGCCGCCACCGCGCGCGCCAGCATCGATCGCCGGCACCATGGCCGGCACCAGCGAGTGGACGGTCGGCATCTCGAAGGCGCGCGCGCAGCCGATCAGGAACACCGCGGCGAACAGCAGATCGCGGCTGAGCGCGCCGGTGAGCAAGCGCGACGGAATGACGATCGCGGCCAGCGCGTAGACGCCTTGCGCGATCCGCACGATCAGCCGCCGGTCGTAGCGGTCGGCGGTGTGGCCGATCAGCAGCGTCAGCACGACGGCCGGCACGAACTGGATCAGGCCGACCAGGCCGAGGTCGAAGGCGCTGCCGGTGATCTCGTAGATCTTCCAGCCGATCATCACCGCCAGCATCTGGTAGCCCATGGTGGAGGCGACCCGCGCCAGCCAGAACAGCACGAAGGGCCGCTGCTGCAGCAGGCCGGCCGACGGCGAGGCGAGCGCGCTCATTCCGTGCAGCGCCGTTCAGCGCGCTCAGGCTGATTTTCTGCCGGCCGTCGGCGTCGAAATTCTCCGGCGCGAGCCAGCGCTCGAAAGCGCGCTTTGCGCGCCGGCCATTCGCTGTCGAGCATGGAGAACCAGGCATTGTCGCGGTTGCGGCCCTTGGCGATCATGATGCTGGCGGAACGTGCCCTCGTAGGTGAAGCCGTAGCGCAGCGCGGCGCGCGCGCGAGGCGGCGTTGAGCGCGTTGCATTTCCATTCGTAGCGGCGGTAGCCGAGCGTCTCGAAGGCGTAGCGCGCGAGCAGATATTGCGCCTCGGTGCCGAGCGGCGTGCGCTGCAGCGCCGGCGAATAGAGCACGTGGCCGACCTCGATGACGCGCATGTTCGGGGCGGATTTCCATCAGCGTGAAATAGCCGACGGCGTGGCCGGCCGATCGATGATGGCGTAGGCGTAAGGGTCGTGGCGCGCCGCGCGCTTGGCGATGAAGGCGGCAAACGTCGCTTCGTCGGCGAACGGCCCGTCGGTCGAGATGTAGGTCCAGACTGCCGTCGTGCCCGGCAAACGCTGTCCACAAGCCGGCGGCGTGACGCGGCCGCGAGTTTTTCGACGCGGCCATAGCGGCCCTGCAGCGTCGACCGGCTCCGGGCCGCTTGCGCCGGCGTGGTGTCGACCGGCAGGCCGACCGGCTGGCCGGTCGCCGGCAGCGGCTCCGAGTTCACGTGACCGGTCGTCGCGAAGAATTTGTTGAGTTCGGCGTTGGAGATGACGCCGGCGAAGCTGTCGAACTTGCCTTCCTTGGCGATCTCGCGTCGCCGATTTGATGAAGGCGTGCATGGCGACGCGCGCCAGCGTGCCGCCGACGCTGATGCGGCGCACGCCCATGCCGGCGATGTCCTTGCACGGTGAAGCCGAGCGCCGTGTGATTGAGCAAGTTGACCGGCTTCGGCGCCACCGCCTTCACCACCGCCTCGATCTGCTCGCGCGTGCTTGATGCCGGGCGCGTAGAGGCAATCGGCGCCGGCGTCGGCAAAGGCCTTGAGCCGCCGGATCGCGTCGTCGAGGTCGGGCCGCCCGTGCAGGAAGCCTTCGGCGCGGCCGGTGAGCAGCGACGTCGCCGCCGGCCTTGTCGATGGCCGCGCGCGCCGCCTTCACGCGCGCGACCGCGAGGTCGAAATCGTAGAGCGGATTGGCGTCGTCGCCGGTGAAATCCTCGATCGACAGGCCGGCGACGCCGGTCTCGATGCAGAGCTTCACGTTGTCGGCCACCTCGTCCGGCTCGTGCGGCGAAGCCGTTCTCGAAATCGGCATTGACCGGCATCGTCGGCGGCTCGCCGCGATCTCGCGGAAATGCGCGAGCACCTTGTCGCGCGTCAGCGCGCCGTCGGCAAAGCCCTGCGAATGCGCGTAGCCGGAGCTGGTCGTGGCCAGCGCCTTGAAGCCGAGGCCCTGCAGATAGCGCGCGCTGCCGACGTTCCACGGATTGGGAATGACGAAGCAGCCGGCTTCGTGCAGCTTGCGGAAGGCCTTGCGTTTGTCGGCGGTGAGGGCTGGCCATGGCGGGTCCCCGGGCGAAACGGCGGAACCGTGCCACGATTGCGCGGCAGGGGACAATGCCATTCCGTGATGCAGCCATGAGCGCGGCTCATGCCGGCCAAACGCTGGCGGTCGCGCGCCAGCCGGTCCAGAATTCGCCCTCATAGGTCCGGCCGCCGGGGGTTATTCGTGGACTGTGCCGATTTCGACGCGCTGGAGGTCTTGGCCGAGGCCAAGATGCCGCCCGCCTCCTGGGCCTTTTGCGCCGCCGGCGCCGACGACGAGATCACCGCGAACGAGAACATCGCGGCCTGGCGCGCGCTGCGGCTGCGGCCGCGCGTGCTGCACGACGTCGGCAATGTCGACTTGCGCACGAGCCTGCTCGGCGCGCCGGTATGCCGTCGCCGATCATGGTGGCGCCGACCGGCCGGCACAAATTGTTCAACCCGGAAGGCGAGCGCGCGACCGCGCGCGGCGCCGCATGGCGCGAGCGCCGCCTATGTGATGGCGTCGAATGCCAACGTCACCGATCGAGGAGGCCGCCGCCGAGCGCAAAGCCGCGCCGCAATGGTTCCAGCTCTACTACTGGCCGAACCGCGCCGAGGTCGAGGCGCTGATCGACCGGCTGGCGGCGGCCGGCTTCACCGCGCTGGTGCTCACGGTCGATGCGCCGGTGCCGGGCTGGTCGCCGCGCGCGGCGCGCGCGCAGCACGCAGCCGTCGCCCGACATCCGCAACATCAACATGCCGGGCCAGCCGATGGCGCGCACCGCCTATCATCCCGACTTCGCCGGCAAGGTGATGTATCCGGCGACCTGGCGCGAGCTGGAATGGCTGGTGAAGCGCTCGCCGATGCCGGTGATGGTCAAAGGCGTGCTGCGCGCCGACGATGCCGTCGCGCTGCGCCGAGTGCGGCGCGCGCGCCGTCATCGTCTCCAACCACGGCGGCCGCCATCTCGACACCACGGTGACGACCGCCGCCGTCGATCGCGCGAGATCGCGCAGGCGCTTTCCGGCAAGGCCGAGGTCTATGTCGACGGCGGCATCCGCCGCGGCACCGACATCCTCAAGGCGCTGGCGCTCGGCGCCCGCGCCGTGCTGATCGGCCGGCCGGTCATCTGGGGGCTGACCGTGAATGGGGCGCGAGGGCGTGCGCGACGTGCTCGACCATCTGCGCGTCGAACTCATGCGCGCCATGCAGCTTTGCGGCGCCGCCAATCTCGCGCAATTGACGCCCGATCTGCTGGCGTAAGGTTCCCGAGCGGCATTTGATTTTCCTCGCGCTGATCGGGTGAACTCCGCCGCAAACAGCCTGCCGGGGGAACTTGCGCCATGCTGAAGACCATCGCCGCCTTCGACCGCATCGGCGAGGAAAATGCCTTCGCCGTGCTCGCCCGCGCCAACGCGCTGGCGGCGCAGGGCCGCGACATCATCAGCCTCGGCATCGGCCAGCCGGATTTCCGCACGCCGGATTTCATCGTCGAGGCGGCGATCAAGGCGCTGCGCGACGGCCATCACGGCTACACGCCGGCGAACGGCATCCCGCCGCTGCGCGAGGCGGTGGCCGCCGACCTGCACAAGCGCTTCAAGGTCGAGGTCTCGCCCGACAGCGTGATGATCATGCCCGGCGGCAAGCCGACCATGTTCATGTCGATCCTGATGTTCGGCGAGCCGGGCGCCGAGATCATGTATCCCGATCCCGGCTTCCCGATCTACCGCTCGATGATCGAGTTCACCGGCGCCAAGCCGGTGCCGGTGCCGATCCGCGAGGAGAACGGCTTTGCCTTCTCGGCGGAAGAGACGCTGACGCTGATCACGCCGAAGACGCGGCTGCTGATCGTCAACTCGCCGGCCAATCCGACCGGCGGCGTCACGCCCAAGAGCGAAGTCGACAAGCTGGTCGCCGGTCTCGCGCAATGGCCGGACGTCGCCATCATGTCGGACGAGATCTACGACCACATGATCTATGACGGCGAGACGCATGTCTGCCTGCTGTCCTATCCGGAGATCCGCGACCGGCTGATCCTGCTCAACGGCTGGTCGAAGACCTACGCCATGACCGGCTGGCGGCTCGGCTACGCGGTGTGGCCGGGCAAGCTCTACGACTACGCGCGCAAGCTCGCGGTCAATCTGCATTCCTGCGTCAACGCGCCGACGCAATATGCCGGCCTTGCGGCGCTCAACGGCCCGCAGGACGAGGTGACCAAGATGGTCGCCGAGTTCGACAAGCGGCGCAAAGTCGTGGTCGAGGGCCTGAACAAATTGCCCGGCGTGTCCTGCGCGACGCCGAAGGGCGCGTTCTACGCCTTCCCCAACATCAAGCGCACCGGCTGGAAGGCGAAGGCGCTGGCCACGACGCTGCTCGACGAGACCGGCGTCGCCACCATCGGCGGGCCCGATTTCGGCATTCTCGGCGAGGGCTACCTGCGGCTGTCCTACGCCAATTCGACCGAGAACATCCTGAAGGCGCTCGGCCGCATGGGCGAGTTCCTGGCGAACCGCAAGGCGGCGTAGACGCTATCCCTTCCGTGCCGGCGCAGCTAGCACAGACGCCCGACTCGACTCGGCATCGACGGCCGCGTCAGACTGCGCCGATGGCGGAAAATCTACCTAACGAACACCTGAAGGAAACCGTCGATGCTGGAGCGTATGTCGAGCGACCGCGGGCTGTCGGAAGAACTGCGCATGATGCGGCAGAGCTGCCGCGATTTCGTCGACGAGGTGGTGCTTCCGTTCATCAAGAAGAATTGGAAGAACGAATGGTCGATGGTGCCGGAGGACCGGCTGCCGCCGCACATTCTGGAGGAAGCCGAAAAGATCGGCATCCGCACGCTCGGCGTGCCGGAGGAATTCGGCGGCGTCGAGCTGGAGAAGGGCACCGAGGTCAAGACCTTCGCGCGTCGTCTCGGAGGAGATCGCGCGCGGCGATTCGGGCCTCGCCGACAAGATGGTGCAGAACTGGAAGGTGTCGGTGCTGCTGCGCCAGTTCGCGCCCAAGCATTTGCAGGAGAAATGGTTCAAGCGCCTGGTGGCCGAGCCGCAATTCCTGATGGCGCATTGCCTGACCGAGCCGCGCGGCGCCTCCGACCGCTGGCTGCCTTACAACGTGCCGGAAGCGGCGATGCAGACGCGCGCCGTCAAGACCGACGGCGGCTGGGTGATCAACGGCCGCAAGCAGTTCATCTCCAACGGCTATGACGCCTCGCTCTACGTCGTCTATGCCAACACCAATCCGAAAGTCGGCATGTTGCAGGGCACGTCATCGTTCCTGGTGCCGCGCGAAACCAAGGGCTTCTCGGTCGCGCGCTGCAACGAGACGCTCGGCTGCCGCTTCATGAACAACGGCGAGATGGTGTTCGAGGACATGTTCGTCCCCGACGATCATCTGCTGGTGCAGGACCAGGCCATGGGCTCGGCCGGCGTCTATTTCCGCCCCGGCAAGATCATCCAGGCGGCCAAGAACCTCGGCGTCGGCGTGCGCGCCTTCGAGGCGACCGCCGACTACGTGCAGAACTACGTGCAGGGCGGCCGCATCCTGATCAAGCATCAGGCGGTGGCGCTGCGGCTTGCCGACATGGCGACCAAGATCGAGGCGGTGCGCGCGCTGCTCGACCGCGCCGCGCAGGCGGTCGACGACAACGCGCCGGAGGCCGAGACGCTGGTCAACATGGCCAAGATGTTCGCCTCCGAGGAGATCATGAAGGTCGCCCAGCACGCCGTCGAACTGCACGGCGGCAACGGCATCATGCTCGATTTCGGCATCGAGAAGGTGCTGCGCGACGCCGTGATCTTCCTGCACATGGACGCGACGGTGGACATCTCCAAGTTCAAGATCGTCAAGAACATGTTCCCCGACACGGCGGGGAAATATGCCGGGCCGGAGAGTTACCATCCGCTCGATGTCCGCGCGCAAGCGGGAATCGCAGATTATATGAGCAACGCAAGCACGTCGGATGCCCGCTTTCGCGGGGACGAGCGGGTCGAATGGCTACCGCACCACAAAGCGGAAGCCGATCAACACGATCACCAGCCCGATCAACTGCGCCAAGCTCGGCACCACGCCGAGCGCGAGATAGCCGATGATCACGCCGAAGCCCGGCACCAGCGCCGGAAACACCGCGGCGCGGCCGGCGCCGAGCAGGACCACCGCGCGCGCGAACAAATAGATCGGCAGCGCGCCGGCGATCAGGCCTTGCACGACCACCTGCATCAGATTTTCGGCGAGGCTCATGCGCAGGAGGCCGTCGAAACCGGCGATCAGCGCATAAAGCGGCGCGAACAGCAGGATCGACAGCACCGCCGACCACCGCGATGGCGCGCCGTCCCGGACACCTGCCAGTGCCGCAGCAGCGTGCCGAACATCGCCCAGAAGAATCCGGCGGTGACGAACATGCAGGTCGCCGCCGACGCCGTGGCTGCCGATGGTGGCGAGCGACTCGGCGCCGAACACCAGCAGGCCGGCGATGATGGTGGCGCCGCCGATGAAGCGCTGCGCGGTGGCGCGCTCGTGCAGCATGAGGCTGGCGAGGATCAGCCCGAACAACGCCGCGCAGGCCGGCTGGATGGTGGTGCCGTGGCCGAGCGGCACCAGGATGAAGCCGGTATAGGCGATCGCCGCCTGCGGCGGGCCGGCCAGCACCGTCATCACCAGCCCGCGGCCCCAGCCGATGCCGCCGAGGTCGGCAAGCCCGCCGCGCAGCGCCAGCGGCAACAGCAGCAAGCCGGACCAGAAGAAGCGGTGGAAAGCGAGGTCGGCGGGCGAAAAGCCGACCGTGATGCCGTGCTTGGCGGCGACGAAACCGGCGGCCCAGCCGAGCGCGGCGGCGGTGCCGCACAAGATGCCGATCAGGAGGGAGGGTCGCGCCGCTTGCCCCGTTCCGTCCACGGCTTTCTCAACCTTTGCGCAGGTGACTTGCGCCCGCCTGATACTCTAGGATCGTCGGCCAAGTCCAATCGCGAAATCAAAAGTCTGTATTCACCCGGGAAGAAACCCTCATGGCGAAGTCGCGCAAAGTCATCATCACCTGTGCCGTCACCGGCTCGATCCACACGCCCTCGATGTCGCCGCATCTGCCGGTGACGCCGCAGGAGATCGCCGACGCGGCCATCGGCGCGGCCGAAGCCGGCGCCGCGGTCGTGCATCTGCACGCGCGCAACCCGCAGGACGGCCGGCCCGACCAGACGCCGGAGGCGTTCGCGCCGTTCCTGCAAGGTGATCAAGCAGCGCTCCGGCGTGGTGGTGAACATCACCACCGGCGGCGCGCCGACCATGACGATCGAGGAGCGCGTGCAAGCCGGCCGCGACCTTCAAGCCGGAGGTCGCCTCGCTCAACATGGGCACGATGAACTTCGGGCTCTACCCGATGATCCCGCGCTACAAGGGCAAGTTCAAATACGACTGGGAGGAGCCGTATCTCGAAGGTTCGCAAGAAGGGCATGTTCAAGAACACCTTCGCCGACATCGAATACATCCTGACGACCTGCGCGGCGAACAACACCCGCTTCGAGATCGAGTGCTACGACATCGGCCATCTCTACACGCTGCGGCACTTCCTCGACCGCGGCGTGGTCAAGCCGCCGCTGTTCGTGCAGTCGGTGTTCGGCATCCTCGGCGGCATCGGCCCGCATCCGGAAGACGTCATCATGATGAAGCGCACCGCCGACCGGCTGCTCGGCGACAATTACCACTGGTCGGTGCTCGGCGCCGGCGCCAACCAGATGCGGGTCGCCGCCATGGCGGCCTCGATGGGCGGCAACGTGCGCGTCGGCATGGAGGACTCGCTCTGGATCGGGCCCGGCAAGCTCGCCGAGATCGAACGCCCAGCAGGTCACGACCGTGCGCAAGATCCTCGAAGGCATGGGCCTGGAGATCGCCTCGCCCGACGAGGCGCGCGAGATCCTCTCGCTCAAGGGCGGCGACAAGGTGAATTTCTAGCGGTCCGCGCGATCCACACGCGCCGTTCGTTCCCGCGTAAGCGGGAATCCAGTTCTTTGGCCCAAGGCTAGGTCCCCGCTTCCGCGGGGACGAACGGATTTCTCATTGCGCCGGGCGGCGCGAACCTCTCCTATAGCGGCGGAGGATTCGTGCGATGGCCTCGCTCGATACCGTCAGCATCGCCATCCTGCTCGGCAGCCTGCTGGTGCTCGCCGGCATCCTGTCGAGCCTGATCGCGCTGCGCTTCGGCGCGCCGTTGCTGCTGGTGTTCCTGCTGGTCGGCATGCTGGCGGGCGAGGGCGGCCCCGGCGGCATCAAGTTCGACGATGTGCGGCGCCGCCTATACCGGTCGGCTCGATCGCGCTGGCGCTGATCCTGTTCGACGGCGGCCTGCGCACCCGGCTTGCCACGCTTCCGCAACGTGCTGGCGCCGGCGGCGACGCTGGCGACCGCCGGCGTGCTGATCACCGCGCTGATCACCGCGCCGGTCGCCAAACTGGATGCTCGGCATCGGCTGGATGCGAGGCGCTGCTGGTCGGCGCGGTGGTGGCCTCGACCGACGCGGCGGCGGTGTTCTTCCTGATCAACGCGCGGCGGCCTGCGCCTGCGCCCGCGCGTGCGCGCGACGCTCGAGGTCGAGTCCGGCACCAACGATCCGTTCGCGGTGTTCCTGACCTTGCTGCTGGTCGAGTATCCTCGGCGCCGGCGGGCAGAGCTGGTCGCACGCCTTCGTCGTGCTTGCTGCGCGACACCGTTCTCGGCTGCATCATCGGCTATGGCGGCGGCCGCATCATCGCCTGGGTGCTCAACCGGCTCGAGCTGCCGCAGGGCCTGCACGCGCCGTTCGTGGCGGTCGGCGCGCTGGTGGTGTTCGCCTTCGCCAACGCCGTGCATGCCTCCGGCTTCCTCGCGGTCTATCTCGCCGGGCTGGTGGTCGGCAACCGGCAGACGCGCGCGCACAATTCCGTGGTGGTGTTTCTCGACGCCGTCACCTGGCTGGCGCAGATCGTGATGTTCGTGCTGCTCGGCCTGCTGGCCTGGCCGCATCGGCTGGCCGACAGCATCGTCGGCGCCGATCGTCGTCGCGCTGGTGCTGATGCTGATCGCGCGGCCGGCGGCGGTGTTCCTGTGCCTCGCGCCGTTCGGCTTCCAGCTGGCGCGAGAAGCTGTTCATGTCCTGGGTCGGCTTGCGCGGCGCGGTCGGCGATCTTCCTCGCCTCGATCCCGCTGCTGGTCGGCTTGCCGGCGGCCTATCTCTATTTCGACGTCGCCTTCGTGGTGGTGCTGTCGTCGCTTCTGATGCAGGGCTGGACGGTGGCGCTCGCCGCCCGCAAGCTCGACATGTCGTTTGCGCGCAACGATCCGCTGCCGCGCCGGGTCGAGCTCGATCTGCCCGGCCAGTTGGCGCGCGAGATCGTCGGCTATCCGGTGCCGGCCAACAGCCCGTTCCTGCGGCGCGGGCTGATCCCGAACTGGGCGCGGCCGACGCTGGTGGTGCGCGAGGAGGAGATCCTCACGCCGGCGCGAAGCGCATCCGGTGCGCGAGGGCGACTACGTCTATCTGCTGGCGCCGCCGGAAAAGGCGCAGGCGCTCGACCGCTTCTTCGTCGACATGCCGCCGCCGCGCGCGCCCGATCCGCGGCTGCTCGGCGACTTCTTCGTGCCGGCGAGCGCCGACGCTCGGCGCGCTCGCCGAAATCTACGGCCTGCAGGTCGCCGCCGACCATACCGAGATCACGCTCGCCGATTATTTCGCCGAGCAGCTCGGCCGCACGGTCAAGGCCGGCGACGTCGTCGAGCTGGGGCCGATCGCGCTGCTGGCGCACAAGGTCGAGCGACGGCCGCGTCACCACCGTCGGCCTGCGGCTGGCCGAGCCGGAAGAGCCGGCCGATTTGCCGGCGCAGCTCAGGTCCTATTGGCGGAAGATCTGGGCGCGCTTGGGCTAGGACGAGCGCCGCATCAGCGCCGGCGCGTGCTGCACCAGCCAGGCGCCGCCGAACAGCACCGCCACCCAGAACAGGTCGCCGAGCACCGTCGGTCGAGGAACGGCAGCGCCGCGACGTAGCATTGCGCGAGGCCCTGCAACGTCATCGGATACATGCCGCTGAAGGCCCAGACCGCGAAATTGGTGAGCGCGAAGAAGATCAGCGAGCACGCGATCGTGCCGGCGATCACCGGCAACGGCGCCGCGCCAGCGCCGCGCCAGCATGCCGGCGACGGCCGGCAGCACGACCGCGCGCATAGACCACCAGGCTGACGCGCCAATCGTCGCCCGGCAGCGCGAGGTTGCTGAGCATGACCGCGGCGAGCGGCACGACCACGGCCAGCACCGGATAACGCAGCATGCGGCCGGCGAACAGCGCGCTTGCCGCCACCGGCCAGACCCCGGCGCATGCGGCAGCAGCCGCGCGGTCACGTCGAAACCGATCAGGAAGGCCACCAGGGCCAGATCCATCCAGAGGTCGGCTGCGGGTCTTTGTCCGGCTGCTGCATCGTCATGTCCCTTGCGTTGCCCGTTTCATAGCACGGCCGCAGGCCGACACCAAAGCGCGTCCGGTCAGGCATTTTCCGCCCATTCGGCGATGATTTCGCGCAAGCGCGTCGAGCCCGTCGGTCAGCGCCGCCGGCCCGGGCTGCAGGATCAGCGCCGACTTGATCTCGCGCAGGCAGCCGTCGGCGACGGCCGGAATCTGCGGCAAAGCCCGGGCCGCGCCGCGACCTTGGCCGGCACGAATTTCTTGCCGCACCAGGAGCCGATGATGATGTCGGGCGCGGCGGCGATCACCTGCTCGGCGCGTGACGATGCGGTCCTTGGCGTTCTTGCGCAGCGCCAAGCTCGCGGAAACACCTCGATGCCGCCGGCGGCCTCGATCAGCTCCGACACCCAGCCGATGCCGGAGATCATCGGCTCGTCCCATTCCTCGAAATAGACGCGCGGCCGGCTGCGGCAAGCTGCGCGCTGCGCTCGCGCGCGGCGTCGACGCGCGCTGCCAGCGAGTGCGGCGAGCGCCTCGGCCTTGTCGGCCGCGCCGACCAGCGCGCCGAGCGTGCGGATCATGTCGAGGATGCCGGCGACGTCGCGCTGGTTGAAGGCATGCACCGCGACATTGGCGCGGATCAGTTCGGCGACGATGTCGGCCTGCAGATCGGAGAAGGTCAGCACCAGGTCGGGCTTGAGCGCCAGGATTTTCGGCACGTCGGCGGAAATGAAGGCCGACACCCGCGGCTTCTCCTTGCGCACGCGCGGCGGGCCGCACCGCATAGCCCGAGACGCCGACGATGCGCGCGCTCCTCGCCGAGGAGATAAAGCGTCTCCACGGTCTCTTCGGTCAGGCAGACGATGCGCTCGGGCGGGAACATGCCTCAGGCAAGCATATCGACCGGCGCCGCGTCGAGCAGATCGGCGCCGCCTACCGCCGCGACCTTGCCGTCCTCCAGCATCACCACGCGCGTCGCGATGCGGCGAACTTCGACCGGGTTGTGGCTGACATAGATCATCGGCACCCGCGCCGCGTCGCGCAGCCGCTCCAGATACGGCAAGATGTCGGCCTTGCGCGCGGCATCGAGCGAGGCGAGCGGCTCGTCGAGCAGCAGCAAGCGCGGCTGCATCAAGCAGCGCGCGGCCGACCGCGACGCGCTGGCGCTCGCCGCCCGACAGTTTGCCGGGCCGCCGCTCCAGCAGCCGGCCGATGTCGAGCAGATCGACGACATGCGCAAACGCCTTGGCATCGGCCGCATGGCCGCCCATCCAGCGCCCGTAGTCGAGATTGTGCTTTGACCGAGAGATGCGGGAACAGCCGGCCTTCCTGGAACACATAGCCGACGCGCCGCCGCCAGGCCGGCACGTCGATGCGCGCTGCGCGGTCGAACAAGGTCTCGCCGTCAAGCACGATGCGGCCGCGGTCGGGTTCGAGCAGCCCGGCGATCATGTTGATCAGGCTGGTCTTGCCGGCGCCGGAGGCGCCGAACAAAGCGGTGGCGCCGCCCGCCGCCTCGAAGGCGGCCTGCGAGCGCGAAATCGCCGAGCCGTTTTTCGACGTCGACCGACAGCATCGTTACGCTCCGTGCAGCCGCGCGGTCGCCCGTCGCGCCAGCCATTCCGAGGCCATCAGCGCGGCGAGCGAGATGACGATGGCGACCACCACCAGCTTGAGCGCGGCGGCGTCGCCGCCCGGCACTTGCGTGAGCGTGTAGATCGCCGCCGAGATGGTCTGCGTCTCGCCCGGGATATTGGAGACGAAGGTGATGGTGGCGCCGAACTCGCCGAGCGCGCGCGCAAACGCCAGCATGGCGCCGACGATGATGCCGGGCATCGCCAGCGGCAGCGTGACGGTGAGAAAGCGCCAAGCCGGCCGCGCGCCGAGCGTCGCGGCGGCGTCCTCCAGCCGCCGGTCGATCGCCTCGACCGACAGGCGGATCGCCCGCACCATCAGCGGAAAGGCCATCACGCCGCAGGCGAGCGCCGCGCCGGTCCAGCGGAACGAGAACACGATGCCGAAATGATCGGCCGAGAAATGCGCCGACCGGCGCCTTGCGCCCGAAGGTGATGAGCAGCAGATAGCCGGTCACCACCGGCGGCAGCACCAGCGGCAGATGCACGACGGCGTCGAGCAGCGACTTGCCCCAGAATTCCTTGCGCGCCAGCAACAGTGGCGACGGCGATGCCGAAAGGCAGCGACACCAGCGTCGCCACCAGCGCGATGCGCAGCGAGAGCGCAACCGCCGTCCATTCCTGCGGGTTGAGATCGAACACGCGTTTACGACACCGGTTTGGCGAGCACGCTGAAGCCGTATCGCTCGAAGATCGCCTTGGCCGCGGTCGAGCGCAGAAATTGCAGATAGCGCGCCGCCGCCGGCTTGGCGCCTGCGGTCAGCGCCACCGGATAGGTGACGGGCGGATAGGAGCCGTCGGGAAACACGCCGACGATCTTCACCTTCGGCTCGACCTTGGCGTCGGTCGCATAGACGATGCCGAGCGGCGTCTCGCCGCGCGCGACGAAGGCGAGCGACGCCCGCACGTTCTCGGCCTGCGCCAGCTTCGGCTCGGCCGCCGCCCAGGCGCCGAGCTTCTCGAGCGCTGCCTTGGCGTAGCGGCCGGCCGGCACCGCCGCGACGTTGGCGACCGCGATGCGGCCGTCGCCGGCGAGCCTGGCGATGTCGAAACCTGGGCCGATCTCGATCGTGCCGAGCGCGGAATCCTGCGGCGCGATCAGCACCAATTTGTTGCCGAGCAGATCGACGCGCGTGTCCGGCTGGATGAGCTTGCGCTGCGCCAGGTAGTCCATCCAGCGTGATATCCGCGGCGACGAAAACATCGGCCGGCGCGCCTTGTTCGATCTGCTTGGCGAGCGCCGAGCTCGCGGCATAGCTCGCGGTCACCTTGACGCCGGTGGCTTTGGTGAAAGCCGCATTGGCGTCGTCGAGCGCGTTCTTGAGCGAGGCGGCGGCGAAAACCGTGAGCGTCTGCTGCGCGGCGGCCGCCTGCGGCGCGGCGGCGAACAGCGCGAACAAAGCCAGGGCAGCGGCCAACCGTTGGAACATGGCGGTTCTCCGGGCGCTCGCGCGCCGGCAGGCGTCGGATCGTGATGAGAGACGACCGCGCCGGAACCGCCGTTCCGGCTTGCCGGCCACGCGCACGGCGTGCCGCAGGTCGAGATGAAAATCTATCGGGTCTTCAACGCTGTGTCACCTGGGCGGGTTCAGTGCCTGGGCATGACCTTCTGCTTCCAGCCTTCCCAGGTGCGCGCCAGCCCATGGCCCTCGCGCGCCTCGATTTTGCGCGCTTCCTCGATGTCGAGATAGGTGATCGGCGCGCCCATGCGCATGGCGTCGGCCTGCAGCGTCGCATTGAGCGAAAGGAAGATCGTGCGCGCGACCACGCGCTGCAGCGTCGGCGCGGTGATCGCGGCGCCGTGGCCGCGCATCAGGATCGCCGGGTGATCGCCCAGCGCCTCGGCGAGGTCATGACCGAGCGTCATGTTTCGGATCAGCATGTCGGTCATCCCGGCCTTCTCACGGATCTCGAATACGGGGATGCCGAAGGCGATGAAGGCGGCGCGGTGATACATCGGCTGGAGCGGCACCTTGGTGTCGCCGAACGCGATCAGCGACGGCGCATGCGTGTGCACCACAGCGATCACGTCGGGGCGCAGCCTGTAGATCTCGCCGTGGATGTAGCGTTCGGTGAACAGCCCCGACAGCGGCAGACCGTGCGTGTCGACCGGCCGGCTGTCGAGATCGAATTCGATGATGTCTTTGGCGGTGACCAGGTCGGCCGACAGGCCGCGCGACATCAAATAGCGGTTCGGATCCTTGTCGTGCCGGACGGAGACGTGGCCCCAGCCGTCGAGCAGGCCGTGATCGGCGAGGATGCGGCCGGCGGCGACCAAATCCTCGATCAGCTTCGGATCGGGTGGCCCGGCGGAGACCGGCGCCGGCTGCGCCGCTGCCGCGCAACAAAGAGCAAGCATTGCGCACAGCGCGAGCAGCGCCCGAGCGCCTCGACGTAAGCAGCGCGCTGACCATGACTTGCCCCCCATTGCGCGCGAAAAGCTTACGGCTCCAGCTCGGTGTCCCAATAGAGATAATCGAGCCAGCTATCGTGCAGATAGTTCGGCGGGAACAGCCGGCCGTTCCGGTGCAGGTGATGCACCGTCGGCTGGAACGGCATCTGCGAGGGCCACATCTTGGCTTCCTGCGGCGTCAGGTTGCCCTTGCGCAAGATTGCAGGGCGAGCAGGCCGCGACCACGTTGTCCCAGGTGGTGTGGCCGCCGCGCGAGCGCGGCAGCAGGTGGTCGAAGGTCAGGTCGTCGCGGTCGCCGCAATACTGGCAGGAGAAGCGGTCGCGCAGGAACACGTTGAACCGGGTGAAGGCCGGATGCGTCGAGGGCTTCACGAAGGTCTTGAGCGAGACCACGCTCGGCAGCTTCATCTCGAAGGTGGGGCTGTGCACCGCGCGGTCGTAATTGGCGACGATGTTCACGCGCTCGAGGAACACGGCCTTGATCGCGTCCTGCCAGGACCACAGCGACAGCGGGTAATAGCTCAGCGGCCGGAAGTCGGCGTTGAGCACCAGAGCGGGGAAACCGCTGGCCGAAACATGCACGTTCAAGCGACTTTCCTCCACCTCCATGAGGGCTGCCGCCACGCAGCTTGAGTCCTAGTAATAAGGCAGCGTGACGGGATTGTGAAGCCGGGTCACGGGCGTTACCCGCAAGCAGGCTCAGCGCCGGCCAAAGCGGCGGGCAAGAAATTCGCCGCCGTGGCGCAGGCCTTCCTGGTCGATGCCGTGGCCGACGCCGGCCGAGATGTGCCACTCGACCGGCACCTCCAAGGCCGCCAGGCCCTGCGCGGCGTGGAACAGCGCCTCGACCGGGATCAGCTCGTCCTGGTCGCCGTGGACCAGCAGCACCGGCGGCCGGCTCTTGATCTCGGCCGCGAAAGTTGTCGGGATCGGCGTTGTCCGGCAGCACCAGCAGGCCGGAATAGCCGACGATCGCGGCCGGCGCGACGGCGCGGCGCAAGCCGACATGCAGCGCCATCATGGTGCCTTGGCGAAAAGCCGACCAGCGCCAGCGCCGAAGGCGGCAGCTTGCGGCGCGCGAGCTCGGCGTCGAGAAAGCGTTTGAGCCCGGGCGCCGCCTGGTGACGCCGCGCCAGCGCTCGCCCGGATCGCGCATGGTGAGCGGAAACCATTCGCGCCCGCTCGGCGCCTGGCCGCACGGGTCGCGGCGCGTGCGGCGACACGAAGGCGGCGTCGCGGCAACAGGCCCGGCCCAGGCGCGGCCGATGTCGATCAGGTCGTTGCCGTCGGCGCCGTAGCCGTGCAGGAACACGACGAGTTGCTTCGCCGTGCCCGAGCGCGGCGCGAGCCGCGGGCCGTCGAGTTCAGCCATTGCCGGATTTCCTTGTGGATTTTTTCTTCTTCGGCTTCTTCTTGGCCGGCTTCTTCGCCGCTCCGGCCGACTGCACCGGCACCACGTCGCGCTTCTTCACCGCGTGATAATAGGCCCACAGCAGATGCGCCGCCACGCCGCGCCAGGGCCGCCAGGCCTCGGCCAGCTTGGTCGAGCGCCTTGGCGTCCGGCCGCTTGCGCAGGCCGAAGGCGATGCGCGCGGCTTCCTGCACGGCGAGGTCGCCGGCCGGGAAGGCGTCGGAATGGCCGAGGCAGAACAGCAGATAGATGTCGGCGCTCCACGGTCCGATGCCGTGCAGCGCGATGAGCGCGGCGTGCGCGGCGTCGGCATCCATCTCGCCGACGGCGGTGAGGTCGATGCGGCCTTGCGCCACCGCCTTGCCGATCTCGCGGATCGACTTGATCTTGGGGGCGGACAGGCCGAGGCGCTTGAGCTTGTCGGTGCGCGCGCGGCGCACGCGTGTCGTGGTGGAACGGATCGAAGGCCGCGAACAAGCCGGTCGCGGATCGCGGCGGCGCTCGCGGTCGACAGTTGCTGGCCGCAGACGATGGCGCAGAGGCCGGCGTAAGCCGGCCTCGCGCCGGCGCAGGCTGAAGGCGCCGGCCTTCTCGGCGACCGGCGCAAGCCGCGGATCGGCGGCGATGAGCTGCGCGAGGCCCGCTTGCAGATCGGCGTCGGTGTGGAGGAAGTTGGTCATGCGCTATCCCTCTAGCAAGCCCGACGCCAAATAGAAAAGCCATGCCACCCGTTTTCCGCTTCGCGCCGTCGCCCAACGGCTATCTGCATCTCGGCCATGCGCTGTCGGCGTTGCTCAATGCCGATATGGCCAAGGCCGCCGGCAGGGCGGCTGCTGTTGCGCATCGAGGACATCGACGAGGCGCGCTGCCGGCCGGAATACGAGGCGGCGATCTATGAGGACCTCGCCTGGCTCGGCGTCGCGTGGGAACAGCCGGTGCGGCGGCAGTCGGACCATTACGGCGACTACCGCGCGGCGCTCGGCCGAGCTCGACGCCATGGGCCTGATCTATCCGAGCTTCGAAAGCCGCGCCGAGATCGCGACTGGTCGCGGCGCGCGAAACGAGGGCCCCTGGCCGCGCGATCCCGACGGCGCGCCGCTTTATCCCGGCGCGGCGAAAACATATGCCAGCCGCGGAGCGCGCGCGCCGCATGGCGGCCGGCGAGCCATACGCGCTGCGCCTCGACATGCAGGCGGCGCTCGAGCGCGCCGGGCCGCTCAGTTGGGACGAAAGCGGCGAAGGTCCGTCCGGCGAAACCGGCCGCATCGCCGCCGACCCCGCCGCCTGGGGCGACGTGATCCTGGCGCGCAAGGACGCGCCGACCAGCTACCATCTGGCGGTGACGGTCGACGACGCGGCGCAAGGCGTCACCGACGTCGTGCGCGGCCAGGACCTGTTCCATGCGACCTCGGTGCACCGGCTGCTGCAGGCGCTGCTCGGCCTGCCCGCGCCGCGCTACCGCCATCACCGGCTGATCCTCGACGCCGACGGCAAGAAGCTCTCCAAATCCACCGCCGCCACCGGCTTGCGCGAATTGCGCGCGCAGGGCCTGCGCCCCGCCGATATCCGCCGCCTGGTCGGGCTCGATTGACTGACGTTTCCGTGGCATCCTCGCAGGCGGGGCTGGGGGATGGATGGCGAAGCTCGCAAGCCAAGCGGCGCGGGCGCCGCAAGCCGCGCAAGCGCGCCGCTAAGACCGAGCGCGCCGCCGCCGCGCGCGATCGAGGCCGCGCTCGCCGGCATCGCGCACGACATCCGCACGCCGCTCACCGGCATCGTGGCGCTGGCCGAACTGCTCGCCTCCTCCGATCTGGGCAAACGCGAACGGGAATGGGCGAACGCGCTCAAGAGCGGCGCCGATCATCTGGCGGCGCTGACCACCCTCATCGTCGATGCCGCCAAGGCGGAGGCGACAGGCCTGACGCTGCGGCGCGAGCCGTTCTCGCCGCGCGCGCTGGCGCAGGCGGTGGCGCAGGGCGCTCGCTGCGCGCGCCGGCAACAAGAACGTCAAGACCGAAATCGATATCGCGCCCGGATCTGCCGGCGATGGTCGCGGGCGACGCGCTGCGGCTGCGGGCGGCGCTGGAAAACCTCGCCGACAACGCGGTGAAGTTCACCCGTGCCGGCGCGGTGCGGTTTTCCGCCGCGGCGGAGCCGGCCGCGCGCAAACGCGTGCGGCTGGTATTCACGGTCAGCCGACAGCGGCATCGGGCTGACGGCAGCCGAATTGAAGAAGCTGTTCCGGCCGTTCGCGCAGGCGAGCGCCGAGGTGGCGCGGCGCTACGGCGGCGCCGGGCTCGGCCTGGTGTTCGTCAAGCGCATCGCCAAGGCCATGGGCGGCGATCTCAAGGTCACCAGCCGACAAGGCCGCGGCAGCACGTTTCGTCTGGCCGTGCCGGTCGAGGTCGTCGACGGCGCGGCCGGCGGCGGAGGTGGACGGCGAGCGCGGCGCGCCGGCGCGCGCGCTCACGCTGCTGTGCGCCGAGGACAACCCGTACGGCCGCGTGGTGATGAACACGATCCTGACCGAGCTCGGCCATCGCGTCGATTTCGTCGAGACCGGCGAGGCGGCGGTCGAAGCGGCCGCGCGCGGCGGCTACGACGCCGTGCTGATGGACGTGATGCTCGGCGGTCTCGACGGGCTGGCGGCGACGCGCCGCATTCGCGCGCTGCCGGGCAAGGCGGGCCAGGTGCCGGTGATCGGCATTTCCGGCCGCGGCGACGCCGCCGATGAGGCCGCCGCGCGCGCGGCCGGCATGAATTTCTATTTCATCAAGCCGGTGAGCCCGGGGAAATTGGCGCAGGCGCTGGCCGCGTTGTCATCACCGCGGTGATCTCGCTTAGGAAGGTGTCGTGCCAATGAATTGAGATGGCCGGGACAAGCCCGGCCATGACAAGCTCTTCACACATTGCTCGCGCCGTTTGCGCGCTCGACGATCCGCACCACGTCCGACATGATGCGGTTCAATTCGAAATCCTTCGGCGTATAGACCGCGGCGACGCCGGATTTTTCCAGCGCGGCGGCGTCCTCCGGCGGGATGATGCCGCCGACCACCACCGGCACGTCGAGCCCGGCCGCTTTCATGCGCGCGACCACGTCTTCGACCAGCGGCAGGTGGCTGCCCGACAGCACCGAGAGCCCGACCACGTGCGCCTTTTGCTTGCGCGCGGCGTCGACGATCTCTTCCGGCGTCAGGCGGATGCCTTCGTAGACGACCTGCATGCCGGCATCGCGCGCGCGCACCGCGATCTGCTCGGCGCCGTTGGAATGGCCGTCGAGGCCGGGTTTGCCGACCAGGAACGTCAGGCGGCGGCCGAGCTTGCGCGACACGCGCTCGACGTCGGCGCGGATGTCGTCGAGGCCGGTGACGTCGTTGCGCATGGCGCGGCCGACGCCGGTCGGCGCGCGGTATTCGCCGAAGGCCTCGCGCAGCGTCCAGCCCCATTCGCCGGTGGTGACGCCGGCCTTGGCGCATTGGATCGAGGCCGGCATGATGTTGCCGCCGCTCGCGGCTGCGCGCTTGAGCGCTTGCAGCGCCTCGGCCACAGCGGCGTTGTCGCGCTGCGCCCGCCACGCCTTCAGCCGTTCGATCTGGCCGCGCTCGGCCTCTTCCGGCACGGTGACGATGGTGTCGGCGCCGCCGGCGAGCGGCGAGGCTTCGCTCTCGAGATATTTGTTGACGCCGACCACGACCTGCTCGCCGCGCTCGATCGCTTCCAGCCGCGCGGTGTTGGATTCCACGAGCTGCTGCTTCATGTAGCCGGATTCGACCGCCGCGACCGCGCCGCCCATCTGCTCGATGCGCTCGAGCTCCTCCCTGGCTTCGCGCTTGAGCGCGTCGACCTTGCGCGCGATCTCCGCCGAGCCGTCGAAAATGTCGCCGTATTCCAGCAGATCGGTCTCGTAGGCGAGGATCTGCTGCATGCGCAGCGACCATTGCTGGTCCCACGGCCGCGGCAGGCCGAGCGCCTCGTTCCAGGCCGGCAGTTGCACGGCGCGGGCGCGCGCGTCCTTCGACAACGTCACCGCCAGCATTTCGAGCAAAATGCGCGTGACGTTGTTCTCAGGCTGGCTGCTCGGTGAGGCCGAGCGAATTCACCTGCACGCCGTAGCGGAACAGCCGCTGCTTGGGATCGGTGACGCCGTAGCGCTCGCGCGTGATCTCGTCCCACAGTTCGACGAAGGCGCGCATCTTGCAGATTTCGGTGACGAAGCGCAGCCCGGCATTGACGAAGAACGAGATGCGCCCGACCACTTCGCAGAACTTCTCCCGGCCGACCTCGCCGGAGGCTTTCACCGTGTCGAGCACGGCGATGGCGGTCGCGAGCGCGAAGGCGAGCTCCTGCACCGGCGTCGCGCCGGCCTCCTGCAAATGGTAGGAGCAGATGTTCATCGGATTCCATTTCGGCAGTTCGGACGTGGTGAAGATCGCCACGTCCTTGATCAGCCGCATCGAGGGCGCCGGCGGAAACACGTAAGTGCCGCGCGAGAGATATTCCTTGATGATGTCGTTCTGGATGGTGCCGGTCAGTTCGGCGCGCGGCGCGCCCTGCTCGTCGGCGACCGCGATGTAGAGCGCCATCAGCCACGCCGCGGTGGCGTTGATGGTCATCGAGGTGTTCATGGTGGCGAGCGGAATGCCGTCGAACAGCGCCCGCATGTCGCCGAGATGGCAGACCGGCACGCCGACTTTGCCGACCTCGCCGCGCGCCAGCACGTGATCGGAGTCGTAGCCGGTCTGGGTCGGCAGATCGAAGGCGACCGAGAGGCCGGTCTGCCCCTTGGCCAGGTTCTTGCGGTAAAGCGCGTTCGACTCGGCGGCGGTGGAATGCCCCGCATAGGTGCGGAAGATCCACGGTTTGTCGCGCTGGGTTTTCGGCTCGTTCATCTCGTCGCCTGTGGCGGTGAGATGATTGTGCATTGCAACAGAACGATTGGCAACCGCACAAGCCGCTGCGCGCCGCGCCTAAACGCGCGCAGCGTTAATGCCGGCCGGCGGATGAAAGCGGGTCTAGCGTCTGAACAGGCCGATGATGAAGACCAGCACGCAGGCGCCGACCGTGGAAATGACGATCGCGCTCACCCAGAAATTCGCAATCACCGGCAGGTGCAGCGCTCCCCACAGCCAGGTGCCGATGAAGGCGCCGATGATGCCGATGATGATGTCGCCGATGATGCCGAAGCCGCTGCCGCGCATGATCTTGCCGGCC
This sequence comes from uncultured Alphaproteobacteria bacterium, assembly GCA_963708635.1. Lineage (GTDB taxonomy): Bacteria > Pseudomonadota > Alphaproteobacteria > Rhizobiales > Xanthobacteraceae > Pseudolabrys. The sequence goes on along the minus strand of CAVPTM010000002.1, from coordinate 104,493 downwards.
AGCCAGCCGGCGATCAGGCCGACGATGAGAATGACGATCAGACTGTTGGTCCCTAGCATGACGTTGTCTCTCCCCCAGCGCGTGGTGCCCCAGACAGTCGGCCTGTGGCGGTTTGGTCGATCGAACTATCAGGATACCGGTGCAGCGTAGGTCTGTCAGCGCGCGATCGCATCTTCCGCACTGTTATCTCCGCAATTATCGGTCTGCCGATTCTGTTGCGCTGCAACATTAATTGCGGCACACTGCCCGACAGCAAAGAGAGGCGCGATGCCGGCTGCCGCACCCAAGCGAAGCGTTGCACCGTTGAAGGACCTCTACGGGATCGGCGAATTCCCGCCCCTCGGTCATGTCCCGGCGAAGATGCATGCCTGGGTGATCCGCAAGGAGCGCCACGGGCCGCCGGAAGAATCCTTCCAGCTCGAAGTGGTGCCGACCTGGACCATCGGCGAGGACGAGGTGCTGCTGCTCGTGATGGCGGGCGGCGTCAATTACAACGGCGTCTGGGCCGGGCTCGGCCAGCCGATCTCGACCCTCGACGTGCACAAGCAGCCCTATCACATCGCCGGCTCGGATGCCGCCGGCGTGGTCTGGGCGGTCGGTCCGAAAGTGCGGCGCTGGAAGGTCGGCGACGAGGTCATCGTCCATTGCAATCAGGACGACGGCGACGACGAGGATTGCAACGGCGGCGATCCGCTGCTGTCGCCCTCGCAGCGCATCTGGGGCTACGAGACGCCGGACGGCTCGTTCGCGCAGTTCTGCCGCGTGCAGTCGCGCCAATTGATGCCGAAGCCGGCGCATCTGACCTGGGAAGAATCGGCCTGCTACACGCTCACGCTTGCCACCGCCTATCGCATGCTGTTCGGCCATTCGCCGCACACGCTCAAGCCCGGCGATAACGTGCTGGTGTGGGGCGCCTCCGGCGGCCTCGGCGTGTTCGGCGTGCAACTGGTCGCGGCCTCGGGCGCCAACGCGATCGGCATCGTCTCCGACGAATCCAAGATTCGAATACGTCATGGATCTCGGCGCCAAGGGCGTGATCAACCGCAAGCAGTTCAAGTGCTGGGGCCAGCTGCCGCAGGTCAACTCCGCCGAATACAACGAGTGGAGCAAGGAAGCGCGCCGCTTCGGCAAGGCGATCTGGGACATCACCGGCAAGCGCGACGTCGACATCGTGTTCGAGCATCCGGGCGAGCAGACCTTCCCGGTGTCCTCGATGGTGGTCAAGCGCGGCGGCATGGTGGTGTTCTGCGCCGGCACCACCGGCTTCAACATCACCTTCGACGCGCGCTACGTCTGGATGCGGCAGAAGCGCATCCAGGGCTCGCACTTCGCGCATCTGAAGCAGGCCTCGGCGGCCAACCGCTTCGTGCTCGAGCGCCGCATCGACCCGTGCCTGTCGCAAGACCTTCCCCTGGGAGGAGATCCCGAAAGCGCACACCATGATGTGGAAGAACCAGCACCCGCCCGGCAACATGGCGGTGATGGTCGGCGCGCCCGCGACGGGGTTGCGCAGCTTCGAGGACGTGCTGGAAGCGGCCGGCGCTTAAGATTTCTTTTCGCGCGCCATCATGATCACCGAATTCAATTCGCCGCCGTAGATGAAAATCGACGCGCAGACGTAGAGAAACACCAGCGCGACCATCGCCGAGGCAAGCCCGGCATACATCGAGACATAGGCGAAGGCGTAACTCGCCAGATAGCGGCCGAAGGCCGCGCCGCTCGCCATCCACAGCACCAGCGTCGCCACGATGCCCGGCGCGATCTGCGTGAACGAGCGCCGCCCGGCCGGCAGCCAGAGGTGCACGATCATCAGCGCGATCACCAGCACCACCGCCGCCACCGCGTAGCGCGTGAAGGTCACCAGGAAATCGAAAGGCGCCAGCCGCGGCAAATAATAGACCAGCTTGCTCCAGATCAAAGGCGCGAACACCACCAGGAACGAGAAGGCGAGCATCGCCACCGCGCCGATCAGCACATAGAGGATCGATTCCAGCCGCATCAGCCACCAGGCGCGCGGCTCGACCGCGTTATAGGCGCGGTTGAGGCCGATGCGCAGGCTCTCGACCCCGCTGGAGGCGAAATAAAGCGCGAACAGCACGCCGAAGGTCAGCACGTCGCCGCGCATATTGGTGAGCACGCCGGTGATGTCCTCGGCGATCGGGCCGGCCACCGCCTTCGGCCAGGCTTCCAGAAGGATGCGCGCGGCTTCGTCGGCGAGATCCTGCGAGCCGAAGATGAAGCCGGCGAGCGCGGTCACCACGATCAGGAACGGAAACAGCGCCATCAGCGTCGACAGCGCGATATGGCTGGCGATGGCCCATCCGTCGTCGGCGGCGAAGTGCCGGAAGGCGTCGGACGCGATCCGCAACGGCGATGTCAAAATGACGCTCCCAAAGGCCGCGGCCGTTGAGAATGGCTATCGGCGGGGCTTTTGCAAGCGGCAACCGGCGCGGGCGTCAGGCGGCCTGCACGTCGGTCAGGAACCGGCGCACTTCGGCTTCCAGGCTCTCGGCCTCCAGCGCCACCGCATCGGCAAGATGCTTGACGCCGGCGGCGGTGGCGCGGGCATCGGTGGTGACGTCCGCCACCCGGCCCATCGATTGCGCCCCGGTGCGCGCCTCGTCGGAGGCGCGGTTGACGCCTTGCGCGATCGAGGCGACCGCCGAATTCTGCTGATCGACGGTCGCCGCCACCGTCGTGGCGATGCCGGACAATTCGCGGATGATGTCGTTGACCTGCTCGATCGCCTGCGCGGCGTCGGCGGCGGCCGACTGGATCGAGCCGATCTGCTGGGCGATCTCCTCGGTGGCCTTGGCGGTTTGTGCGGCCAGCGATTTCACCTCGGAGGCGACCACCGCGAAGCCCTTGCCGGATTCGCCGGCGCGGGCGGCCTCGATGGTGGCATTGAGCGCCAGCAGATTGGTCTGCCCGGCGATCGCCTGGATCAGCCCGACCACCTCGCCGATGCGGGTGGCGGCGTTGCCGAGTTCGGTCATGGTGGTGACGGTGCGTTCGGCTTCCGAGACCGCGCGCGCCGCGACGCCGGTCGACTTCGCCGCTTGCGAGGCGATTTCACCGATCGAGGCGGCTAATTCCTCGACCGAACTCGCCGCCGAGGTGACGTTTTCGGAGGCTGCGGTGACGCGCCGCTCGGCGCTGTTGGCCTCCGCCGATACGGTATCGGCCGCGTTGTTGAGGTCGGCCGAGCTCTTCTCGAGTTTCGTCGACGCGGCGCGCAATTTGCCGAGCGCGCTCTCGACCGAATTCTTGAATTGGCCGATGGTGGTCGCGATCTCGGATGAACGCTGCTCGCGCGCCAGGCCTTGCTCGGCTTGCGCCGCCGCCAGCCGCTCGCGCTCGATCATGTTGTCGCGGAACACGATCACGCTGCGCGCCATCGCGCCGATCTCGTCGCGCAGGCCGGTGGCGGGAATACGGGCGGCGGTGTCGCCGCCGGCGAGCCGCTTCATCACCGCAGCCAGCCCGTTGAGCGGCCGCGTGATGGTACGCCCGATCAGCCAGCTTAAGCCGAGGCCGAGGATCACCATGGCGATGCCGACCGCGATGATGCCGTTGCGGGTGCGCTTTTGCGAGGCGGTGAGAGCTTCCGAAGCGCGCTCGGCCGCGCTGTTGGCCGACTGGATGATGGCGTCGGCGCGCGGCAGCATGCTCTGGCTGTCGATGTCGAGGATCGCCCGCAACGGGTAGGCCCGGTCGCTGGCCGCGATCCAGCGCTCGAATGCCTCGGCGTAGTGCGCCACCTCGGTCTCCAGCTTCTGCTTCATGGCCGGGGTGCCGTCGACGCTGGCGAAAGTCTCGGTGAACGAGTTGTGGGCGCCGACGAATTGCTGGTGGTTGAGGTCGCTCGGATCGAGCCGGTATTCCGACTCGTAGTGCTGCATGGTGAGCAGCGCCATGCGCAGCTTTTGCGCGTCGGCGTCGGCGAGCCACGTCATGTTGGCGTTGATGGCGCGTTCGATGGCGTTGCCGGTATCGCGCAGCTCCTTGCGCAGACCTTCGTCCTCGGAAAACCCGAGCGTGCGCTGCTCCGCGACGAGTTTGTCGAAATTGCCCTTCAGGTCGGTCAGCGTCTGCCGGAGCGCGGCGCTGTCGTCAGACCGCATCCCGCCGGCCGAACGCTCGATCAAGGCGAGGCTCTTGTTGGCGTCGCTCTCGCGATGCAGCGAAGGCGTCAACCAGCGTGCCGTGCGGCGACACCGTGAAATCCTTGGCGGCGATGCGCATGGCGGCGACCGCGATCTTGAATTCGCGGCTGGCGTCGGCCAATTGCCGTGCGCGCTCGGAGGTATTGAAGGCGGAGGCGACGCCGCCTTCGCCGGAAACGTAGGTGACGCCGTTGGCGAGGAAGCCGACCAGCGGGATCAGCGCCAGCGCCACGATGCGGGCGCGCACTGACAGCGCGCCGGTCAGTCGGAACAGCCCTCGCAGGGGCGGTAAAATTCTCTGCATGGAAGCGGGCCGGGATTTCGCGAGTAGCCTGTACGCACGCCGATGGTCCCCGCATGGAAGCCCGAAATGGTTAATTTTATAGCAAGTTCATGCCGTTGGCGGGGCATCGCGACGATCGGCGCCGCAATGCGCGGATTGCGGGCGTACTTTGCAATTGTGCACTGCACGCGTACTGTGACCGAAGACCCGCTCGAGAAATTCATGCCGACCGCCGTTCCGCGCCCCACCGCAGAAAACGACCTCGCCGCGCTCTGCCGCGAGGCCATGGCGGGGCTCGACGCCCTGCTCGCCGACGCGACCGCGAAGCTGCGCGAGCGCGTGGTCGAGGGCGGCCGCGTTTCAGCCGCCCGTCTCGACCGCGAGCAGCGCGCCGCGCACGGGCTGGCTTGGCTGGCGACCTACGTCGAAGCGGTGCGCCAGCTCGGCGCCTACGCCGAGCGGATGCAGCGCGCGGGTTCGCTCGGCGAAATCGAGGAGCACCTCGTGCGCATCGGCGTCGGCGAATATATCGCCCAGATCGTCGGCGGTATTCCGATGAGCCAGAACGAGATGGTGCGCCCGGCCGATCTCGGCCTGTCGCCGTCGCAAGTGGCGGCCCGCATCAACGCGGCGGCGGAAAGCCTGATGGCCGACGGCAATACCGTCGAACGGCGCGCCCGTCTGGTCGCGCTGATGCGCGAAAGCCATGGCGCCACGGTCGGCGCCTGCGGGCTCGATGACACGCTGGAATCGATCCGCGCCGAGATGCGCAAATTCGCCGACAGCGAGGTCATCGGCCAGGCGCAAGGCTGGCATCGCAGCAACAGCTACATCCCGCTCGAAGTCATCGCGCAGATGTCCGCGCTCGGCGTGTTCGGGCTCACCATTCCGGAAGAGTTCGGCGGCATGGGGCTCGGCAAGGAGTCGATGTGCGTCGTGTCGGAGGAGCTGTCGCGCGGCTATATCGGCGTCGGCTCGCTCGGCACCCGCTCGGAAATCGCGGCCGAATTGATCCTCGGCGGCGGGACGGACGAGCAAAAACGCAAATGGCTGCCCAAGATCGCCTCCGGCGAGGTGCTGCCGACCGCGGTCTTCACCGAGCCCAATACCGGCTCCGACCTCGCCTCGCTCAAGACCCGCGCGGTGCGCGAGGACGGCGTCTACAAGGTTTACGGCAACAAGACCTGGATCACCCATCCGGTGCGCGCCGACCTGATGACGCTTTTGGTGCGCACCGATCCCAAGGAGCCCGGTCACCGCGGGCTTTCGATGCTGCTGGCCGAGAAGCCGCGCGGCGACGACGCCCATCCTTTCCCGGCCGAAGGCATGAGCGGCACCGAGATCGAGGTGCTCGGCTATCGCGGCATGAAGGAATACGAGATCGCATTCGACGGTTTCGAGGTGAAAGCGGAAAACCTGCTCGGCGGCGTCGAAGGCCTCGGCTTCAAGCAGTTGATGCAGACCTTCGAGTCCGGCGCGCATCCAGACGGCGGCCAGGGCGATTGGCGTGGCGCAGGCGGCGATGGAACAGGCGCTCGATTATGCGCAAAATCGCCAGCAGTTCGCGCGGCCGATCATCGAATTCCCGCGCGTCGCCGACAAGATCGCGCTGATGGCGGCCGAAATCATGATTGCGCGCCAGCTCACGTATTACGCCGCGCGCGAGAAGGATTCCGGCCGCCGCTGCGACTTGGAAGCCGGCATGGCGAAGCTCTTGGCCGCGCGCGTGGCCTGGGCCAATGCCGATAACGCCGTGCAGATCCACGGCGGCAACGGCTTTGCGCTGGAATTTCCGGTCTCGCGCATCCTGTGCGACGCCCGCATCCTCAATATTTTCGAGGGCGCCGCCGAGATCCAGGCGCAGGTCATCGCCCGCCGGCTGCTGGACGGCACGAATTGACGCGTCTCATGGCAGTTGCTGCCGGCAACCGATCGCGCTCCGAAGCGTTTGATCCAAAGCAACAGACTGGCCGCGGCCGTGGTCTAGTCTGTCGTGAGTTTTCAGGAGGTCGGTTCATGTCCGGTTTGTCGATCCGCAACGGCGAATGGGTGGTGGTGTGCGACGGCGCCAAGGCGCTGGTGCTGAGAAACGACGGCGACGCCAAGTTTCCCAACCTCAAAACGGTCGAGGTGTTCGAGCAGAAGGACGCAGCGACCCATGAGCAGGGCACCGACGCGCCCGGCCGCGTCATGAATTCCGTCGGCGGCGCGCGCAGCGCCGTGGCGCAGACCGATTGGCACGACCAGGCGGAGCAGGTTTTCCTCACCAAGCTCGCGCAGCATCTCGAGACCGCGCTCGCCGCCGGCAAGGTCAAATCGCTGGTCGTGGTGGCGCCGCCACGCGCGCTCGGCATGATCCGGCCGGCCTACGGCCATGCGCTGCGCGCGGCATTGCGGGCGGAGATCGACAAGGACTTCGTCAAGATGCCGGTGCACGAAATCGAGAAACATTTGACCGGCGCATGACCGTCATTGCGGGCGCGCGGGGAATGCCGCTGGCGGGCCGCAATCGCGGTGCTATGGTCGCCGCAAATTGCGCTCGAGGCGGTGCATGAATCTTCATCTGCTGCGGGTATTGCTGGCGGGCCTGTGCGTCATGGCCGCGACCGCCGCGCTCGCGCAACAGCCGGCGCCGCGTCCGCCGCCGCCGCCGCCCGCTATCCCGGTCGAGCCGGAGGCGCCCGCCGGCAAGCTCAGCGATCCGAGCGCGGTCCCCGGCTTCTGGGACCCGCGCCACCGCCCGGAGCGGCCGGACCTGTCGCGCATCACCATCATCCGCTTCCTGACCGAGACCGACTATCCGCCGTTCAATTTCGCCGGGCCGGACGGCGCGCCGACCGGCTTCAATGTCGAGCTGGCGCGCGCGATCTGCGATGAAATGAAGGTTGCCTGCACCATCCAGATGCGGCGCTTCGACACGCTTATCGATTCGCTCGACAAGAACCAAGGCGACGCGGTGATCGCGTCGCTGTCGGAAAACGCCAAGACGCGCGCGCGCGTCGATTTCAGCGATCCCTATTACCGCACGCCGGCGCGCTTCGTCGCGCGCCGCGACCTCGATCTCGCGACCATCGCGCCGCCGGCGCTGGAAGGCCGCAAGGTCGCGGTCGTCGCCGGCACCGCGCACGAGGCCTATCTCAAGGACCTGTTCACCGAGGCCGAATTGCATCCTTATCCCAACGCCGAGGCGGCGCGCGCGGCGCTGATGAAAGGCGAGGTCGACCTGCTGTTCGGCGACGGCATCGCGCTGGCGTTCTGGCTCAACGGCACCGATTCTGCCGGCTGCTGCGAATTCCGCGGCGGGCCCTATCTCGAAAGCCGCTATTTCGGCGAAGGCGTCGGCATCGCGGTGCGCAAGAACAACGACGTGTTGCGGCGGGCGTTCAACTGGGCGCTGTTCCGGCTGTGGGAGAGCGGCCGCTTCACCGACCTGTGGCTGCGCTATTTCCCGATCAGCCCGTTTTGACGTCGCCAGCGCAGTTTGACCTGGGCGCGCCGGATTCATAGTGTCCGCGCGCGGAGAACACGATGTCTGTTGCCGAAAACGCTGCATCGCTGCGCGAACTGGCCGAGCAGTCGAACGCCTGGCCGTTCGAGGAAGCGCGCAAGATCGTCGCGCGGCTGAAGAAGAAGCCGAAGGACGAGGTGATCTTCGAGACCGGCTACGGCCCCTCCGGCCTGCCGCATATCGGCACCTTCGGCGAGGTGGCGCGCACCACCATGGTGCGCCACGCCTTCCGCGTGCTCACCGACGACAAGATCAAGACGCGGCTGATCGCGTTCTCCGACGACATGGACGGCCTGCGCAAGGTGCCGGACAACGTGCCGAACAAGGAGTTGCTGGCAAAGCATCTCGGCAAGCCGCTGACCAAGGTGCCCGATCCGTTCGGCACGCATCGCGAGCTTCGGCGCGCACAACAATGCGCGGCTGCGCGCCTTCCTCGATCACTTCGGCTTCGACTACGAATTTCTGTCGTCGACCGATTGCTACACGTCCGGCCGCTTCGATCAGGCGCTGCTCAAAGTGCTGGAGCGCTTCGACGCGGTCATGAACATCATGCTGCCGTCGCTTGCGCGAGGAGCGCGCCGCCACCTATTCGCCGTTCCTGCCGATCGATCCGAACACCGGCATCGTGCTGCAGGTGCCGGTCACCGGCCATGACGCCAAGGCCGGCACCATCACCTACGAGGACCCCGAGACAAAGCAGCCGGTCACCGCGCCGGTCACCGGCGGGCGCTGCAAGCTGCAATGGAAGCCGGACTGGGCCATGCGCTGGGTCGCGCTCGGCGTCGACTACGAGATGGCCGGCAAGGACCTGATCGACTCGGTCAAGCTGTCCGGTGAAATCTGCCGCGCGCTCGGCGGCCAGCCGCCGGAAGGCTTCAACTACGAGCTTTTCCTCGACGAAAACGGCCAGAAGATTTCCAAGTCGAAGGGCAACGGGCTCACCATCGACGAGTGGCTGCGCTACGCCGCGCCTGAGAGCCTGTCGCTGTTCATGTATCGCGAGCCGAAGTCGGCCAAGCGCCTCTACTTCGACGTCATCCCGCGCACCGTCGACGAATATCAGCAATTCCTCGACGGCTACGCGCGGCAGGATCCGCGCCAGCGCCTGTCCAATCCGGTCTGGCACATCCATTCCGGCAATCCGCCCAAGGCCGACATGCCGGTCAGTTTCCAGATGCTGCTGACGCTGGTGTCATCGTCCAACGCCGAGAACGCCGAGACGCTGTGGGGCTTCATCGGCCGCTACCGGCCGGGCGTGACGGCCGCAGACGCATCCGAAGCTCGGCGAGATGGTGGACTACGCCATCCACTATTTCCGCGACTTCGTGCAGCCGCACAAGAAATTCCGCGAGCCGAGCGAGACCGAGCGCGCGGCGCTCACCGACCTGCGCGACGCGCTGGCGCAGTTGCCGGCCGACGCGCACGGCCGAGAAAATCCAGGACGTGGTCTACGAGATCGGCCGCCGCGAGCCGTTCCTCGACGACAAGAAGAAAGCCAAGGACGGCAAGCCCGGCGTGCTCGCTCGACTGGTTCAACATGCTCTACCAGGTGCTGCTCGGCCAGGAGAAAGGCCCGCGCTTCGGCTCGTTCGTGGCGGTCTATGGCCTGCAGAACACCGTCGACATGATCGACGGCGCGTTGGCGCGCAGCGCTTAAGATGCAAACCGTCGCCGCCGGACCGCCGCGAAGCCGCTGCGACCCGGCCGATCTCGAATTAGGAGGTCACGCTTACGTTTCGGGATGGCCGGGACAAGCCCGGCCATGAAGTTTACGACGTCAGCACGAAGCGGCGGTTGTCCTTCTGGATCGGCCGCGCATTCATCGGAAACAATTTGCCGAAAGCCTCGATGTCGGTTTTCGCCACCTGGATCGGCTGGTGCAGCAGCAGCCAATCGACCACCTCGCTGCAGGGCGGCGTGGTGAGCGAGCCGGCGTAGCGATAATAGGCGCGCAACGGCGGCAGCAATGCGTTGGGATCGATGCCGGCGGCGGCTTTCACCGGCTCGCCGGCTTTCTGCGGCATGCTCTTGACGATCTTGTTGAACACCGCATTCGGCTTGCCGGCCGTCATCAGCGCGCCGACCACGGCCAGGTTGCCGGCGAAATTGCGATGCACGAAATGCACTTCCATCGGGAAGCTCTTGCCGCCGATATGATGCTCGCTCGGATGATGGAAGTGGAATTGCAGCAGCGCGTAGCCGTTGCCGCCTACCGTGAGCGCGCTGCCCTGCTCGAAATTGAGCTGGATGGTGTGGCCGTTGTTGACGATGCTATCGGCGTTCTTGGCCCAGGCCGTCTTCAGCGGCGCCAGTTGCGCCTTGACCGTGGCCGCGATGTTGATCGGCGATTGCTCGCTGCCGGCGGAACAGACTTTGCTGGCGGCGTCGATGTCGCCCCAATGATCCGGCCCGTCGCCGCCTTCATAGCTCCAATGCGCGCCTTCGGCGGCAAAGCCCGACGATGCACAAATCGGACACAGCGCCAGTCCCGCCAGCGCCTTCAACGCATGACGACGATTCATGACAGCCCCCCGCCAACGCAACGACGATTACTGGCTCGCCCACATGATGCGCGCGATCCACAGCACCTCGGTCATCGGCAGGGTGCGGTCGCGATGTTCGCTGTTGAGCGACTTGAGTTCGATGTTTTTCGAATTCTTGCGGCGCAATTCCTTGACCATGACCTCGCCGCTGCGGGTCTTGACCACCACCCGGTCGCCGCGCCGCACCGGCGCCCCCGGCGAGACGACGATGATGTCGCCGTCGCGGTAGGCCGGCTTCATCGAGTTGCCGGCAATCTCCAGCGCGTAGGCGTGCTCGTCGGTCACCTGCGGGAAGGCGATCTCCTCCCAGCCTTTGCCGACCGGGAAACCGCCGTCGTCGAAGTAGCCGCCGGCGCCGGCCTGGGCAAAGCCGATCAACGGCACGTTGGTGATCGGCGGCTTGCCGGTTTCGCTCAGCAGGGTCATGAACAGCTCGACCGAGCTGCCGGTCGCGGCCAGCGACTTGGCGACCGATTCGGTCGACGGCCAGCGCGGCCGCCCCTCCGGCGTGATGCGCTTGGACTTGTTGAAGGTGGTCGGGTCGAGCCCGGCTTTCTTGGCGAGCCCCGAGGGCGTGAGCCCGGAATGGGCGGCCAAGCGGTCGAGTGCATTCCAGATCTGGCTATGGGTCAGCATGAGGACATCCGTGACGATGCAGGCGCCCCCGATTTTCGGGGACTTTGTGACTGTTATTCAACATTTAGGAATTATTACCGTGAGTCCATGGGGTTTGGCAAGGGCCGTCTTGAATTGACCGTCTTTCGGCCGGTAGGGTCGCGGGCCCCTGCCACCCCGGAGCCGCCGCTTGATCGGGCTATTCGACCGCCTGTCCCGGCCGCTGATGCGCGCCCTCGACCCCGAGGACGCCCATCGGCTGGCGCTCAAGGCGCTGCGCTTCATGCCGGGCCGGGGCCGGCCGGCCGATCCGCCCGAGCTTGCCGTGCGTGCCTTCGGGCTCAATTTTCCCAATCCGGTCGGGATCGCGCCCGGCTTCGACAAGAATGCCGAGGCGCCGGACGCGTTGCTGCGCCTCGGCTTTGGTTTCGTCGAGGTCGGCACCGTCACCCCGCGCCCGCAAACCGGCAACCCGCGGCCGCGCCTGTTTCGTCTCGACGCCGACCAGGGCGTGGTCAACCGCCTCGGCTTCAATAACGAGGGCGCCGCCGCCATGCTCACGCGGCTCGCCGCGCGCGCCCATGAAGGCGGCATCGTCGGCGTCAATATCGGGGCCAACCGCGATTCGGCCGACCGCGCCGGCGACTATGCGCGGCTGGTGGAAATGTTCGCGCCGGTGGCGAGCTACCTCACCGTCAACGTCTCCTCGCCCAATACCCCCGGCCTGCGCGACCTGCAGGAAGCGCGCGCGCTCGACGACCTGCTGTCGCGCGTCATGGCCGTGCGCGAAAAGGCGCGCGCGCGCGTCGGCCCGCTGCCGGTGCTGCTCAAGATCGCGCCGGATCTCACGCTCGCCGATCTCGACGACGTGGTCGGCGTCGCGCGCAAGGCCGGCGTCGACGGCATGATCGTGTGCAACACCACGATCGCGCGGCCGGCCTCCTTGCGCGAACGCGAGCGGGCGCGCGAGGCCGGCGGGCTGTCCGGGCGGCCGCTGTTCAAGCTCGCCACCCGCATGCTGGCGGAGACTTTCGTGCGCGCCGAGGGCGCCTTCCCGCTGATCGGGGTCGGCGGCATCGATTTGCCGGCCGCCGCGATCGCCAAAATCAAGGCCGGCGCCACGCTGCTGCAGCTTTATTCAGGGCTGGTCTTTCGCGGCCTCGGGCTCATCGCCGAGATCAAGGCGGAACTGGCGGCCGCGGTCCGGCGCGGCAACCGCGGCTCACTCGCCGCCATGGTCGGCGCCGACGCCGCGACCATGACGGCGGAAAGCTGGCCGTCTTAACCGTCATCGCCCGGCTTGTCCCGGCGATCTCGCTTAGGGGCGCTGTTGTGCCATCCTTATCGGGGATTGGCCGGAACAAGTCCGGCCATGACGGAATGGCTACTTCCCGCGCGGCGCGTTGACCAGCCGCATGATGATCCAGATCGGGATCACCAGCACCGCGCCGAGCAGGAAATAGCGCCACACCCAGCGCACGGCATCGAAGCCCATGTTCCAGATCGACTGCAGCAGCCGCTCGATGCTGCGCACGATATCGAACGGGTCGAGCCCGAGCGCCGACAGAATGACGCCGACCAAAATCGACACCAATATCAGGCGGCCGAACACGGCGAGCGGCGAGCCGCCGAAAACTCTGCTCATGGTGGCGTTGGCCATCGGAGGCTCCGTTCGTTGCTCGACGGCGTTAGGCGCGTTGTTGGCATAGGGGCCTTTTTGGGGGCCGTTTTGCATGTCACACCTGACGCAAGAGGACGAGGCCGGTCAAGCCGCACATTATAGGAAATGCGCCGTCATGTCCGCGCGCCCTCGATGCGCGACAGCATGGTCTCCAGCGTCGCCAGCCGGTCGGCCTCGCCCGGCGGCTTGTCCCAGCGCAAGCGGCTGATGCGCGGGAAACGCATCGCGATGCCGGATTTATGCCGGGTCGAGCGTTGCAGGCCCTCGAAGGCCACTTCCAGCACCAGCCCCTTGTCGGCCTCGTGCGTCACCTCGCGCACCGGGCCGAAGCGGTCGACGGTGTTGCGGCGGACGAAGCGGTCGATCTCCTTCAGCTCCTCGTCGGTGAAGCCGAAATAGGCCTTGCCGACCGGCACCAGCTCCTCGTCGCCGTTCCAGACGCCGAAGGTGTAGTCGGAATAATACGACGAGCGCTTGCCGTGGCCGCGCTGGGCATACATCAGCACGGCGTCGATGATCATCGGGTCGCGCTTCCATTTCCACCACGGGCCCTTCGGCCGCCCCGGCAAATAGGGCGCGTCGGCGCGCTTGAGCATGACGCCTTCCACCGCTGCGGCATCGGCGCCCGCGCCGGCCTTGGCGGGATCGGCGCGCGCCGCGATCAGCGCGGTCCAGGTCTTGAAGTCGACCAGCGGGGAAAGGTCGAGGCGCGGATCGTCGAGCTTGGCGACGAATTTCTCCAGCCGCCGCCGGCGCTCGGCGAAGGGCAGGGGGCGCAGGTCTTCCTCGCCTTCGGCCAAGAGGTCGTAGGCGCGCAAATGCGCCGGGAATTCCGCCAAAAGCTTGGGCGTGACGGCTTTGCGATTGAGCCGCTGTTGCAGGACGTTGAACGACTGCACGCGCGTCTCGCGCAAGATCAACAGCTCGCCGTCGATGGCCGCCGGCAGGCGCAGCGCGTCGACGAGATCGGGAAAGCTTTTGGAGATGTCCTCGCCGGTGCGCGAATAAAGCCGCGCGACCGGCTGGCCGTGCGCGTCCTGTCCGGAAGAGGCCTGCACGCGGATGCCGTCCCATTTCCATTCCGCCATGAAGTCGGCGGGATCGAGCGCGGCAAGATCGGGCTCCTCCACGGCATGCGCCAGCATCGGAGGCCGGAACGGCGCCGGATCGCGGCTCGCCGGCTTCTCGCCGCGCCCTTCCAGCCAGGCGAACAGGTCGCCATAGGGCGGCGCGAGACCCGGCCACAGCATTTCGACTTCGTCGGGCGCTTTGCCGCCGAGCGAGGCTGCCGCGGTCTTGGCCAGCCGCGCCGAAACGCCGATGCGCATGCCGCCGGTGACCAGCTTGAGCAGCGCCCAGCGGCCGGTCTCGTCGAGCGCGTCGAGCCAGCGCGCGATCTGCGCCGGCAATTGCGTTTTGCCGAGCGTGGACAGCGTTGCCACCACGTCGGTCAATGACGGCGTCGCATTCGGGCTGTTTCGGGAGGCGGTGCGCCGGCCACATCAGCGCGACCGTTTCCGACAGGTCGCCGACATAGTCATGGGAGAGCGCGAACAGCACCGGGTCGGTGCGCTCGGCGATCAGGGCGCGGATCATCCCGGGCTTGGCATGCCGAAACGACAGCGCGCCGGTCAGCGCCGCCAGCGCCCAGCCGCGCTCGGGATCGCCGGTGGTGCGCAAGTAGTCGGCGATGAGCTGAACTTGGCATTGCGGCCGGGCTCATAGGCGAGGCGGTCGAGCAGTTCGGCGAAGCGATTCATGCTTCCGCCTCGCCGGCTTCCGCTTCCTCCTCATCGCCGTAAGCGAGGTCGAGCGGACGCGCTTTCAGGCCCTTGGCTTTGCACCAATGCACCAACGCGTCTTCCTGCCCGTGCGTCACCCAGACTTCCGACGCGTGGGTCGCCGCGATGGTCGCGGTCAGCCCATCCCAGTCGGCGTGGTCGGAGATCACCAGCGGCAGCGTGACGCCGCGCTGGCGCGCGCGCGCCCGCACGCGCATCCAGCCGGAGGCGAAGGCGAGTACCGGATCGGGAAAACGGCGCGACCAAAGATCGCTCATCGAACTCGGCGGACAGATGGTAATCGCGCCCGCCAGGTCGGCTTTCTGGGCGCCGCGCACCAGCTCGATCCGGCCGAGCTCGATGCCGCGGTTCTGGTAATAGCGCGTGATCGATTCCATCGCGCCGTGCAGATAGATGGGCTTGTCGTAGCCCGCCGCGCGCAGCATTGCGATCACGCGCTGCGCCTTGCCGAGCGAATAAGCGCCGACCAGATGCGCACGCTCGGGAAAAAGCCCGACCGAGCGCAGCAGCTTGTCGATCTCGCCTTCGGCGTCGTGATGGCGGAACACGGGCAGGCCGAAGGTGGCCTCGGTGATGAACACGTCGCAGGGCACGATCTCGAACGCCGCGCAGGTCGGATCGGGGGTGTCCTTGTAGTCGCCGGAGGCGACGATGCGCAGGCCTGGCGTCTCGATTTTTATTTGCGCCGAGCCGAGCACGTGGCCGGCGGGATGGAAGCTCACTTGCACGCCGGAAAGGTCGACCTTCTCGCCATAGCGGATGGCCTGGCTGCGCCCGGCGAAATTCTCGCCGTAGCGCAGCCGCATGATGTCGAGCGTCTCTTGCGTCGCCAGCACCGCGCCATGGCCGGCGCGCGCGTGGTCGGAATGGCCGTGCGTGATCAGCGCCCGCTCGACCGGCCGCGTCGGGTCGATGTGAAAGCCGCCGCGCTTGCAGCAGACGCCGGACGGGGTTAGGGCGAGGACATCTTCGGGACGCATGGCTTCCAGATAGGCATTGGGATGCGCGGTTCGAAGTGGCAGCATCGCACGACAGATGGAACCCGCGCCCGCGCTCGATTTGGTTGAAGCTCCGCCGCTGCCGGCCGTATTCGCGCGCTGGTTCGCCGGCCGCGGCTGGATGCCGCGCGCGCATCAGCTCGAATTGCTGGCCAAGGCGCATGCCGGCCGTTCGGTGCTGCTGATCGCGCCGACCGGCGGCGGCAAGACGCTCGCCGGCTTCCTGCCGACGCTGGTCGAACTGCAGCAGCCGCGCCCGGCCGGAAAGCTGGTTTCCGCCGGACGGGACGTCCGGCAGTCGCAGGGCCTGCACACGCTCTATATCTCGCCGCTGAAGGCGCTCGCGGTCGACATCGCCCGCAACCTGGAAATCCCGGTGCGCGAGATGGGGCTGCCGGTCCGGCTGGAGACCCGCACCGGCGACACGCCGGCCTCCAAGCGCCAGCGCCAGCGGCGCCACCCGCCCGACATTTTGCTGACGACGCCGGAGCAGCTCGCCTTGCTGCTCGCCACCGCCGACGCGCCTTATCTGTTCGGCACGCTCAAGCGCGTCGTGCTCGACGAACTGCATTCGCTGGTCACCTCCAAACGCGGTGACCTGCTTTCACTGGGCCTCGCGCGACTGTTCGCGCTGGCGCCGCGACTGACGACCGTAGGACTGTCGGCGACCGTCGCCGAGCCGGACGAGCTTTGCCGCTATCTGGTGCCGCAGCCGCCGGGCGGGCAGGCGCGCGCCGATCTGGTGGTGGCGCAAGCGGGCGCCCAGCCGCAGGTCGCCATGCTCGACACCGAGGGCCATCTGCCTTGGGCCGGCCACTCGGCGCGCCACGCGCTCGGCGAAATCTACGCGCTGATCAAGACGCACAAGACCACGTTGGTCTTCGTCAACACCCGCAGCCAGGCGGAATTCCTGTTCCAGGAGCTGTGGCGCGTCAACGACGACAACCTCGCCATCGCGCTGCATCACGGCTCGCTCGATGTCGCGCAGCGCCGCAAGGTCGAAGATGCCATGGCGGCCGGCAAATTGCGCGCGGTCGTGTGCACGTCCTCGCTGGATCTGGGCGTCGATTGGGGCGACGTCGATCTGGTGATCAATGTCGGCGCGCCGAAAGGCTCCTCGCGTCTGATGCAGAGGATAGGCCGCTCCAACCATCGGCTCGACGAGCCTTCGGAGGCCGTGCTGGTGCCGGCCAACCGCTTCGAGGTGCTGGAATGCCGCGCCGCGCTCGACGCGGTCGCCGAGAACGCGCAGGACACGCCGCCCGCGCGCACCGGCGCGCTCGACGTGCTGGCGCAGCATATTCTCGGCCGCGCCTGCGGCGAGCCGTTTTTGTCCGATGAGCTTTACGACGAGGTGCGCGCCGCCGCGCCTTACGCCGCGCTCGCGCGCTCGGACTTCGACGCCGCGGTCGATTTTGTCGCCACCGGCGGTTACGCGCTCAAAGCCTATGAGCGCTTCGCCAAGATCCGCCAAGGTAAAGACGGCCGCTGGCGCATCACCCATCCGCGCGTCGCGCAGCGCTACCGCATGAATGTCGGCACCATCGTCGAAGCCGACATGCTGAAAGTGCGGCTGGTGCGCTCGCGCGCCTCGGGCGCGATCGTGCCGCGCGGCGGCCGGCTGCTGGGCGAGGTCGAAGAATATTTCGTCGAGACCATGACGCCGGGCGACACCTTCGTGTTCGCCGGCGAAATACTGAAATACGAGGCGATCGTCGAAGACGAGGTCTATGTCTCGCGCTCGAACGCGAGCGATCCGAAGGTGCCGGCTTACGAGGGCGGCAAGTTTCCGCTCTCGACCTATCTGGCCGCGCGCGTGCGCGCCATTCTGGCCAGCCCGAAAGCCTGGCAGGCTCTGCCCGATCAGGTGCGCGAATGGCTGGAAATCCAGCAATGGCGCTCGCTGCTGCCGCGCGCCGGCGATCTCCTGGTCGAGACCTTCCCGCGCGCCGCCAAATATTACCTGGTCTGCTACCCGTTCGAAGGCCGGCTGGCGCACCAGACGCTCGGCATGCTGCTCACGCGCCGGCTTGAGCGCGCGCGGCTCAAGCCGCTCGGCTTCGTCGCCAATGAATACGCGCTGGCGGTGTGGGGCCTCGGCGACGTCGCGCTGCGCCTCGAGCGGGGCGAGCTCTCGCTCGCGCAATTGTTCGACGAGGACATGCTGGGCGACGACCTCGAGGCCTGGCTTGCCGAGTCGGCGCTGATGAAACGCACCTTCCGCTCCTGCGCCATCATCGCCGGGCTGATCGAGCGCCGTTTTCCCGGCGAGGAGAAGTCGCGCCGCCAGCTCACCATCTCGACCGACCTCGTCTACGACGTGCTGCGCAAGCACCAGGCCGACCACATTTTGCTGCGCGCCGCGCGCGCCGACGCCGCGAGCGGCCTGCTTGACATCAAGCGGCTCGGTGAAATGCTCTCGCGCATCAAGGGCCGAATCGTCCATAAACCGCTCGACCACGTCTCGCCGCTCTCGGTTCCCGTGCTGCTGGAGATCGGGCGCGAGACGGTCTATGGCGAGGCCTCCGATTCGCTTCTGGCCGAAGCGGCGGACGAGTTGATCAAGGAAGCGATGCAATGACGCTGGCGGTGCAAAAAGCGGAGAGCATGGGCAATCTGATTGTCCTCGCCGGCGTGCCGCTGCTCGCCGATTGCGCCGGCGCGCTCTATTGGCCCGAGCAAAGCCTGCTCGCGGTCGCCGATCTGCATCTGGAAAAAGGCTCGAGCTTCGCCGCGCGCGGGCAATTGCTGCCGCCTTACGACAGCGCGGCGACGCTGGCGCGGCTGGCACGCCTGATCGCGCATTATGCGCCGCGCGTGGTTGTCGCGCTGGGCGACAGTTTTCATGACGGCGGCGGGCCGGCGCGGCTCGGCGACGAGGACCGCGCCAATCTGCGCGCGCTCCAGCGCGGCCGCGACTGGCTTTGGCTGACCGGCAACCACGATCCGGATCCGGCGAACAATATCGGCGGTACGTTCCAGAGCACGCTCACCGTGAACGCGCTCACCTTCCGCCATCAGCCGAGCGGCGCCGACGGCGAGATCGCCGGCCATCTGCATCCGGTGGCGCGCGTCGCCCATCGCGGCCGCGCGGTCAGCCGCCGCTGCTTCGCCGCCGATGCGACGCGCATGGTGATGCCGGCCTTCGGCGCCTTCACCGGCGGCCTCAATATCCGCGACGCCGCCTTTGCCGAGGTGTTCGGCACGCTCAAATTCACCGCGCATATGCTGGGCGAGGGCCGGCTCTACGCGTTCACGGCCAAGCGCTGCCTGCCGGACTAGTCCCTTCGGAACACCACGCTCGCGATCCAGCCGGTGAGCAGCGCCATCAGGGTCGTGAGTAGGCCGTAGAGCAGGCCGTTATTGCCGGCGGCATCGGCGACGTATTGCTCGACCCCGGTCTTGATCACTTCGAGCGCCGCGGTGCTCTGCGCGATCATGGCGCCGCCGGCGAACAGCTTGACGTCGACGCTGAACGGGCCGGTCGGCACATTCGCCGGCAGCGGGATGACGACGCGGAACACCGACGGCGTGAGGAATTTCACCGCGTCGCCGGCCTGTCGGTAAAGCCCGTGCTCGCTCTGCAGCCGCACGAAGGCGGTGCGGAACGGGTCCTCGCGCACGGTGTCGCCGAGGTCGGATCCGATGCGCTGGGTGAGCAGGAAATTGTCGAGCCCGAGTTGCAGGCGCCGCAGCGTATCGGCATTGGCGATCTGCGCTACCGGCCGGCTGCTCAGCACTGCGAGATAAGACGGCACGCGCACGAATTCGCGCGAGCCGACATTGACCCAGATGCCGAGCACGCGCTGCTTGCGCCGCGTGCGCATGATCTCGCGCGGGCCGGCGACCGTCACCACCAGGTCGTAATCGTCGCGAAGGCGTCTTGCCGGGATCGGGCTCGACGACGCCGAACAGCACCAGGTTTTCGCCGATGAAATTCGAGGCGATCTGCACGCGCTCGTTGGAGAGGGACAGCACCAAGCGCTCCGACAGCACCGGTTGCACGTTTGCGATCAGGATCGCCGCGCTGAGCCAGAGCCGCCGCATCACAGGTTGCTCACGTGCCGGATGGAGAAAAGATCGTCGGGCTTGACCACCAGCTCGAAGGCAAAGCGCATGCCCACCATGAACACCAGAATGCCGAGCAGCAGCCGCAGCCGCTCGCCGCGCATTTTCTGCCCGGTGCGGGCGCCGAATTGCGCGCCGACCACGCCGCCCACCATCAGGATCAGCGCCAGCATGGCGTCGACCAGATGGTTGGTGGCGGCGTGCATCACCGTCGCCGAGGCCATGGTGACGAGCGTGAGCACCATCGAGGTGCCGATCACGGTGGCGGTCGGCACCCGCAGGAAATAGATCAGCATCGGCACCAGCAGGAAGCCGCCGCCGATGCCCATCATGGCGCCGACAAAGCCGATGATGAATCCGATGCCCCAGACCGGAATTGCCGAGACGTAGATCTTGGAGCGCTTGAAGCGCAGCTTGAGCGGCAGCCCGTGCACCCAGTTATGGCTGCCCGGCCGGCGCAGCGTCGCCGGCATGCCCTTGCGCGCGCGCAGCTCGGCCAGCACGCTTTCGTAGATCATGAAGGCGCCGACCAAAGTGAGCAGCGTCACGTAGGACAGCCCGATCATCAGATCGAGCTGGTCGAGCGCGCGCAGCGTGGTGAACAGCCAGACGCCGGTGGCGGTGCCGATGATGCCGGCCGACAGCAGCATGAGCGCGAGCGCGACGTCGATGGCGCCGCGCCGCCAATAATTGATCGCGCCCGAGAACGAAGAGGCGGCGATGTGGGTCGACACGCTCGCCACCGCGACCGCCGGCGACACGCCGATGAAGATCAGCAGCGGCGTCATCAGGAAGCCGCCGCCGATGCCGAACATGCCGGAGATGAATCCGACCGCCAGCCCCATCCCCAAAACGAGGAAGACGTTGACCGGCATGTCGGCGATCGGGAGATAGATCTGCAAAGGGCGTCGTCCGGCCTCATGGCTCGATGCGCCGCCGCGCGGGCCGCGGCGGTACCGGCTGGCTCGTTAGTACAAACGATCTTAGCGGCGGAAACGTCCCCGATCACGCTTTAGGGTAAACGGCCGCGGCTTCGCTCACCGCTTTCCGAGGTTGAGGGCCGTGCGCGGCGGCTTGCCGTGGGCGGGCGCCGCGGCCTTGTCCCAGCCGCCGGCGGGCGCGGGCACCGTGATCGCGGCCGCCGGTTGCGGCTCGGCCGTGAAGGTCTCGACCGCGCGGCGGGCGCCGGCCAGCGCCGCGGCGTCCAGATGGGCGGCGACTTCGTCGCGCTTCTTGCCCGCCTCCGGGTCGCCGCCGGCGGCGGCCAGCGCGAACCACTTGTAGGATTCCGCCAGGTCGACGCCGACGCCGATGCCGCGCGCATAGAGGATGCCGAGATTGTACTGGCTGTCGGCGACGCCATGGCGGGCGGCGCTCTGGAACCATTTGGCCGCGGTCTCATAGTCCGGCTTGCCGTCGGCGCCCTCGGCGTAGAGCACGGCGAGGTTATGCATCGCCTTGGCGTTGCCTTTGGCGGCGGCCGCCAGATAGAGCCGGCGCGCGGCCTCGAGGTCCTTCTTCACCCCCAGGCCCTTTTCGAGCTGGCTGGCGTAGCGGAATTGCGCCGGGACCAGGCCCTTGGCGGCCGCGCGCTCGAACCAGCGCGCCGCCTCCTCCATGTTCGCCGGCACGCCGCGCCCTTCGGCATAGCGGGTGGCGATTTCGTAGGCCGCGGCGGCGTCGCCGGCGGCGGCGGCCATGCGCAACGACGCGCTGATCGACGGCGGCAGATTGGCGAGGTCGGCCGCCGCCGGCGGCTGCGGCGCTATCGGGGCCGGCGCTGCGTGCTTCGGCTCGGGGATGGAGCCGGTGATGTCGGTGCCCGGCGCGGTCAGCGCCTGGCGTGGATCGGCGGCGGCGGCCGGCGGCGGCACGACCACGGCCGGCGGCGGCTTGATCAAATCGGTGCCGGCGGCAGGCGGCGTCAGCAGGCCAAGGCCGGAATCGCGCGCCGGCTGCAACTGCTTTTCGGCGAGCTTGGGCAGCGCCGGCGCGGCCGGCAGCGGCGCGGCGTCGTCTTCGTCGTCGGCTTCCAGCGCGGCATTGGCGGCGGTCTTGTCGTCGGTGACGCGCCGGCGACGCGGACTTGTGCGCCAGCCGCGACAGGCTGCCGAGGCCGAGCATGCGGCCGCCGATCTGCACCGAGCCGACCACCAAGGCGACGATGCTGGCGGCGATGAACAGCGACTTGACCCGCTTCATCATCTTGCCGCGCACCGAAGACGCATTGTTGGCGGCGATCGCCGGCCCGGCGCTGCGCCGGCTGTCCGGCTCCTGCGAAGCGGCCTGCGCGGCGCGGCGGGCGGCGGCGATGAAGCTCGAATGGCCGGAGCGGGGCGTTGCCGGCAGCGCGCCGCCGAGCGCGGCCTCCGAGGCGGCGATGCGGGCGGCCGGATTGCCGCGCGCCGGCGGCGGGCCGGAGCCGGGCTCGAGCGGCTGATCGGCGGCATCGCCTTGCTCGATGGTCAATGGCGCACTCGGTGGCGGGCGCCGCGGCGCCGGTTTGCGGCGGCGGCTGGATGGCCCGCACAGCGGCCATCGGCTGCGGCGGGATTTCGGGCGCCAGCGTCGGAGCGTCCACCAGCATCGGCTCTGCCTCGACCGGATGCAGCAGTTCGAGCGGCTCTTCGTCCTCGGCCGCCGGCAGCGGGTTTTCGGCGCGGATGTCGTGCCCGATGCCGGCCAAGCGCTCGACCACCAGGCCGAGCGTGTCCTGCATGGCGTCGAGCGTCTCGTGGGTGCGGGCGACGTCCTCGCGCAACGCTTCGAGCGCGGCGTCGTTTGCGCCGGGCCCGCGCGACTTGCTCGATGTGGCCGAGCAAGTCGGCGAGCCGGCGTTCGATCGCCGCCAACTGGCCGGCCGCCGCGGGCTCGCGCGCGCGTTTTGGATGCGGTCGATCTTGTCGGCGAGCGACGCCACCAGCGTCTCCAGCCGCGCCGGCAGCGCGGCGTCGTGCGCCCGCTCGGCCAGCGCCAAAGTGAGCGCGTCGATGCGCAGCGCCAAATTGGCGAGCACGTCGCCGTCCGGCCCGGGATGGCCGATGCGCTCGATCTTGTCGGAGAGCGCCTGCACCTGCGCCGCCAGCCGCCCGACCGTCTCGTTGGAGGCGACGTGGTCGACCATGCCGCGCAGGGTGACGACCGCGCTTTCGAACTGGCGCAAGGTGGCGGGGTCTCTCTCCGCCACGATCAGATCGATCTTCTGCGCCAGATTGGCGACCGCGTCGGTATAGCCGACCAGGTTTTCCGCCGGTGTCAGTCCATGCAGCGCGTCGCGCACTTCGCTGAGCCTGCGCTCGATGCCGGCGAGCGCGCCGGCGTCGGCGCCGGCCTGGCGGTCCTCGGCGATGCGCCGGGCGAGCTCGTGAATCTGGAATTCGATCTCGTCCAAAGCGCGGCGCGGCATCGCCTGATTGAGTGCGCGGCCGATTTCGGACAATTCCTCGCGCAGCGCCTGGATCGCTTCCGTGACGCCGGGCGCGCGCAGGGTTTCGATCTGGGCGGTGATCTTGCGCAGCTGCTGTTCCATCGCGGCGAGATTGCGCGGCGTGGCGGGGGCGCGCCGCGCGGCATTGGCGGCAACGGCAGCGGGGCCGGCGCGCTCGCCAGCACGCGCTGACGGTCGGCGATCTCGGCCAAAG
This sequence comes from uncultured Alphaproteobacteria bacterium, assembly GCA_963708635.1. GTDB lineage: Bacteria > Pseudomonadota > Alphaproteobacteria > Rhizobiales > Xanthobacteraceae > Pseudolabrys. Next base: position 81,188 of record CAVPTM010000002.1, on the reverse strand, counting down.
CGCGCTCGAGCTCGGGCGGCAGCGCCGGCGGCGCCGGCAAAGGCTGGCGCTACCGGTTCGCGCAAATGCGGCGGGGCATAAGCCGCCGCCTCGGGCGGCGGGATACGGTCGTTGTGGCGCGTCAAGCCTTCAAGCCGCCGATGGAATCCGGCCGTCTCCTCGGCGGGCGCGTACGCCTCACCCTCGCTGCCCTTCGCTCGCCACGGCAGGCCAAATCTCATGCTCTCTCACCCCGGTTCGGGGATGCGCAAAGAGTCGCCAGGCGACTCCTGCGGAACCGGCGCGCGTTAACGGCGGGTGGATATCGGCCGGGTCCCCTTGGCCACCCCCCGACTTTTTCCTGTTCGCGGTAAACAGGCGGTTAACTTTTGCCGAAGTCCCGGACATAACCGGCAAATTCGCCGTGGCGCGGCTTATCGGCCCGGCGCCGGCATCCGGCCGGACCGACGCGTCAAGCCGATCAACCGGCGCGCGCGCCGCGGCCTGGACGGGCTAAAACCCCTCCGTTCCGCCGCTTTTCCCGGCTTTAACCGCGATGTAAACCGGGCCGCGCCATCATGCGCCCCGGGTGGGGGAAACCTGAATGCCGACTTACAAAGCGCCGGTGGACGACGCGCTGTTCCTGTTGAACGACGTCTTCCACCTCGACCGCTATGGCAACCTGCCGGGCTTTGCCGAGGCCTCGCCCGACACCGTGGAAGCGGTGCTGCGCGAGGCGGCGAAGTTCAGCGAGGCGGTGCTCACCCCGCTCAACCGGGTCGGCGACAAAGAAGGCTGCGAGCGCCATCCCGACGGCAGCGTCAGCACGCCGGCCGGCTTCAAGGACGCCTTCAAACAACTGGTCGAAGGCGGCTGGATCGGCATTTCGGCGCCGGAGGAATTCGGCGGCCAGGGCCTGCCGGCGACGCTGACCTCGATCGTCAACGAATTCTTCTGCTCGGCCAACATGGCCTTCGCCATGTATCCCGGCCTCACGCAAGGCGCCATCGCCGCGCTGATCGTGCACGCCTCGCCGGAGCTGAAGAAAAAATATCTGCCCAAGATGGTGGCGGGGACATGGACCGGCACCATGAACCTGACCGAGCCGCATTGCGGCACCGATCTCGGTCTGCTGCGCACCAAGGCCGTCAAGCAGGCCGACGGCAGCTACAAGATCACCGGCACCAAGATCTTCATCTCCGCCGGCGAGCACGACATGGCGGAGAACATCATCCACCTGGTGCTGGCGCGCATCGAAGGCGCGCCCGCCGGCACCAAGGGCATTTCGCTGTTCGTGGTGCCCAAGCTCGCGGTCAATGACGACGGCTCGCTCGGCGGCGCGCAACGGCGTCTCCTGCGGCTCGATCGAAGAGAAGATGGGCATCCACGGCAATTCGACCTGCGTGATGAATTATGACGGCGCGACCGGCTGGCTGATCGGCGAGGAGAACCGCGGCCTCAACGCCATGTTCGTGATGATGAACGAGGCGCGCCTGGGCGTCGGCGTGCAGGGTCTGGCGCTGTCCGAGGTCGCCTACCAGAACGCCGCCGCCTACGCCAAGGAGCGGCTGCAAGGCCGCTCGATCTCCGGCGTCAAGGCGCCCGACAAGCCGGCCGATCCGATCATCGTGCACCCCGACATCCGCCGCGCGCTGATGACCATGCGCGCCTTCAACGAGGCGGCGCGCGCGCTGGTGCTGTGGATCTCGCTGCAAGGCGACGTCGCGCACCGCTCCGGCGACGAGAAGGCGCGCCAGAGCGCCGACGACCTGATGGGCCTGCTCACGCCGGTGGTCAAAGGCGTGCTCACCGACACCGGCTTTGCCAATACCGTGACGGCGCAGCAGGTGTTCGGCGGCCACGGCTACATCGCCGAGCACGGCATGGAGCAGTTCGTGCGCGACGCGCGCATCGCCATGATCTACGAGGGCGCCAACGGCATCCAGGCGCTCGATCTGGTCGGCCGCAAGATCGGCAAAGACGGCGGCCGCGCGCTGATGGCGTTCTTCAACGAGGTGCAGACTTACCTCAAGGAGCGCGTCAACAACGACGCCATGAACGGCTACCTCAAGCCGCTCGGCGCGGCGCTCGCGCATCTGCAGCAGGCCTCGATGTGGTTCATGCAGAACGCGATCGCCAAGCCCGACAATGCCGGCGCCGGCTCGACCGACTACCTGCACATGTTCGGGCTGGTGGCGCTCGGCTACATGTGGGCGCGCATCGCGGAAGCCGCGCTCGCCAAGAGCAACGGCGCCGAGCCGGCGATGAAGTCGAAGCTCGTCACCGCGCGCTTCTTCATGGAGCGCATGCTGCCGGAGACCGCCACGCACCTCGCGCGCATCCAGGCCGGCGCGGCCTCGATGATGGAATTGCCGGCCGAGGCGTTCTAGCCGGGGCGTAGCCGCCGGAACCCGCGGTTTCGCCGGGCGTTTCCCAAGGCAGGGAGCGCCGCCATGCCAGATGCGAGCGGGCCAACAGATCGCCAGAAAATCTGGGATTTGATCAAGGACGAGCACATCGCCGTTCTGATCACCATCGGCAAAGACGGCGCCTTCGACTCGCGTCCCATGGGCTGTCTGCAAAAAGAATTCGACGGCACGCTTTGGTTCATGACCTTCAAGGGCACGCCGAAGCTGCTGGAAATCGAACACGACGGCCGCGCGCTGGTGTCCTATGGCCGCTCAAAGCACCATGAATTCGTCTCGCTGAGCGGTCGCGCACGCGTGGTCGAGGAGCGCGATCAGGTGCGGGCGCTGTGGAACGAAGGCCTGCGAGTCTGGTTTCCGGACGGGCCCGACTCTCCGATGTCGCGCTGCTTGCCGTCGACGTCGAGGAGGCGCGCGCCTGGACCAAGCCGGTGTCGGGGCTCGCTTATGCCTTCTACTACGTGCGCGCGCGGCTGACCGGCAAGGCGCCGGCGCCCGAGCAGATCGTGTGCGAGCAGGCGATGCGGCTCACGCCGTCGCACTAGCCTCGATGGCGGCGGAAAAACGCAGCGCCGGCGGGGCCGGCTGCGAAACCATCAAATCCTTGAGATCGAAGCCGCCGTCGGCGCAGATGAACTCGAACGCGGCCAGGACGCGGTCGACCCTGCGCCCGTCGCGCGCAAACGGCAGCAGCAGCCGCTCGTATTGCACCGCCCGCCCGCCGCGGTCGCTGATGTCGTGGATGGTGTAGACCGGCGCCGCCCCGTCGACCGCGCGATGATAGGCCGCCAGCGGCGGCGCGCCCGGCGGCTGCCCCATCACCTCGTCGAGGAATTTGCCGCGGCAATCGACCGAGCCATAGACCTGGCCGATGGTGGCGCCGTGGTAGCGGATCAGGAAACGCACCGGCCCGTCGCCATCCTTGACGTCGAGCAGGCTGAGATTGGCGGAGACCGACTTGAGATGCTCGGTGTCCACCGACTGCCATTGCGGCACGCGGTGCTCGCCGCGGTGGCGCTGCCAGAACTTCAACAGCCAACGCTGGCTGATCGCCCGGACGACGTCCGGACGTGCGACAGCAAACTGCATTGGGCGAGCCCCCTCTTACCCCGGCGACCGACAGTGCGGGCGAGCGCCGGATCAAGTCAATAAAGAGCAACAACAGACTGACAGGAATTTTATTCCCGCAGAGCTCTCAGGCGAGCGCCGGGCGGCGGCGCGCGCGCAGCAGCAGGAAGGTCATGATCGACACGTTGAGCAGGTTCCAGCCGAGGCCGTTGAGGAAGGCGGCCTGGTAGGAGCCGGTCAGGTCGAAGATCACGCCCGACATCCAGCCGCCCAGCGCCATGCCGAACAGCGTCGCCATGCAACAGCACGCCGACGCGCGTGCCGGCTTCGCGCGCCGGGAAATACTCGCGCACGATGATGGCGTAGCTCGGCACGATGCCGCCCTGGAACAGGCCGAACAGCGCCGAGATCACGTAGAGCGAGGTCAGCCCGTCGAACAGCAGATAGAGAAACAAGCGCGACGCCTTGCAGCACCGAGCCGAGCAGCAGCGTGCGCACGCCGCCGATGCGGTCGGCGATGAAGCCGGAGCCGACGCGGCTGACGATGCCGAAGCCGAGCATCAGCGACAGCATTTCGGCGCCGCGCGCCGACGCCGTAGCCGAGATCGCCGCAATAGGCGACGATGATGCACCTGCGGCATCGACATGGCGACGCAGCAGGCGACGCCGGCGATGCAGAGCAGCACCTGCAGCGTGGCCGGCGACAGCCGGCAGCGACCTGCAAGCGCGGCGCGCCGGCGGCGTCCGAGTGATGCTCGCGCGATGCGCCGGCGCAGCAGCAGGACGAGCGGCAGCATGGCGACGAGCAGAAACAGGCCGATGCCGATATGGGTCGCGCGCCAGCCGTCGCTGGCGATGAAATGCTGCACCACCGGCGGCCAGATCGTGCCGGCGAGATAATTGCCGGAGGCGGCGATGGCGACCGCGATGCCGCGCCGGCGCGCGAACCAGTGCGAGATGTCGGCCATCAGCGGCCCGAACGTCGCCGAGCTGCCGAGCCCGATCAGCGCGTGCGCGAGCGCGACCTGGCGTCAGGCTGGCCGCATGGCCGGCCGCGAGATAGCCGAGGCGCGAGCGCAAGCGTGCCGAGCACCAGCGGCAGCGCGATGCCGAAGCGGTCGGCGAGCCGGCCCATCACGATGCCGCCGCCGCCGAAGCCGATCATGGCGAGCGTGTAGGGCAGCGACGCCGCGGCGCGGTCGACGCCGAAGTCGGCCTGCACCGCCGGCAGCGCCACCACCACCGACCACATGCCGACGCCGCCGATGGTCGACAGCGTCACCGCCGCGACCAGGCGCAGCCATGCGTAAGGCGACTCGATGTCGGAGGCGGGCGCGCCCGCGTGCATTGTCATGGAGGAATCCCGGCGAGGCGAGCGGTGTAACATTGCGCGCGCGGCCGATCCAGTGCGCCTACTTGAAGGCCGGCATGACCTCGCGCGCAAACAACTCAATCGAATGGGCGGCATCAGCAAAATTCATGTCGCCGAAAACCATCTGGCAGAGCACGTAATTGACGCCGGTTTCCCGCTCAAGCCGCGCGAGATAATCGCGCACGCTCGCCGGCGAACCGGCGACGCCGTGGCCGATCGCCGCGAGCGCCGAAAAATCCTCCGGGTAGATTTCCTTGAGCGCGAAGGCGAACGCCGGAGCGGCGCCAGAGCCAGTCCATGGCCTGCCGCCAGCGCGGATAGGCGGCGGCGGCGATGCGCTCGGCTTGCGCGTCGGTTGGCGCGACCACGATGTGGCGCGTGATGCCGATCTTGGGCAGCGCGGCCGCGTCGCGCCCGAGCGCCGTCCATTCCTGCCGGTAGCGCTCGGCGATGGCGCGCGCGCGTGCCGCCGGCCCGAGCGAGACCACGTTGACCGCATGCGGCGCCGCCCAGGCGATGGCCTCGGCATTGGGCGCGCCGTACCAGATCGGCGGGTGCGGGCGCTGCAACGGCTTGGCCTGCACGACATAGTCTTTGTAATTGTAGAACTTGCCTTCGAAATCGAGCACGTCGCTCGCGAAAGCGCGCATCAGAACGGCGAAGGCCTCGTGATACATCGCCGGCGCCGCCGCCGGATCGACGCCGTATCGCTGATGCTCGATCAGCGCGCCGCCGCGGCCGACGCCGACCATCAGCCGCCCGCCGCTCAAGTGGTCGAGCATGCAGATTTCTTCATAGAGCCGCAGCGGGTGATAGAGCGGCAGCACATAGACCAGCGGCCCGAGCCGGATGCGCTTGGTGCGCGCGATGGCGGCGGCCAGAAACACGCTCGGGCTCGACGCCATGCCGAGCGGCGTCGAATGGTGCTCGGCCAGATGATAGCCGGAAAAGCCTTGCGCCTCGATCAGTTCGACCAGCCTGAGCCGGCTCTCCATGAGCGCGCCGAGCGCCGATCCGTCGCTGTCGAGATGGTCGAAAATGCCGAATTCCAGCACACTTTCTCTCCCTGCCGCGCGCTGCCCAACGGGGTGGGCAGGTGGGCGCTTACCGCGCGCGCCGTGTAGCGGCGAGTTTAATTGACCATTGCAACTCCCGTTAGCTATCGTTGCCGCCAATAACAAGACAACCCGGGAGGGACTCCAATGCGTAAGCTACCAACACTCGTGCTCGGCCTTGCCGCGGCGGCCGTCACCGGCACGGCCGCGCAGGCGCAGGACAACACCATCAAGATCGGACTGATCCTGCCCTATTCCGGTCAGTTCGCCGACGCCGCGACGCAGCAGGACAACGCCATCAAGCTGTTCATGAAGCAGAACGGCGACACCGTCGCCGGCAAGAAGATCGAGATCATCCGCAAGGACACCGGCGGCATCAACCCGCCGGTCGCCAAGCGTCTCGCGCAAGAACTGATCACCCGCGACAAGGTCGACATTCTCGCCGGCTTCGTGCTCACGCCCAACGCCATGGCGGCCGGCGACGTCTCGCAGGAGGCCAAGAAGTTCATGGTCGTGATGAACGCGGCCACCTCGATCGTCACCACCAAGTCGCAATACATGGCGCGCACCTCGCTCACCATTCCGCAGCTCAACGAAGCCTTCGGCAAATGGGCCGGCACCAAAGGCGGCGTGAAGAAGGCCTATACCATGGTCTCGGACTACGGCCCCGGCCACGACGCCGAGCAGGCGTTCCAGACCGGCTTCAAGGCGGCGGGCGGCGAGATCGTCGGCTCGGTGCGCATGGCGGTCGCCAATCCGGACTTCTCCGCCTACGTGGCCAAGGCCAAGGACCTCAACCCGCAAGGCATCTTCGTGTTCATCCCGGGCGGCGCGCAGCCCGGCGCGCTCGGCAAGGCGTTCGCCGAACGCGGGCTCGACACCAAGAAGACCGTGATCATGGGCCAGCTCGAGATCACCGACGAGCACGCGCTCGACAGCATGGGCGACGCCGCGCTCGGCATCATCACCTCGGGCCACTACGACTGGAACCACAAGTCGAAGATGAACGCGGACTTCGTGAAGGCCTACAACGCCGATTACAAGCGCAATCCCGACTTCTTCTCGATCGGCGCCTGGGACGGCATGCACCTGATCTACGCCGCGCTGAAGAAGACCAACGGCAACACCGACGGCGAAGCGCTGATCAACGCCGCCAAGGGCATGAAGTGGGAAAGCCCGCGCGGCCCGATCTCGATCGATCCCGACACCCGCGACATCGTGCAGAACGTCTATGTGCGCAAGGTCGAGAAGGTCGACGGCAAGCTGGTCAACGTCGAGATCGACACGCTGCCGAACGTGAAGGACCCGGTGAAGTGCGCGCGGCGGCGGAGAAGAAGTAGGCCGGATCGCGCCGCGAAGTGAGCCGCTCGCCTCCCGCCTTGCGGGGGAGGGCGCGAGGGGGTAGCAACCGGCGCGGTGCTGATTGCGACCCCGCTCCCGCCGCGCTTGCGCGCGGCGACCTCCCCCGCAAGGGGGGAGGTGAAGCAAATCACCGCCACCTTGCCCGCCTCAGAGCGCCGCGCTAGGTGATTCGCAGCCATGGAAGCCCTCAATCTCCCGCGCCCGGCCTGGATGAGCGAAGACCTCGTGCTGCTCGAGGAGCAGGCGCGCCGCTTCATCGGCGACGAATTCGCGCCGCATCTCGACCGCTGGCACGAAAAGGGCATGTACGACGCGCGAGGTCTGGACCAAGGCCGGCGCAAGCCGGCCTGCTCTGCGCCTCCATGCCGGAGGAATACGGCGGCGCCGGCGGCAGCTTCGCGCATGAGGCGGTGATCAACCGCGAGCTGTCGCTCGCCGGCTTCGACACCTTCGGCGCGCCGCTGCATTCCGGCATCGTCGCGCCCTACATTCTGCATTACGGCACCGAGGAGCAGAAGAAGCGCTGGCTGCCCAAGCTCGCCACCGGCGAGATGGTCGGCGCCATCGCCATGACCGAGCCCGGCACCGGCTCCGACCTGCAAGGCGTGCGCACCACGGCCAAGAAGTCCGGCAACGGCTACGTGCTCAACGGCTCCAAGACCTTCATCACCAACGGCCAGCACGCCAACCTGATCGTCGTCGTCGCCAAGACCGATCCGACGGCCGGCGCCAAGGGCATCTCGCTGATGGTGGTCGAGACCGACGACGCGCCCGGCTTCCGCCGCGGCCGCAAGCTCAAGAAGCTCGGCATGGACTTCGGCCGACACCTCGGAACTGTTCTTCGAGGACGTGCAGCTGCCGGCCGAAAGCCTGCTCGGCACCGAAGAGGGCCAGGGCTTCTATCAGCTGATGAAGGAATTGCCGCAGGAGCGGCTGATCGTCGCCGTGCACGCGGTCGCCATGATGGAGCGCGCGCTCGCGCTCACCATCGACTACGTCAAGCAGCGCAAGGCGTTCGGCAAGACGATCATCGAGTTCCAGAACACCCAGTTCGAGCTGGCCGAGTGCAAGACCGAGGCGACCATCGCCAAGGTCTTCCTCGACCACTGCATCGGCGAGCACGTCGCCGGCAAGCTCGATACCGTCACCGCCTCGATGGCGAAATACCGGCTCACCGACACGCAGGCGAAAGTGATCGACCGCTGCCTGCAATTGTTCGGCGGCTATGGCTATATGGACGAATATCCGATCTCGCGCATCTACCGCGACGCGCGCGTGCTGCGCATCTATGCGGGCACCAACGAGATCATGAAGCTGCTGATCGCGAGGAGTTTGTAGTCGCACTGTCGTCCCGGTCATGGCGCGAGGCGTGTCCCGGCCATCCCGATCAGGTGACGCAGTGCACGACTAAGCGGGATGCCCGGGTCACACGCGCCGGGCATGACGATCGGAGAGGATGGAGAGCAAGCATGCCCGACGCATTCATCTACGACGCCGTGCGCACCCCGCGCGGGCGCGGCAAGGCCGACGGCTCGCTGCACGAGGTGACCGCGCTCAATCTCGCCGCGCAGGCGCTCGCCGCGATCAAGGACGCGCAACAAGCTCGACCCCGCGCTGGTCGACGACGTGGTGCTCGGCTGCGTCGATCCGGTCGGCGAGGCCGGCGGCGACATCGCGCGCGCCGCCGCGCTCGTCGCCGGCTACGGCGACGGCGTGCCGGGCGTGCAGATCAACCGCTTCTGCGCCTCCGGCCTCGACGCGGTCAATTTCGCCGCGGCCGAGGTGATGTCCGGCCAGCACGACATGACCATCGGCGGCGGCGTCGAATCGATGAGCCGCGTCGGCATCGGCGCCTCCGGCGGCGCCTGGCCGGTCGATCCCGTCGATCGCGGTCGAGCCCTATTTCATGCCGCAGGGCATTTCCGCCGACCTGATCGCGACCAAATACGGCTTCTCGCGCGACGACGTCGACGCCTATGCGGTCGAGAGCCAGAAGCGCGCGGCGCAAGTCCTGGGACGAGGGCCGCTTCAAGAATTCGGTGGTGCCGGTCAAGGACGTCAACGGCCTCACGCATCCTCGCCAAGGACGAGCACATGCGGCCGACCACGACCATGCAGTCGCTCGCCGCGCTGCAGCCGTCTTTCGTGCAGATGGGCGAGATGGCCGGCTTCGACGCGGTCGCGGTGCAGAAGCATCCCGAGATCGAGGCGGTCAACCACGTGCATCACGCCGGCAATTCGTCCGGCATCGTCGACGGCGCCGCCGCGGTGCTGATCGGCAGCAAGGAGGCGGGCGAAGGCAGCCGGCCTCAAGCCGCGCGCGCGCATCAAGGCCTTCGCCAATATCGGCTCGGAGCCGGCGATCATGCTCACCGGCCCGATCGACGTGACCGAGAAGGTGCTCAAGAAGGCCGGCATGACGAAGGACGACATCGACCTGTTCGAGCTCAACGAGGCCTTCGCCTCGGTGGTGCTGCGCTACATGCAGGCGCTTCGACATCCCGCACGACAAGATCAACGTCAACGGCGGCGCCATCGCCATGGGCCATCCGCTCGGCGCCACCGGCGCCATGATCCTCGGCACCGTGCTCGACGAGCTGGAGCGCAGCGGCAAAGTCGACCGCGCTGGTGACGCTCTGCATCGGCGTCGGCATGGGCACCGCGACCATCATCGAGCGGGTCTAGTTTCGCCGGGGGCGGCAATGCCGAAGATCGATATCGCCAAGATCGCGTTCGAAGCCGGTCGGCGGCTATCCGGCCCGTTCAAGACGGTCCTCGACAGGCGCGAGAAGAAGCGGCTCGGCAATGCGGTCGGGCTCGACCAATTCGGCGTCAACCTCACGCGCTCAAGCCGGCGGCGCGTCGTCGCTGCGCCACTGGCACGCGAACGAGGACGAGTTCGTCTACGTGCTCGAAGGCGAGGTCGTGCTGATCGAGGACGACGGCGAGACCGTGCTCAAGCCCGGCGACGCCGCCGGCTGGAAGGCCGGTTCGCCGAACGGCCACAGCTTGGTCAACCGCGGCAGCAAGCGACGCGCTCATCCTCGAAGTCGGCACGCGTGCGAAACCGAGCACGTCGCACTATCCGGACGTCGATCTTGATCTTGGAGCGCGACGCACAGGGGCGGCGCTATCTGCACAAAAACGGCGAGCCGTACTGACAGAGGAGGAGCCATGAGCAATTTCAAACTCGACGTCGACGCCGACGGCATCGCGCTCGTCACCTGGGACATGCCCGGCCGCTCGATGAACGTCATCGACATGGACGTGATCGCGGAACTTGACCGGCATCGTCGAGAAGGTCGCCGCCGACGCCGCCATCAAGGGCGCGGTCATCACCTCGGGCAAGGAAGCCTTCTGCGGCGGCGCCGACCTCACGATGCTGGAGCAGATGGGCGCGCTCTACGCCGAGACGGTGCGCAAGCAAGGCGAGGAAGCCGCCGCCAAGATGGTGTTCGACGAGAGCCGCAAGCTCTCGCTGCTCTACCGGCGGCTGGAAACCTGCGGCAAGCCGTGGGTCTGCGCGCTCAACGGCACCGCCATGGGCGGCGGCTTCGAGCTCGCGCTCGCCTGCCACCACCGCGTCGCCGCCGACAACGCCAAGACGCGGCTCGGCCTGCCCGAGATCAAGGTCGGCCTGTTCCCCGGCGCCGGCGGCACGCAGCGCGTCGCGCGCATGCTGCAGCCGGCCGACGCGCTGCAATTTCTGCTCAAGGGCGACCAGCTCAAGGTCGACCGCGCCAAGGCGATGAAGCTGGTCGACGACGTCGTGCCGCAGGCCGACCTCATCAAGGCGGCGAAGGACTGGATCAAGGCCGGCGGCAAGGCGGTCGCGCCCTGGGACGTGCAGGGTTTCCGCCTGCCCGGCGGCGCCGGTCTATTCCAAGGCCGGCATGATGACGTTCCCGGCCGCCAACGCGATCTACCGGCGCGAGACCTACGACAATTATCCGGCCGCGCGCGCGATCCTGCAGGTCGTCTACGAGGGCCTGCAGGTGCCGATGGACACGGCGCTGCGCATCGAGTCGCGCTGGTTCGCCAAGATCCTGCGCTCGCCGGAAGCCGCCGCCATGATCCGCTCGCTGTTCGTCTCCATGCAGGAGCTGAACAAGGGCGCGCGCCGCCCGGCCGACGTGCCGCCGAGCGCGCTCAAGAAGATCGGCGTCGTCGGCGCCGGCTTCATGGGCGCCGGCATCGCGCAGGTCACCGCCGCCGCCGGCCTGCAGGTGGTGCTGATCGACCGCGACCAGGAGACCGCCGACAAGGGCAAGGCCGGCGTGCACAAGGCGCTGTCCGATCGCGTCAACAAAGGCCGCATGAAAGCGGCCGAGCGCGACGGGCTGCTGGCGCTGATCACGCCGACCGCCGACTACGGCGCGCTCGACCGATTGCGACCTGGTCATCGAGGCGGTGTTCGAGGACCGCAAGGTCAAGGCCGAGGTGATCGCCAAGATCCAGGCCGTGATCGGCGACGACGCGATCTTCGCCTCCAACACCTCGACGCTGCCGATCACCTCGCTCGCCGGCGAGTTCAAGGACCCGGCGCGCTTCATCGGCATCCATTTCTTCTCGCCGGTCGACCGCATGATGCTGGTCGAGATCATCCTCGGCAAGAAGACCGGCGACAAGGCGCTCGCCGCCGCGCTCGATTACGTGCGCGCCATCCGCAAGACGCCGATCGTGGTCAACGACTCGCGCGGCTTCTACGCCAACCGCTGCGTGCTCAACTACATCCAGGAAGGCCATCTGATGCTGCTGGAGGGCGTGCCGGCGGCGATGATCGAGAACGCCGCGCGCATGGCCGGCATGCCGGTCGGCCCGCTGTCGCTCAACGACGAGACCGCGCTCGACCTCGGCCTGAAGATCGTGCGCGCCGCCGAGAGCCGATCTCGGCAAGGACGCGGTCAATCCGGCGCAGAAGAAGCTGCTGGAGGAGATGGTCGAGAAGCGCGGCCGCTTCGGCCGCAAGAACGGCAAGGGCTTCTACGATTACGCGCCGGGCCAGCCGAAGAAGCTGTGGCCGGGGCTTGCCGACCTGCTGCCGAAGAAGCTTGACGCGCGACGAGATCGAGGCCTCGACGTCGAGGAGCTCAAGCAGCGCTTGCTGGTGATGCAGGCGGTGGAGGCCGCGCGCACCTTCGAGGAGAAGGTGGTCACCGACGTGCGCGAGGCCGACGTCGGCTCGATCCTCGGCTTCGGCTTTGCGCCGTATTCCGGCGGCACGCTGTCCTACATCGACATGATGGGGACGAAGAAATTCGTCGAGCTGTGCCAGCACGTTCGAGAAGAAATACGGCGCGCGCTTTGCGCCGCCGAAGCTGCTGCTCGACATGGCCGCGAAGGACGAGACCTTCTACGGCCGCTTCGCGCCGGGCAAGAAGAAGGCGGCGTAGGCGCAATGTGTCGTCCCGGCCGAGCGCGTTTGCGCAAGGGCCGGGACCCATACTCCGCAGTCTATCGATAGGGCACGGCGTATGGGTCCCCGCTTTCGCGGGGACGACAACTGTGGCTACACCACCACCGTCAGCTTCTTCGCCGCCCGCGTGACGCCGGTGTAGAGCCAGCGCTCGCGGCTGTCGGGGAACGCGAAGCTCTCGTCGAACAGCACCACGTCGTCCCATTGCGAGCCTTGCGCCTTGTGCACGGTGAGCACGTAGCCGTAGTCGAACTCGTCGTAGGGCTTGCGCCGCGCCCAATCGACCTTCTCGATGCCGCCCGTGAAGCATTCCGGCCGCACCGACACCTTCACGCCGCGCGTGCCGGTATCGTCGTCCGGCAACAGCCGCAGCGTCATGATGCCGGTCTTGCGCCCGCCGCGCTCCTTCACCGTCCAGAGCGAGCCGTTGAACAGGCCCTTCTTGCGGTTGTTGCGCAGGCACACCAGCTTGTCGCCGGCCGCCGGCATCTCGCCCTCGAAGCCGCGGCGCTCGCGCATGCGCGCGTTGTAGGCGCGGCGCGTGGCGTTGCGCCCGACCAGCACCTGGTCGGCCTCCAGCACGCGCTGCGGATCGAGGTCGGCCTTGCGCACCACTTCGGTCTCGCCGTAGCGGCCGGGCTCGAGATACTCGCCGGCGCGGATGTCCATCGACAGCCGGATGATCGGATCGTCCTGCGCCTGGCGGTGCACTTCGGTCAGCATCGCGTCGGGCTCGGCCTCGGTGAAGAAGCCGCCGGCCGAGGCGCCGCCCTGCACCGGCGGCAATTGCGCCGGATCGCCCAGCACCAGCACCGGCACGCCGAACGACAGCAGGTCGCGGCCGAGCTCGGCGTCGACCATCGAGCATTCGTCGATCACGATCAGGTCGGCCTTGGAGGCCGGCGCCTCGTCGTACAGATCGAAGCTCGGGATCTCCTCGCCGCTCTCGCGCGCGCGGTAGATCAGGCCGTGGATGGTGGTGGCGCCGTGGCAGCCTTTGCCGCGCATCACGGACGCCGCCTTGCCGGTGAAGGCGGCGAACTTCACGTCGCCGTCGACGCCCTCGGCGATGGTGCGCGCCAGCGTGGTCTTGCCGGTGCCGGCATAGCCGAACAGGCGAAACACCTGCGGCGTGCCGTTGGCGCCGGGCTTGGCCTTGAGCCAGTTGGCGACGGCCTTGAGCGCGGCGTCCTGGTGCGGGGAGAACTCGGTCATTCACAGCTTTCATAGAGCATGCCAGCCGGTGAAAAAAGAACAAAAATAGAACTATAAATTCGCTTGTTAAATCAAGGTGATCGGCCCCGCCGGCGGAGCCTGCCGCGGCCTCGCGCGCATTGCCCTTTGCGCCAGTCCCATGTGTAAGGTCCGCGCCCTTTTTGCGACCCGGAATGCGCAATGGCTCGCGACCAGATCGACATGACGCCCATCGAGACGCGCGACGAGCTGGTCGCCTGGCTCGCAGCCGGCTGCAAGCCGCCGGCGCAATTCCGCGTCGGCACCGAGCACGAGAAATTCGCCTTCACGGTCGAGGACCACCGGCCGGTGCCCTACGCCGGGCCGCGCTCGATCCGCGCGCTGCTCGAGGGCATGCAGCATCTGCTCGGCTGGGAGCCGATCATGGAGGGCGACAACATCATCGGCATGTTCGACGTCACCGGCGGCGGCGCCATTTCGCTCGAGCCGGGCGGCCAGTTCGAACTGTCGGGCGCGCCGGTCGCGACCGTGCACCAGACCGCCGCCGAATTGATGGCGCATCTCGCGCAATTGCGCGAAGTGGCGCGCCCGCTCGGCATCGGCTTCCTCGGCCTCGGCATGACGCCCAACTGGAGCCGCGCGGACATGCCGGTGATGCCGAAGGGCCGCTACAAGATCATGACCAATTACATGCCGAAGGTCGGCACGCTCGGCCTCGACATGATGTACCGCACCTGCACGGTGCAGGCGAACCTCGACTTCTCCTCCGAAGCCGACATGGTCAAGAAGCTGCGCGTGTCGCTGGCGCTGCAGCCGGTGGCGACCGCGCTGTTCGCCAATTCGCCGTTCACCGAAGGCAAGCCGAACGGCTTCCTCTCGTTCCGCTCGCAGATCTGGACCGACACCGACAACCAGCGCGCCGGCATGCTGCCTTTCGCCTTCGAGGACGGCATGGGCTTCGAGCGCTACGTCGATTACGCGCTCGACGTGCCGATGTATTTCGTCAAGCGCGGCGACAAATACATCGACGTCGCCGGCAAGTCGTTCCGCGATTTCTTCGCCGGCAAGCTCGACGCGCTGCCGGGCGAGCGCGCCGACCATCTCGGACTGGGCCAATCACCTCAGCACCATTTTTCCCGAGGTGCGGCTCAAGCGTTATCTCGAGATGCGCGGCGCCGACGGCGGGCCGTGGCGGCGCCTGCCTTCGCTCACCGCCTATTGGGTCGGCCTGCTCTACGACGAGACGCGCTCGACGCCTGCTGGGACATGGTCAAGGGCTGGAGCGCGCGACGAGCGCCAGAAACTTGCGCGACGAGGTGCCGCAGCGCGGCTTCCGCGCCGAGATCGGCGGCCGCAACGTGCTCACGCTGGCGCAGGAGACGCTGCGGCTGTGCCGCGCGCCGGCCTCAAGCGGCGCGCGCGGCTCGACCGCAACGGCCGCGACGAGACGCGCTATCTGCGGCCGCTGGAAGAGATCGATCGCGCGCGGCATCACGCCGGCGGAGGAATTGCTGGAGAAGTATTTCAACGACTGGGGCCAGTCGGTCGAGCCGCTTTTCGAGGAGTATGCGTATTAACTGTCGTCCCGGCCGAGCGCGCTTGCGCGAGGGCCGGGACCCATACTCCGTGAGCTATCGATAAGACACGGCGTATGGGTCCCCGCGCTGCGCGGGGACGACGAAGTCTACTCCGCCGCCTGCGCTTCCGACAGGTTGTCGAGCGAGGAGATGATGTAGCCGGCGAGCGCGTCGGCGAGCGCGGAGGCTGCGCGCGCGTTGCGGATGAGGCCGATGTGGCAGGCCGGCAATTCCGGGAAGCCTTCCGCCGCCGACAGCACGCGCATGCCGGGCCGCAGCCCGGACTCCGGCAGCACCGACACCGCCAGGCCCGCCAGCACCGCGGCGGCGACCGCGCCGGCATTCGAGCTCGAATAGAGCAGGCGGTAGGGCCGCCCGACCGATTCCAGCTGCTCGATCGCCGTGCGCCGCCAGTAGCAGCTCGGCCGCCCGAGCGCGAGCGGCAGCGGCTCCTCGAGATGCGTCGGGTGCCGGTTCGAGCGTCACCCACAGCAGCCGCTCGCGCCGGAAGGTCTCGGCGATGCGCCGCGATTCGCAATTGGTGATGATGGCGAGGTCGAGATCGTTGTCGTCGATGCGCTCGACCAGGTCGACCGACGGCTCGCACAGCACGGTCAGCTCGACGCCCGGATAGGCGCGCGAGAAGCGCGCCATGATCTCGGGCAGATAGCGGTCGGCGTAATCGTCCGGCACGCCGAGCCGCACGCGGCCCGACAGCGCGGCGTCGGAAAAGGCGGCGACCGTCTCGACGTTGAGCTTGACCAGCCGGCGCGCGTAATCGAGCAGGCGCGAGCCGTCTTCGGTCAGCTTGGAGGCGCGGCCGTCGCGCGCGAAGATCGGGCGATCGAGCCGCTCCTCCAGCCGCTTCATCTGCATCGAGACGGCGGACTGCGTCTTGTTCACCACCTCGGCCGCCTTGGTGAAGCTGCCGGTCTCGGCGATGGCGATGAAGGTGCGCAATTGGTCGATGTCGAGCAGGGCGGTCATGGCGCGGTCCTCGAAAAGCCGGCGGAATGCGGCCCGGCGGCTACATCACAAATTGTGATCGCTCAGATTAAAAACATTCGTTTCACTAATCAATCCCCGCAGTGCAATATTTAGCCTGTACCGGGAATCGGGTGGGGATTTCGGGTGTCTCGGCCGCGGGCGTCCGAGGAGGATGGCGCCGATGACCGCACTATCGATGGAGACTGCCATGACCGCAAAGATCCCCGTTTTGCCGTTGGCCGGCGCCACCGCGCTGCGCGCTTTGCTGGCGCTGATGGCGCTGGTGACGCGCTGGCTCAAGGAATTGGCGCGCGCGCGCCGCAACCGCCGCGAGGCCGTGAAACTGGCCGGGCTCGACCGCCGCATGCTCGCCGATATCGGCATCACCCGCGCCGACCTGCGCGACGCCTTCTCCGAGCCGTTCTGGGAAGACCCGACCGCGCTGCTGCGCGAGCGCGCCATCGAGCGGCGGCTCCACCGCGGCGCCTTCCGCCGCGCCGGCGCACCGACCGTCCGGCGCGCGAGACGGTATGAGCGCCTGAGCGATACTCAAATCGGCCGACCCCTCTCATCGGCCGCGCGATCCGGCAACCGCGAACCTCCCCTCTCGCGGCCGGATCCAGCGCCCGCCGGCCCCTCCGGCGGGCGCATACTTTTCAGCTGATGCCCCGCGCAGTTCGCGCGCACCAGCGCGCGGCGGTCCTTGACCACGCCGATCGGCACGCCCAGCCGCGCGATGGTCGCGATCACCGCGCCGTCGAGCGCGCGGTCGCAATTCATGTGCGTCGGCGCGATGAAGAAGTCGGCCTTGCTCCAGTCCGGGGTCCATTGCAGGCGGTTGTCGGCTTCCTTCTCGAACGGCAGCCGCTCGCCGCAGACCGCGACGGTGTAATGACGGCCGGGATCGGTCGGCGTCGAGCGTCGACGACGTAGGCTTCCAGCTCGTCCACCGCCTCGGGCATGATGTTGACCCAGTAGTCGGTGTCGTAATTGCGCGCGGCGCCTTCCAGCCCGCCGACCAGCGGATTGTAGTAGAGATATTGGTAGGGATGCAGCAGCACCAGCATGCCGGCGTTCCAGGCGAGCGCGGCGGTAATCGCGGCCGCCGCGCCCAGGCGGTAGGCCCGCCCGCGCGCGGATAATTTGCACCGAGCAGCCAGTCGAAGCCGATGCCGGCCAGGACCGCGAAAGGCGGCACCACGAACAGGAAATGCCGCATGCCGGTGAAAGCGGGGCCGCGGTCGATCACCTCGCACACCACCGGAAAGGCGGCGATGAACACGAGAAGCGCGGTCTCCAGCCGCCGCCGCCAATTGTCGCGCGCGCTCGCGCCACAGCACGAAGGCGAGCGCGCGCAGCCGCGCCGGCCAGCATCATGATCGGCAGCTTGATCACCAGATAGGCCGGCACGTACCAGCGCGGCACGTCGCCCATGTCGTAGACCTGGCCGGCGAGAGCGTCTTGATCTGGTAGTGGAAGTCGCCGAAGTCGAGCAGTCCGCGCAGCGGATTGAGCGGCGCCAGCGCCGACCACGGCCAGGCCGCGATCATGATCGCGTAGCCGATCACGAAGGCCGGGATCGAGCGCGATCACCGACTGCGGCGAAGAAGCGCGAGCTGCCCGCGCATCGGTCGCTTCGCGCACCTGCGCCATGCTGCATCAGGATGGCGAGGCCGGCATAGCCGACCATCAACAGCCCGAGCACGCGGATGCCGAGCGCGGCGCCGAGCAGCAGGCCGAAGCCGATGACGTCGCGCCAGCGCGGCGCGCGGCAGGTCGCGCGCGGCGCGCAGCAGGAAATAGGTCGCGCCCATCATCGCCGCGGCGAACGGAATGTCCTTGGTGTGGTTGAACATCGCGCCGTACCAGGCCCGCAGACCGCCAGCGCAAAGCCGGCGATGGCGCCGGCGCGCGGTCCCGCCACCAGCCGCGCGGTGGCGGCGGCGGCGCCGATGCCGGCGATGCCGATCAGCGCGGAAAGCAAATGCCGCACCACGTAAGGATCGAGGAACGGCAGCAGATGCTGGGCGAGAACCGCCAGCACGTCGAACAGGCCGCCATAGAGATAGAGATTGTCGTAGTGGAACAGCGACTGGTCGGCGAAACCGCTGCGGTAATAGGCGACGATCAGTTCGCCGTAGTGCTGCTGCACCTGCTCGTCGTTGGAGATGGCGTAGGCGTCGTAAGGTGAGGAAGGCGAGCAGCACCAGCAGGGCGAGCAGCGCCCAGACCGCGAGGTCATAGCGATCGTGGCGCGCGGCGAAGGCGCGCAGGCGGCGTGATCGGCGCAAGGCCGGCGCGCTGTTGCGGTGGCGATCGACGCGGGTTCCCGGCAGGCCTTGGTCCTCCTGGCCGCGATTTTGGCGGCGGCGTCCCGGCCTGTCATGCCGCCATCTGCCCAATTGCGGGCGGGCGCGCTAACATGCCGCGCGGCAATCGGCGCAGGGCCGGGAACAGGCGGGCATGCATGCGGACGATCGCTCCATGGGTCTGCGGCGCTGGGCTCGTCGTGCTGGCCTTCGGCGGGCCGGCTTCGGCGCAGCTCGGCTACGACCGGCGCGGCGGCGACTACGCCAATTTCGTCGTGCGCAACGGCGACCCGGCGGTCTGCGCGCGCGTTGCGAACGCGACGGACGCTGCCGCGCCTGGAGCTTCTCCTTCCCGCGCACCGCGCGCGCGCCGGCCACCTGCTGGCTGAAGAACAGCGTGCCGCCGCGCGGCGCCGACCAATGCTGCATTTCGGGCGTGCGCGGCGCCGGCGTGATCGAGCCGCGCCGCGGCGCCGTGGAATATTCCATCGACCGCTACGGCGGCGACTTCCGGCATTTCGATCTGGCGCGCCGATCCGACCGGGGAGGCCTGCAAGCTCGCCTGCGAGGGCGAGGCGCGCTGCCGCGCCTGGACCTATGTGCGGCCCGGCTACTCTGCGCCGCGGCGCGCTGCTATCTCAAGGACCAGCATCACGCGCCCGCGCGCCAGGCCGTGCTGCATTTCGGGCGTGGTGCGTTGACGCTAGCGTCACCGGCGGTGAAGAAGCGCGACATGCGCAGGCCCGACGGCCAGGTCCAGATCGGCTGCTGCCTGCATCGCCAGATCCCAGGAGCCGACCAGCGCGTCGACGCGGCCGACCAGATTGTCCACCGGCAGCAGCCCGACGCCGCCGTCGCGCACCGGCACGCGGCTGTCGGCGGAATTGTCGCGGTTGTCGCCCATCACGAAGACATGGCCGGGCGGCACGGTGATCTCGGGCATGATTGTCGAGCGCGCCGACCGCCGCCAGCTTGAAGATCGGATGCGACACGCCGCCCGGCAGCGTTTCGATGAAGCGCTTGGCGGCGATGCGCGCGCCGTTGTCGGTCTCCGACCATGCCGGTGCCGTTCGTCGACGAGCTTGACCGGCTCGCCGTTGATGAAGACCTGGCCGCCGCGCAGCGCGATGCGGTCGCCCGGCAGGCCGATCACGCGCTTGACCCAGACCTGCGTGCGGTCGCCCGGCCAGCGGAACACCACGACGTCGCCGCGCTTGGGCAGCGCTCGCGAAGATGCGCCGGCCGAGCGGGCAAGTCGAGGAACGACAGGCAGCGAGGCGGTGCTGTAGCCGTAGGAGAATTTCGTCGCCAGCAATTCGTCGCCGATCAGCAGCGTCGGCTCCATCGAGCCGGACGGCACGTAGAACGGCTCGGCGATCGCGGTCTTGGCCGCCAGCACCACCAGGATGATCGCTGCGAATTCGGCGATGGTCCGCAGCGGGCCGGCCTTGCGTTCGGGGCGCGATGCCATGCGCGATTGCTCCGTGGTCATGCCGTGCCTCCGACGGTGATGCGGTCCATGCGCAGCGACGGCTGGCCGACGCCGACCGGCACGCCTTGGCCGTTCTTGCCGCAGGTGCCGATGCCGGGGTCGAGCGCGAAGTCGTTGCCGATCATGCCGATGCGATGCAGGTCGGTCGGCCCGTTGCCGATCAGCATGGCGCCCTTGACCGGCGCGGTCGACCTTGCCGTTCTCGATCTTGTAGGCCTCGGTGCACTGGAACACGTATTTGCCCGAGGTGATGTCGACCTGGCCGCCGCCGAAGGAGACGGCGTAGAGGCCGTTCTTGACCGAGGCGATGATCTCGGCGGGGTCGTGCTTGCCGGCCAGCATGTAGGTGTTGGTCATGCGCGGCATCGGCACATGCGCGTGCGATTCGCGCCGGCCGTTGCCGGTCGGCTTCATGTTCATCAGCCGCGCGTTCTGGCGGTCCTGCATGTAGCCGGTCAGGATGCCGTCCTCGATCAGCACGGTGCGGCCGGTCGGCGTGCCTTCGTCGTCGATCGACAGCGAGCCGCGCCGCGCCTGCATGGTGCCGTCGTCGACCACGGTGACGCCTTTGGCGGCGACCTGCTGGCCCATCAGGCCGGCGAAGGCGGAGGTCTTCTTGCGGTTGAAATCGCCTTCGAGGCCGTGGCCGACCGCCTCGTGCAGCATCACGCCCGGCCAGCCGGCGCCGAGCACGACGTCCATCTCGCCGGCCGGCGCCGGCACCGCGCTCAAGATTGACCAGCGACTGGCGCACCGCCTCGTCGACCGCGCTCTGCCAGGCTTGCGGCGTCGATGAAGCGCTCATAGCCCTCGCGCCCGCCGAAACCGTAGGAGCCGGTTTCCTGCCGGTCGCCTTGCCCGGTCACCACCGACACGTTGAGCCGCACCAGCGGGCGGATGTCGCGATAGGTCTCGCCGTCGGCGCGCAGGATCTCGACCACCTGCCAGGTCGCGCCGATGCTCGCCGTCACCTGGCGCACGCGCGGATCCTTGGCGCGTGCATAGGCGTCGATCGCCTCGCAGCAATTTCACCTTGGCGTCGAAGGCCGGCTGCGCCAGCGGATTGTCGTCGCCATAGAGCTTGCGGTTGGTGCGGCCGGGCGGCTCGGCGTAGGTGCCGCTGTGCCCGCTTTTGACCGCGCGCACCGCTTCCGCCGCGCGTCCGAGCGCGGCTTCCGACAGATCGGAGGCGTGCGCATAGCCGACCGCTTCGTCCTTGACCGCGCGCAGGCCGAAACCCTGCGAGGTGTCGTAGGTCGCCTGCTTGAGCCGGCCGTTGTCGAACACCAGGCCCTCGGACTGCGCGTATTCCAGGAACAATTCGCCGTCGTCGGCGCCGTCCAGCCCGCGCCCGAGCAATTCACGCACTTTGCCGCGGTCGAGGCCGGCGCGGTCGATCAAAGAGGAAACGGCGGGGTCCATGGCGGCTCCGGTTGGGGTTTGCCATCAGATAAGGCGACTGTGGCGATTTGGCGAGGGCGGTTCCGTCTCAGTCGCGGCCGAATTTCACCGAAACCGTGCCGATCGGCTCGACCGCGTGGGACAATTCGGTCTCGTCGGCCTCGATCATGATCGGCGGCGTGATCGAGCCGGTAATAATGACGTCGCCGGCCGACAGTTTCTCGCCGAAGGCGGCGAGCGTATTGGCGACATGCGCGACGATGTCGGGCAGCTTGCCGGTCAGGGCTTCGAGATCGGTGGTGCGCGATGCCTCGGCCCCGCGCCGGGTCACGCGCGAGGTGAGCCCGGCGAGGCCGCCGCCCGGCCGCGTGTTGCCGCACAAGACGACGTGGCGCTGATAGATGTTGCCCGCCAGCACGACGTCGAGATTGTCCGGCGTCGGCGGCGGATCGAAATCGGCAAGCTCGATCGCCGGCAGGATCTCCTTGACCGCCGCCAGCGCGCTCTCGGGCGTCGCGCCGCCGGCGAGGTCGCGCGCCATGCGCACGCCGATTTCCGGCTCCGCCACCGGCTTCGTCCAGCCGGCCAACGAGACGGTGCTGCCCGACAGCAGCAGCGCGCGCTGCATCAGGAAGCCGGTGAGCGGCGCTTGCAGCCCGAGCCGCTGCATGACGGCGGGCGCGCCCAGGCCGACCTTCCAGCCGAGCGGTTTCTCGCCGGCGGCGATGCGCGCGCGCCGCGTGGCAAGCTGCGCGGTCAGGCCTTTTTGGATGAGCGGGTGGTCCCAGGCGTTGGCCATGCGTCTCAGGCTCCTTCGATCGCGATCATCACGCTGCGCGCGACCGCATGGCGCTTGGCGATCAACGGCCGATAGCCGGGGTCGCCGTACCAGGCCTTGATTGCGGCCTTGTCGGGAAATTCGACGATGACCACGCGGGTCGGCCGCTTGCCTTCCAGCATGTCGTGCGTGCCGGCTTTGGTGAGGTAGCGGCCGCCGTGCTTTTCGATGAACGGAATCGTTTGTTCGAGATAATCCGCAAAGGCCGCCGGGTCGGTGATCTCGTGCTGGGCGATGTAGTAGGCGGTCACTTGTGGCTCTCCGGATGCACCTCGTAGCCGGAAGCCTCGATCGAGCCGGCGCCCATCCAGCCCCAGACCAGCACCACGTCCTCGTCCGAGGTGTTGTTGAAGCCGTGCCAGCAGCCGCGCGGCGAATAGACCACGTCGCCTTCGCCCGACGGCTCTTCGCCTTTGTCGGTGTAGATGTGGCCCTGGCCCTTGAGCACGATGAAGAACTCGTCGCAATTGTGATGGCGGTGGTTCTCGTGGCGCGCGCCCGGCTTGAGCACGGTCCAGCCGACGACGTGATCGGCGCCGGCCGATTTCTTGTCGATCAGGAACTGCACCTGCATGTCGACCCAGCCGTCGTCGCGCTTCAAGCCCTCGACCTTCGGCACGTCGCGCAGATTGGTGCGGTACATCGCTGGCGCCTTGTCGCCTTCCTTCATCACGTCGGCCGCGCCTTTGACGGCTTTGGCCAAGGCGCGTCCGAATTTCTCGGCCGATGACGTCATGCCAATTCTCCCTCGATCATTCCTGTCCACCCAAACGGCGATAGACTTGGTGCGCCACCACGAAATCGTTGCCGTCGATGCCGAGCCCGCGGCAGGCGTTCATCATCTCGTTGGCGGCGGCGGCGAGCGGCACCGGCGAGCCGAGCGTGCGGCCGAGATTGAGCGCCAGCATCATGTCCTTCTGCTGCAGCGTCACGTCGGCGAGCGGCACCGCCGGCATCTTGCCGTCGAGGATGAACGGCCCGCGATAGCCGAGCACCGGCGAGGCGGCGACGCTCTTGAGGATGGCGTCGAGCGCGACCTCGCGCGTCGACGCCGCCTTTCTCGGCCAGCGCCACCGCTTCGCCGAAGGCGATCACCTCGACCATCAGCAGCAGGTTGACGGCGATCTTCATCTGGCAGGCGAGGCCGTTGGCCGCCGATGCGCGTGACCTTGGGGCCGATGGCGAGCAGCACCGGCTTGGCGCGCTCGAAGGCCGCCTCGTCGCCGCCGATCATGATCGAGGCCTGGCCGGCCTTCGACCGTGACCGGGCGAGCCGGAGAGCGGGCCGTCGAGCATGATCGATCCGGCCTTGGCGAATTCGGCGGCGACCGCGCGGCTCTCGTCCGGCTCGATGGTGCTCATGTCGATGTAGATGCCGCCGCGCTTGCAGGCCGGCGACGATGCCGTCTTGACCGAGCGCGACGGCGCGCACGGCTTTGGCGTCGGTGACGATCGAGAACACGATCTCGGAATTTTGCGCGACCGCGCGCGGCGTGTCGGCCCAGCGCCATGCCGGCGGCGATCAGCGGCTCGGCCTTGTCGCGCGAGCGGTTCCAGCCGGTGACTTTGTGTCCGGCATCCATCAGGCGCGGCACGATCAATTGCCCCATCGCGCCCAGGCCGACAAAACCGAGTTGCACTGAATGCTCCCGCCTCACGCTTGTATGGCGCGGCAGTATCCACCGGTTGAGCAGGGAAGGCGAGGGTGCGCGGCGCCGCCGCTACGGCAGCTTGTCGTAGCCTTCGCCGAAGCCGGCCAGGCTCATCGGGAAGCCGATGCCTTCCTCCGGCGTCTGGAAGATGATGAAAGTCGCGGTCGTGCCGGTGCGCAACTTGCCGATCAGGGTCGTCGTCCATGACCACTTCGGCGATGCAGCCGTTGGGCAGGCAGCGCACGAAGCCGGCGCGGCCGATGTCGACATTGTCGATCTTGAGGCCGAGGCCCGACGGCAGCAGCACGCCGAGCGGCGCCACCACCCGCATCAGCCGGCTCTTGTGCGTCGGCGGTCTTGAGCACGATCACGGTCAGGCCGACATTGGCGCGGTCTTCCGCCGTCACGCTCTGGATCAGCGCGCATTGCTCGGTTTTGGCGCCGGGCGGAGTGTCGCAGCGGATCTGCCAATCTTTATGCACCGATTTGACCGCGCCTTGCGCGAGCGCCTGGCCGCGCGCCGAGCACGAGCGCCAAGACAAGCGCCACCGGCGCGAACACGGCGCGGCGGGCAAGCGCCGGCTGCAGATGAACTAAATTTCCCATCGCCAATACCTTTGTCGGTCGCGCCGATCGGCCCGCTCGCCCGCGGCGAATCGCCTGTCCTGCCGGCGCATTCTATGTCGTCTCGCCGCCGCGTGCCCGCCCGGTCCGGCCGCAGCGCCGGGGCGAGCCCGGGCGCAGGCGCGGCCATTTCCTGGCACGGTCCTCGTGGCGTAAATGCGGCGTTGGCGGCTTCCGGGCACGCGGTTTGTCGCACAGGGGCCGCGATCAGGCGCATTGCGGCTGTGCCCGGAATTGTGGTTTGAGAGGCCGGGATTTCCCCCCGTCCCGCCGCACCGACCGCTGCCACGCCCGTGGCAAAAAACCGTGCAGCGCGGGGCTCGAGCCGAACATCACAGGCTTGCGATGGGCGGCAAAAAGAGGCCTGGGTGACGGCCGTTTTCTCGTCGAGGAGCGCATAAGACGATGCTGGTGTTCAAGCGGTTGATCGCTTTCGCTGGCCGCAGGCGCGGCCGGTTCTCGCAGGCGCGGCGCTTGCCGCCGAGCCGGCCGGCGCAGCCGCATCCCTGGCAGCTCGGGCTGCAGCCGAGCGCCACCCCGGTCATGGACGACATCGTCTGGTTCCACGACTTCCTGCTCTGGATCATCGCGGCCATCACGCTGTTCGTGCTGGCCTGCTGCTGATCGTCATCGTCAAATTCAATGCGCGCGCCAATCCGACGCCCTCGCGCACCACGCACAACACCTTCATCGAGGTGCTGTGGACGGTGGTGCCGGTGCTGATCCTGGTGACGATCGCGGTGCCGTCGTTCCGCCTGCTGTTCTACCAGCTCAAGGTTCCGCCGGCCGACGTCACCGTGAAGGCGACCGGCAAGCAGTGGTTCTGGAGCTACAGCTATCCCGACTTCGAAATTCGAGTTCGACTCGCTGATGGTGCAGGAGAAGGATCTCAAAGCCGACCAGCCGCGCCTGCTCGCCGTCGACAACGAGATGGTGGTGCCGGTCAACAAGGTGGTGCGGCGTGCAGGTCGTCGGCGCCGACGTCATCCATTCGTTCTCGGTGCCGGCCTTCGGCATCAAGATCGACGCCATCCCGGGCCGCGTCAACGAGACCTGGTTCAAGGCCGAGCGCGAAGGCATCTATTACGGCCAGTGCTCGCAGCTCTGCGGCCGCGACCACGCCTTCATGCCGATCGCGGTGCACGTGGTGAGCGAGCAGCAATACGCGGCCTGGCTCGAGGAGGCCAAGAAGAAATACGCCGCCGACGACAGCCGCGCGACGGCCGTCGCCGACGCGACCAAGTAATCTAGCCAAGTGACCTGGACAAAGTGAACCGGACCTACGTGCGAGAGCGATAACGGTCGAAGGACAAGAATGATGGCGAGCGACCCGGCTGCCGCGCACGGCGCGCATGAAGCTCACGAGGCCCACGGTCATCCGACCGGCTGGCGGCGCTTCGTCTACTCGACCAACCACAAGGACATCGGCACGATGTACCTGGTGTTCGCGATCTTCGCCGGCGTGATCGGCGCGGGCATGTCGATCGCGATCCGCGCCGAGTTGCAGAACCCGGGCCTGCAGATCTTCCCGACGCCGCACGAATACAACGTGTTCGCCACCGCGCACGGGCTGATCATGATCTTCTTCATGGTGATGCCGGCGATGATCGGCGGCTTCGGCAACTGGTTCGTGCCGCTGATGATCGGCGCGCCGGACATGGCGTTCCCGCGCATGAACAACATCTCGTTCTGGCTGCTGCCGGCTTCCTTCGCGCTGCTGCTGTCGTCGGCTTTCGTCGGCGGCGAGCCGGGCGCGCTCGGCGCCGGCACCGGCTGGACGCTGTACGCGCCGCTATCGACCTCCGGCCATCCGGGCCCGGCGGTCGATTTCGCGATCCTGTCGATCCACCTTGCCGGCGCGTCCTCGATCCTCGGCGCCATCAACTTCATCACCACCATCTTCAATATGCGCGCGCCCGGCATGACGCTGCACAAGATGCCGCTGTTCGTCTGGTCGATCCTGGTGACGGTGTTCCTGCTGCTGCTGTCGCTGCCGGTGCTGGCCGGCGGCATCACCATGCTGCTGACCGACCGCAATTTCGGCACCACCTTCTTCGCGCCGGAAGGCGGCGGCGATCCGCTGCTGTTCCAGCACCTGTTCTGGTTCTTCGGCCATCCGGAAGTCTACATTCTGATCTTGCCGGGCTTCGGCATGATCAGCCAGATCGTCTCGACCTTCTCCAAGAAGCCGGTGTTCGGCTATCTCGGCATGGCCTACGCCATGGTCGCGATCGGCGCCATCGGCTTCGTGGTGTGGGCGCATCACATGTACACGGTCGGCATGTCGACCGGCGCGCAGGCCTATTTCATCGCCGCCACCATGGTGATCGCGGTGCCGACCGGCGTGAAGATCTTCTCCTGGATCGCCACCATGTGGGGCGGCTCGATCGAATTCCGCACGCCGATGCTGTGGGCGGTCGGCTTCATCTTCCTGTTCACCATCGGCGGCGTCACCGGCGTGGTGCTGGCCAATGCCGGCGTCGACCGCGTGCTGCACGACACCTATTACGTGATCGCGCACTTCCACTACGTGCTGTCGCTCGGCGCGGTGTTCGCGATCTTCGGCGGCTGGTACTACTGGTTCCCGAAGATGACCGGCTACATGTACAACGAGACGCTCGGCAAGCTGCACTTCTGGATCACCTTCATCGGCGTCAACATCATCTTCTTCCCGCAGCACTTCCTCGGCCTGGCCGGCATGCCGCGCCGCACCGTCGATTATCCGGATGCCTTCCACGGCTGGAACGAGGTCTCCTCGTTCGGCTCCTACATCGCCGGCTTCGGCCTGCTGGTGTTCTTCTTCTGCATGATCGAGGCGTTCGTCAAGAAGCGCGTCGCCGGCGACAATCCGTGGGGCGTCGGCGCCACCACGCTGGAATGGACGCTGTCGTCGCCGCCGCCGTTCCATCAGTTCGAGACCTTGCCGCGGATCAGATAAACAATGTCGCTCGTCAGCGAAAGCGGAAGTCTGAGCTGCGCTGCCAGCAGCCGAGCCGTCTTGCCGAGCCAAGTCTTGCCGAGCGCGGGCGACTATCTCGCGCTGATGAAGCCGCGGGTGATGTCGCTCGTGGTGTTCACCGCGCTCACCGGGCTGGCGGTGGCGCCGGGCGCGATGCATCCGGTCACCGCCTTCACCGCGCTGCTCTGCATCGCGGTCGGCGCGGGCGCCGCCGGCGCGCTCAACATGTGGTACGACGCCGACATCGACGCCCGCATGCTGCGCACGGCGCGCCGGCCGGTGCCGATGGGCCGCGTGCAGCCGGGCGAGGCGCTCGCCTTCGGGCTGACGCTTGCCGGCTTTTCGGTGGTGGTGCTCGGGCTGCTGGTCAACCTGCTCGCCGCCGCGCTGCTCGCCTTCACCATCTTCTTCTACGCGGTGGTCTACACCGCCTGGCTCAAGCGCTCGACGCCGCAGAACATCGTGATCGGCGGCGCCGCCGGCGCCTTCCCGCCGATGATCGGCTGGGCGGCGCTCCGCCGGCTCGCTGTCGTTCGAGCCGGTGCTGCTGTTCCTGATCATCTTCTTCTGGACGCCGCCGCATTTCTGGGCGCTCGCGCTCTACCGCGCCGACGACTATGCGCGCGCCGGCGTGCCGATGCTGCCGGTGGTCAAGGGCGACGCCGCCACCCGTGTGCAGATCGTGCTCTATACGCTGATCCTGGTGCCGCTCGGCGTCGCGCCCTACGCGCTCGGCTATGCCGGCCTGGTTTACGGCGCGACCGCGGCGATCACCGGCGCGATCATGCTGTGGCTCGCCTGGCAGGTCTGGCACGAGCGCCGTCCGGCCGAGCGCGCCGCGCGCCAATTGTTCGCATTCTCGATCCTCTATCTGTTCCTGCTGTTCGCCGTGCTGCTCATCGAGCGCGGCTTCGGCGGGCTGATCGGCTGAGTGAGGGCTGACCTTGTCTCGAGCGTTGGATATCGCGATGAACGGGCAGAGACGTGATGACGACGGCGTCGTGCTGACCGAAGCGCAGAAGCGCGCGCGGCGCTCGCGCTCGCTCGCCATCGCGCTCTCGCTCGCGGGTCTCGCAATTCTGTTCTTCATCATGACCTTGGTGAAGGGGCCGGCCGTTTTCTTGCGGCCGTTTTGACGCCATGGGCAGCCGCGCCGGTCACCGTCAGAACACCCGCCGCGACATCGTGGTCGCCGCCGGCTGCGGCGCGGTGGTCGCGATGATGGTCGGCGCTTCGTTCGCGGCGGTGCCGCTCTACAACTGGTTCTGCCGCACCACCGGCTTTGCCGGCACCACCCAGGTCGCGACCCGCGCGCCCGATCAGGTTCTCGGCCGCACGGTGACGGTCCGCTTCGACGCCAACGTGATGCCCGGGCTGCCGTGGGACTTCGCGCCCGAGCAGAACGAGATCAAACTGCGCATCGGCGAGGTGGCGACCGTCCATTACAAGGTCGTCAATCTGGCCGCGCGCACCATCACCGCGCAGGCCTCCTACAACGTCACGCCGCCGACGGTCGGCGCCTACTTCGACAAGATCAACTGCTTCTGCTTCACCGAGCAGACCATGCAGCCGGGCGAGACGCGCGAGATGACGGTGGTGTTCTACGTCGATCCGGAGATCGCCAAGGACCGCGACCAGCACGACCTCAACACCATCACGCTGAGCTACACCTTCTTCCGCCTGCCCGAGCGGCGGCCGGTGGCGGATAGCAGCGACGCCAAGAAGTTATAACGGAGACGAGAATGGCCGACGTGCACGCGAAACCGCACCACGACTATCACCTGGTCGATCCGAGCCCGTGGCCGGCGGTCGGCTCCATCGCCGCCTTCATCGCCGCCGTCGGCGGCATCAGCTGGATGCACCACATGTATCCGGCCGCGCCGCTGGTGTTCGGCGTCGGCGTGATCGGCATCCTCTACACCTTCATCGTCTGGTGGCGCGACGTGATCCGCGAGGCGCAGTTCGAGGGCTACCACACCCGCGTCGTGCAGATCTCGCACCGCTACGGCATGATCCTGTTCATCGCCTCCGAGGTGATGTTCTTCGTCGCCTGGTTCTGGGCCTATTTCAACACCGCGCTGTTCCCGGGCGAGGCGCACGAGATCGGGCGGCTGGCCTTCACCCACGGCGTCTGGCCGCCCAAGGGCATCGAGACCTTCGATCCCTGGCACCTGCCGCTGCTCAACACGCTGATCCTGCTCACCTCCGGCACCACGGTCACCTGGGCGCACCACGCGCTGCTGGAGAACGACCGCCAGGGGCTGAAATGGGGCCTGATCCTCACCATCGCGCTCGGCCTGACGTTCACCTGCGTGCAGGCCTACGAATATTCGCACGCCGCCTTCCACTTCAGCGGCAACATCTACGGCGCCACCTTCTTCATGGCGACCGGCTTCCACGGCGCGCATGTCATCATCGGCTCGATCTTCCTGATCGTGTGCCTGGCGCGCGCGCTCAAGGGCCACTTCACGCCCACCCAGCACCTCGGCTTCGAGTTCGCCGCCTGGTACTGGCACTTCGTCGACGTGGTCTGGCTGTTCCTGTTCGCCTGCATCTATGTGTGGGGTTCGGGCGTGCCGCACCCGGAGTGAAAGTCGCTTGCGAACGCGATGGAAAAGGGCGGCGTCATCGCGCCGCCCTTTTGTTTTTGCAGGCTGATGCGATGACCGAAGGCTCGCCCGACCGTCTGCCGATCGCCCGCGGCCTGCGCGGGCGCTGTCCGCGCTGCGGCGAGGGCCGGCTGTTCCGCGGCTTCTTGAGCCTGCGGCCGCGCTGCGAGCATTGCGGGCTCGATTTTTCCTTCGCCGATTCGGGCGACGGGCCGGCGGTGTTCGTGATCCTGATCGGCGGCTTCATCGTGGTGTTCGCCGCGCTCGGCATCGAGTTCGCCTATCAGCCGCCTTATTGGGTGCACGCCGCGCTCTGGCTGCCGCTGATCCTGATCGTGACGCTGGCGCCGCTGCGGCTGATCAAGGGGCTGATGATCGCTCTGCAATATCACCACAAGGCGGCGGAAGGCCGGCTCGAGCGGCGGGTCGACCCGTGAAGCGCCGCAGCGAGGCGGCGTCATCGAGGCGACGGTATTCGCGCTCGCCGGCATGGCGATCCTGGCCGGGCTCGGCATCTGGCAGCTCGACCGCAAGGTCTGGAAGGAACATCTGGTTGCGACGCTGGATGCCGCGGCTGTCGCGCGCGCCGGCGCCGCTGCCGCCGCGCGAGGCTTGGCCGCGGCTGACGGCCGCGGCCGACGAATACAGCCGCGTCACCTTTCCCGCCCAGTTCATCGCCGGCGAGAGCGCGCTGGTCTATACCGCCGGCTCCGCCTTCCGCCCCGATATTTCCGGCGCCGGCTATTGGGTGTTCGCGCCGGCGCGGCTCTCCGGCGGCAGCGTCGTCGTGGTCAACCGCGGCTTCGTTCCGCTCGAGCGCATCGAGGCGTCGCGCGAGGTGCCGCAGGGCACGCTCGACCTGGTCGGCGTGCTGCGCTGGCCGGAAAAGCCCGGCATGTTCACGCCCAACGACGAGCCGCAGAACAACGTCTGGTACACGCGCGACCAGAAAGCGATTTCGGCGACCAAGTCCTGGGACGCGCCCGGCGCCGTTCTACGTCGAGCTTGAAGCGCCGGCGCCGGCCGGCGGCCTGCCCAAGCCCGGCAGACTGCTGGTGGCGCTGCCCGACAATCACCTGCAATACGCGCTCACCTGGTTCGGCCTCGCGCTCGCGCTCGGCGGCGTCTACGTCACCTGGCTGGCGCGGCGCTTGCGCTTGCGCCGGGCATAATAGCGCCCGGCATAGGGTTTCGCCGGGCAAACGTTTCCCATCGTGAACGCGGATTTGTCGCGGCCGGCGCCGCGTGATTTAGTGCGCCACAAATTCGAAAGATGAGGGAGCGCGAGATGCTGGCAGGCCAGAAAGTCGTCGTCGTCGGCGGATCGTCCGGCATCGGCCTTGCCACCGCCGAATTGGCGAAGGCGCAAGGCGCCGAGGTGATCATCGCCGCGCGCAATGCCGAGCGTCTGCAGGCGGCCGCGGGCAGGCTCGGCGTGACCGGCATTGCCGGCCGACGTCACCGACGACGACAGCGTCGTCCATCTCTTCCGCACAATCGGCCCGGCCGATCATGTGGTGGTCAGCGCGGCGCAGCTGCGCACCGGCCCGTTCAAGATCGGTCGCCATGGATGACGTGCGCGCGACCTTGGAAGGCAAATTCTGGGGCGCCTGGCGCGTCGCGCGCGCCGCCGAGATCAAGGCCGGCGGCTCGCTGACGCTGGTCAGCGGTTTCCTGAGCGTCCGCCCGCGGCCGAATTCGGCGATCGTCAGCGCCGCCAACGGCGCGCTCGAATCGCTCACGCGCGCGCTGGCGCTCGAGCTCGCGCCGGTGCGCGTGAACTGCGTCTCGCCCGGCATCATCGACACGCCGATCCGCGCCGCCATGCCGGAAGCCGCGCGCAACGAGATGCTGGCGAAGGCGGCCGCCGCGTTGCCGGTGCGGCGCGTCGGCCTCGGCGCGGACGTCGCGCAGCAAATCGTCGGCTTCATGGCAAACGGCTTCATGACCGGCTCGATCGTCTATCTCGACGGCGGCGCGCTCATCGTCTGACGGCCGCCCGCTTTCTTGTGAAAGGCGGCCGCGGCGGCTACTGTCGGCCGCGATTTCGGCCGTCAGCCGAACATAAAAGCAAGTCGGATCAATGCGTTACGTCTCAACGCGGGGCGAGGCCGCCGCCGCTCGATTTCGTCGAGGTGATGCTCGCGGGCCTTGCCCGCGACGGCGGCCTTTATGTGCCCGAGGCGTGGCCGACGCTCGACGCCGACGACCATCGCCGGTTTCGCCGGCCGGCCTTACGCCGAAGTCGCGCTCGAGGTGATCCGG
Source organism: uncultured Alphaproteobacteria bacterium (assembly GCA_963708635.1). Lineage (GTDB taxonomy): Bacteria > Pseudomonadota > Alphaproteobacteria > Rhizobiales > Xanthobacteraceae > Pseudolabrys. The sequence goes on along the minus strand of CAVPTM010000002.1, from coordinate 48,603 downwards.
CCCTTCGTCGGCGGGACAATCGCGGAGGCCGACCTCGCGCGCATGGCGCAGGAAGCCTACGGCACCTTCCGCCATCCGGCGGTGGCGCCGCTGCGCGCAACTCGGCGCCCAGCCTGTTCGTGCTCGAGCTGTTCCACGGCCCGACGCTCGCCTTCAAGGACCTGGCGATGCAGTTGCTGGCGCGGCTGATGGACCACGTGCTCAAGCTGCGCGGCGAGCGCACCACCATCGTGGTCGCCACCTCCGGCGACACCGGCGGCGCCGCGGTCGAAGCCTTCCGCGGCCGCGCGCAGGTCGACCTCGTCGTGCTGTTCCCGCAGGGGCGCATCTCCGAGGTGCAGCGGCGCATGATGACCACCGCGCCGGACGACAACGTGCACGCCGTCGCGGTCGAGGGCACCTTCGACGATTGCCAGGCGCTGGTGAAGGCGATGTTCAACCACCACGCCTTCCGCGACCGCGTGCGCCTGTCCGGCGTCAACTCGATCAACTGGGCGCGCATCGTGGCGCAGGCGGTCTACTACTTCACCGCCGCGGTCGCGCTCGGCGCGCCGCAGCGCAAGGTCGCCTTCACGGTGCCGACCGGCAATTTCGGCGACATCTATGCCGGCTATGTCGCCGCCGCGCATGGGCCTGCCGATCGACCGGCTGGTGATCGCCACCAACGTCAACGACATCCTGCGCGCGCACCTTCACCACCGGCGCCTACGACGCTGCGCGAGGTGATCGCCACCGCCTCGCCGTCGATGGACATCCAGGTCTCGTCGAATTTCGAGCGCCTGCTGTTCGAGGCCTATGGCCGCGACGCGCAAGCGGTGCGCGCGCTGATGGGCTCGCTGGCGCAGTCGCGGCGCTTCGCGCTTTCCGCGCGCGCGCTCGGCGAATTGCGCGCGCTGTTCTCCGCCGGCCGCGCCGACGAGGAGGAAAGCGCCGCCACCATGCGCGCCTGGATGCGCGAGGCCGGCTACTGCGCCGATCCGCACACCGCCGTCGGCATTGGCGGTGGCCGAGAAGGAAACGCGCGACCCGGCGGTGCCGATGGTCGTGCTGTCGACCGCGCATCCCGCCAAATTCCCCGACGCGGTCGAGGCGGCCTGCGGCGTGCGAGCCGGCGCTGCCGGATTGGCTCGCCGATCTCGGCACGCGCGCCGGAGCGCGTCACCGTCGCTGCCGGCCGAGCAGGCGGCGGTCGAGCGTTTCGTTGCCTCCGTCTCGCGCGCGGCGCGCGAAGGAGCCGCCGCATGAGCGTGCAAGTCACCCGGCTTGCCTCCGGCCTGTCGGTGGTCACCGACGACATGCCGCATCTGGAGACCGCCTCGCTCGGCGTCTGGGTCGGCGCCGGCAGCCGCGACGAAGCGCGCCGACGAGCACGGCATTTCGCATCTGCTCGAGCACATGGCCTTCAAGGGCACCAAGCGGCGCAGCGCGCGCGAGATCGCCGAGGACGATCGAGGCGGTCGGCGGCGATCTCAATGCCGCCACCAGCGTCGAGATCGACCGCCTATTACGCGCGCGTGCTCAAGGCCGACGTGCCGCTGGCGCTCGACGTGCTGTCCGACATCCTGGCCGATCCGGCCTTCGATGCCGACGAGCTGCGGCGCGAGCAGAACGTGATCGTGCAGGAGATCGGCGCGGTCGAGGATGCCCCCGACGACCTGGTGTTCGACCGCTTGCAGGAGACCGCCTTCCCCGACCAGCCGGTCGGCCGCTCGATCCTCGGCACGCCGCGAGACGGTGCGCGTCGTTCGACGCCGGCGCGGCTGCGCGGCTATCTCGCGCGCAACTACCGCGCGCCCGACATGGTGGTCGCCGCCGCCGGCGCGGTCGAGCACGCAGGCGATCGTCGCCGAGGTCGAGCGGCGCTTTGCCGGCTTCGACGGACCGGCGGCGCCGCCGCCGGAGCCGGCGCGCTTTCGCGGCGGCACGCGGGTCGAGCCGCGCGATCTCGAGCAGGTGCACATCGCGCTCGCGCTCGAGGGCCTGCCGCTAGCGCGACGCGGCGCTCTACAGCCTGCAGGTCTTCACCAGCGTGCTCGGCGGCGGCATGTCCTCGCGCCTGTTCCAGGAGGTGCGCGAGAAGCGCGGCCTCTGCTACTCGATCTACGCCTTCCACATGCCTTATGCCGACACCGGCCTGTTCGGGCTCTATGCCGGCACCGACGAGAGCGACGCGCCCGAGCTGATGCGGGTCGTCGATCGACGAGATCGCCGGCGCCACCGAGACGCTCAACGAGGCCGAGGTCGCCCGCGCCAAGGCGCAGATGAAGGCCGGCCTGCTGATGGCGCTGGAAAGCTCGGAGGCGCGCGTCGGCCAGCTCGCGCGCCAGATGCTGGCCTACGGCCGGCCGATCCCGCTCGAGGAGATCGTCGCCAAGGTCGACGCCGTGACGGTCGACAGCGCGCGCGCGGCCGGGCGCGCGCTCACCGCGCGCAGCCGGCCGGCGATCGCCGCGCTCGGCCCCGGCAGCGGCCTTGAAAGCACCGCGGCAATCGCGGAAAGTCTGGTCCGCCGGGCGGCCTGACCCGCAGGGCCGCGAAATCTCCATGGCGTTTTTCCGCACCGTCAGCTTCGCCGAGACCATGCCCGCCATCGCCGGCGAGGGCGTCGCGTTGCGCGTGCCGCAGAGCGGCGACTACCCCGCATGGGCCGCCTTGCGCGAGCAGAGCCGCGCCTTCCTCACGCCCTGGGAGCCGATCTGGCCGGCCGACGATCTCACCCGCGCGGCCTTCCGCCGCCGCATCAAGCGCTACGTCGAGGACCAGCGCAACGACCTCGCCTATGCCTTCCTGATCTTCCGCAGCAGCGACGACGCGCTGGTCGGCGGGCTGACGCTCGCCAATATCCGCCGCGGCGTGGCGCAGGCCGGCTCGCATCGGCTATTGGATCGGCGCGCCCTTTGCCCGCCAGGGCTACATGACGGCGGCGGTGCGCGCGCTCATCCCGTTCAGCTTCGCGACGCTGCGGCTGCACCGGCTGGAGGCGGCCTGCATCCCGAGCAACACCGCCTCGGTCGCGCTTGCTGGAGAAGACCGGCTTTCACGCGCGAGGGCTATGCCCGCGGCTATCTCTGCATCAACGGCATCTGGCAGGATCACCTGCTTTACGCGCGCCTGCAGGATGACCCGAATTGACACGGCTTTCGCCGCTCGCCGCCGCCTTGGGCTTGCCACGCTTGGCTTGCTATAAGGCCGGGACAAGAAACGCGGGACCCAACATGCCTTCGGCAGCGCAACGGACAAGCGGCATGGACCGCGGCGGGATTTTTGCTGATCGGTCTCGGCCTCGCCGGCTGCGGCTCCTCGAGCAGCCTGACCACCCAGCTTTTCGGCCCGTCCTACAACGCCGACAATCTCGGCCTGAGCGCGGCCGGCGTCAACAATACCAACGCCTCCGAAGACGTGCCTTGCCCGAGCGTCTCGCTGCGCACCGGCGCCTCGACCTTGATCATCGGCAGCAAGCCGGGCCCGGGCGAACCGGCGCCGCTCGACGTGCGCTATCAGGCGAGCGTCGTGAACATGGCGCGCGAGTGCCATCTCAACGCCGGGCTCCTCACCATCAAAGTCGGCATCGAAGGCCGCGTCATCATGGGTCCGGCCGGCGCGCCCGGCACCGTCGAAGTGCCGCTGCGCATCGCGGTGGTGCGCGAGGGCGTCAGCCCGGTGACCATCGTGACCAAGTTCACCGTGCTGCCGGTGGCGATCGCGCCGGGCGCCGACCGCGCCAACTTCATCCATATCGAGCCCGAGCTCGCCTTCCCGATGCCGCAGCCGGCGAGCGTCGTCGACAACTACATCGTCTATGTCGGCTTCGATCCGCTGGCCGGCAAGCCGCAGAAGAAGGCGCCGCCGCGCAAGCCGAAGGCCAGGCTCAAGCCGAAGCCGCCGCAGCCGACCGGCTAGCAAAGCGCGGCTAATTCAGCTTCTTGCGGACGTCCTCGATGCCCTTGGCGATCAATTCGCCGGCCAGGTGCCCTTGGCTTCCTGCGCGAGGATTTTCTCGGCGGCGGCGACCGCGGCGTCGGCCGCGGCGGCGCGCACGTCGGCGGAGGCTTGCGCCTCGGCCTGCGCGATCTTGGTTTCCGCGAGCTGGGTGCGGCGGGCGACGAATTCCTCGACCTTGGCCTTGGCCTCGGCGGCCATGCGCTCGGCTTCGGCGCGCGCGCCGGCGACGATGTCCTGCGCTTCGGTTTCGGCGGCCGCGCGCTTGCGCTGATATTCGGCCAGCAATTGCGCGGCGTCGTCCCTGAGCTTGCGCGCCTCGTCGAGCTCGGCCTTGATGCGCGCCGAGCGCTCGTCGAGCGACTTGCCGATCATGCGATGCACGCCGACATAACCGAGCACGCCCAGGAAGACGATGAAGGCGAGCGCCACCCAGGTCTCGGCTTCGTGCAGGAATTCGCCTAGATGTGCCACGGGGCGGACCTCAGCGCTTGAGTACGTCGGCAACGGCGGCGCCGACCGCGCCGTCGCTCGGCGCCTTGCCGATCAGCCGCTCGACGATGGCGCGGGCGGCGTCCTCGGCGATGCCGCGCACGTTGCGCATGGCCGCCTGCTTTGGTCGCGGCGATGCTCTTCTCGGCGTCCGCGAGCTTGGCGTTGAGCTGGTCTTCCAGGCGCTTGCGGGTCGCCTCGGCCTCGGCCGCCTGCTTCTCGCGCATCTCGCTGGCGATTGTCTGGGCGCGGGCGCGGGCGTCGGCCAGCGCCTTCTCGTAGGCGGCGATGGCGGCATCGGAGTCCTGCTTCAGGCGGCCGGCCTCGGCGATGTCGTCGTCGATGCGCTTCTGCCGGGTTTCGATGGCGGCGCCGACCCGCGGCAGCGCCAGCTTGGCCATCAGCACATAGAGCAGCACGAAGGCGATCGCGAGCCAGACCAGCTGCGAAGCGAAGTTCTGCGCCTGGAACGGCGGAAAGCCGCCGTGCTCGCCCTTGGGGACGGCCTCGGTGCCCGTCTTGTGTGCCGGCTCGGCCATCGCGGCGTTCGCCTTAGAGCGCGAACAGCAGCAGCAGCGCGATCAGCAGCGAGAAGATGCCGAGCGCTTCGGTGATGGCGAAGCCGAAGATCAAATTGCCGAACTGGCCCTGCGCGGCCGACGGATTGCGGATCGCCGCCGCCAGGTAATTGCCGAAGATGATGCCGACGCCGACGCCGGCGCCGCCCATGCCGATCGCGGCGATGCCCGCGCCGATGTATTTCGCTGCCACTGGATCCATAACCAAGCTCCTTCGGTTCTAGCCTTTGGGTCGGGCCTCAATGGCCCGGGTGAATCGCATCGTTGAGATAGATGCAGGTGAGGATGGCGAAGACGTAGGCCTGCAGGAAGGCGACCAGCATCTCCAGCGCCATCAGGATGACGATCATGGCGAAGCGGCAGCACGCCGCCGACCCAGCCGAGCACGCCGAGCGCGCCGCCGAGCAGGATGATGAAGCTCGCGAACACCTGCAGCGTGATGTGGCCGGCCAGCATGTTGGCGAACAGACGCACGCTGTGCGAGATCGGCCGCGACAGGAACGAGAGGATCTCGATGGCGACGATCAGCGGCAGGATGTAGATCGGCACGCCCTTGGGCACGAACAGGTTGAAGAAGTGCAAGCCGTGGCGCACGAGACCGTAGATCAGCACGGTGAAGAACACCGTGAGCGCGAGCGCGGCGGTGACGATGATGTGGCTGGTGACGGTGAAGGCGTAGGGGATCAGCCCGAGCATGTTCAGCGTCAGCACGAACATGAAGATCGAGAACACGAAGGGGAAGAACTTCATGCCTTCCGAGCCGGCGGTCGAGCGCACGGTGGTGGCGACGAATTCGTAGGCGATCTCGGCGGCCGATTGCAGGCGCGAAGGCACCAGATTGCGCCCCGCCGTGGCCATCACCAGAAAGGCGGTGAGGCCGAGCACCGCCACCAGCATGAAGGCGGCCGAATTGGTGAAGGCGATCTCGGTGTTGCCGATCTTGGCGATCGGAAACAAATTGTGGATCTGGAATTGCTCGATCGGGTCGACGGCCATGGTCTTAATTTTCCTGGCGCATGATCTTTCCGACCTTCCTTCGCCCGCCGAAGCGGGCTTCGCGAAGCGGGAAACCGGTTCCACTTCGGGATCATGCGCTAATCGCCTAGCTTTCTCTCGCGCACGACGCCGGCCGCGCGCATCACGTTGAGCACCCCGGCGGCGAAGCCGAGCAGCAAAAACACGATCAGCCCCCACGGCGAGATCCCGAGCCAGCGATCGATCAGCCAGCCGATGACCGCGCCCACCAGCACGCCGGCCACCAACTCGGTCGAAAGCCGGAACCCGCGCGCAAACGCCGACGCCCTGTCGGCGGTCTGACGAGGACCGGAGCCGTTTTCGGAAGGTCGGTTCGCGGTCGCGAGCCGTTCGCCGAGACGCTGGAGCCTCGCGGAGAGGGCGGCTTCGTCGTCCGGCGGTTGCTTGCGATCCCCTTCACCGCGCGTGTCGCCGCTCATGCTGTCGACTCGCGTGGATGAGAAAGGCTTCGCGTCGTTCCGCCGCCCTCAAAGCCGCGCGGACCATACTGATCGGGTATACCCGAGTCAAGAAACCGGCCGGATGGCATAAGCATCTGATAATGCTGCTAAATGCCGGATTTTACCGGCTTTGGCCGCGCCCTTTAGTGCGCTGCGGCATGGCCGCCGCGCCGCCCGGCACCGTTGTCTTAAGAACGCGCCGCACCAATGTTAGGCTTCGATCGGCGCGTAGCCAGCGCGGAAGGACAGCGCATGCGGATTTCGACATTGATGGCGGCCGCCGCTCTCAGCTTGGTCGCCGCGCCGCTCGCGGCGCAACAGGTGCTGCCGGTGCCGCCGCCGGTGCGCGAAAAGGCGCCGGCCGCGCACGCGCCGCCCGCGCAGGAAAAACTGCCGGCCGTGCCCGCGCCGCCGAAGACGCAGGACCGCGCCGATTCGACCATCGCGTCGGCGCCGCCGCCGCAGCGCTACGCTTTCAACCGCGTCGACGGCGGCTTTGTGCGGCTCGACAATAATACCGGCCAGGTCGCATTCTGCTCCGCGCACGCCGCCGGCTGGGCCTGCGAGGTGGTGCCGGAGGACCGCGCCGCGCTCGACAAGGAGATCGCGCGCCTGCAGGACGAGGTCGCCGCGCTCAAGCAAGAGGTCGCCGTCTTGCGCGCGCCGCCGCCGTTGCCGGCGCCGCCGCCGCCGCAGCCGGTGCCGCCGCCGGCGGCCAAGAACGACGAATTCAGCCGCAACCTGCACAAGGACTTCGCGCGCGCCCGCGCCTATCTCAAACGCACCTGGCAGCGCGTGGTCGAGATGGTCGGCGGCTTCCAGAAGGACGTGCTGCCTAACGGCTAACCATGCCCGGCCGATTGTCCGCCATCAGCGCAGCGGTCCCCGCAGCTCATCGCCAGCGCGAGCTTGCGCCTCGACACGCCGGGCGCCGGCTTCACCGAGATCACCGCGCAGGCCGCCGATTTCATCGCGCAGTGCGGCGCCGGCGACGGCACGCTGCTGGTCTACCTGCGCCACACCTCGGCCTCGCTCGCCATCCAGGAGAACGCCGATCCCGACGTGCAGGCCGATCTTGCCGCCGCGCTCGACCGCCTGGCGCCGCAGGACGCGCCCTGGATCCACGACGTCGAGGGCCCCGACGACATGCCGGCGCACGTCAAGGCGCATGCTCACCGGCGTGTCGCTGCACGTGCCGGTCGCCGGCGGCAAGCTCGCGCTCGGCACCTGGCAGGGCCTCTATCTGGTCGAGCACCGCCGCCGTCCGCACAGCCGCGAGGTGATTTTCCAGTTCATCGGCAGCCGCCAATAGCGGACGAAAGCCCGCGGAAAACCGGGCTTTTGTCGCCAGGGTGGCCGCGCCGGAACTAAACGAGTAGATTGCTGTTCGCCGCGTCCGGCGGCGCTCGAAAGGTTGCGCAGCTTTGACCGACGGCTCGCATACGCGCTTGGTGATCGCCGACGACCACCCGCTGTTTCGCGGCGCGCTGCGCGAGGCGGTCGGCGGCCTGCTGCCGAAGGTCGAGATCGCGGAAGCCGGCACCTTCGACGAGGTCGCCGAACTGCTCGACCGCGGCGGCGAGGTCGATCTCATTCTGCTCGATCTCGCCATGCCGGGCGTGCGCGGATTTTCCGGCCTGATGTATCTGCGCGCGCAATATCCGAGCGTGCCGGTGGTCGTGGTGTCGGCCAACGACGATCCGGCCGCCATCCGCCGCTGCATGGAGTTCGGCGCCTCCGGCTTCATCCCCAAGACGCTCGGCGTCGAGGCGATGCGCGACGGCGATCGCGCGCGTGCTCGGCGGCGGCGTGTGGACGCCGCCCGACGTCGATCTCACCGCCGGCGCGGACGCCGAGACCGCCGAACTGATGGCGCGCATGGCGACGCTGACGCCGCAGCAGGTGCGCGTGCTGATGATGCTGTCGGAGGGCCTGCTCAACAAGCAGATCGCCTACGAGCTCGGCGTCTCCGAGGCGACCGTGAAGGCGCACGTCTCGGCGATCCTGCAGAAGCTCGGCGTCGAGAGCCGCACCCAGGCGGTGATCGCCGCCGCCAAGATCGAAGCCGGCCAGTGGCCGCAGACGGCCGGCGGAGGGTATGTCGTCCCGCGAGCGATCGAGCGAGTCTCGCAGCGACGATAGTCCGGCTCGCCGCTCGCGGGGACGACGCAGTTACTCCGCCGCCGCCACGCGCAGCACGCGCCATTGCGCCAGCAGCGCGCGCAGCGCCGCCGGCTTGACCGGCTTGTGCAGCACCTGGATGCCGTGCGGCGCGCGCCTGCTTCGCGCACCGCCGGCGAGCGGTCGGCGGTGATCAGGATCGCCGGCACCGTCGCCGCAGACGCGGCGCAGCGCAACGATCGCCTCGATGCCGTTGCCGTGGTCGAGGTGATAGTCGACCAACAGGCCGTTCGGCGCGGCCGCGCGCTTCGGCGATCGCCGCCAGCGCGCCGGTCGAGATCGGGCGCCTTGATCACCGCGCAGCCCCAGCCGCGCAGCAGCGTCTCCATGCCGTCGAGCACCGCGGGCTCGTTGTCGATGCAGAGCGCGGTGATGCCGGCGAGCTGGCCGGGGTCGAGGCGCGGCTCGTCGCGCGCCGGCAGCGTCGACCGGCGCCGCGCTCGACAGCGGCACCGTCGACCGCAGAAGCGCGAGCCGTGGCCGACGCTCGAGCGCACCTCGACCTCGCGAGCCGAGCACGCGCGCGATGCGCTCGACGATCGACAGGCCGAGGCCCAAGCCCGCGCGCGATGCGCGCGCCCTGATCGAGCCGGTGGAATTCGACGAAGATGTCGCGCTGCTTGCGACGGCCGGAATGCCGACGCCGGTGTCGTAGACCTCGATGCGCAGATGGTCGCCGCGCCGCCGGCAGCCGACCAGCACGCGGCCCGACGGCGTGTATTTGATGGCGTTGGAAACGAGGTTCTGGATCAGCCGGCGCAGCAGCCGGCGGTCGGAGCGCACCACCGCCGCGCAGGGCATGAAGGTGAGGTCGAGCCCCTTGCCGGCGGCGAGCGGCGCGAACTCGAGCTCGATCTGGCGCATCAGTTCGTCGACGCGGAAGCTGGCGAATTCCGGCCGCATGCGCGCCGGTGTCGAGCCGCGACATGTCGAGCAGCGCGCCGAAGATTTCCTCCACCGCCTCGAGCGAGGCGTCGATATTGTCGACCAGCCGGCGGTCGTCCTTGCGCGCCGCGCTCGATCAGGCTGGTGACGTAGAGCCGCGCCGCGTTGAGCGGCTGCAGGATGTCGTGGCTGGCCGCCGCCAGGAACTTGGTCTTGGAGATATTGGCGGCGTCGGCCTCGCCCTTGGCGCGCGCGAGCGCGGCGTTGAGCCGCGTCAGCTCCTCGGTGCGCTCGTGCACGCGCCGCTCCAGCGTCTCGTTGGCGCGCTCGAGCGCTTCGGCCGCTTCCACGCTCGGCGTGATGTCGGTGAAGGTGGTGACGATGCCGCCGTCCGGCATGCGGTTGGCGCGCACCTCGATCGACAGGCCGGGCTCGGCGAAGCGTTCCAGGAACGGCTCGCTGCCGGAGGCGTAGCGCTCGATCTGCTGGTGCACGAATTCGTCGACGCGGCTCGGGCTCGACGCTCGCCGCGCCCGGCGTTGAAGCGCAGGATCTCGGCGAGTCCGCAGCCGACCCGGATCAGGCTCGGCGGCAGGTCGAGGATGTCGCCGAACTGCCGGTTCCAGCAGATCAGCTGCAGATCCTTGTCGAACACCGCGATGCCCTGGCGCACGTGGTCGAGCGCGGTCTGCAGGATTTCGCGGTTGTACTGGATCGCGGCATTGGCGTCGTCGAGCAGCTTGAGCGCGGCCTTGGTCGAGACCGTGCGCTTGCGCAGCAGCAACGACAGCACCAGGCGCGAGGAAGCGCGCGCCGATGGCCGAGGCCAGAATATGCTCGGCGTGCCGCACCAGGCGGAAGTCGGCCTCGTCCTTGCGCTCCAGGCTGACGCGGTGGGTGGCGGCGAAGCTCTCGAAGGCGCTGCGCGTGCGCTCCTCGCCGAGATAGCGCGCCACCGTGGCGCTCAACTCCTCGACCGTCACCGAGGAGCGCCAGAGCCGGAAGCTCGGCGCCATCGGCGCAAGCTCGCGTCGGCACGAAAGTATTGGCCTGCATGCGCTCGATCGGCGAGGGCTCGCGCCGCAGCGACATGCCGATGTAAGCGAGGATGTTGACCGCCAGGCTCCAGATCACGCCGTGCACCAGCGGCGGCAGGTCGAGCCCGAACAGATGCTGCGGACGCAGCGCCGTGATGTGCCAGGGCCCGTCGGTGAGGATGTACTGGCTGACGATGCCGACGTCGGCGAAGCTCGGCAGCAACAGCGTGTAGGCCCACACCACGAATCCCGCGATCATGCCGGCGAGCGCGCCGCCGCCGGTGGCGCGCCGCCAGAACAGGCCGCCGAAAAACGCCGGCGCGAGCTGGGCGAGCGCGGCGAAGGCAAGCAGGCCGATGGAGGCGAGTTGCGCGTCGCCCGCCGTGCGGTAGTACAGATAGGCGAGCAGGATGATGGCGAAGATCGCCACCCGGCGCGCGGTGAGCAGCAGCGAGCCGACGTTTTCGCGGCCGGAGATCAGCGAGCCGCGCCGCCGCAGCACCAGCGGCATCACGATGTCGTTCGACACCATGATCGAGAGCGCCACCGATTCCACGATCACCATGGCGGTCGCCGCCGATAGGCCGCCGACGAAGGCGACGATCGCCAGCACGCTCGATCCCGTCTGCAGCGGCAGCGCCAGCACGAACATGTCGCTGTCGACCTCGCCGTTGCGGAAGGTCAAGAGCCCGGCGAGCGCGATCGGCACGACGAAGATATTGATCAGCACCAAGTAGGCCGGGAACAGCCAGGCCGCGCGCTTGATCTCGCCTTCATTGTGGTTCTCCACCACCGCGACGTGGAACTGGCGCGGCAGCAGGATGATGGCGATGAACGACAACAGCGTGGTCGCGATCAGCGTGTCGAAAGCCGGCGGGCGCGAGAACATGGACGCGCTTTGCGGATGCTCCTGCGCGGCGGCGAACAGGGCGGCCGGCCCGTGGAACATGAAGAACGTGATGAAGACGCCGACCGCCAGAAAGGCGAGCAGCTTGACGATCGATTCCGCCGCGATCGCCAGCATCAGACCGTGCTGGTGCTCGGTGGCGTCGATGTGGCGGGTGCCGAACAGCACGGCGAAGGTCGCCATCGCCAGCGCGACGAACAAGGCGATGTCGCCGAGCAGCGGACGCGCGGTGTCGGCCGCGAACGTCATTTGCGCGATGATGGTCTCGAGCGAGCCCGACACCGCTTTGAGCTGCAAGGCGATGTAGGGGATGGTGCCGACGATGGCGATGAGCGCGACCGTCGCCGCCACCGCCTGGCTCTTGCCGTAGCGCGCGGCGATGAAGTCGGCGATCGAGGTGATGTTCTGCGCTTTCGCCAGCCGCACGATGCGCACGATCAGCGGCGAGAACAGGCCGACCATCAGCATCGGCCCGATATAGATGGTGAGGAATTCGAAGCCGGTGCGCGAGGCCGAGCCGACCGAGCCGAAGAACGTCCACGAGGTGCAGTAGATCGCGAGCGACAGCGGATAGATCAGCAGCCGGTTGCGGCCGGCGCCGCCGAAGCGGTGCATGCGGTCGCCATAGCTCGCCACCAGGAACAGGAGCCCGATGTAGCCGAGCGCCACCGCGACGACGACCCAGCCTTGCAGCATACGCGCGTCAACCTTTGCCGAGGGCCGCCGAGCGGCCGCCAAGCCGGCAGTCTACGCGATTTCGCCGAGCGCGGCGCGGACCTCAGCAGCCTCGGGGGCCGCATGCCCGGGTAACGACGGCACCAGTATAGGATACGTATTAACCTATTGATATAACTAGTGTTCTTAGCGATTTCTGGAATCGTGAGCGCCAACTGCCTAGCCGGAATCGTCGACGCCCTTTGGCCGCGCTCACCATGCCGTTCCTGGCGCGCCGCGCCGCGCGCGCGGGGCCGCTCAACGAGGAAGATGGATGAGCCGCTTGCCGAGGTTTTCGCCGCGATAAAGCTCGGCGATGGCGGCCGGCGCGCGCTCGATGCCCTCGACGATGTCCTCGCGGTAGCGCAACGCGCCCGCGCGCACCCAGTCGGCGAGCCGCGTCACCGCTTCCTCGTAACGCAGCTGATAATCGAACACCAACAGCCCGGACATGCGCGCGCGCTTGACCAGCAGGTAACGTTCGACGCGCGGGCCCATCGGCGGCGGGTCCCAGCTGGCAACCGAGGCGGTGCCGCAGATCACGATGCGCGCGCCGGTCGCCAGCAACGGCAGCACGGCATCGCTGATCGGCCCGGCGGTATTGTCGAAATAGACGTCGACGCCGCGCGGGCAGGCCTGCGCCAGCGCCGTGCCGATGTCGCCGGCTTTGTAGTCGATGGCGTCATCGTAGCCGAATTCCTCGCGGCACAATGCGGTCTTCACCGGGCCGCCGGTGAGGCCGACGGTGCGGCAGCCCATCAATTTGGCGATCTGCCCGACCGCCGAGCCGACCGCGCCGGCGGCGGTCGAGACCACGACCGTGTCGCCCGCGCGCGGCAGGCCGAGATCGAGCAGGCCGAAATAGGCGGTGATGCCGTTCAAGCCGAGCACGCCGAGCGACAGCGAGAGCGGCAGGTCGGTCTCGCGCACCTTGCGCGTGATCGTGCTGCCGTCGGAGACGGCGTATTGCTGCCAGCCCAGCATGCCCATGACGGCGTCGCCTTCGGCGTAGCCGGGATGGCGCGAGGCGATCACTTGGCCGGCGGCGAAGGAGCGCATGACCTCGCCGATGCCGACCGGCGCCGCATAATTGGCGACCGCCGACACCCAGCCGCGCATGGCCGGCTCGACCGAGAGGAATTCGTTGCGCACCAGGAATTGGCCGTGCGCGAGTTCGGGCACCGGCGCTTGCGCCAGCTCGAAATGCTCGGCCTGCGGAATGCCGTTCGGCCGCGACTTCAGGCGGACCTGGACGTTGAGCGGGAGCGTCATGCCGGCGGCGCCCGATGACGGCGGCTTATTCCGCCGCCAGCGCGCGGTCGCCGCGTTGCAGGCCGAGCCGCTCCCAGACGTCGACCAAGGCTTCCGCCAGCCGGTCGATCAGCACGTCGTCGTGATAGGGCGAGGGCGTGATGCGCAGCCGCTCCATGCCGCGCGGCACGGTCGGGTAGTTGATCGGCTGGATGTAGATGCCGTGCTCGGCCAGCAGCAGGTCGCTCGCCGCCTTGCATTTCTCGGCGTCGCCGATCAGCACCGGCACGATGTGGGTATCGCTCGGCATCACCGGCAGGCCGGCGGCGTTGAGCACCGCCTTGACGCGCGCGGCGCGATCCTGATGGCGCTCGCGCTCCCAGCTCGAGGCTTTCAAATGCCGGATCGCGGCGGTCGCCGCCGCGCAGATCGCCGGCGGCAGCGCGGTGGTGAAGATGAAGCCGGGCGCGTAGGAGCGCACCGCGTCGACGATGTCGGCGCTCGCCGCGATGTAGCCGCCGAGGCAGCCGAAAGCCTTGGCGAGCGTGCCTTCGATCACGTCGACCCGGCTCATGGCGTCGTCGCGCTCGCAGATGCCGCCGCCGCGCGCGCCGTACATGCCGACCGCGTGCACTTCATCGACGTAGGTCATGGCGCCGTAGCGCTCGCGCGAGATCGCAGATCGCATGCACCGGCGCGACGTCGCCGTCCATGGAATAGAGGCTCTCGAACACGATCAGCTTGGCCCGCCGGGGATCGGCGGCCTTGAGCAATTCTTCCAGATGGCCGAGGTCGTTGTGCCGCCAGATCTGCCGCTCGCAGCCGGACTGGCGCACGCCCTCGATCATGGAATTGTGGTTGAGCGCGTCCGACAGCAGCAGGCAGTCGGGCAGCAATTTGGCGATGGTGGCGATGCCGGTCTGGTTCGAGACGTAGCCGGAGGTGAACACCAGCGCCGCCGGCTTGCCGTGCAGGTCGGCGAGCTCGCGCTCGAGCTCGACCAGCGGATGATTGGTGCCGGCGATGTTGCGGGTGCCGCCGGCGCCGGTGCCCATGCGCGCGGCGACGTCGACCATGGCGCCGATCACCTTGGGGTGCTGCGCCATGCCGAGGTAATCGTTCGAGCACCAGATCACCACCTCGCGCGCGCCGGCGGGCGAATGCCAGATGGCGTGCGGAAAGCGGCCGGCGATGCGCTCGAGATCGGCGAACACCCGGTAGCGGCGCTCGTCGCGCAGGCGGCCCAGCGCCGCGGCAAAGAAGCTGTTGTAATCCATGCGTTTTTTCTTTCCCCGCGCAACGCGCCCCCGGGTCTCCCTTTTATTAGAAGAGTTCCAGGGCGCTTGTCGAGGCGGGAATCGCCGCAGGGGCGGAACCCGTTACGGCCGCCGCTTGTAGTCGCCGCGCGACAGCAGCCGCTCGATGAAGCAATAGAGCACGATGAACAGATAGCGGCTGCCCATCTCGCGGAGCTTGAGCTTGGAGACGCCGGATTTCCGGTTGGTCCAGGAAATCGGCACCACCGCGAAGCTGTAGCCGCGGATGATGGCCTTGAGCGGCAGCTCGACGGTCAGGTTGAAATGCGGCGACAGCATCGGCTCGAGCCCGGCGATCACCGCGCGCCGGTAGCATTTGAAGGCGTTGGTCGTATCGTTGTAGCGCAGCCGGAACAGCGCGCTGACAAACAAGTTGGCCAGCCGGTTGATGATCAGCTTGTGTTTCGGGTAGTCGATCACCTTGCTGCCGGCGATGAAGCGCGAGCCGAACACGCAGTCGTAACCCTCCGCGAGCTTGCGGTGATATTTCACCACGTCGGCCGGATCGTCGGAGCCGTCGGCCATCACGATGGCAACCGCGTCGCCGCGGAATTGCGCGAGCCCGGCGCGCACCGCCAGGCCGAAGCCATTGGGCGGCGGATTGTCGATGAAGCGAATCGTCGGGTGACGCTTGGCCAGCTCGGCCAGCACCGCGCCGGTGTCGTCGGTCGAGCCGTCGTTGACCACCAGGATTTCGTGGACGATGCCGGCATCTTGCAGCGCCTTTACCAGCGGCGGCAGCACGTCGGGCAGACTGTCGGCCTCGTTATGCGCCGGAACGACGATCGACAACAGTCCCGGCACGCCGGCGGCGACCCAGTCGTGGCTTGCCGCCGTCAGCATCAGCCCGCCGCTGCCGCCGAATGCGTGCGCTCGCGCATGGCCTCGTAAATTTCCTTGAGCATGGCGCGGATGTCGTAAGTGAAACGCCAGTCCGGATAATGCGACTGGAAGCGGCGCACGTCGCTGATCCACCAGATGTGGTCGCCGATGCGGTTGTCCTCGGCGTAGGACCAGTTCATCGGCCGCCCGGTCAGTTCCTCGCACAGCGCGATCGCTTCCAGCATCGAGCAGTTGGCGTGGCGGGCGCCGCCGATATTGTAGACCTCGGCCGACGCGCGGCTTCTCGAAGACCTGCCAGAAGGCGTCGACCAGGTCGCGGCTATGGATGTTGTCGCGCACCTGCTTGCCCTTGTAGCCGAGCACTGTGTAGGCGCCGCCGGTGACCGCGCATTTCATCAGATACGACAGGAAGCCGTGCAGCATGGCGCCGGAATGGCCCGGCCCGGTCAGGCAGCCGCCGCGGAAGCAGGCGGTCTTCATGCCGAAATAGCGGCCGAATTCCTGCACCATCAGGTCGGCGGAGGCCTTCGAGACGCCGAACAGGCTGTGCGTGGAGGCGTCGATCGACATGCGTCTCGTCGATGCCGTGCTCGGCGTAGGTGTGCTCGGGCGCAACCTCCCAGCGCGTCTCCTGCTCGACCAGCGGCAGCCGGTTGGGCGTGTCGCCATAGACCTTGTTGGTGCTGCAGAAGATGAACGGCGCGTCCGGGCAATATTGCCGCGTCATGCTGCAGCAGATTGAGCGTGCCGTTGGCGTTGACGGTGAAATCGGTGACCGGGTCGCGCGCCGCCCAGTCGTGCGAGGGCTGCGCGGCGGTATGGATGACGACCGCGATGTCGCGCCCGTGGCGCGCAAACACGCGCGCGCATGGCGTCTTCGTCGCGGATGTCGGCATCGACGTGCCGTGTAATCGCGCAGCGTCGTTTCGAGATGGTTGCGCGCCCAGCGCGTCGAGGCGTCGTCGCCGAAGAAGCGCGCGCGCATGTCGTTGTCGATGCCGACGATGCTCAAGCCCTTGGCCGCGAACTGGCGCGCGGCTTCCGCGCCGATCAAGCCCGCCGAACCGGTGATGATGGCAACGCTCATGCGGTCTCTACTGCGTGAGGATGGGTTCGAGCTGCGCGCGATGGTCGACGAGCCAGCGTGCGACCTCTTCGACGGTCTGCTCGAGCGCGCGCTTGGGCTTCCAGCCGGTCGCGCGCGTCACCGCCTCATAGTCGCTGACGTAGAACGGAATATCGGCGTCGCGCGTTTCGGCAATGCGCCCGATCTCGACGCTGCGGCCGGAGAGCTTGCGGCACTTGTCGCGTCAGTTCGCGCAGCGAAAGGCTGTTGGCCATGCCGCCGCCGACGTTGAACATGCCGCCAGCATCGTCTTTCAGGCCGCGCAACTGCTGCACGACCAGATCGTAGAGATCGTCGACGTGCAAAATATCGCGCACCTGCAGACCCTCGCCGCCGAAGCCCATGTAGGACAGCGCCCCGCCGTACAGATGGCGGGCAAGCCAGACCACGAAGAAGCCCTGGTCGACCTTGCCCATCTGCCAGGGCCCCGAGATCACGCCGCAGCGGTTGACGATGGCGCGCAGCCCGTACATCGCGCGGTATTCCTCGATCAGCAATTCGGCGGCGAGCTTGCTGGTGCCGTAGAGCGCGCGGTGGCCGCCGGTCGAGAAACCTTCCGCGATGCCGGCCGCGCTCAGGCCCGGCTGCTGGCTGCCGCTCTTGAGGACGAAGCGGGTCTCGCCGCGCTCGAGCGGCAGCGCGCGCAGGGCTTCGATCGAATAGACGCGGCTGGTCGAGAGGAACACCAGCGCCGCGCCATGCTTGCGCGCGTGTTCGAGACAATGCGCGGCGCCGAACAAATTGGTCTCGACGATGTAATTGGGGTCGCCGTTGTAGCCGGCGAACACGCTCGGCTCGGCGGAAGCCTCGATCAATATGTCGGCGGGGCCGGCTTCGGCGAGGTCGCCGGGGCTGCGCACGTCGCCGTGCATGAATTCGACGCCGCCCGCGCGCAGCCGCGCGAGCGCAAGCTCGCTGCCGCGGCGCTTGAGATTGTCGAAGGCGATGACGGCCGCGTCGGCGCGGTCGCGCTTGAACGACAGCGCGAGATTGGAGCCGACGAAGCCGGCGCCGCCGGTGATCAGAATGCGTTCAGCCATGATTGTGCCGCGGCTCAGTTGCTCTCATGGCTGCATATACCATCACGCCGCTAGGCGGCAATTGTCCGACGAATAGAAATGGCGCGGGTTCACGCCGTCTTTTCCCCCGCGGTGAGCACGAACGGCCGCATCCCCTTCATGAATGGAAGCCGGAATACCCCATTGTCGATAGCATTATAGACCGGCAGCAGGACGCGGGCGCGGCGCGACGCGACGTAGCGGTAAGACAGCCCGGCGAGGTAATCGGTTTGCACGCGAAAGCCCTGCGCGCGAAACAGCTCGGCGACCTGCCGGCCGAGGACCGGCCGCTCGTTCTCGGTGACGCCGACCGGGCTGTAAAACGGCGAGGCGCGGTCGCGATACAGCCACATGAACGGGTTCACGCGGTTGGGATCGATGGCGGCGAAACGGCCGCCGGGCTTGAGCACGCGGCGCACTTCGGCGATTAGCTTCCGCGGGTTCGGGAAATGATGCACGATGTTGCACAACGACACGCCGTCGAAGCTCGCATCCTCGAACGGCAGCGCCTCGGCGTCGCCTTCGATCAAATCGAGTCCCGGATATTTCGTCCGCCCGACCGCTACCAGCTTCGGGCTGATATCGATGCCGGTGACGGAATAACCGGCGCGCCGCAGCAGCTCGGTGAATACGCCGGAGCCGCAACCGATATCGGCGACGCGGGCGCCGTGCGGCAAGCCGAGCAGGCGCACCAACGCGCCGACCAAACGCTCGTTCGAGGCCGGCGTGAAAACGTCATAATCGTCCTTTTCGGCATGTTGGTCGAAAAAGACGATTTCCTTTTGCTTGTCCTGCGCGCGCTCTGGGCTCATGGCGGCATGGATTTGAGGCAAGCCGCCATGCTAGGCAAGCAGAAATTGCGCGAGAGCGGGGAACGCCAGTTTCTATGACATCGTGGTCGCAAACCGTGCCGCGCGCCGGCGCCGGCTGGCTAAAAGGCGCCGCGCTGATCCTGGCGGTGGCGGCGGTCGGTCTGCCGGTCAACGACCTTGCCGCTTACGCGCTGCTGCTGGCGCTCGCCGTCATCATCTTCACCGGCGAGGTGACCGCGCGGCTCAAGCGCTGGCTTGCCGCCATCGCCCTCGTCGCAATCGCGCTCGCCGCGCAAATCGGGATGTCGCCGCCGCGCCTCGAGGAGGGACACAATGTGTTCCTGCCCGGCGCTCAAGGCGAAGTCTTGCGGCGCGGACTGCCGCCGCCGGTCTACGCGCGCCTGGCGGCGGCGTTCGACGCGAACTTATCCGGCAGCGGTGCGTTGCCGGCCCGGCAGCACCGGCTGCTGGCAGGACGAAGGCGCGCCGGATTTGCTCTATGCGTTTTCCGCCGACGGCGTCTGGCGCAAGAGCGAAGCCTCGCGCGCGGTGAGCGCGCTCGATTTTTCCGATCCGGTGCGGCTCAAGCTCGGGTTCGTCAATGAGCGGCGATACAATTGGCTGACGGCGGCGCCCGACGTGCACCGCGACGACCGCGACCGCCGGTTCTTCATGGGGCTCAAGCGTTGGCGCATCGCCATGCCCTGGTTTGAGATGGTGCGCCTGCCGGCCGGCTATGCCGGCGGGGAACTGTGCTGGCGCGGCGAAGTCTTGTGGGAAGGCGAGCGCGACACGTTCGCGGCGCTTGCCCGGCGAAGGCTGCCGCGCCATCGCGGCGAACGACGCCGGCAAGCGCGTGTTCGGCCTCGCCATCAAGCCCGATACGCTGTCGATGCACGTGACGCCGCCATGGCGCCTGCGGCTCCTGCGCCTCGCGCAAGGCGGCGCGATCCTGATCGCGGCGCTGGCCTTGGTCGCCATTTTGGTGCGGATGCGGCCGCGGCGCGCGCTGCTCGCCGCCGGGCTCATCGGGCTTGCCGCCCTCGTCATCGCGATCGACGACGCTTCGTTTCTCGGCGGCGTGCGGCCGTTCGACGGCGGCGACGACGGCCTGTTCTACGACGGCGTCGGCCGCGAGATTTTGCAATCTTTGCTGGCCGGCGATTTTTATTCCGCGTTGCGCGGCGGCGAAAGCGTCTACTGGTACGGCGGGCCGGGCCTGCGCTATTTTCGCGCGCTCGAGCACGTCGTGTTCGGCGAAAGCTATCTCGGCTATCTTTCGCTGGTTCTCGCCTTCCCGTTCTTCGTGCTGCTGTTGTTCAGGCGCTTCCTCGACGCGCGCTGGGCACTCGCACTCGTATTGCTGTTCGTCGCGCTGCCGCTCGGCGTCACTGTTCGGCACCAGCTTCGTGCAATATGAGAAGTGGGCGTCGCACGGTTTTGCCGACCCGGCCGCCTATATCTTGTTCGTCGCCGGCATCTTGCCGATCGTGGGCGCGGCGCGGGCGGGACCGCGCGCGGCCTTCGCCGCCGGATTTTTCGGCGCGCTGTTGCTGGCGCTCGCGATCTTCATGCGGCCGGTGGTGGCGCCCGCCGCCGCGGTCTTGCTGGGCGGCGCCGGCCTTGCCGCGCTCGGCCAGCGGCAATGGACGCGCCTTTCCGGCCTCTGCCTCGGCTTCCTGCCGGTCTTTTCGATGGCGCTGCATAATTGGTACTTTGGCCACGTCTTCGTGCTGTTCAGCTCGAACGCCGACGATGCCGAATCTGCTGGTCATGCCGCCCTCGGCCTATGTCGAGGCGGTGCGGCAACTCATCCAGCTGGATTTCAGCGGGCTCGCGCGCGTGTCGCGGCAGCTCGCCGATTGGCTGTGCGGGCCGGCGGAATCCTACTGGACCATTCCGCTCAACGCCGCGGGCGTCGCCATCTTGCTCTGGGTGGTCGCGCGCGGCCGCGCGCTTCGATCCCTGGCTGCGGCTGCTCGGCGCGGCGGCGCTGGCGCAGCACGCGGTGGCGCTGTTCTATCGCGGCGACGTCGCCCGCTATCATTTCCTCACTTGGCTGCTCACTTTGGTGGTGGTGATGGCCTATTTTCGCGAGCTCGGAATTCCCCGGCTGGCGCGCCGGTTTCCGGCGCTTTCGCAAGCGCATCGCCGCGCACCCGCTGCACAAAGCGGCTTGCCTCCGGCCTCGCCGCGTCTGCAACAAGTGAGCGCATGAGCAAACCCCCGACCGGCATCGCCAACGGTCTGACCAATTACGGCGACCGCGATTTCTCGCTCTACCTGCGCCGCTCCTTCGCGCAGTCGATGGGCTATTCCCGCGCCATGCTGGAAAAGCCGGTGGTCGGCATCGCCTATACGCCGTCCGGCTTCAACAATTGCCACCGCCATTTCCCCGAGCTGCTCGACGCGGTCAAGCGCGGCGTGCTGGCGGCCGGCGCGCTGCCGATCGAATTCCCCACCATTTCGCTCGGCGAGGTGTTCCTCAACCCGACCAGCATGAAATTCCGCAACCTGATGTCGATGGACACCGAGGAGATGGTGCGCGCGCAGCCGATGGACGCGGTGGTGCTGATGGGCGGCTGCGACAAGACCGTGCCGGCGCAATTGATGGGCGCGGTCTCGGCGGCCAAGCCCGCGATCATGCTGGTGGCGGGGCCGATGATGACCGGCCGCCATCAGCGGCGAGCGGCTCGGCGCCTGCACCGACTGCCGCCGCTTCTGGGCGCAATACCGCGCCGGCAAGATCGACGATAAGGAAATCTCCGCGGTCGAGGGCAAGCTCGCGACCACCGCCGGCACCTGCGCGGTGATGGGCACCGCCTCCACCATGGCCTGCATCGCCGAGGCGCTCGGCATGATCCTGCCCGGCACCGCCGCCATCCCGGCCGTGCACGCCGACCGCCTGCGCGCGGCGGAGGCGACCGGCGCCGCGGCGGTCAAGCTGATCGGCTCCAAGCTCACGCCCGACAAGATCGTCAACGCACAAATCGGTCGAGAACGCGCTGCGCGTGCTGCTCGCCATCGGCGGCTCGACCAACGCCGTCATCCATCTGACCGCCATCGCCGGCCGCGCCGGCGTGCCGCTGTCGCTGCAACGGCTCAACGAATTGTCCGACACCACGCCGGTGCTGGTGAACCTGAAGCCGGTCGGCAACGGCTACATGGAGGATTTCTTCGCCGCCGGCGGCGTCGGCGCGCTGCTGCGCGAGCTGAAGGATCTCCTGCATCTCGACGCCATGACGGTCACCGGCGAGACCTTGGGCGAGCGGCTGAGCGCGCAGGAGGGCGACGGTTTCATCGACCGCACGATCATCGCCGAGCGCGGCAAGCCGCTCGAGCCGCAAGGCGGGCTGGTCGCGCTGTTCGGCAACCTGGCGCCGCAGGGCGCCATCCTCAAGCGCTCGGCGGCCGACAGCCGGCTGTTCGAGCACGAGGGCCGCGCGGTGGTGTTCTCCTCGCTCGAGGATATGGCCGCGCGCGTCGACGATCCCGCTCTCGACGTCACCCCGGACGACATTCTGGTCTTGCAGAACGCCGGCCCGCATTCGGCCGCCGCCATGCCGGAGGCCGGCTATCTGCCGATCCCCAAGAAGCTCGCCACCAAGGGCGTCAAGGACATGGTGCGCGTGTCGGACGCGCGCATGAGCGGCACCGCCTTCGGCACCATCGTGCTGCACGTGACGCCGGACGCCGCCTCGGGCGGCCCGCTGGCGCTGGTCAAGAACGGCGACCGCATCCGGCTCTCGGTCAAGCAGCGCCGCATCGATCTCGCCGTCGACGAGGCGGAACTTAAAGCACGCGCCGCCGCTGTGAAATTAACCGCGCCGGCGCCGCAACGCGGTTACGCAAAGCTTTACGCGCGCGAAATCCTCGGCGCCGACGAGGGTTGCGACTTCGCATTCCTCAAGCCGCGCTGAAGCAAAGCGCGCAAAATGCCCGGTTTGCGTTGACGATTTGCTAGCCTTAGCGGGCGATTGAGCAAGCCGCCCGCGGCACATTAACGCGGGCCACAACTTCGCAATTTATGGTGCCGTTATAGGGGCCGCCGCATGCGCGCCTCCGGCAGCCTATTGCGTGGTCATGTTCCGGGTTCTGAACTGCGTCACTACCGAGCACGACTGGCGGCTGGTCCTCCTCGCCGCTGCGCTGTGCTTTTTCGGCAGCGTCGCCGCCATCAGCCTGTTTCATCGCGCGCGCGCCCACCAAGGCGGCGTGCGCATCGGCTGGATGCTGGCGGCCGGCACCGCCGCCGGCTGCGACGTGTGGGCCACGCACTTCATCGCCATGCTGGCCTTCGATCCCGGCGTCCCGCTGAGTTACAGCCTTCCGCTGACCGCGCTGTCGCTGCTGGTCGCGATCCTGGTCAGTTCGCTCGGCTTTGCCTGGGCGCTTTACGGCGCGCGCAACTCGGGCGCCGCGGTCGGCGGCGCCATCATCGGCGTCGGCATCGTGCTGATGCATTTTCTCGGCATGGCCGGCTTGCAGATTCCGGGGCAGGTCGTGTGGTCGGCCGATCTGGTCGTCACCTCGATCGTGTTCAGCGTCGGCTTCGGCGCCGCCGCGCTGTGGGCGACCGCGCGCGGCGACCGCAAGCGCGATCATTTCGCCGGCGCCGTGCTGCTGACGCTCGGCATCGTCAGCCTGCATTTCACCGCCATGGGCGCGTTCGGCGTCATCCCGGAAACCTTCCACGGCTTCCATCCGAATTCGCTGTCGCCGCCCGCGATGGCGGCCGCGGTGGCCGCGGTCGCCGGTTCGATACTGGCCATGTGCCTGATCGGCGCCATCGCCGACCGCAAGAACCGGCAGCGCATCAAGCAGGACAATCTTCGCCTCGACGGCGCCCTGAACAACATGAATCAGGGCCTCTGCATGTTCGACAACGCCAACCGCCTGATGGTCTGGAACCAGCGCTACATCGACATGTACCGCATCGATCCCAAGCGGGTCTGGCGCGGCTGCTCGATCCGCGACCTGCTCGACGCGCGCCTCGCCGCCGGCACCTTTCCGCTCAATCCCGGCGACTACGAGAGCAAGCTGCGCGCGGTGATCGACGAGGGCAAGGCCTTCACGCAGAACATCGCGCTCGCCGACGGCCGCATCACCGCGGTGGTCAACCAGCCGATGGAAAGCGGCGGCTGGGTGGCGACGCACGAGGACATCACCGAGCGCAAGCGCGCCGAGCATGAGCTCGAGCAGACCCGCCAGTTCCTCGACACCATCATCGAGAACGTGCCGACGCCGATCATCGTGAAGAGCGCCCCCGATCTGCGCTATTGCCTGATCAACCGCGCCGCCGAAAAATTCCTCGGCGTCAACCGCGAGCGCATGCTTGGCAAGACGGCGGGCGAGGCCATTCCCGCCACCACCGCTGCGATCATCGAGGCGGAAGACCGCAAGCTGATCGAGTCGGGGCAAATCTCCATCTTCGAAGAGCACGCCACGCTCACGCCCGGCAACGGCACCCGCATCGCCACCGCCACGCGGCTGCCGGTGATGGGACCGGACGGCAAGCCGCAATACATCATCGCCGTCATCCGCGACCTCACCGACCGCCGCCGCCACGAGCAGCGCATCGCGCACATGGCGCACCATGACACGCTCACCGACCTGCCCAACCGCGTCGCCTTCGGCGAGTGCCTGAATGCGACCGTCGAGCTCGCCGCGGCCGGCGAACGAGAGCTTCGGCCTGTTGTGCATGGACCTCGACCGCTTCAAGGCGGTGAACGACGTGTTCGGCCACGTCACCGGCGACGCGCTGCTGCGCGAGGTCGCCGCGCGCATGCAGGAGGCCTGCCAGGGCGCGTTTTTGGCGCGGCTCGGCGGCGACGAATTCGCCATCATCACGCCGACCGGCCCGCAGCCGGCGCATCGCCGAGGCGCTGGCCGAGCGGCTGGCGGCGGTGCTCGACGCCGACATCGAGATCGGCGGTCAGGCGCTGCGCAGCGGCGTCACCATCGGCGTCGCCATCTTCCCGCAGGACGGCGCCGACGCCTCGACTTTGGTGTCGAACGCCGACGCCGCGCTCTACCGCGCCAAGTCCGAGGCGCGCGGCTCGATCCGCTTCTTCGAACTGGCGATGGACAAGCAGCTGCGCGACAAGCGCGCGCTGCAACAGGACCTGCGCTCGGCGATCGACCGCGAGGAGCTTACCTTGCACTACCAGCCGCAGTCCAAGATCGGCGGCGAGATCACCGGCTTCGAGGCGCTGGCGCGCTGGCAGCATCCGGTGCACGGCATGGTGCCGCCGAGCGTGTTCATCCCGCTGGCGGAGGAAACCGCGACCATCATCGCGCTCGGCGAATGGATCATGCGCGCCGCCTGCCGCGAGGCGGCATCCTGGCCGCGCCCGCTCACCATCGCCATCAACTTGTCGCCGGTGCAGTTCGAGCACGGCGACCTGCCGAACCTGGTGCACCGCGTGCTGCTGGAGACCGGCCTGCCGCCGGCGCGGCTCGAGCTCGAGATCACCGAGGGCGTGCTGATCGGCGACTTCAGCCGCGCGCTGTCGGTCCTGCGCCGGCTGAAAAACCTCGGCGTGCGCATCGCCATGGACGACTTCGGCACCGGCTACTCGTCGCTGTCTTATTTGCAGGCCTTCCCGTTCGACAAGATCAAGATCGATCAGGCCTTCGTCGCCAATCTCGGCCACAGCGAGCAGTCGGCCACCATCATCCGCGCGGTGATCGCGCTCGGCCACGGGCTCGATCTGCCGGTGATGGCGGAGGGCGTGGAGACCGAGGAGCAGCTGAGCTTCCTGGCGAGCGTGGGCTGCGACGGCATCCAGGGCTTCTACGCCGGCCGTCCGCACCCGATCGCCGAATACGCCGAGGTGGTCGGGCGCGCGCCGTTCGGCCGCAAGCACAAGAGGAAGCCGGTCATCGCCATCGCGAGCTGACGCGGCCGCTTAAGTTTTCCCGAAAACGGTGGTGCTGCCGGAGTGGATTGAACACTCGACCTCCCCCTTACCAAGGGGGTGCTCTACCACTGAGCTACGGCAGCTTAGGCAACGGAACTGGAAAGTGAGGTCCCGCGCGCGGCCACTGCATAAGGCCGGTGAGGGGCGCAAGGCAAGTGGCGATCTCGGCCCGATCTTGGCCCGCTCTTTGGCCGAGCTTTGCCCCCGAGCTTGCCGGCGGCTG
Source organism: uncultured Alphaproteobacteria bacterium (assembly GCA_963708635.1). GTDB lineage: Bacteria > Pseudomonadota > Alphaproteobacteria > Rhizobiales > Xanthobacteraceae > Pseudolabrys. The sequence goes on along the minus strand of CAVPTM010000002.1, from coordinate 22,843 downwards.
CATCCGCCGATAAATGCGCGCATGGCCGAGACCGACAAGGACAAAAGGAAACTCCACGCCGACCGGCTGGCGGCCGCCTTGCGGGACAACCTCAAGCGCCGCAAGGCGCAGGAACGAGCGCAGGAATCAGGGCGCCAGAGATCAGGAATCGAGGCATCGGAAATCAAGTATCGGGGCGCGGTACCGAAAAAGCCTAATTCCTGATACCTGTGTCCTGACAGCCGATACCTGATACCTGACACCTGACGCAGCGGGGCGAGATGGATCGAATACGCATTGTCGGCGGCCAACGCCTCACCGGGACGATCCCGATCTCGGGCGCCAAGAACGCCACGCTGCCGCTGATGATCGCCGGGCTGTTGACCGAGGACACGCTGATCCTCGAGAACGTGCCGCGGCTGGCCGACGTCATCCAGCTCCAGCGCATCCTGGGCAATCACGGCGTCGACATCTTGATCGCCGGCAAGCGGCCGGGCGTCGATCCCAAGAACGGCCGCACCATCCACATCTCGGCCAAGCACATCGTCGACACCACCGCGCCCTACGAGCTGGTGTCGAAAATGCGCGCCAGCTTCTGGGTGGTGGCGCCCCTGGTCGCGCGCATGGGCGAGGCGAAAGTGTCGATGCCGGGCGGCTGCGCCATCGGCACGCGGCCGGTCGATCTGCTGATCATGGCGCTGACCCGGCTCGGCGCCGACATCGAGATCGAGGCCGGCTACGTCATGGCGCGCGCGTCCAAGGGCTTGCGCGGCGCCGAGATCGTGTTCCCCAAGGTCACCGTCGGCGGCACCCACACCGCCATGATGGCGGCCTCGCTGGCGCGCGGCACCACCGTGATCGAGAACGCCGCGCGCGAACCGGAGATCGGCGACGTCGCCGACTGCCTCAACAAGATGGGCGCCAACATCACCGGCGCCGGAAGTTCGCGCATCGTGATCGAGGGCGTCGCCAAATTGAACGGCGCGCGCCATGCCGTGCTGCCCGACCGCATCGAGACCGGCACCTATGCCATGGCGGTGGCGATGGCCGGCGGCGACGTGCTGCTGCAGAACGCGCGGCCCGAATTGCTGCAATCGGCGCTCGACGTTTTGGCGGGCACCGGCTTGGGCGTGACGCCGACCAACGAGGGCATCCGCGTCACCCGCAACGGCTCAGGCCTTGCGCCCGGTCGAGGTGACCACCGCGCCGTTCCCCGGCTTCCCGACCGATCTGCAGGCGCAACTGATGGCGCTGATGACGCGCGCCGGCGGCACCTCGCGCATCACCGAGACCATCTTCGAGAACCGCTTCATGCACGTGCAGGAGCTGGCGCGGCTCGGCGCCAACATCCATCTCGACGGCCAGACCGCCACCATCGAAGGCGTCAAGCGCCTGAAGGGCGCGCCGGTGATGGCGACCGACCTGCGCGCCTCGGTCTCGCTGGTGATCGCCGCGCTCGCCGCCGAGGGCGAGACCACGGTCAACCGCGTCTACCATCTCGACCGCGGCTTCGAGCGGCTGGAGGAGAAGCTCTCCGCCTGCGGGGCGGCGATCGAGCGGATCAGCGGGTAGGGCGGCGGCGCGCGGCGCGAAATTACTACCGACCCATGCGTCTCCACCGGTAGCAAGATGCTCGACCGCCTGCGCCTCCTGCTCACGCACGGCATCCGCTTTACGATGCTGCGCTTCATCGCCGCCGCGTTGAGCCCGAAATTCCGCATGCGTTATCCGGCCGAGTGGATGGCCGACGAGAATTTCAACGCCTATCTGCGCTTGGTCGGCGAAGCCGCGCCGCTCAAGAGCATCGGCGCCAGCCGGCACTGGATGCTCTACCAGCTGCTGCGGCTGACCGAGAACGTGCCGGGCGATACCGCCGAATGCGGCGTCTATCGCGGCGCCGGGTCTTATCTGATTGCCGCCTTTGTCGAACGTGCGCGCGGCGCCAAAGCGCATCATCTGTTCGATTCGTTTGAAGGGCTGTCGGCCCCGCAAGGCGGCGACGGGCCGCTCTGGCGGCAAGGCGATTTGTCGGCCGCCCCGGACAGCGCCATGCAACTGCTGGCGCGGTTTTCCCACGTGCAATGCCACCCGGGCTGGATCCCGAGCCGCTTTCCCGAGGTCGCCGGGCGCAGCTTCTCTTTCGTCCATATCGACGTCGATCTGTATGAGCCGACGCGCGACAGCATTGCGTTCTTCTATCCGCGGCTGGCGCCGGGCGCGGTCGTGCTGTGCGACGATTTCGGCATGCCGACCTGCCCGGGCGCGACCAAAGCGATCGAGGAGTTCCTGCGCGACAAGCCCGAGAAGATGCTGTTCCTGCCCGACAGCGGCGGGTTTTTCATCAAAGGCGTCGCGACCGCGGACAATTACGCGTTGGCCGGGCTCCCATAATAAATTCCTATTTCTCTTGACCTCATTCCCAATATAGCATATAGTCCCAATCGTCCGGCTCAGCCGAGGGGCGTCGTCGCGAGACGTTCCGACGATGGAGCCGCCGGAAGGGGAAGGTGCCGGAGATGCGGCATCGCTCCTCCCGGGCTGACAGGCGGGAAACCGCCGCCGGTCGATGCGGCGCCCGCGGATCGGCCTCGTAAGCCGATACTCGGGAGGTCCCGGGACCCGACCGGGGGGCACTACGACCCCTCTGCGAGGAGCTCGCTGGACAGGCCGCCTCGAACATCTCTTTGCGCCGGCAAGGCGCGTCCAGGTGTGGAGCCTGCGTCCCTCGACATGCACAAGGAGCCAAGGGGCGTCTCCTGGAAGCGCGGACCCGGAATCCGAAATCGCCACCATGGAGCGCCGCGGGGCGCGCCTCCGTCGCCAACGGAGGCACGCACCGCAAGGTGCGGATTGACTACGGATGCGCCCCAGCGGCGCTCCATCCCCTCGGCTTTGCGAGGGGAGAAGCTTGTGCCCGCGAAGGCGGGGAGACGGCGGCCTACCCGGGGCCGAGCAAAAAATACGGGCGATGGCGCACGTCCGAGCTGTCGTCCCCGCGCAGGCGGGGACCCAGTACTCCGCAGCTAATCGGGTGTTTGGATACCCGCCTTCGCGGTGTGAAGCAGGGATAAATTGCGGTACGACGCGGCTACTTCGCGCCCGTCGCGTCGGCGGCGGTGAAGAAGCGCACCATGACGTCGCGCACGTCCTTGGGCGGCGACACCAGCCGGCTGCGGAAGCTCATGGTCTCGCCCGGCAACAGCACCTTGCGCTCGGGCTGCATGGTCCAGCTGTAGATTTCCTGGCCGGCCGGATTGCGCGCGGCAAAGCGCAGCCGCGGCACCTCGACCGGCTTGGCGGACGCGCTCACGATCGCGCCGTCCACCACCAGCACCGGCTTGCCGTCCTCGCTCTCGCGCGCGATGCGCACGTTTTCGAAATTCAGCTGGCGCAGGTTGACCGGCAGCCCGATGGCGGAAAACAGCGACGCGGTCTGCGGCAGATAGCGCACCACTTCCTGGCGCGCGCCGATCAGCGCGACATTGCCGGCGAACAGGACCAGGAACAGCGCGGCCCAGCGCGAGGTTCGCTGCCGGTTGCGGCGCCTTGCCTGCAGCCGCTCGCGCCGCGCCGCGAAGCTCTCGATGTCGGCCGCCTCGGCGCTGCGGCTGCGGCATCGCCCGGCAGCGGCTCATGGCCGGCCGGCGGCACCAGCGGCGGCGCCTCGACGACGATCGTGGGCGCGGTCTCGGCGATGGGCGGCGGTCTCGGCTTGCGGCACGTCGCCGACCGGCGCCTCCGGCTCAGGGCCGAAATCGCCGGTAGCGTGAGACGGCGCGGGCGCCGCTGCGGCCGCGGCCTGCGCGCCCGCCGGCTCGGCGATGGCTTCCGCGCACGGCGGCGGGCGGTGCGACGGCGGCGGCGGGCGCGGCGGCGAACCAGGTCGTGCTGCAGCGCGAACAGCGCACGGTGCGGCCGGCCGCGCCCAGCGAGGCCGGCTCGATCATGTAGGAGGTGGCGCAGGTCGGACAGTGGATCTGCATGCAATATGGCGGCCGTTGCTGCCCGAACCGTAGCAGCCGACCGTTAACGGACCGGAAACCATGCGCGGGCCTGAATTGGCCGCGGATTGGGCCTCCGGGCCCCGTGGTTGCGCTGGCGGCGGCGCGATATTGCTGTAAAAGCGCCTGCATCGGTCCGCCTGACGGGGAACGGCGGCGGTTGAGTCCACGGGGACGGATTCGCACGGTTTCGCCGCGGCTTAGGCCGGTGCAGCGGTCCGCCGGAAATTCGGAGACGGGCGTGGTCCGATTCGAGAATGTGGGCTTGCGCTACGGGCTGGGGCCGGAGGTCCTGCGCGACCTGTCGTTCCGCATCGAGCCGCATTCCTTCCAGTTCCTCACCGGCCCGTCCGGCGCCGGCAAGACCTCGCTGCTGCGGCTGCTGTTCCTGTCGCTGCGGCCGACGCGCGGCCTCATCACCCTGTTCGGCCACGACGTCGCGACGTTATCGAAGGACGCGGTCGCCACGCTGCGCCGGCGCATCGGCATCGTGTTCCAGGATTTCCGCCTGCTCGACCACATGACCACCTACGAGAACGTCGCGCTGCCGCTGCGCGTGATGGGCCGGCGCGAGGACAGCTACCGCGACGAGGTGGTGGAGTTGCTCAATTGGGTGGGCCTGGGCGAGCGCATCTGGGCGCTGCCGCCGGTGCTCTCGGGCGGCGAAAAGCAGCGCGCGGCGATCGCGCGCGCGGTGATCGCGCGCCCGCAATTGCTGCTGGCCGACGAGCCGACCGGCAACGTCGATCCTTCACTGGCGCAGCGGCTGCTGCGGCTGTTCATCGAACTCAACAAATCGGGCACTTCGGTGGTGATCGCCACCCACGACATTGCCTTGATGGACCAGTACGATGCGCGCCGGCTGGTGCTGCACGAAGGCCGGCTGCACATCTACGACTGAGATCCGTTGGGAAAACCGCGATGACGCTCGTTGCGCACAGCCGATTTGAGCGGGCCGTCGCCGCGCTTCGAGGGCGCGCTGGTGCCGCGCCAATCGATCTCCGGCCGCGCCTTGATCGCGGTGGTCGCCATCATGACCTTCCTGGTCTCGCTCACCACCGGCGCGGTCATTTTGGTCGGCTCCTCGGCGCGCGAATGGCAGGCGGATGTGGCGCGCGAAGTCACCATCCAGTTGCTGCCGGCGCCCGGGCGCGATCTCGACGCCGGCGGTCGAGAAGGCGGCTTCCGTCGCGCGCGCCTTCGCCGGCATCGGCGAGGTGCGGCCCTACAGCAAGGAAGAGTCCGCCAAGCTGCTCGAGCCCTGGCTCGGCACCGGGCTGACGCTCAACGAATTGCCGGTGCCGCGCCTGATCGTGGTCAAGATCGCGCCCGGCGCGGCGCCCGACATCCCGCAATTGCGCCGCCTGCTCGCGCGAGCAGGTGCCGGGCGCCATCCTCGACGACCACCGCGGCTGGATCGAACGCATGCGCGCCATGGCCGGCAGCGCGGTGGCGGCCGGCGTCGGCGTGCTCGTCCTGATGATCGCCGCCACCATGCTGTCCATCACCTTCGCCACCCGCGGCGCCATGGCGGCCAACAAGCCGGTGATCGAGGTGCTGCATTTCGTCGGCGCCAAGAACGGCTACATCGCCGGCCATTTCCAGCGCCATTTTCTGCTGCTCGGCCTGCAAGGCGGCGCGCTCGGCGGCGGCGTGGCGATCGCGCTGTTCGTGCTGGCGCGCCTGCTGAGCGGCTGGAACGCCGGCAGCGCCGGCGGCGAGCAGAGCGCGGCGCTGTTCGGCTCGTTCGCGATCGGGCTGTGGGGCTATGCCGCCGTGCTCGGCCAGATCGGGCTGATCGCCGCGGTCACCGCGCTCACCTCGCGTCACACCGTCAACCGCACGCTCGAGGGCATCGACTGAGCGCATGATCCCGAAAAGTGGGTACCGGTTTTCGGACAAGATCATGCGCAAAGGAAAATGTTAGGAAGGCAATGCTGCTGCCCAAGGGGATCGACTTTTAGATGTTCGCCGCCGTCGCCCGCTGGATCGGCATCACCACCATGTTCGCCGGCGCGGCCGCGGTGGTGCTGGCGCTGGCCGGCTTCTTCTGGTTCGTCGGCCAGATCGCGACCGAAGAGGTGACGCTCGACAGCAAGGCCGACGGCATCGTGGTGCTCACCGGCGCCGCCACCCGCATCCCCGACGCCATCGAATTGTTGGCGGCCGAGCGCGGCAAGCGGCTGTTGATCTCGGGCGTGCACCAAAGCACGCAATTCCAAGGAAATCGCGCGCGTGACGCCGCTCTACGCGCAATATTTCAAGTGCTGCATCGACCTCGACAAATCCGCGCTCAATACCTTCGGCAACGCGATCGAGACCAAACGCTGGGCGCACAAATACGAATTCAATTCCTTGATCGTCGTGACTTCGAACTGGCATATGCCGCGCGCCATGGTCGAGCTCAGGCACCAGCTCCCCGAAATCAAGCTCATCCCCTATCCGGTGATCTCGGAGCACATGAAAAACGAAAGCTGGTGGGCGAACGGCGACACCGTGCGGCTGCTGATGGCGGAGTATCTCAAATTCCTGTTCGCGAGCCTGCGCTTTCACCTCGATCCCGACACGGCGACTTGAAGGAACGGGACCGTGATCATCCTGCGCTCGCTCGTCTTCAACGCGCTGTTTTATGTCAACACCGCGCTTTGGCTGATCGCGGCGCTGCCGACCTTCTTCATGCCCTACCGCGCCATCATCGAGGTGGCCAAGGCCTGGGGCCGCTTCAACCGCGCGCTGACGCGCACGGTCGCCGGCATCGATTACGAGATTCGCGGCGCCGAGAAGATCCCGCGCGGGCCGGTGATCGTCGCCGCCAAGCATCAGTCGGCCTGGGAGACCTTCGCGCTGCTGTCGCTGTTCGACAACCCGACCTTCATCATCAAGCGCGAACTGCAGTGGATTCCGATCTTCGGCTGGTTCACCATCAAGGGCCGCATGGTGCCGGTGCAGCGCGGCGCCGGCTCGCAGGCGCTCAACAACATGATCGAGCGGGCGCGCATCGAACTGTCGCGCAACCGCCAGCTCGTCATCTTTCCGGAAGGCACGCGGCGCGCGCCCGGCGCCGAGCCGCGCTACAAATACGGCGTGGCGCAGCTTTACGCCGCCGAAGGCGTGCCCTGCATTCCGATCGCGCTCAATTCCGGGCTGTTCTGGCCGCGCCGCTCGCTGCGCCGCAACCCCGGCACCGTTCTGGTCGAAGTGCTCGACCCGATCCTGCCCGGTCTCGACAAGGACGCCTTTCTCGAGCGCCTGAAAAACGAGATCGAGACGGCGACCGCGCGCTTGATCGCGGAGTCGCAGGCCAAGCTGCGCTGACGCGCCGCCGCGGGCGCGCTCAACGCCGACTCGTGAACGCCCTTGAGCCGTTCGGCCAGCAGATGCAGTGCGGCGTCGCGATAGCCCTGGCGCTCGATCTCCTTGACCGCCGCCAGCACGTAGTCGCGGTTGTTGCCGGAGCGGCCGTGGCCCTGGCGCACGAAATGCAACTGGCGCTCGGGCGGCAGGCGGCCGGCATATTGGCGGTGGCCGCGGTCGACGACGTAACAGAGCGCGGGCACGTTGCGCTGCGGGTCGTCGTCGAGCCAGATCGGCCGCCAGGCCTCGCGGTAGACGCGCGTGACCTGCTCGCGCGCGCGCAAGTAATCGATGGTGGCGGTCCGTTTGGCCGCCGCGACGCGGTAGGCGATGCCGCGGCAATTGCCGCCGCGGTCGAGACCGAGCACCAGTCCTGGCTTTTCGGGCGTGCCGCGGTGCACGAAGGAATAGACGCAAAGCGCGCGGTGCGCGCCGACCAGGCGCGCGTGCCGCCGCTCCAGGAAGTCGAAGCCGGGCCGCCACATCAGCGACCCATAGGCGAATACCCAGAAGTCCTCGCCGCTGTGCTCGATCGCGCCTTTCATGGGGGCTGGCGGGTAACAGGCGGCCCGCTTCGGGCGCAACCTGCAGGGCGGCGGGCGCGTTCTAGGAGCGGCGCAGAAACGCCGCATTCCCCCTGTGACTAGCGCTTCATCCGCCATGGTCCTGCATCCGCCCAGCATTCAATCGCGCCGCCGCACCGGCCGCCGCTACGTGGCGCTGGTGTTGGTGGTGCTGGCGCTGATCGGCGGCTGGAGCTGGTTCTGGAGCTTTGCCGCCGGCCGGGCGCAGACGGTCATCGACGGCTGGCGGGCGCGCGAGGCACAGTCGGGCTGCGATCTACGACTGCGGCAAGCAGAGCCTCGGCGGCTATCCCTTCCGCATCGAGGTCGATTGCGATCGCGCCTCGGCCGTCTTCCGCAACGGAGCCGCGCCGCTGGAGGTCAAGCTCGGCCGCATTCTGGTGGCGGCGCAGATCTACGACCCGACGCTGTTGATCGGCGAATTCACCGGCCCGCTCACGGTGGCCGATCCGGGACAACCGCCCAAATTCACCGCCAGCTGGAAGCTCGCCCAGTCCAGCCTGCGCGGCACGCCGCGCGCGCCCGAGCGCGCATCGCTGGTGTTCGATCAGCCCGTCGTCGACCGCTTGGACGGCGCGACCCGGCAAAACCTTCTGCGCGCCCAGCGCATCGAGCTGCATGGCCGGCTTGGCGGGCGGCTCGGTCACCGCCAATCCGGTGATCGAGGCGGTGGTGCGGGCGACGCAAGCCGCCGCGCCCGATCTGCATCCGGCGGCGGCGCTGCCGGTCGATGCCGAGGCGCGGGCGACGCTGCGCGGTCTGAAAGATTTCGCGCCCAAGCCCTGGGCCGCGCGCTTCCGCGAAATCCAGCAGGCCGACGGCCGCATCGAGATCAGCGATCTGCGCGTCAAGCAAGGCGAGACGCTGGCGGTCGGCAGCGGCACGCTGTCGCTCAACGCCGCCGGCCGCCTGCAAGGCGAACTGCGCGTGACCGTCGCCGGGCTTGAGCCGTTCCTCAAGGCGATCGGCGCCGAGCAGATCGTGAAGCGCTCGCAGCCGATGGACAAGCTCGCCGGCGCGCTCAACCGCATCGCGCCGGGCTTGGGCGACGTGGCGCGCCAGCAGGCGAGCGCCAATATCGCGGCCGGCATCAATTTGCTGGGCGAGCCGGCGACGCTCGAAGGCAAGCCGGCGGTGATCCTGCCGCTGCGCTTCGACAACGGCGCGGTGTTCCTGGGGCCGATCCCGGTCGGCGTAACGCCGGCGCTGTTTTAGTCGTCCGCGCGCGTAAGGCTTCGGCAGCGCGGCGTGCGGCAGGTCGGGATGCGGGCGGCCGAAATCGGGCGCCGGCGAATCCTGGCCGATATCGACGATGCCCTTGCGGATGGCGCGCGTGCGCGCGAAATGCTCGTACAGCGCCTCGCCGTCGCCCTTGCGGATCGCCTTGGTCAGCAGCGAAACATCCTCGTTGAAGCGGCCGAGCATCTCCAGCACCGCCTCCTTGTTGGCGAGGAACACGTCGCGCCACATGGTCGGATCGGACGCCGCGATGCGGGTGAAATCGCGGAAGCCGCCGGCGGAGAATTTCAGCACCTCCGAGCGCGTCACCGTCTGCATTTCGTCGGCGGTGCCGACGATGGTGTAGGCGATCAGATGCGGCAGATGGCTGGTGATGGCGAGCACCATGTCGTGGTGGTCGGGCGCCATGGTCTCGACATTGGCGCCGAGCAGGCGCCAGAACGCGGCGAGCTTTTCGGTCGCCGCCGCATCGGCGCCTGGCGGCGGCGTCAGGATGCACCAGCGGTTGACGAACAATTCGGCAAAGCCCGCGTCCGGCCCGGAATATTCGGTGCCGGCGACCGGGTGCGCGGGCACGAAATGCACGGTCTTCGGCAGATGCGGGGCCATGTCGCGTATCACCGCGCCCTTGACCGAGCCGACGTCGGAGACGATCGCGCCTTTCGCAAGATGCGCGCCGATCTCCTTGGCGACCGCGCCGCAGACGCCGACCGGAATGCAGAGGATGACGAGGTCGGCGCCTTCCACCGCCGCGGCGTTGGTCTCGACCACCTGGTCGGCGATGCCGAGTTCGGCGACGCGCCGGCGCGTCTGCGGCGAACGCGCGGTGGCGACGATCGAGCCCACCGCGCCCTGCGCCTTGGCGGCGCGCGCGATCGAGGAGCCGATCAGTCCGACACCGATCAGCGCGAGACGGTTGAAGAGAGTCGGCGGTGCTGTCACGTGATCCTGCCGCAGGCAAAGCGTTCTCCCTCCCCCGCTTGCGGGGGAGGGTTGGGGAGGGGGAATGCGCGCGCAGCACTGGGAGGAATGCCCCCTCCCGACGCGCTTCGCGCGTCGACCTCCCCCGCAAGCGGGAGAGGTAAAGAATGTTTGTTGCTCGCGTGGTGCATCACGCCGACTTCCCCACGAAATCCTTGAGCGCGGCCACCACCAGATGGTTGGCCTCCTCGGTGCCGACCGTCAGCCGCAGCGCATTCGGCAATCCGTAGCCGGAAACCCGGCGCAGGATCAGCCCGCGCTTGGTGAGAAAAGCGTCGGCGTCGGCGGCGGTGCGGCCTTTGCTCTCCGGAAAGTGGATGAGCACGAAGTTCGCCACGCTCGGCGTCACCTTGAGGCCGAGCCTGCCGATCTCTTCCGTCAGCCAGGCCAGCCAGCGCGCATTGTGCGCCACCGACTTCTGCACATGCGCGGTATCCTCGATCGCCGCGATGCCCGCCTTCATCGCCGGCGTGTTCACGTTGAACGGATTGCGCACGCGGTTGAGCGCCTCGACGATGTGCGCCGGTCCGTACATCCAGCCGAGACGCACGGCGGCGAGCCCGTGCACCTTGGAATAGGTGCGGCACATCACGACGTTCTCGCAGGTGGCGACCAGTTCGATGCCCGCTTCATAGTCGTTGCGCTGGACGTATTCGGCATAGGCGGCGTCCAGCACCAAGATGACATTGGGCGGCAGCTTCCGTTGCAGGCGCTTGATGGCGTCGAACGGCACGTAGGTGCCGGTCGGGTTGTTCGGGTTGGCGAGGAACACGATGCGCGTGCGCGGCGTCACCGCCGCCAGCATGGCGTCGACGTCGGCGGTGTAATCCTTCTCCGGCACGGCGATCGGTTTCGCGCCATGGCCGAGCGCGTAGATCGGGTACATCAGGAAGCCGTGCGCGCTGTAGATGACCTCGTCGCCGTCGCGCAGATAAGCATGCGCCAGCAGATTGAGCAGGTCGTCGGAGCCCGCGCCACACAGGATGCGCGCGGGATCGAGCCCGAAAGCGCGCCCGATCGCCGCGCGCAATTCGGTGACGTCGCCGTCCGGATAATCCTGCAGCCGCGCGGCTGCCGCCTGGTAGGCGGCGACGGCTTTCGGGCTCGGCCCCAACGGGCTTTCGTTGGAGGAGAGCTTGAACACGCGGGCGACGCCCGGCGCCTTGCTCTTGCCCGGCACGTAAGGGGCGATGTCGAGCACGCCGGGGCGTGGTTGCGGTCGGGTCGCGGTCATAACGTTACGTCGTCGATGGAGGTCAGGGCTTTTCGGCGGCCACCGTATAGCGCCTTGCGTGGCTGCCGACGAGGGCCGAGGAGCGCACGCTGGCGCCAGCCTTAACGAGCGCCTTGCCGATCTCGGCGAGCGCGACCCCCTCCGGCAGCGTCACCAACAAGGCGGCGCCGTCGAAGGCGCGGTCGGGCACGGCGATGAAATCGGTGAGCGTCGATAAGCGCCTGCGCGGCGCCGGCGCCCCAGCCGGACACGCGCACGCTCCAGACCGGGGCCTCGGTCGCCATGGCGTCGGCGGCGACGCGCGAGATCACGAACACCGGCAGCGCGGCCGGATGGTCGGCGCGCTCGACGAAGGGCAGGCGGGCGATGATCTTGGGCGCGGCGTCGAATTCGAGCGCGCTCCACCAGGCGCCGGCGCCGGCGACCGCGATCGCCGGCACCAGGCCGAGGTCGCCCTTGGATTCGGACACGGCGGCGACGACGCCGGACGCGCCCATGTGCGGCACGAAGGGCACCGTGAAGCCGAAATGGAAGCGGGCGGAATCCCGCATCAGCGCGTCGCCGGCCGAGAGATCGGCGTGCACCGAGAACGGCGACTGCACAAAGGTGAAAGTCGCGATGATCACGCGCCAGATGCTCTCGACCGTGTCGAGCGGCAAGATGCCTTTGTGGCGCTGCACGAGGCGGCGCATCATCTCGGCCTCGCGCGCCGGCCTAAAGGCCGAGCCCGACTCCTGGCTCTTCTTGACCGCGATCAGCCGGTCGATGATCTCGCCGCGCTCCATCAGGAGGCCGTGCATCGCCTCGTCGATGCGGTCGATCTCCTGGCGGAGCCCGGCCAGATTGGGCGGCGTTTGGGGGGCCTTTGCCATGGCGGCACTAATAGGTGGGCCGGGCCTTGAAATCAAAGAAAACGTCGCCTGCCGCGACTGCCCCGGCTGTCTTGACGGGACGGATGCCGAGGCCTAAGACCAGCGCATCGTGGTCATTTGAGCCGGCCGGCTTGCAGCCACGTTAAACAACTCGCTAAACAGGCCGGGGATCTAGTCCCGGCTGAACCTATGTTCAGGCCGGGTTTTTTATGGCCTGCGCTGAGCGGTCCGGGAGACCTCCTGCGGAGGCCATGGCTTCGATGGTGACAGTACAGTCACACGGCGAAACGGCGCGCGATCCGATCGTGCGCGACGCGGATCATCCGCGCGACTCGCAGATCGCGCATTTCGGCGCCGACAAGCCGCTCAAGCTCGATGCCGGCGTCGAGCTTGCGCCGTTCCAGATCGCCTACAAGACCTACGGCACGCTCAATACAGTTACGCAGCAACGCGGTGCTGGTGTGCCATGCGCTGACCGGCGACCAGCACGTCGCCAGCGCGCATCCGGTCACCAAGAAGCAAGGCTGGTGGGAGACCATGGTCGGCCCCGGCAAGCCGATCGACACCGAGCGTTATTTCGTGATCTGCCCGAACGTGATCGGCGCCTGCATGGGCACGACCGGTCCGTCCTCGACCAACCCGGCGACCGGCAAACCCTGGGGCCTTGATTTCCCCGTCATCACCATCCGCGACATGGTGCGCGCGCAGGCCATGCTGCTCGACCATCTCGGCATCGAGTCGTTGTTTTCGGTGGCGGGCGGCTCGATGGGCGGCATGCAGGTGCTGCAATGGGCCGCGTCCTATCCGAACCGCGTCTTTTCGGCGCTGCCGATCGCCTGCGCGACGCGTCATTCGGCGCAGAACATCGCCTTCCACGAGGTCGGCCGCCAGGCGATCATGGCCGATCCGGACTGGCGCCGCGGCCGCTATCATCTGGACGGCACGTTCCCGCGCCGCGGCCTCGCGGTCGCGCGCATGGGCGCGCACATCACGTATTTGTCCGACGCCGCGCTGCACCGGAAATTCGGCCGCAAATTCCAGGACCGCGAGAATCCGACCTTCTCGTTCGACGCGGATTTCGAGGTCGAATCCTATCTGCGCCACCAGGGCATTTCCTTCGTCGAGCGTTTCGACGCCAATTCGTATCTGTATCTGACGCGCGCCATGGACTATTTCGACCTGGCCGCCGATTACGACGGGCTGGTCGCCAACGCCTTCAAGAATTCGCCGACGCGCTTCTGCGTGGTGTCGTTCACCAGCGACTGGCTGTTTCCGACCTCGGAATCGCGCGCCATCGTGCATGCGCTCAACGCCTCGAGCGCGCGCGTGTCGTTCGCCGAGATCGTCACCGACAAGGGCCACGACGCCTTCCTGCTCGACGAGCCGGAATTGTTCGCCATCGTGCGCGGCTTCCTCGACGGCGCCGGCAAGGCGCGCGGGCTCTGACCAATGCTCAGGCGCGCCGACGCCAATCTCACCATCGCCAACATCGCGCGCACGCCGGGCGGCGCGCGCGTCGACTTGGTGCTGGTGGCCGAGATGGTCGAGCGCGGCAGCAAGGTGCTCGACGTCGGCTGCGGCGACGGCGAATTGCTGCGGCTGTTGGCGGAAAGCCGCGACGTCGACGGCCGCGGCATCGAGCTGTCGCGCGAGGGCGTCAACGAATGCGTGGCCAAGGGCCTCGCCGTGATCCAGGGCGACGCCGACACCGATCTGGCCGACTATCCGGACGACGCCTTCGACTACGTCATCCTGTCGCAAACCTTGCAGGCGACGCGCCATCCGCGCGTCGTGCTCGAGCACATGCTGCGCATCGGCCGGCGCGCGGTGGTGTCGTTCCCGAATTTCGGCCATTGGCAGGTGCGGCTGCAGCTGCTGTTCGCCGGCCACATGCCGCAGACCGATATCCTGCCGTACAGCTGGTACGACACGCCCAACATCCACCACTGCACCATCAAGGACTTCCGCCAGCTCTGCACCGCCATCGGCGTGAAGATGGAGCGGGCGGTGGCGCTCAACGCCTGGGGCTCGCCGCTGCGGCTCAACGCGCCGTGGTGGTTCTGGAATTTGTTCGGCGAACAGGCGGTCTTCCTGCTCAGCCGCAAGGGCTGAAAGCCGGTCGTGGGCCGGCGCGAGAGCCATTTTGCTGCATTGCACACTAAACTTTAATGATTATTGCGCCAACACTTTCCTTGCGAGTATTTGTGTGCAGAAGAGCTGTATAATGAAAGTTACTGCAAGTAATATTTTTGATATCGTCCGAACAAATACCTCGCCGTATGTCTTAATTGATGTAGCGTCATGGTTGTTCATCAAATAACCTTTTGATCATCACGAAATCGCCACCCTGAACAGGCGTGTAAACGACAGTCCTTGGCTCGGATTCTATCCGGGCTGGGGGCATTTGCTTGTCTGTAATAGGGGACTACATCTCATGACACTTGGAAGTCGTAAGGCGATGCTATTGCTGTGTGCGGCGGCGATCGCCGGTTTTAGCGGAGCCGCTTCGGCCCGTCCGCTCCATCATCATCGTCACCACAGCCATCATCGCGCTGTGCACATCAGCACGCGAGGCCGCTGCGGCCACCGTCACCAATTCCGACACCAACCAGCGCCTGCAATTCCAGCCGCAGACGCAGGCGATGGCGATGGCCCGCGACCGGCGAGCGGCAGTACAGCCGCCGCAGCCGGCGTGCGGCCCGCGCCAGCGTTGCAGAGCCGGCGGCTTCGGCCTCGCTGCTCGGCGGCTTGAGCGGCAACTCGCTGGTCGCCGATGCGCGGCGCTATATCGGCACCAACCCGACCGGGCGCAGCAGCCTGTGGTGCGGCGCCTTCATGGACAAGGTGCTCAAGGACGCCGGCCTTCCCGGCGGCGGCAATCTCGCGCTCGGCTATCTGCACTACGGCCATCGCGTTGCCGGCCCGCAGGTCGGCGCCATCGCGGTGATGGGCCGCCGGCGCGGCGGCCACGTCGGCGTCGTCAGCGGCCTCGATCCGAACGGCAACCCGATCATCGTGTCCGGCAATCATAACCGGACGGTCGCGGAATCGGTTTATCCGCGCGGGCGCATCATCGCCTACGTGATGCCGGGCGGCTGAGCGGCTCGCTTCGCCAACGCAAAATACGCAACGGCCGGCCTCATGCGCCGGCCGTTTCGCTGAGCGCATCGCCGACGGCGATCTCGCCGCCGCTCACGACCTGCGCATAGACGCCGCAATCGCTGTGGCCGAAGCTCTGCAACAGCGTCTTCGGGATGGCGAGGTCGCGCATGCCGGTGTCGGGATCGACGTCGGTCGCGGCGCAGCGCTGGATGCGCTTGACCACCTTCAGCCGCGCACCGCCGATGCCGATCTCGCGGCCGAGCAGGTCGAATTCGTGCCAGGCCGGCCAGCCGGCCACGTAGAGATTGCCGCGGAAGCGCAGCGGATGCACGGGCGCGCCGATGGCGGCCTCGAGCGCCGCCACCGAGGCGAGATTGATGATCGACACCACCTTGGCCGCCACGTCGGAAAAACTGTGGCCGCCGCCGGACAGCACTTTGGGCGGCCCGCGCAATTCCTTCGGCATGAAGCGGCGAAAGAAGGCCTCGATCGCCAGCCGGCCTGCTTTGGTGCGCAGGTCGCCGCGCGCGGCTTCCCGTCCCTCCCATTGGATCGACAGCGTATGGCTCGCCTCGTCGAAATCGGTGCGCAGCGCGGCCAGCCGCTCGTTGCGCATCAGCATCAGGAAGCGCTGCTTGGGGAAATAAGCGGGCGCCGCCGGGTCGAAGCCGGTCGGCCCGTTCTCGATGGCGTAGAGCCGGTCGGCCGGCAAAGTCTGGCCCGGCGTCAGCCGGACCTGGGCAAGCGGCTGCGGCGACAGGCCTTTCACGGGGTAGCGGTAGATCGCCTGGATGTGGGCCGGTCGGGCATGTCGGGCATTAACGATAGGCGGGTCTGCCGATCTATATCAAGCAACCGGGTCTTCAAACTGCGATAAGGAACCCAATATATGCCTTCAGGCGGGCCGCCTTCGGGGACCTGCTTTTCGACCGGCGCCATCATGGGCCGAGGGAGTGAGACATGAATTTCGAGAAATACACCGACCGCGCGCGCGGATTCGTGCAATCCGCGCAATCGCTCGCCCTGCGCGAGGGCCACCAGCAATTTTCCCCCGACCATTTGCTGAAAGTCCTGCTCGACGACCCGGAAGGGCTGGCGGCGGGGCTGATCGACCGTTCCGGCGGCAATTCGCGGGCGGCCTTACAGGCAGTGGAAGCCGCGCTCGCCAAGCGCCCCAAGATCAGCGGGGCGGGGGCGGGGCAGGTCTATCTCGATGCCGGCGCTGGCGCGCGTGTTCGACGCCGCCGAGAAGGCCGGCGAGAAGGCGGGCGACAGTTTCGTCACCGTCGAGCGCCTGCTGCTGGCGCTGGCGCTCGAGAAGGACAGCGACGCCGGCAAGATCCTCAGCAAGGCCGGCGTCACGCCGCAGAACCTCAACGCCGCCATCAACGCGCTGCGCAAGGGCCGCACCGCCGACTCGGCTTCGGCCGAGAACGCCTATGACGCGCTCAAGAAATATGCCCGCGACCTCACGCAGGCCGCGCGCGACGGCAAGATCGATCCGGTGATCGGCCGCGACGAAGAGATCCGCCGCACCATCCAGGTTCTTTCCCGCCGCACCAAGAACAATCCGGTGCTGATCGGCGAGCCCGGCGTCGGCAAGACCGCCATCGTCGAGGGGCTCGCGCAACGCATCGTCAACGGCGACGTGCCGGAGAGCCTGCAGGACAAGAAGCTGCTCGCGCTCGACCTCGGCGCGCTGATCGCCGGCGCCAAATACCGCGGCGAATTCGAGGAGCGGCTGAAGGCGGTCTTGCAGGAAGTGACGTCTTCCGACGGCGGCATCATCCTGTTCATCGACGAGATGCATACTTTGGTCGGCGCCGGCAAGGCCGACGGCGCCATGGACGCGTCCAATCTCTTGAAACCCGCGCTGGCGCGCGGCGAACTGCACTGCATCGGCGCCACCACGCTCGACGAATACAAGAAGCACGTCGAGAAGGACGCCGCGCTGGCGCGCCGCTTCCAGCCGGTGTTCGTCGTCGGAGCCGACGGTCGAGGACACCATCTCGATCCTGCGCGGCCTGAAGGACAAGTACGAGCAGCACCACGGCGTGCGCATCGCCGATTCGGCGATCGTCGCCGCCGCCACGCTGTCGAACCGCTACATCACCGACCGTTTTTTGCCCGACAAGGCGATCGACCTGGTCGACGAGGCGGCCGCGCGGCTGAAGATGCAGGTCGATTCCAAGCCCGAGGAGCTCGACACCATCGACCGCGAAATCGTGCGGCTGAAGATCGAGCAGGAGGCGCTCAAGAAGGAGAGCGATCCCGGCTCCAAGGACCGGCTGAAGAATCTGGAAGCCGAATTGAAGGCGCTCGAGAAGCAGTCGGCCGATCTCACCAGCCGCTGGAAATCGGAAAAGGAAAAGCTCGGCTCGGCGCGCGGAGCTGAAGAAGAAGCTCGACGACGCGCGCAACGAACTCGCCAATGCGCAGCGCAAGGGCGAATACCAGCGCGCCGGCGAACTCGCCTACGGCACCATTCCGGAGCTGGAAAAGAAGCTCAAGGCGGTCGAGGCCGCCGACGGCAAAGGCTCGATGGTCGAGGAGACCGTGACCGCCGACCATATCGCGCAGGTGGTTTCGCGCTGGACCGGCGTGCCGGTCGACCGCATGCTGGAAGGCGAGAAGGAAAAGCTGCTGCGCATGGAGGACGAGCTCGCCAAGCGGGTCGTCGGCCAGGCCGAGGCGGTCAAGGCGGTGTCGACCGCGGTGCGGCGCGCGCGCGCCGGCCTGCAGGATCCGCACCGGCCGATCGGCTCGTTCATGTTCCTGGGGCCGACCGGCGTCGGCAAGACCGAGCTCACCAAGGCGCTGGCGGAATATCTGTTCGACGACGAAAACGCGCTCATCCGCATCGACATGTCGGAATACATGGAGAAGCATTCGGTGGCGCGGCTGATCGGCGCGCCGCCGGGCTATGTCGGCTATGACGAGGGCGGCGCGCTCACCGAGGCGGTGCGGCGGCGGCCTTATCAGGTCATCCTGTTCGACGAGATCGAGAAGGCGCATCCGGACGTGTTCAACGTCCTGCTGCAGGTGCTCGACGACGGCCGCCTGACCGACGGGCAGGGCCACACCGTCGACTTCCGCAACACGCTCATTGTCATGACCTCGAACCTGGGCGCCGATTTCCTGGTCAACCAGCCGGACGGCCAGGACACCGACGCGGTCAGGGATCAGGTGATGGCGGTGGTGCGCTCGGCCTTCCGTCCGGAATTCCTCAACCGCGTGGACGAGATCATCCTGTTCCACCGGCTGAAGAAGACGGAGATGGGCCGCATCGTCGACATCCAGATGGGACGCCTGCAAAAGCTGCTGGACGAGCGCAAGATCGTCGTCACGCTCGAGCCGAGCGCGCGCGACTGGCTGGCCGCGAAGGGCTGGGACCCGGCCTACGGCGCGCGGCCCTTGAAGCGCGTGATCCAGAAATCGGTGCAGGACCCGCTCGCCGAGATGATCCTCGCCGGCACGATCAAGGACGGCGAGAAGGTGGTGGTCTCCGGCGACAAGCCGGGCTCACCTTCAACGGCAAGTTGGCGCAGGCGGCGTGAGCTGCCCGGCCCTGGCGGCGATCCGATAAAGAAGTTACTTGGCGCCGTTGGTCGGCCGCGGCGACGCGCGCCGGCTTGAGCGCCATGATGCTGTCGATGCGCTCGCGTTCCTGCTGGAAAGCGGTAAGCAGGCCGGCGTGCAGCTCGCGGCCGCGCGGCAGCTTGATGCGCATCGGGTCGACGAAGCGGCCGTTGATGCGGATTTCGAAGTGCAGGTGCGAGCCGGTCGACAGGCCGGTCGAGCCGACGAAGCCGATCACCTGGCCCTGCCGCACGCGCCCGCCTTCCTCGATGCCGCGCGCATAGGCGCTCATGTGGCCGTAGGCGGTCTCGTAGCCGTTGTTGTGGCGGATGAGGATGTATTTGCCGTAGCCGGATTCCCAGCCTTCCTTCTCGACCACGCCGTTGCCGGCGGCGTAGATCGGCGTGCCGAAGGGCGCCGCCCAGTCGACGCCGGTGTGCATCTTGACGTAGCCGAGCACCGGATGGCCGCGCATGCCGAAGCCGGAGCGCATGATGCCGGTGAGCACGCGGCTTGCGCACCAGGAACTTCTTCGCGCTCTTGCCGTCGTCGTCGTAGTAGTCGACCAGGCCGTCGTCCGAGGATTGGAAGCGGTAGAGCTTCTTGGTCTCGCCGCCGACGGTCAACGCCGCGAACAGCACTTCGTTGCGGCCCTCGGCGCTCGGCGCCGCCTCTTCGTTGCCGGCATAGAGCACTTCGAAGTAGTCGCCGGCCTGCACCTTGCGCTCGAAATCGACGTCGAAGGAATACATGCGGATCAGTTCGTCGATCAGCGGGCGCGGGACGTTGTTGCGCAGCGCGGTTTCGTAGACGCTCTGGTAGAGCGACACGCCGGTGGTGGGGGCCTTCTTGCCGGCGTCCTCGGCGTTCTCCACCACCTCGGTGTCGACATTCTTGGCATCGACCGCGACGTATTTGCCGGCGTCGGACAGCGCGGCGACCGCGACGATGGTGACGTCGTCGGCGACGATCACGCGCACCGGCTGCAGACGCTGCTCCCCCGCCATCGGCGACATCAGCACGCGCAGCTTCTGGCCTTCCTTGATGCCGCCGTCGCGGCCGTAGGATCCGAGCGACTGAGCGAGCGCGGCGATCTCGTCGGCGTCGCGCCGAGTTCGCGCAGCATGCTGGCGACCGTGTCGCCCTTCTTGGCGATGACGATCTTCTCGCTCACCGGATTGCCGCCGGTGATCTGATTGGCGGTCTTCGGCAGCAGCGTGATGTTCTCGGGCACGATGCGCGCCTCAAAGCCGGCATAGGGATCGTTGGCGTTGTTGTCGCCGGCATAGGCGAGCTTGATGCCGGTAATATCGGGAGCGACCGGCCCGTGCTTGGAGGCGACTTGGCGATCCAGGCGGCGGCGTCGCGCACGCGCGCGGTGACTTCCTCGGTCGGCGTGACCAGCGCGATGCGCAGAT
>CAVPTM010000001.1:0-96780 GCA_963708635.1 uncultured Alphaproteobacteria bacterium | reverse complement strand
TTAACTCGCGCCTGTCATGCGCGGGCTTGACCCGCGCATCCCGCTTAGGAAGGCACGGTGCCCGCCTGAGCGGGATGGCCGGGACAAGCCCGGCCATGACAAGAACTGTGCTACCCTCCCGCGCATGATGAAGCGCGAGAAGTTTCCGGTCGCCGCCATCTACGTGCCGATCGCGCGCCGCAAGACGCTCGACCCGGCGCGCGTCGGCGCCATCGCCGAAAGCATGCTGCAGGACGGCCAGCAGACGCCGATTCTGGTGCGGCCGGACGGCGCGCGTTTCGTGCTGGTCGAGGGCCTGCACCGGCTGGAGGCCGCCAAGGCGCTCGGCGAGGCCACCATCGTCGGCTTCCGCGTCGACGCCAGGAAGCATTGAGCGCGCGCAGATTGAGGCGGACGCTTCCCTCTCTCCGCACGCTCTCTTCCCCTCTCCCCTTGAGGGAGAGGGTGGCGAGCCGGAGCGACAGCGAGGCGAGCCGGGAGAGGGGTCGCGCTCATAACCGCAATCACATACCCCTCTCCCGCGCACGCCTCGGCTTCGCCTCCGGCGGTCACCCTCTCCCTCAAGGGGAGAGGGGAAGCGCGCCACGGGAGACGGTAAGAAGGCCGCAAGTGGGGAGAGGCCGCCGCCCCGCCAAAATGCCTCAGGAATCCCGTGAAACCTTCGGCCCGCCACGGACTTAATCAAATCCCGGCCCCGCCTTAATCCCGCCCCGCGCGGTGTTAATGCTGTTAACCAACCCGGGCTGGAGGCCGTACCATGCGTATCCTCGCCGCTCTCGCCGCCGCACTGACGGCGCTCGTCCTGGCCGCGCCCGCGCGCGCCGATCTCCTGATCCAGGTCGACAAGTCGACCCAGCGCATGACCGTCTCGGCCGACGGCGAGCACCTCTACACCTGGCCGGTGTCGACCGGCATCGCCAAATACGACACGCCGAACGGCGCCTTCACGCCCTTCCGCAAGGAGAAGGAGCACTACTCGCAGGAATGGGACGACGCGCCCATGCCCTATTCGATCTTCTTCACCATGAAGGGCCACGCCATCCACGGCACCAATCACAGCAATCTCGGCCACGCCGCCTCGCACGGCTGCGTGCGGCTGTCGGTCGCCAACGCCGCCAAGCTGTGGGACCTGGTCGCCAAGCACAAGATGGCGCACACCACCGTGGTGCTCACCGGCAAGGTGCCGGCCGCGAGCGAGCCGCCGGCGGTGGCGCGCGTCAAGCCGCGCCACGACGTGCTGCGGCGCGACGCCGAGGTGCTGCGCGGCATCCGGCGCGACAATGGCGACAACTATCAAGCCTACCAAGGCTACCAGAACGAGGAGGCGGCGCCGCTGCCGCCGCGCGGGTTCGACGATGCGCAACGCTATCGCGAGTATCAGGATAATCGCGAGGCCCGGCGCGGTTACGGCTACGACCGCGGCTATCAGCGGCCCGATTACGAGGACCAGCCGCGCGGCTTTTTCCCATTTTTTGGCCGTTGATTAGGCTAGATCAACAGGGTTAGTCTGTGGAATAGCTTTCTGCCCGCAACCGCGGCCCAGAGAGAGATTCGATGCCCAGACTGCGACCGGCCGGCAAGCCGCGCGTGCCCACGCGCCCGGGCAAGCGCGGCAAAAAACCTAACCAGAAGAAAAAACCGCGCCGCAAGCGCGCAACCAAGCGGCCGTCCCAGGCTTGACCTCGCAAAACCTGGAGGTCAGGCATGATCCGCAAGCTCGCAGCCGGCAAGTGGCGGCTCTATTCGCGCAAGAAAAACCCGCGCACCGGCAAGCGGCGCAACCTCGGCACGTTCGGCAGCAAAAAGGCCGCGCAGCAGCACGAGCGCGAGGTGCAGTATTTCAAGCGGCATTGATCCGCTCGTCCCCGCGAAAGCGGTGACCCATGGGCCGAATTACGCCGGCGCCTGTTGTGTGGCTCTGGATTCCCGCTTACGCGGGAGATGAGCGGAGTTGGTGACGCTTTAGCCGTGATGCGCGACGCCGAGCGCCTCCTCGCCGCGGTCGAGGATGAGCGGCACGATCAGGTCCTCCTCGTCGTCGAGGTGGCGGGTGAGCCCCTTGATCAGCGCGCCGCTGGCGCCGGCATAGTCCTCGCCGCGGCGCTTGAGCGCGCCGGGCTCGCCGGCCGCGGCGGCGAGCGCGCGCAGCAGCGCGTTGGCGGTCTCCGCCGTCGCCGCCATGTCGGCGTGGATGGCGTGGTGGTCCGCCTCCAGCACGTCGAAGCCGCGCTGCGAGCCGCGCGCTCGGCGGCGCGGAAGATCGGGAAATAATGCAGGTCCTCGATCTGGTGGTGCACGCCGAGCTGCGACAGCAGAAATTGCAGGCGCGGCACCAACAGCCCGGGGAACTCGGCCGGCGGGATCTTGCCGTCGCGGAAGGCGGCGTCGATGCCCGCGATCGCCTCGGCGAGCTCGCGGAACATGGCGTGGCGCGACAGCCAGAAGCGCGCCATCTCGCCGAGATTGGCGTGGCCCTGCCATTGCTCGCGAGGATAACGTGCAAGCAGTGCCGTGAGTTCGCTCGGCCAGCCGCTGCGCCTGGCCAGCGCGAGGGTTTCGGCCTCGGCGGCGGTCGGGAGTTCGATGCTCATGACCGGCTAGATAGCCATTGCGCGCGCAAATGCGAAGGGCAAACCTCGCCGCCGCATGGCCGATTCCCCGACCACGGTTGCCCGCCTCGCCTGCGACGAGCCGACCGCGCGCCGGCTCGCCGCCTATCTGGGCGAGGTGTTCGGCGGCGAGGACTGCGTCTGCGCCGCTTTCGAAGCCGACGATGGGCGGTGGCAGGTGGCGATCCATTGCCGGACGCCGCCGGACGAAGCCGACTTGCGCGCGCAGGTCGCGATCGCCGCCGGCGAGGCGGCGGCCGCCGCCGTCACCATCGAGCGGCTGGCCGACGCCGACTGGGTGGCGCAGAGCCTGGCCGGCCTTGCGCCGGTGCGCGTCGGCCGTTTCGTCGTGCACGGCGCGCACGACCGCGCCAACGTCGCCATCAACGCCATCGGCATCGTCGATCGAGGCGGCGCTCGCCTTCGGCACCGGCCACCACGGCACCACCAGCGGCTGCCTTGCCGCGCTCGATGCGCTGGCCAAGCGCCGACGCGCCATGCGCATCCTCGACATCGGCACCGGCACCGGCGTGCTGGCCATCGCCGCCGCGCAGATGTTTCGCGGCGGCGCGTCGTCGCGGGCGACATCGATCGCGGTCGCGGTCGCGGCCGCGCGCGACAACGTGCGGCTCAACCGCGCCGCCGCTTTCGTCACCGTCGTGCGTGCCGCCGGCACGCAGGCCCGCACGATCACGCGCGGCAAGCCTTATGACCTGATCTTCGCCAATATATCTGCTCGGTCCGCTGCTCGCGCCTTGCGGTGCCGATCCGCCGCCTCGCCGCGCCCGGCGCGCGTATCGTGCTGTCCGGCCTGCTGCCCGTCACACGCCAATGCCGTGCTCGCGATCTACCGCGCGCAGGGCCTCGCGCTCGAGCGGCGCATCGCGCGCGAGGGCTGGGTGACGCTGGTGATGCGGCGCGGTTGCCCGCCGCGCCCGGCACGCTAAAGTGCCGCAAATGGCCGAGGCCCGCTTCCAGACTTTCGACGATGCGAGCGAGCGGGCGCACAGCGCCGCGCGCGTCGCCGCCTTGCGCGCCGAGCTTAAGCGCCGCGGGCTCGACGGCATGGCGGTGCCGCGCGCCGACCGCCAGCAGAACGAATATCTGCCGGCGAGCGAGCAGCGGCTGGCCTGGCTCACCGGCTTCACCGGCTCGGCCGGCGCAGCCGTCGTGCTGAGCGACAAAGCCGCGTTGTTCGTCGACGGCCGCTACACCGTGCAGGCGACCGCGCAGACCGATGCCGCGGTGTTCACGATCGCGCATCTGGTCGAGACGCCGCCCGAGCAATGGCTCGAGCAGAACCTCGAGCGCGGCGCCAAGTTCGGCTACGATCCCTGGCTGCACACCGCCGACGGCGCCGAGAAGCTGCGCAAGGCCTGCGCCAATGCCGGCGCCGAACTGGTCGCGGTCGAGGACAATCCGATCGACGCGCTGTGGCGCGACCGGCCCGCCCCGCCGCGAGGCCGCGTGGTGCTGCACGATCTCAAATTCGCCGGCGAGAGCGCGGCCGACAAGCTCCAGCGCGTCCGCGCGGAACTGAAAAAATTGCGCGTCGATACGCTGCTGGTATCCGATCCGCAGAACGTCGCCTGGACCTTCAACATCCGCGGCTCGGATATCGCGCATACGCCGCTGGCGCTCGCCTTCGCCGCCGTCCCGCGCGAGGGTCGCCCGGCGCTCTACGTGGATGACCGCAAGCTCGACAACGCCGTGCGTCACGCGCTGCAAGAGATTGCCGATGTGCGGGCGCCAGACGACCTGGCGCTCGATCTGTCGAAGCTCGACGGCAAAACCGTGCGGCTCGACCAGGCCAGCGCGGCCGAAGCGTTGACCCGTCTGGTCAAGGACGGCGGCGGCAAGCCGGCGCTCGGGCTCGACCCGATCGCGCTGATGAAGGCGGTCAAGAACCACGCCGAAATCGCGGGCGCCCGCGCCGCGCACCGGCGCGACGGCGCGGCGCTCGCACGTTTCCTGGCCTGGCTCGCGCGCGAGGCGCCGAAGGGCAAGCTCACCGAGATCGACGCCGTCGAAGCGCTCGAGGGCTTCCGCCGCGACAACGGGCTGCTCAAGGATATTTCGTTCCCGACCATCGCCGGCGCCGGGCCGAACGGCGCGATCGTGCATTACCGGGTGACGCGCGCCACCAATCGCAAGATCGGCCCGAACGATCTGTTCCTGATCGATTCCGGCGCGCAATACGAAGACGGCACCACCGATGTCACCCGCACCGTCGCGGTCGGCGCACCGAACGCCGAAATGCGCGACCGCTTCACCCGCGTGCTCAAGGGCCACATCGCCATCGCGACCGCCGTGTTTCCGGAAGGCACCAGCGGCGCGCAGCTCGACCCGCTGGCGCGCACCGCGCTGTGGCAGGCCGGCCTCGACTTCGACCACGGCACCGGCCACGGCGTCGGCAGCTACCTCTCGGTGCACGAGGGGCCGGCGCGCATCTCCAAGCTCGGCACGGTGGCGTTGCGGCGCGGCATGATCCTTTCGAACGAACCGGGCTACTACAAGACCGCGGCCTATGGCATCCGCATCGAAAACCTGGTGCTGGTGATCGCCGAGCCCGAGCCCGCCGGCGCCGAGAAGCCGCTCAATGCCTTCGAGACGCTGACGCTGGCGCCGATCGACCGCACGTTGATCGAGCCGTCGATGCTCGCGACGAAGGAGCGGCAATGGCTCGACAGCTACCACGCGCGCGTGCATGAAACGATCGGCCCCTTGGTCGATGCCGACACGCGCCGCTGGCTGGAAGCCGCGACCAAGCCGCTTTAGGCCGTTCTAGTTCGCACTGCCGGAAGTCTTGTGCACGACATCAAGTCCGCGACAACTGCCACGCCCTGGCGCCTGCTGGCGCTGCTGATGGCGATGACCGCCATCGGCCCGGCCACGCTCAACATTTTGGTGCCGGCGCTGCCGCATCTGGTCGAGCGGTTGGCCACCGACGCCGGCACCGCGCAGCTCACGCTTTCGCTCTACCTGCTCAGCCTCGCCACCGCGCAGTTGCTGCTCGGCCCGCTGTCCGACCGCTTCGGCCGCCGTCCGGTGGTGCTCGCCGGCCTGTCGCTGGCGGTCGTCGCCGCGCTGGCGGCGCTCGCCGCCTCCTCGATCGGCGCGCTGATCGCCGTGCGCACGTTGCAGGCGGTCGGCGCCTCGACCGGCATCGTGATCGGCCGCGCCATCATCCGCGACCTCTACGCGCGCGAGCGCGCCGCCGCCATGATCGGCCTGGTCACGACCGCGATGGTGATCGCGCCGATGGTGGCGCCGCTGATCGGCGGCGTGCTCGACACCGTGTTCGGCTGGCAGGCGATCTTCCTGTTCCTCGCGCTCTTCTCGGGCGCGGTTCTGGCCTGGGCGGTCGCGGTGCTGCCGGAGACGCGGCCGGCGGCCGTCGCGCCGGCGCCGGTGGCGCTACGGCATGAATGGCGCGCGCTGCTCGGGCAGCCGAAATTCTACGGCTATGTGCTGGCGGCCGCGCTCGGCTCGGCGCCGTTCTTCACCTTTCTCGGCGGCGGGCCGCACGTGGTGGTGACGCTGATGGGCCGCTCCTCGGCGGAATACGGCATCTGGTTCGCGCTCACCTCGCTCGGCTACATGAGCGGCAATTTCACCGTCTCGCGGCTGTCGCAGCGCTTCGGCGTCGACACCATGATTATGGGCGGGATCGCCTGCGAATTGGCCGGCGCGATGCTGGCGCTGGCGGCGGCGGCCTTCCCGGCCGCCGGCCCGGCGACGATCTTCCTGCCGCAGCTCGTGATCTCCTACGGCAACGGCCTGTTGCTGCCGAATGCCATCGCCGGCGCGGTGAGCGTGCGCCCGCAGGCGGCGGGAACGGCTTCCGGCATGACCGGCTTTGCGCAAATGGCCGTCGGCGCCGCCGCGATGCAGCTGGTGACGCTGACGCTCGACCGCGCCACCACGGCCATCCCGATGTCGCTGATGATGCTGCTCGAAGTGCTGGCGACCGCGTTGGCTTTCCGGCTGCTGGCGCGGCGGTGACGCAGCCGCTACTCGCCCCAGGCGCGGAAGGCTTCCTCGAAGGCGCGCTGACCGGGCGTGCCCTTCTCCAGCGCCAGGATCGCGCGCTTGCTGCTGGTGTAGACGATCGGGATGTCGAACCAGTCGCGGCCCTTGAGCATTTCCAGATTGCGCTGCAAGTCGACATCCACGGCCGAAAGCCCGATCAGAAAATAGCCGTTCGTCACCTTGACCGCGAGGCCGGCGAGCGGCACGCCGCGCGCCTGCTCGTTCGCCTTCATCAGTACGCCCGGCACGTTGCCGACGCCGCCTTGGTCGAAATCGGCCGGCAGCGTGAACATGACCTCCATGGTGTGGCTGGCCGGCAGCGCCTTGTCGGTGTTACGGCGGATCGACATGGTCATGCGCATGTGGCGCTCGGGAATCTCGACGTCGGCGCGGATCGCGAGCTCGGGCGCCAGCCCCGGCCCGGGCGATACCGTCTCGGTGCGCCAGATCGCGGAGCCGACATAGCGCTTGCCCTGCGGGTTGGCCGGGTCCTCGTCGTAGAGCACGACCTTCTGCGCGACCGCGGCGGCCGGCGCGGTGGCGGGCGCGGTGGGCGCGGCATTCTTCGGCTGCACGCGCTCGTCGAATTTCGGCTGTGCGGAGGGCGGCGCCGCTTCGTTCGGCTTGGTGGCCAACTCGGTCGCGGCGCGCCAGCTCGCGATCTTGGCGCTGATGAATGGCCACTGCCAATAACCGGCGCCGGCGAGCCCGCCCAACACCACAAGCACCACCAGCCATTTGACCAGGCGGCCGTAGGAACGCACCGGCGGCGTATAATCTTCCTCCTCGACCTCCTCGTACGGCGGCGGCGGCGCCGCGCTGCGGCGCGGCTCGCCTGCTTCGGCCATGCCCGCCTCCTGGTGTGGCGGCTCGAAATAATGCGTGGGCTCGCCGCGCTCGGCCGGCGGATGATCGCCCGGCATGACCCGGGTGCGCGCGGCACGGTTGGCCCCGGCGGCGGCAGCGCCGAGATCGCCGGCCTCGGCCACGGTGTCGCGGAAATTGCGCAGGCCCTGGTCGCGCAAAGAGGACGCCGGCTCGCGCGGCGGAGGCGGCGCCGCTGGCGGTGCCTTTGCCGCCGCCTCGGCCTCGGCTTTGCGGATCGCCTCCTCCAGCGCCAGGCGCTCGCGCGTGACGTCGGCCTCCTCGAGGGGCGGGTCGACGCTGCGCAACTGGGCGACCAGCGCGGCGCGCGCCCGCTCGTAGAGCATGCGGCGGTTCTCGCCGGTGTTCTGCTCGAGCCCGGCGATGGCGCGGGAAATCAGGGGTTGATAGTCAGCCATTGCGATTTAATATCTTTCCGCTTCTTGTCTTTTTTCGGCACTCATACCTCGAAGGGATTTTGCACCAAGATGGTGTCCTCGCGCTCCGGGCTGGTGGAGAGCATGGCGACCGGGCAGCCCACCAGTTCCTCGATTCGGCGCACGTATTTTATCGCCTGCGCCGGCAATTGCGCCCAGGAGCGGGCGCGCGCGGTCGGCTCCTTCCAGCCGTCGATGGTCTCATAAATCGGCTCGACGCGCGCCTGGGCAAGCTCCCCGGCCGGCAGATAATCGAGCTCGCGGCCGTCCAGCCGGTAGCCGATGCAGACCTTGATCTCGTCGAAGCCGTCGAGGATGTCGAGCTTGGTGAGCGCCAGCCCGTCGATGCCGCAGGTGCGCACGGTCTGCCGCACCAGCACGGCGTCGAACCAGCCGCAGCGGCGGGCGCGGCCGGTGACGGTGCCGAATTCGTGGCCGCGCTCGCCGAGCGTGCGGCCGATGTCGTTGTGCTCTGCTCGGTCGGGAACGGCCCCTCGCCCACCCGCGTGGTGTAGGCCTTGCAGATGCCGAGCACGTAATCGATGGCGTTGGGCCCGACGCCCGGAGCCGGTCGCCGCCTGCGCCGCCACGGTGTTGGACGAGGTGACGTAAGGATAGGTGCCGTGGTCGATGTCGAGCAGCGCGCCCTGCGCGCCCTCGAACAGAATGCGCTTGCCTTCGCGCCGCTTGGCGTCGAGCAGCGACCAGACCGAGTCCATGTAAGGCAGCACCTTCGGCGCGAGCTGCGCCAAGCTCGTCGTAGACCGTCTGCGGCGCGATCTCGGCGAGGCCGTTGCCGCGGCGCAGCGCGTTGTGATGCGCGAGCAGGCGCTCGATCTTGGGCTTGAGCGCCGGCAGGTCGGCGAGATCCATGAAGCGGATGGCGCGGCGGCCGACTTTGTCCTCGTAGGCGGGGCCGATGCCGCGCTTGGTGGTGCCGATGCGGGTGGCGGCGCCGTCGGCCTCGCGCAAAGCGTCCAGCTCGCGATGCAGCGGCAGGATCAGCGTCGCGTTCTCGGCGATGCGCAGATTGTCGGGGCGTCACCTCGACGCCTTGCTTGCCGAGCTGCGCGATCTCGCCGATCAGCGCCTGCGGATCGACCACCACGCCATTGCCGATGATGGAGAGCTTGCCCTCGCGCACCACGCCGGAGGGCAGCAGCGAAAGCTTGAAGATCGCGCCGCCGATCACCAGCGTGTGGCCGGCGTTATGGCCGCCCTGGAAGCGCACGACGATGTCGGCCTGTTCGGACAGCCAGTCGACGATCTTGCCTTTGCCCTCGTCGCCCCACTGCGACCCGACCACCACGACATTCGCCATGCGACGTACCGTTCCTGCGCCAGCGCCCCGGACCACTGACGCCGGGCGAAGCCGGCCAGGTCCACCTTCGGATAAAGGAAGCGCGCGGCGGAGGCAAGGCGCAAAGGCCCGTCTCCGGCCGAGCGACATTCCTATCAACCGACTGATTCTAGATGGTTTTTCCCCTGAACGTAAGCGACCGCAGGCATCCCGGCAACGGCTTGCCGCCGTACCGGCCGGTGCCTAGCGTGCTGGCATGCAGCCGCAGCGAACGTCGGACCGGTCATGAATCGTAAAGCGCGCCGCGCGGCACTGAGCCGCGGCAAGGCAGCCGACCAGCCGCTGCCCGGCGAGACGACGCGGCCTCGCCAGATCATGGCGCAGGCGCTGCAGCTCTATCAGCAACGCCAGTTCGCGGCGGCTGCGCAAGCCTGCCGCCGCATCCTCGCGCGCGAGCCAACTCACGGCGGCTGTCATAATTTGCTTGGGTTGATCGCACAAACGTCCGGCCAACATGCAAGCGCGGTGCGCTCATTCGCCAAGGCGATTGCCGCCGATCCGGAGATCGCCGACTGGCACTACAATCTCGCCGCGTCTTATGAAACCCTCGGTCGCTGGGACCGGGCGGTCACGCATTACGCGGAGGCGATTGCGCGCGATGCCGAAGGCGGGCCGACGCGACGGCTGCTGCTCGAGCGGCCGGTCATTGCCGGCGCGCTGCAACGGATCGCGCGCAGTTGGCCGCAGCCGCTCAGCGTAGGGGAAATGTTCGGCGCGGCCGGCAGCGCGGGCGATTGCCAGCGACGCGCTCTTGCATTGCGCATTGAAGCAAGTCTGGCTGTGCAACGCGCCGCTCGAGCTGATGTTGACAGGCGTACGGGCGCAATTGCTGCGGGATGCGGTTGAGCGCGCTCCCGACTTTGCCGAGGCCGAGGAGAAAACCATCGGCTTGTTCGGCGCCATCGCGCAGCAATGTTTCATCAACGACTATGTCTACGCACAAAGCGATGCGGAAACGACGCAAGCAAACGAACTGCGCGGCTTGCTTTGCGAGCGACTCAAGGCCGGCGCGGCTATTCCGCCGCTGCTGCTGGCCGCGGTCGCCGCCTATTGCCCACTTCACACTTTGCCCGATGCGCAATCGCTCTTGCGCGCCGACGAAGGCGGGCCGCTCGGCGACCTATTGCGCCGGCAAGTGCGCGAACCGCTCGAAGAGCAACAAGACCGGGCGAATATTCCGGTGCTGACGCCAATCGACGATCCCGTCTCCGTAGCCGTGCGCCAGCAATATGAAGAGAGCCCGTACCCGCGCTGGACCACGATCCCCTGGGTCAAGTTGCAAGCGCCGGACGAGGCCGCACCAGGCGATCCGGCGAATATCCTCATCGCGGGTTGCGGCACGGGCAAACACGCCATTGACGCCGCCTTGCGCTTCCCGCGGGCGCGCGTGCTCGCCATCGACATCAGCCTTGCGAGCCTCGCCTATGCCCGGCGCAAAAGCCGCGAAGCGGGCCTGACCCGGATCGAGTACGCGCAAGCCGATATCGTCCGGCTCGCATCGCTCGACCGCCGTTTCGACCGCATCGAATCGATCGGCGTCCTGCACCACCTGGGCGATCCGAAGGCCGGCTTACGCGTGCTCGCCTCTCTCCTGCATCCGGACGGCGTCCTCGAAATTGCGCTTTACAGCGAGATCGCCCGCCGCGCCATCGTAGCCGCCCGCGCACGCATCGCCGAACGCGGCTATCCGCCGACGCCGGCCGGCATCCGGTCGTGCCGGCAGGAAATCTTGCGCGCCCGCGACGGCAGCCTGGAGAAAAGCCTGACCGCTCTGCGCGACTTCTATGGCACCAGCGGCTGCCGCGACCTCCTGTTCAACGTCATGGAGCACCGATTCACACTGCCGCAAATCAAGGCATTGTTGGACGAACTCCACCTCGCCCTGGTGGAGTTCGAGGTCGCGCCGGAAATCCTTGCGCGCTTTCGCAGCGAATGGCCCGGCGCAGACGCCAACGACCTCGACCGCTGGCATGCCTTCGAGACGGCGCATCCCGATACGTTCCTTGAGATGTACCGACTTCTGGTCCGCCCGCAGCGACCGAGGGCATGAACCGCTAGAACCGCAACGGCCGCGCCTGTTGCACCTGCGGCAGCGCCCGCACGCGCGCCAGCACCTCGGCCGGCAATTCGCCGTCGATCTCGATCAGCGCCACCGCATTGCCGCCCGGCGCCTCGCGGCCGACGTGGAAGGTGGCGATGTTGATGCCGGCCTCGCCCAGCGTCGAGGAGAACTTGCCGATGAAGCCGGGCTTGTCGAGGTTGGTGATGTAGATCATCGACGGGCCGAACTCGGCGTCCATGCGGATGCCCTTGATGTTGACGATGCGCGGGCGGCCGTCGGCGAACACCGTGCCGGAGACGTGGCGCGACTGCCGCTCGGTGGTGACCGTCACCGTGATCAGGCTCTCATAGTCCTCCGGCATTTCGCGCGTGACTTCCTCGACCACGATGCCGCGATCCTTGGCCACCAAGGGCGCCGAAACAACGTTGACGTCGCCCAGCATCGGCCGCAGCAGGCCGGCGAGCGCGGCCGAGGTGAGCGCCTTGGTGTTCATCTGCGCCACCGCGCCTTCGTAAGCGATCTGCACCTTGCTGAGACCGGTTTCGGTCAACTGCCCGGCGAAGGAGCCGAGCTTCTCGGCGAGCGCGACGAAGGGCTTGAGCTTGGGCGCCTCCTCGGCGCTGATCGAGGGGAAGTTGATGGCGTTGGTGATGGCGCCGCGCAGCAGATAGTCCGACATCTGCTCGGCGATCTGCAAGGCGACGTTCTCCTGCGCCTCGGAGGTGGCGGCGCCGAGATGCGGCGTGCACACGACATTGGGCAGGCCGAACAGCGGGCTGTCGGTCGCCGGCTCGGTGACGAACACGTCGAAGGCGGCGCCGGCCACCTGCCCTGCCTTGAGCGCGTCGGCGATCGCCGCCTCGTCGACCAGCCCGCCGCGCGCGCAATTGACGATGCGCACGCCCTTGCGCATCTTCTTGATCGCGGCGGCGTCGATCACGTTGCGGGTCTTGTCGGTCAGCGGCGTGTGCAGCGTGATGAAATCGGCGCGCTTGAACAATTCGTCGAGCTCGACCTTCTCGACGCCGAGATCGACCGCCCGCTCCGGCGACAGGATACGGATCGTAGGCGATCACCTTCATCTTCAGTCCGAGCGCGCGGTCGGCGACGATCGAGCCGATATTGCCGCAGCCGATGACGCCCAGCGTCTTGCCGAAGATTTCCACGCCCATGAACTTGTTCTTCTCCCATTTGCCGGCGCGGGTGGAGGCGTCGGCTTCCGGAATTTGCCGCGCCAGCGCCAGCATCAGCGAGATCGCGTGCTCGGCGGTGGTGATGGAATTGCCGAACGGCGTGTTCATGACGATGATGCCGCGCGCGGTCGCCGCCGGGATGTCGACATTGTCGACGCCGATGCCGGCGCGGCCGATCACCTTGAGGCTCTTGGCCCGCTCCAGAATTTTCGGCGTCACCTTGGTGGCGGAGCGGATGGCGAGGCCGTCATAGTTGCCGACGAGCTCGGCGAGCTTGTCTTTGTCCTTGCCGAGCGCCGGCTGGAAATCGACCTCGATGCCGCGATCCTTGAAGATCTGCACGGCGGCGGGCGAAAGGGCGTCGGAGATGAGCACACGCGGGGCCATGGGCTATCCTCGATTGATGTGGGCGGCGCGCTCAGCGCAGCCAGCGGAGCATGTGCGGAAAGGGTTCGACGCCGCGCGCGGCGGCGTTCTTGGCCTCGACGGTCATGCCGTAACATTGCAGCAGCGGGATGCCGAGCGTGCCGCCGCCGGTGAAGATTTCGATCAGAGCCTGCGACCCGCCTTTGTAGCCGTCCGGGTGGAAGACCACCGCCGGGTCGAGGTCGAGGTGACGGAGCGCGGCATAGGACCAGGCGAGCGCCGCCATTTCGTCGCCGGGGGTCGGCGTCAGCGCCGGCTGGACGCGCTCGCCGGCATCGGCAACTGCGATATGGCCGGCCTCGTGCAGCAGATCGCCCGGATGCGCCAGGCGCGCTTCGTCGACGAGGATGGCGCCGTCGCGGATGGCGAGGCCCGGAAGAAAGGTCGGCTCCGGCAGGTCGGCAACGCGCACCGCGATGCCGACGCCGCGGACGAAGTCTACCAGCCGTTCGGTCAATGGATTGGCGAACATCGTCACGCCGCCTTCGGCAGCGCGGCCTTGGCTTGCGCGAAAGCCCAGTCGAGCCAGGGCGTCAGCGCCTCGAGGTCGCTCGTCTCCACCGTCGCCCCGCACCAGATGCGCAGACCGGGCGGCGCGTCGCGGTAAAAGGCGATGTCGTAAGCGACGCCTTCCTTCTCCAGCAGCGCGGCCATCGACTTGGCGAAGCCGGCCTGATCGTCGCGCGACAAGCCGCGTTACCGCCGGATCGACCACTTGCAGGCAGACCGAAGTATTGGAGCGCTGCGCCGGCTCCTTGGCGAGGTGTTCGACCCAAGGCGTCGCCTTGACCCAGCCGGCGATCGCCTTGGCGTTGGCGTCCGAGCGCGCCACGGTCGCCGACAGGCCGCCGATCGATTTCGCCCAGCCGAGCGCATCGAGATAGTCTTCGACGCACAGCATCGACGGCGTGTTGATGGTCTCGCCGGCGAAGATGCCTTCGTTGAGCTTGCCGCCTTTGGTCATGCGGAACAGCTTAGGCAGCGGCCAGGCCGGCTTGTGGGTTTCCAGCCGCTCGACCGCGCGCGGCGACAGCACCAGCATGCCGTGCGCGCCCTCGCTGCCGAGCGCCTTCTGCCAGGAGAAGGTCGCGACATCGAGCTTCGGCCAATCGAGCCGTTGCGCGAAGGCGGCCGAGGTGGCGTCGCAGATGGTCAGGCCCTTGCGGTCGGCCGCGATCCAGTCGCCGTTCGGCACCCGCACGCCGGAGGTGGTGCCGTTCCAGGTGAAGACCACGTCGGAGCCAAAATCGACCTTCGACAGATCGGGCAGCTCGCCATAGGGCGCGCGCAGAACGGCGACGTCTTTGAGCTTCAACTGCTTTTCGACGTCGGTGACCCAGCCTTCGCCGAAGCTCTCCCACACCAGCAGGGTGACCGGCCGCGCGCCCAGCAGCGACCACAGCGCCATCTCCACCGCGCCGGTGTCGGAGGCCGGCACGATGCCGATGCGGTAGTCGGCGGGGATTTCCAGCACCTCGCGCGTGAGATCGATGGCGCGCTTGAGCTTGGCCTTGCCGGCCTTGGCGCGGTGCGAACGGCCGAGAAATGCGTCGGTGAGGGCTGTCAGGTTCCAGCCGGGGCGCTTGGCGCAGGGGCCGGAGGAGAAGTGCGGGGTGACCGGCCGCACGCCGGGCTTCAACTCGCTCATGGTCTATCCTTCCAGATAGGCGCCCCTCGTTGGGGAGGGGTGTCCCACTGGCGGGATTAAGCGAGTTGGCGCCCGCGGTCAACCGGACCGCCGCCACAATCAGGATCTGAGGCTTAGAAGCGGAGGCCGAGGCCGGCGCGGGCGACGTTGATGCTGGTGCGGACGCCGCCGATGGTGCCGAAAGCGACGTATTCCCATTCGCCGCGCAAGAACACGTTGGGCATCAACAGCACATCCATGCCCAGGCCGGCGACGAAGCCGCCGGCGAAGGCGTTGTCCTTGGCGTCGCTTGCCGAGCCGGTAAAGGTGCCGAGAAACGTGCCGGGGGTCGTGGACACGTCGGTCTGTGCGTCGGCCAAGGTCACGGCGTTGGAATAATTGAAGCGGCCGACCGCGAGGCCAAGCACGGCATAGGGAAGGAATTGGCCGAAGGCATAGCCGGCGCGGCCGCGCAAAGTCGCATAGTCGATGAGCTTGATCGAGGATTGCGCCGCGATCGTCACGTCGTGCTGGATGCTATCCGACGTCGTCACGCGGCGCGTAATCGAATCGGTCGCCGAATCCTGCATCGATGACAGGCGGCTGTAGCCGACGTCGAGGCCGAGCACGACTTCGTCCCACTGCCAATTGTAGCCGATGAAGGCGCCGTATTGCATGCTGTTGGTGGTGGAGGTCGGCAATGTCGTCCAGCTGGACGGTGCGAACTCGTTCTCGAGCGTGGAATTGCGCAGGATGAAGGCGACTTGCGTCGGTGACGGCGTTGCCGAAATTGGAGGTCATGCTCGAGGCGCCGATATGGCCGCCGGCATAGGCGCCGTCCCAGCGGGCATAGCCGTCGAACATCCCACCGCGCAGGACGGGGACGCCCGGCCAATCCGCGGCGGCGGCGCGCTCCTGCGGTGCGGCCGCCACAAGGACGCCGACCGCCGCGCCCAACAGCCAAATCCGGGACCGAACCATGACCGCTATTCCCTCGCCGCCGGCGTCTTGCCGCAGCCGGCTCGTTAAGCGCCGCTTAGCCAACAATTTTCACCATATTCGCGCGCCGTTAACACTTTTGCCGGCGGGAACAGGACCATCCCCGGCGTCAACCGGGGATGGGATTTTGGCGCGTGATATCAGCCGCGGCTCTGCAGCGGCATCATCGGCGCATCGAGCATCCAGCGCACGCCGAGCTTGAAGTCGCTCGACGTCAGATGGTGGAATTCCATCGGATTGTTGAAGTTGTTGGTGCCGTCGAAGGCGATCAGGTCGCCGCTGTGCGCCTTGCCGAGATCGACGTAGCGGTAGGCGAACTCGATCGTGGCGTTCTGCGTCAGCCGGTAGGCAAGGCCGGCGTGGATCGCCCAGGCGAAATTCCACATGCTGGCGCTGCCGGCGAAGGCGTCGCTGCCGCCGTTGGCGGCGCACGACAAGCTGTTCACGCAGGTCGAGAAATCGCCGAAATTGCTGATCGTGTTGCGGCTCATGCCGACGCCGGCGCCGATGAACGGCGTGATGCTGTACCAGGTGCCGAGATCGACGTAACCGTTGAACAGGAAGAGCCATTCGGACTTGCTGGCGGTGTAGCGGTCGTCGGCGAAACCGCCGCCGGGTATGGCGCCGACGTCCAATCCTTTGAAGTTCGCCGAGGAGCGATACTCGCCGGTCACGTCCAGGCGCAGCCAATTGTTGACGACATAGCCGACGCCGAGACCGAACAGCGGCGATGCGTCGAAGCCTTTGTCGATGTTGTTCACCGACGTAAAGTTGGCGTAGTTGGCGTTGAACAGGCTGCCGACGCTTTGATTGGTGAAGCCGATGTCGCCGCGCAGATACCAGCCGCCCACTTCGTGGATGACCGGCGCGGGCAATGAAAGATCGGCGGCATAGGCCACCGGGGAGGCCGTCAATGCGGCCAGCGCCGCGAGAGTCGGAAGTGCAAAACGCCTAACCATGATCGTCCCTCATCGATTCGGGCGCTCACCCCGAGCGCGACGTTGAGGGACGTTGCCAGCAATTCGTTAAGTCGGACTTAACCGTGTTTTTTAAGGACGATTTTTAATGATGACGGCGCACTGCGCACGCCGGGCGGCGTGCGTTTAACAATTCATTTACGATTGTGGAGCGTCGGAGCGATCAGCGCCGCTGCACTTTGCGCACCCAGTCGTAGCTGACCAGGCTCTCGGCAAGCGTGATCAACGACGCGCGCGCATTGACGTCTTCGATTGCCAGAAAGGCTTCAATCAACCGCAGCGCCTCGCGCATCATCGGGTCGTCGGGGCTGCCGGCGGCCGTGAGCGGGATCGCATCGGCTGCGGTTGTGTGCAGATTTGTCGTGCGGTCCATCGGGGCTCGCTTGCAAGTGCGCTGGATGCCTTGGCTAAATTCGTTCGGGCGGGCAGTGTTGCGCATGGTTGCGCGCAACGCAAGTTACGACCGCGTTACGTCGCCGGCCCACAACCGTCACAACCGCGTCTTGCATCAGAATACCGTCAGGGTGGGCGCCGACAAGTGCAGCCGCAAGAATGGCTTAGAAAGCTACGGCGGGCCTGCCCACCATGGCGTTAAGCATTGTTGGACTTAGGTATTATGTGGCGTCAGGCCGCGACCGCCGACAGCGCCTCGACCACGTCGTCGACCACCGCCTCGACCAGCGCCTTGTCGTCGCCCTCGCCCATCACGCGGATCACCGGCTCGGTGCCGGACGGGCGCACGATCAGCCGGCCGCCGCGGCCGAGTTTCTTCTCGGCGCTGGCGATGGCCGAGCGCACGCGCGGCGTTCTCCAGCGGCTTGCCGTTCTGGTAGCGCACGTTCTTGAGCACCTGCGGCAGCGGCTCGAAGCGGTGGCAGAGTTCCGACACCGGCTTGCCGCTGCGCTTGACCACGGCCAGCACCTGCAAGGCGGCGACGAAGCCGTCGCCGGTGGTGGTGTAGTCGGACAGGATGATGTGGCCGGACGGCTCGCCGCCGACATTGTAGCCGTGCGCGCGCATGTGCTCGAGCACGTAGCGGTCGCCGACCGGCGTGCGCACCAGTTCGATGCCGAGGCTCGCCGAGATGGCGCTCGAGCCCGAGATTGGACATCACGGTCGCGACCACGCCGGGGCGCTGCAGGCGGCCGTCTTCCTTCCAGCTTTCGGCGATGACCGCGAGCAACTGGTCGCCGTCCACGACATGGCCGCGCTCGTCCACGATCATGACGCGGTCGGCGTCGCCGTCGAGCGCGATGCCGATATCGGCGCGCATCTCGCGCACCTTGTGCGCAGATCGCGGCGAGATCGGTCGAGCCGCAGTCTTTGTTGATGTTGAAGCCGTCCGGATCGACGCCGATCGGAGACCACGTCGGCGCCCAGTTCCCACAGCGCGCCGGGCGCCACCCTGTAGGCGGCGCCGTTGGCGCAATCGATCACCACGCGCAGGCCTTCGAAGTTCGATGCGCGCGCGGCAGCGTGCGCTTGGCGAATTCGATGTAGCGGTCCTGCACGCCGTCGATGCGCTTGGCGCGGCCGAGATCGGCGCTCTTGGCGAGCTGCTTGCTCGAGATCGGAATCGAGCAGCTCCTCGATCTTGATCTCGACCTCGTCGCTGAGCTTGTAGCCGTCGGGACCGAACAGCTTGATGCCGTTGTCGTCGAACGGATTGTGCGAGGCCGAGATCATGACGCCGAGATCGGCGCGCATCGAGCGCGCCAGCATGCCGACCGCCGGCGTCGGGATCGGGCCGGTGAGCAGCACGTCCATGCCGACCGAGGTGAAGCCGGCGACCAGCGCGTTCTCGATCATGTAGCCGGAGAGGCGGGTGTCCTTGCCGATCAGCACGCGATGGCGGTGGTCGCCGTTCTTGAAAATCAAGCCCGGCGGCCTGGCCGACCTTGAGCGCCAGTTCGGGCGTAATCACCTTGTTGGCCCGGCCGCGAATGCCGTCGGTGCCGAAATAACGACGAACCATGAACTGCCCCTTGACGCCCGCATTTTGGCGTCGGCTTGCCTCGCTATCGTGCGGCCAAGTTGGCCGGTAACGGCTGCCCGACCGACAAGGCCACTATAATAGCGCCAACGACGGTGAATTTGCTTCAAAAATTGTGAGGAATCGTTACCGGCCGCGGTTAACGACGGGATCTTCGGCGGCATCACAGCCAAAATCGCCGCCGGAACCGCCGGTTTCGCGCCACCGCCGCCGCTGTGCTACCCGAATTAAGCGAGCCGCGGAGTACCGCGAATGCCATCCATGAAGAACGTCACCTGCATCGAGGACCTGCGCGCAGCTCGCTCGCCGCCGGGTTCCGCGCGCCTTTTTCGATTACGCCGACAGCGGCTCCTATAACGAGGAGACGCTGCGCGCCAACCGCGCCGACCTCGAGGCGCATCAAGCTGCGCCAGCGCGTGCTGGTGGACGTGTCGAGCGCGCAGCCTGCGACCACGATCCTCGGGCAGAAGGTCGCGGCGCCGCTCGTGCTGGCGCCGATCGGGCTGTGCGGCATGCAGCACGGCGACGGCGAGATCCTCGCCGCGCGGCGGCCAACGACGGCCGGCATTCCGTTACACGCTCTCGACCATGTCGATCTGCTCGATCGAGGACGTCGCGCGAGGCGACGGCTAAGCCGTTCTGGTTCCAGCTCTACGTCATCAAGGACCGCGGCTTCTCCAAGGACGATCCTGACGCGCGCGGCGCAGGCCAAATGCAGCGCGCTGGTGCTCACCGTCGATCTGCAGGTGCTCGGCCAGCGCCACCGCGACATCAAGAACGGCATGACGGTGCCGCCGGAAATCCGCCTCGGCAACATCATCGACATCGCCACCAAGCCGGCCTGGGCCTGGAGCATCCTGAAGGGCAAGCGCAAGACCTTCGGCAATCTCGCCGGCCACGTGAAGGGCATGGAGAACGTCAATTCGCTGGCGCACTGGATCGCGCAGCAGTTCGACCCGGCGCTGTCCTGGAAGGACGTCGAGTGGATCAAGAACATCTGGCCGGGCAAGCTGATCCTCAAGGGCATCCTCGACGTCGAGGACGCCAGGACCGCGGTCAAGCTCGGCGCCGACGCCATCGTGGTGTCGAACCACGGCGGGCGCCAGCTCGACGGCGCGCCGTCGTCGATCTCGATGCTGCCGAAGGTGGCCGACGCGGTCGGCTCCGACATCGAGGTGCTGTTCGACGGCGGCATCCGCACCGGCGCCGACATCATGCGCGCGCTGGCGCTCGGCGCGCGCGCCTGCATGATCGGCCGCGCCTATATCTACGGCCTCGGCGCCGGCGGGCGAGGCCGGCGTCGCCAAGGCGATCGACATTCTGAAGAAGGAGCTCGACGTCGCCATGGCGCTCACCGGCACCAACCGCGTCGGCGATATCGGCCGCGACGTGATCGTCGGGATGGAGGCGAAGAAGAAGCCGGCGCGGAAGCGAGAAGCGCAGTAACTCTCGCTGTCATGGCGCGGGCGTGACCCGAAGCCAGTACCCGCTAAGGCGACGCATTGTGCGGCCTACCGGATCACCGCGCAAGCCCGGTGATGACGGCGCTGTATGGCGCTGTCGCAGCGTCTCACCGCCACCCCAAGCCCCGGCGCGACGTGCTTGAGGATCGCCTCGATGACGTGGGCGTTGTAGTCGACGCCGAGCTGGTTGGGCACGGTCAGCAGCAGCGTGTCGGCCTCGGCGATCGCCTCGTCCTGCTTGAGCTGCTCGATCAGCGCGTCCGGCTCGGCGGCGTAGCTGCGGCCGAAAATGGCGCGCGAGTTGTCGCCGAGGAAGCCGATCTGGTCCTCGCTCGTCGGTCGCGGCCGAAATACATGCGGTCGCGGTCGTCGATGAGCGCGAAGATGCTGCGCGACACCGA
This sequence comes from uncultured Alphaproteobacteria bacterium, assembly GCA_963708635.1. Lineage (GTDB taxonomy): Bacteria > Pseudomonadota > Alphaproteobacteria > Rhizobiales > Xanthobacteraceae > Pseudolabrys. The sequence continues at coordinate 76,336 of CAVPTM010000001.1, read as the reverse complement.
CACCCGCGGCGTGCGCGCGTGCCCGGCCTCCTTCCACGCCGCCTTGTAGAGCCGGATCTGCTCGGCCTGCTGCACGTGGAACGGCTTGCCGCTCTCGTCGATCTTGAGCGTCGAGCGACTGCAGGTTCATGCCGAGCTTGGCCGCCCATTGCGCCGTCGCGTTGGTGCCGGCGCCCCACCAGATGCGCTCGCGCAGGCCCTCCGAGTACGGCTCGAGGCGCAGCAGGCCGGGCGGGTTCGGAAACATCGGGTTCGGGTTCGGCTTGGCGAAGCCCTTGCCGCTGCAGCACCTCGAGAAACACCTCGGTGTGGCGCCGCGCCATGTCGGCGTCGGTCATGCCCTCGGGCGGCGCGTAGCCGAAGTAGCGAAAGCCGTCGATCACCTGCTCGGGCGAGCCGCGCGAGATGCCGAGCTGCAGGCGGCCGCCGGCGATGAGGTCGGCGGCGCCGGCGTCCTCCGCCATGTAGAGCGGGTTCTCGTAGCGCATGTCGATGACCGCGGTGCCGATCTCGATGCGCTTGGTGCGCGCGCCGCAGGCCGCGAGCAGCGGGAACGGCGAGCCGAGCTGGCGGGCGAAGTGATGCACGCGGAAATAGGCGCCGTCGGCGCCGAGCTCCTCGGCCGCGACCGCAAGCTCGATCGATTGCAGCAGCGCGTCGGACGCCGTGCGCGTTTGCGACTGCGGCGACGGGGTCCAGTGGCCGAAGGAGAGGAAGCCCAGGTGCTTGGTGCCAGTGTGTTTCATGGGGGGCTGTGTAACCCGCCTTGCGCCTTCTTTCACCCGCCCCCGCTCTTGCCACGCCGCCCCTCTAGGCCTATATTCCTTCAATGCCTCCTCTGCTTTATCCCTTCCGGCGAACGATCGAGCGGCTGAGCGTGTTCGCGGACGACCCCGGCACCGTGGCGGCACCGCGGCCGCGCGGCCTTCCCGACGGCCCTGCCGCCATCGCCGGGCCGCGGCGGCGCGGCCCGGGCCGGCCGCACAGCGACGCCACCGTCGCCGCGGTGCGCCGGCTGATCGAGCAGACCACGCTGACCTATCGCGAAATCGCGGCAAAGACCGGCGTTCCACGCCGCAGCTTCGGCCGCTGGGCGCGCGACGGCGGCTGGCAGCGGCCGCTGTTCGCGCCGCGCGCCACCGACATGGTGCCAACGGTCCGCGCCGGCCGGAAGCTCAAGCTGCGTCTGCTGGCCGAGCGGCTGCGAACGCTCGCCGAGCGTTATGTGCGCGAACTGGAGGAGACGCCGGGCGTCGATCTCGACCGGCTGGTGCAGGCGCTCGAAACGGTGAAGATGGCGCGGCTCGCGGCGATGGGCCGCCGGCGGCGCCGGCCGGCCGACGCGTCCGCAGGCTCGTTCAAGACGTTGGACGCATCCGCGCGGGCCGCCTTGCTCGAGGATTTGCGCGCGGCCGGCGTGCGCGTCGAATGCGCCCCACCGGCGGCGCTTGAGGATTTCATCACGAGCCACGCAGCCCCGCGCGACGAACCCACGCAGACCCGGCGCGGCCGGCACTCGAAGCGCAGCCGCCATCACGCGTGGCTGCTGCAGCGGGAGTGAAATTAGAGCCGCCGCTCCAACCCCGTCATGGCCGGGCATAGCCGTTCGAAGAACGGCGTTCTTAAGAACGCCTATGTCCCGGCCATCCACGTCTTCTTCGCCGTCTGCGCCGTCCGCCCAGCAATATTCGCGCCATCCAGCCGGCATCTTGCCAAATTTGCCCGTGCATGCGACCCGTGACATGACCGCGGACGTCACCATCAAGGACGGCGGCAAGCTCACGCCGCATCCGTTGCGCGCGGCGATCCTCAGCGAAGTCCATGCGCGGCCGTTCACGCCGATCGAGACGCCGCGCCGCGTCCTGCATTTTGCCTTCGATACCGCCGGCGATGCCGCCAAGCGCGACCGCGCGGCGCTCGCCGACCTCTGCGCCCGCCGCCAGCTCGAGCCGCTCAAGGCATCCGCCAAGCATCACCGCGTCGTCTTCGGCGGAGCGATGCTGCGCTGGGAGCAGCATTCGGAATTCACCACCTATACCTGGGAGCTGCCGTCGCCGAGGCGACGACGCCGTTCATCCGCCGCGCCGGTTCGCTGGCCGCGCCGATGGCGCAGCCTGCCGCAGCCGGGCCCGCTGCTGGTGGCGCTCGACCTGCATCTGCTGGCGGAAAAGAAGAAGAAGTTCGCGGTCGAAAACCTGTTCGATCGCGCCAGCCTGGCGGTGGCGGAAAATTCCGACGGCGACGCGCTGTTCGCCACCGACTTCCAGGCCGACCCGGCCGGCTTCGTGCGCATCCTGGTGCTCGACCGCGGCCTCGGCGCCGAGCGCGCCGGCGCGCGTGGTGCAGCGCGTCGTCGAGCTCGAAACCTATCGCACGCTGGCGCTGCTCGGCCTGCCGGAGGCGCAGCGGCTGATGCCCTCGATCAACCGCATCGAGAAGCGGCTCGCCGAAGTGACCGAGGAAATGCGGCGCGCCGACAAGCTCGATCGACAATCATCGCCTGCTCGACGAATTGACCGAGCTCGCCGCCGAGCTGGAAGCGGGCGCCGCCGCCAGCCTGTTCCGCTTCGGCGCCAGCCGCGCCTATAACGAGATCGTGCATCTGCGCCTGCAGACCATCGGCGAGCGCAAGGTCGAAGGCTTGCCGACCTGGTCGTCGTTCCTGGCGCGGCGCATGGCGCCGGCGATGCGCACCTGCGCCACCACCGAGGAGCGGCAGGCGACATCTGTCGGAAAAGCTCGCGCGCGCCGCCAATCTGCTGCGCACCCGCGTCGACGTCGAGCTGGAGCGGCAGAACCGCGATCTGCTCAAGTCGATGAACGAGCGCACGCGACTGCAATTGCGGCTGCAGACCACGGTCGAAGGCCTGTCGGTCGCCGCCGTCAGCTATTACGTCGTCGGCCTGTTCGGCTACCTGGTGAAGGGCGCGCACGACGAAGGCGTGCCGGTCGATATTTCGCTCGCCACCGCTTTGTTCGTGCCGGTCGCGGTGCTGGCGATCTGGTGGATGGTGCGCCGCATCCGGCGACGGAAACATATCGCGGGCGACGAAGTGAGACGCGTATCGGATCTTCAGTTCATGCGAGCAGCGAGGGGCGACGATGAGCATCATGTATCACGAGGGCAACCGGCAGCTGCAGGACCGTTTCGACAGCCGGCGCATCTCCGACCGGCTGGAAGAAAAGCTGACGCGCACGGCGTTCACCGCCGACGACAAGGCCTTCATCGAGAGCGTGCCGTATTTTTTCCTCGCCACCGCCGACGCCGCAAGGCCGGCCCGATTGCTCGTTCAAAGGCGGCATGCCGGGCTTCGTGCGCGTGACCGGGCCGTCCGAACTGGCCTTTCCCGGACTATGACGGCAACGGCATGTTCAAGAGCCTGGGCAACCTGCTGGTCAACCCGAATGTCGGCCTCTTGTTCATCGCGCTGCACGACAAGCCGAAGCGCCTGCGCGTCAACGGCAGCGCGCGCGTGAGCGATGCCGACCCGCTGCTGGGCGAGACCGTCGGCGCGCAATTGATCGTGCGCGTCGAGGCGCGCGCCATCTTCCCCAATTGCCCGCGCTATATCCCCGCGATGCAGATGACCGGGCCGTCGATCTACACGCCGCAGCCGAAATGCGATCCGCCGGAGCCGGCCTGGAAGGGCTTCGACGCCTTCAAGGATGCCGTGCATCCGCGCCAGCCGACCTGGAAGGGCTAGCCATGCGCAGCGAACGGTTCGATTTTCCCAACGCCAAGGGCGAGCAGCTCGCGGCCGTGCTCGACCTGCCGCTCGGGCGAGCCGGCCGCCTATGCGCTGTTCGCGCATTGCTTCACCTGCGGCAAGGACATCCTCGCGGCCAAGCGCATCGCCGAGCGGCTGTCGGTGCACGGCATCGCCATGCTGCGTTTCGATTTCACCGGCCTGGGCGCGCAGCGAAGGCGAATTCGCCAACACGCATTTCTCCTCGAACGTCGCCGACCTCGTCGCCGCCGCCGATCATCTGCGCAAGACGAAGCAGCGCGCCCGCCATCCTGATCGGCCACAGCCTGGGCGGCGCGGCGGTGCTGGCGGCCGCGCACCGATCGCCGAGGCGCGCGCGGTCGTCACCATCGCCGCGCCCTTCGACCCCAGCCACGTCATCGGCCTGTTCAAGGAACAGGTCGCGGCCATCGGCGAGCAGGGCGAAGTCGCAGGTGGCGCTTGCCGGCCGCCCGTTCCGCATCAAGCGCGAATTCCTCGACGACATCGCCGGGCAGCAGCATCAAGGAATGTCTGGCGACGCTGCGCAAGGCGCTGCTGGTTTTCCATTCGCCGACCGACGACATCGTCGGCATCGACAACGCCTCGCAGATTTTCGTGCACGCCAAGCATCCGAAAAGCTTCGTCTCGCTCGCCGGCGCCGACCATCTGCTGAGCGCCAGAGAGCGATGCCATCTATGTGGCGAACGTGATCGCGGCCTGGGCCGAGCGCTATCTCGATCCGCCGGCAAGCGTGACGTCCGCCGAGAGCGAGACCGGCGTGGTCGTTGGTGCGCGAGACCGGCGCCGGCAAATTCCAGCAGGAGATCATGAGCGGGCCGCATCGCTTCATCGCCGATGAGCCGGCCTCGTTTGGCGGCCTGGATTCCGGTCCCGGCCCGTACGACCTGCTGCTGGCCGGGCTCGGCGCCTGCACCGTCGATGACGATCCGGCTTTATGCCGACAACAAAAAGCTGCCGCTCGAGCGAGTCACGCGTGCGGCTCACCCACAACAAGATCCACGCCGCCGATTGCGAAAACTGCGAGACCAAGGAGGGCATGGTCGATCGCATCGACCGCAACATCACGTTCGAAGGCTCGCTCGACGCCGCGCAGCGCCAGCGGCTGCTGGAAATCGCCGACAAATGCCCGGTGCACCGCACGCTGACCTCGGAGATCGACATCCGCACGTTCGAGCGCGCCGCCGGCGAGATTCCCCGGACGCCCTAAGCGGGTTAGAATAGGCCCTGATGCAACCGGCCGCGCACGCATTGACGCAGCAGTTCCTCGCCTGGGTGGCGGAGGCGCCGCGCAGCTATGCCGACGCCGAAGCCTGGCGGCGCAGCTGCCCGCATCTGTCGATCTGGGAAGACGCCATTGCCGACGGGCTGGTGCGCTTCGAGAATGCCGGCGGCATGAAGCAATCGCGCCTGGTGCTCACCGCGCAAGGCCGCGCACGGCTCAACGGCGGTTGAGCCGCCCGCGTAAAATCACATCGCCGGCGTCAGCCCGCGGCCGACATACAGGGTCTTGGCCAGCACCGCGCCGTCCGGCAGCTTTTCCCAGCCGAAGATGATGATTTGCACGCCCGGCTTCAATTCGCTCTTGTCGCCCTTGGCGGCGGCGGCGATCGCGGTGTCGCGCGTGACCGTCACCTTCTTCTCAGCCGTCCTTGTATTTGACGGTCAGCGTCTCGCCGTCCTTGCCGTTGACGATGCCGCTCACCACGGCATTGGTCATGGTGCTGCCGGGCCGCGCATCCCACGGGCCGGTACGCTCGGGCACCACGCCGCGCTGCGCCGGAAGGAAGATGTGCACCGAGAAGGCCTGGATGCTGCCGTCGGGCTGCGGCACGCCGGCGATGCCGATGAAACTGTCGGTCTTGATGTCGGCGAGCGAAGCCTTGACCAAGCGCGCGTCACGCGCGTCTTGTCGTCGATCTTCACATTGAGGGTGGCGCCTTCGCGCGTCTTCAGCACCAGCATCGCGCCGTCGGCTTTCACGATCTCGCCGCGGATGCGGCCCGGCTGCTGCGCCAAGGCGGCGCTCGCGACAGCGACCGTCAGAACGCCGCACCAGCGCACACGCGCGTCAAAATCGATCGAAACATGGTGCTCCTCCCTGAACCTCGGCCGGCGTTGACGCTCGGCCATTCAGGCAGAGAACCCCTAGCCGCGCGCCTTATTCCGGCGCGGCTTCTTCGGCTTGGCGGCCGGCTTCACTTTTTCTTGAGCCGGCGGCGGCAGATGCTTGGTGAGGTCGGCCTCCACCATGGCCCGCAATTCCGGCGTCACTTCCGGCCGCACGCCGAACCAGAGCTCGAAGCCGCGCACCGCCTGGTGCAGCAGCATGCCGAGCCCGTCGGCGGTGCGCAGGCCGCGCTCGCGCGCCGCCGCCAGCAGCGCGGTGTCGAGCGGGTCATAGACCAGGTCCGCCACCACCAGCGAGGCCGGGCAGCGCAGATTGATCTCCAGCGGCGGCTGGCCCGTCATGCCGAGCGAGGTGGTGTTGACCAGCAGCCCGGCGCCGCCCAACAGGCCGGTGGTCTCTTCCCAGTTGGTCGGACGCACGCGGGCGCCGAATTGTTTTCGCAAGGCTTTCGGCGCGCGCGATGGTGCGATTGACCACGTAGATGCGCTCGACCTCGCGCGCGATCAGCGCGAACACCACGGCGCGCGCGCCGCCGCCGGCGCCGAGCACCACCGCGCTCTCCAGCCCGCGGTCCCAGCCGGGCGTCGCGGCGTCGAGATTGGCGAGGAAGCCTTCCACGTCGGTATTGGTCGCGCGCAAAGCGCCCTCGCCGTACCAGAGCGTATTGGCGGCGCCGACCGCGCGGGCGCGGTCGTCCGGCGCGGCCACCGCCAGCGCCGCCTGCTTGTGCGGCACCGTGACGTTGGCGCCGATATAACCATGCGCGCGCAAATTACCGGCGAATTCGGCGAAGCTCTCGCGGCGGCACCGCCTCGCGCCGGTACTCGGCGTCGATGCCGTGCTGCTTGATCCAATAATTGTGGATCATCGGCGAGCGCGAATGAGCAATTGGCCAGCCAATGACGCAAACGGCTTTCTTTTGATCTCGTCATGGCTCGGCAATCACGGTGTTGCGCAAGGTCCCGATCTCCGGCACGCGACACTTCGACCACGTCGCCCGGCGTGAGCCAACGCGGCGGATCGTTTTTAGGTCCGCGCTTGACCGGCGTGCCGGTGACGATCATGTCGCCGGGCTTGAGCGTCATGAAGGTGCTGACATAGGCGATCAGTTCGGCAAAGGACTTGATCAGGCTCGCGGTGGTGTCGTCCTGGGTGATTTCGCCGTTGAGCTTGACGGTGAGATGCAGCGGCTTGGCGAGGTCGATTTCGTCGGCGGTGACGATCCAGGGGCCGATGCTGCCGCTGGCGTCCCAATTCTTGCCCTGCGTGACGTTGAACTTGCCGTGCCGGGTCCAGTCGCGGATGGTGCCCTCGTTGCAGAGCGTGACGCCGGCGACATGCGCGAGCGCCTGTTCCTGCGCGATGCGGCGGCCGGTGCGGCCGATCACCAGCGCGATCTCGCCTTCGTAGTCGAGCTGCTCGGATTCGCGCGGCCGCACGATCGTTCTGCCCATGCCCGACCAGCGAGCCGGGCGCGCGGTAGAACATGCTGGGATATTTCGGCACTTCGGCGTCGCCGTAGTCGGCGTTGCGGTTGGCGTAATTGATGCCGATGCAGAGGATTTTCTCCGGGGTGCGCAGCGGCGGCAGCAGCTCCACCTCGCTGAGCGGAAAATCGGCGCGTACGCCGCGCACCGTCTCGCGCGCTGCGTCAAGGCCGCCTTGCAAGCGCAGCAGATCGAGCACGCTGGTGAAATGCGGCTTGAGCCGCGTATTGAGATCGACCACGCCCTCGCCCGCGCCTTCGCCGATGACCGCGCCGAAGCTCTCCCGCCCGTGCGCCCTGTAGCTCGCAAGTTTCATGCAATCCCCGGGCGTCCGCGCGCTGCGGCGTGGTGTCGACGGCGGTAAGGCGTTATGCTGCCGCCGATCGGCGGCGCGCCCCGCATGTAGGCCGGGCGCGCCGCTCCGTCAACGCCGGGGGAGAAATGCCGCACATCATTGCCGAATATTCCGCCCAATGAAGTCGCTGTTCATCGATTGCAACGATCAGCTGGCGCCGGTGTGGGCCAAGGTCGCAGCGTCCCGACGATCCCAAGATCGACGTCAACCGCGCAGCCTTCGCGCGCGACGAGCTGCCGCGCATCATCCGCGGCTACGACATCGCCATCGACGATCACTCCTACATGCCGACGCCGCTGGTGGCGCAGTGCCCGGAGCTCAAGCACATCGTGTTCCTCGGCACCGGACCGGCGAGCTACATGAACGTCGGCGAGCTGGAAGCGCGCGGCGTCAAGGTGCACATCATCAAAGGCTACGGCGACACCGCGGTGGCCGAGCATTCGATCGCGCTGCTGTGGGCATGCGCGCGCGACATCGCGCGCATGGACCGCGAGGTGCGGCGCGGCGTGTGGACGCCGCATGAAGGCATGCAACTGCTCGGCAAGACACTGGGCGTGATCGGCCTCGGCGGCATCGGCCGCGAAGTGGCGCGCATCGGCAAGGGCATGGGCATGGAGGTGATCGGCTGGAACCGCACCAAACACGCCGAGATCGCAGTGCCGCTGGTCGACATCGACACGCTGCTGGCGCGCGCCGACGTGGTGTCGATGAACCTCACGCTCGGCGACGAGACGCGCGGCTTTTTGTCGGCCGAGCGCATCGCGCGCATGAAGAAAGGCGCGATCTATGTCAACACCGCGCGCGGCGCGCTCGCCGACGAGGCGGCTCTGATCGCGGCGCTCAAGAGCGGCCACATCCGCCACGCCGGGCTCGACGTGTTCCACGAGGAGCCGCTCAAGCCCGATCACCCGCTGGCCAAGCTCGAGAACGTCACGCTCTCCGCGCACGCCGCCTTCCGCACGCCGGAGGCGTCCGAGACGCTGCTGCGCCGCGCCATCGATATCGTGAAGAAAATTACGGCATAGATTCCGTTCGTTCCCGCGCAAGCGGGCCCCAGGGCCACGGCGGCGAGGGGTGGCGCTGCGCCGCGACCGCGTTCTACAATGACAAGAATTTTCCGGGAGGAGCCGTGAAACCGGCGCCATTCGCCTACAAAAAAGCGCGTTCGCTCGAGGAGGCCGTGTCGCTGCTCGGCGCCGGCAAGGACGCGCGGCTGCTGGCCGGCGGGCAGAGCCTGATCGCCACGCTCAACATGCGGCTGTCGGCGCCCTCGCTGCTGATCGACATCAACGGCATCGGCGGGCTCGACGGCATCGCGCTCAAGGACGGCAGGCTCGAGATCGGCGCGCTGACGCGCCATGCCGCAGGCCGAGCGCTCCGAGGCGATCGCCAAGCATGCGCCGCTGATCGCGCGCGCCATGCCGCATATCGGCCATCCCGCCATCCGCAACCGCGGCACGCTCGGCGGCTCGATCGCCTTCGCCGACCCGGCGGCGGAATTGCCGGCCTGCCTGCTGGCGCTCGACGGCGAAGTGGACGCCGTCGGGCCCAAGGGCAAGCGCACGGTCAAGGCGGCCGATTTCTTCAAGGGCCTGTTCGAAACCGCGCTCGGTCCGCAGGACGTCCTGACCGCGATCCGGCGTGCCGGCGGCGACGGCGCAGACGCGCACCGGTTTCGCCGAATTGGCGCGCCGGCACGGCGACTATGCCATGGTCGGGCTGGCGGCGAGCGCGCGCGCCGACGGCAAGGGCCTCGCCGACGTGCGGCTCGCCTTCTTCGGCGTCGGCGCCACGCCGGTGCGCGCCAAAAAAGCCGAAGCGGCGCTGGCCGACGGCGACGTCGACGCAGCCGTCGAAGGCGCTCGATCTCGATCCGCCCGACGACGTGCAGGCTACGGCGACGGTCAAGCAGCACCTCGCCGGCGTGCTGCTGCGGCGGGTGGCCGCGCAACTGATGGAGGCGCGGGCATGAGCGAGCACGCCCTCGACCTCGCGCTCACCGTCAACGGCGAGGCCGTCAGCGAGCGCGTCGACGCGCGCAAGAGCCTGGTCGATTTCCTGCGCGACGACCTCGGCCTCACCGGCAGCCATGTCGGCTGCGAGCACGGCGTCTGCGGCGCCTGCACCGTGCGGGTGAACGGCGAGATCGTGCGCGGCTGCCTGATGCTGGCGGCGCAATGCGACGGCGCCAAGGTCGAGACCATCGAGGGTGTGTCGGATGCCGGCGAGGTCGCCGACCTGCAACTGGCCTTCGAGCAGCGCAACGCTCTGCAATGCGGCTTCTGCACGCCGGCCATGATCCTGACCGCGCAGGAACTTTTGCAGCACGGCGGCGTCCCCAGCCGCGACACAATCCGCGCGCATCTTTCCGGCAATTACTGCCGCTGCACCGGCTATCACGCCATCGTCGATGCGGTCGAAGCGGTCGCGCAGGCACGCGCGCAAGGAAGGTAGGCCATGAACGAACACGCCCCCGCACTGTCGGTGTCGGAACGCGCCGACGAGCTCGAAGAAGCGAAGATGCACGAGATGGAGCGCATCCTCACCAAGTCGACCATCGCGCATCTGATGGACGGCGAGGTGAAGATGGACACCTCGCCGGAAATGCGCGCCAAGCATCCGGGCAAGTTCTTCCTGATGGGCGACGACCCGCGCCTGCCGCCGATGCCGGAAAAGCCGACGCTGGTCGATTATTTCCGCCGCCGCTTCGCCTCCACCGCGCACCTCTTGCAAAGCGCGACGCACGCGCTCAAAGGCGGCCAGCCCGAGAAGGTCGTGCTCGCCTGCCTGCTGCACGACATCGCCATCGTCAGCTTCATCCGCTGCGACCACGGCTATTGGGGCGCGCAGATGATCGAGCCTTACGTCGAGGAGGAAGTCGCCTGGGCGGTGAAGTCGCACCAGGCGCTGCGCTTCTTCCCGGACGAGTCGGTCGGCTACGGCTATCCCGACCTGTACAAGCAACTGTTCGGGCCGGACTACCGGCCGGAGCCCTACATCGTCGAGGAGTACAAGCGCGCGCGGGCGCATAAATGGTACATGACCTCGCGCCTGATCTGCCTGAACGACATCTATTCGTTCGACCCCAACGCCAAGGTCGATCTCGACGACTTCGTCGACATCATCGGCCGCAACTTCAGGCAGCCGAAGGAAGGCCTCGGGCTCGACAATATCCGTCCGCGCACATGTGGCGCACGATTCTGTGGCCGACGCGGTTTTTGTGAGATGAAAATCGCCGAAGACAATCCGTCCACGCTCTCCGCGCTCGACCGGCCGAACTCCTATATCGGGCGCTCGGTGCCGCGGCCGAACCTGAAGCGGTTGACGCAAGGGCGCGGGCAATATGTCAGCGACGTCGTGCTGCCGCGAATGGCGCACGTCGCCTTCGTGCGCTCGCCGCACGCGCATGCACGCATCGTGAGCATCGCCGCGGACGCGGCCCAGAAATCGCCCGGCGTGATCGCGGTCGTCACCGGCCGCGAGCTGGCCAAGGTCATGACGCCCTGGGTCGGCGTGCTCACGCATCTCAAGGGCCTGAAATCGGCGCCGCAGGCCCCCATCGCCATCGAGCGCGCCTGCTGGCAGGGCGAGGCGGTCGCCGCCGTGGTCGCGCGCTCGCGCGCGCAGGCCGAGGACGCCATCGAGCTGGTCGAGGTCACATACGAGCCGCTGCCCGCGGTCACCGATCCGGAAACCGCGCTCGATCCCCAGACGCCGGTGATCCATTCATCGCTCGGCGACAATCTGTGCTTCGAGCGCAAGCTCGACGTCGGCAAGGTCGACGAGGCCTTCGCTTCGTCGGACGCGGTGGTCGAGACGACGTTCGTGTTCGGCCGCCATACCGGCGTGACCAACGAGCCGCGCTCGATCGTCGCCGACTGGAACGAGGGCGAGCAGAAGCTCACCGTCTACCAGGGCACGCAGGCGCCGCACATGATGCAGAACCTGTTCGCCAAGCATCTCGATCTGGCCGAGCAGCAGGTGCGCGTCGTCACCAAGGATGTCGGCGGCTCCTTCGGCATCAAGGTGCACACCTATGCCGACGAGATGGCGACGGTCGCGCTCTCCAAGCTGCTCAAGCGGCCGGTGAAATTCGTCGCCGACCGGATCGAGAGCTTCGTCACCGACATCCACGCCCGCGACCACCGCATCAAGGCCAAGATCGGCGTCAAAAACGACGGCACCATCACCGCCTTCGAGATCGACGACCTGACCGGCATCGGCCCCTACTCGGTCTATCCGCGCACCTCCGGCATCGAGGCCAACCAGGTCGTCAACCTGGTCGGCGGGCCCTACACCTGCGCGAACTACCGCGCGCAGGCGCGCGTGGTGTTCCAGAATAAAAATGTGATGTGCCAGTACCGCGCGGTCGGCCATCCGATCGCCACCGCGGTGACCGAAGGCCTGGTCGAACTCGCCGCCGCCAAGATCGGCATGGACCCGCTCGAATTGCGCCGGCGCAATCTGTTCGCCGACGACGCCTATCCGGCGCAATCGGCGGCCGGCTTGAAGTTCGAGCAGCTCTCGCACCACGAGTCGCTCGCCCATCTCGACGCCATGATGAACTACGCCGGCCTGCGCGCCGAGCAGAAGAAACTGCGCGCGCAAGGCGTCTACCGCGGCATCGGTTTCGCTTCCTTCATCGAGGTGACCAACCCGTCGGCCGCCTTCTACGGCGTCGGCGGCGCGCGCATTTCCTCGCAGGACGGCGCCACCGTGAAGCTCGACGCGCAGGGCAATATCAGCGTGCACAGCGGCGTCAGCGAGCAGGGCCAGGGCGCCGAAGCGGTGATCGCGCAGGTCGCCGCCAGCGCCTTCGGCGTCGCGCTCGACAAAGTGCGCGTGGTCATGGGCGACACCGACAACACGCCCTACGGCGGCGGCACCTGGGCCTCGCGCGCCGCCGGCATCGGCGGCGAGGCGGCCTGGCAGGCCGGCAAGGCCTTGCGCGCCAATGTGCTGGCGGTCGCCGGCAGCATGTTGCAAGCGACGCCGCAGAGCCTCGACATCCGCAACGGCATCGTCGTCGACGGCGCGACCGGCAATGAGCGGCTCGGCCTCGACGAGCTGGCGCGCGTCGCCTATTTCCGGCCCGACACGCTGCCGGCCGGCGTGCAGGCCGAATTGGTGGCGACGCGCCACTACGTGCCGCGCGCTTGGCCCTTCGCCTTCACCAACGGCGTGCAGGCGAGCTACCTCGAGGTCGACGTCGACACCGGCTTCGTCAAGCTGCTGAAGCACTGGTGCGTGGAGGATTGCGGCACCGTCATCAACCCGCAACTGGTCGACGAGCAGATCCGCGGCGGCATCGTGCAGGGCATCGGCGGCGCGCTGTTCGAGCAGTGCCTCTATGACGAGCGCGGGCAAATGCTCAACGGCAACATGGCCGACTATCTGGTGCCGATGGCGGCCGAGATGCCGGACATCGAATGCGGCCACGTGGTGTCGCCGACCGCCGACTGCGAGCTCGGCGCCAAGGGCGCCGGCGAAGCCGGCACCGCCGGCGCGCCGGCCTGCGTGATGAACGCCATCAACGACGCGCTGCGCCCGCTCGGCGCCGCGCCGCTCACCGACATGCCGTTCACGCCGGGGAAGATTCTCGCGGCGCTGGGGAAGGTGTGACTGCGCGGCGAAACCGGCGTGTCCGCGGGCTCGTACTGAAACTTGATCATGTCGGCGCGCGTGAGCGTGACCTTGGGTCCGATGCCGCCGGTGCCTTTAGCCAGCAGCCAGACGGTAGCCTGCTCATAGTACAGGTCTTCGGAGCTCATGAGATCAACCGGCACGATGACCTTGAAGCCCTTCACGGCTGCGAGGCTGCCGGTGTAGAGCACGGCGCCGTGAGCCGCAGTTCCGCTCACGATCACCGTTTGAATGCCTTTGTCCTTGAGAATTTTCTCAAGGTCGGTGTTGGTAAACTTATCGACGCTGGCCGCACGCACCAGTGGCTCGCCGCTGGTCGGCGCTACGTCTTGAAGGATAGCGTCGGCATTTGCCATACCGGACGTCGTGTAGACCACAAGCACATTCTTGGCGCGCGCCTCGTCCAGCAGCTTTTTTGCCGCGGGCAGCGAGGCGATGCAGCGCGGGCGGTTCGGGCAATTCGGCTTCATGAAATCGAGCAACAGCAGCGCTGTCGTTTTCGGATCAACCGTGACCGGCTTGACTCCAGCGGCGGCCGGCGCCTTCACGCTCGCCCACTCCTCGATGATGTCACCGGCGTGCGCCGGCAGCGCCAGCGCGGCCAATGGCGATGGCCGCGATCAGATAGCGTTTCATGAATGTCCTCCCTTTTTCATCATGTCGATTTTCTTCGTCGGCTTGTGGCCCGCATCATGCGCAAGCCAAGCGTGCCCTGTCAAAACCTGCGAGGGCCCGGCCCCGCTTGCTGAAACACCGGCGCGTGGCGCAATATTGCATGCGGCAGCGGCCTCGCCGCCGCGCGGGCAAAAACGAAAAGGACTGGCGCAATGAACATCAAGGTCGGCAAGCAGGCGATCGCCGAGGCCTCGCAAGAAACTCTCCAACTGGGGCCGCTGGGGCAAGGACGACCAGATCGGCACGCTCAACCACGTCACGCCGGAGGACATCGTCAAGGCCGCCAGCCTGATCCGCACCGGCAAGGTGTTCGCGCTCGGCATCCCGCTCGACCGCTCAGGCCCGCAGACCGGCCTGTTCGGCGGCCGCTTCAACCCGATCCACCAGATGCTGGCGACCGGCACCGACGCCATCGCCGGCCAGCAGGACTGGAACAAGATCCGCTACGCCGACGACACGCTGATGCTGTGCGTGCAGGGCGCCACCCATTGGGACGCGCTCGGCCACATCTTCTACGAGGACAAGGCCTACAACGACCACGACGCCAAGCTGATCGACTCGCGCGGCCTCTCGGTGCTCGGCATCGAGCATTCCAAGAACAAGATGGTCGGGCGCGGCGTGCTGCTCGACATCGCGCGCTTTCGCGGCGTGAAATGGATGCAGGACGGCGAGAGCATTTCCAACGACGAGCTCGACAAGTGCGCCAAGGACCAGAACGTCTCGATCGGGCGCGGCGATTTCGTGATCGTGCGCACCGGCCAGATGGAGCGCTGCCACGAGGAGAAGGACTGGGGCGGCTATGCCGGCGGCGACGCGCCCGGCGTCAAGTTCGAGAACTGCTACTGGTGCCAGGAGAAGGAAATCGCCGCGATCTGCACCGACACCTGGGGCGTGGAAGTGCGGCCGAACGAGACCAAGGAAGCCAACCAGCCCTGGCACTGGGTGGTGATCCCGGCGATGGGCCTGTGCATGGGCGAGATTTTCTATCTCAAGGAACTGGCCGAGGACTGCGACGAAGACGGCGTCTACGAGTTCTTCTTCTGCGGCCCGCCGCTGATCATCACCGGCGCCACCGGCAGCCCGATCAATCCGCAGGCGATCAAGTGACCACGATATGGCCGTCGTCGCCGGACGCGTCAGCGAAGCGCGAGCCGAGATCGCGCGCGAACTCATCTGTCAGCTCGCGCAGTGCATCCAGAATCCGTGCACGGCGTTAGCGTCGGGTCCCCGCCTTCGCGGGGACGACGGATATGGAATAGGAGAAACTCCATGCCCCGCTGGCTCAAGCGCGGAATGGACGCGAGCGCGATCAAGGCCGCCGACGCCAAGGTGCGCGAGACGGTCGAGGGCATCCTGGCGCAGGTCGAAGCGCGCAAGGACGCGGCGATCCGCGAACTGTCGGAGAAATTCGACAACTGGTCGCCGAAGGATTTCAAGCTGTCGCCCGCCGAGGTCGAGAAGGCGATCGCGCAGGTGACGAAGCGCGACCTCGAGGACATCAAGTTCGCCCAGGCGCAGGTGCGCAACTTCGCGCAGAAGCAGCGCGACACCATGCACGATCTCGAGGTCGAGACGCTGCCCGGCGTCGTCCTCGGCCACCGCCACATCCCGGTGAACTCGATCGGCTGCTACGTGCCGGGCGGGCGCTATCCGATGGTCGCCTCGGCGCACATGTCGATCGTCACCGCCAAGGTCGCCGGCGTGAAGCGCATCATCGCCTGCGCGCCGCCGTTCAAGGGCGGGCCGCACCCGGCGATCGTCGCCGCCATGCATTTCGGCGGCGCCGACGACATCTACGTGCTGGGCGGCGTGCAGGCGGTCGCCGCCATGGCGCTCGGCACCGAGACGATCGCGCCGGTCGACATGATCGTCGGCCCCGGCAACGCCTATGTGGCGGAGGCCAAGCGCCAGCTGTTCGGCCGCGTCGGCATCGACCTGCTCGGCCGGCCCGACCGAGACGCTGATCATCGCCGACGACAGCGTCGACGGCGAAATCTGCGCCACCGACCTGCTCGGCCAGGCCGAGCATGGGCCGACCTCGCCGGCCGTGCTGATCACCAATTCCGAGAAGCTCGCGCGCGACGACCATGGCGGAAGTCGAGCGGCTGCTGAAAATCCTGCCGAGCGCCGATCTCGCCGGCCAGGCCTGGAAGGACTACGGCGAGGTGATCGTCTGCGACAGCGTACGACGAGATGGTCGCGCGAGGCCGACCGCGTCGCCTCCGAGCACGTGCAGGTGATGACGCGCGACCCGGATTTCTTCCTCAACAGCATGAAGAACTACGGCTCGCTGTTCCTCGGGCCGCGCACCAACGTCGCCTATGGCGACAAGGTGATCGGCACCAACCACACGCTGCCGACCAAGAAGAACGCGCGCTTCACCGGCGGGCTGTGGGTCGGCAAGTTCATCAAGACCTGCACCTATCAGAAGGTGCTGACCGACGAGGCCAGCGCCAAGATCGGCGAAGTCTGCTCGCGGCTGTGCGTGCTGGAAGGCTTCCTGGCGCACGCCGAGCAGGCCAATGTGCGCGTGCGCCGCTACGGCGGCCGCAACGTGCCCTACGCGCAGGCGGCGGAGTGAACCCTCTTGGGTGTCATCACCGTGGCGCGGACGGGTCCGAGCGCAGCGAGCCGGGTGGAGGTCCGCGCCGTGATCTCGACAGGCAAACCCAGACCGGCTGCCTTCGCTGACGCTCGCAGCCACCTTCGCCGGGTCAAGGCAGGCAATGACAGCATAGAGAGCACGATGACGTCGACCTCACCACCACCCCCTCCTTCCGCCTCGACGGCAAGCGCGCGCTGGTGACCGGCGCCGGCCGCGGCATCGGGCTCACCGCCGCCGCGGCGCTGGCCGAAGCCGGCGCGCATGTGACGCTCGCCGCGCGCACCGCGAAGGAAATCGAGGAGGCCGCCGCGGCCATCCGCGCGCGCGGGCAGAAGGCCGACGCGCTCACCCTCGACGTCACCGACCTCGCCGGCGATGCAAGCGGCCATCGGCGAGCGCCGAGCCGTTCAACATCCTGGTCAACAATGCCGGCACCAACCGGCCGAAGCTGTTGATGGACGTCACCGTCGAGGATTTCGACGTCATCATGGGCTTGAACGTGCGCGCCGCCTATTTCGTGGCGCAGGCGGTGGCGCGCCGCTTGATCGAGGCCAAGCTGCCCGGCTCGATCATCAACATCTCCTCGCAGATGGGCCATGTCGGCGCCGCGCGCCGCACGGTCTACTGCGCCTCCAAGCACGCCATGGAGGGCTTCACCAAGGCGATGGCGATCGAGCTCGCGCCGCACAACATCCGCGTCAATTCGCTCGGGCCGACGTTCCTCGAGACGCCGATGACGCGGCCGTTCTTCGAGAACAAGGCGTTCCGCGACGAGGTGCTCGGCAAGATCAAGCTCGGCCGCCTCGGCCAGCTCGAGGAACTGACCGGCGCCATCGTCTTCCTCGCCTCCGACGCCTCGTCGCTGATGACCGGCGCGGCGCTGGTGTTCGACGGCGGCTGGACCGCGGAGTGAAGCTATTTTGCCTCACCTGGGCGCCGCGCGGGACCCGTCATCCGCGCATCCGCGGCGCTGCCCCTGATGAGTGTCGATGGCCAGGGTCTTGCGGAGTGACCGGGTGAACGAGCGACGTGGCCGCTTAGCCGCATGAGCGTACCTCACCTGGTCCGATAGAGCCTGCGCATTGACAGAGTCTACAGCTTCGGCAGATCCGCGAAATAGTCCGGGTGCTCTTTCTCGACCTGCTGCATGAACTCCGGCCGGAACAGGCTTCGGCACGTCGAGCCGCGGCGCGCCCTTGAGCGTGTTCGTCAGCACCTCGTCCTCGGCGTTCTCGAAGGCGCGCAGCACGTTCGGCGACATGCGCGGATCGAAGTGGATGTGCTTGATCGACTTTTTGCCGATGGCGACGTCGGTGCCGGGCACCCACTTGGCGAAGATCTCCACCGCCTCGTCGGGATTCTTGCGCGTGAAGTGCGACGACTGCGCGAGGCCGGCGGCGATGCTCTTGATCACCGCCGGCTTCGACTCGATCGTCGGCCCGTGCGCGACCGCGACCATCACGTAGGACATGTGCTGGCCGCCGCGGATCACTTCATATGAGTCCGGCACCTGGGTGAGCGCCTGCGTCACAAAGGGCTCCCAGGTCACGATGGCGTCGACCTTGCCCTCCTTCAGCGCGGGCGCCAGCCCGAACTGCGACCAGATGTTCTCGATGGTGACATCGTCGTACTTCACGCCGGCGCGGCGCAGCACCATCTTGAAATATTCGTCGGAGGTCTGGCCCTGCGCGAGGCCGACCTTCTTGCCGCGAAGATCGCCGATCTTGCCGACATTGATGCCCCTGCCCTTCTTGGTGACGATGGCGAGCGGCGTATCGCAACGATCGTCGGTGGCGTCGTTCATGATCAGGCCGATGACCTGGAACGGATTGCCGGCGTGCACCGCCTTCAGATAGGTGGTCGTGCTCATGTCGCCGACCTGCGCCTCGCCGTTGTGCAGGGCATTGACCATGTCGGTGCCGGTATCGACCACCCGGAAGCTGGCGTCGACGCCGTGCGCCTTGAAGAAGCCCTTCTCGGCGCCGATGAACATCGGCAGATGGCCGAAATTGTTGGCGATCACGACGTTGAGCTTGGGTAAGTCTGCCATCGTCTGCCTCCCGTCACACGCTGTCGGCGCCGCTCAGCGCTTTTTCAGTACTTCCGGATTGACGCAATTCGGCGGCGCGCGGCCGTCGAGCAGCGCCTGGATATTGTCGACCACGATAATTGGCCATCAGGTCGCGCACTTCCATCACCGCGCTGCCGAGATGCGGCGTGAGCACCACGTTCTTCATCGCCCGCAATGCCGGCGGCAGCTTCGGCTCGTGCTCGAACACGTCGAGCCCGGCGCCGGCGATCTGCTTCTTCTTGAGCGCGCGCACCAGCGCCTTCTCGTCGATGATGGCGCCGCGCGCGGTGTTCACGATGAAGGCGGTCGGCTTCATCTTGGCGAACTGCGCGTCGGAGATCATGTGATGCGTCTCGGCGTTGAGCGCCGGATGCAGCGAGACGAAATCGGCTTCCGCCAGCAGCCGGTCGAGCGAGACGTGCTCGATGCCGAGCTCCTGCTCGGCCTCGAGCTTGCGGCGCGGGCCCCAGTAGATGATTTTCATGCCGAAGCCGCGCGCGCGCCGCGCGGTGGCCTGGCCGATGCGGCCGGCGCCCACCAGGCCGATGGTCTTGCCGTGCACGAAGCTGCCGGCGAGATGGTTGGACTGCGAACCGGGAAACTTGCCGGCGCGCACCATCTTGTCGCCTTCGATCATGCGGCGGGCGACCGCGATCAGCAGGCCCATGTGGATGTCGGCGGTCGCCTCCGCCACGATCGGCGGCACCACGGTGACCGGGATGCCGCGCCGGGTCGCCTCGGCGACGTCGATATTGTCGGGCGTGATCGACATCGAGGTGACGGCGCGCAGCTTCGGATTGGCGGCCAGCACCGCGCGGTCGACCTTGTCGTGCAGCAGCGAGAAAAGAAAGTCGGCCTTGCGCGCGCCGGCGATCAGCCTGCTCTTGGCGATGATCTTGCTCGCGTCGGTGTTGATCGCGACGGTCGCGATCTCGCGCAGCCGGGCGAGCGCGCTCGGCGCGATCGGCTGCGTAACGAAGACGCGCGGCAAATTTTTCAACTTGCCGCTCACCGCAGCCACCGCACGACGCCGGCGACGCCGTCGACCGCGCATTGCGCGCCGTCCGGGATGGCGCGGGTGGCGTCGAGCACGCCGAGCACCATCGGGATGCCGCGCTCGCGCGCGAGCGAGGCGAGATGCGAGGTCGAGCCGCCGAGCTCGGCCACCACGCCCGACACGCGATCGCAGGATGTGGCGTGAGCGACGGACCCGCCACTTTGGTGATGAGGACATCGCCGGGCGCGACGCGCGCCAATTCGCATTCGCAATTGACCACGACGGCGCGGCCGGAGCCCCAGCCGATGCCGGCCGGATGGCCGTTCAGCCCGGGATGGCGCAGCCAAATCTGGTCAGGCACGATCGGCGCTTCCACATGCAGCGGGCGCGATTGCAGGAGCTTGAAACCCCCCTCGTCCATCGCCCATTCGATCTCAACCGGACCGCCCGCCAGTTGTTCCGCTCTGCGCAGCAGCCGGCCGAGCGTCACCGCCTCGCCGGCGGTGAGACACGGCTCGCTCACCAGGTCCTTCGGCACCAGCTCGGGCGCCGAGACGCCGTGCGCGCAGGTGTCGCGATGGCCCTTGCGGCCGGCCTGCACCGTGCGCAGGAAGCCGTTTTTGGCGAGCACGATGCGGTCGGGCACCACCTCGCCTTGCGCGATCGCCGAGCCGAGGCCCCAGGTGGCGGAAATCAGCATCTGCCCTTCCGCGGTTTCGCTTAAGCCGCCGCCCGAGCAGCGCGCCGCCACCAGCGGCTGGATCACCACGGCCATCGCGGTATCGGCCGGCGACAGGCCATGATTGTCCATGTAGCGGCGCGCGTGCGAGGTCCACAGCGCGGCCCAGCAGGCGCGCACCGCGGTCAAGAATTCGCTTTCGTCGGTCAGCCCGAGGAAGCTTTCGAACTGGCCGGCGAAATTGGCGCCCTTGCGGTCCTCGATCAGCGCCGAGGAGCGCACCACCACCGGCGCGCCGGCCGCGCGCAGCGCGCGCCAGGTCTCGCAGCAAAGGCTCGAGGATGGCGGGCGCGACCGGCTGTTCGTAGAGCGCCAGGCGGATCTGCACCGACAGCTTGCGCGAGGCCGCCAGGTCGGCCTCGTTGTAGGCGCGCAGCAAATCCGCGATGCCGAGATGACGCGAGCTGTTGCCGGTAGGCTTGCGCCGTCAGCGCAAAGCCGCCCGGCGTCGGCAGCCCGGCCTGCGCCAAGGACGCGAGGTTGGCCGCCTTCGGCCCGACCTGTTCGGGGTCGGTCGCGGCGGAGTCGCCGAGCGGGAGGATGAAGGCGGTCATGCGCGTTTCGTCTCAGCAGCCTTTCAGTCTCATGGCGCGCGGCTTCTCCCGGCGCATCTGGCTGAGGAGGGTACGAGCTTCGTGGCTCGAGATCCCCGGAGGCCCGCCTTACCCGACTGCGCCTCGCGCGGATGACTCTCGCCGCAAGCGGGGAGCCGAAGTCACTTCACGTGATCCCCATAACCCGGGATCGGGTCGACCACGGTGATCTGCTTCACCGGGAAGTTCGACACGATCTCGATGTCGTTCTTGTGCACGATCAGCATTTCCTCGATGCGCACGCCGTAGCGGAAGCGCTTGCCGTGCTGGGTCTCGAGCGCGAAGGTCATGCCTTCCTGGATCTCGATCGGATGGTCGAGCGACCAGATGCGCGAGATCACCGGCGGGTCGTATTGCGCAAGCCCGAGCCCGTGCCCCCACAGATTGGCCGCCGCCTGGTCCTCGTCCTCGTAGCCCCAGGTCTCCATCGCCGACGGCCACTTCATGGCGATGTCGCGCGTGGTGGCGCCGGCCTTCACCGCGCCGATCGAGTCGTACAGCCACTTGAGCGCGATGTCGTAGGTTTCCTTCTGCTCCTTGCTCGGCTCCTTGCCGACGCAATAGGTGCGGTAATAGCAGGACTTGTAGCCGTTCCAGGTGAGCGCGGCCAAATCCATGAACACGATGTCGCCGGGCTGGATGATGCGGTCGGAGAAGTTGCGCCAGTTCGGCCAGGTGTTCGGGCCGGACGACACGATCACGTCCTCGACGTCTTCCATGCCGGCGAATGTTGTAGAGATATTCCATCAGGTGCGCGGTGACCTGGTTCTCGGTGATGCCGGGGCGCAGGAATTTCATGCACTCCCAGTGCGTGGCGTCGCCGATGGCGCCGACGATGCGGAAGCATTCCTGCTCGTCCGGCGCTCTTGACCGCGCGCGCCTCCATCATCGGGGTCATGCCGTCGACCCAGTTGATGTTGTTCTCCTTGAAGATGTTGATCATGTTGATGTCGATGAAGTCGCAGCCGAGCTTCTGCCCGGCGACGCCGTTCTCCTTCATCGCCTGCTGCACGGCGGCGACGAATTTCTTCACCTGCTGCGTCGAGGCGGGACCGGCCGCGCCTTTGATCCAGGCGAAGGAGTGCCGCACGTTCTCCTTCGGGATCCACGGCGAGTGGCGCTCGATCTGGAAGCCGAGGTCGCCCTGCTCGAACAAAATCGGCCGCCCGTCGCCGCACAGCATGGCGTAGCGCAGGCCGGGCTTGAGCCGGTTCCAGCCCGGCGTCAGCGTGCCGGTGATGTAGCGCACGTTCTCGTCGTACATGCACAGCACGGCGCCGAGGCCGTGCTTCTTCATCATCGTGCGCGCGCGCTCGATGCGGTATTCGCGCATGCGGTCCCAGTTGACGCGCTGCTGCCAGTCGAGACCGACGGTGCCGAAATTCGCAGTACCCATGGCGTCCTCCCCAGCGGCGCTTTTGAGCGCGCCGTTTATGCGATTTCACGCGATGTTATGCGGATGGCAGGGTGAGGCGAAATAATATATTCTGCGCCTCGCCATTATTTATACTAATAACAGGTCCCATGCGTAATATCCCGCTGCAGCCAGATCCGCGCCGTCATCGCGGTCTGCGAGGAAGGCTCCTTCACCCGCGCGGCCGAGCGCGAGAACGCCACGCAATCGGGCATTTCGCAGCATGTCGCGGCGGTCGAGCGGGCGCTAGGCGTGAGGCTGTTCGAGCGCTCGACCGCCGGCGTGGCGCCGACGCCGGCCGGACTGCGCTATTACAAGCGCTGCGTGGAGGCGGTCGGCACGCTCGAGCACGCCGCCGAGGAGGCGCGCTCGCTGGCCGAGCGAAGTGGCCGGCGACTTGCGCATCGGGCTGATGCCGACCTTCACCCGCGCGGTGCTGGCGCCGGTGCTGGAAGACTTCGTGCCGCGCTGCCCGGAGGTGCGCCTGCACATCGTCGAGGGCTATAGCGGGCTGCTGACGCAGATGGTGCTCGACGGCGAACTCGATTTCGCGGTGGTGCCGGCCTACGAGGGCACCGTCGGCTTGAAGTCGCGGCTGCTTGGTGCGCGACCGCGAGATGCTGATCTCGGGCCCGCGCCGCGGCCTGCCGCCGCTCGCGCCGCTGCGGCTCGTCCGACGTCAAGCCGCTCAAGATCGTGGTGCCGGGCCCGGACAATATCCGGCGGCGCAATCTGGAGACCTATTTCCAGAGCCACGGCGTCGAGATCGAGGCCATGCTGGAAATGGACGCCATGATCGCCACGCTCGAATTCGTCGCGCGCTCGGACTGGGCGACCATCCTGCCGAGCGTGATCTCGGTCAACGACATCGGCCGCGGCGAGTTGACCGTCAACCCGATCGTTGAGCCCGAGCTGCACGCCGAATTCGTGGTGATCCAGCCGACGCGGCGCACGCTGTCGACGCAGGCGCGCCTGTTCCTGCAGCGCTTCGAGCAGGAGGTCGCGCACGTGCACGACATGTGGGACGCGGCGATCGCGGCGCCGGCGCGCCGCCGGGTGCGCGCGTGACAGAGTCAACGCCGGGCATGGAATTCCTTACAAAGCCGGCGGACGGCGCGGCATCGAAGACCGCCTTTATTTTCGCCGGTGGCGGCAGTTTCGGCGCCATTCAAGTCGGCATGTTGCACGCACTCGCCGCGCACGGCATCACCGCCGACATGGTCTTCGGCTCCAGCGTTGGGGCACTGAACGGCGCCTATTATGCCGGCAATCCCACGGTCGAGGGCGTCGAGCAACTCGAGACGATCTGGCGTGGCTTGCGCCGGCGCGACATCTTTCAGGTGACCTGGCGGACCTTGTTCGGTTTCATGCGGCGGCGGGATTTTCTCGCCACCTCCGAAGGCCTGCGACAGATCGTCGACCGTCACCTGCCGTACCGCAATCTGGAAGAGGCGAAGATCCCGGTGCACATTGTTGCGACCGATATCCTCTCGGCCGAAACGGTGGTGCTATCGTCGGGCGCGGCCGCGGACGCCATTCTCGCCAGCGCGGCGCTGCCGCCCGCCTTCCCGCCCGTCCATCTCGAACAGCTTTATCTCGCCGACGGCGCCATCACCAGCAACACGCCGGTCAAGATCGCGGTCGCGCGCGGCGCGCAACGGCTCATCGTCTTGCCCACCGGCTATGCCTGCGCGTTGCAGGAGCCGCCGCGAGGCGCGGTCGCGACCGCTCTGCATGCGCTGACTTTGCTGATCGCGCGGCAACTGATCGGCGAGCTTGAGGCCCTCGATCCGAAGATCGAGTATTACATCGCGCCGCCGCTCTGCCCGCTGAAAGGTTCGCCCTACGATTTCTCGCAAACCAGCGAGCTGATCGCGCGCGCCAAGGACAGCACCGCGGCATGGATTGCCGAGGGCGGCCTGCAGCACCCGCGCGTCCACGCGCAATTTGGCCTGCACAAACACGATCACTGAGGCGGCGCGCCCGGTTATTTCGGCAGACGGCCTTTCACCGCATTGGCGAACGCCGTTTGTGTGATGCGGCCCTCGTCGTCCGCCGGAAACCGCGCGCCGATATGCGCCTTCAGCCGCTCGCGATCGGCGGCTGACATGGCCTTCACGATGGCAGTGGCGCTCGGCGACAGCGCGGTGATCGCGATGAACTCATCAAGGTCCGCGAAGGTGCGTTGCACCGTGATCTTGCGGGTCTCGACCCGTTCGAAACCGGCATCGGTCCACAACCGCTGCAACGACTCGATGCGCGACGCGTCGGGACTGGGTGTTTTCCCCGGCGTATGGCCGAGCGCGCGCAATCCAGTCGAGCACCGCCTCGGTCGGCAAGCCGCCGCCCGGGATATCCCAGGCATAGGCGGCCGCGACGCCGCCAGGCTTGAGTACCCGCGCCATTTCGGCGACGCCTTTCGGCGGCTGCGGCACGAAGAAGATCACCAGCGCCATCACCGCGATGTCGAAGCTCTTGTCGGGATAAGGCAGCGCCATCGCGTCGCCCTGCGTGAACTTGGCGATGCGTGCGCCCGGGCGCGAGCGGGCGAAGGTGAGCTGGCCCTCCGACGGATCGACACCGTCGATCGACGAAGGCTTGCAGCGCGCGGCGATCAGCTCGGTGAAGGCGCCGTTGCCCGCGCCGATGTCGACCCAGGCGGCGCCTTGCGGCGGCGCCAGCCAGTCGAGAAAGTCTCGCCGGTCAGCCGGCTCCAGGTGCCCATCATCCGCTCGTAGGCGGCGCCGTCCTCGAACTTGATCTTCGGCTCGATCCATGGCTTCGCTTCCCGCGCCGCCCGTCCCGGTCACACGATTTGCCACGCCCCGCCGGCATCCGCCGACTTGAACACCGCCTCGAGCGCCGCCGCCGTCTGCAAGATGCCGTCCGGCGAGATCGGAAACGCGCCCTGCCCCATCGCCGCCTTGGCGAAATAATCGAGGTTGCGCCCAAGGTGGTTGTCGGCCGGCTTGTCGATCACCTCCGGCTCTTTCCCGGCGTGGCGCACGATGGCGCGGGTTTCACTCACGCTTTCGGCCCAGCAGTTCTCGCCGTACAGCGCGATGCGCCAGACGAAAGGCGTCTTCAGCGTGGTGGCGAGCGTGCCGGTGGCGCCGTTCTCGAACTCGACCAGCGCGGCGGTGGTGTCGCCGGCCGGCACTTGCAGCACCCGCGCCTTGGACAGCGCGGCGACCCGTTTCATCGGCCCGACCAGGTCGCGGAAGCTGTCGAGCACGTGGATGCCCATGCCGGTCATGCCGCCGGCGCGGCTTTCCGCCGCCGCCATGCGCCAGCCGTCCACCGGATAGTCCGCCAGCCAGTCGTGGCTGTAATTGCCTTCGGCGTGCATGATGGTGCCGAGCGCGCCGCTCGCCTTGACCTCGGCCAGCACGCGCATCGACGGCATCAGCCGGAAATGATGGCCGACCGCGATGACGACGCCGGCGCGCTTGACCGCCTCCAGCATGGCGGCGGCGTCGGCCTTGGCGAGCGCGAACGGCTTTTCGCAATAAATGTGCTTGCCGGCTCTGGCGGCGGCTTCGACCTGCGCGCGGTGCTTGCTGTGGGGCGTCGCCAGCACCACCGCCTGCACGTCGCGGTCGGCCAGCACCTCCTCGAGCGACGTGCCGAGCGCGAGTCTATGCTCGGCGGCGAAGTCGCGCACCGTGTCCGGTTCGAGCGACACCGCGCGGGTGAAATTGAGCGGCGCGCCGAAGTCACGCGCCGCCTTCACCAGATTCTTGCCCCACCAGCCGAGGCCGACGATCGCGGTATTGATCATGCCGCCGCCGGCGCTCCCGGCTGCTTGAGCGGATGGGCGCGCGCGACCGCCTCGATCTTGTTGCACTCCTCGACGATGCGCTTGAAGGTCGGATAGGCCGCAATGTCGCATTTGAAGTAGGCGGCGCCCACCGCCTGACCGCACAGGCAGATGTCGGCGATGGTCAGCTGGTCACCTTGCGCGAATTTTCCGGTTTCCTGCGAGCCGCCGAGCACGGTCTTCCAGCGCCTTGAGCGACGTCTGGTGCCAATGATGGCCCCATTTATTCACGCCGGCCTCGTCGATCTTGTACTCGTGTGCCAGATATTCGCGCACGCGCGGAACGATCAGCGGATGGGTGTCGCAGGCGACGATCTGCGCGATGGCGCGCACGCGCGCGCGCGCCTTGGCGTCCTTCGGCAGCAGCGGCGGGTTGGGATGCGTCTCGTCGAGATATTCGAGGATGGCGAGCGACTCGAACAGCACCGTGCCGTCGTTCTCGATCAGCGCCGGGATCGCCATCATCGGATTGATCTTGCGGAAGGCGTCCTCGCGCTGCTTGCCCTGCGGCAGGTTGACGTCGATCAGTTCGTCGGGCGCGACGCCCTTGAGGTTGAGCGCGATGCGCACGCGATAGGTCGCGAGCGAGCGCCAATACGTAAACAATTTCATGATTGCCTCCCCGGCTACTTCTTGCCGCGCTGCGACCAATAGACCGTCATTTGCGCGCCGTCGCCGCCGCCGATGCCGGCGCCGACCGCTTCCTCGAAGCCCGAGAGCGCCGCCTTGGTCGCGCGCATTTCGGCGCCGAGCGATTTGCCGGTCGCCACCATGGTGCGCAAATCTTTCACGGCATTGGCGATGCTGAAGGTGGTCGGACCGGGGTCTTGGCCCTCGAACATTTTCACGATCATGTCGGCGCGCATTTTGAGCGCGTTATTGGCGCCGTTGCTCTCGACGAACAACTCGAGCAGGCGTTGCGGCTCCCAGCCGACGCTGCGCGCGATGGCAAAGGCCTCGCCATAGGCCTGCCAGGCCACCATCAGCGGCAGGTTGATGGCGAGCTTCATGGCGGCGCCGGCGCCGACCGGCCCGCAATGCACCACCTTGCGGCACATCTGCTCGAGGATCGGCCGCGCGCGCTCGGCGTCGGCCGGCTCCGCGCCCATCAGCCCCAGCAGCTTGCCCTCGCGCGCCGGCGTGGTCGAACCGCCGACCGGGCACTCGACCATGGTCGCGCCCTTGCCGCGCACCTTGGGGGCGAGATCGGTCTCGACCTTGGGCGGCACCGTGCTCATCTCGATGAACAGCTTGCCCTTGACGTCGCCCGACAACAGCCCGTTCGGCCCGTTGTAGACCGCGTCGATGGCGGCGCCGTCGGTGAGCAGCGTGACGACGGTATCGCTTGCCGCCGCCACCTCGGCCGGGGATTTCACCACCTTGGCGCCGGCTTCGGCCAAAGGCTTGGCCTTGTCGGGCGTGCGATTCCACACCGTGACTTCATTGCCCAGACTGAGATGGCGGCCGGCGACCGCCGCGCCCATGGCGCCCAATCCGGCTACTCCGATTTTCATGGCTCCTCCGATTTCGGCGGCGACGATAGGCGATCATGCCGCAGCAGGAAAGCGGCACCGTGACACCGTCGCGTCACCGCGTTGCGCGGCCCCACTCGACACAACCGGGTGGGACCGCATAAGAGGAACGCGACGCGCGCGTCGTTGCGCTTTCATATTTCACCGGGAGAAATCGGGAATGGCTGGCAGGACGAAGGGCACCGGTCGGTGTCATCGGGCTTGGCATCATGGGCGGCGCCTTCGCGAAAAATCTCGCGGCCGCCGGCTGGCGCGTGGTCGGCTACGACATCAGCGCGGCGCGCCGGCGCGAGGCGCAACGCGCCGGCGTCACGATCGCCAAGAACGCCGCCGATGTCGCGGCGCAAGTGCCGACCATCCTCACCAGCCTGCCGCACCCGCGCGCCTTGATGGAAACCGCGCGCAAGATCGCCGCCGCCAAGCTGCCGAGCAAGGTGCTGGTGGAGATGAGCACCTTCGCCATCGCCGACAAGGAAAAAGCCGCGCGCATCCTGCGCAAAGGCGGGCATGTCACGCTCGACACGCCGGTCAGCGGCACCGGCTCGCAAGCCGCCGAGCGCGATCTCGTGTTCTACGCCAGCGGCGAGAGGCGCATCATCAAGCGGCTGCGGCCGATGTTCGAAGCCTTCGGCCGCCACGTCTATGACGTCGGCGCCTTCGGCAACGGCAGCAAGATGAAATACGTCGCCAATCTGCTGGTCGCCATCAACAACGTCGCCAGCGCCGAAGCCATGGTGCTCGGCATGAAGGCCGGGTTGCCGCCGCACCTGATCTACGACCTGATCAAAGCCGGCGCCGGCAATTCGCGCGTGTTCGAATTGCGCGCGCCGATGATGGTCAAGGGCAAGTACAAAGACGTCACCATGAAGATCGACGTCTGGGACAAGGACATGCGGGTGATCGGCGATTACGCGCGCAAGATCAAAGTGCCGACGCCGATGTTCAACGCCAGCAAGCCGATCTACGTGAAGGCGCAAAAGAGCGGGCTCGGCGCGCAGGACACCGCCGCCGTCTGCGCCGTTCTGGAGAAGATGGCGAAGGTCAAGCGGCGCAGGCGCTGATTTTTTGTCGCGCGTGGCATCCGATCGGCCGAACCCCGGGACCGGGCCGGAAGCGCTGCAATGCGCCGCATGCCAGCTTCGCGGGGATGAAACTTTCATGCCTCGCAACCCTGCGTGCGGCCACACAGACCGCGGCTGCCGCCATTTAGGGGGTTCAATCCCCACCCGGCTAAGGTAAGCTCGCGGGCAACCTTCGATCAAAGAAGGACCAGGGGGGAAATGAATACGCAGTTCTGGGTCGTCCAGGCGTTCAACGGCATTTCCTACGGCGCGCTGCTGTTCCTGGTGGGCAGCGGCCTTTCTCTGATCTTCGGCGTCATGCGCATCGTCAACCTGTCGCATGGCGCGTATTTCCTGTGGGGCGGCTACATCGCGCTGTCGGTGATCGGTGCGACCGGCTCCTGGGCGCTGTCGCTGCCGGTCGCCGCGCTCGCCGTCGCCGCCATCGGCATTGCGATGGAGCGCCTGTTCTTGCGCTCGGAAGGTTTCGAATATCTGCGCAACGCGCTGATCGCCGTCGGCCTGGGCGTTCTCGGCGCCTTGGCGTTCGCCGCGCGCTGGGGCCAGGTCATGGGCAACCCATGGATCCAGCTGGTCGTGCTGACCGCGGCCTGCGCCGCCATCGCCTATTTCCTGCTCGGCCGCATCGCTATCGTCGCGATCGAGGCCGACGTGCTGCGCCAGGTGCTGCTCACCGTCGGCTTCGCCTTCCTGTTCCAGCAGGCCGCGCTCGACATCTGGGGCGGCAACAACATGGACATCAATCCGCCGAGCGCGTTCACCCGGAGCGTCGTGATCGGCGGGCTGTACTTTCCGCTCTACCGCGTGTTCATGATCGGCATGGCGGTCGCCATCGGCATTGTGCTCTGGCTGGTGATGGAAAAGACGCGCATGGGCGCCGCCGTGCGCGCCACCGTCGACGACGCGCAGATGGCGCGCGGCGTCGGCATCGACACCAACCGCATCTCGATGTTCATCTTCGCGCTCGGCGCCTTCCTCGCCGCGCTCGGCGGCGTGATCGGCGGCGCCTTTCTCGGCATCTATCCCGGCCTCGACTTCGAGATGCTGCCGCTCGCTTTTGCCGTCGTCATCATCGGCGGCATGGGCAGCCTGGGCGGCGCCGCCATCGGCGCGCTCGCCGTCGGCCTCGCCGACAATTTCGGCAAGGCGCTGTTCCCGGAAGTCTCCTACTTCACGCTTTACGCGCCGATGGTGCTGATCCTGGCGGTGAAGCCGACCGGCCTGTTCGGACGAGAGTGAGCGCGTAGGCAATGGCAAGCCAGCGGTTCAAGATATTATTGGTCGTCGCGGTGCTGGCGGCGCTCGCCTTCATCGTGCCGCAGAGCGGCTCCTTCGTCGTGCTGCTGGCGACGCGCGCCTTGATCTTCGCCATCCTGGCGATGAGCGTCGACCTGCTGCTCGGCTTCACCGGCCTCTCCTCGATGGGGCAAGCCGCCTATTTCGGCGTCGGCGCCTATCTCACCGCCATCCTCGCCACCAAAATGCACATCGGCCTGGGCTGGGATTTCTGGCTGGTGGTGGTCCTCGGCATGCTGCTCGGCGCGGCGCTCGCGGCGTTCTTCGGGCTGTTCGCGATGCGCGCCAGCGGCGTCTATTTCCTGATGATCACGCTGGCGCTCGGGCAATGCGTCTGGGGCCTCGCCTATCGCTGGAATTCGCTGACCGGCGGCGACAACGGCATCAACGTCTCGGCGCGGCCGAATTTCGGCATCGACCTCACCGACGAACGCACGTTCTTCTTCATGGTGCTCGGCTTCTTCATCTTCAGCCTGATATCGCTCTATGTACTGGTGCAGTCGCCGTTCGGCCGCAGCCTCACCGGTATCCGCGAGCGCGAATTGCGCATGCAGATCCTCGGCTACAATACCTGGCTGCACAAATACATCGCCTTCGTCATCGCCGGCGCCTTCGGCGGACTATCGGGCGTGCTGTGGGCGCACGCCAACGGCCTGGTCAGCCCGGAGACGGTGGTGCTCACCACCTCGGTCGACGCGCTGCTGATGGTCGTGCTCGGCGGCGCCGGCACGCTGGTCGGCGCCGCACTCGGCTCCGTGATCGTGTTCGGCCTGCGCGAATATCTCAGCACGCTGGTGCCGTGGTGGCAGTACGTGCTGGGCGCGGTCTACGTGCTCACCATCCTCTATCTGCCGACCGGCGTGATGGGAATTCCCGCGCGCGTGCGGCAGTATCTGGCAAGCTCAAGACGAAAAGCAAAACCCGATCTTACGCCCAAGGAACTGGCATCCGAACCTTCCTGACGAGACGGAAGGTCATGACAACAAGGGAGGAGTGACAATGACACGATCGTTGCGACATCGACTGGCGCCGGTGCTTCTGGCCGGGCTTGCGCTCGGCCTCGGCGCCGCGGCCCCGGCCGGCGCCGAGGAACTGCGCATCGGCTACATCTCGCCGGTGACCGGCATCTTCGCCCAGGTCGGCAAGGACATGGTGGACGGCTTCCAGCTCTATCTCGCCGAGCACAACAACAAGCTCGGCGGCATGGACGTGAAGTTCATCGTCGAGGACGACCAGGGCAAGCCCGACCTCGGCGTCACCAAGGCCCGCAAGCTGATCCTGCAGGACAAGGTGCACATGTTCATCGGCGGCCTGCTCGCCTCCACCGGCTACGCGCTGGCGCCGGTGAGCACCGCCGAGAAGACGCTCTACATCTCGTCGGTTTCCTCGGCCGACGACCTGACGCAGCGCCAGCTCAGCAAATATCCGTATTTCATGCGCACCAGCTGGACGCTCGTCGCTGCCGCACCACCCGCTCGGGCAATGGGCCTGCGAGAACGGCTTCAAGAAGGTGATCACCATCGCGGCCGACTATGCCTTCGGCTATGAGACGGTCGGCGGCTTCCAGGCGGCGTTCGAGGCCTGCGGCGGCAAGGTCATCCAGAAGATCTGGCCGCCGCTCAACACCAAGGACTTCGGGCCCTACATCCCGACCTTCAAGACGGACGCCGACGGCGTCTTCACCACCATGGTCGGCCCGATGGCGCTGCAATTCCCCAAGCAGCTGCGCGCCGCCGGCAGCAAGCTGAAGATCCTCGGCAGCGGCGTCAGCTACGACGAATTCGTGCTGCCCTTCATGGGCGACGAAGTGGTCGGCGACGTGTCGGCGCTGCACTACAGCGCCGCGATCGCGACGCCGGAGAACGAGAAGTTCGTGAAGGCCTACCGCGCCAAGTTCGGCAAGGTGCCGGGCTATTACTCGGAGAACAACTACACCACCGCCATGTGGATCGACGAGGCGATCAAGAAGGCCGGCGGCAAGTGGCCGGGGCCGGAAGAGTTCATCAAGATCATGGCGAGCATCAAGCTCAACGCGCCGCGCGGCCCGGTCGAGCTCGACGACATGCGTAACCCGATCGAGAACGTCTACATCAAGAAGGTCGAGAAGAAGAAGATGTTCGGCTACGACAAGGACGAGCTCTGGAACACGGTGATCAAGACCTATCCGAAGGTCAGCCAGTTCTGGACCGAGGGCAAGGAGAAGTTCCTGGCGCATCCGGTCTATGACCGCAACTATCCGCCCTGCAAGTTCTGCGAATAGGCGGCAAGGCGCCGGGGCTCCGACCAGGGGCCCCGGCGTTTCCAATCGCAAGGATCGCTGAGTGAGCGAGACACATACGAACGGCGGCGTCCCGGCGCTCGAGCTCAAGGGCTTGTGCAAGAGCTTCGGCGGCTTGCAGGCCACGCGCGACGTGACGCTGCGCGTGATGCCGGGCGACCGCAAGGCCATCATCGGCCCGAACGGCGCCGGCAAGACCACGCTGTTCAATCTGATCACCGGCATCTATCCGGTGACCTCCGGCCAGGTCCTGCTGTTCGGCCACGACGTGACCGGATGGCCGAGCCACCGCCGCACCGCGCTCGGCATGGCGCGCACCTTCCAGGTCACCAGCCTGTTTCCCGGCTTGACCGTGCTCGACAACGTGCTGCTGGCGATCAAGGGCCTGCGGCGCTCGAAATTCGTGATGTGGCGTTTCCTGTCGTCGTACCGCGAGGTCTACGACAAGGCGCATCAATCTGCTGGAGCAGGCGACCTTCCTCGACCGCAAGGACGTCGAGGTGCGCAACCTGTCGCACGGCGAGCAACGCCAGCTCGAGATCGTGCTCGGCCTCGCCAGCGACCCGAAAATTCTTCTGCTCGACGAGCCGGCGGCCGGCCTGTCGTCGGGCGAGTCGGTCGAGATGGCCGAATTCCTCATGAAGCTCGATCCCAAGCTGGCGATCCTGCTGATCGAGCACGACATGGACGTGGTGTTCGACGTCGCCGATCAGATTTCGGTGCTGCATTTCGGCGAAATTCTGGAAACCGGCACGCCCGAGCAGATCCATTCCAGCGCGCGCGTGCAGGAAATCTATCTGGGGACCGATTGAGCCATGGCGTCATCCTCGAAGTCCACGACATCCACACCTATTACGGGGACGCCTACGTCCTGCAGGGGCTGTCGCTCGCGCTCGAGCAGGGGCAGATCCTCGGCCTGCTCGGCCGCAACGGCGTCGGCAAGACCACGCTGGTGAATTCGATCGTCGGCTTCAATCCGCCGCGCCGCGGCAAGATCGTGTTCAAGGGCGACGACATCACGACCAAGGCCTCGTTCGAGACCGTGCGCAGCGGCATGGGGCTGGTGCCGCAGGGTCGCCGCGTGTTCCCGACGCTGAGCGTAGAGGAGAACCTGCTGGTGGCCGAACGCAGCCCCGACCGGCACGGCTGGAATCTGCAGCGGGTCTACAAGCTGTTTCCGCGCCTGGAGGAGCGCCGCTACCAGCGCGCCAAGACGCTGTCGGGCGGCGAGCAGCAGATGCTGGCGATCGGCCGCGCGCTGATGACCAACCCGGATTGCCTGATCATGGACGAGCCGTCCGAAGGGCTCGCGCCCATCATCATCCAGGGCCTGTGGGAGGCGATCGGCAAGCTGAAAAAGGAAGGCCTCTCCATCCTGCTGGTCGAGCAGAACGCCAATCTCGCGCTCAAGCTGGTCGACTACGTGCACGTGATGAGCAAGGGCCAGGTGGTCTATTCCGCGACCCCGGCCGAGCTCAAGGCCAACGACGAGATCAAGGCGAATTATCTCGGCATCTAGCGCGGGTTGCCATCGGCCCACCGCCCGGCGGATGCGTCAGATTGCGCCAGCATCGCGGACCGGGCTTTACATCATGGAAGCGATTGAACGATGATGGCGCCCGTTCGGTCCGCCGCGGTGGGGGCGACGGCCCGTCAACGGCGTCATTCATCGGCCACGACCGCTGGCCGCTCAAGACGGCCGGCAAGGCCGTGCAAAGTTCAAAGCCCCGCACGGGGCGGTACAGGGAGGAATAACAATGTCCGTCAAAGTCACCCGCCGTAAATTCATGGCCGCGACCGCGGCCGGCGCAGCGCTCGCCGCCGTCAAATTTCCGGCGCCGGCCATCGCGCAAAACGCGCCGTTCAAGCTCGGCCTGCTGACCGTCAAGACCGGCCCGCTCGCGCAGGGCGGCATCCAGATGGAACAGGGCGTTGTCACGTTCCTGAAGGAAAAGAACAACACGATCGCCGGCCGCAAGGTCGAGTTCTTCTCCGCCGACACCGGCGGCAACCCGGCCGGCACCAAGACCAAGGCGCAGGAGCTGGTCGAGCGCGACAAGGTCGACACCATCCTCGGGCCGCTCGCCGCCTTCGAGCTGCTCGCGATCACCGACTACATCGCGCAGAGCAAGATTCCGCTGCTCAGCCTCGCCGCCGCCGAAGACATGACGCAGCGCCGGCCCAATCCGTACTTCATCCGCGCCTCGGCGACCTCCGCGCAGGCGATGCATCCGATGGCGGACTACGCCGCCAAGGAGCTGAAGCTCAAGCGCATCGATCTGCATCTCCGAAGACTTCGCCTTCGGTCACGAACAGATGGGCGGCTTCCAGCAGACCTTCGAGGACAACGGCGGCAAGATCCTCAAGAAGATCTGGCCGCCGCTGGTCACGCCGGACTACACGCCCTATCGTCGCGCAGATCGCCGATTGCGACGGCGTCTGCCAGGGCTTCGCCGGCTCGAACCCGCTGCGCTTCATGAAGGCAGTATGCCGCGGCCGGGCTGAAATTCCCGGTGGTCACCGGCGAAACCGGCGGCGACGACGCGCTGCTCAAGAGCTTCGGCGACGAGGCGGTCGGCCTCTTCAGCTGCCTGCCCCTACACGCTCGATCTCGACACCGACGGCAACAAGCGCTTCGTCGACGGCATGCTGAAGAACTACGACACCGTTCCGGGCCAGTACGCCGGCCTGCTCTACGTCAACTGCGCATGGTGGTGGAAGCGGGCCTCAAGCGCTCGGCGGCGAGTCCGAGCGACAAGACGAAGCTGATGGCGGCGATGCGGTCGGTCAGCCTGACCGACACGCCGCGCGGCCCGATCAAGTTCGACCACTTCGGCAACGTGATCGGCGACTTCTACATCCGCAAGCGTCGGCAAGGAAGGCGCCAAATACGGCCTCAAGCTCTGGAACAAGACGCTCAAGACCTACCACAACGTCAGCCAGTTCTGGACCTACGACGAGAAGAAGTTCCTCGAGCAGCCGGTCTATTCGCGCGATTATCCGCCGCTCAAATCGTAACGGCGGTCGACTCCGCGGGCGCCGCCGACGGCGCCCGCGGCATTTATGGACATGGCAAGACGCGGGACCTCTGCGCACATGACCTTCTGGCTCGTGCTGGCGGTCAACAGCATCACGTTCGGCGGGCTGCTGTTTCTGCTGTCGGCGGGCTTCTCGCTGATCTTCGGGCTGATGCGCATCCCGAATCTGACGCACGGCTCGCTGTTCATGCTGGGCGCCTATTTCGGCGCGACCTTCATCGGCGGCTATCTCGCGCTGCATTTCGATTTCTGGATCGCGGCGCTCTTGGCCGCGCTGCTGGTGGCGGCCTTCGGCGCGCGTGGTCGAGCGCCTGCTGCTGCGGCAACTGCCGGGACAGCCGCTGGCGCAGGTGCTGGTCACGCTCGGCATCTCCTTCATGGCCGCCGATTTCTGCCTGATGGTGTGGGGCGGCGATCCGATCAACGTCGCCACGCCGGCGCATTTGGCCGGCTTCGTGCGCGCCGGGCCGGCGGTGTTTCCGCTTTATCGGCTCGCCGTCATCGTCATCGCCATGGTGATCGCGCTCGCGCTCTGGCTGCTGCTCGACCGCACGCGGCTCGGCGCCATGATCCGCGCCGGCGTCGACGATCCCGACATGGCGCGGGTGGTCGGCATCCGCGTTTCGCAGCTGTTCACCATCGTGTTCGCGCTCGGCGCCGGGCTTGCCGGCCTTCGCCGGCATCATCGGCGCGCCCATCCTGTCGGTCTATCCCGGCCTCGACCAGGACATGCTGCCGCTGGCGCTGGTGGTGGTGATCCTCGGCGGCACCGGCAGCCTGCTCGGCTCCTTCGTCGGCAGCATCATCGTCGGCTTCATCTATAATTTCGGCCAGGCGCTGTTTCCGGAGCTCGCCTATTTCGTGCTGTTCCTGCCGATGCTGCTGGTGCTGCTGCTGCGCCCGCAAGGGCTTGTTCGGCAGGTTCGTGCCATGAGCCCGCTGCGCCTCATCGCGCTCGCCATCGCGGCGCTGGCGCTCGCCACTCTGCCCTATTGGATGAGCGGCATTTATTACGTCAACGTGGCGAGCCAGATCCTGTTCTTCGCGGTCTTCGCGCTCGGCCTGAACGTGCTCGCCGGCTATGGCGGACTGGTGTCGCTCGGCCACGCCGCCCTGTTCGGCATTTCGGCCTACGCCACCGGCTACATCTTGCAGGCCGGCTTCGGGCACCCGGTCGCGATCATCGGCGCGCTGGTCGTCGGGGTGGCCGCGATGGCGCTCTACGCCGTGCTGTCGCTGCGCTCGACCGGCATCGGCTTCATCATGATCACGCTGGCGCTGGGCGAGATCTTGTGGGGCCTCGCCTATCGCTGGATCAGCGTCACCAACGGCGACAACGGCATCAATTTGCACGGCCGGCCGGCGCCGTTCGGCATTCAGCTCACCACGGCGACCGCCTTCTATTACACGACGCTCGTGGTGTTCGCCCTCGCCGTCGTGATGGTGGCGATCTTCGTGCGCTCGCCGCTCGGCGCCGCGCTGAAAGGCACGCGCGACCAGCCGCGCCGCATGAACGCGCTCGGCTATCACGTCTGGGCGATCCGCTTCTGGGCCTGCCTGTTCTCCGGCCTGCTCACCAGCCTGTCCGGCATCCTGTTCGTCTATTACACGCAATTCATCAGCCCGCAGACGCTGGCGCTGACGTCGTCGGCGGAGGTGCTGCTGATGGTGATCTCCGGCGGCGCCGGCACCTTGCTCGGGCCGATCGTCGGCGCCGGCCTGGTGGTGATCGTCAAGAGCGTGGTCAGCGGCTTCCTCGAGCGCTGGAACTTCCTGCTCGGCGCGATCTTCGTCGCCATCGTCATCCTGATGCCGGAGGGCCTGGTGCCCGGCACCGCGCGGCTGTGGCGGCTGGCCTGGCGGCGCGCGCGCGGCGGCGGAGCGCCGTCATGAGCGCGCTCACCGTCACGAACTTGCGCAAATCCTTCGGCGGCCTGCGCGTCACCAAAGGCGTCAACCTCAACGTCGCGCCGGGCGAACGGCGGCTGATCATCGGACCCAACGGCGCCGGCAAGACCACGCTGTTCAATCTCATCACCGGCGAGCTGACGCCGGATGCCGGATCGATCGAGCTGTTCGGCACCAACATCACGCGCGTGCCGAGCCGGCGCCGGCCGCATATGGGCATGGCGCGCACCTACCAGATCATCACCTTGTTCCCGCAGGACACCATCATCCACAACGTGTCGCTGGCGCTGCTGGGCTTGACGCCGATGCGCTGGAATCCGCTGATCGACATGCGGCGGCAGAGCCGCCTCACCGAGCAGGCGCATGCGGCGCTGGCGCGCGTCGGCCTCGGCCACATCGCCGAGCGGCCGCTGTCGCAGACCTCCTATGGCGAGCGCCGCCGGGTCGAGATCGCCATGGCGCTGGCGCAGAACCCGAAGCTCCTGCTGCTCGACGAGCCGTTCGCCGGCCTGTCGATCGACGAGCGGCGCGACGTGCAGCAATTGCTGCTGGCGATCCCGCGCGACGTCACCATCGTGATGATCGAGCACAACATGGACGTGGCGCTGGAATTCGCCGAGCGCATCACGCTTGCTGCATTTCGGCGAGGTGATCGTGGAAGGCAACCGCGCCGAGGTGGTGGCCGATCCGCGCACGCGGGAGGTCTATCTTGGCCACTAACGCGCTCGAGCTTACCGGCATCGACGCCTTCTACGGCGACAGCCACGTGCTGCACGCGGTGTCCTTCGCCTGCGGCGAGGCGCGGCTGCTCGGCCTGCTCGGCCGCAACGGCGCCGGCAAGTCGACCTGCATGAACGTCACCGTCGGGTTGCTGCCGCCGCGGCGCGGCGAGGTCTCGCTGTTCGGGACCAAGGTGAGCGGCCTCGCGCCCGAGCAGATCGCCGCCCGCGGCGTGGCGCTGGTGCCGCAAGGCCGCCGCATCTTCAAGAGCCTGACCGTGCGCGAGAACCTGATGGTGGCGGCGCGCCCGCCCGAGGCCGGCAGCAAGCACGCGCCCTGGAACCTCGACACCGTGTTCGGCATGTTCCCGCGGTTGCAGGAGCGCACCGGCCAGATCGCCGCGCATCTTTCCGGCGGCGAGCAGCAGATGCTGGCGATCGGCCGCGCGCTGATGGGCAATCCGCGCGTGCTGCTGATGGACGAGCCGTCGGAGGGCCTGGCGCCGCAGATCGTGCACGAGGTGATGAACACCATCCGCAAGCTCAAGGAGAGCGGGCTGTCGATCGTCCTGGTGGAGCAGAACCCGACGCTGGTGTTCGACGTCGCCGACGACATCGTCATCCTGAACAGCGGCAACGTGGCGGTGGTCTCGACCCCGGGCGCGCTCAAGAAAGAAGACGAGACGCTGCGCCAGCATCTGGGGGTGTTTTAAGTTTCCACACCGTTATGGCCGGGCTTGACCCGGCCATCCGCGTCTTGAATGAGTGAAGCCGTGGATGTCCGGCACAAGGCCGGACACGACGCAGACAAAGGCATCCGACAATGGCGATCTGGAACAAATACGACAACACGGCAGCGCGCAAGCATGGCAAGCCGGGGCGCGAGGCGCGCCCGAAGTCGACCACCATCGACGCGCATACCCATGTCGCCGTGCCGCGCGCGGCCGAATTCATCAAGCCGCACCTCGACGTCGTCGACCATCCCGCTGGCGCATTTCGCCTCGGCCGAGACCAAGGCGGTCAACGCCAAGCAGGAAGGCGACATCCGTTCGCGCATCGTCGGCAATTACGACGAGCGCTTCGCCGACATGGACAAGATGGGCATCGACGTGCAGCTGGTGATGCCGCCGCCGCCGCAGCTCTATCACACCGTCGCGCTCGAATACGCGGTGCCGGCGGCGCAGATGATCAACGATGGCGTGGCCGAGTTCGTCGCCAAGCACAAGGACCGCTTCATCCCGACCGGCACGGTGCCGATGCAGGACGGCAACGAGGCCGCCAAGGAGCTGGAGCGCTGCATGAGCAAGCTCGGCTTCAAGGGCGTCGAGATTCTCACCAATGTCGCCGGCCGCGAGCTGTCCGATCCCGCCTTCGCGCCGTTCTGGAAGAAGGCCGAGGAACTGGGCGCGCTGGTCATCATCCATCCCAACGGCTTCACCGAGGGCAAGCGGCTGTCGCGCTTCTACTTCAACAACATCATCGGCAACCCGTTCGAGACCACGCTGGCGCTGCATTATCTGATCTTCGACGGCGTGCTCGAGCGCCATCCCAAACTGAAAATCTTCGCCATGCACGGCGGCGGCTATCTCGGCGGCTATGCCGGCCGCATCGACCACGCCTGGGGCGCGCGTTCGGACTGCCACGCCGACCTGCCGAAGCCGCCGACCTCCTATCTCAAGCAGGTCTATGTCGATAGCGTCGTGTTCACGCCCGGCCAGTTGAAGGCGCTGGTCGACCTGTTCGGCGTCGACCATGTCATCATGGGCACCGACTATCCCTTCGACATGCTGGAGTTCGACCCGATCGGCCACATCAATTCGGTCGACAGCTTCGACGAGACGACGCGCGCCGCGCTCGCCGGCGGCAGCGCCAAGAAGATGCTGGGGATGTGAGCGCGAAATCGTTAGCGGGCTCGGGCGGCGGAGATGGCGGTGATTGGGATTCAACCACACATTCCGACGGAAGTGCATTTTGACTTTCTGGGAATGACGATCCCAATTCATTGGGATTATCACGCCATCCTGATGGTCGCGGTCTGGTTCGTGCTGGTTCCGATCTGCATCATCACCATCCGTTTCGGAAAGCCGAAGCCGACGCTCACCGGCCTCCACCGGAAAGTCGCCGTTAAACACATCGAGTGGTGGTGGTTCAGCGTTCACAAATACGGGCTGATATTTTCCATCAGCCTGGCGCTCGCGGGCGCGATTGTTGCGGTGACGGTCAGCGGCGGCTTCAGTGGCTCATTTCATTCCCTGTTCGGTCTGACGACGATCGCGCTCGGATGTTTGCAGATCATGGGCGGCTGGCTCCGAGGCAAGCACGGCGGCAAAAATTATTACTCCGCCGATCCGAATGATCCGAAGACCTGGTTCGGCGATCATTACAACATGACGACCCGCCGGCGGATCTTCGAGGCCTATCACAAGACGGCGGGCTATTTCGTCTATTTCTTCGCGGCCGGCGCGGTTGCCAGCGGCCTGATGCAATATCCCATGCCGGGTCTGGCGATGTTCATCGTCGCCATGGTCGTCATCGCGTTCGTTGTATCCATCGTCCTGGAATACAAGGGGTATCGCTACGACGGCTACCGCGCCGCGCACGGCTACACGATGGACGCGCCGTTCAACAAAGAACGCGAATTTCTTTAACCCAGAACTGGCGGCGGCAATATCGAAGCTGAAATAGGCCGATGCTTTAACGGGGCAGCGCATCGACAATTGCCGTCAGGCATACAAGAAATCCAGCACCGCGGTTTCCGCGATCACCGCGTCGTCGGTCGAGTGCATGGCCGGCGCGCGCCTGCTCTTCCTGCGTCTTGGTGGCCTGCAAGAAGGCGCCGAGATGGCGCGCGCGCTCGATGATGCGATGATTGTCGGGCAGCCGCGCCGCCTCGAAACGCTTGAGCGCCGCGGCGACATCGCTCTCGGCCGACACGGCTTCCGCCAGCGCCGCCGCGTCGTCCGCCGCCTTCGACACCCCGGCCGCCACGTGCGGGCGTGCGACAAATGAGGCGTCGCCGACCATGGCGACGCGGCCGAACGCCATGCTGCGGCATTTCAAGATCATAGATCGGTTGCAGGATCGGCTCGTCGATCATGCGCGCGACCTGCCTGAACTGCGGCCCCAACAGCCGCTCGGCGTCGGCGCGCATTTCGGCGATGACCTCGCGCCGGATCAGCGGCGGCGGGATCGAGATGGTATGCGTCGTCCCGCTTTCATCGGTGAGCAGCCAGGGCAATTTCGTGCGCTCGTCCGCCGGCCGGTACCACACCACGTTGTAGCGGCGGTGGCCGGGCCGCAGGTCGTTGTCCGGCCCCGCCACCGGATAGCCGAGGAACTGCTCGCCCGGCGGCAGCGCGAAGGTCATGAACGCGAACAGGTCGCGATGCACGTCGGCGGGAAAGGCGCTTTCCGCGATCAGCGCGCGCCAGGCGCTGTAGCCGGCGTAAAGCGGCGCGATCTCCGGCGCGCAAAATTGCCGCACGGTCGAGCGCAGCCCGTCGGCGCCGACCAGCAGATCGGCACTCGAGCGTTTCACCATCGGAAAAATGCGCGGTCACCTTGTCGGCGTCCTGCGTCAAGCGCGGTGAGCCCGCGGCCGCGGTGATAGTGCTCGGGCGGAAAGGCGTCGCGCAGCAGCCGGTAGACGCGCTCCCAGGCGGTGAGCACCTGCGGGCACTCGATTTCGCTGGTGAAGCGCCCCTGCGCGTCGAGAATCTTGCGGGTGGTGATCTGCACGCCAAGGTCGCGGGTCTCCAGCCCGAGCCGGCGCAGCCGTGCGATCAGCTCTTGCTGGGCGACGATGCCGGCGCCGCGGCCCGACAATTCGCTCCCCACCCGCTCGTAAATATCGACGTCCCAACCCGCCCGCCGCAGCAAAAGGCCGCTGAGCAGGCCGCTCATCGAACCGCCGATGACGATGGCGCGTCCCCGAAATCCGGCCAAATCGCTGTTCCCCAATCTTTTCGTTCGCCGGAACTATGCTATATATGACAGCGAAGTCGCATTGGAGGAATTCCATGGCTCTGACCATGCATAAGGCCGCCGAGAACAAGGACAAGTCGGCGTGGCCGGCCGAGATCGCCGCCGAATTCGCGCGTGAGGCGAACAATCCGAACCCCTGCGTCGGATCGACGCTGCTGTCGGAGACCGAACGCACGCGCGTGTGGATCATCCGTCTCGCGCCCGGCGAGCGCGTCGGTTTCCACCGCCACGTGCTCGATTATTTCTGGACCTCGGTCAGCGGCGGGCGCGGCCGCCAGCACGTGCATGACGGCACCACGATCGAGTGCAGCTATCAGCCCGGCGAGACCCGCCACGAGACCTACGGCAAGGGCGAGTTCAAGGTGCACGATCTGGAAAACCTCGGCGACCGCGAAATGGTGTTCATGACCGTCGAGTTCAAAGACAGCGCCAACCAGCCGATGCCGCTGCCCGCCGGGGTGCGGCCGCAAGCCGCCGCCTGAGCTCGCTACTTGCAATTCGAGGCGCCCGCCACATCGCATGGCGGGCGTTTCCATTTGCAGCCGTCGCGCGACGCGGACTAGCCAAGCCGCCGCGCTTCCTGCACACTGACGATCAAAGCGCGGCCACAGCGCATCGGAGCGGCACAAGAACGAAGAAATACGGGGAGAATCGAGCCGGTACGGG
This sequence comes from uncultured Alphaproteobacteria bacterium, assembly GCA_963708635.1. Lineage (GTDB taxonomy): Bacteria > Pseudomonadota > Alphaproteobacteria > Rhizobiales > Xanthobacteraceae > Pseudolabrys. Next base: position 33,557 of record CAVPTM010000001.1, on the reverse strand, counting down.
CCCACGCGGCCTCGTTGCCGGTTGAGACGACGATGGACTTTCCATCGACTCCTGATCAACGCCATTGTCGCCGGTCTTCTGATCGGCGGCTTCTATGCCGCGGTGACCGCCGGCATCTCGATTTCGTTCGGGATGCTCGACATCGTCAACATCGCGCATCCGGCGTTCATTATTCTCGGCTCCTACATCGCCTATATCGTCAACATCAAGCTCGGCATCGACCCGATTATTGTCAGCATTATCATGCTGCCGGCGTTCTACGCGCTGGGTGCTGCGATCTATCGCATCTACTACCAATCATTCGAAAAGCGCGGCCAGGAATCGCTGCGCGGCCTCGCCTTCTTCTTTGGCGTACTGTTTGTCACCGAGGTCGTGCTGATCCTCGCTTTCGGCGTCGACTACCGCTACGTCGAGGCGGCCTATATCGGACCGACTTTGAGCTTCAGCTTCGTCGACCTCCCGCTGCGCATCCTGGTGCCGTTTCTGGTCTCTCTGGCGCTGTTTGGCGCATTGCAGCTTTTCATCAGCCGCACGTTCACCGGGCGCGCGATCCTGGCGGTGTCGCAGGACCAGGTGCGCGCTGCAGCTGATGGCCGCCGACCCGATCCGCATCAAGCGCATCGCCTTCGGCATCTCGATCGCGACCGCGGCGGTAGCGGGCGCGCTCCTTATCATCATCCAGCCGGTCGAGCCTTCGGTCGGCCGCGAATATATCGGCCGCGTGTTTGCCATTTGCGTTCTTGGCGGTCTCGGCAGCCTGCCCGGCACGCTGATTGCGGCGCTTCTGATCGGTGTGGTCGAAAGCATCACCGCGACATTCTACGGACCGTCCTGGGCGCCGGCGGTATCGTTCGGCTTCCTGCTGCTGACGCTCGCGTTCCGCCCCTCCGGATTGCTGGGGCGCTGACCGTGAGGATGCCCACATTCATCCTGGTGGCGTTCCTGGTGGCGACCGTGGTGTTCGTGCTGCTCAGCCTGCCCGGCATCGAATACCTGTTCGTCGCCGGCTACATCGTGGTGCAATACGTTGTCTTGGCGACCGCCTGGAATATCCTCGGCGGATATACCGGCTATGTGAATTTCGGCTCGGCAGCTTTTTTTGCAATCGGTGCCTACAGCTCCGTGGCGCTGATCACCTTCGGCACCCAGCTCGAGGACTTGCTGCCCGAAAGTCTGGCATCGCCGCTGAGCCTGATTTTCCCGCTCCCGATCCCGGTTTTGATCGTGGTCAGCGGCGCCGTCTCCGGACTGGTCGGTTTCGGCATGGGATATCTCACGCTGCGGCTGCGCGGCGCATTTTTCGCGATCGCGACCTTGGCGCTGGCGGTGGTGCTGCAAACTTTGGTGGTCAACTGGGACTTCGTTGGCGGCTCGAGCGGCGCGTATGTCGTACGCCCCTCGATTTTTACGGCCTAACAGGTTACATCCAGTACCTGTTCGGCCTGATGCTGGCGCTCGCGGTGGGGGCAATTTCGGTCGCGCGCGCGATCGAGCGCTCGCGGCTGGGCTACGGTTTTGCCGCCATCCGCGACGACGAATTGGCGGCCGAAGCCTCCGGCGTGCCGACGCTGCGGCTCAAGCTGATCGCCACGACTTTGTCGGGCGCTCTAATGGGCATGGCCGGCGCGCCGTTCCCCTATTACATCGGCTATCTGCAACCGCAGTCGGCGTTCGGCCTCGAATACGCCGTCAACTCGATCGCGATGCCGATGATCGGCGGCACGATGAGCTGGATCGGCCCGCTGATCGGCGCGATCCTGCTCGGCACACTGCAGCAGGTCGCCAACGTGACGATTTCCTCCGCGGTCAATTTGCTGATCGTCGGCTTGCTGCTGATCGGCTTCGTCATCGTTGCGCCCAACGGGATCGTCGGGCTGGTGCAAGAGCGGTTGCGCGCACGGAGGACAAAATGAGCGCGCTGTTGCATGTGCGAGGCTTGAGTAAGCGGTTCGGCGGCTTTGTCGCGCTCGATGGCATCGATCTCGAAGTGCAGCCGGGCGAACGCCTCGGACTGATCGGCCCTAACGGATCGGGCAAGAGCACGTTGGTCAATTGCATCTGCGGCACGCTGCAAAATGAAACCGGCACCGTGCATTTTGACGGCCATGCCGTCGATGGCCTCGCCGCGCATGAGCGTACCCACCGCGGCCTTGCGCGCAGCTTCCAGTTGCCGCGCCCCTTCGCCAGCCTGTCGCTGGCGGACAATTTGAAAATTCCGATGTTCTACACGGTGCATAAACGCAGCGGCACGCCACTCCATGCCGACAACGTCGACGCGCGCTGCGCCGAATTGCTGCAGCTCGTCGGCCTTGCCGGCAAGGCGCAGCACCGGCCGCGCGACCTCACCCAGGTCGAAATGCGAAAGCTCGAGCTCGCACGTGCGATGGCGGCGGAGCCGAAGCTCATGATCGCCGACGAAGCGATGGCCGGCCTCTCGCATTCCGAGATCGAGGAAATTCTCGCGCTGCTGATGCGGCTCAATGAAAGCGGCATTACGATCATCCTGATCGAGCACATCATGAGCGCGGTGATGAGCTTCTCGCAGCGGCTGGTCGTGCTCGTCACCGGCAAGAAGATCGCCGACGGCAAGCCGGAAGACGGTCGTGCGCGATCCCGAAGTCGTGAGGGCATATCATTGGCGAGTAGCCTCACCATCGAAGGCGTACACGCCGCCTACGGCGCGGTGCGCGTGATCGAGGACGTCACGCTCGACGTCAAGGCGGGCGAGACCGTTGCGCTGCTCGGCACCAACGGCAACGGCAAGAGCACGCTGATGAAATGCGTGATGGGCATCGTGCGTCCTGTCGCCGGCCGCATCGTCGCCGAGATCGACGGCGTCAAGCACGACCTCGTCGGCAAGACCACCGAGCAAATCGTCGATCTCGGCATCGCTTTGGTGCCGGAAGGACGCCGGCTGTTCCCCAAGCTGACGGTGGAAGAAAACCTGCTGCTCGGCGCCTTCCGCCCGAAAGCGCGCGCGCAGATCAAGGCCAACATGGACTTCTGCTTCGAGGCGTTTTCGCGCCTGGCCGAGCGGCGCAAACAGCTCGCCGGCTCGATGAGCGGCGGCGAGCAACAGATGCTGGCGCTCGCCCGCGCGCTGATGTCGACACCGCGTATCCTGCTGGTGGATGAGCCGTCAGTCGGCCTAGCGCCGCTGCTCGTGCGCCGCACGATCGACGCCATCAAGGAGCTCAAGGAGCACTACAATCTTACGGTGCTGATGGCCGAGCAGAATTTCACGCAGGCCATTCGTATCGCCGACCGCGGCTATGTGATCGTGCACGGCAAGATCGCCTTCGAAGGCCGTTCCGCCGACGAACTCAACAATAACGAGCTGATCCGCAAGTTCTATATGGGGCTTTAGACCCCTCCGCCGCTCGCGGGAGAGGCCGAAAAGCAAACGGCGCGGAGTTTCCCTCCGCGCCGTCGCCGTTTCTCAAGAACGCGAGCTTACTGCTTCGCCTTCTCGTAGGGATAGATTACCGCGCCGGTCTTCACGCCGGCCGGGCCGCTGACCACGGTCTGGGTGTCCATGCCCTTGAACTGATCGACGCCGTTGCCCTTGATGCTGTGGTACTGCACCTGCAGCATGCCGGACTTGGTCCACTCGCCGTCCTTGCCGAAGCTAATGTCGCCCATGATCGTCTTGGCTGGGTTCTTGTGCAGCCAATCAGCGAGCTTGGCATCGTCGAGGCTCTTGGTGCCGTTGACGGCGTCGGCGAGCACTTCGAGATAGGCGTAGCCCCAGGTTCCGAGATAATAGCCGAGCGGATCGACGCCTTCGGCCGCCGCGCGCGACTGATAGATTTTCAGGAACGCGTTGGTCGAGTCGGTGGCTTGCGCCGGCACCCAGGTCTCGTAGTTGATGATGCCGTTCAGAGCCGGGCCAAGCTTGGTCTTGAACACCGTCGCCTGCAGGCCGACCATCGCGCCGCCGACCATCTTCGGCTTGTAGCCGAGCTCGTTGATCGCAAGCGTCATGCCGACCGAGTCGAGCGGATACGAGCACAGCGCGACGATGTCGGCGTTCGCCGACTGCAACGCGCGCACGATCGGCGTGAAGTCGGTGGTGTTGCCGGCGGATAGCTCTTGTCGTAGACGATCTTGAAGCCGAACTTCTTGGCGTTCGCGCGCGCGCCTTCGCAGGCGTTCTTGGAGAACTCAAGATCGGACCAGGCCAGCGCGACAGTGGCCGGCTTCGGCTTCTGCTTCGATGCGCGACCTCGAAGAAGCCGACGGTGAAGGCCGGCTTGGTGTCCGGCCCCGACGGGATCATCGAGAAATAATTCGGTCGTACTTGAACTTGCTGTTCACCGCGAGGCCGAACAGGCCGATGAACATCTTCTTCTTGGAGATCACGACCGGCATCGCCGGCGCGATCATGGCGGTGGCGTAGGGGCCGACCACGAGATCGACTTTGTCGACGTCGAGCAGCTTGGTGTAGATGCCGGGAACGGTCGATGGATTGCTCTGGTCGTCGTAGTAGACGATCTTCACCTGGCGTCCGAGCAGGCCGCCCTTCTTGTTGGTTTCTTCTTCCCAGATCTTGGCGCCGAGCAGCGCCTGCTTGCCGTTGGCGGCGAGCGGGCCGGTCAGCGCCATGCTGAAGCCGATCTTGATCGGCTCTTTGTTCTGCGCCTGGGCGCCGGATACGACGAACATCGCGCCCGCCACGAGCGTAAGGCTCGCGCCGGCAATCCATGCGAATGTCCGTGATTTGAAATAACGCAGCATCAGGGTCCTCCCGTTTCGATGTTATTTTGCGGCATCTTAAGCGGTTTCCGCCGCCGGACGCCAGAGCCTTGCTGGCCGGCAAAGTGGGCTAAATCCCCTCCACCATGATGGTTTCCACTTCGCCGGCGCCGCTGCGCCGGAACGCCGCGGCCTTGTCGTATTCGGGCGAGGTGAAGCAGGCCACGCCCTGCTCCAAGGTGGGAAATTCGATCACGATGAAGCGGTGGAATTTGTCCGGGCCTTCCATGATCTGAAACTTGCCGCCGCGCGCCAGTACCTTGCCGCCGTATTTGGCGATGATGGCCGGCACCTGGTCGGTGTATTTCTTGTATTCGACCGGGTCGTTCACTTTCGATCGCGCCACCCAATAAGCCGGCATGTTTCGACTCCCTTGTCTTCGTCCGCCTTTAATGGTGCAGACTATCCAAGACGCGGGCGATGGCGACAAGCCCGGGCCATGACGCAGGAGAGTTGGATATGGCGCGTAAAGTGATCGACATCTCGGTGCCGCTCGAGAACGACGTCGCCGCCGATCCGCCCGGCTACGGCCCGAAGATCGAATATCTCGACCACCAGCAGACCGCCGCCGACATCCTCAAGTTTTTTCCCGGCCTGAAGAAGGAAGACCTGCCCGACGGCGAAGGCTGGGGCTTCGAATGGGTGCGGCTGTCCACGCATTGCACGACGCATCTCGATGCGCCCTGGCATTTCGCCTCCACCATGGATGGCGGCAAACGCGCCATCACCATCGACGAGGTGCCGCTCGATTGGTGCTTGCAGCCGGGCGTGAAACTCGACTTCCGGCATTTCCCGGACGGCTATGTCGCGACCGCCGCCGACGTCGAAGCCGAACTGAAACGCATCGGCCATACGCTTTCGCCGCTTGAAATCGTGGTGGTGAATACCGCCGCGGGCGCTGCCTATGGCCGGCCCGATTACGTCGCCAAAGGCTGCGGCATGGGCCGCGAGGCCACGCTCTATCTGCTCGAGCGCGGCGTGCGCGTGACCGGCACCGACGGCTGGAGCTGGGACGCGCCGTTCATCTACACCATGCAGAAATACGCCGAAACGCACGACCCCGCCTGATCTGGGAAGGCCACCGCGCCGGCCGCGACATCGGCTATTGCCACATCGAAAAGCTGCATAATCTCGAGGCGCTGCCGCCGAGCGGCTTCACCGTGAGCTGTTTCCCGGTCAAGGTGCGCGGCGGCTCGGCCGGCTGGACGCGGGCGGTCGCGATCATCGAGGCGTAATCCCGCTTGCCCGCCCGCAGCGGCGGGCGATAGCATCGGCCCAACGACGACACGGCAAAAGCCGGACATTCAGGGGGAGGACACCATGGACAGGCGCCATTTCATCGGCGGGAGCGCGGCTGCGGCCGCCACTTTAGCCATCCGGCCCGGCTTTGCCGCCGACGCCTATCCCTCGCACGCCATCACTTTCATCAATCCTTTCCCGCCGGGCGGCGCCGCCGACGTGGTCGGCCGCCCCCTCGCCGCCGTGCTCGAGCCGATCCTCAAGCAGCCCTGCATCATCGAGACCAAGGCCGGCGCCGCCGGGCCGTCGGCGCGCAATTCGCCGCCAGCGCCAAGCCCGACGGCTACACGCTGCTGATCCACATCGTCTCGATCTCCGGCTTCGCCGAGGTCGACAAGCTGTTCGGCCGCACGCCCAAGTTCACCCGCGCCGACTTCATCCCGATCGCGCGGCTCACCGAAGGTCCGATGGTGCTCGTGGTCAACGACCAGCAGCCCTACAAGACGCTCAAGGAACTGGTCGACGACGCCAAGAAGCAATCCCGACAAGCTGATCTTTTCGCTCGTCGGGCCTTTACGGCGCGCTGCATCTGCCGACCGCGCTGTTCATGAAGGCGGCCGGCATCAAGATGAAGCACCTGCCGACCAACGGCGGCGGGCCGGCGTTGACCGCGATCCTCGGCAACAATTCGCAAGTGCTGGTGACGTCGATTGCGGCCGCCAGCGGCCAGATCAAGGCCGGCAAGCTGCGCGCGCTCGCCTGCTTCTCGCCCAAGCGCGCGGCTTCGCTGCCGGACGTGCCGACGCTGAAGGAGCTCGGCTACGACGTCGAGTTCTCGCTCTGGGTCGGCGTGTTCGCGCCCGTAAGGCACGCCGCAGGCCAACGTCGACGTGATCCGCACGGCGGTGAAGCAGGTGGCGAACGGCGACCAGTTCAAGACCGCCATCGCCAATATCGGCGACGAGGTCGCCTATCTCGATCAACCCGACTTCGCGAAATTCTGGGACGAGGACGCCAAGCGGGTCGAAGCCGCGGTGCACGCCATCGGCCGCGTCTAGAAATCGGGCTCGGGCCGCGTCAATCCGGAGAAGCACCATGGACCGCCGCAGTTTCCTGATCGGCACGACGGCGCTGGCTGTGGCCGGCCCCGCGGCCGCGCAAGACGTCTTTCCCGCGCACGCGATCACCATCATCAACGCGTTTCCGCCCGGCGGCGCCAACGACATCGTCACCCGCCCGCTCGCCGCCGCGATGGAGCCGATCCTCAAGCAGCCGGTGGTGGTCGAAACCAAAGCCGGCGCCGCCGGCGCGGTCGGCGCGCAGACCGCGGCCAATGCCAAGCCGGACGGCTACACTTTGCTTTCGCACAACACCGGCATCTCCGGTTACGCCGAGGTCGACAAACTGTTCGGCCGCCCGGTGAAGACCAGCCGCGCCGATTTCATCCCGCTGGCGCGGCTGATCGCCGACCCTTGCGTGCTGCTGGTCAACGAGCAGCAGCCTTACAAGACGCTGAAGGAGTTCATCGACGACGCCAAGAAACGCCCGGACTCGATCATCTACAGCTCGGGCGGCCTCTACGGCGCGACCCATCTGCCGATGGCGATGCTGGAAAAGGCGGTCGGCGGCCTGAAGCTGCGCCATCTGCCGACCAATGGCGGCGGCCCCGCCATCACCGCCATTCTCGGCAACAACGCGCAGGCGACCGCGCAGTCGGTGTCGGCCTCGCTGACGCACATCAAGGCCGGCAAGCTGCGGCCGCTGGCCTCGTTCGGCGCGAAACGCTCGAAGGCGCTGCCCGACGTGCCGACGATGAAGGAGCTCGGCTACGACGTCGAATATTATCTGTGGGTCGGCCTGTTCGCGCCCAAGGCGACGCCGGAAAAGGTGACGACGGTGTTGCGCGCGGCCATCGAACATGGCGGCGCACTCCGCGCTGTTCACCACCGCCATCGCCAATCTCGGCCAGGAGCTCGCTTATCTCGACGGGCCGGACTTCCAGAATTCTGGGACGTCGACGGCAAGCGCGTCGACGAAGCGGTGAAGGCGATCGGCCGCGTGTAAGGCAGCTTTGCTTGCAAACGACATGCCGGAGCGAACCGGCGTCAAACAGAGGGGAAACCATATGGATCGCCGCAGTTTCGTGATCGGCACCGCCGCCTCCGCCGCCGCGCTGGCGGCGCCGCCGGCTTTGGCGCAAGAGGCCTATCCTGCGCACGCCATCACCGTCATCAGCCCGTTTCCGCCCGGCGGCGTCAGCGACACCATCACGCGCCCGCTCGATGCCGCGCTGGAGAAGGTGTTCAAGCAGCCGGTCGTGCTGGAAAACAAGGCCGGCGCGGCCGGCGCGGTCGGCGCGCAGTTCGCCGCCGCCGCCAAGCCCGACGGCTATACGCTGCTCTCGCATATCGTCTCGATTTCCGGCTTCGCGGCGGTCGACAAACTGTTCGGCCGCACGCCGAAATTCACCAACGCCAATTTCATCCCGATCGCGCGCATCATCGCCGATCCGATCGTGATGATCGCCAACGTGGACACGCCCTATAAGACGCTGAAGGATCTGGTGGCCGACGCCAAGGCCAACCCCAACAAGGTGATCTATTCCTCGTCGGGCCTTTACGGCGCCTCGCATATTCCGACCGCGCTGTTCGCCAAGTCGGCCGGCAATCTTCAGATGCGCCATCTGCCGACCAATGGCGGCGGTCCGGCGGTCACCGCCGTGCTCGGCGGCAACGTCAACTTCTTCATGTCGCCGACCTCGATCGCGCTGTCGCATATCCGCGCCGGCAAGGTGCGCGCGCTGGCGGTGTCGAGCGCGCAACGCGTGAAGGTGCTGCCCGACGTTCCGACCTTCAAGGAGCTGGGCTACGACCTCGAATATTATTTCTGGGTCGGCATGTTCGCCCCCAAAGGCACGCCGGCGCCGATCATCGCCACGCTGCGCGACGGCTTCAACAAGGCCGCGCACAGCAAGGAATTCCTCGACACGCTCGCCAATCTCGGCCAGGAACTGGCCTATATGGACCAGCCGGAATTCGCCAAGTTCTGGGAGGCCGACGCCAAGCGCCAGGAAGACGCCATCAATTCCATCGGCCGCGTGCAGGGATGACTCCGCGCGTGCCGCCGCGCGACGGGATTGCGGAGCAGGAACGACCATGACGCTACGCGCCGACCATGTCGCCGGAGCTTTTTTCGTCGCCTTCGGGCTGCTGGTGTTCGCGCATCAGCGGCGATCTGCCGTTCGGCAACCTGTCGCTGCCGGGCTCGGGCTTCCTGCCGATCATCCTCGCGGCGTTGACCATCCTGTTCGGCATCGTGCTGATGGTGCGCGCCGGCGAGAGCAAGCCGTTCGCGACTCTGTCGTGGCATGACGCGATCCACGCCGCGCTGGTGGTGGTGATCACGGCGGTGGCGATCTACCTGTTCGAACGGCTCGGCTTTCTCACCACCAATATCCTGATGATGTTCGCGCTGCTGATCATCATCGAGCGGCGGCGCTGGCTGCCGGCCGCCGCCTACAGCATCGGCGTGGTCGGCGTCACCTACTTGCTGTTCGTCTACGTGCTCAAGACGCCGCTCGAAGCCGGGCCATTCGGATTTTAGGACACGCCCTTGGAAACCACCCTGCACAGCCTGGCTGCTCGGCTTTTCCGTCGCCTTCCAGGCCACCAATCTCTGGTACGCGTTTCTCGGCTGCCTGGTCGGCACGCTGGTCGGCGTGCTGCCCGGCATCGGCCCGCTCGCCGGCATTTCCATCCTGCTGCCGGTGACCTTCGGGCTCAACGCCACGCAAGCCATCATCATGCTGGCCGGCATCTATTACGGCTCGCAATATGGCGGCTCGACCACCTCGATCCTGATGCGCATTCCGGGCGAGGCCTCCTCGGTGATGACCTGCATCGACGGCTACGCCATGGCGCAAAAAGGCCGCGCCGGCGCCGCGCTCTGCATCGCGGCGGTCGGCTCCTGGATCGGCGGCACCTTCGGCGTCATGGTGCTCACGGTGGTGGCGCCGCCGCTGGCGACGATCGCGATCAAGTTCGGGCCGCCGGAATACACCGCGCTGCTCGTGCTCGGCCTGATCTTCCTCGCCTATATGTCGTCGACCTCGCTGGTCCGCACGCTGCTGATGGCCTGCCTCGGCCTGCTGCTCGGCATGATCGGCATCGACAACATGACCGGCCATTTCCGCTACAGCTTCGATCTCGCCGAACTCGGCGACGGCATCGGCATCGTGCCGGTCGCGGTCGGCCTGTTCGGCCTCGGCGAAATCCTGTCGACGCCGAGCATGCACGCGGTCAAGGACGTGATCGCGCCGAAGCTGCGCGAGCTGCTGCCGACCCGGCAGGAATGGCGCGAGGCCGCCATGCCGATCGCGCGCGGCACCGTGCTCGGCTTCATCATCGGCATCATCCCGGGCTCCGCGCACGTCATCTCGAGCTTCCTGTCCTATGCGCTGGAAAAGCGGGTCTCCAAGCACCCGGAGGAATTCGGCAAGGGCGCGGTGGCCGGCGTCGCCGGGCCGGAAACCGCCAACAACGCCGCCTCGACCGGCGCTTTCGTGCCGATGCTCGCGCTCGGCATCCCGACCAGCCCGATCACCGCCGTGCTGATCGGCGCGCTGATGATTCACGGCGTGTCGGTCGGCCCGACGCTGGTCAACGAGCACCCCGACGTGTTCTGGGGCTTCGTCGCCTCGATGTATGTCGGCAACCTGATGCTGCTCGCGCTCAATCTGCCGCTGGTCAGCCTGTTCGTGACCGTGCTGCGCATCCCCTACGCCTATCTCTATCCGCTGATCATCATGTTCTGCATCATCGGCGTCTACGAGATGAACAACTCGATCGTCGACGTCTGGATCATGCTGATCATGGGCATGCTCGGCTACGCCTTGCGCAAGTTCGAATTCGATCCGGCGCCGCTGGTGCTCGGCCTCGTCATCGCGCCGATCCTCGAGCAGAGCCTGCGGCAGTCGCTGATCATGTCGAACGGCGACTACACGATTTTCTTCACCCGTCCGATTTCGGTCGGCCTGCTGGTCGTCAGCGCCACCTTGCTGGCGCTCGCCGCGCTGTCCTTCGTGCTCAAGCAGCGCGACTGGCGCTCCAAGCTCGCCGAGGTGGAAGCGGGCGAGCCGAGCGAGTGATGGCGCCGATGAAGAACCTCAGCATCGATCCCGAGCGGCTGTGGGACGATCTGATGGAGACCGCCGCGCATCGGCGCGACGCCGAAGGGCGGCATCTGCCGGCTCACGCTTGACCGATCTCGACCGCCAGGTGCGCGACTGGTTCAAGGCGCGCGCCGAGGAGCTCGGCTGCACAGTCACCGTCGACGACATGGGCGCCATGTTCGCGCGCCGCGCCGGGCGCGCGCGCCGACGTTCCGCCGATCGCCATGGGCAGCCATCTCGACACCCAGCCGACCGGCGGCAAGTTCGACGGCGCGCTCGGCGTGCTGGCGGCGCTGGAAGCGCTGCGCACGCTGGTGCGCGCCGGCTACGAGACCTTCGCGCCCATCGAGGTGGTGAACTGGACCAACGAGGAAGGCTCGCGTTTCGCGCCGGCGATGGTGGCGTCCGGCGTGTTCGCCGGCGTATTCACCCACGACTGGGTCTACGGCCGCGCCGACCGCGCCGGCGAGACCTTCGGCGCGGCGCTCGACAAGATCGGCTATCGCGGGCCGGAGAAATGCGGCGACCACAAGCTGTCCGCGTTCTTCGAAGTGCACATCGAGCAGGGCCCCTATCTCGAAGCCGAGGGCAAGGACATCGGCGTCGTCACCGGCGTGCAGGCCATGCGCTGGTACGAGGTGACGGTGACCGGCCAGGACACCCACGCCGGCACCACGCCGATGCCGCGCCGGCACGACGCGCTCGCTCGGCGCGGCGCGGCTGGTCGAGACGGTCAACGCCAGCGCGAAACGTTATAGCGGTGCCGTCGGCACCGTCGGGCTGCTCGAGGTCAAGCCCGGCTCGCCCAACGTCGTGCCGGGCGAGGTGTTCTTCACCATCGACCTGCGCGATCCCGATGCCGCCGTGCTCGACGCGCATGGAAAGCGAGGTCGCCGCGGCGGCGAAAAAGCTCGAGAGCGAACTCGGGCTGCAGATCGCGCATCAAGAACATCTGGATGCAGCCGCCGACGCGCGTTCAACGCCGACTGCATCGCCGCGGTGCGCGAGGGCGCGCGCGTCTCCGGCTTCAGCACCCGCGACATGATCTCCGGCGCCGGCCACGACGCCGCCTATGTGTCGCGCGTCGCGCCGGCCGCGATGATCTTCGTGCCGTGCAAGGACGGCATCAGCCACAACGAGGCGGAATTTTCCTCCAAGGAGCAATGCGCCGCCGGCGCGCAGGTGCTGCTGCAGGCGGTGCTCGATTACGACCGCCGCCTGGCCGAGCGCTACGGGAAGTAATTTTCCGTCATTCCGGGACGGCGCGAAGCGCCGGGCCCGGAATCCAGATGCAAGTTCGGCATATGTTTCTGGATTCCGGGTTCGCTCGCTTCGCGAGCGCCCCGGAATGACAGGAGTTAAACCGACGCATTGCGCGCGTGCAACGCCATGGCGATCAGCGCCGCGCCGCCGAACACCATATTGATGCCGACCAGGAGCCCGAGCGCCCAGGCCGCCGTGCTCGGCAGCCCGGCGAGGATCATCAGCGCCAGCAACAGATCGACAACGCCGCTCGCCAGCATCCAGCCCCAGCGGCCGGACAATTCGCGCTTGTGCTCGAGCGCGAACATGATCGAGGCCACGCCCTCGATGACGAAAAAGGCGATCAGCACCAAAGTGAGCGAAAAGGCGCCGCTGACCGGCCGCGCCAGCAGCAGCGAGCCGACCAGCACGGCGAGCGCGGCCGAGATCAGCGACCACCAGAAGCCCGGCGCGTGCCGCATCATGAAGGTGGTGAACAGGCCGACCACGCCGCTCACCAGGAAAAGCCAGCCGAGAACGAGCGTCGCCGCCAGCGTCGCCAGCGGCGGGATGACGATGGCGGTCGCGCCCAGCACCAGCAGCACGACGCCTTCGACCAGAAAAAGCACCCAATGCTGGTGCAGCGAGCGCGCGACCGCGCGCTGGACCTCGCCGATATTCGGTGGCGTGGACATGGATCACCTCCCTTGTCCGAGGAAGGACCAGCCTATCACGCCCGCGGGCGGCGCGGACAATATCCGCTCAATTCATCCCGAGAAGCGTCGGCAGCCAGAGCGACAGGCCGGGCCAATAGGTCACGACGACCAGGAACACCAGCATGGTCAGCAAGCCACGGCCAGACCGCGACGGTCAGTTCGGTGATGCCCATCTTGGCGATGCCGGACGCCACGTAGAGGTTCAGGCCGACCGGCGGATGGCACAGGCCGACTTCCATGTTGACCGTCATCAGGATGCCGAAGTGGATCGGGTCGATGCCGAGCTTGATCGCGACCGGAAACAGGATCGGCGCCATGATCAGGATGATCGACGACGGCTCCATCACGTTGCCGGCCAGCAGCAGCAGCACGTTGACCACCAGCAGGAACGCGATCCAGCCGAGGCCCTGGTCGATCATCCACTCCGCCAGCTGCTGCGGAATATTCTCGTAGGTCAGCAGGAACGAGAACAGCACCGCGTTGGTGATGATGTAGAGCAGCATCGCGCTCAGATTGGCCGACGACAGCAGCACGCGCGGCACGTCGCTCAGTTTGAGGTCCTTGTAGACGAACACCGCGACGATGAAGGCGTAGACCGCGCTCATGGCGGCGGCTTCGGTCGGCGTGAACAGGCCGGAATAGATGCCGCCGATGACGATGACGATCAGCAGCAGGCCCCAGATCGATTCGCGGAACGTGCGCACGCGCTCGCGCCAGGAGGCCTGCGGCAGGCGCGGATAGTCGTTGCGCCAGGCGCGGTACCAGGTGGTCGCGCCCAGCATGCGTCGCCAGCACGATGCCGGGCACGATGCCGGCGATGAACAGCTTGCCGACCGAGGAATTGGTGGCGACGGCGTAGAGCACCATCGGGATCGACGGCGGAATCAGGATGCCGAGCGAGCCCGAGGTGGTGATGACGCCGGCGCCGAAGCGCTTGGGGAAGCCCTGCGCCACCATCGCCGGCAGGATGACCGAGCCGATGGCGACCACGGTCGCCGGCGATGAGCCCGACACCGCCGCGAACAGCGCGCAGGCGAGCACGCCGGCGAGCGCCAGGCCGCCGTACCAGTGGCCGACCATGGCGGTGGCGAAATGTGATCATGCGCCGCGCGACGCCGCCATGGGTGAGGAAGTTGCCGGCCAGGATGAAGAACGGGATCGCCATGATCTCGAAGCTTCTCCAGCCCGGTGAACAGCTTGAGCGCCACCGATTCCGTGCGCACGTCGGTCAGCGTGAACATGAAGGTCAGCACGGTGAGGCCGAGCGAGATCGAGACCGGCATGCCGGTCAGCATCAGCGCGATCAGCAGCACGAACATGATGACCGCGCGCATGCCCTGCGGCAGCGCGATCAGGCCGCTGGCGTGCGCGACACAGATCGCCACGATCAGAAGCGGCGCCAGGATCATGATCAGGCCGAGCGGGGCTCAGGCCGCTCTTCGGCCCGGTCGTTTTTTGGGCGTCGGCCGGATGCAGCGCGTCTTCCGCCATGCCCTCGACATGGGCGGCGTCGTGATGCGGCAGCTTGCCGGTCCAGTAGAACCACCAGGCCACCTGCAGGAAGCGGAAGCACATCAGGCCGGAGCCGAGCGGCAGCGTCAGGTAGACGATCCACATCGGCCATTCGAGGTCGTTCGACTGCTGGCCGGTGGCGTACATCTGGCCGACGAAGGAGCCGCCGAACACCGCGACGATGCCGGTGAACAACGCGCCGCACAGCAGGCTGAACACGATCACGCGCTTGCGCGAGCCCGGCGGCAGCATGTTGACCAGCACGTCGACGCCGACATGGATGCCGGTGCGCACGCCATAGGCGGCGCCGAACTTCGCCATCCAGATGAACATGTAGATGCAGAGTTCCTGCGCCCAGGACAGGTCGAGACCGGCGAGCCAGGAGTAGATGGCGGTCAGAATCGCCGGCAGCACCGGCACGCCGTGCGCGGTCAGCCATTTGGCGAGATCGATGGAGGCGCCGGTGCTGTAGCGGTGCAGCACGGCGACGAAAATCAGCGCGGTCGCAGCCGCGATCAGGGTGGCGATCAGCCACTCTTCAAGATGATCGAGCGCCCGCGAAGCTACGCGCATCCCCTCCCCCACACAAAATCGGCCGGGAGGCTTGGCACTCCCGGCCGTTCGTTATTGGTGCGGCAAGCTTGCCGTCAGTTCATCTTGATGTCGAGTTCCTTGGCCAGCAGGTCGAGCACCTCGCCGCCGACCCGGCCCTTGGCCCATTTGTAGGTCGGCTGCATCGCCTTCTGCCAGGCCAACTTCTGCTCGGCGCGTCAGGTAATGCAGCGTGGTCTTGCCCGAGGCCTTGATCTCCGCCAGCGCGTCCTCGTTTTCCTTGCTGCGCGATCGAGTTGGTGTAGTCGGTCGCTTCCGCCATCGCCTTGTCGAGCTGCGTGCGGATGTCGGCCGGCAGGCCGTTCCAGAACTTGGAGTTCACGATCACCGCGTATTGCAGATGGGCGTGATAGGAGACGGTGATGTGCTTCTGCACCTCATGGAATTTCTGCGTCAGGTAGTTCGACGGCGTGTTTTCGCAGCCGTCCACCACGCCGGTCTGCAGCGCCTGATAGACTTCCGAGAACGCCATGATCTGCGGGATCGAGCCGACGTCGCGGAAATACTGGTCGGCGATCTTCGAGCCCGAGATGCGGATCTTGAGGCCCTGGAAATCCGACGGGTTGAGCAGCGGCCGGTTCGCCGACACCATGTGGAAGCCGTTGTCCCAATAGGCGAGGCCGGTGATGCCCTTGGACTCGAGCTTCTTGAACAGCCACTTGCCGACCGGGCCCTTCATCGCCTTGGCGTAGGTCGCTTCGTCCTTGAACAGCCACGGCAGGTCGAGCGCTTCGAATTCCTTGGCGCCCAGCGGGGCGAATTTGGCGGTCGACGGCGCCAGCATCTGCACCGAGCCGAGCTGCAGCGCCTCGATCTCTTCCTTGTCCTTGAACAGCTGCGAGTTCGGATAGACCTCGACCTTCACTTTGCCGTTGGTGTATTTCTCGGCCAGCTCCTTGAACTTGAGCGCGCCTTTGCCTTTCGGCGTGTCGTTGGCGACGACGTGGCTGAACTTGATGATGATCGGGTTCTGCGCGCTCGCCGACACGGCCGACAGCGCCAGCACGGCAGCGGCCGCGCTCAGCATCACAAATAGCTTTTTCATCGATAACTCCTGGGCGTTTCCTGAACGGGCCGGCCGGCGCCGGCGATCACGGAACGTAACGGGGCTGCTGCCCACCCGTTTTCGGGCCCGACGATAGCCCGCCAGATGGGCCGGCGTAAATATCTCGTTTATATCCGGACGGCAGCCCGAAAACCCGGCCGTTCCAGGGCCTATTTCGCCACCCATTCCGTGCATTTCGGCACGTCGCCCTGGTTGCCCCAGGGCATGATCGGAACGCTGGAGGTTGAGTTCTTGGGCGAACCTTCGATGAGCCGGTCGCTATAGACCATGTAGACGAGCACGTTGCGCTTCTCGTCGCAGCCGCGCACGATCTGCATCTTCTTGAAGAACAACGAGCGGCGCTGGCGGAAGACGTCCTCGCCTTGCGCGAACTTGGTCTTGAACTTGATCGGCCCGATCTGCCGGCAGGCGAGCGAGATGTCGGAGACTTCCTCGGCCACGCCGATCCAGCCCTTGAAGCCGCCCCTCTCCGGCACCGTGAAGTGGCAGGCGACGCCCTCGACCTCGGGATCGTCGAGCCCGTAGGTCGCGAGCTTGTCGTTGGGCGAGACCCAATGGAAGACGGTCGACTTCCTGAAGATGAGATCGGGCTGGTCGGCCGCGCCGGCCGGCGCGGCGGTCAAGACGATGAAAGCGGCAGCAATGCAGGCGGCAATGGCGCGCAAGAAACCCTCCATTCGGTTTCCTGCGACATAGGCATCAGCGGTTCGCGCCGGAAGACCTCACGCCCACAGCCGTTCCTTCTGCAGATCCTTGTAAATGTCGGCGACCTGCTCGCCATAGCCGTTGTAAATCAGCGTCGGCCGCCGCTCGCCGGTGCCGATGACCTCTTCGCTCGCCTGGCTCCAGCGCGGATGCGGCACCGCCGGATTGACGTTGGCCCAGAAGCCGTATTCCGACGACTGCAAAGCTTCCCACAGGCCCTTGGGCCGCTTCTCCACGAAGCTGAATTGCACGATCGATTTGATCGACTTGAAGCCGTATTTCCACGGCACCGCCAGCCGCAGCGGCGCGCCGTGCTGCTTGGCGAGCGGATGGCCGTAGGCGCCGGTCACCAGGAAGGCGAGTTCGTTGGTCGCCTCCGCCATGGTCAGGCCCTCGACATAGGGCCACGGATACCAGGCGGCGTTCTGCCCGGGCGCCATCTTGGCGTCGAGGAAGGTGGTCATCTTGACGTATTTGGCCGAGCCGAGCGGGCGCGCGAAGTCGACGAACTTCTTGAACGGGAAGCCGCTCCAGGCGATCGCCATGCTCCAGGCTTCCACGCAGCGGTGACGATAGGTGCGCTCCTCGAGCGTCATCTTGCGGATGAGGTCGTCGATGCCGAGCTCCATCGGCTTTTCCACCATGCCGTCGATCTTCACCGTCCACGGCCGCACGCGCAGGTTTTGCGCCGGCGCGGCGATGTCCTTGTCGATGCCGAATTCGTAGAAATTATTGTAGTGGCCGTTGATCGCCTCGTCGGTGATCGGCCGGTCGAGCTTGTAGGTTTCGTTGCGCTTGGCCGGATAGAGGTCGGCGGTCGGGTCGGGCAGCTTGGCGAGATCGGTGACGCGCTGCGCCAAAGCGGCGCCGGGCGTCAGCGCAATCGCGCTGCGCGCCCGCCAAAAAGGCGCGGCGGTTGAACACCAGATGCTCGGGCGTGGCGAGACGCTGCGGAAGATCCCAGCCGCGGCGGTGGATGACGTGCATGGAGCCTGACCCTGTTGAATCGCGCCCCACAGGTAGGACAGCCGCGCCCTCACAGGCAAGTCACGCTTGCGGGAGGGCGGCGGGGATCAGGCGCGGGCGGCGCCGAACAGCGAGCGGCGGGGCGTGGGCGCGAGTGCGCCCTTGAAGCGCTGGCGCATCAGGCCGATGAGCTGACCCTTGGGCATCGGCTTGGCGAACAGGTAGCCCTGCCCGACGTCGACGCCGATGCCCTGCAGCTTGTGCATCTCGTGCATGGTCTCGATGCCTTCGGCCACGGTCTTGAGGCCGAAACGCTTGCCGAGTTCCACGATGGTCTCGCACAGCCCGGCATTGAGCGCGTCGCTGTGGCAATTCATCACATAGCTGCGGTCGATCTTCAGCTCGCTGAACGGCAATTCGCGCAGCCGCGCCAGCGAGGAGTAGCCGGCGCCGAAATCGTCGAGCGCGAGCGTGCAGTTGAGCGCCCGCAAGGCGTCGGCGACGTCGTTGGCGAGGGTGAGGTCGTTGATGATCTGATCCTCGGTGACTTCCAGCACCATGCCGGGCCAATGCGCCGCGCGCGGCCGCGCCTCTTGCAGCATGCGCGCGATCGGCAGTTTGACGAAGGCCGACACCGGCACGTTGACCGCCAGCTTGAGCGGCACGCCGTGCTCGTTGAAGATTTCCCAGTCGCCGAGCGCGGTCAGGATCACCTGTTCGGTGAGCGCGAGCAGGTCGGCCTCCTCGGCGTCGGGCAAGAAGAAGAAGGGCGCGACGATGCCGCGCGTCGGGTGCCGGGCGCGCACCAGCGCCTCGGCGCCGATGAGCCGCATGGTCCTCAATTCGATCTTGGGCTGGTACCAGAGCTCGAACCAGTCGCGCTTGAGCACTTCGCCGAGCGGAATCTTCTCTTTCGGGTCGGCGTAAGGCACCGGCCCCGAGGAAAACATTTTGCGCAAGCCGTCGAGCATGGTCGCCGCCGCCTGGCGCGCCTCAAGGCGCGCGCGTTGCGCCGATATTAAGCGGCAAGATCGGCCGGCCGGTTAATGGCTACCGCGGCGCAAAGCCGATGGTTGGCGAAACGTTACCGCGCTCGTTCAAATTGTCTCATTCCGCCGCGCGCTTGGCCGCGACGATCTGGTCGGCGGTGCGCCCGGTCAGCTCGGCCATGTGGTCGAACTTGAACTTGAAGCTGCCGACGCCGGCGGTGGCCGAGCGCACCTCGATGATGAGGTCGCCGATCTCCGATTCCGGCATCTGCGCGCGCACCACGTCCCAGCCGGACCAGCCTTCGCGCGCGTCGAAGCCGAGGATTTGGCCGCGCCGGCTCGACAAAATGGCGTTCATCTTGGCGGTCGCCTCATTCGGGCAGACGATCTCGACCTCATGGATCGGCTCGAGCAGCACCGGCTGGCATTGCGGCAGGCCTTCGACGATGCCGATGCGGCCGGCGGTGCGGAACGCCATGTCGGAGGAATCCACCGCGTGATAGGAGCCGTCGACCAGCGCGACGTGCAGGTCGACCACCGGGAAGCCGAGCGGCCCGTGCTTGAGCGCGTCGACGATGCCCTCCTCCACCGACGGGATGTAGTTGCGCGGCACCACGCCGCCGGTGATCTTGTCCTCGAACTGGAAGCCGGATGCCGCGCGGCAGCGGCTTGATCTCCAGCACCACGTCGCCGAACTGGCCGTGGCCGCCGGACTGCTTCTTGTGCCGGCCGCGGATGCGAGATCGACTTGCGGATGGTCTCGCGATAGCCGACCGAGGGCGGCCGCGTCGTCACCGGCACGGCGTAGCGCTCGCCCAGCCGTTCGGCGGCGACGCGCAGGTGCATTTCGCCCTGGCCCCAGATCACCACCTCGTGGTTTTCCGGATTGTGCACGACCGTGAGCGAGGGGTCCTCCTCGGTCAGCTTGGTGAAAGCCGCGCCCGAGCTTGACGTCGTCCTTGCGCTCCTTCGCCTGCACCGCGATGGCGAGCACCGGCGCATAGGGCTTCACCTCGACCAGCGCGGGATGCGCCTGCTTGCCGGTGGAGAGCGTGTCGCCGGTCTTGGCGTGATCGAGCTTGCCGAAGGCGACGGTCTCGCCGGCGGCCGCCTGCGGCGCGCTTGTCGAAATGCTGGCCCATGACCTTGAACACCGCCGACACGCGGCCGGCTTCGCCGTCCGGCGTGTGGAAGGTGAGTGCCGTCGCCGGCGGTGCCGGCGAGCACGCGCGCGACCGACATCTTGCCGCCGTGCGCTGGTGTGGAAGGTCTTGAGCACCAGCGCCACCGCCTCGTTGCCGGCTTTGACGCCCAGGCGCGCCGCGGTCTCGGCCGACGCCCGGCGCCTCGTGGCGCAGCGCCTTCAACAGCCGCAGCACGCCGTTCGATGCGCGTGGCGGCGCCCGATCAGCACCGGCACGACCTGACGCGTCGCGCAATTCCTTGGCGAGATCGTCGAACACCTTGTCGCGCGGCGGCTCGATGTCCTCGAGCAATTGCTCCATCAGCGCGTCGTCGTGGTCGGCCAGCGTCTCCAGCATGGTGAAGCGCGCTTCCTTCTTGCGGTCGAGATTCTCGCCCTCGAGGTCGACGATCTCGGACGGCGCGTGCTCCTTGTAGACATAGGCGCGCTCGAGCGCGAGATCGACAAAGCCGGAAATGAGATCGCCGTTCCAGATCGGGATTTGCCGCAGCAGCAGCGGCACGCGCGAGGCCGGCTGCAACAGCTTGAGCGTCTCGCGCACGCGCTTGTCGGCCTTGTCGATCTTGTTGAGGAACAGGAAGCGCGGGATGTTCTGCTCTTCGAGCTCGCGCAGGATCAGCTGCAGCTGCGGCACCTTCTTCTCGTCGGCCTCGCAGACCACGACCGCGGCGTCGACCGCCGGCAGCACGGCGCGCATGTCGTGGATGAATTCGATCGAGCCGGGGCAATCGATGAAGGTGTAATTGTCGCCCATGAACTTGGTGGTGGCGACCGAGGCTTCCACGCTCATCTTGTGATGGCGCGCCTCCTTGCTGGCGTCGCCGACCGTGGCGCCGGCGACCGTGCCCTGGCGCGCGATGGCGCCGGTGCGCGCGAGAATCGCTTCCAGGAGCGTCGTCTTGCCGCTTTGGAACGGGCCCACCAGCGCGATGCACCGGGGACCCTTGGTTTTATTGCCGTTTTGACCGGAGCCGTTTTGAGCCATGCGCAACCTCCCACGCCGGCCGGGAGGTCGGACCTTTTATCCCGGCCCTTTGCGATATCGTCTCAGGCCCCGGCGAGGCTGGCAAGGGTGGAAATGTGCGCCTTTGCCGCTCGTCCCAGCGACCCAGCCTACGCTCGCTATGCGAGCTTCGGCGGGTACGAGTCCGCCGAAGCGCGGAGCGCGAAGGCGGAAAGCGGAGAGCCAGATTTTTCTTGCTGGATTCCCGCTTGGCGGGAATGAGCGGGAAATTGCCTATTTCAAATTGCCGCAGAAGCGCTGGATGCGGCGGCAGGCCTCTTCCAGGGACTTCGGTCTTGGTGGCGTAGGAAATACGGAACGCCGGGCCGAGCCCGAACGCCGTGCCCTGCACCACCGCGACGCCCTCCGCCTCCAGCAGCTCGGTGACGAAGTCCTCGTCGCCCGCCAGCTTCTTGCCGGACGGCGCGGTCTTGCCGATGGTGCCGGCGCAGGACGGATAGACGTAAAACGCGCCTTCCGGCGTCGGGCATTTGATGCCGTTCGCCTGGTTGAGCATCGACACCACGAGGTCGCGCCGCTCCTTGAAGATCTTGTTGTGCTTGGCGATGAAATCCTTCGGCCCGTCGAGCGCCTCGACCGAGGCCCATTGCGAGGCCGCCGCCGGGTTGGTGGTCGATTGCGATTGGATCGTCGCCATCGCCTTGATCAGCGGCTCCGGCCCGCCGGCAAAGCCGATGCGCCAGCCGGTCATGCAATAGGCCTTCGACACGCCGTTGATGGTGAGCGTGCGCGGATAAAGCGCCGGCTCGATCTGCGCCGGCGTCGAGAATTCGAAGTCGTCGTAGACCAGGTGCTCGTACATGTCGTCGGTCATGACGTGCACGTGCGGATGCTTCAGCAGCACGTCGGTGAGCGCCTTCAATTCGGCGCGCGTATAGGCGGCGCCGGTCGGGTTCGACGGCGAGTTGAACAGGAACCACTTGGTCTTCGGCGTGATCGCCTTTTCGAGCTGCTCCGGCTTGAGCTTGAAGCCGCTCTCCATGCGGCAGACCACCTCGACCGGCGTGCCGCCGGCGAGCAGCACCATGTCGGGATAGCTCACCCAATAAGGCGCCGGGATGATCACCTCGTCGCCCGGGTTCAGCGTCGCCATGAAGGCGTTGTAGAGCACCTGCTTGCCGCCGGCGGAGACCGTGATCTGCGACGGCTTGTAGTCGAGTCCGTTCTCGCGCTTGAACTTGCGCGCCACCGCCTCCTTCAGCTCGGCCATGCCGTCGACTTGCGTGTACTTCGAGGCCTTGCCGGCGGTGATCGCCTTGATCGCCGCCTGCTTGATGTTGTCGGGCGTGTCGAAGTCCGGCTCGCCGGCGCCGAGCCCGATGACGTTGCGTCCCGCGGCTTTGAGCGCGCGCGCCTTGTCGGTGACGGCGATGGTCGCCGACGGCTTGATGCGCTTGAGATGGTCGGCCAGGAAGGCCATTGCCGGCTCCAATTCTGCACCCTTTTCGCTGGTGTGGTACCGGCCCAATGGGGCGACGGCAAGACGCAAAGACTGATGCATTTATCAAGGCTGTTGATGGCCTAACCCTCCTTTAAGCCTGCCTTGCTAGACCCGCGGCCATGGCTCGCTTTGTCGATAGGCTGCGCAGCGGTGCCTGGCTCACCCGCGAGCGGATGCGGCTGGTGGCGCTGGCGGTGCTGGTCGCCGGGCTTGCTCGGCGCCGTCTACGTCGTCGCCACCTCGAACGGGCTGAACGACCGCTTCGGCCGCCCGCTCGGCACCGATTTTTCCAACGTCTACGCCGCCGGCACCTTGTGCTCGACGGCCATGCCGGCGGCGCCGTTCGATCCGGCCACCGCATTACGCCCGCGAGCAGAAAATCTTCGGCGCCGGCACGCCGTATTACGGCTGGCAGCTATCCGCCGTTCTTTCGCTCGGTCGCCGCCGCGCTGGCGCTGCTGCCTTATCTGCTGGCGCTGCTGCTGTGGCAGGGCGTGACGCTCGGGCTTTATCTCTGGGCGATGCGCGCGATCTTCTCGCTCCGTCATGGCGAGCGACGGCCGTGCGCGCTTCCGCGCAGACACGGGCTCGCGCTCGGGGACTGCCTGGGCAATGACTGGCTTCTGCTCGCCGCCGCCTTCCCGGCGGTGTTCGTCAATCTCGGCCACGGCCAGAACGGCTTTCTCACCGCCGCGTCTGTTCGGCGTGGCCTTGGCGCATGCTCGACCGCCGCCCGATGCTCGCCGGCATTCTGTTCGGTCTGCTCGTCCTACAAGCCGCAATTCGGGTTGCATGATCCCGCTGGTGCTTGCTGGCGACCGGGCGCTGGCGCGCGTTCGCCGCCGCCGCCGCGACCGTCGGCGCGCTCATCGCTCGCCGTCACTCGTCGCCTTCGGCGAGCCGAGGTCTGGCAGCGCTTTCTTCGCCGCCATGCCAGTTCACCCGCAGCGTCGTGCTCGAACAGGGCGACACCGGCTGGTACAAGATCCAGAGCGTGTTCTCCTGGGTGCGCATGTGGGGCGGCGGCATCGAGCTGGCCTACGCGGCGCAAATCGCGGTCAGCGCTTGCGGTCGCCGCCGCGCTGGTCTGGCTGTGGCGCAGCGCGGCGCGCCTATCCGCTCAAGGCCGCGGCGCTGCTGATCGGCATCGTTGCTGGCGACGCCCTACAGCCTCGACTACGACCTGATGCTGCTGGCGCCGGCGATCGCCTTCCTCGCCGCCGACGGCATCGCGCGCGGCTTCGCGCCCGTACGAGAAATCCATGCTGGCGGCGCTGTGGATCGTGCCGCTGATCGCCCGCTCGGCCGCCGCAGCGACGTTGCTGCCGCTGGCGGTGCCGGCGATGCTGGCGGCTTTCGCGCTTTTGCTGCGCCGCGCCATAGCGGAAAGCGGCGCCGCGACCCCATGGCGTTTTGCGATTCCGCCGCCTAATATAACCGGTCAAGAGCCGGGCAACGGCCGTCGCCTTTGACGAGGAGCGCGCCCATGAAGCTTTCAGCCGAGCAACTCAAAGCCTTCGACGAGCAGGGCTACGTCTTCTTTCCCAACTGCTTCTCGGAGGACGAAATCGCGCTGCTGCGCGTCGAAGCCGACAACATCCTCAAGCTCGACCGCCAGGAAGTCTGGCGCGAGAAATCGGGCGCGCCGCGCACCGCCTTCGCCGCGCACAAGTTCAACCCGGTGTTCGAGCTGCTGGCGCGCCATCCGCGCCTGGTCGAGCCGCTGATGCAGCTGTTCGGCGAGAGCGTCTACGTCCATCAGTTCAAGCTCAACGCCAAGGCGGCGTTCGAGGGCGACGTCTGGCAGTGGCACCAGGACTACGGCACCTGGGCGCGCGACGACGGCATGCCGGAGCCGCGCGCCATGAACATCGCGGTGTTCCTCGACGAGGTGCTGCCGATCAACGGCGCGCTGATGATCATCCCGAAGAGCCACAAGCAGGGCGTGCTCGAAGCCGGCCACGACAAGACCACGACGTCCTATCCGCTGTGGACGCTCGACAAGGAGACGGTGACGCGGCTCGCCAACGAAGCCGCCGGCCCCGACGGCGTCGGCATCGTCGCGCCGACCGGCAAGGCCGGCTCGGTGCTGATGTTCCACGGCAACCTGGTGCACGCCTCGCCGCCCAACATCACGCCCTACCCGCGCAAGATCGTCTATCTGACGCTGTGCGCGGTCTCCAACCACATCACCAAGTTCACCCGGCCGGAATGGATCGCGCACCGCGACTTCACGCCGATCGTGCCGGCGGCCGACGATGCGCTGCTGGAATATGCGCGCGCGCACCGCGTCGCGGCGGAATAGATTTTCTGAACTTCGTCCGTTCGTCAGCGTGCTTGTTCGGCAATCGATTCAAATTGCGGCGCGACGCATCATCGCAGCGCGATGTCACGTCCGGCCATTGCAATTGCCGGACTTGGCGGGCTTGATCGCGGCCGCGCGCGGAAAACGTCGGAGACTGGAAATGTACACGCTCTATTCGATGCAGCGTTCCGGCAACAGCTACAAGGTCCGCCTCGCGCTGGCCCGGCTCGGCATTCCCTACAAGCTGGTCGAGGTCGACATCCTGCAAGGCGAAAGCCGCACGCCGGAATTCCTCGCCAAGAATCCGAACGGCCAGATCCCGCTGCTCGAGGTCGCGCCCGGCCGCTACCTCGCCGAATCAAACGCCATTCTCTGGTACGTCGCCGGCGGCACCACGCTGGCGCCGGAAGACCGCATCGAGCGCGCCGAGGCGCTGCAATGGATGTTCTTCGAGCAGCACAGCCTGGAGCCCAATATCGGCGCGGCCTATTTCTGGCTGGCGCTGATCAAGGGCGGGCGCGAATTGCAGCGCCACGCGCTCGAGGACTGGATGGAGAACGGCTACCGCGCGCTCGGCGTGATGGAGAAGCACCTCGCCAAGCACCGCTTCTTCGTCGCCGAGCACTACACCATCGCCGACATCGCGCTCTACGCCTACACCCATCTGGCGCAGCAATGCGACTTCGACCTCACGCGCTATCCCGGCGATCCGCGGCTGGCTCGAGCGCGTCGCCGCCGAGCCCGGCCACGTCGCCATGGATTGGCAGCCGGCGCCGCTGGCGGCGGCGGAATAGACGCGCCGTTAACACTTCGTTAACCCTGGCCACGAAAACGCCCTCGTTCCAGACCGGGAGCGCCGCAATGGGGCCGAAGCGGCGCCCGCTTCGCGGCCCATTCTCATGCGCATTGCAACGCCTGAGTCGCCTGAGGCTCGCTATGTCCAAATTCTTCCCGTCCAAGCCCGTTGAAAATTCCGGTTTCGGCCCGCCCTCCGGCCGAACGCTCGGCCGCGAGCGCCGCACCGTGATGTTGGCCGAGCTCGTCGCCACCATCGGCCTTGCCCTCTCGACCATCGTGGCCGTCACCGTGCTGTCGGTCGGCATCGCCCGCGCCAGCGTGCCGGGCAGCATCATCGACAATGAAAGCAGCCTGTTCGGCGTCGCCTTGCTGCTCGGCCTCATCTTCATCGCGCTCGGCGGCTTCGCGGTCCTGCCGGACGACAAGACCCACGACCGCTGAGCCGGTCCCCCCGCTTTGGGAACCGCCCCGCCTGGCCTAGGGTTGTCGCGGCAACCTTGGGAGGGGTCATGCGCTACGCCTTCGCGCTCACGGCCGCGCTCGCCGCCGCACCGGCGCTGGCGGCTTCGCCACAGCTCTACCCTTCCTCCGCCGGCGAGCTAGCGGTCGAAACGCTGGCCGGCGGGCTGGTCAATCCCTGGTCGCTCGCCTTCCTGCCCGACGGCCGCATGCTGGTGACCGAGCGGCCCGGCCGCATGCGCATCGTCACCCGCGCCGGCGCGCTGTCGCGGCCGCTCGCCGGCGTGCCCGGCGTGTTCGCGCGCAGCGCAGGCCGGGCTGATGGACGTGCTGCTCGACCGCGACTTCGCGCAGAACAGCCGCGTCTTTTTCTGCTACGCCGAGCCTTTCGAGGGCGGCGGCCGCATCGCGGTCGCGCATGGCCGGCTCGAGGGCGCGCATCCGGGCGAGCGCGGCGATCCGCGCATGGTCGCGGTCAGCGTCATCTTCCGTCAGCAGGGGCCGGTCTCGCGCGGCCTCAACATCGGCTGCCGCATGGTGCAGGCGCCCGACGGCAATCTGTTCGTCACGCTCGGCGATCATTTCGCTCGGCCAATACGCGCAGAAGCTCGACAATCACATCGGCAAGATCGTGCGCATCACGCCGGACGGCGCGGTGCCGCCCGGCAATCCTTTCGTCGACCGGCCGGGCGCTCTGCCCGAGATCTGGGCCTATGGCCTGCGCAACGCGCAAGGCCTCGCCTTCAATCCCGCCGACGGCAAGCTGTGGGAGCAGGAGCACGGCCCGATGGGCGGCGACGAGATCAACATCATCGAGAAGGGCAAGAACTACGGCTGGCCGCTGGTGAGCTTCGGCCTCAATTACGACGGCTCGCCGGTCGGCAACGGCAAGCAGCGCGGGCCCGGCATCACCGATCCGATCTGGCACTGGACGCCGTCGATCGCGCCCTCCGGCATGGCCTTCTACACCGGCGATCTGTTCAAGGGCTGGAAGGGCAGCCTGATCAACGGCGCGCTCAAATTCCAGCTGATCTCGCGGCTGACGCTCGACGGCGACAAGGCGGTCAAGGAGGAGCGCCTGCTGCACGAATTGCGCGAGCGCATCCGCGACGTGCGCGCAGGGGCCCGACGGCGCGCTCTACCTGCTCACCGACAACGGCGACGGCCGCATTTTGCGCGTGACGCCGGCCAAATGATCGGAGCGATCAGATCGGGGCTTTGAACACGAAGAACGCGCCTGAGCGCGATCAGCGCGAACCCGACCACCTGGTTCCAGGTGATGCCCTGCTTGAGATAGACCATGGAGAAGATCGCGAACACGCTGAGCGTGATCACTTCCTGCATGGTCTTGAGCTGCGCCGCCGAATAGACCGCGCTGCCGTAGCGGTTGGCCGGCACCGCCAGGCAATATTCGAACAAGGCGAGCCCCCAGCTGATGGCGATGACGGTGAGCAGCGGCACCTCTTTGTAGCGCAGGTGCCAGTACCAGGCGGTGGTCATAAAGACGTTGGAGCCGATCAGCAGCGCGACCGGCGTCAGATAGGATGACAGGGGCATGCACTTCTCTCGAAGGAAATGAGGACGGGCGGGGCGCCCTCTTAGCCTTGTTGCCGCCGCCGCGTCCATGCCCTTTGCGGGCTTGCCACGGCCGCGATTTGGTTCTGCAATGACCGCCATGTCCCTCGACAGCACCGCCGCCAAGCCGCCGGCCCGCCGCCTCGCCTGCGCGCGCTGCGGCGCCGCGTTCGACTGCGGGCTGGGCGGTGACTGCTGGTGCGCGGCGCTGCCCTATCGCGTGCCGCTGACCGAAGCCGGGCGCAGCGAAGATTGCTTGTGCCCGGACTGCCTGCGCAAAGCGGCGGGGTGAGCGGCGGCGGCCTTTGCAAGCCGGCGCGCGCGTCTCATAATGCGTGCCTCTCCTCAGCAAAGGCCGCCCGCATGATCCTTGAAATCGCGCAGATCGACGTGAAGCCCGGCATGGAAGCCGAATTCGAAGCCGGCGTGAAAAAGGCCGGCCCCATCTTCCAGCGCGCCAAGGGCTGCAAGTTTATGACCCTGCAACGCTCGCACGAAATGCCGCAGCGCTACCGGCTGTTCGTGCAGTGGGAGACGCTGGAGAACCACACCAAGGACTTCCGCGAATCCGCCGATTTCCAGGAATGGCGCAAGCTGGTCGGGCACTGCTTCGCCGCGCCGCCTTATGTGGAACACGTCGCCGAGGTGCTGCGCGGGTTCTGACAACGCGCCGCGCCGGACCTATGACGTCGGCTTAAGGAAGTCCACCAACGCGAAGCCGCGCAGGGTTGCGCCGTTGAGGGTCGTCTCGACCTCCATGAAATTGTTGACCGGGGTCCCGGTGACCGCCCGCAATTTCTGGCCGTTGGGCAATTGTCCGATCACGTTGGCGGCCGGCGGATCGCTGACGGCCGGCTGGCTGCGTAGCCGCAATGAGCTCGACTGCGTTGCAACCTGAAAGAACGGTCCTGTCGCCGCACCGCTGCCATTGGCATTGCCCGTATTGACGGTGGCATTGCCGCCTGCCGGCGCGCCGCCGGCCGGCACGGTCACCGTGCGCGACAGCGCGATAAAATCGAAAATCTCCTGGCCGTAGAAGCGCCCTCCTTCGGGATGTCCCTGCTTCAAGCCTTTCACCGGATTGAAGCTGCCGGTGTTATAGCAGATCGCCACCGCGCATAATTCCATGTCGGTGAGCGACGGCTTGTTGTCGAGATGAATCTTTTTGGCTGCGTCGTGCAACTCGGTGAGCGCTTTGCCCAAGGTCTCACTGAAGCTCTCGTATTTCTTCTTTAGGAAATACTGCGGATCGTCCTTGAAAAACTGAATGTCGTACTGGAAGACGCCAAAGCCGTGACAGAACTTGTTTGGATCCTGCGCGGCGTGCAGGTAGGGCTTGCTATTCGTCTGCGTCGCCATATCGATCAGCCCCTGGCGCGCGATATCGAACATCGCCTGCCCGTTCGGATGCGCCAGCAATTCGGCCTTGGTCGTCGGGAATGCGCCGCGGCCACCGGTGGCATCGATCGTATCACCGACGCAGAGCGAGACGATCTGATCGCGCGAAAGCGGCTTATGGCGCAGGATCGGCCAGACCTCACCAGTTTCCTGGCACGCCAGCGCCACCATGAAATCGACGGTGAATCCGGTGCCGGCGATCGCCGCCTGGATGTCCGATTGAAAGTTTTGCTTGAACCAGAGGATATCGGCTGCGTTCGGCATATCGCCCCCTCCCGCGCGAACCCGTTGGCACTACAATCGTAAGTCGCCAGCGCCTTGGCAAGAGGCTTTGCAAAGCCCGAACGCACGCGCGCTAATTTCTTGACGTTAAGTTGAAGCCATAGCGGCGCATCGACCAGGGCCTCAAGCATGCATCGCAGCACCGACCGCATCCTCACCACCCACACCGGCAGCCTGCCGCGCACCGCCAAGGTGGTCGAAGAGCTGCTGGCCGAGGAGCAGCAGCCGGGTTCGCGCCGCGCCGAATTGCAGGCGGCGGTGCGCGAGGCGGTCGCCGGCGTCGTGCGCCGCCAGGTCGAATGCGGCCTCGACATCATCAATGACGGCGAACAGGGCCGCACCGATTACACCGTGCACGTGCTCAAGCGGCTGACCGGCTACGAAGGCGAGAGCGCGCCGCCGCTCGGCACCGGCGAGCCGGAATTTCCCGAGCTCGCCGAGATCCTCAAGCACTTCGCCTCGCCGTTCCAGCACCGCCCGGCCTGCAACGGCCCGGTCGGCTGGAAGGATTGGCCGGCGGCGCAAGCCGACATCGACGCTCGCCAAGGCGGCGCTCGCCGGCGCCAAAACCGACAACAAGGCCGCCGACATTTTCATGACCTCGCCCTCGCCCGGGCAGATCGCGCGCTATCTGAAGAACCGCTACTACAAGAGCGACGAGGAATACATCTACGCGCTCGCCGACGTGATGCGGCGCGAATACCAGGCGATCGTCGAAGCCGGCTTCATCCTGCAGCTCGACTGCCCGGATCTGGCGATGCTGCGCCACATGGTCTACCTCGAATTTGCCGCTCGAGGATTATCGCAAGATCATCGCGGTCAACGTCGCCGCGCTCAATCACGCGGTGCGCGACCTGCCGCCGGAGCGCATGCGCATGCATGTGTGCTGGGGCTCGACCGTGGCGCCGCACCATACCGACGTCGAGATCAAGGACATCGTCGACATCGTCTTGAGCGGCCGGCCGCACGCGGTCTCGTTTCCGGCCGCCAACGCGCGCCACGAGCACGAATGGAAAGTCTGGCGCGACGTCAAGCTGCCGGCCGGCAAGATCATCATCCCGGGCGTGATCGATTCCACCGTCAACACCGTCGAGCACCCGGAAGTCGTTTGCGACCGCATCCTGAACTTCGCCAGCGTGGTCGGGCGCGAGAACGTCATCGCCGGCGTCGATTGCGGCTTCGGCACCTTTGCCGGGCGGGTGCAGGTGGACAGCAAGATCGTGTGGATGAAATTGCAGTCGCTCGCCGAAGGCGCGCGCCGGGCGAGCGAGCAGTTGTGGGAGAAGGCGGCGGAATAATTTTTCGTCATTCCGGGTTCGCGGCCTGCGGCGCGCCCCGGAATGACGAGTTCGCTTAATCCCGGCGCCCGCCCTTTCCCCAGCACCGGACTCGCCCCATATTCGGGGAAATGGCGAAACCTCCAAAAAAACCGCAAAAGAACAAAGACCCGGCGAAGCCGACGCGCGCCAAGGCGGCGCGGCCGGACAGCCCCGTCACGCCCGACGCGCTCGCCGACCTGCTCAACCCGGCGATCAACAAAGGCACCGCCGGGCTCGGCCCGAGCACCGGCAAAAATCCCAATCTGGCGCCGCCGCCGGACAATTCCTGGGACCGGCGCCGCGATTTTTCCGCCGCGCACACCGCGCGCAAGTCGGCGCGGAAGGTTTCGCCGAAGCGCCGCAGCGCGATTATGCGGCCAGCCCGATCACGGGCCTCGATCCGGCGCTGGCGAAAGAACTGGGGCTCGCACGCGGACGATGACGCTACGTCACCTCCCCCCTGAGGGGAGGTCGCCCGCCGAAGGCGGGCGGGAGGGGGGTAAGCCACACGGCACAACACAAGACGACACCCCCGCTCGCCGACCCTCCCCCTGCAAGGGGAGGAGAGGAGCGCGCCGCGGCAAGTGAGACGGCAGTTTCCAAATACCGCCTGCCGCGCGCCGATCTGCCCAAGCCCGGCAGCGGGCTCGCCTCGATGGGCGTCGCCGCCACCGCGCAGTCGCTCGACCAGCTGCTGCGCGAGGGCCGCGCCGAATTCCGCAACGAGGCGACGACCGGCAAAGTCTGGACGCCGCACCGCCCGCCGCGGCCGGAGAAATCCGAAGGCGGCCAGCGCCTCGACGATCGACTCCGAGTTCGAGCCGAAAGGCGACCAGCCGCAGGCGATCAAGGACCTGGTCGAGGGCGTGCAGCGCCACGACCGCACGCAGGTGCTGCTCGGCGTCACCGGCTCGGGCAAGACCTTCACCATGGCCAAGGTGATCGAGGCGACGCAGCGCCCGGCGCTCATCCTCGCGCCCAACAAGACGCTGGCGGCGCAGCTCTACGGCGAGTTCAAGTCGTTCTTCCCCGACAACGCGGTCGAGTATTTCGTCTCCTATTACGACTACTACCAGCCGGAAGCCTACGTGCCGCGCACCGACACCTATATCGAGAAGGAATCCTCGATCAACGAGCAGATCGACCGCATGCGCCATTCGGCGACGCGCGCGCTGCTCGAGCGCGACGACGTGATCATCGTCGCCTCGGTGTCCTGCATCTACGGCATCGGCTCGGTCGAGACCTATTCGGCGATGACCTTCACGCTCGAAGCAGGGCGGCGCATCGACGCAGCGCCAGCTGATCGCCGATCTGGTGGCGCTGCAATACAAGCGCACGGGCGGCGATTTCTTCCGCGGCTCGTTCCGCGTGCGCGGCGACACCATCGACATCTTCCCGGCGCACTACGAGGACCGCGCCTGGCGCGTGCATCTGTTCGGCGACGAGATCGAGAAGATCGAGGAGTTCGACCCGCTCACCGGGCAGAAGACCGACGAGCTGGAATTCGTCAAGGTCTACGCCAATTCGCACTACGTCACGCCGCGCCCGACGCTGATCCAGGCGATGCACGCCATCAAGGACGAGCTGCGCGGCCGCCTCGACGCAGCTCAACGCCGCCGGCCGCCTGCTGGAAGCGCAGCGGCTCGAGCAGCGCACCATCTTCGACCTCGAGATGATGGAGGCGACCGGCTCCTGCGCCGGCATCGAGAACTATTCGCGCTATCTCACCGGCCGCAAGCCGGGCGAGCCGCCGCCGACGCTGTTCGAATACGTGCCCGACAACGCGCTGGTGTTCGTCGACGAGAGCCACGTCACCATCCCGCAGCTCGGCGGCATGTACCGCGGCGACTTCCGCCGCAAGGCGACGCTGGCCGAATACGGCTTCCGCCTGCCCTCCTGCATGGACAACCGGCCGCTGCGCTTCGAGGAATGGGACGCCATGCGGCCGCAGACCGTCGGCGTCTCGGCGACGCCCGGCCCGTGGGAGCTCAACGAGTCGGGCGGCGTGTTCGTCGAGCAGGTGATCCGCCCGACCGGGCTGATCGATCCGCCGGTCGAGATCCGCCCGGCGCGCACGCAGGTCGACGACCTGGTCGGCGAGGTGCGCGCAGGTGGCGCAGGCACGGCTACCGCGCGCTGGTCACGGTGCTGACCAAGCGCATGGCCGAGGACCTCACCGAATACCTGCACGAGCAGGGCATCCGCGTGCGCTACATGCACTCCGACATCGACACGCTGGAGCGCATCGAGATCATCCGCGACCTGCGGCTCGGCGCCTTCGACGCGCTGGTCGGCATCAACCTGCTGCGCGAGGGCCTCGACATTCCGGAATGCGCGCTGGTCGCCATCCTCGACGCCGACAAGGAAGGCTTCCTGCGCAGCGAGACCTCGCTGATCCAGACCATCGGCCGCGCCGCGCGCAACGTCGACGGCCGCGTGATCCTCTATGCCGACAGGTCACCGGCTCGATGCAGCGCGCCATCGAGGAGACCAACCGGCGGCGCGAGAAGCAGGTCGAGTACAACACGCGCGCACGGCATCACGCCGGAGAGCATCAAGCGCTCGATCCACGACATCATGAACAGCGTGTACGAGCGCGACCACGTGCTGATCGCGACCGGCGGCACGGCGCCGGCGAGTTCGCCGAGGCCGCCACCATCGGGCACAATCTCGAAGCGGTGGTCGCCGACCTGGAGACGCGCATGCGCGAGGCCGCCGCCGATCTCGACTTCGAGGAGGCCGCGCGCCTGCGCGACGAGATCAAGCGCCTGCGCCAGACC